>NZ_JAAIXZ010000001.1:278321-1621122 GCF_010894435.1 Pyxidicoccus trucidator | reverse complement strand
GCGAATGGCGACCTGTCCAAGAAGATTACGGTCGACGTGCGCGGTGAAATCCTGGAGCTGAAGAACACCATCAACACGATGGTGGACCAGCTCAACTCGTTCGCCTCGGAGGTGACGCGCGTCGCCCGCGAGGTGGGTACGGAAGGCAAGCTGGGCGGTCAGGCCGTCGTGAAGGGCGTTGCCGGGACGTGGAAGGACCTCACCGACAACGTGAACTCGATGGCGTCCAACCTGACGTCGCAGGTGCGCAACATCGCGGAAGTCACCACGGCCGTTGCCCGAGGTGACCTGTCCAAGAAAATCACCGTGGACGTGCAGGGCGAAATCCTGGAGCTGAAGAACACCATCAACACCATGGTGGACCAGCTCTCGTCGTTCGCTTCCGAGGTGACGCGCGTCGCGCGCGAGGTGGGCACGGAAGGAAAGCTGGGCGGTCAGGCCGAGGTGAAGGGCGTCGCCGGCACGTGGAAGGACCTCACCGACAACGTGAACAGCATGGCCTCCAATCTCACCACCCAGGTGCGTGGCATCGCCAAGGTGGTGACGGCGGTGGCCAATGGTGACTTGAAGCGCAAGCTGGTGGTGGACGCGAAGGGTGAAATCGCCGAGCTGGCGGACACCATCAACGGGATGATTGACACGCTCGCGGTGTTCGCCGACCAGGTGACCACGGTGGCCCGCGAGGTGGGCATCGAAGGAAAGCTGGGCGGCCAGGCCCGCGTGCCCGGCACGGCCGGCATCTGGCGCGACCTCACGGACAACGTGAATCAGCTCGCCGCCAACCTCACCACGCAGGTGCGCGCCATCGCCGAGGTGGCTACCGCCGTGACGAAGGGTGACCTCACGCGGTTCATCACCGTGTCCGCGCAGGGCGAAGTGGCCGCCCTGAAGGACAACATCAACGAGATGATCCGCAACCTGAAGGACACCACGCGGAAGAACACGGAGCAGGACTGGCTGAAGACGAACCTGGCCAAGTTCACCCGCGTCCTCCAGGGGCAGCGCGACCTCCTCACGGTGTCCAAGGTCATCCTGTCGGAGCTGGCGCCGCTGGTGGACGCGCAGCACGGCGTCTTCTACATCTCCGAGCGCGCCGAGGGCGGGGAGCACGTCCTCAAGCTGCTGGCGTCGTACGCGTACCGGGAGCGCAAGGGGCTGGCCAACAGCTTCAAGTACGGCGAGGGGCTGGTAGGGCAGTGCGCCCTGGAGAAGGAGCCCATCCTCCTGTCGGACGTGCCGGACTCGTACATCCGCATCTCCTCCGGGCTGGGCGAAGAGGTGCCGCGCAACATCGTCGTGCTGCCGGTGCTCTTCGAGGGTGAAATCAAGGCCGTCATCGAGCTGGCCTCCTTCCACCGCTTCAGTGAGGTGCACCTGGGCTTCCTGGAGCAGCTCACGGAGTCCATCGGAATCGTCCTCAACACGATTGCCGCCAACATGCGCACGGAGGCGCTGCTGAAGCAGTCGCAGGCGCTCACCGACGAGCTCCGCAAGCAGCAGGAGGAGCTGACGGAGACGAACAAGCGGCTGGAGCAGCAGGCCACGTCGCTCCAGCAGTCCGAGGAGCTGCTCAAGCGGCAGCAGGAGGAGCTGCGCCGCACCAACGAGGAGCTGCAGGAGAAGGCGAAGCTGCTCTCCGAGCAGAAGACGGAGGTGGAGCGCAAGAATGGCGAGGTGGAGCAGGCCAAGCGCGCGCTCGAAGAGAAGGCCGAGCAGCTCAGCCTCACCTCCAAGTACAAGTCCGAGTTCCTCGCCAACATGAGCCACGAGCTGCGCACGCCGCTCAACTCGCTGCTCATCCTCAGCCAGACGCTCAGCGACAACGTGGAGGGCAACCTCACGTCGCGGCAGGTGGAGTTCGCCAAGACGATTCACGCCTCCGGCGCGGACCTGCTGGAGCTCATCAACGACATCCTCGACCTGTCCAAGATTGAGTCCGGCACCATGGCGGTGGACGTGGGGCCGCTGCGCTTCAGTGACTTGCGCGAGTTCGTGGACCGCACCTTCCGGCAGGTGGCGGACAAGAAGGGGCTGGAGTTCAACATCGGCCTGGCGGACGCGCTGCCCGGCGAGCTGGAGACGGACGCCAAGCGCCTGCAGCAGGTGCTCAAGAACCTCCTGTCCAACGCCTTCAAGTTCACCGAGTCCGGCTCGGTGGCGCTGCGCATCGGCATGGCGAAGGGCGGCTGGACGGCGGACCACCCGGTGCTCACCACGGCCCCGTCGGTGGTGGCCTTCACCGTGGTGGACACGGGCATCGGCATCCCCAAGGACAAGCATCAAATCATCTTCGAGGCGTTCCAGCAGGCGGACGGCTCCACCGCGCGCAAGTACGGCGGCACCGGCCTGGGGCTGTCCATCAGCCGCGAAATCGCGCGCCTGCTGGGCGGTGAAATCCGGCTGGAGAGCGAGGTGGGCAAGGGCAGCATCTTCACCCTCTACCTACCGCTGGACTTCGTGGTGGAGCGCCAGCCGCAGGAGTCGAAGAGCCGCGAGCCGCTGCCGGTCGCCGCGGCGCTGCACGCCGCGGTGGTGGAGGCGCCCTCGACCTTCCCCCAGACGCGGGTGGACATCGACGACGACCGGGGCACCATCCAGCCGGGAGACCGGGTGCTGCTGGCGGTGACGCACACGCCGGACCACGCGGCGCGGCTGCGGGCCGCGGCGCAGGGCACGGGCTTCAAGGTGCTCGTCTCCACGGAGGTGGAGGGGGCGCTGGACGCCGTCCGCAACGCGAGGCCGGTGGCGGTGGCCGTGGACCTGGACCTGCCGGAGATGGCGGGCTGGGTGGTGTTGGACCGGCTGAAGCATGACGCGGCCACCCGGGCGCTGCCGGTGTACACCGTGTCGGACGAGGACCACCGCGAGCGCGCGCTCAACCTGGGCGCCATCGGCCACCTGCAGGCGGCGGCGGACCCGGAAGTGGCCGCGGCGGCGCTGGAGGCGCTGAAGAGCTTCGTGGAACGGAAGGGTCGCACCCTGCTCATCGTCGAGGACGACAACGTCCACCGGCAGACGCTGGTGGAGTTGCTGGGCAGCGAGGACGTCCGCACGGTGGCGGCCGGCACCGCGGCGGACGCGCTGGCCGCCCTGGCCGAGCGCCGTTTCGACTGCATGGTGCTCGATTTGGGCCTGCCGGACATGGCCGGCACGGAGCTCATCCGCCGCATCCGCGAGCAGCACGGCGCGGGCGGGCCGCCCATCATCGTCTACACGGGCCGAGAGCTGACGCGCTCCCAGGAGACGGAGCTGCGGCGGGTGGCGGAGGCCATTGTCGTCAAGGACGCGCAGAGTCCCGAGCGGCTCCTGGAGGAGACGAGCCTCTTCCTCCACCGCGCGCCCTCGGCGCTCACCGAGCCCAAGCGCCGCATGCTGGAGAAGGCGCGCGAGAGAGACCCCCTGCTGGTCGGCCGCAAGGTGCTGGTGGTGGACGACGACGTGCGCAACATCTTCGCCCTCAACACCGTGCTGGAGCGCTACGGCATGCGGGTGGCCTTCGCGGAGAGCGCGCGCGAGGGGCTCGGCCTGCTGGAGAAGGACACGGACATCGAGCTGGTGCTGATGGACGTGATGATGCCGGAGATGGACGGCTACCAGGCCATGCGCGCCATCCGCCGCATGGAGCGCGTCAGCCACCTGCCGATTCTGGCCCTCACCGCCAAGGCGATGAAGGGAGACCGGGAGAAGTGCCTGGAGGCCGGCGCGTCCGACTACATCACCAAGCCGGTGGACATCGAAAAGCTGCTCAGCCTGCTGCGCGTCTGGCTGCACGCGCCGCGCGGCGCGCAGCCCCGCGGCCCGCGCACCGAGGTCTCCAGTTGAGCCCGGGCTCCCCAGGCGCGGAGCTGGAGTCCATTGAGGTGGACCTGCTCCTCGAAGGCGTGGCCCGGCAGTGGGGCTTCGACCTGCGCAGCCAGGCGCGACCGCTGCTGCTCCGGCGGCTGCGGCGGCACCTGCGCGAGGAGCGGCTGGAGAGCTTCTCCGAGCTCCAGGCCCGCGTGCTGCATGACGGCGAGGCGCTGGAGGGACTTTTGCGCACGCTGTCCTGCACGCCCCCGTCGCTCTTCTCGGACGCGGCCTTCTTCCGGGACTTCCGCACCAAGGTGGTGCCGGTGCTGCGCACCTGGCCGTCCGTGCGCGTGTGGCACGCGGGCTGCGGCACGGGCGAGGACACCTACTCCCTGGCCATCCTCCTCCAGGAGGAGGGACTGTGGGGCAAGTGCCGGCTGTACGCGTCCGACTCCAGCGAGGGGCTGCTGGCGGACGCGCGCACCGGCGTGCTGCCGCTGCCCGGCGAGGACGACGCGCGCCGGTACGCGGAAGGCGGAGGCAAGGCCGCCCTCGGCGACTACTACACGCGTGACGGCAACTGGGCGCTGCTCCAGCCGAAGCTGCGCGACGGCATCTTCTTCACCCAGCACCACCTGGCGACGGACGGCTCGTTCAACGAGTTCCACGTCATCGTCTGCCGGGACACGCTGCTGACCTTCAACCGCACGCTGCACAACCGCGTGCATGGGCGCCTCTTCGAGAGCCTCGCCCGCTTCGGCTTCCTGTGCCTGGGGCGCAAGGAGTCGCTGGCGCGCACGCCGCACGTCGCGGCGTACGAGGAGCTGGAAGGCACGGGTCGCATCTTCCGGAGGGTGGCATGAGCTCCATGGGCCTGCTGGTGGTGGGAGCGCCGCGCGCCGCGGCGGCGGACGTGGAGGCGCTGCTGGCGCTGCTGCCCCGGGAGCTGCCGGCGCCGGTGGTGCTGGTGCTGCACCGCGGGCCGCATGACGCGCTGGCCGCGCCGCTGGGGCGCCGCTGCGCGCTGCCGGTGGTGGAGCCGGACGACAAGGACGACCTCGTGCCCGGCCGCGTGTACCTGGCGCCCGCGGGCTACCACCTGCTGGTGGACAAAGGCTGCGTGTCCCTGTCCGTGGAGCCGCCCGAGCACGGGCACCGGCCCTGCCTGGATGCCGTCTTCGAGTCCGCCGCGGACAGCTATGGCCCCCGGGCCGCCGGGCTGCTCTTCACCGGGCACGAGGACGGCGCGGCGGGGCTGGCCATGCTCCAGTCGCGCGGCGGCCGCGTGGCCGTGCTGGGCGAGGACGGGGAGGGCGGCGAGGGGCAGGAGGGCGAAGTCGAGCGGCTGTCGCTGGGAACCGTGGGGGCATGGCTGGCCCGCCTGGCCTATGTGCCGCGCGCCAAGGTGCTGCCTTGAGCGCCGCGGGGCGTCTGCCACTCGCGGCGGTGGAGCCGGCCTTCATCCTGCTGGTGGATGACCAGCCCGAGGGGCTGCTGGCGCTGGAGGCCACCCTGGCGCCACTGGGGCAGCGGCTCGTGCTGGCGAAGAGCGGTCGCGAGGCGCTGCGCCACCTGCTCACCCGCGACTTCGCCGCCATCCTCCTGGACGTCGTCATGCCGGAGATGGACGGCTTCGAGACGGCGCAGCTCATCCGCGAGCGGGAGCGCAGCCGGGACACCCCCATCCTCTTCCTCACCGCCCTGTCGCGCGGGCAGCTGCCAGAGCTGCGTGGCTACGCGGTGGGCGCGGTGGACTACCTCCTCAAGCCCTACGAGCCGGAAATCCTCCGCTCGAAGGTGGGCGTCTTCGTGGAGCTGTTCCGCAAGACGGAGCTGGTGCGGCGGCAGGCCGAGGCGCTGCGCGAAGCACAGCAGCGAGAGCACGAGCGCGAGCTGGCGGAGGCCCACCGGCGCGCGGAGGTGGAGCGCGCCCGGGGGCGCGAGGAGCTGCTGCGGCGGGAGCTGGAGACCCACCGCAACCAGTACCGCTGGATGGAGGCGGTGCTGGCCGCGCTGCCCACGCCACTGGCGCTGGTGGAGCCGGGCAGCGGCCACACGCTGCTGGCCAACCGGGCCGCGCAGGGACTGGCCGGCGGGTGTCTGGCGTACCGCGAGGCGCGCCGCCTCCACGCCGAGGCCGTCTTCCGGGGGGCGGACGGGCAGCCGCTGCCCGAGGCCGCCATGCCGTTGATGCGGGCGGCGCGGGGAGAAACCCTCCAGGGCCTGTCGGTGGAGTGGGAGCTGGGAGGGCAGCCGGGCGCCGCGCTGGCCTTCAGCGCGTTGCTTCCGCAGATGCACGGCCGCCCGGAGACGGTGCTGCTGGCGCTGCTGGACGTGTCGGCCCAGCGGACGAGGGGCCCCTCCCTGGAGCCGGCCCGGCTCGTGGAGGGCTTGAGGAAACTGCCGGCCCCTGACTCCAGTCCGGAGGACACCAGCCGGGCGTCCAGCACCACTCCCACCGCTGAACACCCCCGGGCGGGAAATGATTGACGCCCAAAATAACATGGGCATGGTGGACGGGTGAGCGATGCCGGACTACCCCCGCGGGTCCAGCGCTTCATCACGACGCATATCGACTCCCTCGAGAAGCTGGAGGTGCTCCTCCTGCTTCGAGCCCGTGCGGAGCGGGAGTGGACGGCGTCGGAAGTGAGCCTGGAGCTGCGAATCACAGAATCGTCGGCGGCCGCGCGGCTGTCGGACCTCGCCAGCCGTGGCCTGCTGGTGGGCAATGGGGCGACGCCGCCGTCCTACCGTTTCAGTCCCGCCAACTCGGAGGACGTGCAGTCGGTGGCGGAAGTGGCGGCGGTGTATGGCGCGAAGCGGGTGAGCGTCATCTCCTTCATCTTCTCCCGGCCCCTGGACAGGGTCCGGGGCTTCGCCGAGGCCTTCGTGCTGAAGAAGGACAAGGACGGTGGCCATGGCTGAGGCTGTCTATCTCCTCTGTGCCCTGACCAGCGCGGCCTGCGCGGTGCTGCTCCTGCGCGCCTGGAAGCGCACCCAGTCCCGGCTGCTGCTGTGGAGCGGGCTGTGCTTCGGGTTCCTCACGCTCAACAACGTGCTGCTCTTCGTGGACCTGGTGCTGCTGCCCACCTCGATTGACCTGTACGTGCCGCGCCTGATTACCGGCCTGGCTGGCGCTGTCACCCTGCTCTACGGACTCATCAGCGATGCTTCCTGAAGGTGGAGCCATGATCAGACCCCTGCTCAATGGCGCGACGGCCATGGCGTGGCTGGCGTGCGCGCTGTTCTTCCTGCGCTTCTGGAGGCAGTCGCACGACAGGCTCTTCGCCTTCTTCGCGCTGGCCTTCTCCCTGCTCGCCGGCAACGCGGTGGCGGGGGCCCTGCTGTACGCGGACGACGAGCGGCGTCACTACATCTACGTGGTCCGCCTGTTCGCCTTCCTCCTCATCCTCTACGCCATCTGGGACAAGAACCGGGCCGGACGCGGCAACGCCGGGTAGGCCCGGGAGGCCATCCCCGGCAAGGGCGCCGTGGGGTGGGAGCCGCCGGCCGCCGCCAGGAGCGCGGGTTGAGCCCTGCTCCAAGGAGGAGTCGCGGGTCCGCCACCTGACATTCGCCTCGGACTCGAGGGCGGGTGCCGGTAGCGCATCCCAAGAGGCGTCATTATCTGGGGCCGCCATGTCGCGCCGCCCTCCGTCCCCGTCGCGGCCCGCGTCCGTGGCCGAGTCGCCCGCGCCCGCTCCGGGTGCGTCTCATGCGCTCGTCACCCGCTGGGATGGGGACGACGCGGAGGAGCGCATCGCCTTCCTCGCCAGCGCGGGGGAGGTGCTGTCCGCGTCGCTGGAGTGGCGCACGGTGCTCCAGCGGCTGGCGGAGCTGACGGTGCCGGTGCTGGCGGACTGGTGCGCGGTGGACGTGCTCGGCGACGACGGCCGGGTGGAGCGGGTGGCCGCGGCGCACCGCGAGCCGGAGAAGGTGGCGCTGGTGCACGAGCTGTCGCGCCTGCGGCCGCCGGACCTGACGTCGCCCGGCGGCATCTCCGAGGTGCTGCGCGAGGGCAAGCCGGTGTTCATGCCCGAGGTGACGGACGCGATGCTGCCGGGGCTGGTGCGCATCCCCGAGCAGCTCGAGGTGGCGCGGCGGCTGGGGGTGAGCGCCGGCCTCGTCGTGCCGCTGGTGGCGCGCGGCCGGACGCTGGGGGCCGTGTCCCTGGTCCGAAGCGGGGAGGGCGGGCGCGTCAGCGAGGCGGACCTGGAGCTGGCGATGGAGCTGGCCCGCCGCGCCAGCCTGTCCATGGACAACGCGCTCCTCTACGCGGAGGCGCAGGAGCGCGGCGAGCGGCTGCGCCATGCGCTGGAGGCGGGGAAGGAGGCCGAGGAGCGGCTGTTCTTCCTGCTGGACGCGAGCCGCGCGCTGGCGGAGCACCTGGACGACGTGGAGTGGACGCTGGAGCACGTGGCGCGCGCGGCGGCACGCGGCGTGGCCACCTGCTGCCTGGTGGAGCTGGTGGGGCCGGACGGCGCCTTGCGGTGCGTGGCGGTGTCCCACCGGGACTCGGGGCGCGACGCCTTCGTGCTGTCCGCGCTGTCGCCCTCCATGAACATGGGCACGCTGCACCCGACGCGCGAGTGCTTCCAGACGGGGGAGACGCGCTTCCTGCCGGAGGTGGGCACGGAGCTGCGCGAGCGCATGTGGCAGGGGCCGGAGCATGGCGCGCTGCTGGAGGCCCTCAATCCGCACTCGCTGCTCGCGGTGCCGGTGCGGATGCGCGGGCGCACGCTGGGCGTGATTACGCTGGGCACGGCGCCCCCGCAGCGGCGGCTGGGCACGCCCGACGTCACCATGGCGGAGGAGCTGGCCCGGCGCGTGGCGGTGGCGCTGGAGAACGCGTCGCTGTACCGGGACGCGCAGGCGGCGGTGCGCCTGCGCGACGAGTTCCTCTCCGTGGCGAGCCATGAGCTGAAGACGCCGCTCACCAGCCTGAAGCTCCAGCACGGCCTCATCGAGCGCGCGCTGGGCGCGGAGTCTCGCGCGAAGGTGGCGCCCCGGCTCTCCACGGCGATGCGGCAGGTGCACCGGCTCACCGCGCTGGTGGACAGCCTGCTGGACGTCAGCCGCATCTCCCTGGGCCGGCTGGCGCTGGAGCCCGCGGACGTGGACCTGGGACAGGCGGTGCGCGACGCGGTGGACCGCATGGAGGAGGTGTTCGCCCAGGCCGGGTGCTCGGTGCGCGTGGACGTGCCCGGCCCGCTGGCGGGACGGTGGGACGCGCTGCGGCTGGACCAGGTGCTCGTGAATCTCCTGACCAACGCGGCCAAGTACGGCGCGGGCCACCCCGTCGTGGTGGAGGCCTCTGTCGAGGGCGTGGAGACGGTGCGGCTGTCGGTGCGCGACGAGGGCATCGGCATCGCCGCGGAGGACCTGCCGCGCCTGTTCGGTCGCTTCGAGCGCGCCGTGTCGGAGCGGCACTACGGCGGGCTGGGGCTGGGGCTCTACATCAGCCGGCAGATTGTCGACGCCATGGGCGGGCGCATCGAGGTGGAGAGCCGCCCGGGGGCGGGCTCCGTCTTCACGGTGCGCCTGCCGCGCGGGCTCGACGCGGGAGGCTAGCGGACTCGTCGCGGAAGAGCTCGAGCGCCCGCTCCAGCACTTCATCCCGGCCCGCGCGCAGCCCGCGCACGGTGGGGCGTACCGCCACGTCCGGACGCAGGCCGAGGCCCTGCACGGCGCGCCCGTCCGGCAGCTCGAGGCGCTGGCCGGTGAAGAGGACGCAGATGGCGCCGGGCAGGCACACGTTGGTGGTGTCGCCCACGGCGCCCGCGGTGGGGCTGCCCACCAGCCGCGCACCCGAGGCGGCCTGAATCATCATCGCCGTGTACTCGCCCTGGCTCATCGTGCGCTCGTCCACCAGGACGACGACGCGGCCCGGGTAGGGCGGCTTGTCCGTCGTGGGCAGCGGCTCCGGGCGGCGCACCTCGCGGACCTCGCCCGCGGACAGGAGCGGCCGGGCGATGAGCGCGGAGGTGGTGGCCCGGCGCGTGTTGAGGCGCGGGGCCAGGGCCCAGGCGCTGCCCTGGGGATAGCCGCGCAAGTCGAGCACGAGGCCGCGCGTGTCCTTCAGTGCCTCCAGCATGGAGTCCACGCGCTCCGCGCGCAGCAGGCGCAGGTCCACGTAGCCGAGGCCGTCCTCCAGCTTCCTCCAGGGCGAGTCGTGCACCCGCGGCGGACGGAGGAACGGGAGGAAGTCGCGCGAGCGGGGCAGCCTCGCCTCCTTCATCCGGCCGTCCGCGCCCTGGAGCAGTAATTCCACGGGCCTTCCCTCCGCGCCCGCGAGCAGCAGGCTGGCCACGCGCTCCGTCCGGGCGGCGGCGTGGGACGCGCCCAGCAGTGCGCCGAGGCGCTCCGCGCGAGTGGCCACGGCCTCTCCGTCCACGGACATCACCTCGTCGCCCACGGAGATTCCGGCGGCGCGAGCGGCCTCGGGCACGGGCAGCTCCGTCACGAGGAAGCGGCCCTCCACGGCGTGGAGCACCACGGGGGCGCCGGCCTCGGCGAGCGAGCGCAGGGGCACTCCTCCCTCCGCGACGAAGATGTGGCCGTCATCCACCTTCGCCGCCAGCGCGTAGAGGACCCGTGTGTACGCGGTCGCATCCGTCGCCGCGCGGGCCCGGGCGAGGAAGGTGGGCAGCACCGCGTCCCACGCGCCCAGCGCCTTCGGGTCCGGGTGGAAGAAGCGCATCACGTTCCAGAAGCGGATGACGGCGAGCTGGCGGTAGGGCTCGGCGGGGAACGGCATGGACTCGTAGGCGTCGTCCGGCCCGCCGGTGGGCAGGGCCGCGTCGCGGGTGGCCGCACGTGTGGAGGCTCTCGGCGCGCCGGAGCGCAGGAGGCGCAGGGCGGCCTGGAAGGCGGGGCCGGTGTCCTGTGCGTCCGCGTCCGCGGGGACGGTGACGTCCGCGCGCAGGCCGGGAGCGCCGGGAGGGAAGGTGAGCTCCGAGGCACGCACCACCGCGCGGTGGCCACCGGGCAGGGGCACCTGCCGCACCTGGACGGCGGAGGACTCGTCGAGCGCGCCCTGGGACACGAGGAAGGTGCGGGGCGAGCCGCGCAGGGCGAGCAGCAGCGGTGACAGGGGCGTGCGGACGTTGACGAGGAAGGCGATGGAGCGCTTCGGCGTCCCCGGCGCGGGAGTGAAGGTCCGGGCCAGCCGTGTTTCCACGGAGGCGCTGTAGCCACCGGAGGTCGGGCCGAGCTGCACCGGGAAGCCGGAGTACACGCGGAAGCGCTCCGAGGGGGCGGTGACCTTCTCAGAGGGAAGTGAGCGCTCCAGGAAGCCGAGTGCGAGTTCCATCCAGGTGGCTTCGTCGGGGCCGCTGGCGCGGAGGTCCACGAGGACGCGGCGGGCCTTCGCCAGCTCGGGCGCGAGCGCCGTCATGGCGGGGAACAGCTCGTTGAAGTTGGCGTAGCGGCGGTCCAGGTCCAGGACGAGGACGTCACCGGACCAGCGCGAGATGGGTCCTGGCGCCTGGCTGGACTGCTGGGGTGCTGCGGGAGGTGTCTCGCGCTCCACGCGGGTGAGCGGGTCGTCGAGGCGGCGCAGCATGGCGCCGACGGTCTCGGCGAGGGCCTCGGGAGTCTTCGCGGCGGTGGCCCTCGGCAGGGCCTCCACGAGAGCGGCGTCCCAGTCCACGTCGCGGAAGGCGAGGGCAGGGTGGACGTACTTCACGGTGCCCCAGACGCGGCCCAGGGCGGCGGCGTTCGACATGGCGACGTCAGCCTGGTCGTCGGCGATGGGAGCTCCGTCGGCGGTGGCTATCGGTCCCGCGCCGAGCGGCTTGGCGGCATCGGGTTGGCCAGCAGCGATGGGCGTTCCGTTAGCTGTCGGCCCCGCACCGAGTGTCACTACGACCACGGCGGACCACCACATCACCCTTGATGCACGCCGGACATTCACCTGATTCACGTCAGCCTCCTGGCGGCAGGCCCAGACACCGTGGACCCGGTGAAGGTTCCAAGAAGGTGCGTACGGAGGGCTGCCCCCACCGGAGGCGCGGACGGTCCTCCACTCGTGGACACCCCAGCAGGGCTTCCTGCCCGGTGGGGGTTGTCAGCCCACCCCGGTAGGTTGCGCGGCCTGCTGTTCGGAAATGTCGGGGGTTCTGGGAGGGGTGGAGGATGGTGAGCAGGACGAGACTCCGGCCGGGGCGCAAGCATCGGCCTGCGGTGCTGACGTTGGTGGATGAGCTGAGGCTGCTGCGCTGGCGTGACCTGGAGGCGCGCGGCATGCCCCGCTCGGAGCTGCGGTTGATGCTGGGGCTGGGCTTCCTGAGGGAGGTGGCTCCGAGCGTCTGGTGCCGTGCCTCGGCCCAGTTCCACGCGACGTCGGTTGCCGCCAAGCGTGTTCCCGGAGGGGTGCTGTGCCTGAAGACCGCACTCTGGCTCCACGGGCTGGGCGACGAGCCCGACAAGGTCTGGATGGCCATCGACGAGAAGGCACGCAAGCCGCGCTGGGAACAGCCGCCGCTCCAGGTGGTGCGCTTCTCCGGCCGCGCGCGGTCCGAGGGCATCGAGCACCGCGCCGTCTACGGCTTCCCGGTACCCGTCTACAGCGTGGCCAAGACCGTGGCCGACCTCTTCAAGTACCGCAACAAGCTGGGCTACCCCATCGCCGTGCGCGCCCTGAACAACGCACTGCTGGCCGGCCTGTGCTCACAAGAGGAACTGCTGCGGTTCGTGGACATCTGCCGAGTCCGGAAGGCCGTCGCTCCCTACCTGGAGGTCCTCCGGATGCGCAGGGGCAACGACCTCGCTCGGGCCGAGCAGGCCCGCGTGGCCCGGGAGGCGCAACGCGCGGCCGACCTGGCCGCTCCCCTCTATGCACCCATCCCTGGAACAGAAGGCATGGAGTTCGGATGACCGCGCCTCGGGACCGGGCCGGGACGAGCCAAGGAGGCGTGCTGTTCGGAAATGTCGGGGGTTCTTGCGGCGCAAATGTCCCGACATTTCCGAACAGCACGCTCCAACTGCGCGGCCGGGGCCGGGTCGGGAGCAAGCGTGCTCCGAGCGGGGCGCATTCATGTGCTGCCGTCCGGAACCGCGCTGATTCCTTCGCCCCGCCCGCCAGACCCGGGGTGCGGGTCTGGCGGGCCACGCGGCCCCCTGTCAGTCGCGCTGCTCGTGCTGGGGCCCTCGCGGGGGTGGGCCCTGCTCCTGGAGCGCGTGGTACTCCGCATCCTCGAAGACTCGGGAGCGGATGAGGAAGCGCACGCCTTCGGGCGCCTCCACCGAGAAGCCGCTGCCGCGCCCCGGCACCACGTCCACCGTCAGGTGCGTGTGCCGCCAGTACTCGTACTGCGGCCCGGAGATGTAGAAGGGCGTGTCCACGATGGTGCCCAGGTACACGTCCTCCTGCCCCACGCGGAACTCGCCGCGTGGGAAGCACATGGGCGCGCTGCCGTCACAGCAGCCCCCGGACTGGTGGAACATCAGCGGCCCGTGCACCCCCTGCATCTTCCGCAGGAGCGCCTCCGCCGCCGGTGTCACCGCGACTCGCTCCACCCGCATCAGAACAGGCCGGTGGGCTTCGGGTCGTAGCTCACCAGCATGTTCTTCGTGTGCTGGTAGTGCGACAGCATCATGCTGTGGTTCTCCCGGCCGATGCCCGACTGCTTGTACCCGCCGAACGCCGCGTGCGCCGGATAAAGGTGGTAGCAGTTCACCCAGACCCGGCCCGCCTGCACCGCGCGGCCCATGCGGTACGCCGTGTTCTGGTCTCTCGTCCACACGCCCGCGCCCAGCCCGTAGAGCGTGTCGTTCGCCGTCGCCAGCGCGTCCTCCATGTCCTTGAACTTCGCCACCGACACCACCGGGCCGAAAATCTCCTCCTGGAAGATGCGCATCCGGTTGTGGCCTTCGAACACCGTGGGCTCCACGTAGTAGCCCTCGGCCAGCGCGCCCGGCAGTGCCTTGCGGCCGCCGCCCGTGAGCACCTTCGCGCCCTCCTTCTTGCCGATGTCGATGTACGAGAGAATCTTCTCCAGCTGGTCGTTGGACGCCTGCGCGCCCACCTGGGTCGCCGTGTCCAGCGGGTTGCCCTGCACCAGTTGGCGCGTGCGCTCCAGCGCGTGGTGCATGAACTCCTCGTAGATGCGCTCGGCCACCAGCGCGCGGGACGGACAGGTGCACACCTCGCCCTGGTTGAGGGCGAACATGGTGAAGCCCTCCACCGCCTTGCGCGCGAAGTCGTCGTCCCTGTCGAACACGTCCGCGAAGAAGATGTTGGGCGACTTGCCCCCCAGCTCCAGCGTCACCGGAATCAGGTTCTCCGACGCGTACTGCATGATGAGCCGGCCCGTCGTCGTCTCACCCGTGAAGGCCACCTTCGACACGCGCTTGCTGCTCGCCAGCGGCTTGCCCGCCTCGATGCCGTAGCCGTTCACCACGTTCACCACGCCTGGCGGTAGCAGGTCCCCTACCAGCTCCATCAGCAGCAGGATGGAGGAGGGCGTCTGCTCCGCCGGCTTGAGCACCACACAGTTGCCCGCCGCCAGCGCCGGGGCCAGCTTCCACGTGGCCATCAGCAGCGGGAAGTTCCACGGGATGATCTGCCCCACCACGCCCAGCGGCTCGTGGAAGTGGTAGGCGACGGTGTGGTCATCGAGCTGGCTGAGCGCACCTTCCTGCGCGCGGATGGCTCCGGCGAAGTAGCGGAAGTGGTCCACGGCGAGCGGCAGGTCCGCGGCGAGCGTCTCGCGCACCGGCTTGCCGTTCTCCCAGCACTCGGCCACCGCGAGCAGCTCCAGGTTCTGTTGGATGCGGTCCGCCAGCTTGTTGAGGATGTCCGCGCGCTCGGCCACCGAGGTGCGGCCCCACGCGTCCTTTGCCTTGTGCGCGGCGTCCAGCGCCTTCTCCACGTCCTCGTGGGTGGAGCGCGCCACCTCGCAGAACGGCTTGCCATTCACGGGGCTGATGTTCTCGAAGTACTGGCCCCGCGCGGGAGGGACGAACTCACCACCGATGTAGTTGCCGTACCGGTTCTTGAACCGCACCAGGCTGCCCTGCTGCCCCGGGGCTTCATAGACCTTCGACATGCACAACCTCCCGCGTCGGTGGTGTGGGTGAAGGCTCCGAGGATAGGTGGGGGCGGCAGTCGAACGTCCCTCGCCCCGCGGGGCGAGCCAGCGTCGGGAAGTCGTCAGCGGACAGGTGCGTAGGACGGCGGGCCGTTCCGCCAGGTGCGTGTGACGGCGTGCCGTTCAGGGAGCGTGCCCGGCGTGCAGGGCGCGGATGCGCTCCCACCGCGCGCGGACACAGTGAGCAATCGCCGCCAAATCTTCGAGTTCCTGGCGCGCGTCCATCCGGCAGCGCTCCGTGCCAGCGCCGCCTAATCTCAGCCGGGCGCTCAGCAGGTCGATGGAGTCCTGGGCCTCCAGGAGCAGGTATTCGTTGATGTCGAGGTCCGCGAGCACGAGTTCCTCCTCGAGGCGCTGGATGGAGAGACGGTCCACCTCCACGTCGGGATGGCCGTGCAGCGCCAGGAGCAGCTGCGACAGGCTGGATGAGCCCGGGCGTGCGACGAAGCTGGTGGCGATGCGACGCTGCGCGACGGGATTCAGTGGGTGCGGATTTGGAACCTGGATGGGAGCACTCCAGTCCCTGTCCCAGAGGGGCTCGCCCGCGAAGATGGCGTTCAGCCCTTCACTCCGGGTGGCGGGGGTCAGGGTCGCGAGCACGCTCCAGTCCAGGCGTGCTCCTTCATTCACGGGAGGATGCGCCTGGAGCCTGAGTGCCTCCTTCACCAGGTCCCGCAAGACCGCCACGTCTTCGCCCGCCATCAGCACTTCGGACCAGACATCCGTCGTCTCCCAGACGTCCCCCAGGGGGCTCAAGAAGAGGAGCATCCGGTGGTCCCTTCCGGCACGCGCCAGGGAGTCGCGAAGTTCGTCCCAGTATTCCATGGAGACGACAGTGAAGGTCTTCGCGGGGGCGCCCTTCCAGACCTCGAGCACCTCGACCTCCACGCGGTCCCGTGACGCTGTGTCCCGGATGGCCTCGCGCAGGAGGCGCGCGTCCTCTGTTTCCAAGGGGGGCGCGAAGTCCTCCGGAATGGAGGCCACGCGCCAGGTCCGGACCACGCGGCCCAGGACGATGCGCTCCGCCCTCTGGGTGAGCCCCCAGACCGTGTCGGGTATCTGCGGACAGGGATGTCCCTCTCCAGGCATCAGCACCGCCAGCACAGCGACCAGTGCCATCCCGAGCTGCTTCCATGCGGCCATGCGTGCTCCCTCCGTCAGTGTCCATGGGCACGGTAGGGAACGCGTGCGCGGCAATCGTCATGGAAGCCACATGGCTCCGGCATGAGGTCGGGGAACGCCATCTGTGACCTTGAGCGCACCGTCGGACTGGCGACCCCCGCCGCCACTCCTCAAGAGGGGCCAGGCACGGCGCGGGAGCCCCGGGCGTGGGGACGAGCGTGCTGTTCGGAAATGTCGGGACATCTGCGCCGCCGACGGTCTCAACCGGTCATCGCAACGGCCCGAGCGAATACCTCGGCGGGGGTGTGCCAGTCGAGTGTCTGGCGCGGGCGGCTGTTGAGTTGGGCAGCGACAGCATCGAGTTGCTGCGCGCAGAGGCCGCTCAAGTCCATGCCCTTGGGAAAGTACTGGCGCAGCAGGCCGTTGGTGTTCTCGTTGCTGCCGCGTCCCGGCTTCAAGCGCCCGGCGTGCCGTGATAGCCCACGAGGCATGCTCCCGTACGAAGCGCTGGAGGCCGAGGCCCGCGCACGGCTGCCCGAGGCGGTGTTCGACTACTTCGCCGGTGGCGCTGGCGAGGAGTCCACGCTCGCGGACAACACCGTCGCCTGGGCCCGCGTGCGCCTCCGCCCACGCGTGCTGCGCGACGTGTCCTCGGTGAGCACCACCACCGAGCTGCTCGGCACGCCACTCGCCTCGCCCGTGCTCGTCGCGCCCACCGCGTTCCACTCGCTTGCGCACCCGGAGGCGGAGCTGGCCACCGCGAAGGGTACGCGCGAGGCTGGCTCGCTGCTGGTGCTCTCCTCGCGCGCCTCGCGCCGCGTGGAGGACGTGGCCGCCCAGGCTGGCCCGTGGTGGCTCCAGGTCTACGTCTTCAAGGACAGGAAGCTCACCCGCGCCCTCGTTGAGCGAGCCGTCGCCGCCGGGGCGCGCGCACTGGTGCTCACCGGTGACACGCCGGTGGTGGGACGCAAGCGGCGCGACCGGGGCGACGCCGCCCTGGCCCTGCCCGAGGAGGACTTCCTCGCCAACCTGGAGGGCCTCACCCGGCGCGAGCTGGCCGAGCAGGCTCCGGACGTCACCTTCGCGGACATTGCCTGGTTGCGCGAGCTGTCCGGCCTGCCCGTGCTCGTGAAGGGCGTGCTGCGCGCCGACGACGCGCGCGAGTGTCTGCGCCACGGCGCCGCCGGCCTCATCGTTTCCAACCATGGCGGGCGGCAGCTCGACGGCGCCGTGTCCACCGCCGACGCCTTGCCCGAAGTCGTGGAGGCCGCGGAGGGCCGCGTTCCGGTGCTCGTCGATGGCGGTGTGCGCACGGGACGCGACGTGCTGCGCGCGCTATCGCTGGGGGCCCGCGCGGTGCTCGTGGGGCGGCCGGTGCTGTGGGGGCTCGCCACCGGTGGCGCGGAGGGCGTGCGCCGGGTGCTCGATGGATTGCGCGAGGACACCGCGCATGCGCTCGCCCTGGCCGGGGTGCCCGGCATCTTCGCCATTGGTCCGGACCTGGTGGCCCCCGCCCACCCTCGTTGAGCGGTCGGATGCCGGGTGTCTCCGCCAGCTGCGCCGTGGACGCCAGGTCCACCGGCAGTGACATGAAACCGCCAACCCGCGCCCACCCGGGTTGCTCCATCCCACAATTCCGCTCGGGAGCCCGTGGAGGCCTCGGATTGAGGAACGCGGAGTCAGGCAGCTGGGGAACAATGCCGCCTCCATGGTGACTCCAGTCGTGACGACGTCCGGCCCCTCGCGGGAGCCCTCCACGTCGAAGGTGCTCTCGGTCTCCACGCTGCGAAAGGCCTACGGTGAAACTGTCGCCGTGGACGGCGTCTCGTTCGACGTGGGCCGGAGCGAGATTGTCGGGCTGCTCGGGCCGAATGGCGCGGGCAAGACGACGACCATCAACATGCTCCTCGGCGTGCTGGAGCCGACCTCCGGCACCATCCGAATCGAAGGGGTGGACCTCGCGAGGCAGCGCTCCCAGGCGCTCGAGCGCACCAACTTCGCCGCCGTCTACTCGCCGCTGCCGGGCAACCTCACCGTGTACCAGAACCTCCGCGTCTTCGGCCTCATCTACGGCGTGAAGGCCCTGGCCGCGCGAATCACCGAGCTGCTGGAGGAGTTCGACCTCGTGCGCTTCCGCGACACGCGCTGCGGCGTGCTGTCCTCGGGCGAGCAGACGCGCGTGGCCCTGGCCAAGGCCATGCTCAACCGGCCGCAGCTGCTGCTCCTCGACGAGCCCACCGCTTCGCTGGACCCGTCCACCGCGCGGGACATCCGCTCCCGCATCCGCGACTTCGCCGCGAAGGGCACCGGCGGCGTGCTGTGGACGTCCCACAACATGTACGAGGTGGAGGAGGTCTGCCACCGCGTGCTCTTCCTGTCGCGAGGAAAGGTCCTCCTCGAAGGCGACCCGAGGTCCCTGCCCGGCGAGCATGGCAAGTCGTCCCTCGAGGAGCTCTTCATCGCCGTGGCGCGCGAGCCGCTCGCGCTGGAGAAGGCCTGAGCCATGCACCCGTCCCGCGTCTACGCCATCGCCCTGCGCCACTTCTACCTGCTGCGCGGCAGCGTCGCACGCTTCCTGCCGCTCTTCGCGTGGGTGGCCATCGACATGGTGCTGTGGGGCTTCATGAGCCGCTACCTCAACACCGTGTCCGCCCCCGGCGTCGACTTCGTCCACACGCTGCTGGGCGCCGTGCTCCTCTGGGACTTCTTCACCCGCGTCATGCAGGGCGTGACGATGGTGTTCTTCGAGGACGTCTGGTCCCGCAACTTCCTCAATATCTTCGCCACGCCGCTCTCCATCTCCGAGTACGTCGGCGGGCTCGTGCTCTCCAGCATCATCACCAGCGGGGTGGGGCTCGCGGTGATGCTCGTCCTCGCCAGCACCGTGTTCGGCCTGTCCTTCGCCGCCTTCGGAGTGATGTTCGTGCCCTTCCTGCTGGTGCTGTTCCTCTTCGGCATCGCCATCGGCATCTTCGGCTGCGCGGTGGTGCTGCGGCTGGGTCCGGCCTCGGAGTGGTTCGTCTGGCCCATCCCCGCGCTCATCTCCCCGTTCGCCGGCGTCTTCTACCCGCTGTCGACGCTGCCCGAGTGGATGCGCACCGTGTCCTGGCTCCTGCCGCCCTCGTACGTCTTCGAGGGCATGCGCACGCTCGTCGCGGGAGGCTCCTTCTCCGGCACCGCGCTGCTGTGGGGCGGAGGGCTGGCGGTGGCGCAGATACTGCTCGCCAGTGCGTTCTTCTCGCGTGTCCACCGACATGCCGTCCGCACCGGCCTCATCGCCCGCTACAGCGCCGAGAGCCTGAGCTAAGGGTTCATTTTTCCAGCATGTCTGTCCGCGTCAGGAGAGCGCGCGCGTGTGGCCGGAGCGCGGGAGGGAGGGTCTCCTGCCAGT
Source organism: Pyxidicoccus trucidator (assembly GCF_010894435.1). Classification (NCBI taxonomy): domain Bacteria; kingdom Pseudomonadati; phylum Myxococcota; class Myxococcia; order Myxococcales; family Myxococcaceae; genus Pyxidicoccus; species Pyxidicoccus trucidator. Next base: position 1,601,727 of record NZ_JAAIXZ010000001.1, on the reverse strand, counting down.
AGTGGCTGTACCGGCGGGGGGCTGGCACCTGGAAGGACCGCTCAAGCGGCTCCAGACGCGACGCTCGAACCGCTGCCCTTCGGGGCATCCGGACGTGTGCTCACGGCTGGAGCGCCAGGCGGAGGGTGGCTCCCGGCGCCGGTGCAACACCCGTACACCTGTCACTGGAGAACGCTCATGCGACGCCTCACCCTCGTTTCCTCGTCCGCCCTGATGGTGGCCCTGTGCACGCTGCTCGCGTGCGGTGGCCAGCCCCAGACGGGGGAGGAGCCCACCCCGAATGACCCCCAGAGCGGCGGGCTGGAGGGCGCGCCCTCCGAGGAGCCCGTGCCCGCGGGGCAGGGAGATGAAAACCCGGGCAACCCGCTGGGCGTCGGCAAGGTCACCATCTGCCACATTCCCCCGGGCAACCCGGCCAACGCCCACACCATCACCGTGGGCCTGCCGGCGCTGAAGGCGCACACGAAGCACGGCGACACGCTGGGCGCCTGCGGCGGTGGCGACGTGGACGCGGGCCCCGGCCCCGACGTGGACGCGGGCCCCGGCCCCGAGGTGGATGCGGGCAGTGGTGACGTGGACGCGGGCCCTGGCCCCGGCGCGGATGCGGGCAGCGGTGACGTCGACGCCGGCTCCCCCGAGTGCGCGCCCGTCGGTGCCACCTGCGGCGGCGGCGTGGCCTGCTGCGACGGGCTGACCTGCGGCCCCGAGGGTTACTGCGAGCCCATCATCGGCTGAGGTCCGCTGCCTCGCCGGGAGCCTCCCAGTCCTGTCGTGACGGGAGGCTCCACTTCGCTTCATCGGCCGAGGCCCGCTGCCTCGCCCGGAGCCTCCCTGTCCTGTCGTGACGGGAGGCTCCACTTCGCTTCATCGGCCGAGGCCCGCTGCCTCGCCCGGAGCCTCCCTGTCCCGTCGTGGCGTAGGCCCCACCGCCCGCGTTCAGTCCGAACGCGGGCGCGTGACTCCCGGACGCCTCCCGAGTGCGTCCGCTCGCGTCCTCCCGTGATGCGGGCGCCGACCCCTCGCGTGTGGACGTCCCGCGCCTCGTGAAGGGCGCGTGAGGCGGAGCTCGCCCGCGCCCTCACCCCAGGCCTCGTGTATCCGCCGCCGCACAGGTGCCGCGGGCCCCGGGCTCCCATCCGCTCCATCCATGTATTTCCGCTACTCCCGCCTTCCCAGGTCGGAAAGCAGCGGAAGCCCCGCGTCCATCAGGGGCCGTGTCGTACTCAGCCCAACATTGTGCCCCCACCGCGTTATCAAGAAGTCAGGAGAGACTTCGCGTGGTGGAGAAGCTGGCGGTAATGTTTTCAACCGGGTGGCTGTAGTTTCTCCAGCCGGACGAAGGGGGCGCATGAAGACCCGCGGGATGAACTCCTGGCGACACTGTCCGAAATACGAACCAGATCAATGCCTTGGTATGGACCCCCAGCGCGGACGGACTTGAATCCCCCCTGGCACGTGTCTCGCAGTGGTTCCCGCCGCCCCGCTGTCCCTGGCAATCACCACCCCCGTCCGTGTTCGCTCAATCCGCCATCGCCAACTGCTCCTGCGTGCCCTCCCACGCCGACCTCAGCGAGTGCCCCACGTGGGTGCGCACGCATCGGGACACTCCCGTGGACGGGGGCACGATGCTGTTCGCCGGGGGGACGCCCGCGGGTGTCGTGGCGGCGCACACTCCGGTGCCCGTGCCCTTCCAGTTGGTAGGAAAGCAGCTCGGCCACTTCCGGCTGCTGAAGGAGCTGGGCCGGGGCGGCATGGGCACGGTGCTGCTGGCCGAGCACGCCCTCATCCAGAAGCGCGTGGCCATCAAGGTGCTCCACGCGCACCTCGCGCAGGACCCGGACCTCGTCGCGCGCTTCCTCTCCGAGGCGCGCACGCTGACGCTCGTCCAGCACGAGAATGTCGTCACGCTCTACGATTTGGACACGCGCGACGGGCGCCCCTACCTCGTCATGGAGTACCTGGAGGGGCAGAGCCTGGCGTCCTTCGCCAAGGGGGCGCTGTCGCCCGCCGTGACGGTGGAGCTGCTCACGCAGGTGTGTGACGCGCTCGGCGCCGCGCACGCGCACGGCATCGTCCACCGCGACTTGAAGCCCGCCAACGTCTTCCTCGTGCCGCTGCCCCAGGGGCGCCAGCGCGTGAAGCTGCTGGACTTCGGCATCGCCAAGCTGCTGTCGCGGCCGGCGGGGCAGCTCACCACCGAAGCGGGCATGCTGCTGGGCACCCCGGAGTTCATGGCCCCCGAGCAGTGCGGCGACGCGCCGGTGGACGCGCGCACCGACATCTACGCGGCGGGCGTGCTGGGCTACTTCCTCCTCACCGGGCAGGTGCCCTTCGCGGGGCGCACGGCGGCGGAGGTGCTCATCGGCCACCTGCAGAAGACGCCGGTGCCGCCGCACCAGGTGAACCCGGCGGTGCCCCCGGCGCTGTCGCGCGTGGTGCTGCGCGCGCTGGCCAAGCGCCCCGCGGACCGCTACGCCAGCGCCGCCGAGCTGCGCGCGGCCCTGGCGGCCTCGCTCACCGCCGCGCCCGAGCCCGCCGCGCCCGTCACCTTCTCCGCCCGCGTGCGCGTGGCCGGAGCGCCGCACTCGCAGGAGCTGCGCTGTGAGTGGATGGGCCGCGCCGGCCTCTTCCTCCACTCCGAGGGCGCTCCGCCGCCGCTGCTGTCCGACGTGGGGCTGCTGTTGCGGCTGCCCGGCGGTGAGCTGGGCTGCACGGGGCAGGTGGTGCGCCACGTCACCGCGGAGCAGGCGCGCGCCTGGCGCATGGTGCCCGGCTTCGGCGTGCAGCTGCGCGACACCTCTCCCGAGTTCCAGGAGGCCCTGGTCCGCATGAAGTCCGGCGCGCGGCTGGAGCCGCCCACGCCGGTGCCCGTCTCCGGACAGGAGGACGCGGTGGCGGACCGCGCCCTCAAGGGCTTCCGCTCCCGGCTGTCGGGAGACCACTACACCGCGCTGGACCTGCCCCGCGACGCCTCCTCCGAGGCGGTGCGGAGCGCCGTGCAGAAGGCGCGCACCGCGCTGGAGCCGCTGAAGACGCGCACCCTCTCCCTGGGCCAGCGCGCCCAGCTGGAGCGGGCGGAGGAGCGGGTGTCGGCGGCCTTCCACGTGCTGGGCCACGTGGAGCGGCGCGCGGAGTACGACGCGGGGCTGGGCAACGTGGAGGGCGTGGAGCGCTGCCTCGCCGCCGGCCTCACCGTCACCGCCCTGGAGGGCTGCCGCCGCCGCTTCCTCCTGGCCAACCCCGGCCGGGATGGCCGCGCCGCCGTGCACCGGCTGTCCGGGGACGCGCTCTCGTCCGTGTCCCGGTTCGAGGAGGCACTCGCCGCCTACGAGGCCGCCGTGCGGTTGGACCCGCTCGACCTGGAGGGGCTCAAGCGCTGGCGCTCGCTCCGGGCGCGGCTGCGCGGCAGCACGCCCGTCCCCCGGTAGCTCAGCGGACGGGCGCGCGCAACGTCGGGCTTCGCCTTGCGTCCAAGGGACGGCTCCTCGTTAATCCACGCCATCCCCATGCCCTCCGACTCCGACGACACGCTGCCCCCGCAGGGGCGGTTCACCCGAATGCGCAAGCTGGCGGGCCTCTCCATGCAGGTGGGCTCGGAGGTGCTCAAGAGCGGAGCGAAGCGCCTGGCGGGGGGCACGCCGGAGCTGCTCAGCAAGGGGGCCGCGGAGAAGCTGGTCTCCACCCTGGGCGAGTTGAAGGGCGCGGCCATGAAGCTGGGCCAGGCCATCTCCATGGACCCGGACCTGCTCACCCCCGAGGTGCGGCAGGTGCTCGCCCGCCTCCAGAACCAGGCCCCCGCCATGGCGTACGAGCAGGTGGCCCGCGTGGTGCGCGAGGAGCTGGACGCCCCGCCGGAGGAGGCCTTCCGCGAGTTCAGCCGCGAGCCCCTGGCCGCCGCGTCGCTGGGGCAGGTGCACCGCGCCGTGCTGCCCGACGGGCGCCCCGTCGCGGTGAAGGTGCAGTACCCCGGCATCGCCGAGTCCATGGCCCAGGACCTCCAGAACCTGGGCATGGTGGTGAAGACGGTGTCCTTCGCGTCGAAGCTGATGGACGGCACCGCCTACTTCCAGGAGTTCCGCGACGAGCTGCTGCTGGAGCTGGACTACCGCCGCGAGGCGGCGCTGGCCCGGGGCTTCGCGCGCAGCGTGGCGCCGCTGAAGGACCTGCACGTGCCCGAAGTCGTGGACAGCCACAGCGCCGGGCGCGTGCTGACGCTGGAGCTGCTGGAGGGGCTCACCCTCAAGGACTGGGTCCTCACCGGCGCCTCCAACGAGGAGCGCTTCCGCGTGGCCAGCCAGCTCATCCGCGCCACCTACGGGCCCTTCTTCGGCGCGGGCGAAATCCACGCCGACCCGCACCCGGGCAACTACATGGTGATGCCGGACGGGCGGCTGGGCCTGCTGGACTTCGGCAGCATCAAGCGCTTCAGCCCGCGCTTCGTGGACGCCAACCAGCGCATGTTCCAGCACGCCATGAAGCTGGAGCCCATGGACGTGCTGGGGCTCAGCAGGGACGTGGGCTTCACCACGGAGCTGCCCGACGCGGAGGCCGCCGAGCTCATTCGCGAGGTGCTCCACATCGCCGGGCGTCCCATGCGCCTGACGCCGTACGACTACGCGACGTGTGAAATCACCCGCGACATGCGCAACCACTTCGCGCGCAACGCGCCGCGCTTCCTCAAAATCAAGCCGCCCGCGGAGGCGGTGATGTTCTTCCGCTCCACCGGAGGCCTGGCGCAGAACCTGCGGCTCATCGGCGCGAAGGGGGACTTCCGCGCCGTCTTCCTGCGGCTGGCGGAGCAGCTGGGCTGAAGGCCGCGCGAGCCTTCCCCGCGAGCCCCGCCGGGGCCCGCGGAAGGCGCGTGACGGGACTACCGGTTGGCCGGCGTGGTCTCTTCCGCGCGGGCCTTCTGGTGGAGCGCCGACAGCCGCTGCGCCAGCTCCTCGCCCTGCACGCTCTTGGTGATGTAGCCGTCCGCGCCGGACGCCTTCGCCAGCGCGCGCAGCGTGGACTCGTCCGAGGCGGAGTAGAGGATGAACTTCGTGCCCGCCGGGGCCTGGGAGCGCGCCAGCGCCAGCACCTTGTCACCGGTGAGCGCGGGGATGTTCACGTCCAGCAACACCAGGTCCGGCGCCGACGTGCGCACCAGGTTCGACACCCCCAGCGAGGAGCGGTGCGTGCGGACTTCAAAGCCGTAGGCGGACAGCGTGCGCTCGGCCAGCGCGAGCTGGTCCTGATCATCATCCACGATCAGGACCCGGATCTTCAGCTCCGACATGACTCCTCCCCCGAGAGTGCGGATGGATGCATGCCTGAGTATCCCGCACCCGCGCCCCTCTGTCGCCACCCCCCTCGTCGACACCGACGCCTTCTCACCAGGGGGCCTGGCCGCAAAAGCAGCGCAGCCCGCAACCGGGCGGGTGGAGACGCACCCGGCGTGCGCCCGTGACGAAGCGGGCCGGTGGCACGCCAGGCGCCGGGGGAGGGCGGGGGGCCAGGGGAGCGGATGGCTGGCGTGCAGGGGCCGGGTCGCTGCTCCGGTGCTGGCGGGCTTCCTACCTTGAGAGAGAAGGGGAAGGACGGAGGCGTATGGCCCATCGCGACATCATCGTCATCGGGGCGTCCATGGGGGGCGTCGAGGCGCTCTCCTCGCTCGCGCAGCAGCTTCCCAGGGATTTGCCCGCCGCGGTGCTGGTGGTGCTGCACCTGGCGCCGCAGCACAAGAGCGTGCTGCCGGACATCCTCTCCCGGGCGGGCGAGCTGCCCGCGCGTCACCCGAAGGACGGCGAGCCGCTCGAGCCCGGCCGGGTCTACGTGGCGCCGAACGACCGGCACCTGGTGGTGGAGCCCGGGAAGGTGCGGGTGGTGAAGGGGCCCCGGGAGAATGGGCATCGGCCGGCGGTGGACACGCTGTTCCGCTCGGCGGCGCGCGCCTACGGCCCTCGGGTGGTGGGCGTGGTGCTCACCGGGGCGCTGGACTGCGGCACGGCGGGGCTGCTGGCGGTGAAGACGCAGGGCGGCATCGCCGTGGTGCAGGACCCCCAGGACGCGTTCTGTCCGGACATGCCCCGCAGTGCCCTGGAGTACGTGGCGGTGGACCACCGCGTGCGGCTGAGGGAGCTGGGGCCGCTGCTGGAGCGACTGGTGGCCACGCCGGTGCCACCGCGCGAGAAGGGACGCCCGCGGCCCTCGCGACAGCTGGAGGCGGAAGTGAAGACCCTGACCTTGAACGAGGACACCGTGGCGGGAGCGCCACCGAAGTACGGGACGCCCTCGCACTACTCGTGCCCGGACTGTGGCGGAGTGCTCTTCGAGATGGACGAAGAGGGGCTGCTGCGCTTCCGGTGCCGCACCGGGCATGGCTACACCAGCAAGGCGCTGGTCGCCGGGCAGCAGCAGGGCGTCGACGAGGCGCTGTGGGCCGCGCTGCGCGCGCTGGAGGAGAGCGCGGCCCTGGCCCGGCGCATGGCCGCCCGCGCGCGGGAGAACAACCACCCGCACTCGGCGACCCGCTTCGAGGAGCGCGCGGAGGCGGCCGAGGCCCAGGTGCTCGTCCTGCGCGAGCTGGTGCTCGGCGGCGCTATGCCGGACGTCGAGACTCCGCCGGAAGACGAGCTCAGCCAGCGGCGGCGGGGCGAGGGGTGAGGCCCGGGAGGGCCCGGCCCCACCGCACGTGAGGGCCTCCCGCGGCGTGGACCGTGCCCGTCAGGAGCGCTTCTTCTTGGCGCGTGCCCGCCCGCCGCGACGGGGGGCGGCGGCGCGTTGACGGGGCTTCCGGGCCGCGCCCGGAGTCACGGGGGCGGCCGGCTCCACGGTGGGAAACGAGAGGGTGAAGAGGGCGCCCCCCTGCCGCCGGTTGGCCGCGATGAGGGTGCCCCCCGCTCGGGACACCACGCCATAGGCCATGGACAGGCCCAGGCCGGTGCCCTTGTCTCCCTTGGTGCTGAAGAAGGGCCGGAAGATGTCGCCCAGGTGCTCGGGGGGAATGCCGGTGCCCTCGTCCTCCACGGTGATGATGACGTGGCCCCCCTCGTGGCGTCCGCGCACCCGGATGGTGCCACCCCGGGGCATGGCGTCGCGCGCGTTGAGCAGCAGGTTGATGAAGACGAAGCGCAGGTCCGTCGCGCTGCCCCGCACGGGAGGCAGCGGCGCCAGGTCCACCTCGACGTGGACTCGCACCCCCTCGCGGGTGGCGCGGTGGTCGATGTCCCCCCGGGCGATGTCCAGCGCGTCATGCACCAACGTGTCGAGCCGCACCAGCTCGGTGGAGCCCTCCGGCTGCTGGCGCGCGAAGGACTGCAGGCGGCTGATGCGGGTGCTCGCGTCCGTGACGATGCGCACCAGCGCGTCCATATGCGCGGGAGGCGCGGCGGCGACCGCCGGGTGCCGGCCCAGCAGCTCCAGCCGCAGCCGCATGGCGTTGAGGGTGTTGTTCAGGTCATGGGCGATGCCGGCCGCCATCTCTCCCAGGGCGCGCAGGTGCTCGCGCTGGGCCAGCACCGCCCGGGCCTGCTCCAGCTCCTCCTCCGCCCGGGCCTGCTCGGTGATGTCGCGGGCCAGCACCAGCACCAGCACCTCGCCGGGCGCGGCCAACCGCTCCGTGCTCACCTCCACCACCCGCCCGCCCGCCTCCTGGCCGTAGCGGATGACGCGCGGGCCGCCCGCGGACAGCATGGCGGCGGTCTCCTGGATGGCCACCTCCCGCAGCGTGCGGACCGAGCGGGGCGCCTCGCCGTCCGCGCCGCCCCGCCAGCGCCAGGGGCCGGGCCAGCGGGCCAGCTCGTGCCAGCGCGAGTTGGCCAGCACCACCCTGCCGCCGCGCAGCAGCGTCAGCCCGCTGGCGCTCGTCTCCAGCGCCCAGGAGGACAGCTTGAAGGTGGAGATGTGCTCGACGTTGTGCTCCGCCAACCGGCGCACCAGCGCGTCATGCTTCTGGAGCAGCTGTTGGTACTTGCGCAGCAGCGGGGTGTTGGCCTCCTCCCCGTCCGCGCGCGGCGGTGGCCGGGGGGGGCTCATTTTCCTCTGCGCTCCTTCAGCTCGCGGTTCTCCTTCGTCAGCGCCGTCACCCGGGTGGTGTCCTCGAAGAGGATGACGGCGCCCAGCATCACCGAGTCCGTGACGAGCGGCGTGGCCACCACGGTGGCGTGGCCCAGGCCTCCGTGGAGGAGCTGGTAGCTGACGTTCTCCTGGCGCACCGAGCGGCCTTCCGCCAGCTGCTTGCGCAGCCGCTGCAGCAGGGCCCGCTTGAGGGCGGGGATGCGCAGCGTCCACAACACCTGTCCCACCGCCTCGCGCTCGGTGAGGCCCAGCAGCCGCTCCGCGGCCAGGTTCCAGGTGGTGATGCGGCCCTGGGCGTCCAGCACCAGCACCGCCACGGAGAGGGTGCGGATGATGGTGCGCTGGCAGAAGGTCAGCGCGTCCATCTCCTCGGTGCGGTGGGCCAGCTCGCGGTTGGTGGCGTCCAGCTCGGAGTTGGTGGACTGGAGCTCCTCGTTCGTCGTCTCCAGCTCCTCGTTGGTGGACTGGAGCTCCTCGTTGGTCGTCTGCAGCTCCTCGTTGGCGGACTGGAGCTCCTCGTTCGTCGTCTCCAGCTCCTCGTTGGAGGCGCGCAGCTCCTCGTTGGAGGACTGCAGGCGCAGGTTGCTGGCCTGCAGCTCCTCGGTGGCGCGCTGGAGGTTCTGCTCCAGGCCGTGGAGGGCGGTGATGTCGTGGGCCACGTAGATGAGGCCCTGGAGCTCGCTCCCGGGGCCGCGCAGGGGGCTCACCTGGACGCGCAGGTGCACCGGCTCGCGGTCCATCGACTCGAAGACGCCGTCGACGACCTCGCGCTCCGAGCGGCCGCCGCGCACCCGCGCGCTCTGCTCCACCAGCAAATCCTGGCCCAGGCCGGGCAGGCCCAGCGAGGCCAGCTTCTTGCCGGCGACGTCCGCTTCCTTGTAGCCCCACAGCCGGGTGGCGGCCCGGTTCCACAGCGTCACCGTGCCGTCCAGGTCCGTGGCGATGAGCGGGCAGGGCTGCGAGTCGAGCACGTCCCGCGACGGCGAGCGCGGCAGCTCGCGCGGGGGCGCGTGCGGCTGCGAGGGCAGCGGGTCCGGCTCCACCAGGTTCATCAGCCGCTGCTGCGGGGTGAGGGGCACCTCCTGGCGGAAGTCCTTCCGGTAGATGCGGTGCGGCAGGTCCAGCGGCTCGAAGAGGCGCGCCGCGAAGGGGATGAGCTCCGAGCGGCCCAGCACCAGCAGCCCTTCGCGCCGCAGCGCGAAGTGGAAGCGGCCCAGCACGCGCTTCTGCAGCTCCGAGTCCAGGTAGATGAAGACGTTGCGGCAGAGGATGAGGTCGATGCGCGAGACGGGCGCGTCCGACACCAGGTTGTTGACGCCGAACACCACCGAGCGGCGAATCTCCTTGCGCACCGCGTAGCCGCCGGGCGCGGGGGTGAACCAGCGGGCGAGCCGCTCCTTGGAGACGTTCTCCAGCTGGGCCGGCGAGTAGATGCCCCGGCGCGCGAAGGCGACGGCGGCCTCCTCCACGTCGGTGCCGAAGACCTTCAGCTCGGGGCCCGGGTAGCCGGGCCCGAGGGCCTCCGCGGCGGCGATGGCGATGGAGTAGGCCTCCTCGCCCGTGGCGCAGCCGGCGCTCCAGATGCGCAGCTCCTGGTCCGGCCGGCGGCGCTGCGCCAGCTCGCGCAGCACCCGGTCCAATCCCATCCACACCTCCCGGTCCCGGAAGAACGTGGTGAGCTTGATGAGCATGGAGGAGACGAGCGTGTTGACCTCCTGCGGCTCGCGCTCCAGCAGGGCCAGGTAGGCAGCCCGGGTGCGGCAGCGCGTGGCCGTCATGCGCCGCTCAATCCGCCGCTGCAGCGTGGCGCGCTTGTAGTTGCGGAAGTCGAAGTTCCGCGTCTGCCGCACCTTCTCCAGGATGGCTTCGAGCTCGTTGTCGCGCGCGGGACGGGTCGCCATGTCGCTCCGCTGTAGCCCATGCTGCCGGAGGGCGGCAAGGCGCGCTGATGTCCCGCGCCGCGCTCCACCTGCACGCCGCGCTGACGTCGCGGAGGAAGTCCCGCCCGCCCCAGGCTCGCTCGCCCGGCTGCCCGGCCAGGACAACCTTGAACATCACTTGAACATCCTTTCGTGAACAGGGGAGGGCCGCCTTCATGGCGAGGGACTCGTGCGTCGCCCGGGTTGGCGATTACATCTCGGACAGGGAAATCGCTCCGTGGGGCAGTGGGAGCATGTGGAGAGTCGTCCGAGAGGAACATCACCATGGTGGGAGAGCGAATCCGGGTGGCCATCCTGGAGGACCAGCAGGTCTTCCGGGAGTGTCTGGTGGCCGTGCTGGAAGGGGCGGGCATGGAAGTGGTGGCGAGCTGCGCGCAGACGGCGCCCTTCCTGGCGCGGGTCCGCGAGGCGACGCCTGACGTGGCGATGCTGGACCTGCGGCTCGAGGTACCCGGGCGCGACGAGGCGGCCAGCGGGCTCACGGCGCTGCAGTGCCTGCACGACTTCTACCCCGGCGTGAAGTCGCTGGTGATGTCGGGCAACCAGGAGACCCAGCTGGTGGAGCAGTGTCTGAGCGTGGGCGCGGCCGGGTACCTGTGGAAGCAGAGCGTGGGGCTCAACGAGGTGGTGGAGGCGGTGCGGCGGGTGGCGCGCGGTGAGCGGCTGCTGCCGGTGGGGCTGGCGTGGACGTCACCCCTCCAGGGCTTCCAGCCGCAGCAGGAAGTGGTGTCCACGGGTGGCGAGCTGGGCAAGCTGACGCTGCGCGAGCGCGAGGTGCTGGGCTACATCGCCGCGGGCGCGGACAACCTGAAGATTGCCGCGTGCCTGGGCATCACCGAGCGCACGGTGAAGGCCCACATCACCAGCATCTACAAGAAGCTGGGCCCGGAGAACCGCACGCAGCTGGCCGTGCTGGCGTGTCAGCTGGGCGTGCAGCGTCCGGCCACCGTCTAGGCGGCGCGCTCCAGGCGCTGAAGCACCGGGCGCTGCCGTGCGTCACTCCAGCGCCGACGTCTGGCCCATCCTTCAGGGCATTCGACCGCGGGCCAATATCGGCGCCCGGGCGGCGGTGCCATCGTGGAGCAGCCTCGGTGCCCGCCGCGAGCCTCAGCTCCCCCCACGGCGGGCACCTGGGTCGTCCATGACGTCCCCCCAGGCGGGCCGGGGCAGGCCATGCGGGCTGCCCCGGTCCGTGTCACTCGCGCTACAGGCCCAGGGCCCGCGGCTCAGGCTGCGTCTCCCAGCGGGAGCCGCCCAGGTGCTGGAGGAACCAGAGGCCCGCCAGCTCCACCATCTGCGTCTGCGTGCCGGGCTCCTCGAAGCGGTGCGTGGCGCCGGGGATGACCTCCAGCCGCTTCTCCGTGCTCAGCGCGGCGAAGGTGCGGCGGTGCGGCTCCAGGGCGGACGTGTCCTGGCCGCCGACGATGAGCAGCGTGGGAGCGCGCACGCGCGCCAGCACCGTGGTCGACATCGCCACCCGCCCGCCCCGGCACACCACCGCGTCCACGTACTCGGGGCGCAGCGCCGCGGCGGCCAGGGCCGCGCCCGCGCCGGTGTACGAGCCGAGGTAGCCCACGCGCAGGCCGCTGGTCCGGGGCGCGCGCCTCAGCCAGCGCGCCACGCCCGCGATGCGGCCGGCGAAGAGGCCCAGGTTGAAGCGCAAGTCGCGCTCGCGCCACGCCTCCTCCTCCGCTCCCGTCAAAAGGTCTACCGCCAGGGTCGCCAGGCCCTCGGCCTGGAGGAGCCGCGCCACCGTCAAGTCACGCGCGCCGCGCCGGCTGCTGCCATGGCCGCGCGCCAGCACCACGACGCCCGAGGCCGCCGGCGGCACCTGGAGGATGCCGCGCAGCTCCACGCCCTCGTCCACCGGCACCCGCACCTCGCCGTTGTTCGCTTGCGTCGTCCAGGTGCCGGAGCCCTCTCCCGAAGCCACCAGTCCGCGGACCGCCTTCCCTGCACCCTCATCCGACCTGCGTGAACCCTGCTTCTTCATGCGGAGTCCTTCCTTTTGTCGGACTGCGTCAGCCTTGAAGTTGCACACTCCACGAGCGAGAGGGACTGCAGGGCGCATGCCAGCCCACCAGGAGGCCAGGGAGCAGGCGGGCGCTCTCAGGACAGCACGGCCCTGGCGGGCTCCCAGAGGCATCTGCCCAGGGTGTCGTGCAGCCAGAGTGAGTGCCGGCGCTCCTCTGCATGGTGACAGCGTAACAGGGTGCCGGATTCCAGGCGCCAGTCGCACTCGCGGTGCTGTGGTCCACCGGATGCTCGCCAGCCCCACGGCGGTGAGGGCCGCCCCCGACGCGGGGAGCGCCTTTCATTTTTACGGGAGGCCCGCCCACCACCTCGGGCTCGCCCTGGCGCCGGCAAGGGACGGACATTGTCCCTTCGTACGACGCGGGCCTGACATGGGGTGAAGGGCGCTGGCGCGCACCGCGCCGTCAGGGCTTCGTGGCCACCACGAGCTCGAAGGGGCCGGGCAGCACCGCGGCGTGGAGGAAGCCCGTCTCGCGCAGCACGCGCAGGTAGTGCTCCACCTCGCGCAGCCGGCTGGAGCACGAGTCCACGCCGATGAGGAAGTAGGACCAGAAGAACTGCGCGGCGAGCCGCTCCGGCGTGCGGAACTCCTCGCAGACGAGGACGCGGCCTCCGGAGGGCAGCGCCTCCCAGGCCGCCTCCAGCAGCGCGCGCGCGGTGTCCGCCGGCCAGTCGTGCAGCACCCGCACGAAGGACAGCGCGTCGTAGCCGCGCGGAAGCGGCTCCTCGAGGAAGTTCCCGCCGACGAAGCCCAGGCGCGCGGGGGGCAGGCCGTGCTGCTCGCGCGTGCGCGCCACCAGCGGCGCGGTGGCGGGCAGGTTGTAGACGTCCACCGAGAGGCCGGGGTGCTCGCGGACGAGGTGCGCCGCCAGCGTGCCGTCGCCGCCGCCCACGTCGAGCAGGCGCCCACCGTCCTTCCAGAGACGGGGAGCGTGGGCGCGGAACGTCTCCAGGATGGGAGGCAGGCCCGCGGTCATGCTGGCCTCGAAGCCCTCCACCTGCTCGGGGGTGCGCGGGGGCCAGTCGAAGGCGGCGGAGGGCATGGCGTGCTCGCCGCGCAGCACCTCGGGGAGCCGCCCGCGCAGCTCGCCCCAGGCGTACTTCTCGCGGTCTCTCTCGAGCGAGCGCGGGCCCAGCACGGCGTCCGCCGCCGCGCGCAGGCCGGGCACCGCCTGGTAGCGCGCGGACTCCAACGCGTCCGAGCGCTGCTCGCGCCGCACGAGGCCGAGGCTCTCCAGGCAGTCGAGCAGCTTGTAGAGGCGCCTGGGGATGAGGCCGTGGCGCGCGGCCAGCTCGCCCAGGGTGACGGGGCCCGGCTCCAGCGAGTCCAGCAGCCCGAGCTGGAGCGAGGCCTCCACCACGTCCACCGCGCGCGCGCCGTTGAAGAGCAGGTGCAGCAGCGCGCGGGGAGAAGGCGCGGTCCCCGGGGTCATGGCTCCACGGGGGCGGCGGCGGCGACAGCGACGGCGGCGTGCATCGGGCAGCCTCCGCTGCTGGGACGGGCCGCGTACGGCTCGGGCGCGGCCTGCATGCAGCCCTCGCGCGCGGCCCCGGGAGCGAGGCCTCCCTCGCGGCGCCAGGCAGCCGTCAGCTCCACCCGCACGTCCCACAGCTGGCGGAACAGCGGCAGCGTCATCCGCCCCGCGAGCACCTGCGTGGGCAGCCCGTCCAGCGCCTTCACCGAGCGGTCCACGCCGATGGTGCGGCGCACCAGCTGGTAGTGCCCGAAGAGCCAGCCCTGGAAGGCCTCGTCCGCGTCCACGAGCTGCTCGCAGATGCGCTTGAGGTCGTCCGGACCGCCCGCCGTGTAGACGGCCCTCAGCGGCAGCCCGCGCCGTGCCAGCAGCCGCTCCAGCGCCGCCTCCAGCCCCGCCGCCACATGGCGGAACGTGTTGTAGCCGGGGGACTCCTGCCCGCTGCCGTTGCCCAGGCTGCGCCGGATGACCTGGTACGTGTCCGGCGTCATCGTCTCCAGCACCGTCAGCTCCGCCGCGAGCGTGCGCAGCACCCGGCTGATGCGCTCCAGCCGCGCCGAGGCCCCCCACAGCGCGTCTCCGTCCAGCTCCGCCACCACCTCCACCGCCTCGCGCGAGGCCAGCTTCAGCCACAGCTCCTGCGCCTGGTGCACCACCTGGAACAGCAGCTCGTCGTGCGAGACGCGTTCCCCCTCCGCCGCCTGCAGCGACAGCAGCGTCGCTGTCTTGAGGTAGACCTCGTAGTCCAGCTCGCCACGGCCCACCCACTGCTTCAGCAGCGGGTTGAAGAGTGGCTCAGAGAGTTCAAGGCGTAACTTTTCAGCGTGACTGTAATCAGAGGCCGTGTGCATGGTGCCCTCCGGGGGGTAGAAAACTTCGGAAGGTGGGGCGGAGAACCCCGGGCCGCCAGAGGCCCGGGGGGTGGGCTTACGTCAGAGAGCTCAGGTGGCTGGAGCGGGCGTGGGGGTGGGCGGACGCGGCTTGAGGCGGAAGGCGCGCAGCCGCTGGGCGAGCTCCTCGCCCTGGACGCTCTTGGAGATGTAGCCGTCGGCGCCGGAGGCCAGCGCGAGCGAGCGCAGCTTCGACTCGTCCGAGGCCGAATAGAGGATGAACTTCGTCTTGGCGGACGCGTACTGGCGGGCCAGGTTGACGACCTTGTCGCCCTTCAGAGCGGGGAAGTTCACGTCGATGAGGACGAAGTCCGGCTCCACGGAGCGCACGAGGTTGGAGACGCCCAGCGCGGAAGTGTGCGTGAGCACCTCGAACCCGTAGGAGCTCAGCGAGCGCTGGACGAGGTCGAGCAGGTCCGGGTCGTCGTCCACCACCAGGACGCGTGCTTTTTCTTCAGGCATGGGGTCTCCCTAGATGCTTGCGGATCATCTCGAGCAACTGGTCACGATCAAGGGGCTTCGTGAGGTAGGCGGTGCAGCCGGCCGCGTGGGCCTTGTCCTGGTACTCCCGGCCCGCGTGCGCGGTGACGGCGATGACGGGGACGTTGGCCGCGGAGGGCAGGGCGCGCAGGCGGCGCGTGACTTCCCAGCCGTCCAGGCGCGGCAGGGAGAGGTCCATGAGGATGAGGTCCGGGCTGTCGCGGGTGGCCCGCTCCAGGCCGTGCTCGCCGTCCTCGGCCTCGATGACCTCGAAGAGGCCGCCGAGGTAGCGGCGGACGATGTCGCGGTTCTGCGCGCTGTCCTCCACATAGAGGATGCGGGGCAGCTTGCCGGCGGTGGCGGCGCGCTGGGACAGCAGCAGGCCCTTGGCCTGGGCGATGACGTCCTCCAGCGCGTGGCCGCCCTTCTTCACGAAGCCGGCGAAGCCGTCGCGCAGGAGGGCCTCCTCGTCCGCGGAGAGCGTCTTGCCGGTGAGGACGACGACGGGCACCTGGAGCTTCTCCGCGCGCAGCCGGCGCAGCACCTCGAAGCCGTCCAGGTTGGGCATCATCAAATCCAGCACGACGAGCGCCGGCGGTGAGACGCGCGCCTTGAGGAGGGCGTCCTCGCCGCTGCGGGCCTCGGCGGTGGAGAAGCCGGCGCGGCGCAGGTTGCGGCTGACCAGCTCGCGGGTGGAGGAGTCGTCGTCCACCACCAGCACCTCGCCCGCGAAGGTGGCGTTGCTGGCGCCGACCACCTGGCCCAGGCAGCGCTGCACCACCTCCACCAGCCGCTCCGGCTCCACCGGCTTGACCAGGTACTCGCACGCGCCCAGCGAGAAGCCGCGCGCGCGCTGCTCCTCCACGGAGATGAGGATGACGGGGATGCTGGCCAGCGACGGCTCACCCTTGAGCTGGCTGAGCACGGACCAGCCGTCCAGCTTGGGCAGGTGGATGTCCAGCAGGATGGCCTGCGGCCTCAGCTCGCGGGCGCGCTTGAGGGCGGAGATGCCGTCCTCCGCGCCCACCACCTTGAAGCCGGCGGGCTCCAGCTGCCCCGCCACCAGCTGCTGCATCAGCGGGTCGTCGTCCACCACCAGCACGGTGCTGCCCGGCTGGGCCATGGCGCTCAGGTGCTGGACCACCTCGCTCACGGGCACGCCGCGCTCGGAGGGGTGCGACGTCACGCCGATGCCGCCCACCGGCGCGTCCAGGGAGCTGGGCAGGCGCACGGTGAAGGTGGAGCCGCGGCCCAGCGTGGACGTCACCGACACGGTGCCGCCCAGCACGCGGGACAGCTCGCGCACAATCGCCAGGCCCAGGCCGGTGCCGCCCACCTTGCGCGTGGTGGAGCCGTCCACCTGGCGGAACTTCTCGAAGATGAAGGCCAGCTGGTCCGCGGGGATGCCGACGCCGGTGTCCTCCACCCGCATCACCACCTCGCTGCCCTCGGGCGCCAGGCTGAGCGACACCTCGCCCGTCTCGGTGAACTTGGCGGCGTTGCTCAGGAGGTTGAGCATGATTTGCCGCAGCTTCAGCGCGTCCGAGCGCAGCATGCGCGACGCCGGGTCGATGTGCGTGGTGAGGGCCACGTCCTTGCCCTTGAGGTACTCCTTCACCGTGGCCAGACACTCGTCGGCCAGCTCCTGCACGTCCACCTGCTCGGTGACGACTTCCACGCGGCCGGCTTCAATCTTGGACAGGTCCAGGATGTCGTTGATGAGCGCCAGCAGCGTCTTGGCGTTCGTCTTGACGACGTTGAGGTCCCTGCGGCCGTGGGCGGTGAGGCGGGTGCCCTCCTCGCGCATCAGCAGGTCGCAGTAGCCGATGATGCCGTTGAGCGGGGTGCGGATTTCGTGGCTGAAGTTGGCCAGGAACTCGCTCTTGAGGCGGGCGGCGGCCTCGGCCTCGCGGGCGCGCTCCTCCTCGTTGCGCTTGGCCACCGCCAGCTCCTGGGCCAGCCGGTCCAGGTCCTCGTTCTGCTGGCGGATGATTTCCATCTGCAGCGCGCGCTGCTGGTAGGACGCCAGCGAGCGGGCGGAGACGGCGCGGGTGCGCTTGATTTCCTCCAGGCTGGCGGCGAGCTGCTTGTTGGCGGCCAGCAGCTCCGCCTGGGACGCGCGCAGCAGCTCCTCGTGCTGCTTGCGGTCGGTGATGTCCTCGGTGACGCCCAGCACGAAGCGGGCGGCGCCGTGCTCGTCCACCAGCGGTATCTTCCGCGTGGCGAAGATGCGGTCCTCTCCGCCGGCCCGGGCCACCTCCTCGAAGGCGCGCATCGTCTTCGACTCGAGGATGGCGGTGTCGATGGCGACGAAGGAGTCGGCCTGCTCCTTCGGGAAGTAGTCGTGGTCCAGCTTCCCGAGCAGCCACTGCTTGGTGGTGCGGAAGGCCTCCGCGAAGGTTTTATTGGCCACCACCAGCCGGCGCGTCTCCGCGTCCTTCACGAAGAGGACGAAGGGGAGCGCGTCGATGATGTTCTCCATGAGGTAGTTGGTGCGCACCAACTCCTCGGCCGTGGCGGTATGGCGGCGGCGGTCGGCCGTCATCCGCAGCTCGCGGCTCACCACCGGGGCGAGCCGGCTGAAGCGGTCCTCGGTGACGTAGTCGAGCGCGCCGGCGCGCACGCTGGCCTGCAGCGTGTCCTCGCTCCAGTCGCGCGAGAGCACCACGAAGGGCAGCTCCTTGCCGTACCTGCGCCACAGGGCCTGGAGCTCGGCGAAGCCCATGCCCGGCACCTCGGAGCCGCAGAGGGCGAGCGACCACGTCTGGGACAGGGCGGCCTCGGCCGCGGCGGGGGTGGTGGCGCGCTCGGTCTTCACCATGACGCCCGCGCTGGCGAGCGCTTCCTCCACCCGCTGGCACTCGCGCTCGCTGCCCACCAGCAGCAGGGAAGCGTTGTCCGAAATCTCGGCGTTCGGCATGGTTCTAGTTCGCCCCAAACACCAGCGTGGTCAGCGTGGTGTTGATGTGGAAGCCCGAGTAGATCTCGAAGTGCACGTTCATCCCAGCGGCGGTGGGTGCGGCCTTGAGGGTTTCCGCGAGCTGCGACACGGTATTGGTGGCGCTCGCGTACCACATACGCCCACCACAGTGGAACAGGAGAGCAGCCTGGGGGTTCTGCACCCGGCGGGGGAGCTCCTCGGTGAAGAAGGCGCGCGTCATGCCGGCCATGTCGCCCATCTTCATCAGCTCCAGCTCGGTGCCCTCCTCCAGGAGGTTGGCGAAGAGGATGGAGCCGTCCTCCTGGGGCTTCCAGGCGGCGCGGATGAAGTACTCGCGGCCCACGCGCAGGGCGGTGGGGCGCACCGCGAAGCCATGGGGGGTGCCGAACTCGAGCTGATTCACGTCCTCCACGCCGAGGATTTCCGCGTAGCGCTTCGCGGCCGGCTGGCCGTCGATTTCGAGCGCGCGGGTGTGGCTCTCGTCCACCCTGGTAATCGTGAGCTTCTCGCCGGTGGGCACGTACCAGTGCGAGCGGAGCGCGGCCCAGGGGGCGTTGGTCTTGAAGAGGGCCACCAGCACCGCGTCGCCAGCCACCTCGCCGTCCACGTGGACGAGGGCGGACTGCTTCGCCGGGTCCCGGTTGTCGTCGCTGGCGCCGCCGCCGACGAGCACCAGCGTCTGGCTCTTCTCCAGGATGCCGAGCAGCAGCTCTTCCTTCTTGTAGCGGAAGCCGTCGTCGATGACGAGGCCGACATACCTGCGCGGGTCCAGGTCCTGCTGGCGCACGCCCAAATCCTCGCAGGCGCGCTTGATTGCGGCCGCGCCGGCGCCGATGGCGTCCACGGACAGGCCGCTGCCCAGGCCCAGGCCCACCTCGAAGTCACCGGACAGCGCGGACAGCACGACGCTGCCCTCGTGGATGCCGGTGTTGTCCAGCTCGCCCGCGGTGGTGGCGCCGATGAGGCGCGTGCCCTGGGGCAGCCGGGCGCGCACCGCGCGGTTGAGGGCCACCTGGTCCCTCTCGCGCGAGGCGAACATCGTCACCAGCCGGGGGTGCGTGCCCCCCAGCTGGCTGAGGAGGTCCTCCGCGGCGGCATCCGGCTCCTTCAACGTGGTGCGGGCCGTATGCATCTTCACTTGTGCCATGGAGGACCTCCGGAGTGTTGCGGGGGCGGTTAGAGGCCGCTACCCGGGTGCTGAGTATGACAGGCCCCGGTGCACTGCTGGAACGACTCCGGGCCCCCACCGACATACATGCTCTCGATGGGTCCGAATTGCGCCACATGGCTGTCCGGGTAGGACTTGTGGCAGGACAGGCAGGCGGCCTTGCTGGTGCGCTGGACGCTCGCCTTCGTCAGGTGGCAGGACGAGCACTTCTCCAGGGGCGCGTCGAAGCGGTTGGAGCGCGAGTGGATGAAGTGGGTCCGCACGAAGATGGGCCCCTCCAGCTCGAACGCCAGCGGCGAGTGGCAGCCTGCGCAGGTGGCGCGGTTGTCGTTGGCGTGCAGCACCTGGCTCAGCTCGCCGCCCTTGCTGTGGCAGCTCGTGCAGGGGCCGGTGGTGAGGTTGGCCCGGGTGCGCTCGGGCGTGCCCACCTGGATTTCAATCGTCGTGGAGCCCGGCAGGTCCTCGCCCAGGTACAGGCGGCGGCCCTTCGCCGTCACGAAGTAGGTGCCGGGGGCGGCGTTCGCCGGGACGGTGAACTGGAAGGTGTCCGTGTTGATTTGATTCCAGAGGTTCGGGTCGACGAAGGCGCCGCCGAACAGGACGTTGGAGAAGGGCAGGGTGGCGAACTGCGAGAAGACGCCGTCGCGCTCCGGGGTGGCCACCACCTGCTCGTCCACGTTCGGGTCCAGGAAGGCTTCGAGCGTGACGATGGAGCGGATGGGCTGCACGTGCTGCGCGGGGCCGACGATTTGCGTCATCAGCATGCGCTCGCGGTGCTTGCGCCGGTAGTACGTCGTCGTCGCATCGAAGAAGGCCCGATAGTACTGCAACCCCGACTCGGTGCCGTCCGGTGCCACGTCGTTGTAGGCCGGCAGGACGCCCTTCGGGTGCAGGCGCTTGCCCGCCCCGTCCCGCAGGGTGAGCTGGAAGGAGATTTCCGTGCCCGGAGCGTAGGTGCCGTTGCGCCGGGGCGGCGTCAGGGGGGTGAGCTCCAGGTTGAAGCCGTAGGCGTACTCGGGGTTCTTCACCTGCTCCACGGGGATGTCGTAGGGAGCGAACGGGCGCAGGCTCCAGCGCAGGCGCAGGGCGCGGGTGTTCGGGTGGAAGGTGAGCGTGTGCGCCTTGGCGTGGTCATACGCGTTGCGCAGCTCGACGAGCGCCTCCTCCTCGAAGGTGGTGGAGCCCGAGCAGTCCGTCCGCGTGGTGCAGCCGGTGGCCGTCTGGATGGCGCGGAAGCGGCGGACGAAGAAGTCGTCGCTGTCGGTGCGGCGCGTGTGCTCGCTGCCCGCGTTCACCAGCACCGGCGCGCCGGTGAGGCGGCCATGCTTGTCCACCGGCTCCACCGTGAAGAAGCTGGGCACGTCCATCCACGCGGCGTCCCGGTAGAAGCGGCGGCGGGTGAAGGGCGCCCGCAGGCCGGTGGACTCCTGGTCCGCCACCTGCGCCCCGGCCCAGCCCAGGCCCGCGAAGTCGCTGTCGGTGCGCAGCGTCTTCAGGCCCTCGTCGGTGGTGGCCTGCACCACGGCGCGGATGTCGATTTGATTGATGTAGAAGGTGCCGCCCGCGCGCACGCGCAGCGGCCGTCCCTCGCCGTTCTCCACCTCCAGGGACAGCGCCACCGGCTTCGTGGACGGACGGCGCTCGTCAGAGTCGGAGCCCGTCAGCTCTCGGGCCTGCTCCTCCAGCGCCACGTCGTCACCGACGTCACCCGCGACGTCCGGGCCACCGCAGGCGACCAGCAGCCCCGCCAGCGACGCCAGCAGCGCCGCACGGCCGCTCAGCAGGGAAGAGGGCAGGCGCGCAACAAACCCGTCGCAGCCAGCCCGGGGGGCTCCAAGTCCACCCATGGTTGAATCTCCTCGTACGTATGAAAGCGGACGCCGCCATGGCGTCCCGGCCAGCGGACCCTGTGGCCCGTCGCCCGGGGGGGGCGGTGTGGGCGGGGTCTCTCCCGGTTCCGGGTTTCCCCGGTTCGAGCCTTTCTAGCCGTACGAAGAATATCTGCAATGAACAGATTGGTTCAACTTCAGGGCGAAAAATCCGCTGAGATACGAACCATTAGTGTTTCCAGGTGAATAGCTGACCCACTGAGGGTGGAATCCTACCCCCTGGTTACGCCCGCGCCTCCGAGGGGACGCACGACGTGGTACGTGGGGTCCGGGGAAGCTCAACCGTGAATTCCGCGCCTTCCCCGGTGCGACTCTGTACGTGGATGGAGCCGCCGTGGGCCTCGACGAGCTGGCGGACGATGTAGAGGCCCAGGCCGGTGCCGGGGTGGTGCTCGCCGCCATGGACGCGCTGGAAGCGGCGGAACAGGCGCTGCTGGGCCTCGGGGGAGATGCCGATGCCGGCGTCCTTCACGGTGAAGCGGGCCTGGTCGGCATCCGCGTGGACGTGCACCTCCACGGGGCGGCCCCGGCCGAACTTGAGGGCGTTGCTGACGAGGTTGGTGACGACGCGGTCCAGGCGCTGCCTGTCCCACTGGCCAGAGGCGCTCTCCTCCACGCGCAGGGTGAGGGCGCAGCCGGCGGCGGCGGCCTGGTCGGCATGGCGCTCCACCACCTCGCGCACCAGCTTCGCCAGGTCCAGCTCCTCGGTGTCCAGCGTCATCCGGCCGGCGGACATGCGGGACAGGTCGAGGAGGTTGTGGACGAGCCGGCCCAGCCGCCGCGTCTCCATCTCCGCCCCGCCCAGCCCGTCGCGCATGCGTGGATCATGCCCGTTGGCGCCTTCCAGCATGCGCAGCCGCCGCAGCCGGAGCTGGAGCGAGCTGAGCGGGTTGCCCAAATCATGCGCGGCCACGCCGATGAGCTCGAGCGCGTCCTGGGCCTCGGCCAGCAGGCGCGCATTGTCCAGCGCGAGGGCGGCGCGCGCGGCCAGCTCCTCCATGAAGGCGCGGTCCACCTGGCCGAAGCGGCGGTGGGGGCCGGTGGACAGCAGGCACAGCGCGCCCAGCACGCGTGAGCCCACGGCCAGCGGCACGGTGAGGGCGGACGTCACGCCCAGCGTGCGCAGCAGCTCGCCGTGCGCGGTGCCGTCCAGCGCGTGAGGCAGACACGCCGCGTCCAGCTCCGGCAGCAGCTCGCTCCGGCCCGTGCGCACCACGCGCGAGGGGCCCACCTCGCCATCATCCGGGCAGCGCAGCAGCGGCTCCCACAGGCGGCTGGCGGCGTCCGTGTCCGCGCAGGCCACGGCCTGGGGGCGCACGGTGCCGTCCTCGGTGGGGGCGAAGAGGATGCAGGCATCCGCCACCTCGGGCACGCACAGGCGGGTGAGGGCCTCGCCCACCTCGCGCGCGCCGGACAGCGGCTGGAGGACGCGGCCGGCCTCCGCGAAGAGGGCCTGGGCGCGCTCCATGCGGCGGCGCTCGGTGATGTCGCGCGTCACCTCGGCGAAGCCGTGCAGCCGGCCGCGCCCGTCGTGCAGCGCGGTGAGCAGCGTCTCCGCCCAGAAGCGCGTGCCGTCGCGGCGCATCCGCCAGCCCTCGGACAGCAGGCGCCCCTCGCGGGCGGCGCGCTCCCGGTGGGCCCGGGGCACGCCCGCGGAGACCTCGTCCTCGGCGTAGAGCCTGTCCGCGTCGCGCCCGGTGACTTCCGCCTCGGACCAGCCGCTGAGGCGCGCGGCGCCCGCGCTCCACGCGGTGACGCGGCCATACCTGTCCAGGAAGCACAGCGCGTAGTCCGTCACACCGTCCATCAGCAACTGCAGGCGCTGCTCGCTGTGCTCGTGCCGCGTGTGGAGGGGGACCAGCGAGCGGTGCAGCACGAAGCCCAGCGCGCCCACTCCGGCCAGGCCGAGCAGCCCCGCCACCAGCGCCTGGGGTAGGGCTCCTGGCACCGCGCCTCCGGTGGGGCCGTGGCCGTACAACGCGGACAGCAGCGTCCCGAGCAGCAGTACACCGGTCAGCATGCAGGCAGACAGCCCCGCGCCCACTCGCTGAGCGAACGTCCAACGGCGCATCATGTGGCACTCCCCCCCAGCCGCACCGGGAAACCCCGTACGACAGGCCGAGTCAGCATCACCGATATGCGCAACCGAGAACATCGCCCCATCGGACGGGGCGGAGTGACCCCAGGGAGATTGTGATCCGACCCCTCGGCAGGGGCGCCGCGGCCGGTTTGCGGGATGATCCACGGTGTGTGCAGACGGGATGGCCTTCGTGATGGCGGGGGGTTATGAGGCGAACCCCCCAATTCCAGGGGCCCTGCTTCCAAGCCTATGTCCCTCGTCGAAGGTTCGAAGGTCCGCTACCTCCCGCAGCCCGAATGGGGTGTGGGACACCTGATGTCCTTTCAGGAGGAGGGCGCCAAGGCGCTCGTCTCCTTCCCGGCCCGGGAGGACGCGCCGGTGCTGGTGTCCACCAAGGGCGGCGCGCTGGTGCAGTACCCGCTGCCGCCGGGCGAGCCGGTGCTGACGTACAAGGGACGGCTGGCCCTGGTCATCCGCGAGGAGCCCGGCGCGCGAGGCCTGCGCCGCTACGTGCTGCGCTACGCGGACACCGGCGAGGAGGACGAGCTGCCCGAGTCCGAGGTGCGCGCGCTGCCGCCGCGCTCGGACCTGCTGTCCACGCTGCGCGAGGGGCGCGTGGGCGAGGCGAAGGCCTTCACCCTGCGCAAGCAGGCGCTGGTGCTGGACGACGAGCGCCGCTGCGACGCGCTGGGCGCGCTGCTGGCCAGCCGCATCATGGTGAAGCCGCACCAGGTGGGCGTGGTGCAGCGCGTGCTGTCCGCGCGCCGGCCCCGCTTCGTGCTGGCGGACGAGGTGGGCCTGGGCAAGACGATTGAGGCGGGCATGGTGTTCAGCGCGCTGCGGCTGTCGGGCCTGGCGCGCCGGTGCCTCGTGGTGGCGCCCAGCCACCTCACCGTGCAGTGGCTGGTGGAGCTGTTCCACAAGTTCAACCAGCTCTTCACGCTGATGGACTCGGACCGCTACGAGCAGTCCCTCAAGGAGGCGCCGGGCGTCTCGCCCTGGGCGCGCTTCCCGCTGGTGGTGACGAGCCTGGAGCTGCTGTCGCGCAGCGCGGAGCACCGCGGCGAGCTCGGCGCCGAGGACGCCTTCTGGGATTTGGTCATCATCGACGAGGCGCACCACCTCAAGGGCGAGAAGGCCTTCGAGGCGGCGAAGGTACTGGCGGGCAACTCATGGGGCCTGCTGCTGCTCACCGCCACGCCCATGCAGCTGGACCCGGCGGAGTACCACGGGCTGCTCACCCTCATCGACGCGGCCACCGCGCCCACGGTGGCGGGCTTCGAGGAGCGGCTGAAGCGCCAGGAGGAGCTGTCCTCCGCCGTGCGCGCGCTGATGGAGGGAGGCAAGCCCTCCGCCGCGGTGCAGGCGCTGGCGAAGCGCTTCCCCGAGGACACGAAGCTGGCGACGCTGAAAGACAGGGACGCGCTGCTCCAGCACCTCGCGGAGACGTACAGCCTCAGCGACAGGCTGGTGCGCAACCGTCGCGCGGTGGTGGGCGGCTTCTCCACGCGCCGGCTGCACCGCCACCCGGTGGAGCTGCCCGCCGAGGAGCTCGAGATTCGTGACGCCGCGCTGGCGGCGCTGGCGGGCGGCACCCTGCGCGGCGCGCCGCTGGGCAACGTGCTGCGCCGGCTGGAGTCCAGCCCCGCCGCCTTCGCGGGCGCGGTGAAGGCCAACCCCGTCCTCAAGGGCCAGGCAGACGCGCTGCGGCTGCCCACCCGCGACGCGAAGTTCGTCGCCTTCCTCAATGTCCTGCGCGGCACCTGGAAGACGGAGCCGGCGGCGAAGGTGCTCGTCTTCACGGAGAGCCGCGACACGCTGGACGCGCTCCAGTCGGAGCTGGGGCGCGAGGGCGTGGAGGCGCTGGGCTACCACGGCGACCTGCCGCTGGTGGAGCGCGACAGGCAGGTGGCGCGCTTTCGAGACCCGGAGGGCCCGAAGGTGCTGCTGTGCACGGAGGTGGGCGGAGAGGGCCGCAACTTCCAGTTCGCGCACCACCTGGTGCACTACGACTTGCCCTGGAGCCCGGCCACGGTGGAGCAGCGCATCGGCCGCCTGGACCGCATCGGCCAGACGCACCCGGTGGAAATCCACGTCTTCGACCCGGCGGGCACGCTGGCGTCGGACGTGCTGATGCTGCTGGCGGATGCCGTCGGCGTCTTCGGCGAGACGGTGGGCGGCCTGGACGCGGTGCTGGAGGAGGTGGAGGACCGGCTGGCGGAGCTGGCGCTGCTGCCGCGCGAGGCCCGCGTGGCGTACGCCCAGGAGCTGAAGGCGAAGGTGGAGGCCGCGCGGGCGCAGGTGAAGCGCGCGTATGACCCGCTGCTGGACGTGCGCAGCTTCGACAAGCCGGCGGTGGAGCGGCTGGTGAAGCGGGCCCAGGAGCGCATGGGCATCGAAGAGGAGGACGAGGGCGAGGACGGCGAAGCCGCGAGCGTGGAGGACGGCCTGTGGGGCGTGGCGCGTGACTTGGACGAGCGCCTGGAGGAGTCCGTCACCGAGCTGGCGCGCCGGGTGGGCATCGGCGTGGACACGGACGAGCAGGTGGAGGCGTTCCAGGTGGCCTTCCAGTTCGGCCATGCGCTGAAGGTGGACGGGCTGCCGGGCCTCGACGTCATGGAGGACCGGACGGTGCTGGGCACCTTCTGGCGCGACACGGCGGTGGAGGCGGAGGAGCTGGAGTACTTCGCCACCGGCCACTCGCTGGTGGAGGCCCTCTTCGGCTTCCTGCGCGACGGCCCCTATGGGCGCAGCGCGTTCCGCTTCATCGAGAAGCGCGGGCCCCTGAAGGCGCGCGGGCTGGAGCTGCTGTACCACGTGCAGCTCCCCGAGCCGGAGGACACCTCCCCGGGCGCGCGCGTGCCCAGCCGCCAGCTGGCGCGCTTCCTGGAGCGCACGCTGCTGCGCGTGGCCGTGGTGGAGGGTGCCAACGGCCCGAAGGCGGACACCACGGTGCTGCCCGCGCTGGAGACGGAGGGGAAGGGGCTCAAGGGCGACGAGGTGTCGCGCGCCTTCCCGGGCTTCGGCGCCTTCGTGGACGCCTCCGTGCCGGTGGGCCAGAAGGCCGCGCAGGCGGAGCTGGCGAAGCTGGCCACCCGGGCGCGCAAGGCGATTGAGGCCGAGCGCGACGCGGCCGCCGAGCGTCTGCGCCTCTCCCTCGCCCACCAGGGCCTGCAGGCCGACGCCGTGGAGGCGCAGCTGGACGCCGAGCGCACCCACTACGAGCGGCTCCTCAAGGCCCTGGCGGGGGCGAAGGTGGTGCTCGACTCCGCCTGCGGCTTCGTCATCAACCGCTGACGCGCCACGTCATAAAGGGGCGTCCACCCGCCAACCCCTTGGATTCCTGGCGGGTCTGGCATGCCCCCACTGTGTCTGTCACAGTGGGGCTGTGCGCAAATGTGAGGCCCCCGTCCATTTGACCGATTCCTCAATCAAGCAGAAACAGGGAATTCGTTAGATGTCATGCCACCCCCGGGCACGCAGCGCACATCCCCTCAGTCAGGCCAGGCCGCGGTAGAGGCGGCGCTGACGTTGCCGCTGGTGGTGTTCCTGGTGCTGGGGACGCTGCAGCTCTTCATGATGTTGCAGGCGCGAATCCTGGCGCAGGTGGCGGTGTACCGGGCGGTGCGCGCGGGCAGCCTCAACCACGGCAGCTGCCTGCCGATGACGCACGCGGCGCTGGTGACGATGCTGCCCACGGTGACGCGCACGGACACGGGGGCGCGGCTGGCGGAGGCCTTCTCACCCCGGCGCCACAACCACTTCCGGGTGCGCAGCTCCTCCGGGGACGCCTTCAACGAGCCGATGATTGAAATCGTCCGCGAGTCGCCGGACGCCGGCTGGGCCCAGTCGCTGGAGGGCGGCGAGGACCTGCTGTTCGACCAGCCCACGAACAACGCTGGCGCGCTGCGGGCGCGCACGTTGGAGATACGAATGGTGGCCTGGTACTACATGCGCATCCCGTTCGCGAACTGGGTGATGAGCCGCATGTTCCTGGCCCACTTCCAGCTCCAGCGTTACACGGCCACCAATCCGCTGATGCCCGTGCAGAAGCGCGCGGCCTGGTACGGCGAGACAGACGACACGATTGGGCGGGACAGGTGGCCGGGTGGAGACCTGGGCGACCGCATGGTGCGCTGGAGCAACCAGGGCCACTTCGTCTTCCCCATCCAGGTGAGCGCTGCCATGCGGATGATGACGCCCGTCATGTCCGAGTACTTCCAGGGAGGTCCCGCGTGCAGCCCTCACGGCTTCTGATACGCGCGCGGCGAGGGCAGGCGCTGGTGCTCTTCGCGCTGACGTTGCTGCTGCTGACGCTGATGGTCCTGATGACGCTGGGCTTCGGCATGCGCGCGAAGGAGCGCGTCGAAATCCAGATGGCGGCGGACGCCGCGGCCTACAGCCAGGCGGTGGCCACCGCGCGCACCTTCAACGCGATTGCGGTGATGAACCGCGCGCAGGTGGCGCACATGGTGGCCATGGCCGGCACGCAGGCGCTCATCAGCCACAGCAGCCAGGAGTTCGCGGCGCACAACGTGGTGTGCCCGGAGGACATCCCGTCCGCCGAGTGGCACGCCGGGGACGAAGCAGCGGCCAGCCAGGTGAAGAGCCTCCAGGGACAGGCAGGCAGCTTCCACAGGGCCGGGATTGCCATCTACACGAAGCTGCTGACCGACCATGTCATGGGACAGGAGCTGACGCGGAAGGTCGCGGCGGCGGTCAATGGCGAGCTGGAGGCCCCCCTGGAAGGTGCCGCGAAGAGCTTCTCCGAGCTCAACGGCAACAACGCGGTGCGCTCGCGCGAGGACGTCATCAATGCGCTGAAGGCGGGAGGAGGCGCGTGCGGCGCGGGTGACGGGGCGGTGTGCATGTCCGGCGGAGGCACGCTCGCGCTCAATGCCACCATGGGGAGCATGGGCTGGACGTGGGTGCACAACCGGGGTGGCGGCAGCGCGGGCTTCGGCACCGGCGGCGCCTCGGTCTCCACCGCCTTCCGTCACTACAGCTCGGCGGGGGAGATGGACCCGTCCACCTACAACACCATCTCCGGCCGCAACTCGACGGCGCATGACCATGGGCGCGGCGTCATTCCCACGCAGTGCCGCTCGGCGCCCCCGGTGCCGGCGGTCGCGAGCGATGCGTGGGTGATGTCCGACGAGGAGCAGACGCACGAGGACCAGCACGTGTACGGCGCCCGCGTGTCCCCGGGCCAGGCCATGGAGAACGGCGACCCCCCGTACAGGATGCACACGCTGGGCGCGTGCGCCGTGTGCCCCGGCATCTGGCCCTACTCCATGGGCTACAACGTAGGCGAGCTGCAGCGGGGCGCGGCGAACCAGTACGGCCAGCCCAAGCTGTACAGCATGCTGTACCGGGACTACGCCAGCCCGCAGCGGCGGAGGAACCCGGACCCGTGGAACCTCCTCTTCCGCTTCCGCTTCACCGCGGAGAGCGACACGACCTTCGACAACAGCAGCCCACTGGGCCGCATTGGCCCGACGGGGCGCGAGGACGTGCAGCGCAACCAGGTGGCCCTGGCCGCCGGCCTCGTCTACTACCACCGGCCGCGCCCCGCGGCGCAGGGCGGCGGCTGGCGCGAGCCCCCCAACTTCCTCAACCCCTTCTGGCGCGCCACGCTGGCGAGTCCCGAGGGCTCCGTCGACGACCGGCCCGCGGACAGCCTGGCGGGCGCGGGCTTCACCGAGCACGCGCGGGCGCTGCGCCGGTTGGTGGGCGAGGGCTATCGGGGTGGCGGCCCGGGCGGAAGGGGGTACTGACATGCGCTCGCGCGCGTCCCGGGGACAGGCGCTGGTGGAGGCGTCGCTGGGCCTCATGGTGTTCGTCACCATCCTCGTATTCGGCATCTACTTCGCGGAGGTGGGGGCGCTGACGCTCAAGGTGCAGGAGGCCGCCAACTTCGCGCTCTGGGACGCCACCGGGCGTGTGCTGCATGACCCGGAGGACGGCCAGTGGGGCCGGCGGGGCGTGGTGGCGGACGCGGAGGCGGAGGCCGGCGGGCGCTACGCGGACTTCGACGGGCGCGAGCGGATGGGCGGCACGGGCATGCCGATTCAGCAGGCGATTGCGAGGGCGCAGCCCATCCAGGTCGACTGCCGGCCGGCACTGCCCGCGGGCGTGCCGGGCCTCCCTCCGAGCGCGGCGGAAGTCGCGCCAGGGGATGCTCCCCTGGCCGAGGCGATGAACGTGGGCACGGAGGGCATGGGGTGCACGGCGTCCTCGAGCATCCGGGCCGTGCGCGTGGGGCGGTTCATGGAGGACAGCTTCTTCAAGGTGGCCCACCGTCGCGCGGCCGCCGCCTTCACCGTCTGCGCCGCCGGGCGTGCCTCGGACGGCAACTGCACCGGTCGCTTCGGAATGCTGCTGGACGACTGGGGGCTGTCGGGCGTGCAGGAGGGGCGTGCGTGTCCGCTCAGCATCAACAGCGGCGCCCCGTGCCCGAACCGGGACTACTACCTGTGGGCGCAAAGCGTCTACCGGGCCAACGAAGGAGGCGGTTTTGCCGGGTCCGCGCTCGCGGGGCTGGTGGGGGCGGCCTCCGTCAATGAGGACCAGTTCTTCATGAGCTTCCGCGGCGAGGAGGACAACTACGAGGAGGACATCGGTCCCACGCACGCGGGCGGGCAGTCGCGCTGGGAGGTGACGCCCTTCGACGCGCCCAACATCCAGAGCCACAACGCCGGGCGGCAGAACCATTGGCTCGGAATCCCCCGGTGAAGTGGACACTCGCGGCGCTGGCTGGGGTGTGCCTCCTCGGCGTGGGCGCGGCCCCCGGCGCGAAGGCGGCGGAAGGAACGTTCGTTCCACGTGCGACGGCTCCCGGCGCGAAGGTGCCGGAAGGAACGTTCGTTCCACGCACGGCCGGCTCCGGGGTGGCTTCACCGGGCTCCGCGGCGGCGGGCACTCCGGTTCGCGGTCGCCCGACACCGGTGGCTCCGGCGGCTTCAGCGCCTCGGGACGAGTCCGGCGGTCCCCCGCGCTTCTCGTGGCCCAGGTTCCAGGTGCTGGAGCACGTCGAGGTGAGTGAAATCGTCGAGGCCGGTGGCGTGCCGGTGGCCCTGCGCGCGGTGCTCGTGAAGGAGCGGTTGCAGGAAGCGGTGCAGCGCCTCGCCGACGCATTCACCCGGGCGGGCCTCTATGTTCCTCCGGGCAGCGAGCAGCCCCAGTTCGCGAGCGGCGCGGTGATGCTCACCGCCGTGGATGCGCGCAGGCGCGTGACATACACCGCCATCCTCCAGCCACGGGAGGACGGCGCCACCACGCTCTATCTCGGCGAGGCCAACCACATGTTGCGCCGCGAGCCCGTCGCCGCGGGAGACTTCGCGCCCCTGCCGCCCGGCGCCAGCAAGGTGCTGCGCGTGGGCAGCGAGAGCGCACGGACGATGGCCTTCCACGTGCCCCTGTCCGCGGCCGACGTGGACGCCTTCTACGCTCGAGCCCTGGCGCAGCACGGCTGGAGGCGCGCGGAGGATGCGCCGGACTTCTACACCCGTGTCGGTGAGGAGCTTCAGCTCATCCACGAGCCGGGTGAGGGCGGGCTGCGCGCCGTCGTGCTGGTGTACCGGGGAGGGGCTGTTCCCCCGAAGGCCGCGACGCCGGGCGCTCCCTGAGCGGTGGCCCTCCGTGAGCGGCCAGTGCGCACGGCCTCCTGACGCGGCCCTGCTCGACGCCCCGGCGCGGCGTCCCGCCACGCCACCTCAGGCGCGCAGCTTCCCGCGCAGCGTCTTGGCCCGGCCCTGCATGTCGGGGTCCATGCTGGTCAGCTCCACGGACTTCAGGCGCTGATCCAGGCTCTGCGGCACCTTCGTCTTGAGCTTGCCCTCCTCGGACATCAGCTCCAGCTTCGCCAGCGCCTTGTCGACGATGCGCTCGCGCGGGTGGTCCAGGAGGGAGTCGAGGAAGTACGCGTCCTCGGGCAGCTCCGGGTACTTCTCCAGGTAGTCCACGACGGCCTTCACCCAGTCGGCGCGTGTCTCGGACTCCGTCACCTTCAGCATGGCCTGCTTCTGGGCCTTGCGCTTGCCTTCGGGGTCGAACGTCTTGGCCAGCCCCTCCGGCAGCTCGCCGCCGGTGAAGAGCGAGTCAGCGGCGGCCTTGTACTTCTCGTAGCTCGCGCTGCGCTCGATCTTCTGCTGCGCGGGGTCGTCCTGCCGGGAGTGGTACTTGCTGCCCTTGCTGCGGCTCGCGTCGATTTCACGCCAGCTCTTGTTGCGCTTCCCGGAGAACCCGCCCCCGTTGTCGTCCCTGTCCTTGGCCATCCTTCATCTCCCCTTGCGAGCGCTCCAGAGCGCCGCGAGTCCGCGTCGGACGAGACGCCGCACCGCCTCCAGTTCCTGGGAGGACAGGGGCTGCTCCTCATCCTGCTCCGCCTCGAAAAGCGCCTCGTCCGCGTAGTCCCGCAGCGGCTGTGGCACCGGTGGAGCTTCTGTGTCCGCCTCCAGCGCCGCCGGGTTCACGGGTGTGAGTCCTGGCGGCCAGCCCAGCTCCAGCATGGCGTACAGCTCGAAGAGCAGGTGGCGGGCGACGCCGTATCCTTCGTCCGTGAGCCCCGCGGCGTCAAGCGCGCCCAGCAGCGCGTCCTGCCGGTTCTCGAAGGCGTGGGTGAGCCGCGTGCGCGACTTCTCGTCGTCCTCCAGGTAACGCCAGGCGGCTTCGATGAATTCGGCCGAGGGCTCTCCGGGGTGGAAGGGGGTGGGCGCCGTGGGCTTCACCTTCTTCGGGCGCGGCGGGCGCGGGCCGTCATCCAGCCGCACCGCCTTGCCTTCCTCGACCAGGTCCCAGAGGCCCAGCAGGTTCTGGTACAGGCGCCGGGCGATTTCGGGCGAGGGGAAGCGAGGCTCCTCCTCGAAGAAGGTGGGGATGACGTCGCTGTAGGGAGTGCCCTCGGCCTGGGCGGCCTGCATGCGGGCAAGCACCCCGGCGCTGTCGAGGGGGCTGCCGGCCAGGTCCAGCAGCCCGTCGAGCGTCTGCGGGCCCTCGAACTGGCGTTGGAACTCGGCACCTCTGTCACGGGAACGGCTCATGGTGGAAGGGACGCTAACCCCAGCAGGCGAGCGGGCGCACGTGGCTTCAGTGTTCGCCGGGCCATTCGCCCATCAGCGCGTCCTGGTGCTCCTTCGGATTGGAGGGCCACGCGTAGTCCTCGGGCACGTAGCCACCGCCGTGCGAGGCGGACCCGTCCCAGCTCACGTGGCCTCGCAGGAAGTCTTCCGACTCCTCTTCCGTCACGGCCCGGCGGTTGGCGGGGACGGTGAAGGGCGCGTCGATGGGCTGCTCGGGAACGATGATGGCCATGGGTGGAGTCCTCCGAGGAGTCCCGGGGCGTGCGGATGTCCGCTGTCGTACGTGGCCGGTGTCCTCCTGTGTCCAGGGAAGCTAGGGAGCCGGCACGCGGAGGAGGAGCGTGTGGAGCCGGGCAGCCGAGGGGCAGGCCGTCTTCCGTTTCGGGCCCGTCGCTCCTACTCTCGGGGCCACATGGCAGACAGTTCGGTGGAGACGTTGAAGACGGCGGTGCAGGCGCTCTACCGCGTCACCGCGGTGGAGGGGCCGCCGGGAGAGAACGGGCTGCGCACGGTGTGGCACCTGTGTCCGGACGGCGCGGAGCTGCTGTCGCTGGTGGACCTGGACGGGCGCGTGCAGCGGCAGGAGCTGACGCTGCTGGATGACCACTACATCTGGGCCAGCGGGCAGGGCGTGCGCACCGGCATCCTGGAGCGCGGCGGCGCGAACAAGGTGGGGAGCGCGGCGGTGGTGGTGAACGCGGACCCGCAGCTCGTCCCGCACCGGCTGCTGCGCGCGGCGCTGGCCCTGGGCACGTACACGGGGCAGGACCGCTACATCCTCCACATGCAGCGCGTGCTGGCGCTGGCGCGCGAGGGGCTGGAGCTGAACGTGCAGCGCCCGTCCGAGCCCACGCTGCCGTCGCTGGCGCCCGCGGCGGCGGCGCCGTCGGTTCAGCTCGCGTTCGGCCAGGCGCTGCCGGATGAAGTCCTGCCACCCGTGGTGCGCAAGTCGGAGGGCCTCATCATGGTGGCCGTGCTCTCCCTGGGGGTGCTGGTGGGGCTGGCCATCATCGTGCTCATCCTGCGCGGCTGACCTTCCGGCTCCGCCACGCCCAGCAGGCGCAGCGTGTCCAGCGGGGTGGGGGCCACGCCCTGGCCGGCGGGGATGGCGATGGGGGCGCGCTCGGTGACGGAGCGCACGGGGTACGCGTCGAGCACCAGCAGGACGGCCACGGCGCCGGCGGGCACCAGCCGGGCGGACCAGCCCAGCGGGGAGTGGCCATCAGCGGCGGTGCGCCGGGCCAGCAGGGCGAAGCCGAGCACGGAGAGCACGGCGGTGCATATCCAGCGTGCCAGGCGCAGCTTCTCCGCCTCCGCGAGCCCCGCCGTCACCAGCTCCAGCCGTCCCGTCTCGGGGACGCGGGCCAGTCCGGTGAGCAGCTCGAAGAGGTGGCGGGCCTCCAGCGCGCCCACCAGCGCCACCGAGGCGAGAGACGCGCAGACGCCGCTGGCCAGCAGCAGGCCCCGGGCATGGCGGCGCTCCCTGGCCGTCTTCGCGCGGGCGCAGCCGGAGCACGCCAGCGCGAGTCCGGCGGAGAGGCCCAGTAGCAGCGCCGCGCTCGTCCAGGCGCCCAGCAGCCGCGGCGCCATGGCCTGTCCGGTGCCGGTGGCGAGCATGAGGCCCGCCTCCACCGCATCCGGGTGGGGAAGCATGGCCCTGGCGCGCTCCACGAGGGCCTCGGTACCCATCAACCCCAGCATCCACGGCAGCGTGGCCATGCCCAGCATGACGGCCAGTGGCACCCGGCGCTCCATGCCCGTGCTGGCCAGTGCCAGGGACAGCAGCGGCAGCTCCACCAGCAGCGCCACGGCCACCACCGCGGCGAAGGGGCCCGCCGCGTCCACGGCCCGCTCCAGACCGACGGGGCCGTGCATCAGTGGCGCAAGTGTGAAGCACCACAGGAACACCGTGACAGGCACGGCCGACGCCACGGAGAGCCCGGGCGCGATACGGGGCCGAAATGGTACGAGCATTTCAAGAGAGAGTAGGCTCTCCTGTTAAAGCTGTAAATTCAGACCGGGGGACGACCGATCAGCCAGTAGACGACGCTGGAGAGGGCGCCCACCACGGGAGACACCAGCACACCCAGCAGGTAGAGCCGTGGGCACCC
The DNA here is from genome assembly GCF_010894435.1 of Pyxidicoccus trucidator. Classification (NCBI taxonomy): domain Bacteria; kingdom Pseudomonadati; phylum Myxococcota; class Myxococcia; order Myxococcales; family Myxococcaceae; genus Pyxidicoccus; species Pyxidicoccus trucidator. The sequence goes on along the minus strand of NZ_JAAIXZ010000001.1, from coordinate 1,567,581 downwards.
ACCCTCGGCGCAGCCGATGCGGCCCTGGGCGAGGGCGCCGCCCAGCAGCAGGGGGACGTGCATTCCAATGAGGAAGACGCCGAGGCCGCGCAGCACGAGGCCCCGGTACCAGGTGCGCGTCCACAGCCTGAAGACGAGGGGGACGAGCACCAGGGTGACGGTGGCCGCGGCGGCCAGCGCCACCTGTCGGGCCGACACCGCCACACACGCCAGGCCCGCGAGCGCGAGCGAGGGCACGAGCAGCAGGGCGTTGAGGGACAGGGGCTCCCGGTAACGCATGGGTACCGCGCGACGGTGGCAGAGCGGGCAGGGGGAGGCAAGGTCGGAGGTGAGGACTTGTCCGAGGGGATTCCGACCAGGGATGTCTGTCTGTGCTGGTATTGCCTGATTTGGCTTCCGAGAGGACGCGGACGCCCGAATCGAGGCCGCCATGTCGTCGCGCTTCATCTGCGCGCTGTTGCTGGGCTTCCTGGGAGCAGGCTGCGCGAGCACGCGCGGGGTGCGCCTGGAGACGGGCGAGGGGGCGCCGCTCGAGTACGTGCCACCCACCTGGGGTGGGTCGGTCGAAGTGGACGAGGACGACTTCGAGGAGGCGCTGGCGCTGCTGGTGTTGGAGCTGCCCTTGTCCCTGCGGCCTTCGGAGGCGGGGTGGCTGGTTCGTGCCTCGACCCGGGGCGGCATGGTGGACCGGGCGCTGCGGAGCACGCTGCACAGGGACTATGGCCACTGGTGCCGGGCGCACGAAGCCCCTGGAGACTGTCTGTCTTTGCTGGAGGACGGGCTGGGGCTGGGCGAGACGGACAGACTGAAGCTGGCGCTGGGACTGTCGCTGGACCCGATGCACGAGAGCCTCGCGAACGCGGTGGAGGACACCCTCAACCCCACCTTCTTCAAGGCCGTGGTGGTGTCGGCCCTGGTGTCCTGGGCGCTGCTGGCGGCGGCACCCGAGCCGCTCTTCACCAAGGCGGCCGCGGCGGTGGCACTGGTGATGGTGGCGTACCTGGGAGGCGAGGTCTTCCTGAGGGTGGTGGCGGCGTGTGGTGAGCTGAAGCGGGCCGCGGACAGGGCCACCACGTTCCAGGAGTTGGAGGAGGCCGGCGCGCGCTTTGGCGGAGTTGTAGGAGACGCGGGCGCGCGAATCTTCGTTCTCGCGGTGGCGGCGGTGGTGAGCGGAGGCACGACGGGAGGCGCCGCATGGCTGGCGTCACGGCTGCCCTTGTTCCCGGGCATCGGGCAGGCGGCGGCGCTGAGCGCATCCCAGGTTGGAGTGGACCTGGCGGCCATCGACCAGGTGAGCGCGGTGGCGGTGGTGGAGGGCACGCTCGTCATCACCCTGGCACCCAATGCGGTCGCCATGGCCGCGAGGAGCGGGGGCCGGAAGCAGGACCATCACCTCGCCACGATTCGCAATGAGAAGTCCGCCGCGCGGGGCGGGCCCTGGACGCCGAGGTTCAAGCGCATCTTCGACAAGGCGGGGATGAAGCTGAAGGACCCGGAGAACGTTGTCCCGGTCGAGGGCCATAAGGGACCTCATCCACAGGCGTACCATGAGCGTGTCTACCGACGATTGGAGCTGGCAACGGAAGACTGTCGCAATATCGCGTCGTGCAAGTCAGCGCTTCAGAAGGAGCTCCGCTTGCTTGCGAAAGAAGCCTCGACGCCGGGCACGCTGCTCAACAACCTGCTCACGCAGCGCGTGAAGCCATAGGATTGCCTGATGCCCAAGCGGTACTTCGACCTGGCTGACGACGTCTATGCGCCTCGCCGGTGGAATCTGGGGCATCCAACGGATGGTCAGGGACGGGAAGTCGATGACCCCTGGATGTTCAGGAAGGGGATGCCCGTCTCCGTGAAGGGCCGTCTCAAGATTCCCGTGGAGGAGCCCGGGCGGGCGCTGGACTACTCTCACGCGGGCTTCAGCACTCCCGTGGTCCGCGCCAACGTCGCCAACATCTTCTCCGAGATGGCTCCGGACGACGTCCAGCTCATCCCCGTGGATGTCGATGGCCAGACGGAACCGTTCTTCATTCTCGTGGCCACCCGGCTCATCCGCTGCATCGACGATGCTGCATCGACCGAGGTGCTCTACTGGAAGCCCGAGGATGAGCGGCCCGAGAAGCTCGGCCAGTATCGGGACGTCTACGGCATGCGCATCGACCCCGCGAAGGTGGGCGACGCCAGGGTCTTCCGTACCTGGGGCTGGTCCATCGCACTCATCGTCTCCGAGGACATCAAGACGGCCCTGGAACGCACGAAGGCCACCGGCCTCAGGTTCACCGAGGTGTAGCTCGGCCCCTCAGGCCGCGACAGCGCCCTCACCCAGCAACTGCATATACCGCCCGCGCAGCGCGAGCAGCTCCGCATGCGTCCCGGCCTCCACCACCCGGCCGCCCTCCACCACGGCAATCAAATCCGCGTCGCGCACCGTCGACAGTCTGTGCGCAATCACCAGCACCGTGCGCCCCTTCATCAGCGCCGCGAGTCCCGCGCCCACCGCCGCCTCGCTCGCCGCGTCCAGCGCGCTCGTGGGCTCATCCAGCAGCAGCACCGACGGCCTGCACAGGAACGCGCGCGCCAGCACCAGCCGCTGCCGCTGTCCGCCCGACAGCCGGCTCCCGCGCTCACCCACCGGCTCGTCCAGCCCGCCCGGCAGTGAGCGCACGAAGTCGTCCGCGTGCGCCAGCCGCAACGCCTCCCACAGCTCGGCGTCCGTCGCCTCCGTCCTGCCCAGCCGCAGGTTGTGCCGCACCGTCCCGGAGAAGAGCACCGGCTCCTGCGACACCCACGCCACCTGTCCGCGCACGCTCGAGGGCTTCAGCCCCGTCAGCGGCGCGCCGTCCCACAGCACCCGTCCCCCCGACGCCGGCAGGAATCCCAGCAGCACGGAGAACAGCGTCGTCTTCCCCGCGCCGGAAGGGCCCACCAGCGCCACGCGCGCTCCGGCGGGCACCACCAGGTCCACGCCGCGCAGCGCCTCGCGCCCGTCCTGGTACGTGGCGCGCACGCCCTCCAGCACCAGCGCCTTCGACAGCGGCCCGGCCGCGTCCCCTTCGTCCGGCGGCGCGGGCTCGTCCGCGAGCGCGAACAGCCGCTCCGCCGCCGCCAGGCCCGTCAGCACCTGGGAGAACGTTCCGCTCAGCGACTTCACCGGCTGGTACAGGAGCAGCGCCGCGGCGAGGAAGGACAACAGCCGCCCCGCCAGCGCCGGGTCCGCCGCCACCGCCCGCGCGCCCCACGCAATCGCCATGGCCACGCCGGCGATGCCCAGCCACTCCACCGTGGGGCTCACCGCCCCGCGCAGGAAGAGCGAGCGGCGCATCTCCCCGAGGTAGCGCTCCGCCTCGCCTTCAAAGGACTCCACCGCGCGCGGCTGCCCGCCAAAGGCCTGCACCACCGGCAGGTTCTGCAACTGCTCCGCCGTCAGCGCCGTCAGCGCGCCCAGCCGCTGCTGCGAGCGCGCGGCAACCTTCTTGAGCGAGCGCGCGAAGCGGTTGATTGGCAGCACGGTGACGGGCACCACGATGAACGTGAAGAGGAAAAGCCTTGCATCAATGAGGAAGCAGGTGACCAGCAGTGCGACAATCTGCAGCCCGTCCTTGATGTAGGACGTGAGCGCCTGCGTCACCGAGAACTCCACCAGCGGGACCTCCGAGGTGAAGCGCGTGAGCAGCTCTCCCGAGTGACGCCGCTCGAAGAACGCGGGCGGTTGGCCAAGCAGCCGGGCGTAGAGGAAGCCTCGCAGATCCGCCATGACGCGCTGGCCCAGCCGCTGCATCAGCCCTCCCTGGAGGAACTGGGCCGTGGCCTTCACCACCGCGATGAGCACCACCAGCAACGGCAGCCGCTCGAGCAGTGCATCTCCCGGCAGTGACACGCCGGCCACCGTGATTGGCTCGCCGGTGAGCACCGCGCGCAGCAGCGGGCCCACCACCCACGCATAGGCGGACGTGGCCGCCGCGGCGACGAGGGACGCGCCCACGCCCGCCGCGAGCAGCCAGCGGTACGGACGCAGGTAGCCGAGGAGCCGGCGGTAGACCTGGGGTGAAGGACGGGGAGCCACTGTTCGGCGGCGGACTCTGTCACCGAGTCGCCGCGACGTCCAAGGCCACGGACACGCGTTATTTCACGCCTTGTCGCCTGCCCACCCACCTGCCACCGGCGGCAGGCAGGCCAGTTCCATTGCCCCCCTCCATCCCTGCGGACAGCTTCATGGGAGCCATGGAAACCAATAACGAAAAAGAGGCCCTGTTCAATCCGGGCTGCGAGCCGGTGGTTGAAGAGGAAGAGCGCCGGCGGCTGCTGTGGCTCATGGCCGAGTACTTCCGCACCATCGGGTACACGGACATCAAGGCCCGCCTTCCCGGCTTCATGCCGCCTCCCATCCTGTCGGGCACCATCGAAGATCACCGCCCCGACTTCACCTGCCGCCAGTCCGACTCCGCGCGCACGCCCATCATCCTGGAAATCGTCACCCCGAACATGGTCGACGAGCCGACCGCGGAGAACCGCTGGAGCCTGCTGGCCAGCGCCGCGAAGCTCTACAACGCGGAGCTGCACTTCGTGGTGCCCAAGTGGGCCGCCAACGGGCCCGTGGACCCAGGGCTCAAGCGCCGGCTGGCTCGCATGGAGCTGACGGCCAACCGCGTATGGACTGTCTAGGTTGCACCCCTGGATTGCTGGTGCGTTTCGCTGCGTTATAGTGACTCAAGATTCTATACGCTAGCGAAAAGTCCAGCAATTTCCAGGGGTTGTAATCGATGGCAGGTGCGGCGGGTCAGAAGCGCGACTACTACGAGGTCCTGGGCGTCCAGAAGGCGGTCTCCGCGCAGGAGCTCAAGAGTGCGTTCCGCAAGGTGGCGCTCCAGTACCACCCGGACCGCAACCCGGGGAACCACGAGGCCGAGGAGAAGTTCAAGGAGGCCTCGGAAGCCTATGAAGTGCTGAGCGACCCCGAGCGCCGGGCGAAGTACGACCGGTTCGGGCACTCGGGCAACCCCTTCGAGGGCTTCGGCGGCGCCGGTGGCGGCTTCCAGGGCGTCAACATCAACGACATCTTCGGCGAGATTTTCGGCGACATCTTCGGCGGTGCCCGGGGTGGACGCAGGACGAGCTCGCGTGGCGCGGACCTGCGCTACAACCTCGAAATCACCTTCGAGGAGGCGGCCTTCGGCTGCCGGCCCAAAGTCACGATTCCGCGGCCGAAGAAGTGCGAGACGTGCACCGGCAGCGGCAGCAAGAGCGGCGCGGGCCCCCGGCCCTGCGGCACGTGCGGCGGCGCGGGCGAGGTGCGCTACACGCAGGGCTTCTTCGCGGTGTCCCGTCCGTGCAGTGACTGCGGCGGCACCGGCGCGGTGGTGCCGGACCCGTGCCCGCGCTGCAAGGGCAGCGGCAAGGTGCCCTCCGAGGAGGTCATCGAGGTGGCCATCCCCGGCGGCGTGGACAACGGCACCCGCGTGCGCCTGGGCGGCATGGGCGAGCCCGGAGACCGCGGCGGCCCGGCCGGAGACCTCTACGTCACCGTCATCGTCAAGGAGCACCCGCTCTTCCAGCGCGAGGAGTACGAGGTCTTCTGCGAGGTGCCCATCTCCTTCACCCAGGCGGCGCTGGGCGCGAAAATCGACGTCCCCACGCTCGACGGGAAGGTGAAGATGACCATCCCCAACGGCACCCAGTCCGGCAAGGTGTTCCGCCTCAAGGGCAAGGGCATCCCCCACCTGCACAGCCAGCAGCGGGGAGACCAGCACGTGCGCGTGGTGGTGGAGACGCCCACGGAGCTGACCGGGAAGCAGCGCGACTTGCTGGAGAAGTTCGCCGAGGCCGCGGGCGAGGAGTCCCACCCACAGTCCAAGAGCTTCTTCGCCAAGGTGAAGGAGCTGTTCGGCTGACGACGTCCCGTGGGCGTCGGGCCGCGCTGCCGTGGCTCCCGGGCCGCGAAGCGTGAAGCAGCCGACGCCCGCACGGCCGTGGGGCACGGGTACGGGCGCTGCAAGGGGGAGGGGTTTCCCTGTGGAATCTTCCCCCCGCTCCGTTGTCGACGGAGGCGCACCCCACTGCTATGCCACTGCCTGCCATGGACGTCCTTCCCATCCTGCGCCGCTCGCTCGCCGTCGCGCTGGCCCTGTCGTTGACGGCCTGCCCCCGGACTACCCGCACCCCGCCGCAAGGTGGCACCACCGGCGAAGACGTCCCCACGGGCGACCCGTTCCCCAAGCGCCCCACCGTGGAGGCGAAGAAGGACCCCGCCGCGGACGCGGCCCTGGCGCAGGCGAAGCAGGCCGCCCAGGCCGCGCCGGACAAGAAGAAGGCCGCCGAGTCCTTCCTCGCGGTGCGCAAGGCGTACCCCGCCACCACCGCGGGCCAGGACGCGCTCTACCAGGCCGGCGTCCTCTTCTTCGAGTCGAAGGACTTCGCCAACGCGCGCAAGTCCTTCAACGAGCTGCTCTTCGAAAACCCCCTGCACGCGCAGGCGGATGACGCCAAGCACAAGCTGGCCGTCTCCGCGATGGAGGTGGGCGCCTACCGCGACGCGTACCAGACGCTCTCCAGCCTCGCGGAGCGGGCCGAGGGCGCCGAGCGCGTGCAATTGCAGGCCGAGGCCGCTCGTGCCGCCGAGGGCGCGGGCCTGTATGGCCAGGCGCTGGAGCTGGCGGTGGAGCAGGCCGGCCAGGCCCAGGGCCCCGAGGCGCAGGCCGCCGCGGTGGCGCGGGTGGAGACGCTGGTGGAGGGCCGCGCGGACTTCGTGGACATCGCCCGCGTGGCGGAGGGGCTGTCCCCGTCCAACCCGGCGTGGCCCGTCATCACCTTCAAGCTGGCGCGCGTCTACTACCACCTGCGCGACTGGACGCGCCTGGAGGAGACGCTGAACCGCTTCCTCGCGCAGGCGCCCAACCACGCCTTCGCCGGACAGGCGCGCGAGCTGCTGGCCCGGGCCACCCGCCGCGTGGAGGCGAAGCCGCGCACGGTGGGCGTGCTGCTGCCCATGACGGGCCGCTACCAGCCCATTGGCGAGGCGGTGCTGCGCGGCATCCAGCTGGGGCTGGAGGGCAGCAACGTGGAGCTGGTGGTGAAGGACACGCAGGGCGACGTCAACAAGACGGGCCAGGCCATGGAGCAGCTCGCCTTCGACGACGGCGCCATCGCCGTGCTGGGGCCGCTGCTGGCGGACGACGCGAAGCGCGCGGCGCTGGTGGCCGAGGAGCTCCAGATTCCGCTGCTGACGATGAGCCGCCAGGAGGGCGTCACCGACCTGGGGCCGTACGTGTTCCGCAACATGCTGACCAACTCGGCGCAGGCGGACGCCATCGTCGACTACGCGATGAACGTGAAGGGCTACAAGCGCTTCGCGCTGCTCTATCCGAACATCCCCTACGGCGTGGAGCTGGCGGACACCTTCTGGGACGACGTGGTGCAGCGTGGTGGCACCATCCGCGGCGCGGAGCGCTACTCGCACGACCAGACGACCTTCACCACCGAGGCGAAGAAGCTGGTGGGCCGCTACTACCTCGAGGACCGCGGCGACTACGTGGGCGGCGTGAGGGAGCTCCAGGGGGAGAACATGGACGCGTTCCGCCGCCGCAAGGCGCTGGAGAAGGTGAAGAGCGGCGTGGAGCCCATCATCGACTTCGACGCCATCTTCATGCCGGACGACTGGCGCCGCGTCAGCCTCGTGGCCCCGGCGCTCGCCGTGGAGGACATCGTCACCAACGCGTGCGACCCGCGCGACCTGGAGCGCATCCGCAAGACGACGGGCAAGAAGGAGCTGAAGACGGTGACGCTCTTCGGGGCCAACCAGTGGAGCAGCCCGAAGGGGCGCTCGGGGCTGCCGGAGCTGGTGGAGCGCGGCGGCAAGTTCGTCACCTGCTCGGTGTACGTGGACGGCTTCTTCGTGGACTCGCAGCGCCCGGCCACGCGCCGCTTCGTGAAGGAGTACCGCGAGGCGTACAAGGCGGAGACGGGGAAGGACCCCGGCCTGCTGGAGGCCATCGGCTACGACTCGGGCCGCATGCTGCGGCAGCTCATCGAGAAGAAGGAAGGCGCGCCGCGCACCCGCGCGGAGATGCGTGATGCGCTGGCCAACCTGAAGGACTTCGACGGGGCCACCGGCCGCACCTCCTTCAACGAGAAGCGCGAGGCGGTGAAGCCGCTGTTCCTCCTGTCCGTCGACAACAAGGGCATCACCGAAATCAACGTGGAGAAGGAGAAGGCGGCCTCTGCCTCGGGCGGCTCGGGCTCATGAAGTGGGGCCGGAGGGCGGCGGCGCTGCTGGCCGGAGGGTGCCTGGCGGTGGGCGCGGGCTGTGCGCACGCGCCACCGAAGCTGGCCCCGGACGTGGAAGCGCGGTTGGAGGCGACGCCGGGCGGCTACCTCACCGGAAGCGTGGCGGGGTGGCAGGAGGCGGTCGTCCTCAACCGGCGGGACTTCATCTGGGGCCTCGCCTTCTCGCCCCGGGGCGGGCGCCTGGCGTACACGCGGCTGGGCTCCAAGGCCTACTTCCTGTCGCTCTGGTCGCTGGGGCCGCCGCCGACGCTCGTGGCGGACCCGAGCATCAACCCGTACGAGTTCGACGTGGAGGGCGTGGCCTTCTCGCCGGACGGTGGCCTCGTGGCCACGGCGGGCAAGGACGGCGTGGTGCGCCTGTTCGACGCGGCCACCGGTGAGCTCCGGGGCGAGCGCCGCACCGAGGAGCCGCTGGACGCGGTGGCCTTCCACCCCGACGGTGGGTGGCTGGTGACGGGCAGCCTCAAGGGGCTGATGACGGTGCTGTCGGTGCCGGCGCTGGAGTACGCCTCCGAGGAGCGCGGGCACGTGGGGCCGGTGAGTGCGCTGGCCTTCGCTCCGGACGGGACGTTGTACTCGGGCGGCTGGGACAAGCACCTGCGCGCGTGGCGCACGGGCGTGGAGGCGCTGCGGCCGGGCGTGGCGCGCGTGCGCTTCGAGCGGCGCGGTGGCTCGGCGGTGCTGGGCGGCACGGTGAATGGCAAGGCGCCGGTGTCCCTGGTGTTGGACGCGCGCGCGCCGGCCGTCGCTCTCACCAGCGAGGCGGCCACCGCGGCGGGCATCGACGTGCCCTTCCTCAAGGAGACGCTCAACGTGCCGGGCGCGCTGGGCACCATCTCCGCGCGGCTGGCGCGCAACCAGTCCGTGCGCTTCAAGTCGCTGGTGCTGGAGGGCGTGGACGTCGCGGTGTGCGACTCGTGCGTGCCCCAGGGCAGCCAGGGGGTGCTGGGCAGCCCCTTCACCGACAGGGTGGAGGTGGCGTTCGATGAGGTGAATCAGGAGGCCATCCTCACGCTGAAGGGCGGCGTCCCCGAAGGCATGCGCGCGGTGGACTCGCTGGTGCTGTCTCCGCGCTCGGACTTCACCTTCCCTGCCTACGTCAGCGACGTCACCGTGGACGCGCGCGGACAGCGGCTGGGCGTGGGCCTCTCCGAGCAGAAGCCCGAGCGCAACCGCGTGGTGTACGAGCGCGAGCGCAAGGGCGTCGACGAGCCGCAGGGCCCTTTCAACGTGGGCGCGCTGGTGGATGCGCAGTCCGGCCAGGTGCTGCAAAAGTGGCCGCTCCACAAGGGCGTGGTGTCCACCGCGGCCATCTCCCCGGACGGGCGCTCGCTGGCCACCGGGGGCTGGGACAAGCGGGTGTACCTGTTCACCGAGGGCGACGCCGCCGCGCGGGGGGAGCACGAGTTCGACTGGTCCGTGCGCCGGGTGCGCTTCAGCGCCGACGGGCGTCACGTGGGTGTGGCCGCGTGGACGCCGCAGGTGGCCAGCAGCAGCGGCGACAGTGACCCGGCCGCGATGCTGCTCGGCGTGCGCTACACGGAGCCCACCATCACCACGCCGGTGGAAGGCGCCGCCGCGCCTCAGTAGTTGAGGTGGATGTCGGTGCGCGGCATCCCGCGCGCCTGGAGCGTGGCCTTCACGCCCTGCACCATCTCCGACTGGCCGCAGAGGAAGGCCACCGCGCCTTCGACGGACTCCTCGCCCAGGTGGGCCTGCACGTAGCCGGTGAGGCCCTGCCAGCCGCTGGCGCCGGGCTGACTGACGGTGCGCACCACGCGCACGCTGCCTGCCTCCCACTCGTGCAACTCGTCCGAGTACGCGAAGGCGCTCGGCGTCCGCGCGCCGAAGTAGAGCGTCACCCGGCCGTACGCCTCGCGGTCCCGGCGGATGCTGGCGATGACGGAGCGGATGGGGGAGATGCCGGAGCCCGTGGCGAACAGCAGCAGGTCATGCCCCCGGGCGCGCTCCATCGGGAAGCCCTTGCCCTCGGGCCGGGTCACCTCGACCCGGGCGCCGGGCGTCAGGCGGATGAGGGCATCGGGCAGGGGGCTGCCATCCTTGAGGAGGAACTCCCACTGTGTCCCCTGGGGGTCGGGCGGGGAGGCGATGGCGAACAGGCCCTCTTCCTGGCCGGGCAGGCGCAGGCGGACATATTGCCCGGGGTGCGCATGGGTGCCCACCAGGGGTGTGCCCTGGATGTCGAGCACGAGGTCGGTGAGGCCATCGGCGGCGGGTGCGGTGTCGGAGATGGTGGCCGGGTGCCAATCGCGCATGGTGGATTCGGTTTTAACCCGTTGCGCCGGGTGCGTGCCTCCCCTGGTAACCTGGGGATGTGAAGAGTCTTCTCTGGATAGTGCTGTTCCTGCTGGGCCTGGCCGGCGTGGTCATCCCACTGGCGTATCTCTATACGGCCAGCAAGCTGCCTCCGCTGGAGAGCGAGTTCGACGTCGAGAAACAGCTCAAGCACAGCATCGAAGGCGAGCGCATGAGCCTCCGGGCGGGGCAGTACCAGAAGAACCCCCGCCCCATCACCTTCGCGCGCCCGGACTTCTCGCGGCTGCCCAAGGACCTGGTGGCGCTCTACATCCGCCACATGGGCTGCCCCCGGTACTTCCAGACGCCGCGCGAGGACGGGCCCGCCTGGGCGTGGCGCCTCTTCGCGGGGGTGACGACGGGCACGACGCCGCCAGGAGACGGCGGGTGCGAGCGCCTGCTCGCCATGCGCATCGCCAACGCGCTGGGCATCCAGAGCACCGTGCAGCAGTCGGTGGCCGCGCACCGGCTGCACACCTTCATGCAGAAGGACCAGCTCATCGCGTACGACCTGGCCATCATCTACTTCGAGCGCGGCGTCGTCGGCGTGGAGGACGCGGCCTTCGCCCTCTTCGGGCGCGACCTGGCCGACCTCCAGCTCGCGGAGCTGGCGGAGCTCCAACTGGCCCTGCCGCCCTTCGGCTACTACGGCGACCTCAAGGTGTGCCGCAACCCGACGGTCATCCGGCAGAACCGCGACATGCTGCTGGAGGACCTGTCGGGCTGGAAGCTGGTGAGCGAGGACCGTGCGCGCAACGCCATGGCCCAGCCGGTGTTCTGCACCCGCTGAGCTCACGGCTTGAGGTAGGCGCTCTCCAGGTAGTTGAGCCCGGCGGAGATCTTCTGCCGCTGGGTGCGGTCCGCCGAGTCCGCCTGCTTGCGGTACCTGTCCAGCATATTGAACGCCGTCTCCACCTGGGCGTCCTGGAGCTGTCCGGCGAGCAAACGCGTGGAGATGCGGCTCTCCAGGTCGTCGATGCGCCGCTGCAGGTCATTCAGGCGGGGCGCGCTCCCCGAGAGGGCCCGCGCCTCGCGAGGCGTCGAACTCCCGGACTCGGAGGTGCGGCCGCGGGTGCCTGAGCGGGGAGCCCTCGCCTCGGCGCGAGCCTCCGTCAGCGGGGCCAGGTCCCGAGCCGCCAGCGCCGCGGCCCCAGTCCCAGGCGCCGTGTCCGCCACGGCGGCGGGAGCCTCGGGGGGCGTCCCCTGCTTCGCGGCCTCCACGGGCGCGGTGCTCGGGCCGGTGGCCGGAGCGGCCGCCGCGCTCCCCACCGTGGCAGGGCTCGTGGCGGCTCCGGCGACGGGAGCTTCGACCCCGGTGGGAGCCGTGCCCTGGACGGCCACTGGCGGAGCGGGCGGCGTCGGAGCGACCGGGCCCGAGCCACGGCTGACGAGCGCGACTCCTCCTCCCAGCAGCACCACGGCGGCGCCGATGGCCACGGCCATGGGCACGCGCTTGCGTCCGGACGGGGACACGCCCGCGGCGCGCAGCTCCTGGGACGTCAGCTCCGCGCCCTGCAGCTCCGCGGGCACGGGCACGGGCGTGGTGGGCCGGCGCGAGTCCACGTCCTCCTTCGGGCGCGGCTTCTCGACGGGCGCGAGGGCGCTCGGGTTGGAGCGCGTGGACGAGCGGAGCGTGCGCCGCAGCTTGTTGAGCTGCTGCCGCAGCGCATCCGCCGAGTTGGGGCGCGCCTCCGGGTCCTTGGTGAGCATCTGCAGGATGAAGGCGTCCAGCGCGGGCGGCAGGTCGGGGACGAACTCCGAGGGCCGGGGCGGGCGCGCCTCCACGTGCTTCATCAGCAGGTCCACCGGGGACGTGCCGACGAAGGGCAGCCGGCCCGTCACCATCTCGAAGGTGACGACGCCCAGCGCGTAGAGGTCGGTCATCGGACCCACCTCCTGGCCCCGGGCCTGCTCGGGCGCCATGTACTCCGGCGTGCCCACCACCATGTCCGTGCGCGTCTGCGCGCTGCGGCCGGTGGGCGTCTGCGCGCGCTTGGCGAGGCCGAAGTCCAGCACCTTCACGTAGCGCGAGCCGTCCGGCTGGCGCACGAGGAAGATGTTGCTGGGCTTGAGGTCTCGGTGCACCACGCCCGCGCCGTGCGCGGCGGCCAGCGCGGCGAGCACCTCGTCCAGCAGCGAGAGGGCCTCCTGCACCGGCAGCCGGTTCTTCTCCGTCAGCACCGCGTCGAGCGCCTGGCCGTCCAGGAACTCCATGACGATGTACTGCCGCCCGTCCGGCACCTGGCCGAAGCCGAAGATGTCGATGATGCCGCGGTGGCGGATGGCGTTGACGGCGCGGGCCTCCGCCAGCAGCCGCTCCACCTGCTCGGTGGAGTGGGCCAGCTCCGGGCGCAGCACCTTCACCGCCACGCGCTTGCCGATGAGCGGCTGGATGCCCTCGTACACCAGTCCCATGCCACCCACGCCCACGCGGGTGCGCAGCTCGTACTCGCCGAGCTTCAGGCCGACGAGCGGGTCTCTGGTGCCGGTGTCCATGAGCCGGGCATCCGCGGCGTGCACCACCACCTTGGGCTCGGGCGTGGGCGGGCGCACGTGGAACGACGTCAGCACCACCGTCCCGTCGCGCGGGCACACGGCGGTGTCAGGAGGAACGGAAAGACCGCAGGTCTCGCAGATCAGCTCGGATGCCATCTCAACCAGGGGGAGCAGCGTAGCAGGTTGATACACCTGACGCGATGTACCGGGCCCGGGGGACCAGGCGAGCGGTCAGGCACCGCACGCCGAGTCACCCTGGCAGGCCCCCCCAACGTCGGGCCGAGAACGGCGGACCCTACGGGTTCTGACAGCCCTCCGTGTTCAGCTTCTCGCCGGGCGCTCCCGCGTTGCCGGTGCTCGGTCCGCCCGGGCCCCCTTCGCCCAGGGTGAAGACCACGTTCTCCGCCTGGGCCACCCCCGCGTCCGGGCCGCACCACACGCCCACGGACGGGCCGCCGCCACCACCGCCTCCCGCGCCACCCCTGCCGCCGTTGCCTCCCTTGCCGCCGCTGCCGCCATTGCCGCCCGAGGTGTTGTACCGGGGGGTTCCCGGCTGGCTCACGAAGCCACCCAGTCCTCCGTCACCACCCTCGCCGCCAGGGCCGACCTCGCCACCGGCGCCGCCCGCGCCACCCGGGCCACCTCCGAGCGTGAGCAGCTGCGTGCCTGGACCCGCCACCACCTGCGCATCGACCAGGAGCAGCGCGATGGACGCACCGCCGCCTCCGCCGCCCTGCCCGCCCGTACCGCCGCAGCCGCCACCACCGCCACCACCGCCGCCGCCGCTGGCTCCGGGATTGAAGCCCAGGGTCGAGGTGCAGCTTCCGCCGCTACCGCCGCCGCCTCCTCCTTCGCCCGGGAGGCCCGCGTCGCCGCCGCCCCCCTGCTGGTCGGGCCGCCAGGCCCCACCCACCAGGTCCAGCGTCCCCCTGCCACGCCCCTGCGTCCCGGAGGGACCGTCGGCGCCGAGGGTTCCCGGGTCCCCGGGGCCGCCCTCGAGGCCGTCGCAGTTGCAGGCGGAAGCCCCCCCGGGGCAGACCACGGTGGCGCCGCCGCCGGCAGTGCCGCCGCCCGTGTCCGGCTTGCCAGGAGCGCCAGGGAGGCCGGCGGTGCGAATCACGCCTCCGGCGCCACCGCCTCCCGAGCGGTCACTTTGCGCGCAGGACGTCACCCCCACGGTACCGCCGATACCCGGGTCGTTGCCCTCTCCAGGGGTGCCGGTTCCTCCGTCCAGGCCCGCCTGTCCCCGCGTGCCCGCCCCGCCGTCCGTGCCCGCCCCGCCCAGACCGGCCTCCAGCGTGAGGCGGCGCAGCTCCACGCCCGAGGCGCTGAGCACGCGCAGGGCGATGGAGGGCTCACCGGCCCCCACCGCATCCGCCGAGCGCACGTGCACGTACTCCAGCACGATGCCCGCGTCCCTCAGGTCCCGCACCGTCAGCCCCACCGTGCCGCCGTTGAGCCGGGCGGGGTTGTTCCCCGCGCGCGTCCATTGCTCGGTGCCCCGGATGTAGCCGCCGTGCAGCGACGCCGGCACGTCCAGCACCAGCCCGTTCACGTCGTACGCGCCGCCCGCCAGGTACAGCCGCCGCACCGGCCCGCCGCCGTCCGCCCTGCGCAGCAACTCCAGCGCATGGCGCAGCGTGCGCAGCGGCGATGCGAGCGTGCCCGCGCCCTGGTCGTCCCCGTTCTCCGGGTCGATGAAGAGGCCCGTGTTGGCCTCTCCGTCCACGCCATCGCAGTTCTCGTCGGCGAAGGCGTCATCCGGCGGGTCCACGTCGGAGGTGCGGGTGCAGCCCGCGTCGAAGCCCGCGTCGCCCGCGTCCCCGGCATCTCCCGCGTCCGGGCTGACGCCCTCCGGCTCGCAGCGCCCATCCGCGATGCACTGCTGCTTGGCTTCGTCGAAGTCGTAGCACCCGCCCGCGCCAAGCACCGCCGCGAGCGCCGCGCCGGTGGCGCCGAGCGTCCAGGTCTTCCGCATGAGTCTCCTCGAAGTCACGGCCACGTCCCGGACAGGCCCACCATGCCCCCGCCAGGGACCACGGCGGCAGAGGGCTGCACCTTCGTCTCTTCGTCACCGGGCAGCAGGAACATCACCACGCCCGCGGCGACGCCCGCCGCGCCCAGCCCGAAGGCCACGCGGCTGAGCGTCTGCGCCCGCCGTCCGGACGACGCCACGCCGTCCGGGTCCTCGACAGTCGTGGGCGGGGTGCCGCCGGTGTTCAGCTCGTCGTACTTGTCGCCGGCCTGCAGGTAGAAGAGGGTCCCCACACCGGCCAGCGCCACGCCTCCCGCGGCGGGCAGCCACGCCCAGCGGCGCAGCGGGTAGGCGCGAGGCGCGGGCTCCTCCGAGGTGACGACCTCCGGGGGCTGCGCCGGAGTCGGGGCAGGAGTCGGCTGGGGTTTCGGCTGGGAGGGACGGGTGACCACCGGCGGCGGCACGTCCTGCATCGAGGGCATGGCCGGTGCGCCGCGCAGCGCCGTGCGGGTGCGGGGCACCACCACCTCCAGCGACTTCGTGAGCGCGTCCAGGAGCTGGTCCTCGCCCACGCCGGGGACGAGGTGCTCGGTGATGAGCGCGCCGTTCGTGGAGGAATAGACGCGGGCGCCCGCGCGGTAGCCGCTGAGGAACTGGCCCAGCTCCGGCACCAGGACGACCTCCGCCTTTCCCGCCGCGCCGAGCGACTTGAGGCAGGCGGGCTCCGTGCGGTTGCAGCGCAAGAGCGCCCGGCGCTTGGAGGCCGTCAGCTTCCGGGTGACGTCCTCGACGCGGATGACCTCCAGTCCGCGGGCCTTGAGCTGCTCGGCCACATGCTCCTGCGCGAACTCGACGACGTGGGAGGGGGCGCCCGCCGCGTCAGGCGGAGCGACCAGCACGGTGATGGGCGCCGGGGGTGACGCGACGGGCGCCTGGGCAGCCAGGGTGAGCGCGGCGAGGAGAGAGATCCACACGCCGGTCACTTTCCCCCCGACACGGGCTCCTCGCAAGGTTGGGAATCGCCGCCAGCGCCGTCAGTGAGGGCGGACCGTCCACGGAACGCGCGGTGGGAGATCAGCCCACCGGCCACGGCACGAGCCCGGCGTCGGGCGGTGGTCATCCCGGCGCGGGGCCTCCGACGCCCCGGGGAGGACGGAGACCTGGCCCCGGGCCCACCGCCGCGCCCACGGGCCGCTGCGTCATGGACCGCGCCCGCGCGAGGATGGATTCCACGGAGGCCCCGAGGGGCCCCCGCCGTGTGGCTTCAGCGCCGGGGCCGCTCGGGCGCGGGGCGGATCTGCGTCTTCTCGGACCCGCCATTCAGCTTCTCGGAGCCACCGCCCGCGTCCTCCTCCTCGTCGTCCGGGAGGCGGGGCGGAGAGGAGGGCGGGGGCCGGCGTGCGGGCAGGGCCGGGCGGGCGCCGGTGGCGAGGTTGGAGCCGGAGGGCCGCGAGGGCGTCGCGGCGGGAGGGGGCCGGCGCGGGGGCGCGGAACGGCCGCCGGCCTCGGTGAGGAGCTCCGCGTCCACCTCCACGTTGGGCTCGGAGAGCGGCGCGGCGTGGGTGTCCTCGGGCGGGCCGGTGAAGGGATTGCGCGTGGGCGGAGGCGTCTTGTCGTCATCGCCCGAGCTCGGCGGCGGGGGCGGGCGCGCGGCCACCGGAGGCCGGGTCCCCGCGGGAGGCGTGGGCGCGGCGGGCTTCGCGGCGACAGACTCGGCCGGGCGCAGCCGCGCGGCGGGCGGAGGCGCGGGCTGCGCGGGCAGCGCGGCGGGCACCTGCACCTGCGCGGACGCCTTGCCGGCCTTCGCGTCGCGGGACTCCTGCCGGAGCTTCTCCTCGAACACGGCCCATTCCTGCTTGAAGTGGGCGGGGTCCGGCCGTCCCTCCTCGCGGTGCTTCAGCGAAGGCGCCCAGCGCACGGTGTACGCCTCACCGACGAGGAAGGTGGGCGGCGGCGGCAGGCCGTACGTCGCCGGGTCGAAGAACGACTCGTCCAGGTCCGGGAAGCCGTACGCGCGCGCCTTGGCGACGAAGTTGGGGATGATGCCGGTGGGGGCGTGGTAGCCGAGGATGTGGCCCTCGTCGTCCTTGGCCACCGGGGTGAAGACGAAGATGTCCTGCGTGCGGTAGTCGCCCTTCTCATTGAGGGGGAGCACCTCGGAGAGGGCAATCGTCTTGCGGCTGCCGTCATGGAGGCGCTCGCAGCAGATGACGAAGTTGATGGCGCTGGCCACCTGGGCGCGCACGGCCACCATGGGCAGCTCTATGCCAGACATGAGGCACAGCGACTCGATGCGGCGCAGGGTGTCCGTGGGCGTGTTGGCGTGCGTGGTGGCCAGCGAGCCGCCGTGGCCGGTGTTCATCGCCTGCATGAGGTGGAAGGCCTCGCCGCCGCGCACCTCGCCCACCACGATTCGGTCCGGGCGCAGACGCAGGGCGGAGTGCAGCAGGTCTCCCATGTCCACGCCGCCCTTGCCGAACTTGTCGGGCGGCCGGCTCTCGAAGGCCACGACGTGCGACTGGTTGAGCTGGAGCTCGGCCGAGTCCTCGATGGTGAGGATGCGCTCCTCGTCGGGGATGAGGGAGGAGACGATGTTGAGCAGCGTCGTCTTGCCCGAGCCCGTGCCGCCGGCCACCAGCATGTTGAGCTTGGTGGCGATGCCCGCCTCGATGAGCCGCGCCATGGCTGGCGTGAGCGAGCCGAACTTCATGAGCGACTGGACGGTCAGCTTCTCCTTGAAGAACTTGCGGATGGAGATGGTGGTGCCCATGCGAGCGATGGGCGGAATCACCACGTGGATGCGGCTTCCATCCGGCAGGCGCGCGTCCAGGCGGGGGCGCTCGTCGGTGAGGGGGCGGCCGACGAACTGGGCCATGTTGCGCGCGGCGCCGATGAGGCCTTCCTCGGTGAAGGCGGCCTCGGTTCGCGTGAGCTTGCCCTTCCGCTCTATCCAGATGTCGGTCGGACCGTTGATCATGATCTCCGACACCGACTCGTCGTCCAGATAGGACAGGACGGGCTTGAGGAAGGCGCGGAGTGACTCGGTGTACATCGTCATGGCGACCGAGAGGCTAGCGCGGCCCCCGCCCCATCCCCAAGAACCCCGCCAGCCCGCCTGCCTGCTTCCAGTGTCACTGTCGACAAACACGACCCCCCAGGGGGGCCCCGGGACGCGTCCGGAGCCTCCCGGCCATGTCAGATACCCGGGGCATACTCAGGGACATCAAACGGCCCGCGCCCGTCGGGAGGACGTCCTGACGGAAAGCAGTGGGCCTACGCCGCGGGTAGGTGCTTCAATGCCCGCGCCCCCGGATAGGGAAAGAGGGATGGGAACCATGCTGGCGGACAAGCTGCCCGAGGACTGGAAGAAGGAGCTGCGCACGGCGCTCGCGTCGCCGTCGTTCCAAGAGCTGGAGCGCTTCGTCGCGAAGGAGCGGAAGTCAGCCACCGTCTTCCCCTCGGAGGAGGACCTCTTCTCCGCGTTCCGGCTGACACCCTACAAGAACGTGAAGGTGCTGCTGCTGGGGCAGGACCCGTACCACGGGCCGGGCCAGGCGCACGGGCTGGCCTTCTCGGTGCAGCCCGGGGTGACGCCGCCGCCCTCGCTGGTGAACATCTTCAAGGAGCTGGAGAGCGACGTGAAGGTGCCGCGCCCGAAGGACGGCTCGCTGATTCCGTGGGCGAAGCAGGGCGTGCTGCTGCTCAACGCGGTGCTGACGGTGCGGCAGGCGGAGCCCAACAGCCACGCGGGGCACGGCTGGGAGGACTTCACGGACGAGGTCATCCGCGCGGTGAGCGCGAAGCAGGACCCGGTGGTGTTCCTGCTGTGGGGCCGCTACGCGCAGAAGAAGAAGAAGCTCATCGACGCGAAGCGGCATGTGGTGTTGGAAGGCACCCACCCCTCGCCGCTGTCGGCCAGCAACGGCTTCTTCGGCAGCCGTCCTTTCACCCAGGTGAACGAGGCGCTGAAGGCGAAGGGGCGTCCGACGGTGGACTGGACGCTGGCGCGCTGACGGGGGGGCCTGTCACGCTTTTCCGGCGTGCGCCTAATGAGGGGGACGGCGCGGCGACGCTGGCAGGGCGGCAGGCTGAAGAGGCGGACACGGACGTGGACTCCGCGGCACGGCAGGACTTGCAGCAGTGGATGGCCCGGCTCGCCGACGGCGACCGGAGTGCGTTCACTCCGGCCTTCGCGGTGCTGCACCCGCTCGTGGCGCGCTTCTGCGCGCGGCTGCTGCCGGACGGGGCGGACGCGGAGGACGCGGCGCAGGCGGCGCTGCTGAAGGTGTTCACCCGGGCGTCGGACTTCGAGGCCTCGCGCGACGCGCTGCCGTGGGTGCTGGCCCTGGCGGCCTATGAGTGCCGCACGTACCGCAAGGCGCGGCTGCGGCGTCGCGAGGAGGCGTCCCCGGACGAGGGCCTTCCCGACGCGGCGGAGGGGCCGGAAGCGCGGCTGGCGGGGGCGCAGCTGGCGGCGGCGCTGCGGGACGTGTTGGAAGACTTGAAGCCCGAGGACGCGGCCACGCTGGCCGTGGCGCTCGGGGAAGCGGAGCGTCCGGCGGTGCCGCCGGCCACCTTTCGCAAGCGGTTGGAGCGGGCCATGACGCGGCTGAGGGCTGCCTGGAGGACGAGACATGGAGTCGAGTGAGCTCGCCCGCCGCGCGAGGTGGGCGTACGAGAAGGGCCGGCTGGTGCGGGCTCTGCCGCTCGGCGGCTACGGCGTGGTGCTGGTGGCGTGCGCGGTGGCGCTGCGCTCCAACGTGAGCCCGGGGACGCTGGCCCTGGGCGCGCTCTTCACGGCGCTGCTGGTGGGGTACGGCTGGCGGGGTGGGGTGCTGGGGCGCGCGGTGGTGCCGGGCGTGCTGGGCGGGGTGATGCCGCTGCTGGTGCCGCCGCTGGTGGTGGCCACCGGGCACCTGTGCGCCTCGGGCTGCCGGGCCTTCTGTCTCTGGGCCTGTGTGGGCGGAGGCGTGCTGGCGGGTGTCCTCATCACCCGCGCGGCGCGAGCGGTGCCCTCGGAAGGGCGCGGACGCTTCGTGCTCGCGGCCGGTGTGCTGGCCACGCTGTGTGGTGCGCTCACCTGCGTCCTGTATGGGGCGTCCGGCGTCATCGGAGTGGGCACGGGCCTGGCGCTCGCGTCCACGCCCGGGCTGGTGCTGCGCCGGGCCTGACGCCCGCGCTTCAGCCGTCCTTCCTGAAGCCCTGAACCACCACACGCGCGGCCTCGGCCTCTCACCGGAGGACGCGGACCGCATGGGAGAGTCATGTCCACCGTCGCTTCGCTCGCGCTGCTCGCCTCGCTGTCCGCCGCGCCGGCCGCTCCTCAGGCGCCTCGCGTCTTCGCTCCCGACGTCGTGTCCTCCGCCAGCGAGGAGTTCGGCGCCGCCTTCACGCCGGACGGCAACACCGTCTACTTCAACCGTGCGGACCCCACGCGCTTCACCTTCCAGCTCGTCATGGTGAGCCACTTCCGCGCGGGCCGTTGGACGAAGCCGGAGGTGGCGTCCTTCTCGGGGCGGTGGCGGGACATCGACCCGGCGCTGTCCCCGGACGGGCGGCGCCTCTTCTTCGCCTCCAACCGGCCGCTCGAGGAAGGCGCACCGGTGCGCAAGGACTTCGACGTGTGGATGGTGGAGCGCGAGGGCTCGGGCTGGAGCGCGCCGCGCCATGTGCCGGAGGTCAGCACGGAGGCGTCGGAGACGAACACCTCCCTCACCATGGACGGCACGCTCTACGTCACGCGCATGCCGGTGGGGCCGGGCGCGAAGCGCGCCATCTACCGCCACCCGTGGAAGGACGGCCGCTACGCCCCGGGAGAGAAGCTGCCCGCGCCCATCAACGACGCCACCTATGGAGCAGGCAACCACTTCATCGCCCCGGACGAGCGCTACCTCATCTTCAGCTCGGAGGACCGGCCCGGCGGCGTGGGCAGGTACGACCTCTGGGTGTCCTTCCGCGAGGGCGGCGGCTGGAGCGCGCCGCGCAACCTGGGCACGGCCGTCAACCGGGGCGACGTGCTGACGCCGGTGGTGGTGCCCGCACGCGGGGTACTGGTGTACGCGTCGCGGCTTCCCTTCCAGCACGAGCCGCGCGCGAAGCCGTACACCACCGAGGAGTTCGAGGCGCGCCTGCGCTCGCCGGGCAACGGCCAGGGAGACCTGTACGAAGTGGCCCTCTCCTCGGTGGGACTCGCCACGGACACGGCCACGACGCGCTGATACGGTGCGGCGCGCCATGACCGCCGCCTTTCTCGCCGCCACCACACCCGAGCACCTGTCTCCCGGCCGCTACCGCGTCCGCTTCTCCGCGCCCTGGTACCAGGGGAAGGGCGCGTTCGGAGGCGTGGTGGCGGGCGCGGCGCTGCGAGCGCTGGAGCACCACGTGGGCGCAGCGCAGGGGCGTCCGGTGCGCTCGTTCACCGCGCACTTCTGCGCGCCGGCGGTGGAGGGCGAGGCGGAGGTGCTGACGCGCATCGAGCGCGCGGGCAAGCTCGTCACGCACGCCACGGCGCGGGTGGAGAACGCGGCGGGCGTGGTGTGCGTGGCCAGCGCCACCTTCGGCGCGGCGCGCGGCGGGACGATGGAGTACTTCGAGGTGAAGCGTCCGGAAGTGCCACCCCCGCACGAGGTGCCGATGGTGCCGGACGACGTGCCCATGCCGACCTTCTGCCAGTTCTTCGAGTATCGCTTCTGCCTCGGCGGGGCGCCGTACTCGGGAGGGCCGGTGGCGGAGACGGGCGGCTGGATTCGTCCCCGCGAGCCCCTGCCGCTGGACGCGCCGCTGTGCGTGGGGCTGATGGATGCGTACCCGCCGTCGGTGCTCGCGCGCGTGGACGGCTTCCAGGCGTCGGCGACGGTGGACTTCCGGCTGGACTTCTTCCACGCGCTGCCGCGCCCGGGCCTTCGCGAGGACGCGCACTTCCTGCGCACCGGCCGCTCGCGTCAGGCCGCGGAGGGCTACGCGGAGGACTTCCAGCAGCTCTGGACCGAGGACGGCCAGCTGCTGGCGCAGTGTCACCAGCTCTTCGCGCTGCTGGGCTGAGTCCGCGTCGCGGGGAGGCGGAGATGACGGACGACACGGGGGACCTGGAGCACGATGCACTGCTCGCCGCCATTGGCCGGGCGCTCGGGAGCGACGCGCCGTACCCGGAGGCCCAGGGCGCGCCGGGAGACGCCCTCCACCTCGGGACGATGAAGTGGCTGCCCGTGGGCACGAGCCGCGAGGTGCTCGGCGGCGTGGTGGATGAAGCGACCGGGCGCGTGGCCTGGGTCGAGCAACAGACCGGCGAGTCCCAGGGCGGCTACGTGCCGGTGAGCATCGACGTCCACTGCGCCTGGGAGGGAAGCCCGCGCGGGCAGGTGCCGTTGCCCACCTACAACCCGTACTTCGGCTGCCGGGTGGGCTTCATGCGCTGGTACGGCGACGCGCTGGTCGTCATCTACCGCGAGAAGCACCGGACGCTCGCGGTGCGGCTGCACCCTCCCGCCGAGGCGCTGACGGTGGCGACGCTCGAGGACACGTGGGCCATCGACGAGGACACCGTGTACTTCGTCTCCCAGCACCCCGGGCTGTTGGAGGGGCGGCGGCTGCCGTCACTGGAGCGGTGCCTGCCGCTCCCGGTGCCGGAGCACCCGAGGAGCGTGCAGTTCTGGCGGCACGCCCCGGGGATGCTGGCCCTGGCGCCCTGGCCGCCGATGGACCGCGAAGAGACTCGGGACGCGTACCGGGAGCGGCTGCGGCAGGTGCGTGGGGCCGCACGGTACCTCCCGCTTCCACCTCGGGAGTCCCGTGCGTTTTCAGCGAGGCCGGAGTGGCTGTGGGCCCGGTTGGAGACGCTGCTCGCGAGCACCGCGCCGCCGCCGCTCGGCGTGGACGTGCTGGTGGGCGCGGTGGCCACGCCCTTCTGGCGGGACGACCGACCGCTCGCGACGGGCTATGCGTCCGGAGCCGGGCGCGGCAGCAGCCCGAGGTTCCTGCCCGTGTACTGGTACCAGCACCTGCGAGCGGAAGGCCGTGAGGCGGAAGCGGAGTCCTGGCTGCACTGGCTGGAGCGGGTCGCCGGGCTGCCGGACGTGGACGAGCAGCCCTGGACCCGGAGCGATGACGGCGAGGACCTCGTGGCCCGGACGGCGCTCGTGTACCTGCGGATGCGCACGCGGATGCTGGCCGAGGCGTGCCGCACGGGCCGGCTGCCCGAGGGTGAGTACTGCTACCTCTTCACGACTCCCGACAGGGCGCTGCGCCTGGAGCAGGACGCGCTTCACCCTCCCGGCTTCCGCGAGGTGCTGAGTCGGCTGGTGGCGCGAGGGCCGAAGTCCCTGTCCGAGTCCGACTGACAAGTCCGGGGCTATCCGGAAGCGGCCCAACCTACGGTCCACCTCCTGAGCCAACCTCTTTCGTCCGAGCGCGCGTCAGGCCGCCACGGAGCCGAGCTGCTTCACCAGCAGCCGCACCAGCTCGACGGGCTGGATGGGCTTGGGGAGCAGCTCCGCGCCGTAGCGGATGGCGACGGGGAGGATGTCGTCCAGCTCCTCGTGCCCGGTGAGGAAGATGAAGGGCACCTGGCAGTTCTGAAGCTCGCGCATGGCGGTCAGCACGTCGGCGCCCGTCATCCCCGGCATGTTGAAGTCGCAGAGGATGGCGGAGATGCCGGAGACGTCCATGTTGAACGCTTGCTCCGGCGTCTGAATCGTCACCACCGCGTAGCCCGAGCTCTCGAGGATGTCCCGGACCATCGTGAGTACGAAGAGGTCATCGTCAATCACCAGCACGGTCAGCATCGCGGGGTTCTCCAGCAGAGCCAGCCCATCCTAGCCGACCCTCTTTCGCGCTGCTGACACGCTCCTGTGACGTCGCCTCAGCGGGGCGTGCCGGGTCGGGCCGGCCCCGCGCCCGTCGCTGGCGACGGGATGAGCACCAGGTCCTCCTGCGGTGGGATGAGGTACTCCGCGCCCGTCTCGGTGACGACGGCCATCTCCTCCACGGAGACGAGGCGCATCAGGTCCGGCCCGCCGTCCTTCCACGCGAAGAACCCGTCGAAGGCGAACACCTGCCCCGGGCGGACCACGCGCGCTGACTGCCCCCTGGCCGGCTGGTCCTTCTGCGCGCCGGACAGCGCCGGCCCCACGTCATGGGCCCAGTAGCCCACGGGGTGGCCGGTGCCCCACATGACGGGCTCGGAGCCGGCCTCGCGCATCCAGTCGCGCTGGGCCTTGTCCACGTCCCAGCCGCGCGCGCCGGGCTTCAGGGCCGCCAGGGCGATGCGGCTGCCCTTCTTGCCCTTCTCCCACTTCTCCAGCGCCTCCTTCGGGGGCTGCGTCTCGCCCGGGGCCAGCACGTAGGCGAAGCGCTGGATGTCCGTCACCCACATGCCGCCCACGCGGATGCCGAAGTCCGTCTGGATGAAGTCTCCGGGCTGAATCACGCGCTCGGTGGCGTGCGAGTGGCCTCGCGTGGGGCCGCTCTGCACGTTGGGATTCTGGTCCGGCGCCCACGCGTCGCCCACGCCCAGCTCCGCCATGCGCCGCTTGAGGAAGCGCGCCACGTCCACGTCACGCGTCTTGCCCGGCACCACCGCGCGGTAGGCCTCCACCTCGAGCTGCGAGGTGAGCGCGGCGGCCTTGCGGAGGATGTCCACCTCCTCGGGGAGCTTCACGGAGAGCCACTCGGAGACGACGTCCTCGGAGGACACCAGCTTCTTGCGGAGCGCGGGCGACAGCGCCTTCTCCAGCGCCGCGCGCTGCGTGGCGGACAGGCCGTCCGCCACCGTCACCGAGGCCGACGAGTTCACCGCGATGCGCGCGGGCTTCGCCGAGGCCAGCCGCGCCGCCACCTGCGCGAAGAGGTCCGTCCCGCGCTCCAGCGGCACCACCTCGTCCATGGGGCCCACGTCCTTGAGGGCCGTGGCCTCGCCCGCGGGGGACAGGGCGACGGAGCGCACCGCGTCGCCCTGCTTGAAGAACAGGAAGGCGGCGGTGCCCCCCGCGTTCTCACAGCCGACGTGCACGGCGAGCGGGTCGTTGTCGTTCTCCCGGCAGATGAGCACCCAGGCGTCCACGTTGGCGCGAGTCATGGCCAGGGGCAGCAGCTTCTGGATGCGCTCCTTGCGGATGCGGGGCCACGCCTCCGGGGTGGCGATGTCCGCGCCACCGGCGGCGCTCGCCAGGGGTGCCCAGAGGCATGCGGAGGAGAGCAGGGCGGAGAGCACCACGGGCCGTGCGCGCGTCATTCGACAGGGGTCCTTTCGGGAAGGCAGCGCCCCATCTTCCCCGAGGTTGCCCTCGCGGGGGACGGCCCCGGTGTGAAGTCGCATGGGACGCGTGTGAAGAAGTATTCCGGAAGGCCCGTCTTGCCGGGACATGCAAGCGTCGGGGCCGTGGCTCGTTTAAGGTGGAGACATGGCCAAGAGCTCCTCCCGCAAGTCCCCGGCGAAGGCGAAGAAGTCCGCGGCCCGCGCCGCCCCCGTGAAGGCGAAGACGCCCGCTGCCCCGGCGAAGGCGTCTGCCGCCCCGACGAAGCCGCCCGCCGCCCCGGCGAAGCCGCCCGAGCCGAAGGCCGAGCCGCGTCCGCTCGTGCTGGAGGCCGAGCCCGTCCTCGACACCGAGCCCGGGCCCCAGAAGGCGCTGCCCTCGGGCGAGCCCGCGGGCCGCGTCCTGCCCTTCGAAATCGACCCGAAGCGCATGGAGGAGGGGCTGCGCAAGCTCCAGGGCGAGGTGGTGCACTGGGCCAACAAGGGCCGCTACACCCGGGTGCGCTTCAAGTTCCGGGGCAAGCAGCTGCTGCCGGACCTGCCGCTGGCCGCCGTGGTGGCCGCGGAGGGGCTCACGTTCTACTGGGGCGGCATCCTCCGCGTGCTCATCGCCAACGTGGTGGGCGGCAGCGTCTTCCAGGTGGAGCTGGTCAACGACGCGGAGAAGCGCGTGCAGGCCGGCAAGGAGGCGCTCCTGTCGGGTGACGTGGACCAGGCGCTGGCCCTCTTCCGCGAGGCCGTGTCCATGGACCGCGATTTGCCTTCCGCGCACCTCAACGTGGGCGTCGCGCTCAAGCTGAAGGGCGACCGCGAGGGCGCGCTGGCGGCCTTCGAGAAGGCGAAGGAGAGTGACCCGGAAGGTCCCATCGGCACCGAGGCCGAGCGGCTGGCCGCCCCCTTGCGACCCCAGGGCTCCGCGCGCTCCGCCTGAGCCGTTTTTCCGGGCTGAAAAAGGCGCGTCCAAGCGTTCAAAACGGGGCACTGGAATGCCCTGCACAGACCCCTCTTTCGAAGCATGCGGGCATTCAGGCCATCCCCCCGTCGTTTCCCTTATTGACGTAGGGAAATCCAGGGGTTACGAACGCTCACCCACTGGACGGCGGCCCCTTTCGAGGGCCCCTCCTCGACCCTTCTAGAGCTCATGGCTGACGACACTACCGACAAGCCGGCAATGCCCCCCGAGCCCCTGCCTTCTGGCAGCGCCGGGGAGCTCATCCCCGTGAACATCGAAGACGAGATGCGCCGCTCGTATCTCGACTACTCGATGTCCGTCATCATCGGCCGCGCGCTGCCCGACGTCCGCGACGGCCTCAAGCCCGTTCATCGCCGCGTGCTGTACGCGATGAATGACCTGGGGAACACGCACAGCCGCGCGTACAAGAAGAGCGCCCGCGTGGTGGGCGACGTGATTGGTAAGTACCACCCGCACGGTGACTCCTCGGTGTACGAGGCCATGGTGCGCCTGGCGCAGGAGTGGAGCCTTCGCTACCTGCTGGTGGACGGCCAGGGCAACTTCGGCTCGGTGGACGGCGACTCGCCCGCGGCCATGCGCTACACGGAAGTGCGCATGGACCGGCTGGCGGAGGACCTGCTGGCGGACATCGACAAGGAGACCGTCGACTTCGGTCCCAACTACGACGACTCGCTCGAAGAGCCGCTCGTCCTCCCCGCCAAGTTCCCCAACCTCCTGGTCAACGGCAGCAGCGGCATCGCGGTGGGCATGACCACCAACATCCCGCCGCACAACATGACCGAGGTCATCAGCGGCACCCTGCACCTCATCGACAACCCGGACTGCACCGTCCGGGACTTGATGGAGTTCATCCAGGGCCCGGACTTCCCCACCGCCGCCATCATCACCGGCCGCGAGGGCATCGCCCGCGCCTACGAGACGGGCCGCGGGCAGATGACCATCCGCGCGCGCTCGGAAATCGAGACGTCCAAGCGGGCGGACCGTGAGGCCATCATCTTCACGGAGATTCCGTACCAGGTGAACAAGGCGCGGCTCATCGAGAAGATCGCCGAGCTGGTGCGGGAGAAGAAGCTGGAGGGCATCAGCGACATCCGTGACGAGAGCGACCGTCAAGGCATGCGCATCGTCATCGAGCTGAAGCGCGACGCGATTGCGCAGGTGGTGCTCAACAACCTGTACTCGATGACGGCGCTGGAGACGACGTTCGGCGCGGTCATGCTGGCCATCGACGGCGGCCAGCCGCGCACGCTGAACCTGAAGGAGATGCTGGACCGCTTCGTCGCCCACCGCCGCGACGTGGTGACGCGCCGCAGCCGGTACGAGCTGCGCAAGGCGCTGGCGCGCATGCACATCGTCGAGGGCCTGCTGGTGGCCCAGGACCTCATCGACCTGGTGGTCAGCCTCATCCGCGCCTCCAAGGACCCGGACGAGGCGCGCTGGGGCCTGATGAACATCCTGTCGCCCGCGCTTTACGAGCACGCGCGCTTCGCCACCCTGCAGCGCATCGACTATGCGGCGGCGAAGGCGCAGATGGAGATGCTCGTCTCCCGCGCGCGCAACGAGGAGCCGTCCTACCAGGGGCTGGCGCACAAGTACGAGGGCGCGGGCTTCAGCCAGGAGCAGTCGCAGAACATCCTCGAGATGCGGCTGCAGCGCCTCACCGGCCTGCAGCGCGAGGAGCTGTTCCGCGAGCTCATCGACCTCATCCGCGACATCACCCGCCTGCAGGACATCCTGGCCAACGAGCGCAGCCTGCTCAACGTCATCAAGACGGAGCTGACGGAGATCCGCGAGCGCTACGGCGACAAGCGCCGCACGGAAATCACGGGCGCGGTGGATGAGATGACGCGCGAGGACCTCATCGCCGAAGAGACGATGGTGGTCACGCTGTCGCACACCGGCTACGTGAAGCGCTCGCCGCTGAGCGAGTACCGGGCGCAGAAGCGCGGCGGGCGGGGCAAGACGGGGGCGGCGACGAAGGAGGACGACTTCGTCAGCAAGCTCTTCGTGGCCAGCACCCACGCGTTCCTGATGCCGATTACGACCAAGGGCAAGCTGTACTCGCTCAAGGTGCACCAGATTCCGCAGGCCAGCCGTACTTCGCGCGGCAAGGCCATGGTCAACCTGGTGCAGTTCGGCGAGGGCGAGCGGCTGGCCCAGGTGCTGGTGACGCGGGACTTCCCGGAGAACCGCTACGTCTTCTTCGTCACGAAGAAGGGTGTGGTGAAGCGCACGGACCTGAGCGCGTTCTCCAACGTGCGCTCCAGCGGCATCATCGCGCTGGGCATCGACGAGGGAGACGAGCTGGTGTCGGTGATGATTACCGACGGCAGCAAGGACATCCTGCTGTCGACGGCCACGGGCATGAGCATCCGCTTCCCGGAGACCGAGGTCCGCTCCATGGGGCGTCAGGCCTACGGCGTGAAGGGAATCACGCTGGAGGACGGCGACGAGGTGGTGGGCGCGGACATGGTGGAGCTCGAGACGGCCATCCTCACGGTGACGGAGAACGGCTACGGCAAGCGCACCCTGGAGACCGAGTACCGGCAGCAGGGCCGCGGCGGCAAGGGCATCATCGACATCAAGACCACCGAGCGGAACGGCAAGGTGGTGGGCCTGCTGCAGGTGAAGGAGTCGGATGAGGTGATGCTCGTCACCAACGGCGGCATGCTCATCCGCATGCGGGTGAAGGAAATCTCCGTCATCGGCCGCAACACGCAGGGCGTGCGGCTGATTGCCCTGGAGAACGAGCAGGAGAAGGTGATGGCCATCTCCAAGCTCCCCGAGGGCGAGACTTCCGAGGACGAGGAGACCGTCCACCCGGTGGAGGGCGCGGTCCCCGCCGAGGCCGGCGAGTCGGCCGAGGGCAGCGCGTCGGCCGAAGCCAGCGCGTCGGCCGAAGCCAGCGCCACCGAGCCGTCCGAGGCGGCCGCTTCGGAGGAGCCCACGGAGCCGGAGGGCAATGGCGCCTCCGATTCCGAATCACCGCCTGAAGAGGGCTGACGCAGTCTGAAGTGAACGACGCCTCCTCCCACCCGGGGGGAGGCGTTCTTCTTTGGTGCGGCCTCCAGCCGGCGGACGTGGACCCGGCGGGCGTGTGCCCGAAATGAGCGTTCCTTCCGGAAGCCGGCCTCCCGGAGCGAGGGTCGCCCTGCTGCGCGGGGAGGGAGGAACGAGCGTTCCTTCCGGAGGTCTGCGGCCCGGAGCGAGGGTCTCCCTGCCTCGCGGGGAGGGCGGAACGAGCGTTCCTTCCGGAGGTCTGCGGCCCGGAGCGAGGGTCGCCCTGCCGCGCGAGGAGGGTGGAACGAACATTCCTTCCGGGGGGCTACCTCCCGGAGCGAGGGTCTCTCTGCCGCGAAGGGAGGGCGGAACGAACGTTCCTTCCGGAGGTCTATCTCCCCGGTGGGCGAGGGCGGAACGAACGTTCCTTCCGGAGGTCTGCCGTCCCGGGTGGGCGAGGGCGGGAGGTGCATGGTGGCGCCCCTTGCCCGATTGGGCGGGCGCTGGGCCCCAAGGAGCCCACTCCGCTGTACTCGACTCTTGAGTCTTGAAAGAGGCTGAAGCGGCCGGCGTCTCAGGGGGCGACGGGCAGGGCGACGGAGGTGGTGGCGGCCACGAGGTTGCCGGCGCGGTCCTTCGCGAGCGCGTAGAGCTTGATGGGGCCCTTCACGGTGGGCAGGCGCACGAGCCAGGCGTCGGGCGTGGGGCCCGGCGTGGCCTGGAGCCGCACCACCTCGTCGCGCTCGTGGCGCGTGGCGGCGCCTCGGAAGTTGTAGGCGAACGAGACGTCGAGCGGGGTGCCCTCCGCGTCCTTCGCATCGACGCGGACCTGGGCGAACGTGCTGGACTTCTCGCGCTTCACCTCGCCCACGGTGACGCTGGCAATCCGGGGTAGCGGCGTGGCGGGCTTCTGGCCGGAATAGGCCTCGCGCACCGCGTGCCACGCGGGCCGGGTGGAGGTGCCCGACAGCATGCCGAGCCACAGCCCGGTGTGGTCGAACGACGCGCTGTAGTTGAAGACGAACAGGCCCAGGCAGCGCCCCGCCTGCACTTGCGGAGCGAGGGCATTCCGCCAGCCGTCGACGATGGCGTCGTACTTCTGCGTGTCATCCGGCTCGCGCGGGACGCCGTTCGCATCCTTGGGCGCGTCCCACTCGCCCTGGGCGCCGAACTCGGTGATGAACCACGGCCTGGTCACGCCGGCCTTCTTGAGCTCACCAGGAAGGACGTGGATGCCACCGCCGTAGACGTTGAGGCCGTAGGCGTCGAGGGACGGCGTGTACTTCTCCCACCACGGCACGCCGAACATCCACGCGTCGACGGAGATGACGGGGTGGCCCGTGTCGATTTTCTTCACCTCGCTGACGACCTGCTCCAGGAAGCGCGCGTAGGCTTCCTTCGACGCGTCGTCGGGTGAGTTGAGCAGCACCTCGTTGCCGATGCCCCAGGCGAGCACGGCGGGGTGGTCCTTGAAGTGACGCACCTGCGCGAGCGTCTCCGTGAACTGCTTCTTCATGCCCTTGGTGTCGCGGAGGTAGTCGAAGGAGTCATCGCTCTCGGCGCCGGGGCGGCCCTGCCGCAGCCAGAGCCCGACGAGCACCTTGAGCCCGTGCTTGTGCGCGGCATCGAGCAGCACCCGAGTCTCCGTCCCGGTGCCCCAGGTGCGCAGCGTGTTCACCCCGAGGGCCGCGAGTCGCGCGCAGTCCTTCTCGTAGTCCGCGGAGCGGCTGCCGCTGAAGGTGACGCCCCTGGCCACGTAGGGCTTCCCATCCACCTGGAGCTGCCACCCGTCAGCGACCTTGACGATGGCGGTGGCCGCGCGTGCGGAGGCCACGGGGACGACGACGAGCACCCACAGGAGCGCGAGGACGGCGGAGCGGGCCAGATTCATGGTTTGTTCGTTATAACAAGAAAGTCCGGTGCGGCGCCTGCCGCGAGGACCACGCCGGGGCGATGCTCGGGGCCCGCGCCCATGGACTCACGTTGCTCGCGGTCTTGCGCCTACTCACCAAGCGCTGCCTTCGCCCAGAGCTTCGCCGTCATGTACACCTCATACCCGGCGGAGCTGCCTATGTTTTCCGCCTTCAGCTCTTGCTCCAGCCGACGGAGCAAGTTGCGAAGTGCCTCCGCATCCAGGGGCTGCTGCCGCGTCAGGTGCACGAGTTCCTCCGCGAAGCGGAGCTCTCGGGCCCAGAGCGCGTCCTCAGGATGATTGGCGCACACCCTCTGGAAGTAGCGGACCAGCTTCTCCGCGTAGTCGATGGGCGGGACGTCCACGAGGCACCTCCATGCCGCACGTTCACCGCAGTGTCGCCGGAAGCGTGGACACGTCCAGTGTGGGCACGCCCACCTGCATCACCGCCTGTGCACCAAACCAGTTGGCCAGCTCCGCGCACCGCGAGAGCGGCAACTCCCGCAGCAGACCCAGCGCGAAGCCCGCGAGGAAGCAGTCACCCGCGCCGGTGGGGTCCACCTCTTCGGCGGGGAAGGCGGGCACGTCGATGCGCTCGTTCTCGGTGAGCACCGTGCAGCCCTCGCGTCCCCGGGTGATGACGAGGCGTGTCCGCTTCCTCACCTGCTCGACGTCCAGCGCCCGTGCCTCCTCCTCGCTGGCCTTCAGCACGTGGAGGCGCTCGAGGTGCGTGGCGTAGGGTGTCTCTTCCAGGCGCTGGTTGAGCACGCGGCCCTCGCCATCCAGCGCCCGGAGCAGGCCCTGCGCATCCGCGACCACATACCGCGCTCGCTCGGAGACGCGGACGAGTGTCTCCGGGAGCAGCTCCCCCATCACCCCGCAGGCGAGCGCCACGCGTGCATCCACGGTGATGTCCTCAGGGAGGATGGGCTCCGCGCGGGCACTGACGCGCAGCACCCGCTCGCCCTGGCCCAGCTCCGCGGTGAACTGCGTGGTGCGAGTCCCGGGGACGATTCGCGGCGGATACCGGAGGCGGTCCGCGTAGCGGAAGTCCTCGCCCGCGACGGCGGCCACCGCGTAGTCCACCTCCATGGCGTCCAGCACCGAGGAGATGTACGCCGACGAGCCCCCGAGCGCATGCGTCTCCCGGCCGGAGCCGAGTCGCAGCAGGTCGTGGCAGTAGTTGCCCACGACGAGCACGTCACAAGAGGACCGGGGGCGCATGTGGCTCCTTCTACTCCTTCCGCGCGAAGTCCTTCGGCACCGGAGTCCCCGCGGTCTTCTCGTCAATCCAGGCGATGTTCATCACCCACCACCGCTGGCCGTCGAAGACGAGCTGCAGGCTGTTGACGCCCTTGGCCGTCGCCGCGCCACTGGCGGAGTCGCGCGTCTCGTAGGCGCTGAGCACGTTGACCAGGTCGCCGTAGCCGGACACCTGCCGGTGCGTCTCCTTCTCGAAGAAGGCGTGCTTGTTGAAGAAGTCCACGCCCCAGGTGGCGTAGTCGTCCGGGGTGATAGGCGAGATGCCGGGGCCCGCTCCGGCCTTCGCGCGGCGGACGGGAATCATCCGCGCGCCCGGATAGAAGAGGGAGCGGAAGCGCTGCCAGTCGCGCGCCTGTC
The DNA here is from genome assembly GCF_010894435.1 of Pyxidicoccus trucidator. Lineage (NCBI taxonomy): Bacteria > Pseudomonadati > Myxococcota > Myxococcia > Myxococcales > Myxococcaceae > Pyxidicoccus > Pyxidicoccus trucidator. The sequence goes on along the minus strand of NZ_JAAIXZ010000001.1, from coordinate 1,534,763 downwards.
CCGCCGGGCCACTGATGACGTCGTAGAGCGCGTTCATGAGGCCTGAGATGGAGGCCACGTCCTCGGGCCGCGCCGCGGGCACCTGCTGCAGGGCCGCCTGGGTGCGCTCGCCCGCGGTCTTCATCGAGTTGGGAGGCTGCGTCCCCTTGGCGGCGGGCTGCTGCTGCGCGGACGGCTGCACTGGCGCTGCCTGCTGCGTGGGCTGCTTCGGCGGTGGTTGCTGCGCGGGCTGCTGCTGCGGCTTCGTCGGCTGCTGCGCCGAGGCGAGCGGAGCGGCGAGCAGGATGGCGGCACAGGCGGCGATGAGCGGGCGAAGCATGGTGGGTCTCCGCGACGGCGGGTGGGCTTGCGGCGGCGGAGGCTATCCCGCCACGCGCCCGCGCGCCCGAATCCGGTGCTCGCTGTGCGTGGGGGCAACGTTTCATCCGGCACCCCCGCGGGTGCACGCTCCGCGCGAGCGTGGTGCCGCCCGTGGAGCTGGACACACTCCGCGCAAGTCATGGCGCATCCGGTGGAAGCCGGGAGGCGGGTCCGTTAGGTTCCGCCCGCCATGACGCGCCTACTCTCCATCTGCCTGTTCCTGTCCCTGTCCTCCACCGCGCTCGCGGCGGAGACGCTCACCGTCTACTCCGGTCGCAACGAGAAGCTGGTAGGCCCCCTCTTCAAGAAGTTCACCGAGAAGACCGGCATCGAGGTGAAGGTGCGCTACGGCGAGACGCCGCAGCTGGCCGCCACGCTGCTGGAGGAGGGCGCGAAGACGCCCGCCGACGTGTTCTTCGCGCAGGACGCGGGGGGGCTCGGCGCCCTGGCCAACGCGGGCCGCTTGCAGCCGCTGCCCAAGGAGGTGCTGGGCAAGGTGGACGCGCGCTTCCGCTCGCCGCAGGGCTTGTGGGTGGGCACCAGCGGCAGGGCGCGCACGGTGGCCTACAACACCAAGAAGGTGAAGGCGGAGGAGCTGCCGAAGAGCATCCTCGGCTTCACGGACGCGAAGTGGAAGGGCCGCCTCGGCTGGGCGCCCACCAACGCTTCCTTCCAGGCCTTCGTCACCACGCTGCGGCTGCTCAAGGGGGAAGAGGCCGCCACGCAGTGGCTCAAGGGCATGCAGGCCAACTCGCCGCGCGTCTACAAGAACAACGCGGCCATCATCGAGGCGCTCGTGCGCGGTGAAATCGACGCGGGCTTCGTGAACCACTACTACCTGTACGCCGCGAAGAAGGACAAGGGCGAGCTCCCCGTGGCCAACCACTTCGTCGCCGCCGGAGACCCGGGCGCGCTGGTGAACGTGGCGGGCGTGAGCATCCTCAAGGAGACGAAGAAGGCGGACGCGGCGCGCAAGCTGGCCACGTACCTGCTGGAGACCGACGCCCAGACGTACTTCTCCACGGAGACGTACGAGTACCCGCTGGTGTCCGGCGTGAAGACGGCCGCCGCGCTGCCGGAGCTCTCCAAGGTGGGCTCGCCCGACCTGGACCTGTCGAAGCTGGACGACCTGCGCGGCACGGTGAAGCTGCTGCAGGACACCGGCGTCCTCTGAGGCCCGGATGACGCGTCGTGCCCCGTGGTGGCTGTGGGTGGCGGGTGTGGCCATGGCCGCGCTCGCGCTGCTGCCGGCCGTGTATCTCGTCGTGCGCGCGTCGGATGCGGACGCGGACACGTGGAGGCTGCTGCTGCGGGACAGGACGTGGGGCCTGCTCTGGCGCACGCTCGGGCTGGCCGGCGCGGTGACGGCGTGCGCGGCGGCGGTGTCGCTGCCGCTCGCGTGGCTCACCTCGCGCACGGACCTGCCGGGGCGGCGCGCCTGGGTGGTGCTGCTGTGCGTGCCGCTGGCGCTGCCCACCTTCGTCAGCGGCTATGTGCTGCTGGCCGCGTTCGGCACGGGCGGTGCGCTGGAGGAGCCCCTGTCCCGGTGGGGTCTGCCCGTGCCCTCGGTGTATGGCTTCCCCGGGGCGCTGCTGGCGCTGACGGTGTCCACGTATCCGTACTTCCTCCTCGCGCTGCGAGCGGGCCTTCAGGCGCAGGACCCGGCCTGGCTGGAGGGCGCGCGCAGCCTGGGCCTCACGCCGGCTCGGGCCTTCTGGCGGGTGACGGTGCCGCTGCTGCGTCCGGCCTTCGCGTCGGGCGCGCTGCTGGTGGGGCTGTACGTGCTGTCGGACTTCGGCGCGGTGGCGCTGCTCCAGTACGACACCTTCTCGCGCGCAATCTATGTCCAGTACGAGGGCGCGTATGACCGCACCTACGCGGCGCGGCTGGGGCTGGCGCTGGTGGTGGTGACGGTGGCGGTGCTGGTGCTGGAGGTCCGCCTGCGCGGGCGCGCGGGCTACCACCGCAGCGCGAAGGGGGCCTCCAGGGCCGCGTCGCCGGTGCGGCTGGGGCGCTGGCGCGTGCCGGCGCTGCTGCTGTGTGGCGCGGTGGTGGCGCTGGGCGTGGGGCTGCCGGTGGGCGTGCTCGTCTTCTGGGGCGTGCGGGGACTCTCCGGCGCGGAGGCGCCAGTGCTGGGGCCGGCGCTCAACTCCGTGTTTGCCTCCGCGCTGGGCGCGGTGGCGGCGGTGCTGGGCGCCCTGCCGCTGGCCTTCCTCGCGGTGCGCCACCCGGGCCGGCTCACGGTGGCGCTGGAGCGCGCGGCGTACGGCGGCTACGCGCTGCCGCCCATCGTCCTGGCGCTGTCGCTCGTCTTCCTGGGCGTGCAGGCGCTGCCCTTCCTCTACGGCACGCTGGCCATGTTGGTGCTGGCGTACCTGGTGCGCTTCCTGCCGCAGGCGGTGGGGGTGACGCGCTCGTCGCTGCTCCAGCTCAACCCGCACCTGCCAGAGGCCGCGGCCTCGCTGGGCCAGCCGCCCTCCGGAGTCCTCCGCCGCGTCACCGCGCCGCTGCTGCGGCCCGGGCTGCTGGCGGGAGCGGCGCTCGTCTTTCTCACGGCGATGAAGGAGCTACCGGCCACGCTGCTGCTCGCGCCCATCGGCTTCGAGACGCTGGCCACGCGCGTATGGAGCGCCACGGCGGAGGGCCGCTTCGCCGAGGCCGCACTGCCCGCGCTGGTGCTGCTCGCCGTGTCCACGCTGGGCGTGGGGTTGCTCGTGTCGCAGGAGGGCGGCTCGACGCCGAGCTGATAGGGTGCGCCGCGTCCATGCCCCTGCTCTCGCTCGACGCCGTCACCCTGCGCTACTCCTCCAGCGGCACCCCCGCGGTGGACGGCCTCTCGCTGGCGGTGGAGCCGGGCGAGGTGGTGGCCCTGCTGGGCCCCTCCGGCTGCGGCAAGACGACGACGCTGCGCATGGTGGCCGGCTTCGAGCGCCTTGACGCGGGCACCCTCACCCTGGAGGGCCGCACGTTGGCGGGCCCGGGCACCTTCGTGCCGCCCGAGCAGCGCAGCGTGGGCATGGTGTTCCAGGACTACGCTCTCTTCCCGCACCTGTCCGTGCTGGACAACGTCACCTTCGGTCTCACCTCCGTCCCTCGCGCCGAGGCGCAGGCCCGCGCCCGCTCCATGCTGAAGCTGTTCGGCCTGGAGGGCTTCGAGTCGCGCATGCCGCACGCGCTCTCCGGCGGTCAGCAGCAGCGCGTGGCCCTGGCGCGCGCGCTGGCGCCGGGCCCGCGCGTGCTGCTGCTGGATGAGCCCTTCTCCAGCCTGGACAGCGCGCTGCGCGCCTCCACGCGCCTGGAGGTGCGGCGCGTGCTCAAGTCGCTGGGCGCCACGGTGCTCCTCGTCACGCATGACCAGGGCGAGGCCATGGCCTTCGCGGACCGGCTCGCGGTGATGCGCGCGGGGACGGTGGAGCAGGTGGGCACGCCGGAGTCCGTCTACTCCGCGCCGCGCACCGCCTTCGTCGCGTACTTCCTGGGCGGCACCAACCTGCTCCCGGGTGTGGGCTTCGGGAACGGGGCTCGCACCATGCTCGGCATCCTCCCGGTGGTGGGGCACGCGAAGGGCAACGTGCTGCTGTCGCTACGGCCGGAGGCGCTGCGGCTGGTGCCGGACACGGACGCGGTGGCGGTGGGCGGCGCCCTGCGCGCGGAGGTGCTGACGCGCGAGTTCCAGGGCCCGAGCGCCGAGTTCACCGTGGCCTGCGGCGGGCTGGAGTTGACGGTGCGCGGTGCGCCGGAATTGCCGCTGCGCGCGGGCGACAGGGCGCGGCTGGAGGTGGTGGGCCGCGCGGGCGTGCTGGAGGACACTCCCGACTGAGCCCGGCTGCCCTTCGGGCGGGCAACCGTCGTACGCTGGGGGCGGGCCGGGGCTGCAATCACCCGGGCCCCTCACGCGTAGAGGTGGGCATGAACATCGCAGGCCTTCGTGGCATGGGTACCCGCTTCTTCAGCTACGTGCGCGACCCGCGGGTGTCGCTCTGGCGGAAGCTCGCTGGCGTGCTGGCGGTGGTCTACTTCGTGTCGCCCATCGACGCGCTCCCGGACTTCATCCCGGTGCTCGGCTGGCTGGACGACATCGGCGTGCTCTCCGCCGCGGCGTTCTTCATGGTGCGCGAGGTGCAACGCCACCGGCCGGGTCTGGCCTCGGGCGGCCTGCCGTTGGACGAGGAGGGGCAGTCGCGCCTGCCTTCCAGCGTGCGCAAGTCCCTGTAGCCGTCAGTTCCGGTCCTCGTAGATGGAGGCGACGGCGGCCCGCGCCTTGCGGGCCTTCCGCTGCAGGGCGGCGTGACGCCACTCGTGGCGCTTGGACCACGCCCACATCAGCACGAGCAGTCCGAAGAACACCGCCGAGCCGACCACTCCCTTCATGGGGAACTCCCGGAAGGGCCGGGGCGCGGCGCCCGGGGCGATGCCGGCCTTGAGCTGCGCTACCACGTCCACGGGGACGCCGAAGACGAGGTTGCTCTCCACGCCCATGCCTCCCTGCAGCACGGCGATGACCTTTCCGTCCTCGGAGAGAATCGGCGAGCCGCTCGAACCCTTGGCGCTGTGCACGGTGAACTGAAGCATCGCGTGCTTCGAGGCCTCGCTGTATTGGTACTCCTTCGGCAACCCGTTGGGCCGCACGGCGGAGACGATGCCCTCGGACACGGTGAGGGTGAGCCCGAACGGGTTGCCCACCGTCAGCACCTTCATGCCCTCCTGCACCTTCACGTCCACGGCGAGCGGGAGCGCCGGGTAGCCCGTCCCCTCCAGCTTCACCAAGGCGACATCGCGCTCCGGGCTGCGCGCCAGGAAGCCGAGCACCTTGCGCGTGCTGTCGTCGGGCAGGCGGGCCCGCATCTCGAAGGCGCCGTCGATGACGTGCTCATTGGTGGCGATGAGCCCGTCCTCGGAGATGAAGAACCCCGTCCCCGAGCCCACCAGCTGGCCGGAAGGCCCCAGCACCTCGAGCTGGACGATGGACGGCTTCACCCGCGCCGCGAATGCGGACGTGTCCTCCGCGCGGGCCGGCGCGCTGATGAGCAGGGCCAGGCACAGCAGGGGGAGCAGCAGGGAGACGCGGGGCATGAATGCTCCGAGGCGGAAGGAGGCCCTCGTTCTCGCAGCGAGAACCGGGGAATTCAACCCTCCGGCAGGATGGGTCGGACTCGCTGCACTTCTGTGCTCGCACTCGGGGTGGCAGTCATTTCCCACGCCTTGCCGCCTCTGGAGGCCCATGGTTCGTTCTGGCTCTGGGGGGATTGCGGAGCACACACATGGACGCATCCCAGGGCAGGGTCGTACTCATCACCGGCGCCTCATCTGGAATTGGTAGGGCCTGCGCGGAGCTGCTGAGCGCGCGCGGGCACACCGTCTACGCCACCAGCCGCCAGCCCGGAGCCGACGCACCAACGGCCTGGAAGTGGCTGGAGCTGGACGTCACCCGTGACGACTCGGTGCAGCGGGCGGTGGACGCGGTGCTGGCGGCGGAGGGCCGCATCGACGTGGTGGTGAACAACGCGGGCTATGCGTTGGCGGGCGCGCTGGAGGACTGCTCCGTCGAACAGGCGAGGCAGCAGCTCGACACCAACCTGCTGGGCGTGCTGCGCGTGTGCAAGGCGGTGCTGCCGTCCATGCGCGCGCGCAAGTCGGGCCTCTTCATCCACATCAGCTCGCTGGGCGGCGCGGTGGGGCTGCCCTTCCAGGGGCTCTACAGCGCCAGCAAGTTCGCGCTGGAGGGGCTGACGGAGTGCCTGCGTATAGAGGTGGCGCCCTTCGGAATCGAAGCCACCCTGCTGCAGCCCGGTGACGTGAAGACGCGCCTCACCGAGAACCGGGTGCTCGCGAGTCAGGCCGGCCCGGGCTCCGCGTACCAGGTCCAGTTCGAGACGGCGCTGCGCACCATCGAAGCCGACGAGCGCGACGGCGTGCCCCCGGAGGACGTGGCACGCAGGGTGCTGGAGCTGCTGGAGCGCGGGCCCGTGCGCGTGCGCTACTCGGTGGGCAAGCTGGTGCAGCGCGCGGCGTTGCTGGCGAAGTGGGTGCTGCCCTCGCGCACCTTCGAGCAGCTCCTCATGTCCCTCTACGGCCTGTCCCGGAGCTGAGGCGGCGGTGGAGGCCGGGGCGCGCGCCTAGAACCGGCCGGACAGTGCCACGCCCGCCCCGTCGCGACCGACGATGGCGGGCGTCAGCACGGCCTGGGGCGCGTTCCGCGCGTCGAAGTCGCGGGTGATGTACGCGGTGACCGCGAGCCCTGTCACCACACCGGCGGCGCTGCCCACGAGGATGGCATCCCCGGCGTCGTCGCCCGCGACCAGGAAGGTGGCCGCGGCGCCCAGCAGCCCGCCGAGGATGCCCCCCGCGTCGATGATGAGCATCCGGCCGCGCGACACGGTGAGGCTGTTGGACAGCGTGGCGAGCGTGACGATGCCCAGCGCGGTGGTACCCAGCTCGATGGCGAACAACGTCTTCGTCTCGCCGCCGTCCGCCGTGGCGACCAGCAGCGCCGTCACCACGCCCGCCCACAGGCCGCCCGAGTTGGCCATGGACACCTGCGCCGCGGTGGGGCGCACGGTGGTGGCCAGCAGAATCCCCACCCCGGTGAAGCCCGCGCCGCCGAGCATGGTCGCCGCGAGCGCATCGTCTCCCTCCAGGTCCAGGGCGAGCATCGACGCGACGCCGAACCAGAAGCCCCACACGGTGCCGGAGTTGATGACCGCCGCCTGTCCGGACGTCACGCCGTCCCGGGCCAGCAGCAGCGTGCCCGCGGCGCCCGCCCCCGCGCCCAGCAGCGACACGGCCGCGTAGCCCTGGCCGCTGCACTCGGCGATGGCGCACAGGAGGATGCCCTGCGTCGCGCCGTGCAGCGTCTGCATCACCGTCATCGTCGCGAGCCCGGCGACCGAGCGGCGCTCGGGGCCCATCTCGCTCACGGCCGCGAGGGCCAACTGGCCACCCGGGGTGAGCCGCGCCCGTGTGAGTCGGACGAGCTCCGTGGCGTAGGGGTGCTGGGGACAGGCGGCCAGCACGCGCTCGAAGGCCTCCAGCGCGCTCTCGTCCTCGCCCCGCACCAGCGCGTCGAAGCCGTCCGTGTAGTCGGCCTCGGCGCTGGCGGAGCAGGCCTCGGGCGAGTCGACGAGGGGCGGCGTGGTGACGGTGGTGGTGTCCCGGGGCGCGTCCGTGGGAGGCGTGGCCTGGGCCGCGGTGAGGGTGAGCAGCAGGAGGGTGGCGAGCGTCATGGCGCGCGCACTCTAGACGAGGCCCCCGGCCCCCTCGACTTCGCGGCGAGGGAACCGGGGGCCATGTACAGGAAACGTCAATCGCCCCCGGGGGCAGGGTGCTTCAGCGCGACGCCAGGGCGTCCACGTGCTGCCGCAGTGAGACTTCGTTGCCCAGGTGGCCGCTGAGTCCGGACAGCGGCTTCGCGGCCTGCTCGATGCGGCCGCGGGTGCGCGGACCCGCGGCGACGAGCCACGCCACGCCCAGCGCCAGCTCCGCCACCTGCGGCTCGCCGGTGAGGCTGGCGGCGAGTGCCAGCAGCGCCTCGACGGCCTTCTTCACCTGCGCGCCGTGCAGCGGGTGGCTGCTGGTGATGCCCTCGCGCAGCAGCTCCAGCAGCGCCAACGCCGTGGCGCGTGCCTGGCGCACCGGCTCCGGCCCCGCGCCAGCGCCGTCCCACAGGCCGTTGGCGAGCTGCCGTCCCAGCAGCGCCTCCGCGCCCGAGCCGTGGTCCCGGGTGAGTGCCACGGGCTCCGCCTCCAGCGGCATGGGGGCCTCGGCCGCCGCGAAGGACTCGTGCTGGAGTCCTCCCTCGTCGTCCGTGTCCATGTCGTACTCCTCGGCGGGCATGGGCTCCTGGGCCAGGGACCCCAGCCGGACGCGCTTCTCGGCTTCCTCGGACGCGCCGCCGCCGCCGAAGAGGCCCGCGAGGAAACCGCCCTTCTTCTTCGCCGGAGCCGCCCTGCCCTGTTCCTTCATGGGCATGGAGGCCGCCGCCCGCATGGGCGCCGGAGCCGGAGGGGGAGGCGGGATGCTTCCGACGGACGCCGACTGCATGGAGGGCGCGGGCGGAGGCGCGAAGGCCCCACCCGACGCGGGCGCCGCGGCGGGCGGACTCATCGGCCGGCCACCAGGCCCACCCCGATGCCGCGGGGGCGCGGCCTGCTTGCGCAGGACACCCGAGTGAGTCGCGGCCCCGTCCACATCGGCGGCCTCCTCCTGCTTCGCGGTGCCGAACATGGCCCAGCCGGCCGGCGCGTTCACCGGGACGACGCGCGTCTCCGGCTGGCCCGCCGCCCGGCGCTCCGCCGTGCGCTCCTCCACCACGACGAAGGAGGTGTAGCGGGTGACGATTTGATGCGCGACGGCCAGCTCGACGATGCGCTTCTTCATCGACTCGGCGCGGCGGCCGGTGAGCTGGGCGGACTCCCAGTTGCGGATGCGCTCCGCCGCCCACAACTTCTCCACCGCCGGCCGGTCCGACGCGGCGGGGAAGTCCACGCGCACGGTGAGCGCGAAGGGCTCACGGCCCGAGCGCCCCCGCAGCGTCACCTTGCCGGTGCCCGGCGTGGGGTAGCGGCCGAAGAGCGTCCAGGGCACGCCGTCCACCATGGGCGGCAGCTCGGCCGGGGCCAGCTCCGCGCCCTCCACCCCGTCGAAGCTCACCTCCAGCTCCGTGACGCGCGGCGCGAGGGCACGGGAGAACTGCGCCACCACCTTGTCGTCGATGCGCTCGCCCGGGTGGATGAACTCCACCGCGCCGCCCGTCTGCTTCGCCATGTCCCGCAGCAGCGCGTCGCTCACGTTGGTGCCGATGCCGAACGAGTACACGCGCGCCGTCTTCCGCTCGGCCAGCACGGCCTTCAGGATTTCGTCCTCGTTGCCCACCTGGCCGTCCGTCAGCAGCACCACCACGCCGTCCGGCGCCGTCTTCACCGCGGCCCGCATGGGCGCGAGCAGCTCCGTGCCACCGGTGGCGCGCAGCGCGGCCACCCACCGGTCCGCCTCTTCCAGCGTGCGCTGGGTGAAGGGCACCGGCTGGGGCTGGAAGGAGCGGAAGCTGCTCTCGAAGGCGATGACGTTGAAGCGGTCCCCCTCGCGCAGGTGGCGCAGGCACAGCCGCAGCGCGGCCTGGGCCTGGGGCAGGCTCTCGCCGTCCATGGAGCCCGAGACGTCCACCATGAAGACGACTTCCTGCTTCGGCGGCGCGGACGCCATGGCCAGCAGGTCCGGAATCACCGTGAGGGCGAAGGTGCCCGGGCCCGCGTCACCCTTGCGGTGCGTGACGAGCGGGGTGAACACCGCGCTGCTGTCCGGGCTGCGCAGGCTGAGCACCAAATCACGGTCCAGCGACACCTCGCCGCGGGAGAAGCCCACGCGCATCCGCGTGCCGCTCTCACGGTTGACGTTGATGGTGTGCGACGGGCTCTCCACCACCACCTCGCGGCCCAGGTCCACCAGCAGGTCCATGCGCAGGCCGTAGTGCACCTCGCCGATGGGAGGCGTAATCCGGTCCGCGTCGGGCACGCGGCTGGTCGGGTCCATGCCGCCATGGCCGGTGCGGTCTCCCGAGGGAGTGCCGGGGATGTAGCGGGGGGCGACCAGCGTGGGCAGCATCCACCGGACACAGCCCTCCTCGGCGGTGACGGCCTGGAGGAACTCCACCTCCACCACCGTCTCCTCACCGGGGAGCAGGTTGCCCACCTGCGCGGTGAAGACGTTGGGGCGCTCCTGGTCCAAGAGGGCGGCGCCATGGCCGGCGGTGACGGCGTCGTCGTAGGTGCGGAAGGCCTCCTCGCGCTCCTTCACCACGCCCTCCACGCGGCGGCCGGCGCACGTCATGGAGAAGGCGGAGAGGGTGCCGTCCGAGGGCAGCGGGAAGGTGTAGATGGCCTCCACCGGGCGCTTCTCGTCGTTGCGGTAGCGCTGGCGCACCCGCACGCGCGCATGTCCGCCCAGCAGCTCACCGGTAACCTCGACACCCTGGAGGGGAATCTGTGCGCCCTCGCTCGTGTACAGCCCAGCCTGCTCCGTCTTCATGACCGCTCCCTTTCCTGGAACTCTTCGATGAGGGCGCGCACGCGTTCCGCGAGCGCCCGAACCTTCGCGTCGGCCCCCTCCGACACGTGCAGCTCCAGCCCAGGGGCCAGCTCCCAGCGCTGATAGCGTGCCATCACCGACGGCCGCGAGCCCACTCCCGGGGTCGGTGGCATGGGCCTGTCGGCGATGACGCCGGGCGTCGAAGGCCCGTACGTCGGTGGCGTCGGTGTGACGTCCGAGCTTGCGAGTCCGCGCAGCTCGTCCGGTGACAGGCGCTGCAGCTCCACCTGGATGGCGTCCAGGGGGAGGAACCGTGCCTGTAGAACGCGGATGGCCTTGAGCCGCAGCAGGTGCTCCTCGCCATACACGGTGTCCGGGCCCCGGAAGGGCGGCGCGGGTATCAGCCCCCGCTGGACGTAGTAGCGCACCGTGCGTGGCGAGACGCCCGCCGCTTCGGCCAGCTCCGCCAACTTCCATTCGGTCTGTGTCTTGGGCGTGCTCACAACCCGGACAGTAAGACCCGACAGTTTTGGTGTCAAGTCGTCAGTGTCGATTTGTCGGTGGTGCTGGCAGGTGGTCTTCCTGGGACTTTTCTCCCGGGCCTTGCCAGTCCAACTGTCGGGATGGGGTGGAACGACTGTCGAGAAGGGGCGGGTAGGCGAGCCGGCGGACGGCGGGCGGGTTGCTTCGTCCGGCGCGGGGTGGAACAGAAGGGGGCATGAATGGCGGCTCGGAAGGCCTGGACATCTCCTCCATCCGGCTCATCGGCACGGCGGTGACGCCGGCGGTGATGGTGTCGGCCTGCGGAATCGTCGCGACGGGGTTGGACAACCAGATTGCGCGGATGTCGGCCCGCGTCCGGGACATGACGCGCGAGTGGCGGCTGCTGCCGGAGGGGCACGCGAGGCGCGCCGTGCTGCGCGAGGAGGTGGCCATCCTCGACCGGCGCCACGCCATCCTCGCGCGGGCCATCGGCGTCACCTACGCGGCGCTGCTGTCCTTCGTGGTGACGTCGCTGCTGTACCTCGCCAAGCGCCACGTGGACATTCCGGAGATGCTGCCGGTGCTGTCCTTCTCGCTGGGCGTGGTGCTGCTGGGGGCCATGGCGGTGCTCGCGCTCGCCTCGCTGGGACTGGGCCGGCGGGCGATTGCGCTGGAGCGGCAGGAGCTGTTCGAGGAGCAGCCCCCGCCGCCCCGCTGAGCACCGGGCTCACGTCAGCCCGCCGGCGGGAGGCCCTTCCTCCTGCTCCGCGCCGTACCCGTTGCCCCGGCGCTCTCCGCTCGAGGTGTCCACTCCGGGCCGGTGCATGCCCACCATGCGCAGCAGGTCCAGGGGGATGGGGAGGATGGTGTGGTTGCCGCCGCCGGTAATCTCCACCAGCGTCTGGAGGTAGCGGAGCTGGAGCGAGGACGGGTTGCGGCTGAGCACGTCGGCGGCCATGGCGAGCTTCTCCGCGGCCTGATGCTCGCCTTCGGCGGCGATGATTTTCGCGCGGCGCTCGCGCTCGGCCTCGGCCTGACGCGCAATCGCCCGCTGCATCTCCACCGGCAGGTCGATGTGCTTCACCTCGACGTTGGAGACCTTGATGCCCCACGGGTCCGTGTGCGCGTCGAGCACCTTCTGGATTTCGCGGTTGACGCGGTCTCTCTCGCTGAGGAGCTGGTCCAGCTCCACCTGGCCCAGAATCGCGCGCAGCGTCGTCTGGGCGAGCTGGCTGGTGGCGTAGAGGAAGTCCTCCACCTGGAGCACGGCCTTGTCGGCGTGGATGACGCGGAAGTAGACGACGGCGTTGACCTTCACGCTGACGTTGTCGCGGGTGATGACGTCCTGCGGGGGCACGTCGCGCGCCACCGTGCGCAGGTCGATGATGACCATGCGCTCCACGAAGGGGATGAGCCAGCGGAAGCCGGCGCGCTTGAGGCCCACGAAGCGCCCGAGCCGGAACACCACGCCGTTCTGGTACTCGTTGACGATGCGCACCCCGGAGAGGAACAGCAGGAACAGGATGCCCACGGGGATGAGCACTCCCAGAAGCCCGGCCAGGTCGGTCATGTCTTCACCTCGTCGACGAACAGCGTGAGCCCCTCCACGCGGCGTACCACCACCGGGGCGCCGGGACGGATGGGAGCGGGAGACGTGGCGCGCCAGCGCTCGCCGTGGACGAATACTTCCCCGTGCTCGGGGCTGACGGAGTCGAGCGCGGTGCCCTGCTCACCCACGAGCCCCGCGTCGCCGCCCTGCTGGGGCAGCCGGCGTGTCTGCGCGCCCCGGTACGCGACGTAGGCGGCGGCGCCCGCCAGCGCGACGGTGGTGGGCACCACCCACGCCCACGACAGGTGGAACGAGCGGTCCACGAACCAGCCCGGGTCGAAGCGGTCCACGAGGAACACGCCGCCCAGCGTCAGCAGCACCACGCCCGCCGCGCCCAGCAGGCCGCTGGTGACGAACAACTCCGCGACGATGAGGGCACAGCCCACCAGCAGCAGCACCAGCGCCCCGGTGCGCACCGGCAGCGCGGAGGACGCCACCAGCGCGAGCACCAGCGCCACCAGGCCGATGAGGCCGGGAGCAATCGCCCCCGGGTGGGACAGCTCCACCACCAGCCCGAGCGCTGCCACGAGGAACAGCAGGTAGACGACGGACGGATGCGCGAGCGCGTGCACGGCGCGCTGCGAGAGGTTCGGCGCCAGCTCCACCAGCCGGGCGTCCGCGGTGGCCAGCCGGACGGCGTCACCCCCGGCCACCTCCACCCGCCGCCCGTCGGCCCAGGCGAGGAACTCCGCCTCGGAGGCGGCCACATGCTCCACCACGCGCAGCTCGCGGGCCTTGTCCGCCGGAATGCTGGCGCTGTCGCGCACGGCCGAGGCGGCCCACTCCGCGTTGCGGCCCCGCTGCCTGGCGATGCTCTCCACGAAGGCGACGGCGTCGTTCTCCACCTTGCGCGCCAGTTGCTTGCCCCCGGCCACCTCCGGGTCCTGCCCGCCAATCCCGACGACGGGGTGCGCGGCGCCGATGTTGGTGCCGGGCGCCATGGCCGCGACGTTGGAGGCCAGTGTGATGAACACCCCCGCGCTGCCGGCATGCGCGCCGGAGGGCCCCACCCAGACGAGCACCGGCACGCGCGACGCGAGGAAGGCGCGGACGATGATGCGCGTGGCCTCCAGCGAGCCGCCGGGCGTGTCCAGCCGCACCAGCAGCGCGACATGGCCCTCCGTCTCCGCGCGGGCCACGCAGTCCGCCAGGTAGTCACCGGAGCCGGAGTCCACCACGCCGTCCAGCACGCAGCGGGCCACGGTGGGACGCGCGCGCTCGGTGGGTGACTGCTCCTCGGAGGGGGGCGCCGCCGCGAGCAGCACCGTGGCGAGGACGCCCAGCAGCGCCGCCCCGTGAAGCCTCCTTCGCGAGCGCACCGTCATGTCACCCTCCTGGCAGGCTCGCCTGGGCGAGGGGGATGGGGGCGAGGCCGCGCGGAGCCAGGGGCCGCGCGGTGGCCAGGTGGTCCAGCAGTCGCAGGTGGTCCCTGAGCAGCCGGGGCATGAGGAAGTTCTCGCGGACGTGCTCGCGTCCGCGCTCGCCGAGCAGCCGCGCCTCCTCTGGCTGCCGCAGCAGGCGCAGGAGGGCCTCGGCGCACTCCTCGACGGTGTCCACGAGGATGCCGCCGGTCTCCTCGGGGAGCTGGAGGGGGATGCCGCCCACGCGCCCGCCGATGACGGGTGTGCCCTTCCACACGGCCTCGGAGACGACGAGGCCGAAGCCCTCGCGCAGCGACTTCTGGATGACGACGTCGGAGAGCGACTGGAGGGCGTTGACCTCGATGTTGCCCACGCCGACGAGGTTGGTGAGGACGTGGATGAGGGGGTCGCCCACGGTGGCGGCGCGGACCTCCTCGTACACGTCCCAGCCCTCGGGGTCGTCCAGGGCGAGCGAGCCGACGAGCGCGAGCTGCAGGTCCGGGATGTGGGGGCGCACGCGCTGGTACGCGCGCACGACGCCGAGCGGGTCCTTCCACCGGTCGAAGCGGCCCACCTGCGTGACGAGGGGCCGGTGGGTGCGGATGCCAATCCACTCCAGCACGTGCCGGGCGAGGTCCACCGGCAGCGGGTAGTTCTTGGGACTGAGCGGGTCGATGGCGGGCGCGTAGACGTGGACGTCGCGGATGGGCAGCCGGGGCGGGATGAAGTCCTGATGGGTGAAGACGGCGGCGTCGTAGGCGTGCAGGAAGGGGGCGAGGAACTCCCAGTAGCTGGGGTTGGGGTTGGAGGTATCGATGTGGCAGCGCCATATCCACCGCGCGTCGCGCAGCGTGGAGATGGCGGCGAGCACGGCGGGCTGAGGGTCGTGGACGAAGATGAAGTCGTAGTCCTCGGAGTCGGTGACGATGCGGCTCGCGTTGAGCTGCGCGTTGGCCAGGTAGATGGCCTTCTCCTGCTCCGTGAGCTCGCCGGGCGCTCCCTGGAGCCCGTTGTGGATGCGCTTGGTGACCTGGAAGAAGGCCTCGTCGCCGTGGATGAGCTTCCAGTCGGTGGCGATGCCCAGGTCGTTGTAGAGCGGGACCAGCGAGCGAAGGATTTCGGAGACCCCTCCGCCATACGAGGTGGCGCTGAGGTGCATGCAGCGCGCGCCGCGCAGGCGGTCCGAGAGCTGGAGCAGCTCGTCGAGCTGCGAGTCGGGAGCGACGTCGCGGTAGGTCGCGAGCGAACGTTTGCCGACATCCACGACGTCCAGCATGTCTCCTGCTCCCGGAAAGGAAGGTGCTTCCCGAGGCAACGGTGGTCATGGTGCGGAAAGGCTTCCGGTGACTTCCGGCGGTGGGCCGGTGTCCGGAGCGTGGAGGGAGGGCCTGCCTGGCGGGACGTGCATCCGGTGGTGGACGTTGGGTCCACGCCGCAGATTGTCCCTGGAGGGCGTGCTCCCTAGGGTCCGGCCCTCAACCTGACTTGGAGGCTCCATGCGTCGCGTCGTTCTCATCGCCCTGTGTCTGGTCGCCGTGCCGCTTGCCTGCAAGACGACGCAGCCGCCCGGGGCGGAGGACCAGGAGCCCCTCGCGGGGCCGGACCAGATGCGCGAGCCCATCCAGACCGTGCCGGCCGAGCCCGCCGGGCCCGCCGGGCCCCTGCCCGATGTCGATGGCGGCACCGGCGGGCCGTCGTACGCGGAATAGCCTCTCCGGTCCTCACCGCGCGCACCCCGCCCGTGACACCTCTGCCCGGCTCGCGCACAGTTCGCGCGGCGCCGGGGTGACAGGGCCCGGGTGCGCTGACGGACAGACGGAGGGAGCACGGTGGAGACCACGGTCTACCTGGCGGAGCGGGTGTGGACGCTGGACGCGGAGCGGCCGATGGCGCGGGCGCTGGCGGTGCGCGACGGGAAGCTGCTCGCGGTGGGCACGCGCGCCGAGGTGAAGGCCGCGGCGGGGCCGGAAGCGCGCGAGGTGGAGCTGGGGCCCGCCACGGTGGTGCCGGGGCTGGTGGACGCGCACGCGCACATCCATGGCCTGGGGCGCAGCCTGACGACGGCGAGGCTGGAGAAGGCGCCCTCGGTGGACGAGGTGCTGCGCCGGCTGGCCCAGGCTCCGGCCTCCAGCTTCCAGGAGGACTGGCTGCTGGGAAAGGGCTGGGACCAGAACGAGTGGCCGGGCGCCGCGTTCCCCGGGCGGGCGGAGCTGGATGCGCACTTCCCCACCACGCCGGTGTTCCTCACGCGGGTGGACCACCACGCGGCGTGGGTGAATGGCGAGGCGCTGCGGCGCGCGGGAATCTCTCGCGACACGCCGGACCCGGAGGGCGGCCGCATCCTGAAGGACGCGCGGGGCGAGCCCACGGGCGTGCTGGTGGACAACGCCATGGACGTGGTGGCCGCGGCGATTCCGCCGCCCACGCGGGAGCAGTTGGAGACGCGCCTGCGGGCGGCGCTGGAGCGCTGCGCGCAGGTGGGGCTGACGGGCGTGCACGACGCGGGCATGGACCTGGACGCCTTCCGCCTGCTCCAGGAGTGGGACGCGGCCGGCACGCTGCCGCTGCGCGTGTACGCCATGGCGGCGGGGCAGGGCGAGGAGCGACACGCGTACCTGGAGCAGGGACCGTGGCGGGGGCAGATGCTGGCGATGCGCTCGGTGAAGTTCCTGGCGGACGGCGCGCTGGGCAGCCGGGGCGCAGCGCTGCACGAGGACTATTGCGACGAGGCCGGGCAGCGGGGCCTGCTGCTGATGGCGCCGGAGGAGCTGGAGGCGCGGGCCCGGGCCTTCATGGCCAGGGGCTTCCAGGTGTGCATCCATGCCATTGGAGACCGTGCCAATACGTTGGTGCTGGACGTGCTGCTGCGCGCGTCGGCGGAGACGGGCACGCAGGCGCTGCGGCACCGGGTGGAGCACGCGCAGATTCTGAGGCCGGAGGACATCCACCGGCTGGGCGCGGCGGGGCTGGTGGCGAGCGTGCAGCCCACCCACGCCACCAGCGACATGCCGTGGGCGGAGACGCGGCTGGGGCCCGAGCGGCTGAAGGGCGCCTACGCGTGGCGCAGCCTGCGCGACGCGGGGGCGCACCTCGCGCTGGGGAGCGACTTCCCGATTGAGAACCCGGACGTGCTGGCCGGGCTGTACGCGGCCGTCACGCGGCAGGACGCCACCGGCAGGCCGGAGGGCGGGTGGAGGCCCGAGGAGCGGCTGACGGCGCACGAGGCGTTGGAGGGCTTCACGGTGGGCCCGGCGTGGGCGTCGTTCGAGGAGTCGCGACGCGGGCGGCTGGTGCCCGGCCTGGACGCGGACTTCGTGGCGCTGTCCGCGGACCCGCTGGAGGGCCCCGCCCGGGCGCTGGTGGAGGCGCAGGTGGTGGCCACCGTGGTGGCGGGCGCGGAGGTGTACCGCGCGCCCGGGACGCGGTGAGCGGGCCGGACTTCAGCCGCCGAAGATTTGCGAGCGGGCCGCCTCGGCGATGGAGACGACGGCGGGGTGGCGCAGCTTGCGCTCGACGGTGATGGCGTAGAAGCAGGTCTCGATTTCGTCGGTGCGGCCGATGACGGAGCAGTTGAACTGGCGCTCCACCTCGGCCTCGATTGCGGTGGGCATGGCGAAGACGCCGTGCCCGCGCTGCCCGAAGGCCTGGAGGAGCGCGCTGTCGTCGAAGTCCCCGGCGATGAGCGGGCGCAGCCCCTGGCGCTCGAACCACAGCTCGAGCGAGCGGCGCACCGAGGACTCGTTCGAAGGCAGCAGCACCGGGGCGCCGTTCAGCGAGCGGGGGAAGTCCTTCTTGAGCTGGACGAGCTTGCCGGCGGCGAAGAAGGACACGCCGCTCTTGCCGAGCAGGTGGTTGAAGGAGCGGACGCTGACGGGCTCGGAGCTGGGGGCGTCGGCCAGGACGACGTCCAGCTCATGCAGGGCGAGCGAGGCGAGGAGCTGGGGCAGGGGACCCTCGCGGCAGATGATGCGGAGGGACGGACCGGCGTCGAGCGCGGGCTTGAGGAGCTGCTCGGCCACGAGCTTGGGGATGACGTCGAGCACCCCCACGTTGAGCCGGAGCTGCTGGCCGGTGGGCATGCCGGAGACGACGCTCTTCAGCTCGTTGCCCAGGCGGAAGATTTCGTCCGCGTAGCGCATGACGGTGCGGCCCACGTCGGTGAGGACGAGCTTGCGACCCTGGCGCTCGAAGAGCTTGTGGCCGAGCGACTCCTCCAGGAGCTTGAGCTGGCTGCTGATGGTGGGCTGCGCCAGGTGCAATTCCTCGCCTGCCTTGGCGATGCTGCCTGCACGCGCAACCGTCCAGAAATACAGAAGATGGTGGTAGTTGAGCCAGCTCATACCCATAGAGATAACCGAAGTATTGCGTTCAAACTACCTCATTTTCTTATGGACCTCTGACCTTTAGGTTTCTCTGCGTTCCGCGGGGGTTTCCTCCGCGGGCTGACCGGAGGAGGTCCATGGAAGCCGTCAACCAGAGCGTGTCCTGCGAGTCCCCTGAGTCCGAGGCGTCGGTGCAGCTGGCGTCGGGCGAAGTCGTGGAGGCGCGGGTGCGGGGGCACCTGGAGTTGGTGAAGCGGCTGGCGTGGAAGTACCGGTGGACGGGGCTTCCGCTGGAGGAGCTGGTGGCGGAGGGGAACGTGGGGTTGATGGAGGCGGCGGGGCGGTTCGAGGACCGGGGCATCCCCTTCGGCGTGTACGCGAGCCAGTGGATTCGGGCGCGCATCCGTGCCTACGTCGGCCGCAACTGGAGCATGGCGGGCGGGCGGGCGCCGTGGGTGGTGTTCCAGCTGAGGCGGGAGCGGGCGCGGCTGGAGGCCCGGTGGGGGGAGGGCCATCCGGAGGTGGAGAAGCGGCTGGCGGAGGCGCTGGGGAAGCGGGAGGAGGACGTGGGGCGGGCGTCGGAGTCGCTGGCGAGGGACGTGTCGCTGGACGCGCCGGTGACGCCGGACGGGGAGGTGACGCGGCTGGACGGGCTGGAGTCGGACTGGGCGTCGCAGGAAGAGGTGCTCGAGCGGGCGGAGTGGGCGCAGAAGCTGAAGGCGAGCGTGGAGGAGGCCTGGCCGGAGCTGGACGCGCGGGAGCGGGCGCTGGTGGAGGAGCGGATGCTGGTGGACGAGGGAGCGAGCGCGGAGCTGCTGGCTCGCCGGTTCGGAGTGACGGCGGTGCGCATCCGGCAGATCGAGCAGGCGCTGAGGGCGAAGCTGCGCCGGAGGCTCACCGCGAGTCTCACACCCTGGGACGGCGAGGCGATGTCCCTGGCGGCCTGATGTCCGGGGCCAGGAGGCCCGTCAAAATGGATGTTGACGGGTGAGGGATGGGCTCGCTATGAGGGCGCTGTTTCTCGCGGCGACCCACACGCCCAGATAGCTCAGTTGGTAGAGCAGGGGACTGAAAATCCCCGTGTCGCTGGTTCGATTCCGGCTCTGGGCACAGAAAGAAGAACTTGAAGGGCTCTGGACTCCGGTTCAGGGCCCTTTGTCTTTGTGCGCTGCTATGGGCCGTACCGTGTTGGGGGGCTCATGTTCGTCAATCTGCGGAAGTTGAAGGATTTCAAGGAGCGGATCGGCTTCGACCAGATCGTCTTCGGCTCGAATCCGGACGGGGAGATTTCTGTCCAGATACCCGGCACGCCGCTCCGGACGGTGTTCTGGCTCTTCCACAACGTCTACGTCGAGCTCCGCGACACCAGTGGCTCATCAGTGGAGCCCCTCGCTCGCTCCATCCAGGGCTTCCTGGAGCGGCGTGTGAGCCAGCCTGTATGCCAGGACGTGCCTCGCATCGACAAGGTAACGGTGTCGAAGACGCCTCTTCATGTGAACGACGAGGTGGAGTTCCAGGTCCATCCCGAGCAGTCGCGGGAACCGGAGCAGTCATGGATCCACATCCAGGCCCGTCCGGACGAGCTCGAGCTGGTGTCGCGGTCCGAAGCCTCCTCCACGTATAGGGCGATACGTCCGGGGACGGCGACCATTGATGCCTGGCTGAGTGACTTGAAGCTTCTCCTGATGTCACAGGCTCAGGCCCGGGTGGACGTTCAGCCGAAGAAGTAGGCGACTCGCAACTTCAAGATGCGCATTCCAGCCCGGAACTTGCCCCCCATCGCCCGAGGACTACGCTGTGGGTAGCATGAGCGAGTACCAATACTATGAGTTCCAGGCAGTCGACAGGCCGCTCACCTCGAAGGAGCAGGCCGAGCTCCGCGCGCTGTCCACCCGCGCGGAGATCTCCGCCACCCGCTTCACCAACGTCTACCACTATGGGAGCTTCAAGGGTTCACCGCACCAGATGATGGAGCGGTACTTCGACGCTCACGTCTACACGGCCAACTGGGGCACCCGCGTCTTCATGCTCCGCCTGCCGCGCAAGCGCTTCGACCCCAAGCTTGCGGCGCCCTATCTCACGGATGACCAGGGGCTGTCCCTCCGCTCCACCCGGGAGCACGTCATCCTGACCTTCGCGGTCCAGGAGGAGCCTGGGGAGTGGGACGACCTGGCCGAGCCAGGACTCGCGGCGTTGTTGCCGCTGCGCTCGGAGTTGCTTGCGGGCGACCCGCGCTGTCTCTACCTCGGCTGGCTTCGCGCGGTCGCGTCCGGCGCTCTGGACGACGAGGAGGTCGAGCCGCCCGTGCCTCCCGGAATGAAGCCGCTGTCCGGTACCCTGGCCTCCCTCGCCAACTTCCTCGACCTCGGCTCGGACCTGCTCGAGGTGGCGCTCGCCGTCAGCGCGTCGGCTCCTGCCTGGCTCTCCCCTCCGTGTGAGGCGCTTGCCGCCTGGGTCAAGGCCCTGCCCCTCAAGGAGAAGGACGCACTGCTCCTGCGCCTCATGGAAGGCCAGGACCCCCTCCTCGGCACGGAGTTGCTCCAGCGCTTTCGTCAGGGGCAGGCCCCAGCAGGGTCAGCCCTCCCCTCCCTGCGTACCGTAGGCCAGCTGCGCGAGGCCGCTCGTGTCCGGCACGAGGCGCAGGTGAAGCGCGTGGCGCAGGCACAGGCGCGTGAGAAGGCGCGGCGCGAGCGGGAGCTGGCGGAGGCTCGCGAGAAGGCACTCCGGACGCTCGCCGCACGCGAGGCCGCCGCCTGGAAGGACGTGGAGGCCCACCTCGCCACTCGGAAGCCCGGCGGATACGACGCGGGTGTCCAGCTCCTCAAGGACCTGGGAGAAGTGGCCCGGCGCCAGGGGCGGGCGGCGGAGTTCGCGGCACGGGTCCGTACCCTCCGGGAGCTGAACGCCCGCAGGCCCGCGCTCATCTCCCGCCTGGAGGGCGTGGGGGGGTAATGGCCGCCCGCGTCGGGCAACCGACGCGCCCATGGTTACCTCGTGGCGGACCGGGGCGGCTCCTGATACGCAGCGGTCGTCGGAGGAGCGAAACACGATGGACGCGAATGCCGTGGCGGAGCTGGAGCAGGCGGGCGTGAAGGTGGATCAGCCGGACCGCCTGTATGTCGCCGTGGAGTGGGAGGACGGAAAGCGCGTGCTGCCCGTGGGCCAGCGCGCCCAGGTGCGCGCGGGCGAGCAGCTGGCGCACGTGACGCTCCAGCCCATCTCCAAGCTGTGGACGGGCGACAAGCAGCCCCCGAGCTTCGCCAAGGCTCCGCCTCCCGAGTACGAGCCCTTCTTCATGCTCATCGAGGCCACCGCCGCGGGCTACTGCCGGGCGACGCGCAACACGGAGACCGACCAGGAGTTCGAGCGGCTCTACCGCCACCTCCTCCGTCGCCCTGACGGCACCGACCGCAACCCGCTCTTCTCCCACCTCCAGGGCGCGGTCCGTCTCTACATGTCCCTGCGCGATGTCAGCCAGGCGGAGTTCGAGGCCGTCGTCGAGCGCCTCCACCAGTCCGCCAGGCACTTCTCCACGCACACGGGCAGCATCAACTACTTCCAGGAAGTGCTGCGCGGCGTGCTCGGCGCCTGAGCGCCCCGGAGGTACTGCCCCACGGCGGTGCCCCTCCGCTCCCCGGCCTGCTCGTGGGGCGGAGGAGCGTGCCCGGTGTGGATGTCGCCCGGTGGACATGGAGCAAGAGGGCGCGGAGTTTGAAGAGGTGACCCACTGGTAGGGCTCGCCTCCTCATGACCCGGCAGGTAGCTTCTGCTTCCCGCATGCTCGAATCCTCCTCCCCCGCGTCCACCTCCACCCTCCGGCAGTGGCTGACCGACGACACGCTCCGCGACGAGGCCGGCGACAGCCTCTATGAACAGGGGCGCGACCTCCTGGCCCGTGGGCGCGTGCTGTCCGTTCGGGAGTTGGGGGACACCCTCGAAGGCCGGGTGGCCGCGGGAAAACGGGGCCCGTACGAAGTCCGCATCTCCGCCACCGGCGAGGGTGACGTCTTCGATTGCGAGTGCGCCGGATTCTTCGAGGAGTTCGTCTGCGAACACGTCGTGGCCGTGGGGCTCGCCTGGCTCCAGCAAAGCCCTTCCAGGGCCTCGGCGTCCGAGCCTCCCACCACCGACGCGGCGCTCCGCGCCTGGCTGGGCGACCACCAGGTCTCCTATGCGGGCAATGCCCCCGTGTCGGAGCTCCGGCCCTACCTGCCCGAGTCCCTCAGGCAGCACGGGACGCTCCTCCATTTCCCGGACACTCTCGTCTTCGCGGTCCTGGCTCAGGATGACGGCAGGGCCCACCTTGGTGGCCGGAACCACGCCGCGCTCCAGGAGGCGGCGTGGGCCTTCCTGCGGGAGGAGGCGGAGCGGGTGCGCCTGGGACTGGAGCAGGAGCAGGCCGCCGCTCCACGCCCTCCACCCACGGACGCCCGCCTGGTCCCCCTGGTGGAGGCGCTCCAGAGGGAGCGCGAGCGTGTCCGTGCCTGGGTAGCTCCTCGCGCCCTGGAGGCGACGCCGGCCGTCTACCTTCAGGAGAGCCCGCTGCGGTTGTACGTGTCGGAGTCGGGCCCCGTGAAGGCTCCTTTCGAGGCCATGCGTCACGCCGTCAAGGGCGTCACCCTGGAGCCCCAGGCGCTGCTGGAGGCCCGCCCGGGGCTGACCTGCCCGTGCTCCTGGGGCTCCGAGGCCCGCTGCGTGCACGCGCTCACCGCGCTGGACGCGGTGCTGGACGTGCTCTCCCGGAAGAGCTCAGCGGACTTCAACACGCAGCTGGCCGAGCAGCTCTTCGTCGTCCCCGGTCAGCGGATCCTCGCCGCCCTGGAGACCGCGTCACTCGCGGCCCAGGCTCCCGCGGCCTCGTCGCCCGCGGACCAGCTCACCTTCCGCCTCGAGGGCGCCACCTCCCGCTCCTTCATCCTGCGGCCCTACGTCCACCGGCTGACGAAGAAGGGCACGCTCTCCAAGGGGACCCAGGTGGGATGGCGGGACCGGAGCGAGGTCCGCTCCCTGCTCACCCTGCCCGGCGAGCAGGACGCGCTCGCGCTGATAGACGCCGGCTCCGCGCTGTCCTCCAGCGCCAGCTACATGCCCGCCCCGAGCGGGGGCAACTGGACGCTGCTCCTCCAGGCGCTGCGGGCGCTCTCGCACAGCCCAAGGCTGCGCCTGGCGGAGCGTCCCGACGTGCCGCTCCGGGTTCGCGAGGCCCGGCTCGGCTTCACCTTCGAGGAGCAGGAGGACGGCACCCTCCGCGTGCGCCCCTCCATCGACGGGACACCCATCCGGGCGGAAGACCTGTGCCCGCCGACTCGGGAGCCCTTGTCGCCCCTGCCGTGGCTGCTGGTGGAACTGGAGGTGCCTCGCATCACCCTGGTGACGGTGCCACCCGAGGCTCGCGCGCTGCTCACCACGCTGGGAGAGTTCGGCTCCCGGCTTCCCACCTCGGCGCGCCACTCGCTGCTGTCGAGCCTCGCCGGGCTGGAGGCCCGCTTCCCGCTCTCCCTGCCCGAGTCCCTGGAGGGGACCGAGGTGGCGCCGGCTCCCGGGCTGCTCGTCCGCCTGCGCCCCGTGGGGGACGAGGCCCTGGAGGGCGTGGTGCTCGCCCGGCCCCTCCCGGAGGCTCCGCCGCAGCCTCCTGGCGAGGGCCCGCCGGTGGTGCGCGGCCATCGGGGTCGCCAGCGCGTTCGCGTCTGTCGGGCGCTGGAGGCCGAGCGCGCCGAGGCCTCCGCCCTGCTCGAGCGCCTGGGCCTGCCCGCGGACTCCCACCGCTTCACGCGCGAGGACGTGGCGTCCACGCTCGCGCTGCTGGAGGCGCTGGAGCCGCTCGCCGGCCCCGCCGTGACGGTGGAGTGGGAGGAGCGGCCCTGGAAGGTGTCGCGCTGGGCGGACCTGTCCGGCCTGAAGGTGCGGGTGGAGCGGGGGCGGGACTGGTTCGGCGTGCAGGGCGGCGCGGAGGTGGATGGGGAGCGCGTGGAGCTGGCCGTGCTCCTGGAGGCCGTGCGCCGTGGCCACCGCTACGCGCGGCTGGGGCCGGGCCGGTGGATGCGCCTCACGGAGGAGCTGCGCGAGCGGCTCGCCCCGCTGTCGGACCTGGCCCACTCCACGCGCCACGGGCTGGAGGTGAGCGCGGCGGCGGCGCCCGCCCTGGATGCGCTGGCGGAGGCGGGAGCACATGTGCACGCCCCGCCCGACTGGCGCCGGCTGGCCACCCGCGTCCGCGAGGCGCAGGCCCTGAAGGTACGGGTGCCCCGGAAGCTGAAGGCCGAGCTGCGCGACTACCAGCGCGAGGGCTTCACCTGGATGGCGCGGCTGGCCGGGTGGGGCGCGGGCGGGTGCCTCGCGGACGACATGGGCCTGGGCAAGACGCTCCAGGCGCTGGCGCTGCTGCTGCACCGCGCGGGGGAGGGCCCCGCGCTGGTGGTAGCCCCCACGTCCGTGGGCTTCAACTGGGTGCGCGAGGCGGAGCGCTTCGCTCCGTCCCTGCGCGTGCACTCCTACCGCGAGGCGGAGCGCGAGGCGCTGCTGGACACGCTGGGGCCCGGTGACGTGCTGGTCGCCAGCTACGGATTGCTCGTGCGGGACGCGGAGCGCTTCGCTGGCGTGTCCTTCGCGACACTCATCGTGGACGAGGCCCAGGCGGTGAAGAACCCGGACACCGCGAGGGCCCGCGCGGTGCGCGCCGTGAAGGCCGAGGCCCGCGTGGCCCTCACCGGCACGCCCGTGGAGAACAGCCTGTCGGAGCTGTGGAGCCTCTACGCGCTGCTCTTCCCCGGGTTGCTCGGCAGCCGCGAGTCCTTCCGCGAGCGCTTCGCCGCGCCCATTGAACGCGCGAAAGACGCGCACGCCCGCGCGTCGCTGGCCCGCGTGGTGCGGCCCTTCCTGCTGCGCCGCACCAAGGCGCAGGTGGCGCGCGAGCTGCCCGCGCGCATCGAGACGGTGGTGCCTGTCGCCCTGTCCGAGGGGGAGCGCCGTCTCTACGACGACGTGCGCCTGGCCGCGCTGGCGCAGCTGGGCGACGCACCCGGGCCGGAGCAGCGCTTCGCGATGTTGGCCGCCCTCACCCGGCTGCGTCTGGCCGCGTGTCACCCGAGGCTGGTGGACAGGGACTCGCCCCTGCCGTCCTCCAAGCTGGAGCGGTTGCTGGAGCTGGTGGACACGGTGCGGGCCGAGGGCGGCAAGGCGCTCGTCTTCAGCCAGTTCGTCAAGCACCTGGCGCTGGTGCGTGAGGCGCTGGAGGCGCGGGGCGTGTCCATGCAGTACCTGGACGGGCAGACGCCGCCAGCGGAGCGGCAGGCGCGGGTGGAGGCCTTCCAGCGGGGGGAGGGGGAGCTGTTCCTCATCTCGCTGAAGGCGGGAGGCACGGGCCTCAACCTCACCGCGGCCGACCACGTCATCCACCTGGACCCATGGTGGAACCCGGCGGTCGAGGACCAGGCCACGGACCGGGCGCACCGGATTGGGCAGACGAAGCCCGTCACGGTGTCGCGGCTGGTGTCCGAGGGGACGCTGGAGGAGGCCATCCTCGCGCTGCACGCGGAGAAGCGAGAGCTGGCCGACAGCCTGTTGTCCGAGGCGGACGGTGCCGCGGCGCTTTCACCCGACCAGTTGCTGGCCCTGCTGCGCTTCGGTGGGGAAGGTGGAGTGGGGTGAGGCGGTAGGCCCGAGGGCGTTGGGTGTCCGGCGGGCGGCGCCTCCGCCTGGCGGCCCCTTCAGTCGAGAAGCCGGCGCTCCCAGCGGCGCAGTTCTTCAGGGGTGAGGGTTGAATCGACAAGGTACCGCTCATGGAAGAGCCAGGGCTCCAGGACGCGAGCCAGCTCCCGGTAGGAGGGTGGCATGCGTCCGTCCTCTCCCGCTTCCGGCCAGGAGCCCAGGGTGACGACGACGCGCTCACCCTCCAACTCCTGCACGGTGATGTCCGGTGAGCGCAGCCGGGCGCGGAGCCCGCTTGCGCCCCCGAACTCGCCCAGCACGGGCTGGCCCAGGAAGGTCAGCCACGAGGCCGAACGGACCTTCGTGCCAAGCTCCATCGAGAGCGTGCTGATTCTGGGGGCATCCATTCCCGGATGGAGGAAGCACAGCTTGCGGAGCTCAGGCTTCGCGTAGAGCAGGTCGTGCTCAGTGTTGAAGGCGAAGCCCGCGTGGCCGGAGCAGAAGGGGAGCGGGGCGGCCAGCTCCAGCGCCAGCTCGCGCACCTGCCCCGGCCCGTGCTCCTCCAGGTACTCGGTGGGCAGCCAGAAGCTGACCGCGCATACCCTGTCGGGTTCCTCCTCCGGCGCGACGAACAGCGGGCCGCGGTAGTCGATCCGGTAGAACGACTCCTCACCCGTCATTTCTCTCAGGTCGTAGTAAGGGAAGGGATCGTCAAGCGTCTCGCGATGAAGTCGCTCCCAGCCGGAGTCGTCGAGTTCCGCCCAGTTTCCTGTCTCCTCCATGTATTGGCCGAGGACATGTCCTCCCATCGCGTGCCGGTAGAGCTCGAAGGAGCGGACGAGCCCGGGCGCCAACTCACGATGCGGATGGCGCATGTAGAAGTTGATGCTCAGCGCGTCGCATGCGATGGGCACGCCATTGGGCTTTCGGAGACGAATCCGGGGATGATGCTTGCTCATCGTTGGACTCCAATCCTGGGGGCTACGCGTGCGGCTGGCTTTCCCAAGGCGATTCGGTAGACCCGATCTTGTCCAAGCCCTTGATGCGGATGTCCTGGTGGATACCTGCTCCACTGAGGCATGCCATCCAGATGGAAGCATGGGAACTTGAAGTCATAGACGGCCTGGATGTGGAGCGGATTCCCATCGTGAATCACGACGTCGGGAACAAGCGTCCCCAGCAACTCGCCGCCATTGCCGGACTCCCGAAGCGCCGCGACGTCCTCCTCGGGAATGTGCTTCGTCTGCCCGGACTTGGAGTCGTAGCGGTAGTGCGGCTCCAGGTTGAAGCCACCTGGGCGCAACTGGCCCAGCCGCTTCTCCGCGCACTTCCGAGCAGCCTAGTGCATCTCCGTGCCCAGCTGCACGGCCCGAATCATGCGCCTGCCCGCCGCGTCCTTCACCTGCTGGTTGCACTCTTCTCGTGAAGGGCTCTGGCCCGCGAAGTCCTGTCGGTGCCGGAGCAGGACTTCCGAGCGCGCCAGGTCGGCGCATTCGACGAGTGCCGCGTCAATGAGGGCCCTGACCGGGTCTTCCAGCAAGCGGACGGCCACATGGCCCGTGATGCCCGCCGCAGCCACGGTGTGTCCCGCGGATTCCTTCCCAGCCGCCAGGACGCAATTGGCGGGATTCTGCCGGCAGGCATTCGTCACGGTGTCGAAGCGGTACGCCTCGGCACGCTGGCGGCCAGGAGTACCCGCACAGGCTCCGAGGAGCAGGCTGCCCACGAGCATCCACGCATGCCGGGAACGAGGTGGCGTCATAGCTTTCCAGTGACATGGGGAGAATGCATGGCGGAGGGATGCATGAGTGTTCATTGCATCGCGAGGTTCCAGGCGCATCTCCATCATGGTCATAGCTGGGTTGGACCCAGTCAGTGCGGCACGACGCTGAGGAGGAACAGGGCCCAGCCAGTGTCAATCCAGCGAGTGGACTCCTTGGGCGTGCCTTCGAGGTAGCGCAGTCGGTTCACGCGCGCCTCATCGAGCGTGCCACCGGATTCACGGGCCTCCTGTTGGGCGGCCAGCGCCCAGGCGATGTCCGTGAGGCTGACCGTCCGTTCCTCGAATCCATCCTCCCCGCCGTCGATACGCAGACCTCCTGCCGAGGCTCTGCCCACGATGCGGCACTGCTTCCCGTTACGCTCGATGAGTCGACCTGGGGGATTCTTCGCCAGGAAATCGTCGACCCATCTGGCAGCCTGTGCCGTTGTCTCGTCAGTCAATCGCCTTGAGCTGCTACGTCCCTGACCCAGGGAGCGCCAGGTGCCGTAGTCCACCGGTACCGCGAGCGTCCATTGGTCCTCGTCCTCGCTCCAGTGCGCTACGCCCCAGTATCGCCAAGGGGCCTGTGGTGCCTCTCTCGTGAGCACGAAGGCGGTCTCCGCGGGCCTGCGGTCCGCGATTCGCGTGCTCAGGCGATCAGGCTCCACGAGCGTTCCCTTCTCGGTGATGCACAGGAACAGATGGCCTTCGTAGCGACCCGTCTTCGGAGCTGACCTCAGGCCAAAGTGTTCCATGAGTTGCTCATCCGTGAGCCGTGCACTCCGCTCGGGGCCGAGGCGCTCGGGCGCGATGACCTCGACGAGCAGTGCAATGGGCACCACCTCCCTGCCTGCCTCGAACGAGGGGCGCGCCGGATTGTCGGAGCGCAGGAGCCAACGGCCGTCGACCCGTACGAGCCGTTTCACCTGACAGGCGAATCCGGCGGGGTCTGGCACCTGGACGAGGGCCACCTTGCCTTCCACGGAGCCAGCACCCGCGGCTCGCGCGTAGCGCATGACCAGCCAATCGCCATCCCGGATGGGCCGCTCGCCTCCCTCCATGGAGTCGCCCGAGGCGCGTACCGCGAACAGTCCCTCGCCTCGCGCTTGGACTGGCAGGCGGACCTGCTCCGCTTCCGGAGCGCTCTCCAGCGATACCGTGGGGTCCACCAATCCCGCCGCCGCCCGCAGGCTGGGAAATGCCACCAGCGTTCCGGGACGCGCGAAGGGAATCACCTCCGCCTGCACGGGCTCCACCCACCAGCCATCAGGCCCAGGCGTGAAGCGAACGCGAAAGGCTGTTCCCGGTATGCCCGCGGTGGGACCAAACCACTGCCTCAAAAGGTCGTGTAGCTGGTTGCGCTGCGTGCCCGGCGGCCGAGCCTTGTTGATGGCGATCTTCACGAAGTCGAAGCGCCAGACACTCCCATCAGGCAGTCGGACATCCGTGGCACCCGAGGGCAGGTCCGGGCGCTGGTCCCGGTCCGGTAGCTTGAGGATGGGGTCTTTCTTGTTCGAGAAGACCTTGGCCTCGAACGCCGCTCCTTCCGCCTGGGGCTGTCGTCGCCGCCGGTACTGCGCGAGCCGGTAGTCCACCAGCTCGTAGGTCATCGCCTCGAAGGACTGCTTCGTCTCCGCCGCAATCGGGAGGCGCGAGATGAGCCGGTCATCGTCCACCCGGAACCACCTGCCGCCCTGGGTCCAGGCCTTGAGGGGATTGGCCTTCCAGTAGGCGAGGAACTTCGCGGCGCTCGGGTTCCGAGGGTCGTCCAGTGCTTCCACCTCCTCCAGGTCCTGGAGCAGCTCAGGTGAACGCTGGAGGATGGCGAGGCTTCGTCGGGCCAGCTCGGGCAATGCCATTCCCTTCTCCAGGGCGTCGGCTTCGAGCAGGGCTTCCAGCAGCACCATCTTGAAGCACTTGCTCAGAGGAGTGAGCTCGAGTTCCTCGAACCAGTCCTGCCCTTGCTCCAGCGCGCGGGCTTCACCTTCCTTGAGGTCCCCCTCGCTCTTCACGAAGTTGAACCAGCTTCCGTGAGCCCGGCGCAGGGTCGCGGGCGTGTAACCCCGGCGGTGCAGCTCGCCCACGGTGGGCCGCTCTCCGCGCGCGTCTCGCAGCTCACGGTAGACGCGCTCGACCTCCGTGCCTCCGGCAGGAAGAAAGTCCTTGAGCAGGTCCTTGGCTTCCACCTCCACCTGGACGGCACAGCCGGGGGGCAGCTCGGGGTCCTTGCCGCCCACGAGGAAGTCGCGCAGCGACACCGGGCTCTTCCCCAGCGCCAGGAGCGTGCGTACGCGATCGAGGAACATCCGGTGATTGCCCACGAAGTCGATGACGGTGACCTGCGCCTTGCCCTCGAACTTCCGCAGCCCGCGGCCGAGCTGCTGGAGGAACACCACCGGAGACTCCGTGGGACGCAGCATCACCACCCGGTCGATGCTTGGGACGTCGACTCCCTCGTTGAACAGGTCCACGGCGCATACCGCGTCCAGCGTGCCCTCGGCGAGCTGCCGGAGTGACTGCGCCCTGTCAGCCGAGCCTGTTCCCGCGTAGACCGCAACCGCGCGCACGCCCTGATGGGTCAGCCACTGCTGCACGTACTGGGCATGGCTCACCGAACAACAGAACACCAGCGTGCGGCTCGCGGTGTGTTCCCGCCACGCGCGCCACAGCGTCTGCATGCGCGCTTCCGTCTGGACCGCCTGAGAGAGCTGTTCAGCGTCGAAGCGCCGGTTCTTCCACGGGATGTTGTCGTACTCCACATCATCCCTCAGGCCGAAGTAGGCGAACGGCGCGAGCAGACCTTGCTGGATTCCCTCGCCCAGGTCCGAGCGCCAGGCGAGATGGTCATCAAAGATGCCGAGCACATCGCCGTCGTCCGCACGCTCGGGTGTTGCCGTGAGACCCAGCAGGAACAACGGCTCCAGGCACGCGAGGATGGCCCGGTAGCTCGCCGCCGCGGCGTGATGCACCTCGTCCACGATGACGTAGTCGAAGGTCGCCGTCTCGCGGAGCCGCTGCAGGCACTCCGGCTGGGAGAGCTTCTGGACCGAAGCGAACACCACGTCACCCATGAGCTCGGAACGCCCACCGACGCACCAGCCGAAGCGCAGGCCCGGCAGCTGCCGCCGGAAGGTCTCCGCTGCCTGGACGAGCAGCTCCTCGCGATGAGCCAGGAAGAGCACCCGGGGCGTCCGCTCCAACTCCTTTCCAAACGCCTCCACGTCGAGCGTAGCGAGCAACGTCTTGCCCAGCCCGGTCGCAAGGACGACGAGCGCCCGGCGGCGCCCCTCCCTCCGGCCTCGTGCCAGCGCTTCCAGTGCCTGCCGCTGCAACGCATGGGGTTCGCGCCGGGGAAGCGTCGCCTCCACTTCCATGTCACCGGGCGGGAGCGCACGGCCCGCGTCCCGTGCACGGCGGGCGTAGCGCTCCACCCACTCCGCATCCAGCAGGGACGCTCGCGCCCACCAGCCCTCGAAAGCCTCCACCACCTCGCTCCAGGCCCGTGGGTCGCGGTCGCGCTCGACACGCAGGTTCCACTCGATGCCTGTCTTCAGCGCCGCACGGGAGATGTTGCTCGACCCCACGTAGGCCACCGCCAGTCCGGGCCCCAGGAAGCGCCAGGACTTTGGATGGAACGAGGGCACGCCCTGCTTCTCCACCTCCACCACGCGCGCCTCGAACCGGCCTCGCCCCTCGCGCTGGAGCGCGGTGTCCTCGTCCATCCAGTCGAGCAGCCGGCGCAGTGCGTCGGCCTGGGTGATGGCGAGATAGTCCCCCGTGAGGATTCGGACCCTCGCTCCCCGGGCCAGCGCCGCGTCCACGGACTCGCGCAGCACCGCCAGCCCGCTGTCCTGGACGAAGGCCGCGAGCACCGCGACCTCCATCGCCTTCGAGAACAGCGGTTCCAGGTGCGCCAGGAAGGGGTCCTCCACGCCTCCCGTGGCCAGCGGCTTCGCCTGCCCGGTGAGGTAGTTGCCCCTGCCCGGAATCACATGCCGGACTCCCCCGCGAGGGTCCGCCATGTCTCCCTGGAAGCGGGGAATGACGTGCACGTGCAGGTGGAACACCGTCTGCCCGGCCGCCGCGCCCACGTTGATACCGATGTTGTACCCCTGGGGCCGGAGCTCGGCCTCCAGCCCGTGCCGCACCACCTCCACCAACTCGAAGATGGCGCGTTGCTCCTCGGGCGTGGCCTCGAACCAGGTGGCCACCAGTCGCCGGGGAATCACCAGCGTGTGGCCGGGACTCACCGGGAAGCCGTCGCGGATGGCGAAGGCATGCGCGTTGGCCGCGACCCACTGGGATTCGGGAATCGACAGGAAGGGAGAGGACACTCCGGGACTCTAACCCACCCATCTTCCCGGCCTTTCCCCTCCCCAGGCTGGAGTCCGTGCCCCTGTCCCACCCTCCTGAGTCACTCGGGAGGGCCGCACCTGGAATATGGTGCCGGGCCGCCCGTTCCCGGGCGTCTTCCTCACGACAGGAGCACGGATGTTCCGTCAGTCGTTACTCTGGGCGTCCTGCCTCGCCCTGCTCGCGGCTCCCGTCGCGGGCGCGCAGGCGCAGGGCAGGGGGGCCAGCAAGCCCGCCGCGGCCGCCACCTCGAAGCTCGGGGCAGGCATCGAGGCCCGTACCCTCAAGAACGGGATGAAGGTCATCGTCTGGCCCGACCAGGCCATCCCCAACGCCGTCCTCTACAACTGGTTCCGCGTCGGCAGCCGCAACGAGTACCCCGGCATCACCGGCCTGTCCCACTTCTTCGAGCACATGATGTTCAACGGCGCCAAGAAGTACGGCCCCGGTGAGTTCGACCGCGTCATGGAGGCCAACGGCGGCGCCAACAACGCCTTCACCTCCGAGGACGTCACCGTCTACATGGAGTGGTTCCCCCGCTCCGCCCTCGAGCTCATCTTCGACCTCGAGGCCGACCGCCTCCAGCACCTCGCCTTCGACCCCAAGGTCATCGAGTCCGAGCGCGGCGTCGTCTACTCCGAGCGCCGCTCCGGCGTGGACAACTACAACGCGGGCGCCCTCATGGAGCAGGTCCAGGCCACCGCCTTCGTCGCCCACCCCTACCAGTTCCCCGTCATCGGCTGGCCGTCCGATATCGAGTCCTGGAAGCTCGAGGACCTCCAGCGCTACTTCAAGACGTACTACGCCCCCAACAACGGCACCCTCATCGTCACCGGCGCCGTCACCCCCGCCGAGGTCTTCGCGCTCGCCGAGAAGTACCTCGAGCCCATCCCCTCCCAGCCCGCTCCCGACCCCGTCCGCACCCTGGAGCCGGAGCAGCAGGGCGAGCGCCGCGTCGTCGTGAAGAAGCTCGCCCAGTCCCCGCTCATCCAGCTCGCCTACCACGGCATCGCCGGGAAGGACCCGGACGCCGAGGCGCTCGATCTACTCCTGCGCATCCTCGCCGACGGTGACTCCTCGCGCCTCCACCGCCGCCTCGTCGAGGAGGAGCGCGCCGCCATCAACGTCGAGACCCTTTTCAGCGCCGGCTTCGACCCGTCTCTCGTCTGGGTGATGGCGGACCTTCCGCCCGGCGCCGACCTCGCGAAGGTGGAGGCGATGCTCACCGAGGAGCTCGCCCGCGTCGTGAAGGACGGCGTCAGCGAGGCCGAGCTGCGCAAGGCCCGCAACATCGCCCTCGCCGGCTACTGGCGGAGCCTGGAGACCAACAACGGCCGGGGCCGTGCGCTCGGTGCCGCCGAGGTCTTCCGCGGTGACTACCGCCAGCTCTTCGACGCTCCCGCCCGCTACGAGAAGGTGACGCGCGAGGCCGTGCGCAAGGTCGCCGCCCGCATCTTCAACCCCCAGCGCCTCACCGTCGGGTGGCTCGTGCCCACCGACGCGAAGGACGCCACCCCCGACACCCGCAAGGAGGCCACGCGATGATTGCGCCCCCCTCTTGGAAGGTCCTCGTCAGCACGCTGCTGCTCTCCGCTTTCCCGTCCGCGGCGCAGGGCCCGGCCGCCTCGCAGGGCACTCCCTCCCCGAAGCCGGCCACGCCGCCTCCCGCTGCTTCGCAGGGCGCCCCCACCGCGAAGCCCTCGGCGGCACCCGCTGCCACGACGCCTCCCGCCACCGCGCCTGCTCCGGCCGCCGCGCGGCCCTCCTCCTCGCAGGGGGTGACGCTCCCCAAGCCCACCACCGTCACGCTGAAGAACGGCGCGAAGCTCCTCCTGGTGGAGCGGCGCGATCTACCGCTCGTCTCTTTCAGCGCGTGGCTCCGGGGCGGTGCGCTCGGTGCTCCCGCCGGCAAGGAGGGCCTGGCCGCCCTCACCGGCGAGCTGCTGCAGAAGGGCGCCGGTGCTCGCGATGCCCGCCAGTTCGCCGAGGCCGTGGATGGGGTGGGGGGCTCGCTGGAGGTCATTCCCACGCTCGAGGCCCTCGTCATCAGTGGCCAGTTCATGTCGCGCGACACCGGGCTGATGGTGGAGCTGCTCGCCGACATGCTCACCCGCCCGCGCTTCGCCCAGGACGAGCTGGAGAAGACGCGCGAGCGCATGGTGTCCGAAATCGCCGCCGCCAAGGATGGTGACCTGCGCGCCCTCATCGGCGCCTACTTCCAGGCGTTCCACTTCGCCAGCCACCCCTACGGCGCTCCCGTCGGCGGCAGCGAGGCGTCCCTCCCGGGCCTCTCCCGCGAGGACGTGCTCGCCTACGCGAAGAACCACCTCGGCGCGGACCGGCTCATCCTCTCCGTCGTGGGCGACTTCGACGCGAAGGCCCTCGCCGCGAAGCTGGAGTCCTCGCTCGGCGGCTGGGCCCGTGCCGCCACGCCCGCCCCCGAGGTGGCTCCCACCGCCGTCTCCAAGGGCCGCCGCGTGCTGCTCGTGGACAAGCCGGACGCCACCCAGACGTACTTCTGGATGGGCAACACCGGCATCTCCCGCGATGACCCGGACCGCGTCACCGTGAAGCTGGCGGAGACGGTGTTCGGCGGGCGCTTCACCTCGCTGCTCAACACCGAGCTGCGCGTGAAGTCCGGCCTCACCTACGGCGCCAATGCCTTCTTCATGCGCAACGCCCGCCCCGGGCCCGTGGTCATCTCCTCGTACACGAAGACGGAGACCACCGGCCGCGCCATCGACATGGCGCTGGACGTGCTCTCGCGCTACCGCCAGTCGGGCATGGACGACCCCACGCTCGCCTCCGCCCGCGCGTACGTGCTCGGCCAGTTCCCGCCCACGCTGGAGACGGGGACGCAGGTGGCGGGCAAGCTGTCCGAGCTCGCCTTCTACGGCCTCGACTCGAGCGACGTGGATGACTTTGCCCGCGCCGTCTCCGCCACCACCCGCGACAGCGTGCGCACCGTCATCCAGCGCACCCTGCCCGCGAAGGAGGACCTCACCATCGTCCTCATCGGCAAGGCGTCCGCCATCCGCGACGTGGCCCGCAAGTACGGCACCGTCACGGAGATGAAGATCTCCGACAAGCGCTTCGCCCCGCCCTCCGCTCCAGCGAAGCGCTGAGGCGCTGAGTCACACCGCCGGTCCGGACCTTCCCGGGCCGGCGGGCCGCACCTCCATTCCAGCGTCAGAGGCCCCCGGTAGGGTGTTCCACCCTTTCCACTCTTCCGGGGGTTTCATGCATCTGCGTCACTTTTCCTTCTTGTTGGTGCCCGCGTGCGCCGCGTGGCTGGGCTGTGCTGGCGGCGAGCCCGGCACCTCGCCGGCGCTGAACGACGGCCAGTCGACGGTGGACAACGACCTGCCCGTGGGCGACGGCACGTGGATGGGCGAGCCCCTCGCCGAGGGCTGCGCGCCCGACGGGGGCACGTCCGGCGGAGACGCGGTGCTCGTGAAGAGCACCCTCTACTTCCACACCGCCGCGGGCGTGGCGATGCGGGCCGAGGACCGGTCGGGCAGCCCGCCCGAGGTGCTCGTCCCCAACGGACCGACGTTCACCCATATCGCCGGCACGGCGGTCGACGGTGGCTACCAGTTCGTCGGCGTGCCTTCCGGCCCGTACTACCTGCGCACCGGCACCACCTACATCATCACTGACGAGCGCGAGGTGGACATCGGCGCCGACCGGCTCGGCCGCGCGGACACCACCTTCACCGAGTGGGGGGAGACTCCCGTACAGCTCAACCTGTCGAACCTGGCGCCCTGGGCGCAGTACCAGTCCACCACCCAGCCCGGCTCCTCGCTGCAGGTCGCCTCCGCGCAGGTGGACCTGTACGGCGGCGTGGACATCTTCGACGTCGACCCCGTCGGGCAGACGAGCCTCCTGTCCACCGACTCGCAGGTCTGGGGCGGCACCGGCCCCATTCCCGTCTTCGAGGCGGCCAAGGGGGACCGGCTGTATGTGAATCAGCTCAGCCCGGTGGACGCGGGCACGCTGCCGGACGGCGGCGCGCTGGCGTACAGCACCGTGTTGCGCAGCATGCAGATGAGCCCCTTCAACTTCACCGCGGACGGCACCACGCCCCTGTCCATCAACGGGACGATGCAGCCGGTGCCGCTGGCCGAGTTCCCCCTCGAATGGCGGCTGCCCGGGTACACCGCCCGCGCCACCGAGGTCCACCCCGCCGCCACGCCCTCCATTCCGAGCTTCTACGTCATGCCGGCCACGCACGGCCTGCAGGACGGATGGGTGGGGTACTCGGGCGAGCTGCTCACGCTGCAGCTCCCGCGTGGCGCCGCGTACGACTTCACGCGCCGGTTGAGCTACGGCAACCCGTTCCCCTCCAGCTGGGACCTGGTGGGCTCTGCGCAGTACTCGTTCCGCACCCTCCAGCCGCTGCCGAACAGCGGGGGCACCCAGGTCTACCTGTCGGGCACCCTGCTCTCGTATGACCGGCTGGCGAACCTCATCGCGAGCCCCGTGCTGCCGCGCGTCTCGCCCCCGCGCGAGCTGACCATCGACGGGGTGGCCGCGAGCGTGCCGCGCGAGGTGGGCTCCGCCAGCCCCGTCATTGCCTGGCTGCCGCCCACGCTGGGCACGCCCTCGGCGTACCGGGTCAGCATCACCTGGTACCCCCCGGGCCAGACCTATGGCTACCCCCACTCGCGCTTCTACCTGCCCGGCTCCGCCACGCAGGTGCGGCTGCCGCCCGGCCTCCTGGTGCCCGGAGGTACCCACCACCTGCGCGTGTCGGCCCTGGACGTGCCCGGGTATGACGTCGAGCGCCGGCCGTTCAGCTCCCTGGACTCGATACCCTACGCCCAGGCGGACGCCATCAGCTCCTTCTTCACCACGCCCTGAGCCGGGTTGAGCCGTAGGCCCCGGGCCCGCTACTTCGCCAGCGCGCGGTAGCGGGCCTGGCACTTCTGGAACCGCGCATCCACCGAGCGCGCGAACCACGCAGTGGTGCGCTCGTTCTTCAGCTTGGGGCTCCGGAGCGTCACCTGGGGAAGCTGGGCGTAGGCGGGGGACTCGCCCGTCTCGTTCGCATAGACGCGCTTCACCGCGCGGAACGTGTCGGTGGTCTCGAAGTCCTCCTCCTTCTCCTTGCGCACGTCGCGGCGCACCTGCCGCTCGCTGAGCTCCGGCGTGTAGCGCTGGCGGAAGGCGAGCAGCGCCTGGAGCGACTTGCTGTCCTCGTCCAGCGGCTCGCCCTGCTTGTCGTAGAGCTGGAGGTCGCCATCCGGCGCCAGGGGGATTCCCGTGAGGCGGGTGACCTGCGCCTGCAGCGCCGCGTTGCGTGAGGCGTAGACGCCCGCGTTGTAGTCCGCGAAGCGGAAGAGGGGCTCCGGGTAGGCGGCCTCATACCCCAGCAGCCGCGCGGTGCCGTAGCGCACGCCGCCCGCGCGCGTGTACATCGCCTCGCGCACCTGGGCCGGGTCCGCGTCCTCGCCTTCCAGTTGCAGCGCGTACCGCACGCTCACCTGCATGGAGCCGGCGGTGGTGATGGGGTTGAGGTCCTCCAGCTTCCCCGAGGAGAAGAGCGAGCTGGCCAGGTCCGCCGCCGCGTACGTCGTCGGGTACTTGTCCTCGTAGTACGCGAGGATGTCGCGGAAGAGCCGGTCCAAGTCACGCTCGGTGCGCACCGTGCGCAGCCGCTCGTCGAAGGTCCGCTTGTGGCCCGGCGCCTTTCCCTCCAGCACCGAGGCCAGCGCCTTGCGGCCCAGCGGGCCCAGCTTGTTCGCGTGCTCCTCCAGGCGGGTCCGCACCAGGCGCGGCAGGTCCGGCACCGCCGGGTCCTCCTTGTAGCCGGACTCCTGCTCGATGACGGCCAGCACCGAGCACACCGTTGGCGGCGAGGGAATGCGCTCCTGCGACTCCAGCGCGGCGAGGATGTCCCGCGCCCAGTCCTCGCGTTCCTTCACATTCGGCGGGAGGAGCCGCGCCACCTGCTCCGCGCTGAGCCGGGGCGGAGGCGGCACCGAGGGTTCCAGCGGCCCCGCTCCGCGCCGACATGCGGACAGGGCACAGGCCACGAAGAGCAGGGCGAGCCACGCATGACGCCGCCGCGTCCCCGACTGCCCAGGGCCTGGTCCTTCCATGTGCGCGCCTCCGGAGCACTCCGCCCACCCCGTCGGACACTGGAACAGCCGACGGAGTGCCATCGTCCCGGTGCCGCCCGCTCCCTCGACGGGCGGGCGGCCTGGGGATTCAGTGCTCCGGGGCGTCATACCGCGCGACGCCCGCGGTGGCGGAGGAAACGCCGCTCAGGGGCGAATCTGCACGTCGCGCGCGACGGTGCGCCCGCCCATGAGTACGAATCGCGCGCGCACCGGCGTGCCCTCCTCGAGCCCTCGCAGCGACACCTTGCGGCCCTGGCGCAGGCCCCGGCTGCGGCTGTCCAGCTGCAGCTCGTAGACGCCGCCTTCCCTGTCGCGCACGGTGATGGTGTTCTTCCCCACCCGCGTGACGCGCCCGCTCACGGAGCTGGAGGCGATGACGACCTCCTCCAGGGAGCTTCCCGCGGTGCCGCTGCCACCCGTCGCCGCGTCCTGCGCCGCGCGCGCCGCGCCCAGGTGCCAGTCCTCGTCGTCCCGTGCCTGCACCGCCTCGTAGCCAATCATCACCCGGCCCCCTCGCGCGGGAACCTGCGCCGTGCCAGCCGTCGCCGTTCCCGTGGCGGGCGTATCCGCCGTCGCGGTGTTGGCTCCCGCTGGAGCAGGGGCCGCCGTGCCAGCCTGGCCCGGCTCACGTATCTGCGTGCCCGTGGCCGGGGCACCTCGCTGCACCGTTCCGGGCTGCTGCGCCGCCGTGCCCTGCGCTACCGGACTTGTCGCCACCGGAGCCTGTCCCGGAGTGGCCGCTGCTGCCGGACTGCCTGGAGTCGCCGCGGCTTCCACGCGCTGCTCGGCCGGAGTGTTGCCCTCTCCACGCTCGTGGCACCCCGAGGTCAACGCACAGAGCCCCACCATTCCCACCCACGCCCATCGACTGCCCATCCGTACACCTCGCGTTCCCATTCGGGTTGAGTCGCGCCCTACCACTGCAAGCTGCGTGCTTGCTGGCGGACGAAGGGGACTCAGCCCGCGAGCAGTCGGGCCACGCCCTTCACGTGCGAGCGCACCAGCTCGCGCGTGGCCAGCAGCTCCGTGGCCTCCTGGGGCGTGTAGCCAAGGCACAGCACCACGTCGTCCTCGGGCGCCGCGCGGACCCCCAGCTTCACGTAGTCCACCGTGCGCGGCACCGGCTCGCCGTCCATGTCCCGGCTGAAGCGCCCGAATACCGTGGCCTTCGCGTCACGCCGGGGCGCCGTCTCCTTCAAGGCGAACAGCTTCCGCACCGCCGCGAGCACCTCCGGGCGCTCCATCAGCACCTCGGGCTTCGCGGGCCCGCCCAGCTCCCACTCGATGAGCCGCAGGCAGCCCCGCACGAACTCCACGTCGGTAATCACCAGCCCGTACAGGTACCAGTCCGCGCACGCCGCCTGGACCAGCCGCGCCTGCGCGTCCGACAGCCAGCC
Source organism: Pyxidicoccus trucidator (assembly GCF_010894435.1). Classification (NCBI taxonomy): domain Bacteria; kingdom Pseudomonadati; phylum Myxococcota; class Myxococcia; order Myxococcales; family Myxococcaceae; genus Pyxidicoccus; species Pyxidicoccus trucidator. The sequence goes on along the minus strand of NZ_JAAIXZ010000001.1, from coordinate 1,495,321 downwards.
GAAGGAAGGACAGGTGAACGTCTCGCACACCGACGCGCGGTACACGCCGCAGTCCCGCAGGTCCACGCCGCCCGTCACCAGCGGATGCCCCAGGCAGCCCACCTGCTTGCGGTCCTTGTCCAGGAAGCCCAGCAGCGGGCACACCCGCACGGCGGGGAACATCGGCTCCGCGCGCCGCGCCGCGATGAGCTCGCGCGCCGCCTCCTGCCAGGCCGAGGCCTCCCAGGGCACACGCCGCAGGCGCTCCGTCTGCATCGCGAGCTGCTCCGTCACCGCCACCCGCGAGTGGTCCCGGAAGTTGTACAGGCCGCAGCAGGCGCCACACGAGGCACCCCCACCGGGTTGGCATAGGTGAAAAGAAACAGTCACGTTCTACATCTTACGTGCACAAAGCATCGATGCAGGAGAATCGTGTCCAGCGCCCTGGCAGGCCCCAGGCCGAGGGCAGGCTGGCACCCGGGCCCTCACACTCCGTGTCGCTCTGCCCACCAGACGAGGGGTGCGCCGGTCAGAACCACTCGGGACGCATGCGAGCGTAGGAGTCCTCGCCCGTCCGGCACAGCGCCGTCAGGAGGGGCACGCGTGGCAGCTCCACGGCGAACCAGTACTGCGCCGCCGCCAGCTTGCCCTCATAGAAGTCCGAGTCGGCTCCACCCCGCGCCAGCCCCTCCTTCGCCGCCGCCGCCTGGGCCAGCCAGCGCCACGCCACCGCGAGCACGCTGAACAGGTCCAGGAAGTCCGCGCTGTGGCGCAGCATCAGCTCCACCTCGCCGGACATGCCGCGCGCGCCCAGCTCGCCCACCAGCTCCGTCACCTCACCCAGCGCGCGCTCCAGGGCGTCACACCACGCGGCCTCCACACCCGCGGCGTGCGCGCGCTTCACCGTCGCGCCCACTTCCTCCGTGAAGGCCTGCAACGCGGCGCCGCCTCCGGCCACCACCTTGCGCCCCAGCAAATCCAGGCCCTGGATGCCGGTGGTGCCCTCGTGGATGCTGTTGAGCTTCTGGTCTCTCAGCCACGCCTCCGGCGGGTACTCGCTGGAGTAGCCGTAGCCGCCGTGCACCTGCACCGCGAGCGCGTTGGCCTCGAAGCCCCGCTCGGCGGGGAACGTCTTGGCCACCGGCGTCAACAAGTCCACCAGCAGCTGCGCGCGCCTGCGCGAGTCCTCGTCCGCCCCGTGCATCGCCACGTCCGCCTGGTACGAGGCGGCGAGCAGCAGCGCGAGCCCTCCCTCCACAATCGCCTTCTGCCGCAGCAGCATGCGCCGCACGTCCGCGTGCTCGATGATGGGCGACTGCGGGCGCGTGGCGTCGCGGATGCCGGCGGGACGGCCCTGCGGGCGCTCACGCGCGTAGGCCACCGCCTCGTGGTACGCCACCAGCGCGGTGGCCACCCCGTTCATGCCCACCATGATGCGGGCCTCGTTCATCATCTGGAACATGCACGCCAGCCCGCGTCCGGGCGGGCCCACCATCCATCCGTGGCAGTCGCCTTCCTCGCCGTAGTTGAGCGCGAGGCTGGGGATGCCCTTCCAGCCAATCTTGTGGATGACGCCCGCCACGCGGACGTCGTTGTCCACCAGCTTCCCGCCCTCGGGCCGGCGCGACGGCACGGCGAAGAGGGAGATGCCCTTTACCCCCGTCTCGGCGCCCTCGGTGCGCGCCAGGGTCAGGTGGACGACGTTCTCCGTGAAGTCCTGGTCCGCGCCGCTGATGAAGATTTTCGAGCCCTGGATGCGCCACGTGCCGTCCGGCGCGGGCGTGGCACGCGTCCTCACGTCCGCGAGGCTGCTGCCCGCCTGCGGCTCGGTGAGGGCCATGGTGCCCGTCCACTCGCCCCGGTACAGGGGCGCCATGAAGGCTTCCTTCACCTCGGGCGTGCCGAACACCTCCAGGAGGTGCGCCGCGCCCAGCGTCAGTCCCACGTACGCGAAGGCGCTCAGGTTGGCCGCCATGAGGTACGCGCTCGACACCGCGTGCACGGTGAGCGGGAGCTGCTGTCCGCCGACGTCCGGCGGGCGCGTGGCGGTGAGCAGGCCCAGCTCCACCATTTGCGGGTACAGCTGACGCATCAACGGGTGGACGTGGACGCGGCCGTCCTTGAACACCGGCGGGTCCGCGTCCATGGGCCGGTAGGTGGGGTAGAGCACCTCCCGGGCGAAGCGGCGGGTGCTGTCCAGCAGCAGGGCGAAGGTGTCGCGCGAGTGCTCCGAGAAGGCGGGCAGGGCGCAAAGGGCCGCAGCGTCCAGCACCTCATAGAGCTGGAAGTCCACGTCGCGGTCCGACAGCAGCGGGTTGGGGCGAGGCGCGGTCATGCTCCGGGTGTTAACAGGAGCGTCACCAGGACGCGATGGCCGCGTCGAAATCCAGCTCGTCCCCGTTGTCCCCAGCGTCATGTATCGAGCGAGCGCACGGGTCCTGTCCGGGGGGCGTGGGGCGGGGTGCCGGTCCCTTGCGTGCCGCGGGCTCCGGGCTGGACGCAGACATGAACGGCATGGCCAGCGCGCTCAGCATGGCCATGGCGAGCGCCGCCTCCACCGGCTCCCGCAGCGACTGCTTCGCGCGCGGCCCCCAGGGACGGGACCTCCGATTCCTTCGCCGCAGGTTGCCCTTCAAGAAGCTCAGCGTCGCGCCGCCCAGGGTGGCGAAGGCCAGGCCATTCCTCGTGCGCGGCCGGGCGCGCGCGAGCAGCTGGCTCAAGGGCTTGCGCAGCGACAGGACCTCCAGCACCGCGAAGGTCACCGCCGCCGTCCTGGGGCCCAGCACTCCCGCGCGCGGGCTCCAGGGCCGCCAGAGCGAGCGGCTCGCTCTTCGGAAGGAAGGACTCCACATGGAACTCACGCTCCCCGGACGCAAGGCGCCTCAATGGAGGTGCGTCCATCCGGGAAGGTTGATGACGGGCAGGCAGGCCGGCCATGGCGGGTCATTCCGTGCAGGCCCGTTCGTGGGCAGGCCGGACGGGACGACAGCCGCCTGTCAGGCTGGTTGCCTGCCAACGGTAGAGGGTTTCCCTTATGCCCAAGTCGCCGTGGATGTGGTGCGCTCAACGCACCGGATGAAGGCCTCCTCATTCCCCCGCTCCGCTGTTGGCTTCCACGTCGTCGCGCTGGTGTTCTTCAGCGGCTGCGCTGCGGCGTTGGTCCAGGAGTCCCAGGTGCTGGGGGGGCGCCGGGGCATGGTCGGCCTGGGGGTGACCGTGGCGGCGGTCGGGCTCGGGCTCCTGTCCCTTCACGCGGCGCTGGTGCTGTCACGGGCCCGCGCGCTGACGGTCCTCGCGTCCCATGCGCGAGTGGGCACCTACGTGCAGTTGCTCATGGCGATGGGCGTCCTGGGGCTGCTGGGGCTCCACCTCCTCTACACGGAGGGGCGGCCCGCCCTGGGGACCTTCTGTCTGGGGTTGGCCGCGTGGCTCGGAGCCATGGGACTGCGCCTCGTGCCCGCTCTCTTCCTCGCGGGCGACGGCTTCTTCGACTCGCTGGGCCGGCGGACGCGGTTCTCCGAGCTGGAGTGGTTCAGCCTGGGTCGGCAGGAAGGGGAGGTGCCCCGAGTGCTCCTCCAGGTGGGACGTGGCCTGGCGCTGCACCTGGAGGCCCGGCTCGCCGAGGCGGAGGTCGGCGCCGTGCGCGGGAAGCTCCTTCAGGCGGGACTCGCGTCGCGCCCGGGGAGGCCCTGATACCTACGGCTGCGCCACTCCCTTCCAGGGGTCGCCCCCCACGCCGAAGGCGATGAGCTGGAAGGGCTGGGGCCCGGAGACGCGGACCAGTCCCAGCACGGGCACCGAGGGAGACCACTCCGCGGTGAGCCCTTCCGGATAGGAGTACTCCGTCACGTCGAGCTTCCGGCCGGCCACGGTCTCCGTGCCCTGCCGGAGCAGGCGGGGCTGCCGGGGCGGCTTCTTCGCCCCCGCGAACGCATCCGGAGAGTCGCGGGGCGCCTGACCGGGGACCACCGTGCGCAGCAGGAGCACCTTGTCGGCCGTGAAGCGCTCCCCTTCGACGAGGAAATGGAGGGCGACGCGCCCCGTGGAGGGCACCTCGACTTCGAGGATGAGCCACCGGCCGCTCCGGCCGCCGTACTTCCCACGCGCGCCGACCTTGAACACCAACTGCGTGGGCCCGGTCGAGGACTCCGTCACGTAGCGGGCCCAGCCGCCTTCGCGGATGACGAGCGGCAGCCCGAGCATGCCCGCCGTGGAGCCCTCCTGGGCGCGCACCGGTGAGGCCAGGAGGCACAGCAGTACCACCAAGACGGCCCATGCCCTGCTCATGCGCACTCCCGTTGTGTCGTGTTGGAGACCCGAATCCGAGACATCACCCTTGTCCTGTGGCGGGAAGGGGACGAATAGTGTTGCCTCCATGGCCCGCCTTCCGACTGTCGTGTGTTGCTGCAATCTGTTGCTTGTCGCCGTGACAGCGCTGGCCGCTGACGGTGGAGCGCAGGAGGCGGCGCCAGTCATTGCCGCTCCGGGCGCCGTCGCCGATGCCGGCATGACGGCTCAGGCGGATGGGGGCACCGTCGTGGACCCCTCCCGCCTGGCCGAGGCGCGGGCCCTGGTTCCTCCACCGCTGCTCTACGGAGAGTTCCAGCCCGTGGTCGGCACCTGGGTGGAGTACGAGTTCAGCTCGAAGCAGGGACGCTTCCCCGTGCGGGCCGCCGTCGTGGGAGAGTCGCGACGCGAGGATGGCAGCCTGCTGTATCAGGTGGAGCTCGACTACGGCACGACGCCGCGCACGCTGGTGGTGGTCTGGGTCGTCGGCGGTGCGCGCCCCATGGTTGAACGGCTGGCCGTCTCCGTCCCTCCCAACGCACCCATCTCCATCCCCGTGGACCTGTATGTGGACCAGCCCGAGCTGCGCGGCGCTCCGGTGGTGGAGAAGGACACCGAGCTGCGGACAGGCGCCTTCGCGGGAAGGGTGCGCCAGCGCACCTTCCGGCGGGAGCAGGGCGGGACGGTGGTGGTGGTCTCCACGCAGAAGGTGCCGGTGTTCGGCGTGGAGTCCGTCCGGGAGGCCGAGGTCACCTGGGTGGCGCGGAAGACGGGCACCGGCGCCCGCCCCGAGCTGGGCACCGTGCCCATCGCCATTCCCCGCGTGCCGGGACAGTGAGGTGCCGGGGCCGCTCAACCCAGCGGGTACCCGAGCACGAGATAGAAGCCGCGCACGTAGATGGTGAAAGCCGCGAACATGTCGGGCGCGAAGGCGTCGATGCCGAACCCGATGAGCAGGAGCGACATCAGCAGCAGGGTGAACTCCGTCGCAGCCTGTCCCCTGGAACGGGAGCGTCGCATCCAACGCCAGGTATGTGAAGTCCATGTGGGCATGGTCATTCTTCCTTGGGGCTCGCGGTGTCCTCGACAACCGCTGTGATGAGGGATTCGGGTCGGCCTTCCTTGGTGACAGGTGAGAGGGCGAGTGAGAGTCGTTCCCCGGGTCGTTCGAAGACGCGCAACTCCACGCCGTGCGCGGCGGAGCGGGTCTCGGTCTGCACGGGGGCATAGCCACGGCTTAAGAGCTGCTCCTGGTAGAAGTCGGCGAGCATTCGCGGGGTTCCCTGGGCGAGCTCGGTGAGGGTGATACTGCCCTGGGAGGGCCCCGTGCCGCGGTCATCCAGCCTCATGACGGTCATGGCACCGGGAGGGCGGGGGAGCGACGTCGGGGCGCTCCCGTGAAGGTGGATGCCCTGGGGCGCCTCGATGATGGAAGGGAAGACCATGGTCCTGGGCTGCTTTCCGCCCACACCGATGGCGGTGACGGAGACGAGCGAGCCCCGGGCCGTGTCATAGTAGTTCACCGCTCCGCCTCCGGTGCCATCCGGCTGATTGGCGACGCGGTGGCCTCTCCGACGGAACTCCCGGGCGTAGAACTCCAGCACTTCTCCAGGGGCTGTCGGAGTCTCGAAATAAGCCATCTCCAGAGGGTTGCCGTTGGCTTCCATCTGTCCCATGGGGATGAATGTGGTCCGGGGAAAGACGGGGAACAGGCTCTGGATACGTCCCGTCCCTGCCTTCGGAACGGGCGCTACCTGGGGAAGCCCTCCGGGTGGAGATGGCAGGGTCGGGGGCGGGGCCTCGTGTGGGGGCTCACGGAGCGTGGCCGCGACAGTGACCAGCAACAACAGGGTTCCAAGTCCGACCAACCGCATCACGCTGCCTGTTCGGTCCGAGCGCCACTTCATGTGCCTTTCACCTCAGGGCGAACGAGGAGCACGGGGACTAAGGCGCGCATGCGGCTCCTCCATAGTTGTGGTAATCGCCTGGAGGCACAGCCGGTGGTGGGTCATGAGCATCCGAAGATTCTGAGTAGAGCGCTTCCGGCGCCTCGGACTTCGTTGCGCCCTGAAAGTACGGTCCTCGGCAGTTGTAGGCACGCATCGGCCAGTTGTCGCCGCGACCTGCACCGTTGATGAGGCCTCTCTTATGCTGGATGGTCCTGGGCTCGCAGGTGCCGAAGCACCAGTCTTCATCGTTCACCCAATAGGCTGCCTGCAAGATGTCTCCAGGCGCCGTGCGAGTACCTGTCGCTGCTTCGAACTTGCCTTCATCAGGGACGTTCTTGATCAGCACCGAATCGCGGATGTAGGTCGCTGAGAAGGGCGTATCCAGTCTCAAGGTCGTGAGCACGCCATCAATGGCGCGTTGCCCACCCCCCGCGGGTCCCGAGCCAACGCCGGCGTAGACGATAGGTCCACCGGAAGACCCATGGGTGATGCGAGCGTGCGTATGCTGCTCGACCCGCCGAAGGGTGTCGCCCGGGTGGTCTCGGTATTCCCACGCGCGCCACGTGTCATGGAAGAGAAGAAAGCGCTCGGTAAACTTGAGATTCAACTCCTGACCCATGAAGCCCGTGGTGTAGAGGGCAATGAAGTAGGGAATGATGCCATTCTCGACAACCAGTTGGACCTCCACCTCGACGGCCCCTCTCCGGGTGTCCAGTCCCATCTTCCTGGCGACATCATCCGGAGTCTCTCCAAGGGTCCGCAAGGCAGTACCTGCCATGCTGCTGATTCCCGCGACTGCTCCTGAGGCTGTCAGAGATGTGTGGGTGAGCGGAGCCGCGGTGTCCTGGGCTTTCACGCTGACGCTGAGCCGGTTGCGATAGCCCATCCCCAGTGCCCCCGTCTTCGTGGAGCCGTCGAGATCCTTGTAGCGCTCGTGAGCTTCGGCGGCGATGGCGTCAACATCGGGGCGAACCGTCCGCTCGAACGCCACGAAGCGGGCGAGCTCCGTCGCTTTGAGCTGGGCACGCTGTACCTCCCAGAAGTAGTTGGCCCAGAGGACCAGAACCAGCAGCAAGGGGGCCAACAAGGCAAGCTCGACCGTTGCCGCGCCGCGCGAGGACCGTGAGCGCCTGGCGTTGCACCTACTCCGGCCCAGGCGGCGTGGGAGCGGGGGGGGACGTCGTCGCATGACATCTCCGTCAGTAGTTGAGGGCGTCGCCGAACCAGTGCTGACTGAATTCCCATTCCGGGACCATCTGACTGAGGGCCTCTTTTTCCCAGTGTGTCTTCACCGGGGCCAGGCGTGCCGTCCAGAGTGGATTGAAGAAATTGGGCTCTTCCTTCCAGTCACCGGGGCGGTGGTAGATGGCACGGCCTACCGCCATCGCCATCATTCCTTTCGTCTTCGCACGGAAGTCCGAGGCGTCGCCGTCCACCGAGCCATTGTCCATGTAGATGCCTCCAACGTTCTTCCAGGTCATGTCGAGGAAGCCTCCGCCCACTTCCTCCTGGCTGTCGTCCCATTTGCCTGTCCCATGCCCCGCCATGAAGGCATTCCTCGAAAGGTTGCCCATCTGGAAGACCTTGGCCTTCTTGGACGTGTCACCGTCGGTTGGAGTCGGTCTGGCGCCCATGTCCTTGGACAGGAGGATGACGTTGCACGGGTAGCCGAAGTGATTCTGCGAGGGCCTGACGAAGCTCGTGTCCGAGGTCAAGAAGGGAGTGATGCCCCGCCATTCATGGTGGCGCGTCGTCTTGCGCCCGCCGTTCTCCTGGTGGAAGCCGCCACGTGCATCCGCGGTCGCCCGGAACCGGAGCTCGAAAACAGTCTTGTAATCGAAGAGGCCGGAGCAGCCAGGGCGCACCTCAATCTTGATGTCATCCGATGCGAAGAGCTGGTCCTTGCGGTTCCCTTCGAAGCTCTCGGAGAAGCTCTTGAGCTGACTGTCTGCCGTTTTTTCGATACGGAGTTGGCCAATCAGGAGGCACATCTCGAAATCCCACTTGCGCCCGATGAGAAGCGGGCCCGTACCCACCGCCGTCCACTCACGTCGGACAGAGTTGGCGAGGTTGCCCATCAGCAGTCGGTACTTGGCCATGTCCGGGTCGGACAGGGCGTTGTCCCGCAGGAGTCTGGCGCGCATGCGGAGGCCTGTCGGGTCGGTCAGGTCAAAGCTTGGGTCACTGCTTTTGGGACCGTCATCCATGATGTGAAGGAAGTTCTTCAGGTTCGAGTGGTCAACGCCTTCATTTGCAGCCTGCGCCAGGTTGGTCGGGTAGGGATGCCCGGAGTTCATCGCGAAGCCTGGTTGGGCTTTTGGATCCGTACGCTTGAGGACGCCGTCGGCATCGGCCCGGGTAAGCAGGTCGAGGAGCGTGCCGTAGAGCATGGCTTCCTGTGCAATCCAGAGCGCGATGTTGAGCTGCGTCAGGACTGGAATGAGGATGCTGGCGAAGGCGTCCACCGTCCTTCGCCAGGCTTTGATGGCTGCTGCTACCCCAGCGAAGATGGCTCCCAATCCCGGGATGACCCTGAGTTGGCTGGCCGCTCCACCGACTGTTTGCTCCAGGTACACTGCATGGCTCACGAAGGACATCACCGTGAGCATGGCCGAGTAGTGAACGATCATGGCGCGGTTGGTGTACGCCAGGAAGTTGTAGGCCCGTGCCTCCTTGACGGCGAGAGAGTAAGCCTGTGCGTCGGCTGCATCCTGGAGCTTGATCTTCTCGTAGACGCCATGCCCGATGCTGACCGAAGCCATCACACTGACGGCCAGCACCAACATGGCTACGACGCCAATGACCATGGCCTGGCCACGCTCGTCACGGCGCATCCTTCGGAGAATATGGAACATTTTCGTTCCCCGTTCGTGGCTACCGCCGACTCAGCTGTCGGTGGCGCATCTGCCGGGTCCGTACTGGTTGTTGTTGAGAAGGTTGGACTGCATTCGCATGGACCAGGTCGATATGAGCGGCATGACGAAGAGCCCCTTGCCGGCCAGCTCCGCCAGGACGCGATGGTCCGTGTCCCTGGTGGCGCCGCGGCCCTCCAGATAGTCGGTGGCTGTCTGCCCACCCACACGCTGGTTCTCGAACTGCAACCCGCGTAGTTCATCCAGGAACTCACGTCCCATATAGAAGGTGTGGAGCTGCCAGTTCGCGAAAGGGATGCGCAATTCGTAGAAGTAGGTCAGCCGGATGGTCAGCAGGTTCGCCTCGATGACCCGGTCATCCCGGACATCGTCGTAGTCGATCTCCATCGTCCCCATATGGGAGCCATAGATTCCAAAGAGACCCTCGAGGTCACTCAGCTTCGGGTTGACGACCTGGACCCGGAAAAGCGGCAGAGGGCCGTCGCTATAGAATCCATTCTTCCGAATGCGGAGTTCCTGGACATACAATCTGTGGACATTCATCGCCTTGTCGAGGGTGTCGACTCGGCCAATTTCGTCAGGGAGAGGCGCGAGGGTGGGGAGCAAGGCCGCTAGCGCGGCTTTTTCCATGATGGTGCAGTCGCCATGATTGACGATGCCGGCCCGCACGGCTCGGTAGGCACCGTATTCGGTCATCAGCCGGGCGTGGTGCACCATGCCGAGCTGGATGATGCCCAGCACGAAGAACACCATCATCGGCACCACGAGCGCGGTCTCGACCGCGGCCTGGCCTGCTTGACAGGAATTGGGTGGGCGATGCGGGTACATGGGCCTCTCAAGCGCGTGTAGTGGATTGCCCTTAGGTCCGATTGCTTCCTGAAGCCTGGCTACGATTGTACTGCAATGGTTTGGAGTGGATGCCTTTTTGTCTGTCTTTCCTGTCGTGCGGCCGACAGTCGAATGTTCGTTCAATGTCTGCTCCGGGTTTTGGCTGCGGGGGCAGATGTGGGGACAAGGAGCCTGTTCCCTGCCCGGGGCCTGTCGGTAGCTGTGTTACAATGGCCTTTCAGTGGCCTGGGGCCTTCATGGGGACGCGATGAGATATGCGGAGCCGCAGACGGTGGAGGAGGGGCTGTCGCTCCTCGCCACCACTGCAGGAGCGCGCTGCCTGGCAGGGGGCGCCTCGCTGGTGTCGAAGATGAACGCGGGCCAGGTCGCGCCCGGGATGCTGGTCAGCCTGCACCGCATCCCGGAGTTGGCCACCACCACGGAGACCGCGGAGGGACTCTGGCTGGGCGCCATGTCCACGCACCGCACCGTCGCGGCCGAGGCTCGCCTGTGCGGGGCCATGTCAGTGGTTCGCCACGCGGCGGGCCAGCTCGCGCACCCCGCCATCCGCAACATGGCCACCCTGGGTGGCTCCGTGTGCCTCGCCGACCCGCAGACGGAGCTGCCCGTGGCCCTGGTCGCGGCCTCGGCCCGTGTGGAAGTCGCGGGGGCCTCCGGCCGGAGGACCGTCCCTGTCGAGTCGCTCCTCGTGGGGGCCTTCCAGACGTCCCTGGCCCCCGGCGAGCTCGTCACGCGTGTCCTCATCCCCCGGGGCGTGGACGGCGCGGTGGGCCACCACCTCCGGTACAGCCGCGTGGTCGCCGACTACCCCACGGTGTCCGTGTCGCTGGTCCTCGCCATGGACAGGGACACGTGCCGCTACGCGCGCGTCGTGCTGGGCTCGTGCGGGCCGGTGCCGCTCCACGTGGACGCGGCGGACGCCCGGCTCGTGGGCACGCGGCTGGAGCCCGGGGCCGTGGCCGCGGCGGGGCGCCTCCTCGCCGACAGCTCCGCACCCCTCGATGATGTTCGTGGCTCGGCGGAGTACCGGCGCATGCTCATCCCGCGCCTGCTCGGCCGCGCCCTGTCCCAGGCCCGGGAGCGCGCCCATGTCTGACAAGGTCTCCGTCTCCCTCAACGTCAATGGCAAGACCCACGCGCTCTCGGTGGCCCCGGAGCGGACGCTGCTGGACGTGCTGCGCGAGGAGTTGCGCGCGACGGGCACCCGGCGCGGTTGCGACGCGGGCGACTGTGGGGCCTGCACCGTCCTGGTGGAGGGCCTGCCCGTGCTCTCGTGCCTGTCCCTGCCGGCGCGGCTGAGCGGTCGCGCCATCACCACCGTCGAAGGTCTCGAGACGGGCGGCGAGCTCCACCCGGTACAGCGGGCCCTGGTCCAGCACGGCGCGGTGCAGTGTGGCTTCTGCATGTCCGGCATCGTCCTCGCCGCGAAGGCGCTGCTCGACCACAACCCAGCACCCACGGTGGAGGAAGTCCGCCACGCGCTGGGAAGCAACGTGTGCCGGTGCTCGGGCTATGCCCGCGTCGTGGAGGCCATTGCCTCGGTGGGAGGGCGTCCATGAGCCACGACGCGAAGCCGAAGCCCGGGCCGGAGCCCGTGGGCGAAGTCCTGGGGCAGTCCGTGCCGAAGACGGACGCGCGCGAGAAGGTGACGGGGCGCGCGCTCTACACCGACGACCTGGTCCTCCCCGGCATGCTGCATGGCGCGCTGCTGGGCAGCCCGCATCCCCATGCCCGCATCCTGTCGTATGACACCTCGCGGGCGAAGGCGCTGCCCGGCGTCCGTGCGGTGCTCACCGCCGAGGACCTGCCCCCTGTCGACATCGGCCCCGTCATCAAGGACCAGCCGCTGCTCGCGCGGGGCAAGGTCCGCTACGCGGGCGAGCCCGTGGCCGCCGTCGCCGCGGTGGACCTGCCGACGGCCCGCAGGGCGCTCGAGCTCATCGACATCCGGTACGAGGTCCTCCCCGCGGTCTTCGACGTCGAGAAGGCACTGCTTCCAGATGCGCCCGTGCTTCATGCGCCGCGCGGCCCCGGCCATCCCAACCTCGCCACGCACATCCGGCTGGTGGAGGGCGAGCCCGCGCGGATGTGGGAGCGGTGCCACGCCATCATCGAGGACGTCTACGAGACGCCCGCGCAGCAGCACATCTACCTGGAGCCGTGCACCACGCTGGCGGCGGTGGACCCCGACAGCGGCAGAGTCACCATCCACACCTCGACGCAGACGGCGTTCCGGGTGCAGGCCATCACCGCCGAGGCGCTGGCCGTGCCCATGTCCCGCATCCGCGTCCTGGTGCCCCGGGTGGGCGGCGCGTTCGGCGGCAAGGTGGAGTCCACCAACCAGCCCATCACCGCCGCGCTGGCGAAGGCGGCCGGCGCGCCGGTGCGGCTGACCTTCTCCCGCACGGACGACATGCGGATGATGCGCTCGCGCCACGCGGCCCGCATCCACATGCGCACGGGCGCGACGAGAGATGGGCGCATCCTCGCCCGCCAGGTCCGCATCCACTACGACACCGGGGCCTACGCGGACGACGGGCCCTTCGTCGCGGCGATTGGCAGCTACTTCGCGCGCGGGCCGTACCGCATCCCCCACGTCGACGTGGAGTGCTTCAGCGTCTACACCAACAAGCTCCGGGCCGGCGCGTTCCGGGGCTTCGGCAACCCGCAGGTCCACTTCGCCAGTGAGATTCAGGTGGACAGGCTCGCCGAGGCGCTGGGCATGGACCCCATCGAGCTGAGGCTCCGCAACGCACTGGAGACCGGGGAGAAGTGGCTGGGCGGTGCGCCGGTGGAGAGCGGCACGCTGCGCGCCTGTCTGGAGAAGGCCCGCGAGGCCTCGGACTGGCACCGTCGGCGGGAGCGCCCGGCCATCCCGTCACCCGGAAAGCGGCGCGGCATCGGCGTGGCGGCCATCGGCCACGTGTCCGGGCTGCTGGGCTCCAGCGCCACCGTCCGGCTCAACGAGGATGGCACCGTCAACGTCATGACTGGCGCGGTGGACACCGGCCAGGGCTCGGACACGGCGCTCGCGCAGGTCGCGGCGGGCGCGCTGGGGCTGTCCCTGGAGCAGCTCCACTTCAGCCGTCCCGACACGGACACGTCTCCGTATGACTGGTGCACCGGAGGCACGCGCACCACCTTCACCGTGGGCCACGTCATCGCCCAGGCGTGCGAGCAGGTCCGTGAGCAGCTCTTCGAGCACGCCGGCGCGATTCTCGAACGTCCCGTGAGGGTGCTCGAGCTGAGGCCCGGTGGGCTCGTGGGCGTCCGGGGGGAGCCAGGGGTGTCCGTCTCCTTCGGAGCCATCGCCGGCCGCGCCCTCTATGTCGAGGGTGGGCCCATCGTCGCCACGGCCCGGTGGCTGTTTCCCGCGTGGCAGCTCGACACGCGCCGCACGACGGTGGAGGGGCTGCCCTCCATGGGCAATGGCTTCTTCATCTTCGGCGTGCAGGTGGCCGAGGTCGAAGTGGATGAGCTGACCGGCAAGGTGGAGCTACTCGAGGCCTGGAGCGTCCACGACGTGGGCCGAGCGCTCAACCCCGCGGCGGCCGAGGGACAGGTGCAGGGCGGCTTCGTCCAGGGGCTCGGCTACGCGCTGACCGAGGAGCTGGTGTGGAAGGACGGCCACCTCGTCAATCCCTCCATGAGTGGCTACAAGGTGCCGGGCGCGCTCGACGTGCCCGTCGCCATCCATCCCATCCTGCTGGAGCACGCCTTCGGGCCCGGGCCGTTCGGTGCCAAGGGCGTCGCCGAGGCCGGCGTGGTGGGCGTGGCGCCCGCCGTCTGCAATGCCATCCGCCACGCCACGGGCGCGTGCGTGAATCAGATACCGGCCACGGGAGAGCGCGTGCTGCGGGCGCTGCTGGCGCGCGAGGAGGCGCACTCGAAAGACTGAGGCCTGCCCGCTCGGCGCCTGGTCGCCTGCCCGGTGGAGCGGCGGGCGGCCGCCCGGCGAGCGTCCGGGGAGGCAGCGCCGCGAACGTCGGGAAGACACACCTTGCCGGGGTGAGGTCAACGTGGCCGCCCGTCACCGACGCGCGGTCCCCGACAGCGAGGTTCACCGCATGTTGCTTCTGGGATTCACTCTTCTCGGGGTCGTCATCTTCTACGGCCTCATCCTGGCCGTCATCGTGGGCGGCGCCGTCGGCAACAAGCACGAGAAGGAGCTGCGCGAGCTCACCGAGCAGCAGCAGGCCGCCGGGCTGACGGGGGACACCACCATGAACGACCCCTTCGCCCTGGACTACAACAACCCCCGCCACGCGCGGACATAGGCGCGGGCGCTCAGCGGGGCCGCGGGCTGTAGTAGCGGCGCAGCCAGCGGCTCAGCCCGTCCAGGCCCGGGAAGAGCACGCGCTCGGTGACGTTGGCCTGGTCCAGCTTGTCGCGCACCTCCCACTTCAGGGCGGCGGGAATGATGAGCCGGCGCACGCCCTGCTTCTGGTCCTGGAGGAACTCGTCCAGGCGCAGCGCGGGCCCGTTCATCACCGAGAAGAGGGCGAACTGGTTGACGATGCGCGCGTCCAGCGAGGGCGGCTCGAAGAAGAGCACGAAGGGGTGCTTCGCCATCCGGTCGAAGGCGCTCAGGTCCCCGGCCACGGCGGCCAGCATCTCCCCGGTGAAGACGTCCGCGCCCTCCCGCCGAAGCTGGGCCTTCAGGGGCTTCGGGAGCAGGCGGTTCGTCTCGCGGTAGTCCACGCACCACACCACGCCGTCCTGGTCCCGCAGGTCGGTGTCCTCGGTGAGGAAGTGCAGCGCGACATTCGGGCTGAACGTCCAGTCCAGCATCCGCGTGGGCAGCCCGTGGTGCTGGGCCAGGGCCAGCCAGTCCCACAGCGACTGCATCTGCTGCTGGGCATTGGCGTGCGCGTACTTGCGGAAGGCGCGCAGCAGGTCCTTCTCCTGTCGCACGAACATGCCCTTGCGGTTGAGGGCGGTGGACAGGTCGTGCTCCACGTGCGGCATGCCCCGGAAGACGAAGCTGGGGCGGTGCCGTCCCAGCGCCTCGTTCCAGGAGTCTGCGAAGAGGGCGTCCTGGAGCTCCAGCCACGTGTTGACCCGCAGCTCCCGCATGGGGTGCCCCTCCCTCCGCCCGTGTTTCACCCGGTAGAACACGGCGCTGGGGCACCTCTATCCCAACGGGTGGCGGGAGGCAGGAGCAAAGGCGGGCTCACCCTGACATGGCGACGACGCCTCAGGCCTCGCCCCCGGAGCAGGGGATGGAGGAGAGCTGCGCGTCCAGGAGGACCTTCACCGAGGGGGCCAGCCGCATCTGCCCCAGCCGGCGGAGCTGCGCCGGGCGCAGCCGCGCGAGCGTGTTCGCCACCTTGTGGCGGCTGTGCTCGGGGTCGAAGTAGCGGATGAAGCCGGACGCGTTCAGCGAGAAGAAGGACAGCGCGTCCGCGTCGTTGATGAGCGCCAAGTCCGGGTCCCCGTCGGGGCGCTCGTGGTTCGCCACGAGGTTGCGCACGCGCTGGCAGGTGTCGGTGTCCGCGCCCACCTCCTCCAGCACCTCGCACGTCAGCGCCGCGCCCCGTGCCGCAGGGGCGCCCTTGAAGGCCTGGCAGCCCGGGGCCGGGTGCTCGCCGCGCGGGTCCGCTCCGGGCACCAGCCGCTCCACGTCATGGAAGAGGGCGGCGGCCTGCACCGCCAGGTCCGCTTCCGGGCGCAGCCGCAGCGCCCACTGCCATGCGTCCAGCGCGTGCTGGTAGTCCGCGCGCACCCCCGGCAGGTGCAGGTCATGGAGCGCGCGGTGGCGCGCCAGCAGCCGGTCGAAGACGCGTATCGACGAGGCCTCGTTGCGGCGGCCCACGAGGCCCTGGTAGCGGGTGAGGATTTCGAGCGCGGCGATGACGAGCGCCTCGCCCCGCGCGCCCTCCAGGTGCAGGGCGAGCTGCTCGGAGCTCTCCGCCGCGCCGAAGACGCGCTCGTCCCAGGTGAAGGGGTCGAAGTCCAGCGAGCCCCACTCGGACACGTCCAGGCGCAGCACGCGCGAGCCCCGGCCGTTCGCCAGCGGACCTATCCCCACGGTGGGAAACTCCGCCTGAACGAGCGCCCACCCATGGCCAGCGGTGGGCCCCTCGCTCCCGAAGTCGGACAGCAGCAGCTGGCGGAGCATGGTGCCTCCCCTCCGGGCGGTACACCGGGCCCGAGCAGGTTGACGGGGAAGCTGTGGTGCCGTGCGCCCGCCGCCCACTACCTCGGGAGCGCAGGGACTCGTGGGCTGGTACACAGCCCGGGGCCGGAACGTGGGCCGCGCGATGCGGGGCCGTGGGGCGGCGCGCCGTGGCAGCTCACCAGGGCCCGCCCCGCTGGCGACCGGCCAGACTAGGGCCGGCCGGAGTCGGCGGGCTGGTTGAAGGCGTACGAGGACGCGCCGGGCGCCCGGTCCTGGTGGAACAGGGGGCACTTGGCGCAGGTGAAGCTGTCCCAGTCCTTCTTCACCGCCACGTCGATGCAGCCGCCGTAGAAGCGGCAGTGCACGTTGCGGTGCTCTTCGATGGAGAAGGTCTCTGCCCGCAGGGGCAGACGGAACTGGGTGGGACGTGGCTGTGGACAGGACATGGTGACTCTCTCGCCCCCCTCGTGGGTGCTGCTGAGTGCTGTGTTCCTCTACCGGCTGTTGCGTCGCGTCATTCCCGACGCATCCCGGGCGGCCCGCGTGACGTGCGAGGTCCGCCTCATGGGGGCCAGCAGAAGGCAGCGTTGTGTAACGGGCGAGGTAACCACGCGCAGACGGCGGGGCTCATGCTGGCGGACAGGCGCGGCTTCCAGCACGGAGAGCGAGCAGGCGGCGCCGGGCTCGCGGGAGCCCGGCTCAGAAGCTCAGCGGCTCAGAGGCTCAGCGCCTTCTCGATGTCCGCCAGCTTGAAGCGCGCCATGGCCAGGTTGGCATTGGCCCGGTGCAGGGCGAGGTAGAGGAACAGGCCCTCCTTGGTCGAGAGCGGGCGGATGACGTGGTACTGCTCGCCGAGCGTGATGAGGATGTCCTCGATGCGGTCCTTCATGCCGAGGGCATTCATGGTCTTCAGCTTCGCGCGCACCACCTCGGTGTTGCCCGCGGCCGCGGCATCCACGTTGAAGGTGGCGCTGCCGCCGATGCTGCCCAGGCTCATGCCGCTCTTCGAGTCCACGAGACAGGCCGCGAAGGCCCCGTCAATCTTCAGCGACTCCTCGAGGGACTGCTTCACGTTCGCCATGTTGACTCTCTCTTCCAGGAGTTGATTCGGGGTGGGGGGCGATGAAACCGGAGGGGCCAGCTCCTCCAGGTTGAAGGTCAGCTGGCTGGAGTAGGTGCGGTGCTGGGGAACGAAGAGGGCCTGGGCGTCCCGGAGGGACAGGAGGGCTTCCAACTGGCTGGTGAGGTGGCGGCGCAGCAGCTCGCGGACGCTGTCCCAGGGCAGCAGGCCCCAGGACACCAGCATCTCGCAGAAGTTGCCGCCGCTCTTGCGGCACTCCGCCACCACCTGCTCGAGGTCCTCGCGGCTCACCTGCCGCTCCTGGACGAGCACCGAGGCGAAGTTGGTGGCGCCGGGGCCGGTGATGGCCACCCAGGCCACCTTCCGCGCCACGACGAAGATGCGCCCGGACAGGGTGGAGGACTTCACCACCACCTCGCCGCCAAGCTGGCTGTCCAGGGCCTCGCGGAGCACCGTCCTCACCACCTGCCGGGGTTGCGAAGACACCATTCGGGGAGCGAGTTCCATGCCGGGGTCCACGGAGACGTGTGGGGCAGTGCGCTACAGCCCAACGCGCTGGATGTATACAGCAGAGACGAATATCAGCAATGGAACTGTAATTTTCCCAGTGGGCAGAGGTGGCAGGTACCCAGTTGGGGTGGGTTGGACCCTACCGATATGCGGTGGTGGAAGCAAAGAGTGGCGACACGGAACGGTGCGGCGGAGGTCCTGAAGGGAGGGCACCGGAGGCGGCGCTCCTGGAGGTGGACAGCCAGGCCTGGCCAGCGCCCGGGCGCGCTCTGCTCCCGGGCAGGAGGGCGGGCGGGCTCATGGTGGAAGTCTTCACCCGGTGAGGGCTTTCCCCGAAGATGCGAGCCGTGCCTGTCCTCCCCCGAAGCCCCCGCTCCGCTCCCGCCTCGTCCCACCGCTGGCTGGGAGCCCTGGCCCTGGCCACGCTGCTTGCCCTCACGGGCTGCACCGCCTTCTCCCGCGCGGTGAAGGAGGGCGACGCCGCCAGTCAGCAGCAGAAGTGGGCGGATGCTGAAGCCGCCTACCTGCGAGCGCTCGCCGCGGACCCCGAGGCGTCCGAGGTGAAGGTGAAGCTGACGAAGGTGCGCAACGCGTGGAGCGACGGGGTCCTCGAGGAGGCCCGGAGCCTCCATGCCGGGGGCGACCTGGACGGCGCGATGAAGCGGCTGGTGCGCGCGCTGGAGCTGAACGCGGAGAACGTACCGGCGCGCGAGCTGCTGGGCCAGACGCTGGAGGCGCGCGTGGCCGTGGGCCAGAAGGCGCTGAAGGAGGAGCGGCTGAAGGAGGCGCGCACCGAGTTCGACGCGGTGCTGTCGGTGGCGCCGGACCACGCGGCCGCGAAGCGGGGCGTGGACGGGGTGCAGGTGGCGTGGGCGAAGCGCTGGTTCGGCACCGGCGAGAGCCTGGAGAAGGCGGGCAAGCTGGGCAACGCGCTGGTGGCGTACGTGCGCGCGGACCAGGAGCGGGTGGGCGCCACGGCGGCGCGCGAGCGGGCCGAGGCGGTGCGGCAGAAGCTGCGTGACGAGGTGGCCTTCCTGGTGGTGACCGCGCCGGTGGAGGACCGGGCCGGGGCGCCGGACGTGGCGCAGCGGCTGGCGGCCGGCCGGCTGGCGACGATGCTGCCCACGCAGCTGCCCCTGCGCGTGGTGACGGAAGCGCCCGAGGGCCGCGAGGGCGTGCGGCTGGACTTGTCGCTGGAGCGGGTGCTGCCGCTGAAGGTGACGGAGGACTCGCAGCGCACGCAGCGCTACCTGGCCGGCAACCGCTCCGTGCCCAACCCGCGCCGCGCGGGCTTCGAGGGCAAGCTGCTGCAGGCGGAGCGGACGATGGAGGAGACAGACCGCAAGCAGGCGGCGGCGCTGCGCGAGTACCTGCGCATGCAGGCGGAGCTGCTCACGGTGCGCGAAGGCGCGGAGCGCTGCCGGGAGCGCGAGCGCCGCGAGTGCCGCGAGGCCCTGCAGGAGTGCGGCGAGGCGGCCCGGGAGGCGGAGAAGCCCGGCCAGCTTCCCGGCGAGTGCAACCCCTCCCGCTGCGCCAGCGGCGCGTGCGCCCAGGAGGAGCTGCTGCTCGTCCAGAAGGCCACCGCCGTGAAGGAGAAGGAGAAGGCGCTGGAGGCGGCGCTCGACAAGTCGGAGGCGCAGCGCATCGAAGTGCAGCGCAACCGCGACACCGCCTTCCGCGAGCCCGTCACCGTGGAGGAGCCGATGTACTCGGACTTCGTCTACGACGTGCAGCTGCACCGCCTCACCGTGACGGCCTCCGTCACCGCGGTGATGAAGGATTTGCTCAAGGACTCCGGCGTGGTGGCGCCCCAGACGCAGGACTACGCGGTGGCGCACGAGGACGTGGCGCACAAGGGGTATGACCGCTACGGCGTGCTCGCGGACCCGGTGCAGCTGCGCAACGAGCTGGAGCTGCGCGTGGAGGTGGGCGACAAGGCGGTGGCCGACCTCGCCCGGCGGGTGAAGGCGCGCTTCGACACCTACCGCGGCAAGCGCGTGGAGGACGCCCGTCGCGGCATGGTGCGTCCCGGCGCCGAGGACGTGGTGGAGACGGCCGTGCGCGCGCTGCTGCTCACCGCGGACGCGCCCCCGGCGGACATCCTCCAGCCGCTCGGCCGCGCGCGGGGGCTCAACCGCCCGGAGGCCCTCGTCGGCCTGTAGTCCCCCGGAGCCCCGCCCCCGCCGCCCGTCACACGGGCGTCCCAGGGGGCGCAGCGCCCGCCGTGCCCGCGCAATCACCTGGCGCCGTCTCCCGTAGCCCCATTGAAGGGGATTTCCACCGGGGACCACCGCCATGCGACTCGACTTCAACCACCTGCTCCACGAGAGCGACCTGGACTACGCCGCGGCGTGGTTCGTGTTCGTCGCCTTCGTCGTCCTCACCCTGGTCGCCGTCTTCGGCTGAGGGGGCGGCGCGGCAGCCACCGGACCTCTCTGGCCGTGGGCCACCGGGGTGGGTCCGTTTTCGCCGGGCCGCCGCTTTTCGAGACGTTGGGGCAGAAAACTGTCTCGGTCGGTTTCACTTTTACATCCGGCTTGTCCTGTTTCAGATCGGCTTCCGAAATACGGGTAAGTACTTAGAGTCGCTCGGCTTTGGTGCCAAATCGTAAGCAGGGTTTACGAATTCGCGGGTACTCCTGGAGTATCGGTGCACCGGAGCCGCTGAAGGGCTGGTTGTAATACCTAGTAATGGCAATGGGTTGGGCGCTGGCACGGGGGGTGCTCTGGCGCGGGGCTCCCTTCTTCCCATCAAGGAAGTCCATGACCCAGTCCAAGTTCGTCGGCGCCCTCGCGGGCCTCGCGCTGCTCGCCGGTTGCGGCGGCAGCGAAGGCACCACCCCCACTCCCGAGACCACCGGTCAGGGCATGTCGTGGGAGCAGTTCCTGTCCCTGGTGTACCAGGAGCCGGACACGGGCATCTTCATCGCCGACGGCGACACGACGTTCGCCTCCGAGAAGCTGCTGCGCGAGTTCTACGAGAACAACGTCAAGAACGGCCAGCTCATCGTCCACACGGCGGGTGGCGTGGACGCGAAGTGGAGCGACACGGCGAAGAAGAACATCACCTACTGCGTGAGCACCACGTTCGGCACCAACCACGCCAGGGCGGTGACGGAGATGGCCAGCGCGGCGGCCGCCTGGGAGGCGGCGGGCGACGTGAAGTTCGTCTACGTGAGCGCGCAGAACGGCAGCTGCACCGCGAGCAACAACAACGTGGTGTTCGACGTGCGCCCGGTGAACTCGGGTGGCCAGTACCTGGCCCGCGCGTTCTTCCCGAACGACTCGCGCGCCAACCGCAACGTGCTCATCGACAACACGGCCTTCGGCAACACGTCGCCGTGGACGCTGACGGGCATCCTGCGCCACGAGCTGGGCCACACGCTGGGCTTCCGCCACGAGCACACCCGCCCCGAGTCCGGCACGTGCTTCGAGGACAACAACTGGCGCGCGCTGACCACGTACGACTCCGCGTCCGTCATGCACTACCCGCAGTGCAACGGCTCGCAGTCGGGTGACCTGGTCATCACCGCCAAGGACACGCAGGGCATCCAGGCGCTCTACGGCGCTCCGGGTGGCACGCCGCCCCCGACGGGCACCCCCACCACGGAGACCCGCTCCGGCTCCGTGGCGGCGAGCGCGAACACCCACTACGGTCCCTTCTCCGTGGTGGCCGGCACCAGCTTCTCGGTGGCGATGACGGGCTCGGGTGACCCGGACCTGTACGTGCAGTTCGGCTCGGCGCCCACGACGACCAGCTACGCCTGCCGTCCGTACCTCAGCGGCGCGGCCGAGTCGTGCAACGTGACGGTGCCCGCGGGCGTGACGAGCGCGTACATCATGGTGCGCGGCTACACCGCCGCCAGCTTCAACCTGACCATCAACTACACCAAGCCCGGCACCGGCGGCACCGGTACGCCGAAGACGGACACGAAGTCCGGCAGCGTGGCCTCGGGCAGCGTCACGAACCTCCCCGCGTACTCCGTGCTGGCCGGCACCACCTTCAAGGTGGTGATGTCGGGCACGGGTGACCCGGACCTGTACGTGCAGTTCGGCTCGGCGCCCACGACGACCAGCTACGCCTGCCGTCCGTACCTCAGCGGCGCGGCCGAGACGTGCGAAGTCACCGTGCCGGCGGGCCAGACGAGCGCGTACATCGGCGTGCGCGGTTACACGGCCGGTACGTACACGCTGAACATCAACTACACCTCGCCGTAGCCTGACCCCAGGCAACGCGTGAGTCGCGGGCGGTCTCCTTCCAGGGGGGGCCGCCCGTTGCTTTTTCCGGCGGGACTCGCGGCGGGGCGGAGCGTCAGTCCGCGCTCGTGCTGACGTCCGGGCGCAGGGTGCGCAGCGTGTCCATGCGGCGGCGTCGGGCTCCGGCGATGGCGAGGTGCCAGCCCGCCGCGGCGACGCCCAGCACGAGGCAGCAGAGCCACAGCGTGGTGGAGCCAAAGCGGCCCATCACCAGTCCGCCCAGCGCGGGCGCGGCGCAGGCGGCCAGTCCCCACAGCATGTGGTAGGCGCCCTGGTAGCTGCCGCGCAGCTCGGGCGGAGCGAGGTCCGCCACCACGGTGGGCGCCACCGGCGCCTGGGCAATCTCCCCCAGCGTCCACACCAGGACGGCCAGCATCGCCAGTCCCACGTTGGCGGACAGCGCGTGCAGGCCGAAGCCCACGCCAGTGAGCGCCGCCGCCAGGGCCAGCGCGACGGCGCGGCGCTGCTGGCCCAGCCACCGGCCGGTGAAGGGCTGCATCACGACGATGAGGACGCCGTTGACCGCGAGCACCGAGCCGAACTGCGCCGGCGTCAGCCCCCGCCCGCCCAGGTCCAGCGGCAGCGCCATGTGGCCCTGGAAGAAGATGAGGGACACCACGAAGATGGGCAGGCCGAAGGAGAGGAACACCGGGTCTCGAAAGGGCGCGAGCGGCGAGGCCGCCGGGGGGCTCGCGGGGGCGCTGGCCTGCTCGCCCGCGGGCCGGCGGGTGGGCCGCGTCTCCGGCAGGAACAGCCAGATGAAGCAGCCGTAGACGAAGGTGGTGATGGCGTCGGCGACGAAGAGCGTCACGTAGCCGAAGCGGGTCATCAGCCCGGCCACCGGAAGGGCGATGGCGAAGCCCACGTTGACGACCCAGTAGAGCAGGCCAAAGGCGCGAGTCCTGTCCCGCGGCGGCACCACGTCCGCGACGGCGGCGGACACCGCGGGCCGGTACAGCTCTCCCAGCACGCCCAGCGTGAAGGCGGCGACGGCAATCCAGAAGGGCTCGCGGGAGAAGCCGAGGAAGAGCATGCCCGCCGAGCCCAGCCACAGGCCCCCGGCCAGGGTGAGGCGCCGGCCCACGCGGTCCGCGAGCGTGCCACCCAGCGGCCCCGCCAGCACCGTCCCCGCGCCGTGCAGCGAGGCGACGAGGCCCGCCTGCTCCACGGTGAAGCCCCGCTCGCGCGTGAGGTAGAGGGCGAGGAAGGGCACCACGAAGGAGCCCAGCCGGTTCACCAGCGTGCCCACCCACAGCACCCAGTACGTGCGGGGCAGGCCCCCCGCGAGGGCGCGCACGGCCTGGACCAGGGCGCCGCTCATGGCCGCCGCTCCAGAACCGAGGGGACGGGAGCGGGGCACGGAGGACCGGAGCGGGGAGGCATGACGGCGGCGGAGCATGCGTCAGCGGGTATTCCGCTCCAAGTGCCCGGGAGTGACGGTAGGGGCTCTTTGAGGTCCAACATCGTGAGGTCCGCGCGTGGGTGGCTTCTTCGCGGACGCCAGGCGCGGTGTGCCCCTGACGCTGGCGGCACGAGGCCCTGCCGGAGCGGGGCCTCAGCCCTTGATGACGGGCAGCGGGGCCAGCGCCAGCGGGCGCTTGTCGGGGGCGCACATGTCGTTGTCCGCCGGGCGCTGACCGAAGAAGAGCTGGTTGCCGTCCACCTTCACCAGGTCATGGTCGGTGCTGCACCCGGCAAGCGCCTTGAAGGACAGGCAGGCAGCGGGGACGGACTGCTCGGCGCCCACCGTCCACGTGCCCGTGCCGCAGCCAGATTGGGCGAAGGCGTCCGCGAGCGGCTGGATGTGCGCGGTGAGGTAGCGCTCTCCGAAGGAGAAGTTGCCCTCGGTGGCGCCAGCCACCTTCTCCGAGTCCCGCTCCAGCGTGTAGGGGCCGAGGAGGCGGGCGGTGAAGAGCTTCGTCTGGCACTGCGCGTCGCCGAAGACGTCCAGCTCGAGCGTCCACGCCGACTCCGTGAGCTGGAAGTGGCGCTGCACGTAGCTGGTGCTGCCGTCCCCGTTGGGACTGGCCTCACAGGTGGGGCTGTCCCAACGGCCGGCGAGGTCCTGCGGCTTGACGGCCGTCTTCGCGCCTCCACACGCGGCGGCGGAGAGGGCGGCGAGGGTGAGGGCGAGGCGGGTGGTGGCGTTCATGGCAAGGCTCCAGCGGGGTGTGGGGCCGCACCACGCGGCCCGGTTGTGGCGCCATGAATGCCCTGGAGGCGGCCATGCGGAAACGCTGGAGAATGCCGTGGGGGCCTGCAATCTTGCAGGGCGCCATGCCGGACTGGAATGACCTGCGGTACTTCCTGGCCATCTCTCGCGAGGGGACGCTCGCGGCGGCGGCTCGCGCGCTGAGGGTGGATGCGACAACGGTGGGGCGCCGGCTGACGGTGCTGGAGGAGGAGCTGGGGACGCGGCTGTTCGACCGGACGCCGGGGCGCTTCGTGCTGACGGCGGCGGGGCAGGGCATCCGCGGCACGGTGGAGGAGATGGAGGCCTCGGTGTTGGCGGTGGAGCGCCGGGCGGGCGGAGAGGACGCGCGGCTGGAGGGCGTGGTGCGGGTGACGACGACGGAGGCCTTCGCCGTGAATCACCTGCTGCCGCGCTTCGGGGTGTTCCGCGAGCGGCACCCGGGCATCGAGGTGCAGTTCCTCACGGACTACGGCGCGCTGGACCTGACCCGGCGCGAGGCGGACGTGGCGGTGCGGCTGACGCGGCCGAAGGAGGCGTCGCTGGTGGCGCGCAAGGTGGGGGAGATTGCCATCTCGCTCTACGCGGCGGAGGGGTACCTCGCGCGGCGCGGGCTGCCGGACCCGGCGTTGGGCTTCGCGGGGCATGACGTCATCGGCTACGCGGACGCGGCGGCGAAGTGGCCGGAGGCGCGGTGGATGGGCGAGGTGGCCACGTCCGCGCGGGTGGTGATGCGGTGCAACTCGCTGCTGTCGGTGGTGGCGGCGACGGGCGCGGGCGTGGGGCTGGGGTTGATGCCGTGCTTCCAGGGCGACACCGCGCCGGGCTTGCGGCGGCTGCTGCCTCCGGTGGCGGCGCTGCGGCGGGACATCTGGCTGGTGGTGCACCCGGACCTGCAGCAGAGCGCGCGGGTGCGGGCGGTGATGGGCTTCCTGTCGGAGGTCATCCAGCGTGCGCGGCCGTTGCTGGCGGGGGGCGGGCTGCTCTCAGGGGAGCCCGTGGGTCCGGGCTCGTTGGCTGAGGCGGAGTCCCGGGTGAAGCCTCCCGAGGAGGTTCCGGTAAGGCGGCCGTCAGGCGGCGGGGCGAAACGCGGGAAGGCGTCCTCGCGTTCGCATATAGGGCAAGGGCGGCGAGGGAAGGCGAAGGCACGGACGTCATGAGCGCGGTCATCGGGTTGCTGGGAACGTGCCTGCTGCTGGGTGTGCTGGCCCGGCACAGCGGCAGGTTCGCCGAGGGCGCGGCGGGCGCGTTCAACACCTTCGTGCTGTACGTGGCGCTGCCGGCGCTGGTGCTGCGGGTGATGCACCGGCTGGAGTTCGTGCCCGAGCTGGCCGTGGCCGCGGTGGTGCCGTGGCTGTACTACCTGGCGGCGGGCCCGTTCTTCCGGCTGCTGGGGCCTCGGCTGGGACTGTCGCGGCAGTCGGTGGTGGCGCTGGTGCTGTCGGCGGGGCTGGGCAACACGGCCTTCGTGGGGCTGCCCATGGCGGAGGCGCTGCTGGGGCAGGGCGGCCTCGCGGTGGCGGTGGTGGCGGACCAGCTCGGCTCGTTCCTGGTGCTGTCCACGCTGGCGACGCTCGCGGCGACGCGGGCGAGCGCGGAGGCGGACCTGCCGTGGCGCGAGCTGGCGCGGAAGGTGGTGACGTTCCCTCCGTTCCTCGCGCTGGTGGTGTCGCTGGTACTGCGGCCCTGGGGCTTCCCCGTGTGGCTGGACACGGTGCTGGAGCGACTGGGCGCGCTGCTCACGCCGCTGGCGCTGTTCTCGGTGGGCTTGCAGCTGCGGCTCACGGGGGTGCGGCACCGGCTGCCCGCGCTGGCGCTGGGCCTGTCGTACAAGCTGCTGCTGGTGCCGGGGCTGGTGGCGCTGGGCCTGCTGGCGATGCCGGGACTGGCGCCGGTGGTGGTGCAGGCCACGGTGCTCCAGGCGGCGATGGCGCCCATGGTGAGCGCGGCCATCCTCGCCGCCGAGCACAAGCTGGACCCCGAGCTGGCCGTGTTGATGGTGGGCGTGGGGATTCCGCTGTCCTTCGCTACCGCGCCGCTGTGGCTTTGGCTGGTGCGGTGAAGTGAGAGACCGATGTGTTTGGATGGCTGGCGGATGCAGCTCACGACGGAAGCAGGATGGGCATGAGAACTCACGCGAACTCGGAGCGAATCGTTGCTTCACTCCTTGCCATGCTTCTCGCTTCGTGCGGAACCACCCGCTCCGGCGCTCCGGTCAGCGCCGGGGAGTCCACTCGCCTCGTGCTCGTCATCCAAGAGCAGGCTGACGGCACGGTGACTCACTCATGGCAGCCCGCCGAGGAGCTTGACCTTGCGCGGTTCAGCGCCCGTTCGAGCCCAAGGGAGCTGGCTGGCCGGGTCGTACCTGTCGTGCGCCGGCCTCGCGACTGCGATGCAGAGAACCGGGAATGTGTCGCTGAGTGCATACGCCGTCCTCTGTCCCGGGGATACGGACATATGACCTCTCCTGAGCGGAAGAAAGGCGGCAAGAAGGAGTATTGTGAAGGCCAATGCATGCAGCCCTATATGGATTGCGTTGAGCTGGAGAAGCTACGGCCACAGGAGTTCGCAGCGGTGGATGCCGCAGTGGATTGGTTGAAGCGGAATCGCAGAGCGATTCTGGTAGGGAGCGTGGTCGTTATCGCGGGGGCTGTCTTCGTCGTGGTTTCCATGGGCGCGGGGCTCATCGTTCTCGCGCCAGCGGTACTTCTGGCCGAGGCGGCTCCTGGGACCGATCCCTTCATGGAGAGAGGCGTACCGTGAAACCAGGGAAGGGGATGGTCGAAGTCGAAGCCCTGCTCGGACGGCTTCGTCATGAAAACCAGTCGCCGGAGGAGAAGGACCAGCTGCGGATTGCGATGGACCTGTTCGAGTTCCTCTTCGAGACGGGTCAGACGTACGCCTTCGACGAATACCGCAAGAGCCTGGACCTCAGGGCGCCTCCACTCGTCACCGCCAGCTTCGACACGCGTGAGGAGGCAATGGCGTGGCTGAAAGCGCACCCCAATCCGCCGGACGGCGCCAAGGTGCTGATCGCCGGTGAGTACCACAACATCGTCTATTTCAGAGACCTGGGCGAACGCAGATTGCCCGGCAGTCCCGTCCTGGAGTTCTACCTCGAAGACATGGCGCGAGGTGGGCTCCCCCCTCCGGTGGCCACGTTCGATTCGTACGAGGAAGCGAAGGCCTGGGTCGACAGTCAGCCCGAGCCGCCCCAACAGGTCTTCATCCTGATTGCGGGGGAGTATCACCTCGTCGCGTACCACTACCGGGTCAACCTCCGCGCCATCTACCCCATGTCCATGGCCGCGAAGTCGCTCCCGGAAGCGGAGGCCGACGACTGATTCCGGCGGTGGTTCTGCGCAAGTGAGCCGTGCGCTGTCCGACACTCCGCCGTGAGCCCCGTAACAACCGCTGTGCCTCCCTGCCTGCCCTGCATCCGGGCACGCGGCCGTACCGCTGTCGTGCAGGCTCTGTCCTCCTATCTTTTGCGCATGGCTGAGCAACCACCGAAGGCCTCGGGAGCACCCGGGGGGGACCCGCGGCGGATGGAGGTCCGGCGACCTGTCGCCGAGCTGGGCGCACGCGCCTACGCCATCCAGTTACTCTCTGATGCCGGCATTCCTTTCCTGGTCGGCGGTGCGTACGCATTCGCGCACTACACCGGCATCTACCGCGACACGAAGGACCTGGACCTCTTCATCCGGAAGGAGGACGCGGACCGCGCGCTCGAGCTGCTCGCGCGGAATGAGTGGAGCACCGAGAGCAACGTCCACGGCTGGCTGCACAAGGCCTTCTGGGACGACTACCTCGTCGACATCATCTTCGCGTCCGGCAACGGCCTCACCGTCGTCGATGACGGCTGGTTCGAGCACGCCGTCTGCGCGCAGCTCCTGGGCTGCGCGTGCAAGGTGCCTCCGGCGGAGGAAATCTTCTGGAGCAAGGCCTTCGTCCTGGAGCGCGAGCGCTTCGACGGCCACGAGCTCACCCACCTCCTGCTGAAGGCGGGCGCGAGCTTCGACTGGCCACGGCTCCTCAAGCGCTTCGACCGGTACTGGGAGGTGCTGCTCTCGCACCTCATGCTCTTCCGCTTCGCCTACCCCGCGGACCGCGCCATCGTCCCCGAGTGGCTGATGCAGGAGCTGCTGGCCCGCGCCAGCGGCTCGGTGCAGGAAGGCAACTGGGAGCGGAAGCTCTGCCGCGGCCGGCTGCTGTCCCACGTCCAATACAAGGTGGACCTCGCCGAGTGGGGCTACGAGGACGGCCGCGCGTGGGACGAGGAGGACCGCCAGCGCGACGACGCGACGCTCGCCACGGGGCACACGAGCAGCGTCCACGGGCCTCACTGAGGCCCGTGGCGCGGCGACTCACGGTGGTGGAAGGGAGCAGGGGCCTGCCGGCACTCCGGTCTGGCCCGTGAGCGGGTGGCGGGGCCAGCCTGGCTCCGCGCCACCCGGGAAGGAGAGGGCCTACGCCTGCGCCGACGTGGCGAAGGACAGCTCCACGCCGTTGTCGCGCACGCGCATGCTCGGCTTGGACAGCCAGTGACACTGCGGGCAGTAGCTGTGCGCGCCTGCCTGTGAGGCGCGCACAGTCACTTCGCCGCCGCAGAGCACGCAGCCGTCGGGAAGGACGAATTCGGCGAACCGGTCGCCATTGCTGCTCTCGAAGTGAGTCATGCCTTTGAGTTAACGCAGGATTCGTGGGGCACAAGGCGCCCCGGGGTGTGTATCCGGTACGCCCTCCCGGGCCCGCTCCCACGGTGCCTTGCCCAGGCGGGCGAGCAGCCGAGCCCTCCTGCAATCCTTACCGCCCTCACCCCGAGTGACGACTCCCGGACAACGCAACCCGTCAGGCCCACGACGTCCGGTTGGCACGGGGATTTCAAGAGCGGAGGGGAACGCAGGTGGGAGGGGGACGGCATGGGCGAGGTGTCACAGGTGGAGCTCCTCCACGACAAGCGAGGCTGGGGCGTGGAGGTGCTGATGCGCGAGGGCGCCGTGCGGCGCTACCGCTACGGCAGCGAGGCCCAGGCCCGCTATTTCGCGGCGGTGTTCGCCCTGGGACCCCGGGTGTTGCCTCCGGTGGTACCCGCGCGGCGCAAGCGCACCCGGCGGGCGGCCTGAGGCCCCTGCCCGGGGGAGGGCTGGGGGGCCAGGCCTCCGGGCGCCGTGGCAGTGGCTTCCCACTACCCTTGCGGGCGGCTTTCGGAGAGGCTTTCGCCCCATGAGCGACGCACCCAAGCCCTTCCTCCGCCGTCCCAACCGTCAGCACATCACCAAGGAGCCGGACCCCGCCGGCCGCTGGTCCGCGCAGTTCCCGGACATGATTGGCTACACCAACCAGGGTGGCGGCAAGGTGCCGGCCGACTTCGGCTGGAACACCAACCCCAAGCAGTGGCAGGAGGAGCTGACGCCGGAGACGCTGGCGGCCCGCTACAACGAGCTGCGCGTCCTGCCGCCGAAGCCCCCGGCCCCGGCGCTGCCCCAGGGCGAGGCTCCGAAGAAGGAGTAGCCCCTCCTAGCTGAACGGCAGGGCCGCGAGCCGCTCCCGGAAGCGCGTGAGCAGCTCCCGAGCCCCTGCCTCGTCCAGGCCGTCCGAGGACTCCTGGCGCGCCTTGCGCAGGAAGGCGTCGAAGGGGCCCGAGCGCCCCTGGAGCGCTCCCGCCGCCTGCACCGCGTCCGTCAGCACGCGCGCGGCGCCCATCGAGCCGAGCGTCAGGTGCATCTCCGCCTGCTCCAGCTTCATGCCACACGCCGCCCAGACGCTGCGGTCGTGCACGATGAGCCAGGCGCGCGTCACCTCTTCCATGTGTCCCTCCATGGCCACGAGGAAGGGCTCCACGAGTCCCGGCAGCACGTCGGGCTCCAGCGTCGGGCGCGAGCCCGTCTCCAGCAGGTGCGCGCGCAGCTCCAGCACCTGGTGCTTCTGCGGCGTGCGCAGCGCCACCGAGGCGGGCAGGGAGACGAAGGCCGACAGGCTCTCCGCCACCTGCCTCGCCAGCGCGGGCCTCGCGGGGCCTTCCGCCTTCGCCGCGCGCTCCAGGCGCCCCTGCAGGGAGCGGCGCAGGTCCGCCGCCGCCGCTCGCAGGGCCGCCCGCGCGGCCACCTGGTGCAGGTAGCCGGGCACCACGTCCTCGCGGCGCACGTCCTCGAAGGCCGACGCGGTGAGGTAGACGAGGTCGCCGATGCGGGCGCTGAAGTCGGCGCGGAAGGCCTGCAGCTCCGCCATCAGCGTCCAGCGGTCGCTCACCACTTCGGGGCGGCGCATCTGCTGGCCCAGCTCGCCCACGCGCTTCGCCAGCCGCTCCGCGCTGGTGTGCAGCACCGCCTCCACCTCCTGCGCCAGCCGCTCGTCCGAGCTGGCGGGCGGAGGGGCCCAGCCCTCGCTTCCGCTGGCAGGGCGCGCGGGCGGGGGGAACTCCTTGTGGATGGCGGCGACGAGCTGGTTGACGCCCACCAGCGTGTCGCCGATGGCGGGCGCCATCGTCTCCCAGAGGGCCAGGTCCGCGCCGCCGTCGGACTCCACCGAGGTGGGCTCGTACTTCGCGATGCTCAGGTGCCCCAGCCGGTCGATGGCCACGGCCGCCGCGCGGTGGACGCGCTCCAGGCGGTCCGCGAGGTGGCGGTCGGTGAGGGACTCCAGCAACGACTCCAGCCGCGAGGGCAGGGCGTCCTGGGGAGGGCGGGGCTTGGGCGTCGGCGCGGGCATGGTGGGGTGTGGGCAGCGGCGGGACGGGAGGCACCCTAGCGCACCGCCGCCAGGGCGCGAAAAAGGGGGGCTCGGCAGAGCGATGCCTTCTCGACGTACACTGCGCGCCAGGGGAGGACGCATGGCGCAAGGTTTCCGCCGCCGATTGCCGCTCATCATCGGAGGGCTCGCAGGACTGCTCGGAGGGGGCTTCCTGACGCTGCTGTCGTTCGAGGTCTGCCTGTCCTCCTATTTCCTGCTCGGCGTGCCCATGAACCGCTGCCCGGACGGGGACATGCGGCAGACGGTGCGCCTGAGCGCGGACGGGCTGTCGCGCGGGGTGGCGAGCCCGGTGTCCGTCTGGGCGACCGCCCACGCGCCGCATGCCAGCTACGGCGGGCTCATGGAGGCGCCGGTGACGCGCGGCTCGGCGGAGCTGTTCCTGGTGGACGCGGAGGGCAAGGAGACGCCGCTGCCGCCCGAGCCGGAGCACGACTGGAGCCGCGAGGGGTACGGCCCGCTGACGACCCGGGTGAAGCTGCCCCAGGTGCCGGACGGGGACTACCGGCTGCGCGCCCGCCTCACCACGCCGCTGGGCACGGACACGGTGGACGCGGCGCTACCTTTATATGCGCCCGCGCGCGTGCACGTGCTGACGGACCGGCCGCTGTACGAGCCGGGCAACGAGGTGCGCTTCCGCGCGGTGGCGCTGCGCGCGAAGGACCTGTCGCCGCTGGACGGCCGGCCCGGGACGTGGACGCTGACGGACCCGTCCGGCGAGGTGGTGCTGGAGGAGCGCGCACCGGCGGGCCCCTGGGGCGTGGTGGCCGGCAGTTTCCCGTTGGACAGGGGCGCCACGACGGGCCTGTGGACGGTGCGCTGGGTGAGCAGCAGCGCCCAGGCCGAGGCCTCTTTCAAGGTGGAGCCCTTCACCCTGCCGCGCTTCCGCGTGGAGGCGAGCAGCCCCCGGCCCTTCTGGCGCGCCGGGGACTCACCGGAGGTGGAGGGGCAGGTGGTGTACGCCTCGGGCGCGCCGGTGGCCGACGCCGACGTGGAGCTGGAGTGGGACGCGTCGGGAGACTGGCCCCCGCCGACGGAGTGGCTGAATGGCGGGCTGCCCGGGCGCGCGAAGACGGATGCCGCGGGGCGCTTCCGCGTGGCGCTGCCGCGCGTGCCCATGGACCTGCGCGGCAACGCCCGCTTGAGCGCGAGCGTGGCGGCGAAGGACGCGGCGGGAGACCGGGTGCAGGGCGCGGTGTCGCTGCTGCTCGCCGAGGACGCCCTCGCCGTGTCCACCGTGACGGAGCTGGAGGACGGGCTGGTGGCGGGCTTCAGCAACCGCGTCTACCTGCGCGCCACCACCGCGGACGGCCGCGTGCTGCCCGGCGCGGAGCTGAAGGTGACGCGCGCGTGGGACGCTCGCGACGAGGGCGTGCGCGCGGTGGCGGATGAGGACGGCGTGGCCGCCTTCCAGCTGGACCCCGGGCCGCCCGTCAACGTGGTGGTGCCGCCCATGCCGGTGCGCCGTCCCCCTCCGCCTCCCATGGTGGAGCTGGGCGGCCTGCGAGACTTGCTGAACGAGAACACGGAGGCGTCGCTGAAGGACCAGCTCGCGGTGGAGGGCTGGCTGCCGTCGCTCTTCCCGTGCTCGCGCTTCGTGACGCCGGATGACGGCGACACCGACCTGACGCTGGGCGTGCGCGTGGGAGCGGGCGGCGCGGTGATGGACGTGGCGGTGAACCCGGGGCCGCTGGCGGCGTGTCTCGCCACGGCGCTGCGCTCGCGCGCGCTGGCACCCGGACGGGAGCGCGTGCTGGCGCTGGAGCTGAGCGTGCGTGACACGAGCTATCCCCGGCTGGAGGTGGAGGTGGAGGAGGCCATGGGCGAGGCCGACTTCCTGGCGGGCGTGCTGGACGTGGCCGCGAGGGATGCCCGCGCGTGCCTGCCTCGCGACCTGTCGGTGGCGACGCCCCTGCCCCTCGCGCTGAGCTGGCGGCTGGCGAGGACGGGGCCGGAGGTGGCGGCGTCGTGGGTGTCGCTGCCCGGGTCGGCGAGCGCGCTGCCCGCCTCGGCGCTGTCCTGCATCCAGGAGCGCTTCACGCGGCTGCGGCTGCCTCCTCCGGAGGCGGAGAAGGACCGGGGCGAGGCCCTGGGCGTGGCGCGCCTCACCGCGTACCCGTCGGGCTCGCGGGAAGAGGCCGGGCAGGCGCAGGCCACCGTCTTTCCGGGCTACGAGCTGAAGGTGAGCGCGAAGGTGGATGGGAAGGACGCGGGCGCGACGAAGCTGGTGCTGCGCCCGGCGCAGCTCCCGAATGCGCGCCTGCGGGCCACGCCGGTGCAGGCCCGGGCAGGGGACGAGGTGCGCATCGACCTGATGCGCGGCCCCCAGTTCGTGGGCCAGCTGCCGGAGAAGCTGGTGCTGACGGCGGGCGACACGCGGCTGGAGGCGAAGGTGGAGCGGGGCTCGCGCTCGGCGCGCTTCCGGCTGCCGGCGGACTTCGAGGGCTGGGCCGAGGCCTGGTGGGAGGGCGCGGTGGCGCGGGTGTACGTACCGCCGCGCGCGGGGCTGACCGTGGAGGTGTCGCCGGAGAAGCCGGTGTACGCGCCCGGCGAGCTGGCCCGCCTCCAGCTTCGTACGCGCGTGGATGGCAAGGACGGCCCGGCCGCGGTGGGCCTCTTCGGCGTGGACGAGACGCTGGCGCAGCTCACGCCGCTGCCGGGGACGGAGTCGCTGGACTCCGTGCGGCCCGCGCCTTCGATGGCCTCGTCCGCCTTCGGTGTGCTGGACGGGCAGGCGCTGGCCATGGGGCGCATCCGCGGCTCCAACGCGGCGGCCGCGGCGCTGCTGCGCGTCAGTGGCGTGCCGCGACGCGAGGACGTCGAGCCCGCGGTGTCGGTGAACGCGGCGACGCCCTTCGACCCGTCCGCGGAGCTGACGGACCCCTTCTACGGGGTGCTCTCGGAGCTGCATGCGCAGGTGCGGGCCTGGGAGCAGAAGGCCCCCGAGGGCGAGACGCTGGACCCGGAGGACCTGGCGAAGCTGTGGGACGGCGCGCTGACGGCCTGTGAGCAGCGCGGCGAGAAGGTGACGGACGCCTTCGGCCGCCGGCTGCGGCTGTCCCGGCTGCCTGGGGATTTGCTGGCCCTCACGGACCCGCGCTCGGTGGTGACGAGCGGGACGCGGCTGCCCGAGGACGTGGAGAACTGGAACGCGTGGGTCGCCCGGGAGGCGCCATGAAGCGCACGCTGATGATGGGGACGGTGGGCCTCCTGCTGGGGGCCCTGGTGGCCTTCCTGCTGATGCACGTCCTCCGGCTGGGGGGGGACCTCTCGCGCTCGGCGGAGCCGGCGGGGGTCGCCAATTTGCAGCGCATGCCGACGTCCTCGGCCTTCGACGACGCGGACGGCGTCATGGGCGGTGCGGCCCCCGCGCCAGCCATGGCTCCTCCGCCCGAGCCGATGATGGAGATGGAAGAGAAGGCGGCCGAGTCCTTCGGCGGGGCGCCCGGGGGCGTGAACCCGGTGGTGGACTCCCGCCGCGCGGACCAGTCCAAGGACAGGGGCGGGCGCGGCAACGGGGAAGGAGGGCCGGAGGCGGACTCGGCGCCGAGCCGCGCCTGGTTCCCGGAGACCTTCCTCTTCGAGCCGCTGGTGGTGACGGACGCCTCCGGCGCGGCGACGGTGCCGGTGCGCGTGCCGGACCGGCTCACGGGCTGGCGGGTGCTGGCGCTGGCGCACTCGCGCTCCGGCGCGCAGGCGGGCGCGGTGGCGCGCTTCTCCGGCACGCTGCCCACGTACGTGGACCCGGTGCTGCCGCCCTTCCTCCGCGCGGGCGACGCGGCCCGGCTGCCGGTGCAGGTGGTGAACACGACGGACTCCGCCGTGGAGGTGCCGCTGAAGGTGGAGGCCCAGGGCGCGACGGTGGAGGGCGGCAGCCGCACGGTGCGGGTGCCGGCGCGGGGCAGCGTGGTGGAGTACGTGCTGGTGAAGGCGGCCGGCCCGGGACAGGTGGCCGTGCGCGCCACGCTGGGCGCCGCGGATGCGGTGGTGCGGGACTTCCAGGTGTGGCCCACCGGGCGGCCCGTGGTGAAGCAGCGCGGAGGCACGCTGGCGGCGCCGCGCACGGTGACGCTGGAGGGGCCCGCGGACGCGCAGGCGGGCAGTGAGCGCGTGCGGCTGCTCGTGTACCCCGGCGCGCTGGGCGTGCTGCGCTCGGAGTGGGCCACGGCGGGCGGGCGCGGGGGCACGGCGGACGTGGCCTACACGCTGATGCTCGTCGGCCGCTCGCCGGAGCTGCTGACCGCGCTGGGCGAGACGCAGGCCGCTGAGGCGCTGAAGGCGCTCACCTCGGGGACGCGGCGCATGGCCGCTCCGCCGCAGCCGGTGGAGGGCGCCCTGGACGTGGAGGGCCTGCGCAAGCTGCTGGCCCAGGCGACGCAGCGCGCGCTGCGCGAGGGCCGCTCGCCGGACGTGTCCACGGCGGCGCTGCTGGCCGAAGGGGCGCTGCTCCACCCCGACAACCTCGTGCTGGCCCGCCTGGGCGAGCGCCTGGCCGCGCAGGTGGCGCGGGCGCAGTCCCCCGACGGCACCTGCCAGGGAGGCGAGGGCTGGACGCTGCAGCGGCTGCTGGTGGCCACCGCCGACTGCATGCGCGTGGTGAACGCGGCGGCGGGGACTCCGGAGGGCAGGCGCCGGGCGGCCTTCTTCGCCGCGCGAGCCCTGGGCGCGGTGGAGCGCAACCGGGCCCACGTGAAGGACGGCTACACCGCGGCGGCGCTGCTGGCGAGCGGCGCGGTGTCGGGCTCGCTGAAGGAGGAGCTGCGCACCCAGGTGCGTGAGGCGGTGAAGACGCGCGACGGCGGCTCGGCGTACCTGCCGGTGGACTCGGGCGTGGTGGACGGTGGTGGCGTGACGCCCTCGGAAACGGAGGCCACGGCGCTGGCGGTGCTGGCGCTGGACGGCGACGCGAAGGCGCCGCTGGCGGACCTGGGCGCCTTCCTGCTCTCCCGCTACGAGCCGGCCCTGGGCTGGGGCGGCGGCCGAGCCAACCGGATGGCGCTGCGCGCGGTGGTGGCCCTCTTCCGCGAGCCGCTGCCCGCCCGGGTGCGCGTGGTGCTGGAGCGCGACGGCCAGGCCCTCACCGAGGGCACCTATGACGCGAAGGCGCTGCGCGAGGTGCTGGCGCTGGAGGTGGCGGCGCCGGGCTCGGGCGGGGCGCACACCTGGACGGTGCGCGCGGAGCCCGCCGTGCCGGGGCTCGGTTACTCGCTGGTGCTGGCCGCGGCGGTGCCGTGGAAGCCGGAGTCCCAGGGTGGGCTGGAGCTGGTGGTGAAGGGCCCGGCGGAGGCCAGGGTGGGGCAGCCGGCGGAGGTGGTGGTGGAAGCGTCCACCCCGTCCGGCCTCGCGCTGGAGCTGCGCCACGGGCTGCCTGCCGGTGTACAGGTGGACCCGGCCAGCCTCGACGCGCTGGTGTCCGAGGGCCGGGTGTCGTCGTGGGACGCGGAGGACGGCGCGGTGACGTTGATGCTGCCGCCCCGGGGCGCGGGCGAGCCCTTCCAGGCACGTTTCCGCGTCATCCCCACGCTGGCGGGCACGCTCCAGGCAGGCGCCTCCTCGCTGAAGGTGGTGGCGCGGCCCGACCTCGTCTCCTACGTACCTCCCACTATATGGGCGGTGCGGTGATCGTCACACCCCTGCCCTCGGGGGCACTGCCGTGGACACAAGGTCCGTGGGAAGTGTCTTCTCACCAGCGCCAGATGCCCTGAAGCGCTGGCCGTCCCAGCAGCCCCCCGTGAATTCACTGCTGGGATGCGGCAGATTTTGGTGAGAGTCGCGAGGCCGGCCCGCCTCGTGGGGGTGTTCTCGTCCTGGGTGACCACCATGGAGTTCGACGGCGCGGACAGAGACGAGCTGTTGCGGGCGGTGACCCGCACCTTGGCCCCGGAGCGGGCGCTGCGCATTGCCCGAGTCAGCCTGGAGCGCATCTTCGGTCCCGGTCGCTCGGGCACGCCGGAAGCGTGGCGGCGGCGGCTGGCCTCCATCGAACGGCAGGTATGCCGCGTGGAGCCCCAGGTAGGCGCGGCGCTGGGCACCGGCTTCCTCGTCTCGCCCAACGTGGTCCTCACCAACTTCCACGTCATCGAGAACAAGCTGCTGGAGTCGCTGCGGGTGCGCTTCGACCACAAGGTGCTGCCGAACCGCACGCTGCTCCAGGCGGGCACGGTGTACCGGGTGACGAAGTGCCTGGCGCACAGTCGCTACAGCCCCGCGGACCTGATGCACCCGAGGCCGCGCGAGTCCACGGCGGACGAGCTGGACTACGCCTTCCTCCAGGTGGAGGGGGTGCCGGGCGAGGCCCTGGTGGACGGCGAGCCCCGGGGCTGGCTGGAGCTGCCCAGGACGCGCGAGCCCTTCGCGTCCGGCAGCCTGGTGCTCATCGTCCAGCACCCCGAGGGCCAGCCCATGAGCGTCGCGGTGGACGAGTTCCTGGGCGTCAACCCGTCCCGCACGCGCGTGACGTACCGGGCCTGCACGGGGCCGGGCTCTTCCGGGGCGCCGTGCTTCACCCGGGACTTGCGGCTGGCCGCGCTCCACCACAGCGGCGGCCCGCGCATGCCTTCCGCGCCAGGCCACAACGAGGGCATCCCCACCGACACCATTCGCGCCAACCTGTCCCCGGAGCTGCTCGAGGTGCTGGGCTGGAAGTGAGCACTGGCCACCCGGGCGCGAACTGGAGCCGTGGGGCGTGCCTGCTATCGTCGGTGGATGGAACCCGTCTCCGCCCGCTCCGTCGTCCTCGGCTCCGGCGCGAGTCTCGCGCACCTGGCCCTGGCCCTGCTGCTCCTCGCGCCGTGGGGGGCCGTCCAGGCCCAGCCGCGGCTCCGCGTGGCCGGCTCCAATGCCAGCAACGAGGTGCGGCTGCGCACGACGTCGGACACCTTCCGGCACGTGCTGCGCGTGGACCTGCTGCCCTCCGCCGCGTCGCCGGGTGGCGGCGTCGATGAGCTGCTCCCTGGCGGCGTGACGGTGCTGGTGGACCCGCTCCAGTCCCAGGACGGCGTGCAGGTGCCGCTGGCCGCCACGGTGGGCGGGGAGTCGGGTGGAGGCACCACCGCGGTCATCTCCGCGCGCCAGCCGCTGTCCGTCGAGCTGTCCGGGCGGCTGCCGACGGTGGGGGACTACACGGGGCAGGTGGTGCTCATCCACGCGGGAGGGCGGGAGACGGCGTCGCTCGTCGTCACGCGCGTGCAGGCGGCGCCCACGGTGCAGTTCGTCGCCACGTCCCCGGCGGTGGCCTCGTCGGGCTGGGGTTGGCGGCCGGTGGACGCCTCCGTGCGGCTGCCCTTCCGGGAGACGGCGGGCGTGGCCGGACGGATGGCGGTGCCCCAACTGCTCCAGCTCCAGCGCAAGACGCCGGACCTGGGCGCGGCCCTGATTCAGCCGCGCCTGACGGGTGCCCACTTCGCGCTGGAGGGTGCGCCACAGGGGGCGGACGGCCAGGACGCGGGGACGCTGCGGGAGGACATTCCCGTGGAGGCCCATGGCAGCGGCGCGCTGGTGCTGACGCTGCGCGGGCTGGACGGTCCGGGTGAGTACACCGGCACCGTGCGGGTGGCCGTGCCGGCTGGCGTCCCGGTGGAGCAGACCTTCACCATCTGGGTGCGCTCGCCGTGGACCTGGGGGGCGCTGCTCATCGCGCTGGGGGCGCTCTCGTCGTACTCGGTGCGGCTGTACACGCAGCACATCCGTCCCCGGGCGCAGCGGCTGCAGCGGGCGCTGGCGCTCAGCCGCCGGCTCCAGGCGCTCATGACGGGACAGGACGCGAAGCTGCAGGAGGTGGGCCTCGCGCTGCGCGGGCAGCTCGACGCGCTCGTGTCGGAGATACGCAAGCCGGTGCGGGGCATCCGCGTGGGGGACGCGGAGCTGGCGGGGGTGGAGCCCCGGCTGCGGCTCTACGAGGTCTGGTGCGCCGCCTCGCGGACGCTGCGGGCACTGCCAGAGGAGCTGCACCCTCCGGAAGCGAGCAAGCGGCTCTCCGCGGTGGCGACGTCGCTGCGCAGCGAGGATGCGACGGCGGAGCAGCTTCTCGCGCAGCTCAAGGCGGTGCGGGAGCTGGACGTGGAAGGGCTCGCGCGGGCGGGCCTGGAGGCGCAGTTGCTGGACATCGAGGGTCAGGCGCGCGCGCTGTCGAAGCAGCGGGGCAAGGACCCCCTGGGCCTGCGCCTCACGTACGAGCTGCTGCCCCTGCTCCAGAGCGTTCGAGGGAAGCTCAAGAGCGCGAACCTGGGCGTCGCGCGGCAGCAGTTCGAGCTGGCCCGCCGCTCCTACTTCGACATCCTGTGCGCGGAGCTGTCCACGGCCGTGGCGGCGCCGCTGCCGCCGCGTGGCTTCACCGACGAGGAGTGGCTGGAGCTGACGACGGATGTGAAGGAGCGGCTCCGCCAGGCACGGACTCGCGCCGATACCAGCGTGGATGAGGCCTTCCGCCTGTACCAGGGCGCCCACGCCATCTACGTACGCCAGCTCATCACGGAGCTGCGAAGAGACGTGGAGACGGCGCAGCAGGACGCCACGACGGAGGCGCACCGGAGCACGCTGAAGGGCATCGACGACGCGCTGGGCGGGGCCATGGGGTTCCTGTCCGCGACCTCGCCGCACGAAGCCGCGGTGGCCTACGACGAGGCGCGCGCCGACTTCACCCGCTACCAGCAGCCCCCTCGCGCAGGGCTCGGCGTCATCAATGAGTCGCTGGTGCCGGACGGGGGCGAGGTCGCCGGTATGCCCCGCCCCACGAATATGGGGGCTCCCACGGGAGGCGTCATTCCCACCCTCCCCGAGGCGCCCGCCGGCACGTCCGCGCTGGGAGACTTCGAGGCGATGCCGCTGCCATCACCGCGCCACATGTGGATGGTGGAGCTGGGCGTGCTGCTGCTGCTCACCGGCGTGGCGGTGGCGCTGGGCCTCCAGTTGCTCAACGTCTTCTCGCCCACGTGGGGCGGCTTCGGCGCGGGGATGACGGCCTTCCTGTGGGGCTTCGGCCTGCACCAGGTGGGCAACGCCACCTTCGAGGGGCTCACCGGCCTGCTCACGCGGGTGGAGAAGCAGACCACCCCCGGTCCCTGAGCGGGCAGGGAGTCCCTCGCTCCTCCGAAGGCTCTCCCGCAGGAGGCTCGGGCAGGAGGCCCGTCCCCGCGTCACATCCTCCTGGTCCCCACTCCAGCCTCCTGGAAACCCGCACTGGAGGGGCGTCATGGGTACCCTGCAAATCATCCTCATCGGAGCACTGGGCAGCGCGCTTCAGGAGTTGCTGCACTGGTACGGGCTGCGCGAGCACCTGTCGACGCCGCGCTACAAGCAGCTCATCCGCTCCGTGCCGTACTGGGTGATTACCGGCCTGATGATTGTCGGCTCGGGCGTGGCCGTCTGGGCCTGGTTCGCGGGGGAGACGGACCTGCCCGCGCGCCAGTACCTCATCGTAGGCGCGGCCCTGCCCCTCCTCCTCAAGAAGGCGGTCGAGGCGGTGACGGGCACGAAGCCCACCACCACCGTGGCGCGTGGCCCGGCCTCCGGCGCGAAGCTCAGCGACTACTTCCGCAGCAGTGGTGTCGGGGAAGAGCGCATGGCCTGAGGCGGCGCGCTCCCTCAAGGGCGCCTGCCGCGACGCGGCGCTCTTTGGGCCGGCGGAGCGAGTGCCCGCCGCCGCGCCCGGGCGCTCAAGGCCCGTCGGCCGCCACTTCCACCGTCACCGGCAGGCCCCGTTTCCTAGGATACGGGAGCCCCGCCATCGCCTCTTCGATGCAGCGCGCCGCCACCGTGCCCGCGAGCGGCCCCGCCACCTTCGCCTCCGCATGGCCCTGTCCATCCAGCGTGAGCTGCACCGGCACCCGCTCACCCACTCCGCGCGCGAGGCACGTCACGGCCCGCTCCCTTCCCGTGCGAGCTACCTCCGTCACCTCCTCCACGAAGGACTCGCGAGTCTTTGCCACGCGCGACAGCACGGCGGAGACGATGAGCAGCAGGAAGCCTCCGTAGAGAATCATCAGCCGCGAGTGCGGCACGAAGCGCTTCAGCCCTGTCGGCGGAGGCGGCGCGACTTCGTCTGTCTGCTCCGACGCCGGGGGCAGGGCCTCCAGCGCGGCGGCGGCCTCGGCCCGGGCCCGCAGCTCCGCCAGGGTGGGGATGCGCGTCCGCGCGCGGATGCGCTCCTCTCCGAACAGCTCGCGCAGGAACGCGGCCAGCTCCTCGCGCCCGTGTCCCGGAGCCAGCGTCGCGCGCAGCTCCTCCAACTCCTTGGCAAGCTCCGCGGCGGTGGCGTAGCGGTCTCCAGCCTTCGGCGCCATGGCGCGCATCACCACCGCGTCCACCGAGGGCCCCAGCTCGGGCCGGTGCTGGCTCGGCGGCGGCGCTTCCCCCACCATCGCCGCCTTCAGCGAGTCGTAGTCCAGCGGGCGGCGGAACGGGTCCGCTCCAGTGAGCGCCTCGTAGAGCGTCACGCCCAGGCCGTACACGTCCGCGCGCCGGTCCACGAGGCCACTGCCCTTGCGCTGTGCCTCCGGTGGCTGCGAGCCCACGTGCTTGAAGATGGGGCCACCCATGAGCCGGACGGCCGTGCGGGCGATGCCGAAGCCGGACAGCTTCACCCCGCCGTCATACCCGAGCAGCACGTGCGCGGGTGCCACGTCCCGGTGCAGCACCTCCAGCGGCTTCCCCTCCGCGTCCGTGGCCTCGTGCGCGGCGTGCAGCCCGTGCGCGACCTGCGCGACGATGGACAGCGCCAGCGGCACGGGCAGGCGCGCGCCCTTCGCCTCCAGCGCGGCGAGCACGGTGGAGAGCGTCTCGCCGGGGACGTACTCGGTGATGAGCTGGAAGAAGAGGGGCCGGGGCGAGCCGTCCTCCGCGCCGGGAGGCGTGCCGAGCCACGTGTCCAGCGTCCGGAGGATGTTCGGGTGGTCCAGGCGCGTGGCCCGCCGCCATTCCTCGTGGAACACCTCCGCGCCGCCCTGCTTGAGCGCGGAGCCGGAGGGGAGCTGGTGGATGAGCACGTCGCCACGCTCGGCGCCGTCCTCCTCCACGCGCCGCGCGAGCAATGCGCCCGTGGTCCCCAACTCGGGCCGCTGGAACACGGCCACGTAGGGCCCGAGCTGCCAGAGTAGGGGAGCCCCGTCCTGGAAGACGGTGCGCTCCCGGGTGGGATAGAGCAGGAAGGACAAGAGGCGGTCTCCTCGCGCGGAGCGTAGGCTATCGTTCCCGAGACATGAAATTGCCCGCCGGTAGCCTCGGATGTCTCACCGTGCTCGTCGTGGTCCTCTCCGCCCCAGGGGCCCGGGCGAGCAGCTGTCTCTGTGACGTCGACCTCTACCCGAAGGTGCTCCTCGGCAAGGCCACGTCCCAGGACATCTCCCAGTGCGAGGAGGGCCGCCCCAGCAAGGAAGACGCGCTCAGCTGCGTGCGCGGGCTCTCCTACAAGAATGTGAAGCAGGGCGAGCAGACGGCCGAGTCCTTCCGCCTCGGCGTGGACGGGCTGGTGGCCGCGTCGAAGGACAAGGCCCTGTCCAGGGGCGCCACCAACCTGCTGCTCAGCTCCCAGTCCTACGCGGACACCGCGGTGCGCGCGAAGGTGCGTCCCGTCATGGTGGCCGGGGGCCGCGCGCCGCTGTGGGACACGCTGGTGTCGGCGACGGACGGGGACGCCGCCGCCTTCACCCGGGCGCTCTACGCGTACTGCGAGCACTACAACGTCATCTCCGAGCTGGCCCTGGAGGACGTGACGCTGGACCAGCTCTGGCCGCCACCGTCGGGCGTGAAGCCCGCGGACGCGCGCAAGCGGCTGTCCTGTCCGTACGGGCAGAACCTCGTCCTGGCCGCCGCCATCCGCTCGCTCCAGGGGAAGCTGCCGGCGGAAGCGCTGGCGCTGCTGTCTCCGCCCCAGTTCCGCCTGCTGCGCAACGCCGTGTATGCCCGCCACGGCCGCGTCTTCCAGGCGAAGGACCTCCAGGACTTCTTCTCCCAGGAGTCCTGGTACCAGCCCGACCCTGCCTACACGGACGCACGTCTCACCCCCGAGGACAAGCAGCACCTGGACCTCATCCAGGCCGCCGAGACAAAGGCGGCGAAGGGCCGGAAGTAGGGCCGGGCACTTTCGGGTGACACATTAAATAGGGGTCGGTGTTCCCTTCGCGCCAACGCGGTTCATGAGGGGAAAACCATGTCGTCCATCGTTGTCTTTGCCCAGGCGCCCGCCGAGGGTCTGGGCTGGCTCAGCAGCAAGCTGCTCGGCGTGACGCTCACCTCCGCCGAGTGGGTGCTGTGGGTGCTGGTGTGCCTCTCTGTGCTCTCCATCGCCATCATGCTGGAGCGCACGGTGTACTTCGCGCGCAACCGGCTGCCGGACTCCGAGACGCTGGCGCTGCGCCTGGCGCGTGGCGAGCTGGAGGCGGTGCGTGTCGCCATCCAGGGAAAGAAGGGCATGGAGGCCGCCGTCATCCGCGAGGGCCTCGCGTCCTCCGGCCAGGGCGCCGACTCCGTGGAGCAGGTGATTGCCTCCACCATGGCCCGTGAGCGTCCCCAGTACGAGCGCTTCCTCTCCTTCCTTGGCACGCTGGGCAACAACGCCCCGTTCATCGGCCTGTTCGGCACGGTGCTCGGCATCATCAAGGCGTTCCATGACCTGGGCTCCATGGGGTCCAAGGGCGCGGCGATTCAGCAGACCGTCATGGCTGGCATCTCCGAGGCGCTCGTCGCCACGGCGGTGGGGCTCGCCGTCGCCATTCCGGCGGTGGTCGCCTTCAACATCTTCAACCGCCAGCTCAAGACGCTCACCAGCCGCGCCAATGCGCTGGGCCATGCGCTGGTGGGCAGCCTGCGCGCGGAGGTCCGCTAGTCATGGCCGGCGCCCAGCAGGACAACGAAGAGGAAATCACCGGCATCAACGTCACGCCGCTGGTGGACATCGTGCTGGTGCTGCTCATCATCTTCATGGTGACGGCGAACTTCATCGTCCGCGAGACGGTGGAGGTGGACCTGCCGCGCGCCGCCAATGGTGGGGAGACGGTGCAGGGGCTGGTCAACGTGGTGCTGGACAAGGACGGCAAGCTCTTCTTCGACGGTACCGAGGTGAGCGAGGCCGACCTGTCCGCGAAGGTGGCGGAGCAGGTGGCCAAGGACAAGGACACCCGCGCCATCATCAGCGCCGACCAGTCGATTCCCTATGGCCGCGTCATGCGGCTCATCGACGTGGTGAAGGGGCAGGGCATCGCGAAGTTCGCGCTCAACATCGAAAAGGACGTCGCGCCCACCGCGCCGCGGGGCTGACGCAAAGCCATGAGTGAGCTGGTGCTCGATGACAGGGCGTGGGTCGCCCCGAGGCGCGGGGGCAACGGGCTGCTGGTGGGCTTCGTGGTCGGCTCGCTCGCGCTGCACGGCCTGGCGCTGGTGGTGCTGCACACGCGGCCCACGGAGCGTTCCAAGGTGCAGCGCCCGGTGGAGCTGGTGATGGTGGAGGTCCAGAAGCCGCCCCCGCCCCCCGTGGTGAAGGAGGAGCCGAAGCCCGAGCCGCCTCCGCCGCCGAAGGTGCGCGTGAAGCCCCCGCCGATAAAGGTCGCCGAGGCGCCCAGGCCGCTGCCGCCGCCTCCGCTGGACGCGCCGCCTCCTCCGAATGAGACGCCCCCGCCGGCCGCGAAGCCCACGCCGCTGGTGGTGGGCATGACGATGTCCTCCACCACGAGCGCGGGCAGCTTCGCGGCGCCCGTGGGCAACACCCTCTACGGCCGCACCGCCGACAAGGCGAAGGCGCCGCAGGAGGTGAAGGCGTACAGCGCGCCGAAGTACACGCCCATCTACCAGGTGGACTCGGAGCCCACCGTGGCCGCCGAGGTGAAGATTCCCTACCCGGACGAGGCCCGCCGCGCCGGAGTCGAGGGCACGGTGACGCTGTCCATCACCATCGACAACGAGGGCAGGGTGGTGGCCGCGAAGATTCTCAACGGGCCGGGCTACGGCCTCAACGAGGCGGCGCGCGACGCCATCCGCCGCTTCCGCTTCA
The DNA here is from genome assembly GCF_010894435.1 of Pyxidicoccus trucidator. NCBI lineage: Bacteria > Pseudomonadati > Myxococcota > Myxococcia > Myxococcales > Myxococcaceae > Pyxidicoccus > Pyxidicoccus trucidator. The sequence goes on along the minus strand of NZ_JAAIXZ010000001.1, from coordinate 1,450,494 downwards.
AGCCCGCCTTCAAAGGCGGCGAAGCCGTCTCCACGGAGATGAAGTACTCCTACACGTTCCTCCTCGATTGACGCTCCCTCTCCCGCTGGGAGAGGGGCGGAGCGAGGGGAGGCCGGACCTGGCTGGTGATATCCCCTCCTCAGCCCCAAGGCGCCGGACTTCTCCACAGGCCTTCGTTCCGCCCCTCCCTCAGTGGGAGCGGGAACCCCCATCACCCCGTATGCTCGTCCACGCCATGTCCCCGAACCTGAAAGCCCGAAGCGCGCTCGCCGCGGCCTCGCTCCTGCTGGCGACCCCGGCGCTCGCCCAGGCACCACAGGCCGGCGCGCCTCCCGCGGAGGCCGCTGCGCCGTCGCAGACCGAGGGCGCTCCGCCCGCGCCGGCCCAGCCCACTATTACGAAGCCTCCCGAGCTGGTGCAGCAGGTGAATGCCCAGTACCCACCCGACGCGCTCACCCAGGGCCTCACCGCCTCCGTGCGCCTCATCATCACCATCGCCGAGGACGGCACCGTGTCGGACGTGCAGCCCACGGAGCTGGTGGGCAACGGCTTCGACGAGGCCGCGCAGGCCGCGGTGCGCCAGTTCCGCTTCTCCCCCGCGGAGGTGGACGGCGTGCCCGCGCCGGTGCAGGTGGAGTACGTCTACCACTTCACCCTCACCGCCCCGGAAGAGGGCCCCGGACAGGAGCAGGTCGAGCAGGAGGCGCCGAAGGCCACGCTCACCGGCCAGCTGATTTCGCGAGGCAGCCGCTCGCGCGTGGCGGGCGCCACGGTGCGCTGTGGTGACGACCCGGAGGCGCCCGAGGCCACCTCCGACGCGGACGGCCGCTTCACCCTCGAGGTGCCGCCGGGCGAGTGCGCGGTGCGCGTGGTGGCGTCCGGCTACCAGCTCTACCAGACGAAGGAGCAGCTCAAGGAGAACGAGACGACGGAGGTGAACTTCTTCCTCGCCCCGGCGGGTGGCGCGCTGGAGACGGTGGTGCGCTCCGAGCGGCCGAAGAAGGAAGTCGTGCGCCGGACGATTACGCGCGAGGAGGCGCAGAAGACGCCGGGCACCTTCGGAGACCCCATCCGCGTCATCCAGGCGCTGCCGGGTGTGGCGCGCGCGCCCTTCATCTCCGGCGAGCTGCTGGTGCGCGGCTCCAACCCCGGCCAGACGGCGACGATGATGGACGGGGTCAGCATCCCCATCCTCTTCCACCTGCTCGGCGGCCCCTCGGTGGTGAACGCCGAGTTCATCGACCAGCTCGACTTCTACCCGGGCGGCTACGGCAGCCAGTACGGCCGCGCGGTGGGCGGAATCGTGGAGGTCGGCACGCGCAAGGGCGCCGCCGACACGTTCCACGGCTCGGTGAAGGTGGACGTGCTGGATGCGGGCTTCTTCCTGGAGACGCCGGTGTCGGACGGCATCAGCGTGGCCGCCGCCGCGCGGCGCTCGTACATCGACACGCTGCTGCCCGTCTTCCTCCCGAAGAGCGAGGGCAGCACGCTGTCCGTGGTGCCGCGCTACTGGGACTACCAGGTGCGCGTGGACTTCGGCGCGAAGCGCGGCGCCAACTCCGAGGCGGAGGCCCAGGCCCTGGCGGGCGGCGCGCGCAGCACCGGCTACGTCATGGCCTTCGGCAGCGACGACCAGCTCCGCGTGGTGTCCTCGGGCCCGGAGACGGAGCGGGACCTCTCGCTGGACACGCAGACGCTCTTCCACCGCATCAAGGGTGACTGGACGTACCGCAAGGGCGCGCTCACCTCCGTCTTCACGCCGTACGTGGGCTACGACGGCAGCAGCTTCAAGTTCGGCACCGCCAGTCAGGACGGCACGGCCTACACGGTGGGCGCGCGCGAGGTGCTGGGCATGGAGCTGTCCTCCGAGCTCACCGTGCGCACCGGCCTGGACCTCATGTACGAGTACCAGTCCTACGACGTGAAGTTCCCCGCCCCGGAGGACTTCGAGTACGTGGCCTTCCCGGGCGCCGAGTCCGTGGGGGAGCTGCTGGTGGAGCAGCTGTCCGTCGATGCCTTCGACGGCGCGCTCTTCCTGGAGGCGGACGTGAAGGTGGGGAAGTTCACCTTCACCCCGGGCGTGCGCGGCAACCTCCAGGTGGCGAGCGGCGGGGCCCGGAACCTGGCGTTGGACCCGCGCCTGTGGGTGCGCTTCGGGGCCACCGAGCGCACCAGCCTGAAGGGCTCGCTCGGCCTCTACAGCCAGCCGCCGGAGACGTTTCGCTTCATCAGCCTGCCGTACGGCAACCCGGAAGTCGTCTACCAGCGCGCCTTCCAGAGCAGCCTCGGCGTGGAGCACCGCTTCACCGACGCGTTCAACGTGGACTTGACGGGCTTCTTCAATCGCCGCTTCAAGAACATCGTGGCGCCCGGGCAGCTCGTCACGCGTGACAGCGGGGGTGTCGTCCAGCTGCCCTACTCCAATGACGGCATCGGCCGCGCCTGGGGTGTGGAGCTGATGGCGAAGAAGGACCGCACGTCCGCGACGGACAAGTGGTCCGGCTGGGTGTCGTACACCTTCAGCCGCTCGCTGGACGGGCGCGCGGGGCCGAAGCCTGATGGTGGCGGCGGCTTCGGCGGGGACTTCGGTAATGAGACTGACTCCACGTACGGCCTCAGCCCCTTCGACCAGACGCACATCCTCACGCTGGTGAGCAGCTACGTGCTGGGCAACGGCTGGGAGCTGGGCGGACGCTTCCGCTACACCACCGGCCGTCCGACGACGCCGCTCAACCACACGTATGACCTGTACCAGTCGGACCGCAACCGCTTCGACGGTACGTATGGCCCGTACGCCTCGGCCCGCACGGCGGGCTTCCACCAGCTCGACATGCGCCTGGACAAGAGCTGGCAGTTCCAGAGCTGGACGCTGGGCGCCTACCTCGACGTGCAGAACCTCTACAACCAGGAGAACGTCGAGTTCGTCTTCAACGACTACCGGCAGCGCCAGGAGTACGAGGTGCCCGGCATCCCCATCCTTCCCGTGGTGGGCGTGAAAGGAAGCTTCTGACATGAAGGCCCTGTTCAACTACGGCGGCCTGTTGCTGGTGGCGCTGGGTGCCATCGCCTGCGTCGACCCCGAAGACCAGCCCTCGCGCGTGCACGACTTCCGTGTGCTCGGCGTCGCCACGGAGCAGCCGGAGCTGATGGCCGCCACGTGCGAGCGCACCCCGGAGGCCCTGGACTCGCTCGCGGCGGAGGTGACGTACCGCGCGCTGCTGGTGGACCCCGCCGGTGAAGGGCGTCCCATCCGCTACACGCTGTGGGCGTGCGCGGACACGGATGACCACAGGTGCTCGGACGAGGCCAACCGCGTGCTGCTCGCGGAGGGCACCACCGTCGCGGGGGAGCTGTCGTTCCCCATCCGCCCCGGCGCGGCCACGGTGGGGGAGGACAAGCTCCTGCTGGAGCGCGTGCAGGAGGAGGACCCCTACAAGGGGCTGGGAGGCATCCGCATGCCGCTCGTGCTCCACGCGGTGGCGGGGGACGAGGAGGTGTACGCGCAGAAGCTGATGGTCTTCTGGTGCCCGGTGGTGGAGGGCATGAAGGCCAACGAGCAGCCGGTGCTTCCGGGCCTGCGGGTGGACGACGCACCGTGGGAGGACGGAGCGCTGCCGGAGCTGAGCGGCCCCGGCCCCTTCGTGGTGACGTCCGAGGACGTGTCGGCGCTGGAGGAGACGTACGTGGTGCCGGGCCTGCGGCTGAACACCGTCACGCTGAAGGAGGCGTGGGAGATTTCCTGGCACACCACGCTGGGCGAGTTCGCCCCGCAGGAGACAGGCGGCGCGGACTTCGGTGGCCAGCAGGGCAGGCACCGCACGGAGTGGGAGCCGCCCGAGGGCGCGACGGCGCAGGAGGTGACGTTCTGGGCCGTGGTGCGGGACGGGCGGGGCGGCAGCTCGTGGGTGATGCGTCGGGCGCGCTGGAGTCCCTGAGCGCGACTCGCCAGGGGGCGGCCAGACGCGGTATGCCACCGGCGCTCACGTGACGCCGGGCCGGGGTTGGCACGGAGCGGGATGCGGATGATGAGACGCACCACATCGCGTGGGTGGGGATGGGTGGCCGGCCTGCTGGCCACGGCGTGGCTGGGGCTCGGCTTCGCGCCGGCTGCCCTCGCTATTCCGCCCACCGAGGAGCCCGGGGCCACGCTTCCCGGCGCCCCGGTCGTAGCGTCCCCCAGCGGAGGGCCGGAGGTAGGACCGCGCAGCGGCGCTCCCACCACAACGCCCACCGAGGAGCCCGGGGCCACGCTGCGCCGCTTCGCGCTCGTCGTCGGCTCCAGCGAGGGCGGCCCGGGCCGCGAGCGGCTGCGCTACGCGGGCTCGGACGCGCTGGCCATGTCCCGAGTGCTGGAGGAGCTCGGCGGCGTGGCGGTGGCGGACCGGGTGCTGCTGCTGGAGTCGGACCGCGCCGCCTTGCTGGGCGCGCTGGAGCGGATGAAGGCGCTGATGGGAGAAGCCGGTGCGCCGGGAGTGCGGCGTGAGCTGGTGCTGTACTACTCGGGCCACTCGGACGGGGACGGCCTGCTGCCGCGCGGCGAGCGCTTCTCCTACGAAGACTTGCGGCGCGCGCTGGGCGCGGTGCCGGCGGACGTGCGCATCGCCATCCTCGACTCGTGCGGCTCCGGCGCGCTCACCCGGTACAAGGGCGGAGTGCGCCGGCCCGCCTTCCTCACGGACGAGTCGTCGCAGGTACGGGGCCACGCCTACCTCGCCTCCAGCTCCGCGGACGAGGTGGCGCAGGAGTCCGACAGCATCGGCGCCTCCTTCTTCACCCACTTCCTCGTCACCGGCCTGCGCGGCGCGGCGGACGCCAGCGGCGATGGGCGGGTGACGCTGCACGAGGCCTACCAGTTCGCCTTCCACGAGACGCTGGCGCGCACCGAGCGCTCGCAGGGTGGACCGCAGCACGCGGCCTACGACATCCAGCTCGCGGGCAGCGGCGACCTGGTGATGACGGACCTGCGCGGCTCCAGCGTGCGGCTCGCGGTGGCGGAGGACGTGCAGGGCCGCCTCTTCGTGCGCGACTGGGGCAACCAGCTCGTCGCGGAGCTGCAGAAGCCCGGAGGCCGGCGGCTCGCGCTGGGGCTGGCGGCGGGCCGCTACACCTTCATCCTGGAGCGCCCCACGCAGCGCTTCGAGGCCGAGCTGTCGGTGTCCTCCAAGGGCGGCGCGGAGCTGCGCTCGGAGCACTTCGTCCCGGTGTCGCTCACGCGCACGGCGGCGCGCGGTGGCGAGCCTGTCGTGGCCGGGCTCCCCGAGGCCCCCGGGGTGGACGTACCCACGGTGCCCTTCAACGTGTCGCTGGTGCCGCCGCTGGCCACCAGCACGCTGTGGGGTGGCAGCGGCATCAACCACCTGGCCCTGGGCGCGCTGGCGGTGCGCTCGACGCAGCTGAAGGGCCTGGGCGCGGCTGGCGGGGTGGGGTGGGTGGACGGGACGATGGAGGGCGTGCAGGTGTCGGGCGTCGCCAACGTCGCGGGCGGCGAGGTGGCGGGCTTGCAGCTGGCGATTGGCGGCAACCTCGCCTTCGCGGGCGGGACGGGCGGCCAGATGTCCGCCGGCTTCAACAGCGCGGAGGGCGACTACACCGGCTTCCAGCTCAGCACCACGGCCAACCGCGCGGCGGCGAAGCTGCGAGGCTTCCAGGCCGCCGCGGGCATCAACCTGGCCGAGCGGCTCGCCGGGGCGCAGGTGGGGCTCATCAACATCTCCGGGGACGTCTCCGGCGCGCAGGTGGGCCTCATCAACGTGGCGGCGGACGTGCGGGGCGTGCAATTGGGGCTCATCAACATCGCGGACGACGTGTCGGTGCCCATCGGCATCCTGAGCATCGTCCGCAAGGGGCGGCTGGCCTTCGAGGCGACGTCCGATGACGCCCTCCCGCTGGCGGTGAGCATCAAGTACGGCAGCCGCACCGTCTACGTGCTGGTCACCGAGGGCGTGCGCATCGAGAACCGCTCCGTGCGCACCCTCACCCTGATGGGCCTGGGCGTGCACTTCCCGCTGGCCGAGGCGGAGCGGTACTACCTGGACGTGGACCTCTCCACGCAGTTCATCGGCGGGGACGGTGCCGGCTCGCTGAGTCGGCTGCGGGCCATGGTGGGCTGGGAGCTGAAGCGGCGCTTCGCCGTCTTCGCGGGCGTCTCGCTCAACCTCTACGAGCCGTCCGATGAGGGGGAAGAGCTGGACCCCAGTCTGCTGCCGCAGTGGAACCTGGGGCGCGGGCCGGACGCGACGCAGGTGTGGCCCGGCCTCCTGTTCGGCGTGCGCATCTGACAGGACGGCCCCTCGTCACAGGGAGCGAGGTGCCCTGGCGTCACGCGCCCTGCCTCAGCCACTTCAGCAGGGCCTGGGGTGCGTCCACATCGCCGAAGCCGGGGCGAGGTGCCCGGGCTTCATGCGCCCTGCAGCAGCCACTCCAGCAGGGCCTGGGGCGCGTCCACATGGACGAAGTGCCCTGATTCGGGGAGCGTGGCCACGGGGCAGCCGGCGGCGACCATGCGCTCCGCGTCCGCGTCCGACACGTACTTCGCGCGCCCGCCGCGAATGCAGCGCATGGGCGGGCGGCCCTTCCGCTCCACTGCTTCCCACAGGTCCGTGCCGTTGACGCGCGAGTGCAGCCCCGCGAGCGCCTGCCGGTCGAAGCGCCAGCTCACGCCGTCCGGCTGGGTGAGCAGGTTCATCAGCAGCCAGTCCGCCAGCGGCTCGGACAGTCCGCGCCCCGTCAACTCTGCCCGCATCGCCCGGCGGTTGTCCGCGCGCGCGGGCGCCTGGAGGAGCACGCCCAGCACCTTGCCGCTCTCGGACAAGTCGCCCGGGACGGGGCCGGGAGTGATGTCCAGCAGGGTGACGCCGCGGACGGCCTCGGGCACATGGAGGCTGGCGGCCAGCGACACGCGCCCGCCCAGCGAGTGGCCCACCCAGTCGAACGCGCCGGAGATGCCCTGGGCGCGCGCGGTCTCCACCACGTCGCGGGCCAGGGTGAACAGGTCCGCGTTCGGGGGCATGCCGAGGGAAGCGCCATGGCCGGTGAGGTCCGGCAGCAGGAAGCGGCGGCGAGGGTCCGCCGCGCTACACGCCGCCGCCAGCGAGCGCAGGTTCCGCCCCGTCCCGAGGAAGCCGTGGAGCAACACCGTGGGCACGTCGCCCTCACCCACCTGGAAGCTCTCGAGGACCATGTGCGTCACCTTTCTCTCCGCTCCCGAGCACCTTGACCTGGGGCGGGCCGTGCCGCTTCATACCGCGAACCTTCTTTCTGACGAGGTCTCTCCGCGTGATGACTGTCTCCCTGTTGCTCCTCGCGCTCGCCGCCGCCCCAGTGGGTGGAACCGCCACGGACCCGAAGGCCGCCGTCGCCGCGGTGCTGGATGACTGGCACAAGGCCGCCGCCGCCGCGGACGAGCCGCGCTACTTCGGCCACTTCACCGCCGATGGCGTCTTCATGGGCACCGACGCCACCGAGCGCTGGACTCGCGACGAGTTCCGCGCCTGGGCGAAGCCCTACTTCTCCAAGGGCAAGGCGTGGAGCTTCAAGCCGGTGACGCGCCACATCTCCCTCTCGAAGGACGGCGCGCTCGCCTGGTTCGACGAGACGCTGGACACGCCCAACCTGGGCCCCAGCCGGGGCAGCGGCGTGCTGGTGAAGGAGGGCAACGCCTGGAAGATTGCCCAGTACAACCTCTCCGTGCCCGTCCCCAACGACTTGATGAGCGACGTGACGAAGCGCATCGCCGAATACGAGAAGTCGCAAGCGGCCGCGAAGGCGAAGCCGGCTCCGGCGCCCGCGCCCGCTCCGAAGAAGTAGCCCGCTCGGGAGAGGAAGGGAGTGGGGTTGCCACGGCCCCTGGGTTCGGACCCGGGTCGTGGCCCCCACCCCGCTCCTCACAAACCGAACGGGTAGGTGTCTGGCGCGTCCTCCTCCTCGTGGCCGGAGTCGGCATCGAGCGGCCGGAGGGGGCGCGTCTCGTCATAGTGCAGCACCGCGTCGAACTGGGCGGGCAGGTCCGCGTGGAAGTAGTGGCTCCAGCGCTCGGTGCGCGGGGCGTAGACGACGCCGATGGCGCGCTCCAGCCGGCGCTCTCGCAGGCCGCTGGCGGCCTCGCCCAAATCCTCCATGCGCAGGAGGAACGAGGGCATTCCCACCTCGTGGAAGAGGGCCTCGTAGCTGCCGGCCATGGCGGGCTGAATCCGCCGCCGCAGGCCCGGTTCGTCCCACTCGTGCGCGGCGATGACCACGCCGGTGTACGTGGTGAAGCCCACGTTGTACGTGGCGTCGCCGTGCCGCTCGCGCAGCAACTGGCCCAGGTTCAGCTCGCCCTGGTCGCCCATCTGCGTAGCGCGGGCGTCGCCCAGGTGTGAGTTGTGGGCCCAGATGACCATGCGCGCGTGGCGGCCCTTGCGGGACAGGTGTGCGAGGAGTGCGTCCGCCGTGTCCGCCATGTGCGTGTCGCGCAGGTTCCAGCCCTCGTGGCGGCCGGCGTACATGCCCCGGTAGTAGCCCTCCGCGTTGGCGGCGAGCCGGGCGTTCTGCTCGGCGAAGTAGCGTGGGTCCTCGTCCCGTGCGTTGAGGGGCGCGCGCCGCTGCAATTCCAGGAGCTGGGCCCGGACCGCGTCTTCGCAGGTGTCCGCGTGGCCGTAGGCGGTGGCCGCGCCGTAGCTCTGCGGCTCGTGGCCGAAGCGGTCGAAGCACGCATAGCGCTCGCGAGCCCGCTGGGCGGCCACGGGGTCCACCGTCTCCAGGTAGGCCACCACCGCGCGCATGGACGCATGGAGGCTGTAGAGGTCCAGCCCGTAGAAGCCGGCGCGGAGCTCGGGGCCCACGCTGGCGTTGTGGGCGCGCAGCCAGGTGACCAGCTCCTGCACCTCGCGGTTGCGCCACATCCACTTCGGGAAGCGCTGGAAGTTGCCCAGGGCGCTGGAGGCGTCCCTGTCGTTGCCCTCGCCGTGGACGAAGGCGTTGACGCGCAGGGCATCCGGCCAGTCCGCCTCCACGGCCACGGCGGTGAAGCCATGCTCGGAGACGAGGCGGCGGGTGAGGGCGGCGCGGACCTGGTAGAACTCGTGGGTGCCGTGGGTGGCCTCGCCCAGGAGCACGAAGCGCGCGTCGCCGATGCCCTCGATGAGCGGGTCCAGGTCCGCGGGCCTGCCACTCAGCGGCAGCGCGGCCGACCGGACTCCCTCCAGCAGGGCAGGCGACATCTCCTGCTCGTCCTCGAACGGGCTCATGCCCCTTGGCGGGCTCATGCCCTCAAAGGTGGGACGGGCAGGCGCCGTTGACCAGCGGCCTCTCCTCGCAGCCTGCGGGGCGGGCAGGGGAGCGACAGCCCCGCGCCGCTGTCAGTGTAATCACCAAGGCCCATTGGACGTGGACGCGCCCGCGGATGCGGAACCCAAGAATGCGTTGCGGCTTTCGGGCCTGGGTGATTAGTAACCGGCCATGTTCCATTTCGTGGCCGGTAACACCCCCATTCAGACCGTCGCGGCCTCCGTTGCCGCGCGGATGGCCGCCACTGCCCCGTCGTCCCACTCCGCCCAGGTGGCTCGCGCCTCCATGGGAGGTGGCGTGAGAGAACGTCGGATACTCCCGGCGCGCCCCTGTTGTCGACAACGTTGCTGAGCAACCCGCGCCCGACCCGGCAGCTGTAAGAGCCGCTCCCGACGCCCGTTGTCCGTGAGTGCGCGGCGTCCCTGCCGCGCCTGAACCCCTGCACCCACATTTCCGGCTCCCCGGGGGACGTGTCCGTCCCGGTGGAGGAGCCCTGGCGGAGCCTTGCTCCGCCTCCTGAGCCTCAACGGTTGGTGCGAAAGCCGACTCGCGGGAGCGCGAGCCATTTCGTGCCGGCCGTCTCGTTTTGCAGAGGAGTCACCCATGAAGCTGAGACGTGTCGTGGTGGGCGCGGCCCTGGTCGCCCCGCTGATGGTGGGAGGGTTCGTCCTGGCCCGTGACGGAAACGGTGAACCGCCGTCCGCGAGCCCCGCGAGAGCGGCGGCCCCCGAAGTCATCGTGGCCGAGGTCGTCACGAAGCCGCTGTCGGAGAGCGCGGAATTCACCGGGACGCTCGCCGCCGTGCAGAGCGTCGAGCTGCGTCCCCGAGTCGGGGGCTACCTCGACTCCGTTCGCTTCGCGGAGGGAGGGCTGGTCAAGGCGGGACAGGTGCTCTTCCAACTCGACGCCCGCACCTATGAGGCCACCCTCGCGCGCGCCCAGGCGGACCTGCGTCAGGCCGAGGAGCGGAGCACCCTCGCGCAGAGCCGCTTCGAGCGCGGCGAGAAGCTGGTTGCCGAGCGGGTCATCTCCCAGGGTGACTTCGACGTGCTGAAGGCCGAGCGCGCCGAGAGCCGCGCCCGCGTCGAGTCCGCCCGCGCCGCCGTGCGCTCGGCCGACATCGACCTCCAGGACACGAAGGTCCGAGCGCCCATCAGCGGACGGGTGGGGCAGGCGCTCGTCACGCCGGGGAACCTCGTCAGCGGAGGCAGCGCCGGTGCGACGCTGCTCACCACCATCGTCTCGGTGGACCCCTTCTACGTCTACTTCGACGTGGACGAGACCACCTACCTGCGCTTCGCGAGCGCGGGGCCCTCGGGCCGGCAGTCCGACGGTCGGGTCCACCCGGTGCCCGTCCGCGTGGCCCTGCTGGGCGACGAGGGCTTCCCCTGGGAGGCCCGGCTCGACTTCCTCTCCAACCGCGTGGACTCGGGCACGGGCACCGCGCGAGCCCGCGCCGTCCTGTCCAACCCGGACGGCCGCCTCACGCCCGGCCTCTTCGCGCGTGTGCGCCTGGAGACGGGCCCGGCCCGAGCCACGGTGCTCATCGACGAGCAGGCGGTGGGGACGGACCAGCAGGGCCGCTTCGTGCTGGTGGTCCGCCCGGACGAGTCGCTGGAGCAGCGTCGGGTGGAGCTGGGCGCCACTGAAGGGGGCCTGCGCTCGGTGCTCAAGGGGCTCGCCCCCGGGGAGCGCATCGTCCTCAAGGGAATGGCCCGGCCGGGCATGAAGGTGGCACCGAAGCTGGTGGCCATGGCGAAGACGCAACGTCCCGAGGGCTCGCGCCCATGAAGTTCACCCACTTCTTCGTCGACCGGCCCATCTTCGCGGCCGTGCTCTCCGTCCTGCTGCTCATCGCGGGCGGACTCTCGCTGGTGCAGCTCCCCCTGAGCGAGTACCCCGCCGTCGCGCCCCCCACGGTGGTGGTGCGCGCGGCCTACCCCGGCGCCAACCCCCAGGTGATTGCCGAGACGGTGGCCGCGCCGCTGGAGCAGGAAATCAACGGCGTGGAGGGCATGCTCTACCAGTCCTCGCAGTCCACCAGCGACGGCCGGGTGACGCTGACGGTGACGTTCGCCCAGGGCGTGGACGCGGACCTCGCGCAGGTGCAGGTGCAGAACCGGGTGGCGCGCGCGATTCCGCGCCTGCCGGCGGAGGTGCAGCGGCTCGGCGTGCTCACGGAGAAGACGAGCACCGACCTCCTGATGGTGGTGCACCTCGTCTCACCGGACTCCACGCTGGAGCCCCTCTACCTCTCCAACTACGCGGTGCTCCAGGTGCGCGACGTGCTCCAGCGCATCCCCGGGGTGGGCGGCGTGGTGGTGTGGGGCGCGGGCGAGTACAGCATGCGCGTCTGGTTGGACCCGGCGAAGCTCGCCTCGCGCAAGCTCACGGCGAGTGACGCGGTGGCCGCCATCCGCGAGCAGAACGTGCAGGTGGCCGCCGGAGTCGTCGGCCAGCAGCCGGACGCCAGCTCCGCCTTCCAGATAACCGTCACCACGCAGGGCCGGCTCACCGACGAGGAGCAGTTCGGCGACATCGTCCTCAAGGTGGGAGAGGGCGGGCAGGTGACGCGCCTGCGCGACGTGGCCCGGGTGGAGCTGGGCGCCAGCAGCTACTCGCTGAAGGCCCTGCTGGACGGCAAGCCCGCGGTGGCCATCGGCATCAACCAGGCGTCTGGCTCCAACGCGCTCGAGGTGTCCTCCGCCGTGCAGGCGAAGGTGAAGGAGCTGAGCCAGGCCTTCCCCAAGGGCATGGAGTACCGCATCGCCTATGACCCGACCTTCTTCGTGCGCGCGTCCATCAAGAATGTGGTGACCACGCTGCTGGAGGCGGTGCTGCTGGTGGTGCTGGTGGTGGTGCTCTTCCTCCAGACGTGGCGCGCCTCCATCATCCCCCTGGCGGCGGTGCCGGTGTCGCTGGTGGGCACGGCGGCGGTGATGCACCTGCTGGGCTTCTCGCTCAACACGCTCTCGCTCTTCGGGCTCGTGCTCTCCATTGGAATCGTAGTGGACGACGCCATCGTCGTCGTGGAGAACGTCGAGCGGCACATCGCGCTGGGCGCCAGTCCGAAGGAGGCGGCGCGCCGGGCGATGACGGAGGTGACGGGGCCCATCATCGCCATCACCTCGGTGCTGGCGGCTGTGTTCGTGCCCACCGCCTTCATGGGCGGGCTCACCGGCCAGTTCTACCGGCAGTTCGCGCTCACCATCGCCATCTCCACCCTCCTCTCCGCCTTCAACTCGCTCACCCTGAGTCCGGCGCTGGCGGGCGTGCTGCTGCGCTCACACCACGGGCGGAAGGACGCCCTCACGCGCTTCATGGATTGGGCGCTGGGGAGCTGGCTGTTCCGGCCCTTCAACCGCTTCTTCGACCGGGCCTCGGAGGGCTACGTGAGCGCGGTGCGGCGCGTGGTGCGCATCAGCGTGGTGGCGCTCGTCATCTATGGCGGGCTCCTCGGGCTGACCTGGGCGGGCTTCGAGCGGGTGCCCAAGGGCTTCGTGCCCATGCAGGACAAGTACTACCTCGTGGGCATCGCCCAGCTCCCGCCCGCGGCCTCGCTGGACCGGACCACGGACGTGGTGCGGCGGATGTCGGAGCTGGCCCTGGCCGAGCCAGGCGTGGCGAACGTGGTGGCGTTCTCCGGCCTGTCCGTCAACGGCTTCGTCAACGCGCCCAACGCGGCGGTGGTCTTCACCATCCTCGACACCTTCGAGAAGCGCACCACGGACGACCTCTCGGCGACGGCCATCGCCGGGCGGCTCCAGGCGAAGTTCAGCACCATTCAGGAGGGCTTCACCGCCATCTTCCCGCCACCGCCGGTGCCGGGCATGGGCGCGTTGGCGGGCTTCAAGCTCCAGCTGGAAGACAGGGCAGGGCTCGGCCCGGAGGCGCTGTACGAAGCGGCGCAGGCGCTCGCGCGGCGGGCCTCGGAGGAGCCGGAGGTGGCGGGGCTGATGTCGGGCTTCGAAATCAACGTGCCCCAGCTCAAGCTCGACGTGGACCGGGTGAAGGCGAAGACGCAGGGGGTGCCGCTCGGAGACATCTTCGACACGCTGCAAATCCACTTGGGCTCGCTCTATGTGAATGACTTCAACCGCTTCGGCCGCACCTACCAGGTGAACGTGCAGGCGGATGCGCCGTACCGCATGCAGCCGGAGGACATTGGCCGGCTCCAGGTGCGCAACCCTCGGGGCGACATGGTGCCGCTGGCCTCGCTGGTGAACGTGGTGCCGTCCTTCGGGCCGGACCAGGTGATGCGCTACAACGGCTACCCGTCAGCGGACCTCAACGGGGTGGCGCGGCCGGGCGTCAGCACGGGGCAGGCGGTGGCGGCCATGGAGCGGGTCGCGACGGAGACACTCCCCGCCGGGATGAGCTTCGAGTGGACCGACCTCACCTACCAGGAGAAGCTCGCCGGCAGGGAAGGGCTGCTCGTGTTCCCGCTGGCCATCCTGCTGGCCTTCCTCATCCTCGCGGCGCAGTACAACAGCTGGACGCTGCCGCTGGCGGTGCTGCTCACCGTGCCCATGGCGCTGCTCAGCGCCATCGCGGGCGTGTGGCTCACGGGAGGGGAGAACAACATCTTCACCCAGATTGGCCTCGTGGTGCTCATCGGGCTCGCGGCGAAGAACGCCATCCTCATTGTCGAGTTCGCGCGCTCCAAGGAGGACGAGGGAATGGGCGTGGTGCAGGCGGCGCTCGAGGCGTGCCGGCTGCGGCTGCGGCCCATCCTGATGACCTCGGTGGCCTTCATCATGGGCGTGGTGCCGCTCGCGACGGCGACGGGCGCCGGAGCCGAGATGCGCCAGGCCATGGGCGTGGCGGTGCTCGCGGGGATGCTCGGGGTGACGCTGTTCGGGCTCGTGCTGACGCCCATCTTCTACATCGTCATCCGGAAGCTGGAGCTGCGCAGGGCGGAGCCCCAACCCGCCCCGCTGCCACCCGGCGCCACCGGAGCACCGGGGCACTGAAGGCAGACCCGTGAGAGAGGCTCCGCATCCACGGCGGATGACTGAGAGCAGACCCGTGCGAGAGAGGCTCCGCGCCCACGGCGGATGACTGAGGGCAGACCCGTGAGAGAGAGGTTCCGCGTCCACGGCGGATGACTGAGGGCAGACCCGTGAGAGAGAGGTTCCGCGTCCACGGCGGATGAATGTGTCGCGAGGACCATGATTGAAGAGCAGGCCGGAAGCCATCGAGGCTTCCGGCCGTCTGTCTTTCAGACGCTCACGGTTTGGGTTGGCTCGGGAGTGGCCCTGACGGCATCTCCCGAGCACACCTCCTACTGGATGGCTTGGAGCAGGGGACGAATCCGTGCTCGCGGACGGCGCACCCGGTGCTGTAGCCGTCGCGGCGCTGTGAGCTTCGCGTGCTTCATCTCCAGGGTGTGAGCCAGCCAGCGGCGTCCCCAACAGGACAGGGTGCTCTCCACCCGTGGATCGCAGTTCAGCCACCTGAGTTATCAGCAGCGCGCTGCATTCCTCACCGGCAGGGCGCGCGTCGGTCGGCGGCGACTCCAGGGTTAGAGAGGCCGGCTCCATTACAATGGCGTCGGGAGTCCCGGCCGACGGTGCATCCCGCAGTAGAGAAGCTGGCGCCATCGCAACGCCGTTGGGGGGCCCGGCCGACGGTTCTTCTCTTCCTGGAGAAGGAGTGCCAGCACCCCGTGGTCCGGAGTCTTTCGCACGCGCCAGGGCGCGCCAGAGAGCATCGGCCGAGGACTGCACTTCGACTTCACCCACCCTGGCGCCCTGCCGGGCCGCGCGCGCCAGTTCCAACAGCGTGCCCCACACCAGCCCCTCGCCCACAAGGCTGCAGCCCGGTGTCAGCACGCCCTCCTTCTCGCCCTTCTCCAGCACCTCGCGCACCAGTGCGCGGGTGGCTCCTCCGTTCGACTGTGGCAGGAGAGCGCCCGGAATTCGGGGCCCGGGGGCAGGGGCGGACTGCGCCCCATACTCATGGGCATGCCAGTGCAGGAAGGTGAAGCTGAAGAGGTCCGGATGCCGCAGTGCCCACCCGACCAGTTCCCACCAGAAGGCGTAGAAGGCCCGGCCGAAGTCCACGCCTGGCTGCACATGCTTCATGAAGAAGGCGACGTCGGCCTGGTAGCTGAGCTCCCTCTCGGCGTAGTCGCGCACCGCCAGCGCCAGGCCCTGCTTGCTGCCGTAGTGCCGGTACAGCGTGCCCACCGAGAAGCGCATGGCCCGCGCCAGCTCGCAGGCCTGCACGTTGTCGTAGCCCCGCCGCGCCAGCAGCGCCGCCGCCGCGTACATGGCCTCGGCGTGCATCATCTCCAGAACCCACATCCCCTTGCCCCTCCCCGCCCCCGGACGGCTACCGCCCGGAATGAACGTTCCTTCCGCCAGCACCTGTCTACCGGGTGGGTCTGACATGGGGCGCACCGTGAGGGGATGCTTCGGGTTGTGCGCCCTTCCGCCGCGGGCTTGGCCTGGCGTGTGGCCCGCCACGGAAGCGGAGCGGCGGCCATGATGGCGTGGGGTCAGTCGCGGAGGCGGAGCTGCGGGCACGGAGGCGGAGCTGCGGGCACGGAGGCGGAGCTGCGGGCCCGGAGGTGGAGCTGCGGGCCCGGAGGCGTAAGCGTTCGCCGTGCCCTGTCGTCGCAGGCTTCAGCCTCGCGTGAGACCTCCAATGGCTACACAGCTGGAGCAGCAAGTCTCAGCGGGGTACCAAGGCGGCTTCCATCTTCTATTCCCTCATCAAGATGGCACTCCTTCTCGGTGGAGAGCCTGGCCGCTACCTGCCGCGCGCTGCGCTGCGCTCGCCTCCATCGAGAATCCGGGTACTGTCACGCTCCCGAAAGGCCAGGACTGACGGCCTACCCTGCCGGTCCTCCCGCCAGGCGCACGGCGAACCCTCCTTTCCGCCGATTCGGCCTGAATCCCCGCTCTCCCGTTCATCGGGGGGCCGACGCATCCTCCTGTCGTATCGCACGCCTTCGCAGGATTCCCGAGGACACGTCATGACTCACGAACACCCAGCCCACTCCGTCCACCACCACGTCGTGCCGGGCTTTGGCGCCGACCGCGCCGCTCATTACGATGCCCAGGCGTCCGTCAACCTCGCGGGTTTCCAGGCGGCGTACGAACTCGGCGTCAGTGCGCTGACCGCCCAGCTCGACGGCCAGGACACGGCGTCGCTGCTCTATGTGGGGCTGGGCACGGGCGCGGAGTTGATGCCCTACACGCGCTTCAACGTGCCGGGCTGGCGCTTCACGGGCGTGGAGCCCTCCGACGCCATGCTCGCCGTCGCCCGCCAGCGCCTGGAGGCCGAGGGGATGCTCTCTCGCACGCACCTGCACGTGGGCGAGCTGCACACCCTTCCTCCCGGCCCCCCGTTCGACGGCGCGCAGATGATGGGGGTCCTGCACCATGTGGAGGGCGAGGAGGCCCGCCTCGAGCTGCTGCGAGAGGTGACCCGGCGGCTCAAGCCCGGAGCGCCCCTCGTCCTGGGCTGCCGCGTCGGCAATGACCCCGAGCTGATGAACGTGGAGCTGCGGCGGTTGCGGGCGTATGGAGTCCCCACGGAAGCGCTGGAGCGTCGACGCCAGCTCTTCGCGGTGATTCGGCCCATCGAGTCCGATGCCGCCCTGTTCGCGATGTTCGCCCGGACCGGACTGGTGGCGCCGCGTCCGCTCTTCGTCTCGCTGCAGTTCAAGGTCTTCCTCGCGCGCTTCGAGCCCGGAGCTGTGGGCTGAATCCCCAGGCTCGCCACCGGGTCGCCGTGTTGCGAGGATGGGAATGAGCCGAGCCTTGCAGTGGGAGGTAGCAGGATGAGGACCTCCGAAGAACGATGACGAGAATGACGGAACATCCCCAGGGCCTCGAGCTGGCACACCTCCCCCGCCTTCCCGACGGAGAGGTGCGGCACCTGTGGGTGAACGACTTCTGGGATGGCCCCCTCGAAGGCCTCGCCGAGTACCACGGCGAGCGCTGCCTCTATGTCGTGGCCGAGCCCGACCGCATCGCCGCGCATGACGAGGAGCGACGCTGGGTGCTGTACCGGCTGACGGCGGAGCAACTGCGAGAAGAGGAGCACTGGCAGGCGCTCTTCGTCCTGCATGTGGGCGGCAACCCAGGGCAGACCGGTGCTGCCGCCGGGGAGCGCCACCCGGAGCTGTTCTACGAGCCCTACCAGGCCCAATACCGCCCCCCTCGACTTGCTCGGGAGCAGGCCCTGGGGTGGTTCGACGCCTTCACTCCATGAAGCCACTCACGCGCGCTGGATGCGGGTGCCGAACTCCCTCATCCGCTCGACGACGTACGCCGGCTCTAGCAGGCTCTCGGGGTGGTAGAGCCCCGGTGCCACGGGCGGTCCACCCGCGAGCCCCAGCAGCCGTTCCACTGCGAGGGCCACGCCCCGTGCACTCATCCCCGAGTGCACATCTCCATCGATGAGCTCATGGCGCACGCGCCCCGTCGTCCCATCCAGCCGCTCACCCGTCAGCTCGATGATGACCTCGTGCGAAGGACCCTTGCCTCGGCGACTGGCCGCGGCCCTCACCGCGAAGTCGAGCCGGATGGAGCGCGCCTCGGTCGCGGCCGCGAGGCTCACCACGTCGAGCAGCGGGTAGGCCCGTCCCTGCCACTCCGTCCCATCCACCCCGGTGAAGCGGCGCTCCGCATCCGCTCCTCGGGCCCAGAGGAACTTCCCGTCCTTGAGCAGCAGGGGATGCGGCACGCCTTGGCTGAGGCGCTCCATGTCTCCCTGTGCCACCGGCCCGCCCACGTCTTCCTCGTCGAAGACCGCGCTGACTTCAATCGTCTGGAGCTTCCGGAACTCCCGAGCGAAGTGAAGGGCCGAGAGGGTGATGGTGCCTCCCAGGAAGTGGCCCAGCAGCAGGATGGGCGCGCTCGTGGGCTTCTGGATGTAGAGCGCCACCTCGGGCCCGATGTCGAACACGAAGTCGGAGAAGGAGACGTAGGGCAGGCCCTTCGCCTGCGCGTACCTCATCGAGTGGAGCGAGTCGTCCTTCAGCAGTACGACTACCGCGCTGAAGTCCGCTCCCGGAGGAAGTCCCAGGTCGGGCCGCCCCAGGTCGATTCTCGCGGTGTCCGCGCCGCCGAGCTCCCTGGCCAGGGCCTGGGCCTTGTCCATGTCGCGTGCGCCAAGGGTGAGGGGTAGCTCCGGTTGGAGCCGGCGAAGGGCTCTCGCGGCACGACTGCCGACGACGCCGGAGCCTCCGATGATGAGTACGGGTTTATTCGGGTTCGGGGACATGGATGGCCTCCTCTGACTGGGACTGCATGAAGGGGAAGGGTGTCGCGAGACGAACGGCGGGCTGACGGCTCCAGGCACGCCGTGCCCGGTGGGTGCCACGTCGCGGACGCGGGCTTCGGTTACACACGCCGGAAGCGGGTGCCGAACTCCTCCAGCCGCCGCACCAGGTACGCGGGCTCGACAAGCACCTCTGGCAGGTACAGCCCTGGCGCCACGGGTGCTCCGCCCGAGAGCCCGAGCAGCCGCTCCAGGGCGACGGCGACTCCCACCGCGGTCACCGGTGCCTGGCCCGAGGGGTGGACGAGCTCATGGCGGACGCGCCCCTTCGTCCCATCCCGGAGCTCGCCGGTCAGCTCGAGGATGATTTCCGTCGAGAAGGGCTCGCCGCGTCGGCGGCTTGAGGACTGTCCCAGCGAGAGGTCGAACCGGATGGACCGGGCCCCGGTGGCGGCCGCGAGGCTCATGCCGTCGAGCAGCGAGTAGGCCTGGCCCCGCACCTCCGTTCCATCCACGCTCTTGAAGGTGCGCGCGGCGGCCTCGCCATGGACCCAGCGCCACTTCCCGTCCTCGAGTATCTGGGCATTCGGAGCCGCCTGCGTCTGCCGCTCGAAGTCGGCGTACGCCGCCGGCCCGCCCAGGTCCTCCTCGTCGAGGACCGCGGAGATGTCGATGGACTCCAGCGCCCGGAACTCCTTCGCGAAGTGGAGCACGGACAGCGTGGCCGCGCCCGCCAGCCATTGGCTGGCCAGGAGGATGGGCGCGCGGGCGGGCTGGTGGATGAAGAGCGCCACCTCCGGGGCCAGCTCGAACATGGCCGTGGAGATGCCGACGTGAGGCACTCCCTTCGCCTGGGCGTACTTCACGGAGTGGAGGGTGTCGTCCTTCACGAACATGGCGACGGCGCTGAAGGCCCGCCCGTCAGGCAGGCCCAGGTCGGGCCGCTCGAGGTCGACCCGCACCGCGTCCGCGCCACCGAGCTCCCGGGCCACGGCCCCGGCCCTTGCCAGGTCGCGCCCGCCCAGCGTGAGGGGCAGCCCGGGCTGGAGCCGACGAAGCGTCCTGGCCGTCTGGGAGCCGACGAGGCCGGCGCCTCCAATGATGAGTACGGGCTTCTGCGTGTGCGCGGACATGACGGATGACTCCTCTGCCTGAGGGAATGGAACAGGCCGGCCGGAAGTCCTCGCGGCCAGCGATGTTACTATTGGTAAGTTGTGCGAAATGGGCGCGCCACGATTTCGGCCTGCTACCTACCAATGGTAGGTTTCTCGCCTGGCTGTGACGGCGAGGCAGGCTGGAGAGGGAGGCACGGGTCGTGTCGGCGGCGAAGCGGATGTCGAAGGAGGAGCGGCGGCAGCAGCTCCTGGAGACGGCGTCGGACATCGTCCGGGCCGAGGGCACCGAGGCGCTGACGCTGGGCTACCTGGCGGAGCGCGCCGGGGTGACGAAGCCGATTGCGTACGAGCACTTCGGCACGCGGGCCGGCCTGCTCATCGCGCTGTACAAGGAATTGGACGAGCGACAGAACCGGGTCATGCGCGCGGCGCTGGAGGCCAACGGCAAGACGCTCGAGGACGTCGCCAGGATTGTCAGCGCCGCCTACGTGGACTGCGCCCTCACCATGGGGCCGGAGTTCGGAGCCCTCTCCGCGGCCCTCTCCGCCACGGAGGAGATGGAGGACTTCCGGCAGTCCGTGCGCGACTCCTGTATCGCCGAGCTCAAGAAGGCCTTCGCGCCCTTCGGGAAGCTCTCGCGCGGGGAGGGCCACGCGCTGCTGGAGGGGCTCTTCGGCGCCGCCGAGTCCCTGTCCCAGGCCGCGGCCTCCGGGCGGACCTCGCGCGCGCAGGCCGTCTCCGCGCTCTCACGCATCATGCAGGGAGCGCTCGAGTAGGGCGAGGGGAGGCCCCCTGGACCCAGGCGGACCCGTAGGCCGCCGTGGGCGAGCTCTCGCGGGTTTGTCCCGCGAGGAGGCTCGCTGCTACAAGCCACGGGTCGTCACTCAGAGGGGGATACATTCATGAAGTCGCGTTTCGCGTCCGTGCTGGTCGTGCTTGGCCTCGTGGCGTGTGGAGATTCCACCGAGGCTCCAGGGGACACGCTGCCTGAAGCGGGGGACGGCGCCACGTCCACTCCCACGCCCATGCGTCCCGACGTCGGCCCCGAGGACCTCGCGGTGCTGCGCGCCCGGGAAGGCCCGCGCTCGGCGCGCGCGCTCGCGGAGGTGGAGCGCCGCTTCGCCTCTCGGACGCCGGGCCTGTCGTTCCGCGTCCGCCGCGTCGATACCAGCTCCCTGGGCGACACCCACGTCTGGATTCAGCAGCTCTTCCAGGGCACGCCCGTGACGGGAAGGGACTTGGGCGTCATCGTCTTCGTGGACGACACGCTGCAGGTGCTCGGCGCGCCCGACACCTTCGAGGGCGTCGCGCCCGCGCGGCTGTCCGCCGCCGCCGGCCTGAAGCGGGCCCAGGCCCATGTCGCGCGGAAGGGGCTCACGGTGAGCGACGTGGGCGAGGCTGTCCTGGAGCCCGTCTATGAGCGCCGCCTGCGCCCCGGCGCTTCCGGCGGGAATGCCGCGGACTACGAGACGGTGGTGGGGTTCGAGCGGGGCACCCGGGTGAAGGTAGTTTCCGCGTTCGCTCCGGATGAGCCCCGTGAGCTGTTCGTCCGCGAGCGTGACGGCGCCGTGGTGGAGCGTGCCTTCCCGCCCTCCGCCATGGCGAAGGGCTCGCTGCGCAGCGCATTCGCGGGGAACGTCGTCCTGCCCACGTACCAGGGCGGGAAGTCCCAATACTACCTCCAGAGCGAGCGGTTCGACTACGTCTCCGCCGCCACCCAGCGCGATGGAACCGCGGCGTTCGACTACAAGAGCACCACCAACACCTGGGGCGACAACCAGCTCTATTCCTTCCTGGGCCCCAATACCGTCAACGGGAAGACCGCGGCGGCGGACGCGTTCATCTCCATCTACGGCACCCACCGGATGTTCTCCGACGTGTACCGCCGTCATGGTTGGGACGGCCAGGGCGGGCCCATCCACGCCTATGTCCACGCCCCGCAGGGCAATGCCCACCCCGCGGGCAATGGCGTCATCGTGCTCGGGTACGTGCCCGACGGGAAGGCGCTCTCGAACGTCCCGCTGACCGACATCGAGACGGTGGCCCACGAGGTCGGCCACATGGCCTTCGAGCAGATGACCGGGGTCTTCGCCGGCCCCACCGGCGAGCTGGGGGGACTGGATGAGGGGACGGCGGACATCTTCGGTCTGGTCGCCGGCTTCTACCTACCCGAGGCGCTCGCGCTCGCGGGAACTCCGTGCGACGCCCTGACGTGCAGCGGCGGAGGGCGCCGCCAGCACATCACCGTGCGGAGGGATTGGACGTTCGGGAACTGGGGGGACGCCCGCTACGGGCGCTCGTTCATCGACCCGTTCATGTACCCCGCCTGGGCGCCGGGCATCGACACCGCGGACTCGCACTACGCCGCGGGACCGTTGCAGCGGATGTTCTACTTCCTCAGCGTCGGCGTGCTCCCGGCAGGACAGGCCCCCGTCGCCGGCCTGCTGAGTCCACAGAGGGGGAGCGCCTTCCTTCCCACGGGACTCACCGGCCTGGGTATCGATGCGACGAATTGGATCTGGTACCACACGCTCAGCGGCGTCTACTTCTCGCGCATCAATAACTATCACTCGACTCGGGAGATGATGCTCGAGGCGACGATGACGCTCTATCAGCGCGTGCCGCACACCCCCGAGTACAAGGCGGTGGAGGATGCCTGGGCGGCGGTGAACGTCGGACCGCCGGCGGACCGCACGCCTCCCGCCGTGTCCATCACCACCGAGCAGAGGAGCTCGACGGAGGCCATCGTCACGGTCGACCTGCGCGACGCCAACAAGCTGGAGAGCGGAACGGTGGTCCTCTCCTCCGCCATCCTCGGTGCGCCGGTGCACACCCAGGCCTGCACCGGCTACTGCGTCATCACCCTCAACCCGAAGAACTATGGGACGCACACGCTGCATACCGTGAGCGTCACCGCGAAGGACACCCGGGGAAACGAGGTGAACAGGCTGGTCTACTTCCCGCTCGATGTCGCGAAGCCGGCGGTGACCATCACCTCGAATACGGCGGCGACGCCGTGGTTTACAAACGTGCCCCAGCAGAACCTGAAGTTCAGCGTCAGCGACGCCTACGGCATCCAGTCGGCGCGGGTGCTCCTGGACGGGGTGGAGGTGGTCGCTCAGACGTGGAGCAGTTCCTTCCCCCTCAACTTCAGCTTCGACAACGTGCTCGTGGATGTCAGCAGCTCCCCGGAGGGACGCTACACGCTGAGGTTCGAGGCGGTCGACCGCTTCGGGAATACCTGGGCGAACTGGTACGACCTGGTGGTCGACCGCACGCCTCCGGAGCTCTGCTCGCTGGCGGTGACGGTGGACCCGGCGAACAACGGGAAGGTCTACCTGACGCTCAGCGGGCGTGACAACGGCGCGGGGCTGTCGAACCTCGCCATCCACCACACGACGGGCGGGCTGATGAGCGGCGACACCACCGATGTGGGGGGCGGCGTCCCGCGCAGCCTGAGCCACACCGCCACCCTCGCGCCGGGGACGTACCTCTTCTTTGGCGTCTGCATGGACCGGCGCTCCAACGTCGTGCGGACGGCGTACCAGACCTTCACGCTGGTGGGCTCGTGCAACACCATGTCCACCGCGGGCGGCGCGCAGGTGGATGAGCGGACGTTCCAGCTGGGCAAGGCGTCCGGGACGGTGACACTCAGCTACCACACCTACGGCGTGCACGACCGCATCAAGGTCTACTCCGGGACGACGCTGGCGGCCGACACCGGCTGCGTCGCCACGGGCGACCCGTCGGTCCTCCGGAACCTGACATTCTCGTACTCGGGGACGTCGGGGCAGCTGAAGGTGCGCGTGGAGCCGAACTGCAACCCCGTCACGGCGTTGCCCACGACGGAGTGGGCGTACTCGCTGAGCTGCCCCTGACGCGATTCCCTCCGTCCAGGAGGCCACCACGGCGAGGACCACGGCATCGCCTGGTAGGCGTCTCGCCGTGGCACTGGGGTCGCCGGTGGGGTCCATCGGCGGCTTCCGTGCTGCCCCAGGTTCCAAGGAGAGAAGCGGGCTGGATGGTTTGTAGTTGTAATTTGATGGTGGAAGCGAGCGCGCGTGGGCACGGCACTCGAGGACATTGACGTCCGGAGCGACTGACGCGCTACCCTGCGTGCGCGCCTTCTGGAGCTGACCCGGGCCGGCAGCAAGGCGTCGCAGCTCCTCCCCAGCGGAAGGAATCCATCATGCGCGCCAAGCGAACCCTGTTGAGCGCCCTCGCGTTCGGTACCTGTGTGAGCGCCCTCGCGGGGGCCTGTCAGACGTATGACTTCGAGCCGGTGGAGCCCCTGGCCCTGTCGCAGACGACCGTCGAAGAGGAGCTCTCCGTCCTCAGCCGCAAGCCCAACATCATGATGCTGGTGGACACCTCCGGCTCCATGGTGCTGCCGGTGGACGCGGCGGACCCGGACTGCAGGGTGCCGTACGACGGGGAGCTGGTCGAATGTGGGGTGGATGAGGAGGCGCCTTGCGACCCCACCGTCTGCCCCACGCGCTGGACGGAGCTGCAGGCCGCGGTGCCGGGTTTCCTCGCCGAGAGCGGTGCCGAGGCCCGCTTCGCCCTGACGACCTACCCCGAGACGCGCGGGGAGCAGGGCATCACCGCCTTCTGCCGGGGCGCCTCGGAGGGCTCCGTCCTCAAGGGCCTGCCGGAGGGGGAGGACGATGCGTCGCTGCTGGCGCACGCCAATCAAATCAACGCCATCCTCCAGGGCATCCCCAACTCGGGGGATGGGCAACCCGAGGGTGGCACGCCGACGAGCCAGAGCCTGCGCTTCGTGAAGGACCTGCCCGGGTTCCAGCCGGAGGGCCGTCGTCAGAGCTTCGTGGTGCTGCTCACGGATGGCGTGCCCAACTGCAACGAGGGCAATGCGTATCGTGGCGGCGAGGCGCTGTGCCGGTGCACGACCGCGGGGTGCACGGGCCTGCTGGAGCGGCGCGGCTGCCTGGACCTGGACGCGTCGGTGTCCGCGGTCCGGGAGCTGTTGGAGAAGGGCATCACCACCATCGTCGTCGGCTTCGGCTCGGAGACGGCGGAGGGCAACGGCCCGGCGGTGCTGGATGCCATGGCGCGGGCCGGCGGCTTCGCCCGCACCTGCGAGGCGGGCCAGACGTCCTGCGGCCCTGGAGACCCGTGTGACCCGGCCACGCGCCTGTGTCAGCGTCCCTTCTTCCAGGCCGGCAACCAGGCCGAGCTGTCCCAGGCCCTGGAGGACATCCGTGGCCGCATCCTCCTGCTGGAGCCCTGCCTCGTCCGGCTGGACCCCTCCCAGCTGCCTTCGGACCCGAAGCTGCTGGCCGTCTATCTCGATGACCAGCGCACCGTCGCGGGCGAGGACACCTGGACGCTGGAGGAGCGGGGCGTCCTCTTCACGGGCGCGGCCTGCGAGCGCATCATGGAGTCCACCCCGGACACGCCCGTCCGCATCAAGGTCCGCGCCATCCGTCAGCGCTGACGGCCCGTGCGCCGGCGCCACGCGCCGAGGAGGTGCTCCACCACCTTGTCGAGGCCCACGCCCTTCGTCACCTGGGTGAAGACGAAGGGCCCGTCGCCGCGCATCTTCCTGGCGTCGCGCTCCATGACGCCCAGGTCCGCGCCCACGTGCGGGGCCAGGTCCGTCTTGTTGATGACCAGCAGGTCGGACTGGGTGATGCCAGGGCCACCCTTGCGCGGCACCTTGTCTCCGCCTGCCACGTCGATGACGTAGACGGTGTAGTCCGCCAGCTCGCGGCTGTACTGCGCCGCCAGGTTGTCGCCGCCGCTCTCGACGATGAGCAGCTCCGGCGACAGCTCCTCCATGAGCTGCTCCAGGGCCATCAGGTTGTGGCTGATGTCCTCGCGGATGGCCGCGTGGGGGCAGCCTCCCGTCTCCACCGCCTTGATTCGCTCGGGGGACAGGGCCTGGTTGCGGACGAGGAACTCGGCGTCCTCCTTGGTGAAGATGTCGTTCGTCACCACGCCCAGGCGTACGCGCTCTCTCAGCGCGCGGCACAGCGCCAGCACCAGCGCCGTCTTCCCGCTGCCCACCGGCCCGCCGATGCCGATGGTGAAGGCGCGTGACTGGTAGTCGCGCTTCTGCGGCTCCTCGCGCTCGTGGAAGTGGCCCGGGTGGTCCAGCTCCTCGTGCTCGTGCTCGTGGTCATGGTCGTCGTGGCCGTGGCCGCGGTGGTCGTCGTGCATGTGCGCTTCACCTCAGGACAGGAAGAGCCTCGAATAGAGCCGGTCATGTGTGGACCCGAGCAAATCCAACAGGGGAGAGGGCTGCGCCAGCGCGTCCACGCCCAGCCCGGCGCACTGCTCCAGGACGGCGTCCAGCAGGGGTGTGGCCGCGTGCTGGAGCTGGTGCGACTCGTGCGTGCCGATGATTCCCAGCCGCACCGCCGCGGACAGCGTGCCCCGCAACGTCAGGGACAGGAAGAGTCGCTGGGTGTCGGGCAGCTCCACCTCCAGCGCCCGCACCACCGCGCCGAAGACGGGTGCATGGTGGAAGCGCAGCCCGGCGGCGCGGGCAGCCTCGCGCAGCGGCGCCACCGGCCCGGGGAAGATGCGCGCGCAGGTGTCCAGGAAGGCGCGGCCCTGGGTCCGGCTGGCGCGGTGGGCCACGTGGCTGGTGAGGAAGGCGTCCGCACGGGCGTCCAGGGCGGGCAGCGCGGAGGGCTCGCGGTGCGCCGCGCCCACGAGCGGCAGCGCGCCATGGCCCGCCTGCCACAGCAGCTCGCGCACGAAGCGCCGCAGCTCCGTGGCTCCGCGCACCTCGCCCTGCTGCACGGCGGCCTCCAGCCCTCCCGAGTGCGCGAAGCCCCCGGTGGGAAAGCCCGAGTCCGCCAGCTGCAACACCTTCCACGACGCGCCCATGGTCCGTTTCTCCGTCAGAACGGCGAGTCAATCCGCTGCGACACCTTCCACGACGCGCCCATGGCCGCGCCCCTGTCAGAACAGCGAGTAGAGCTGCGCCAGGGGCAGCACGCGGGCGGGCTCGCAGCGCAGCAGCTCACCGTCGGCGCGCACCTCGTACGTCTCCGGGTCCACCGTGAGCACGGGCAGCGCGTCGTTGAGCTTCATGTCGTGCTTGCCCAGGCCCCGGCAGCGGCTCACCGCGGACAGCCGCTTGGTGAGTCCCAGCTCGCGGGTGGTGCCCTCCGCCAGCGCCCGGCCCGAGACGAAGACGACGCTGGTGGCGCCGAGCGCCCGGCCCCGCGCTCCGAACATGGGCCGCATGAGGTACGGCTGCGGGGTGGGGATGGACGCGTTGGCGTCGCCCATCTGCCCCCAGGCGATGAAGCCGCCCTTGAGCACCAGCTCCGGACGCAGGCCGAAGAAGGCAGGACGCCACAGCACCAGGTCCGCCAGCTTCCCCACCTCGACGGAGCCCACCTCGTGCGCCAGGCCGTGGGCGATGGCCGGGTTGATGGTGTACTTCGCCACGTAGCGGCGGATGCGCAGGTTGTCGTTGTCACCGCGCTCGCCACCCAGCCGGCCGCGCTGCTCGCGCATCTTGTGGGCCGTCTGCCACGTGCGGCAGATGACCTCGCCCACCCGGCCCATGGCCTGGCTGTCCGAGGCCATGATGCTGATGGCGCCCAGGTCGTGAAGGATGTCCTCCGCGGCGATGGTCTCCCCGCGGATGCGGCTCTCCGCGAAGGCCACGTCCTCGGGAATCTCCCGGTCCAGGTGGTGACACACCATGAGCATGTCCAGGTGCTCATCCAGCGTGTTCACCGTGTACGGGCGCGTGGGGTTGGTGGAGCTGGGAAGCACGTTGGGCGCGCCGCACACGCGGATGATGTCCGGGGCGTGCCCGCCGCCCGCGCCCTCCGAGTGGTACGTGTGGATGGTGCGGCCCTTGAACGCGGCCAGCGAGTCGTCCACGTAGCCGGACTCGTTCAGCGTGTCCGTGTGGATGGTGACCTGGATGTCCTCGCCCTCGGCGACGGAGAGGCAGGTGTCGATGGCGGCCGGCGTGGTGCCCCAGTCCTCGTGCAGCTTCAGGCCGATGGCGCCCGCGCGAATCTGGTCCACCAGGCCGTGGGGCAGGGACGTGTTGCCCTTGCCGGTGAGGCCGATGTTGAGCGGAATCGTGTCCGTGGCCTGGAGCATCCGCTGGAGGTTCCACGCGCCCGGCGTGCAGGTGGTGGCCTTGGTGCCCGTGGCCGGGCCGGTGCCGCCGCCCACCCAGGTGGTGACGCCGCTGGCGAGCGCCTCGTCCGCCTGCTGCGGGCAGATGAAGTGGATGTGCGTGTCCAGCCCGCCCGCGGTGACGATGAGTCCCTCGCCGGCAATGGCCTCGGTGGTGACGCCCACCACCATGCCCGGCGTGACTCCGGCCATGACGTCGGGGTTGCCCGCCTTGCCGATGCCGGCGATGCGCCCGTGCTTGATTCCGATGTCCGCCTTGTAGATGCCCGTCCAGTCGAGGATGAGCGCGTTCGTAATCACGCAGTCGAGCGCCTCCGCGTCGCCCACGCCGGCCTGCTGGCCCATGCCCTCGCGCAGCACCTTGCCGCCGCCGAACTTGCACTCGTCGCCGTAGACGGTGGCGTCGCGCTCCACCTCGGCCCACAGCCCCGTGTCG
Source organism: Pyxidicoccus trucidator (assembly GCF_010894435.1). Classification (NCBI taxonomy): domain Bacteria; kingdom Pseudomonadati; phylum Myxococcota; class Myxococcia; order Myxococcales; family Myxococcaceae; genus Pyxidicoccus; species Pyxidicoccus trucidator. The sequence goes on along the minus strand of NZ_JAAIXZ010000001.1, from coordinate 1,422,300 downwards.
CCCAGCCGCACCCGGTCTCCCGTAGTGGGGCCGAACATGTCCGCGTAGTGGCGGCGGTCCATCTTCCGGCTCATGTGCCTTCCTCCTCGTGCCCGTAGCCCTGTGCCCGCACCGCTTCCATGGCGCGCTCGCGGCCCTCGGGCGTCACCTTCCCGCTGCCCAGCGCGTTGCCGCCGCGCACCACCGCGTCTCCGGCGATGGCGACGAGCGGCACCGTCTTCGTCTCCCCCGGCTCGAAGCGCACCGCCGTGCCCGCGGGGATGTCCAGGCGCCGGCCGTAGGCCTTCGCCCGGTCGAAGACGAGCGCGCGGTTGGTCTCGAAGAAGGGGTAGTGGCTGCCCACCTGGATGGGCCTGTCTCCCTTGTGCGTCACACGCAGGGAGAGGGCGTCACGGCCCTCGTTGAGGACCAGCTCGCCGGGCAGCACCTTCACCTCGCCCGGCGGCCCGGCCTGCGTCGGCGCGGGCACGCTGAAGCGCTCCTTCGGGGGCACCGGCAGGAAGCTGCCGTAGAGGGCCAGCTCCAACTCGCCATGTTCGGCCACCACGGGGTGGTGCACCGTCACCAGCTTGGAGCCGTCCGGGAAGGTGCCCTCCACCTGCACCTCCACCAGCAGCTCCGGAACGCCCTCCATCACCTGCGCGCGGCCCAGGAGGCGGCGGCCCAGGTCCATCAGCTCGGCCACACCCCGGCCGTCGCGGATGAACTCCAGCAGCTGCGTGGCGATGAGCGCCACCGCCTCCGGGTAGTTGAGCCTCACTCCTCGCGCGAGGCGCTTCTGCGCGAGGAAGCCGGCCTGATGCAGCAGCAGCTTGTCGACGTCTCGGGGGGCGAGGTGCACGCCCGCAGGCTAGCGCGCCGCGTCAAGCGCTGCCAGGGTGAGCCCCCGTTCAGGTTCGACGCAGCGCGCGCGCCTGTTGCTTCCATGGCCACGCGAACCGCCGCTTCGTTGCCGCCCAGTCTACAGGGGCATGAGCTGTGCGCCGCCACGCGCGTCGAAGCCGGCTGGTACAGCGCTTGAAGTGAGGCCGGCCCATGCCGTGCCGAGCGACTTCACTTCCGGGCGTTGAGGATGTGCTGGAGGAGCTGGCGGGAGATGCGCAGCAGCTTCGCGGCGCCGCGCACGCTGCCCTCGGACTTCGCCAGGGCCTCGTCCACCAGGGTATCCCGGACGACGCTCTCCAGGTCGTGCAGGGGCACCTGCCCGGTGCTCGCCCGCAGCGCGAGCACCAGGTCCGGAGGCCGCGACAGCGTCTCCGACCACACCGCCTCCAGCCTCGCGAGGTCCAGGGGCTTGGGGACGAAGGCCCGGACGCCGCCGGCCGCCAGCCGGAAGGCCTGCTCGGCGGTGGCGCTGCCGCTGATGGCGATGACATGCGGCAGCGGCTCCACCGCCCGCAGGTCCTCCAGCAGGGTGTCGCTGGTTCCATCCGGCAGGCTGACATCCAGGATGACGGCGTCCGGTGGCGCGTCGCGCAGCACCTGGCGGGCCCCGGCCAGGGTGGGCACGTGGGTGATGCGCTCGGCGCGGGAGCGCAGCGCGTCCTCCAGCACGCGGGCCAGGCTCGCCGAGTCCTCGACCAGCAGGAGATGTCGAACCCTTTCCACGCCACCCACCCTACCACCCATGCCTAGCGCCGCTCCGCCGACCTCGCCCGAGAGGATTGCCCACCGGGTGTTGACCGACGCCTCCAACGAGGGCGAGGCCCTGGTGAGCGCGGTCCGCATCGTGTTCTGCGGGCTCATCCTGGCCCGGTTCCTCGCGCTGGGCGGCATCCGCGCGGAGGGTGGCGCCCCGGCGGCGCTGCTCCAGTTTCCCGTGCTGCTCTTCAGCATCGCGGCGTCGGTGGCCGCGCTCCAGGCTGCCCGCCAGCGGCGGTTCGGGCCCTGGATGCTGGTGGCCTCCGCGGTGCTGGACGCCGTGTTCGCCCATGCCTCGCTGCTGTCGACGCTGCTCTGGCATGGCCCCCACTACACGGGGCTGCTGCGGATGCCGGACCCGGGCGCCGCCATCGCCGTCATCTTCATCACCGCGCTGCGGCTGTCTCCCCGGGCGGCCTGGGTGGGCACGACCGCCAACCTCCTGCTGATGGCGGGCCTTGCCGCGCTGGACTCGCACCTCAACGCGCACCACGTCACCTACGGGGCTTCAGAGGTGGCGATGCTCCTCCTCGTCATGGGCAGCGCGGGCGTGGTGGCCACCGTCGCCTGTGCCGTCGCCCGGCGCATGGTCCTCAAGTCCGGAAGTGAGAGCGCACGCGGCGAGCGGACGCGCAGGCACTTGAGCCTGCTGCTCCGGGAGCATCATGACGTACGGACGCTCCTGTCCGCGGCGCGGCTGCGCACGGACCTCATCCTCCGCGAGTCGGGAAGCGCCGCGTGCGCCCGGCATGCCCAGGCCATCGCGAAAGACCTGGGCGAGCTGGAGGCCTTCGTGGACAGCGTGAAGACGCGGGCGCTGGGCGAGTTGACGATGATTGACGAGCCCGAGCCCGTGGACGTCGCCTCCACGCTGCGCCATGTGGTGGACGTGGTCCAGACGCGCTTCTCCCACGTCCGCATCGTCATCGGGGCGGGAGCGTCCGGAAGCCCGGAGGTGGAGGGCCTGCGCGCCCGTGTCGTCGGCGGGGAGCGGGGCCTGGCCCACGTGATGACCAACCTGCTCGTGAATGCGTGTGAGGGCGATGGCCGGCGCGGGGCCAGCACGGTCCGGGCGAGCGTGGAGCCGGACGGTGGCCTGGGGCACATCCTGCTGCGCGTGAGTGATGATGGTCCCGGCTTCCGCGCGGACCTGCTGGACGGCGCGCGGCCACGGAGCGTCACCACGAAGCCGCGGGGCTCGGGGCTGGGGATGATGCTGGTGGGCAGGCTCGTGGAGGCGAGCGGTGGCACCCTGCGCGCCTCCAGCCTGCCCGGGGGAGGCGCCCGGGTTGACGTGCTGCTGCCCGCTGGCGGGTGAGGCCCGCGCCCGCTCAGGCCCGCTGGAGCCTCGCACGTGAAGGCGCAGCGGCTCCGGAGGCCACGTGCCGGCGCAGCCCATGTGCCACGCCGAGACCGAGGTTGGCGACGAGCAGCAGTGACAGCAGCCCATGGTCGTCCCGCGTGGAGGGGGGAAGGAACTGGAGCGCCACCGCGAGCAGTGAGCCGAGCACGAGCACGCCCACACAGCCGCGAGCCAGACGCTCCGCGCCGCGATGTCCTAGCGCCAGCGCGAGGCCGAGGGGCAGGAGCGCGAAGGTGAGGGGATTGACCAGCAGGAGCGCGACGTCGGGGCGCAGCGCCGTGTGCTCGGAGCCGAACCGGAGCACGAGCCCGACGGCACCCACGGAGCCGAGTGTCAGGCCGAACAGCGCGTGGTACAGCCCGAAGAGGACGCGCGCCCACCGTGGCTCACCGCGCCCGCGCAGGGCCGCGAGCAGCACCGCCACCGACGCGAACGCCGCGCCGATGAGGAAGCCGGCACTCCGGGTGGGGGCGGGCGTCTCGGGAACGGCTCCGGCGCTCGACAGGTGCTCGTCATACCGCCGGCCCACCAGCGGGACGCGGCCGCCCGCGCCATCCGGGAGGGTGGCGTCCGCGAGCAGCCGCGAGAGCTCCGTCGGCACGAAGGACTCCTGCCAGCGCGTCATGGGCGCATCCACGGTGTCGTTCAGCCAGACGTCCAGCACCAGGCCCAGCACCGGGGACTTCTGGGCATGGCGGAGCAGGTGCTCACGCGCGCTGAGGCGGGAGGGAGTCGTGAAGCCTCCGCGCAGCGCGCCTCCAAGCGCCTCGTCGAGGGCGTCGCGCAGGCGGGTGGCGCAGTTGTCCTCGATGGGGTGGTACTGGTACTCGCGGTGCGCGGGGCGCACGTCGTGTTCGAGCCGGGCGAGCAGCCGCCGCCGCTGCTCCACCGTCAGGTTCAGCTCCTGCACGGCGATGGCGCGGTCCTGCTCCCGGTAGAGGAAGAACGCGTTCTCCAGCGGCACCCGTCCGGCCCAGTAGGTCGGCCGCTTCAGGAGGAACACGAGCGCGGCGCCCCGCCCGACGGAGGACATGCCGTAGCCGTAGAGCATGCTCGCGCCCAGCCGCGTGTCCTCGACCCACAGTGTGCTGTGGCCGAAGAACTGGTGCACGTCCGGGCCCGGGCCGAAGGTCACCACCTTCATGCGCAGGTCCTCGGGGTGTCTGCCAAAGCCCTCGGGCGGCGTCGCGTCGGCGGCCGTGCTCCAGAGCAGCGCGATGAGCAGGATGCGTGCGGCGTGTCTTGCCATGGGCCCGGGTATCGCGCGGCCCTCGCGGCGGGGACAGTGCAAGAAGATTGGCAGTGTTCACGTCGAGGGCTTCAAGAGACCTTGCCTCCAGTCCGCGCGAGCTGGGTGGCGCGGGGAAGCTGTCTGTCCACGAACCCGACCCATGACGAAAGAGAAGACGAACATGACTGGAATCCGTTCCCTGGCAGTGGTCTCCCGGCGCGCCCTCGCGAGCCTGGGCGCCGCCCTGGCCGTGGCCTTCATCGCGCTGTCGCCTGGCGCCGCGCTCGCGGGTGATGGGGACCGTCAGGTCTCGAAGATGCGCGTCACCATCGCCACCGGCACCGACGACCTGCGCAACGCGAGCAACGCCGTGGCCACGCTCAAGTACACGAACGCCTCGGGCAACCAGCTGGTCGCGGGCGGAAACCTGAACAACGGCGCGCAGTGGCCCGGCGGGTCGACCAAGACGGTGACCATCCCGATGCCCGTGGGCATCGTGCTCAGCCGGCTGCTGGAGTTCAGCATCCAGTTCACCTCCGGCCAGCCGGACATCTTCGCCACCGGCGACAACTGGAACATGAACAGCATCACGGTGACCGCCATCCTCGACGATGGCAGCGAGGCCAACCTGGTGGTTCAGGCGGACAGCCCCTGGCTGCACCGCTTCCAGAGCGACTACCACACCCGCTGGGCCACGCCGCTCTAATCGTCACGGTGCGTGAGCCCCTTCGTGGAGCGCCGGAGCAGGTCCGGCGCTCCGCGGCCTCACACCCGGCGCGCCCACGGGTCGTCGCCAAGGAGGCCTGGCAGGAAGGACAGCCACGCGCGGGTGGCGCGCAGCAATTCCTCGACGGACACGGCGGCGGCGCGCAGCAGCAGGCCGTCGTCACCGAGCGGGCTCGCGGAGGGGATGAGCGCCGCGCGGGACGACACGGGCAGCGCGGCCACCCCGGCGGCCAGCGCCTCGCGGGCGGAGGCCAGCGCCGGGCCCAGGAGCAGCACGGAGGCCAGCGCGTTGAAGCGGCCCAGGCGCTCCGGCAGCGGCCCGTGGGTGGGGTCCAAAAGCCAGCGCTCGTCCACGCGGGGGCGGCCGTCCACCGAGACGCGCAGGGTGGACGTGTAGTGCGCGAAGGCCCAGCGCTCGCCGCTGGCGTCCCGGCCGGACGTCACCAGGTCCATGAAGACGAGCGAGGCCCCGGAGGCCAGCCGCAAGTCGAACGTCTGTGCATACCGGGCTCCGGTGAAGCAGACGGTGGGGTCCGGCACCACGGCGAGCAGCGCGCCTTCCTCCACTCGCGCCGTGAAGTCACTCCGGCAGCCCCGGGGCGAGCGGTAGACGCGGTTGGCGCCCTGGGTGGACAGCAGCGCGGACGCCCCCGCCGCCACGTCCACCTCCAGGGACAGGTGGTCCCCGTCCACCAGCCCGCCGCCGAACGAGCTGGTGTAGGCCCACGCCGCGTGGCCGTGGTTGCGCGGGGTGAGCAGGCGCAGCGGACTGTGGGCCAGCGCGGTGCGCACCACGGTGCGGGGCCCCGAGCGCTCGAAGGCGAGCCGCGCGAAGCCGGCGCGTCCGGTGCGGAGAGGCGCCTCGGCGGGCTCCAGGGCATTCATGGGGGCGAGCCTGCGGCAAGCCCGGCCGGTACACAACGCTGGTCATGGCCGCCCGGGCCCGTCCCCGGTGCCTGGCGGAGGCCCCGCTCACGCAGGCACGGTGATGCCCTTGAGGTACTTCTGGAGCTGGTCCACCTCGATGGACCACTCACCGATGCCCGGGTTCTCCTGCTTGAGCGGCCCGAAGCTCGAGCCTCGCTGGACGAGCCGCGTCGGGTCGTTCGTGTCATAGACACTCATCCGCGTGGGGCCCCAGGGATTGGAGAGGTAGACCCGGCCATTCTCGAAGCGGGAGATGCTCATCACGTGGCCCATGCCCGCGCCATCCGGGGTGCTGGAGACGTGGACCAGGTACGGGGGGCTGGTGTTCGCGCCCCGCCGGCCCACGAGGCGCTCCACCAGGGAGATGTTGTTGTCCGTGGACGGGACGTAGCGGAAGGGCCTCCCGTAGAGCTGCTCCGCCAGCTTTCCCGTCGACGGGGAGGGCAGGCCTTCCTTCCATTCCCCCTCGCTCGTCAGCCGGGCGCCTCGCCGCGCATCGTACGGCTCCGGGCCCGTCGCGTGCTGGAGGGTCGCGCTCTGGAAGATTCCCTCGGAAGGCGACCTCATGTCGTCTTCAGGTCGGGCGCGCTGCTGGCCCCTCAAAATCGCGCCACGCTCCTGGTGGGGCGTCTGGTGGGGGTTGCGCAGCGCGAACTTCTGCCGGTCGAACAGCGTCGGTTCCAGCGTCAGCTCCGCGCCTCCCCGCATCTTGACGGTGCCTGACGTCGAGGTCAGCCCGTTCATCAGGCGCACGTACTCCGACGGGTCATACGCCGCCATGTCCCGCTGGAGCGCGGTGACCTGGCAGCTGTTGACCCAGCCCTGCTGCACCCGCTGCGGTGCCGCCACGTCGGACAGGACGGACTCCAGCATCTCCCGCCGGCCGATGCCGGGCCTGGCCAGACTTGCGTGGAGTGGCTGGGTGGCAAGCTGCTTCAGGTTGTCGACCAGCGTCTTCCCCTGGCTGTCCGGAGTGGTCAGCCGGTTCGCGTCTCTCGCCAGCATCCGCAGGTCCCTGAGTGCGGGAGCAGAGGTCTCCGCGATGACCTCGCACATCGCCTCTCGCTGGGAGGGAGTGAGCCGGGACCAGGACGGCTGGGTCATGATGTCGCGAACAGTCGCTGCGGCGGCCGGCTCGCGGGCGAGCCGCTCCTCCACGGCGGTCCGGAGTCGGGGAGGAACGTTCTCGAGCGCCTTGTCGATGTCGGCGCGCGCCTCCGCGGCGCGGCCCTGCGGGCCCGCCCTGGCGGGAGTGCCCGCCCCGGTGCTCCCGGCCACGGCGGGCGCGTCCTCATTGCCCGGCGTGGTGCTCTGCCTGGCGGGCGATGACTCGGGAGTCCCTCCCGTGGGCTGGGTTCCATCCTCGGAGGCCTGAGCCTTGTTCCCAGGAGTCGGAGCCTTGCCCGTGGCCTTGAGCGTGCCCGTCAGGCCGGCCCCGGTGAGGCCTCCCGACACCGCACCAATGGTGCCGTCCAACACCGCGCGGGTGGCGATGTCCCCCAGGGCGCTCAGCACGCCGTTGTCCCAGGTCTCGCTCCGAGTGGCCGCATCCACGGCTCCGCCGGCCACGCCACCCGCCGCGCCCTCCTTGACTCCTTGCTTCGCGGCCTGCCTGACGCTGCTGCCTGCCGCCTCCTTCGTGGCGGTGGTTCCCGCCTCCTTGGCGCCGGTGGTCGCACCCGTGCGTGCACCGGTGGTGCCCGCTTCCTTGGCGCCGGTGGTCGCGCCCGTGCGTGCACCGGTGGTCGCGCCCGTGCGTGCGCCGGCAGTCCCTGCCTCCTTCGCCACGGTGGTGCCACCGGCGCGCGCTCCGGACGTCAGTGCGCCCGCGCCCTTGCCCACGGGGATGGCGGCGGTCGCGCCCTCCGCCGCGCCAATCAGCGCCTGGCGCCCCAGCTCCTGCGCTCCGGCCGCGCCGCCCTGGAAGGCCGCGTACGTCGCCGCCCGCGTGCCCGCGCCGAGCGTCGCGTACGCCGCGAGCGCCAGCGGTGTGGCCGCGCCTCCGGTGGCAATCACCGCCGCCGTGGTGACCACGACGACCGCCGCCGTCGCGGCGCCCTCCGCCAGCGAGTCCTTGCTGGCCTGCAGCGACTTCACGTCCTCCGTCGCGTATCCGGTGAGCGTGGTGGCCCGCTCGGTGTCGCCGCTGGCAATCGCCGTGTCCGCCCGGTCCAGGTTGTGCTCCAGCCGGTCATTGTCCGACTCACCCTTGATGGCCCGCTGCGTCTGGTCGAGCACCCACGTGCCGAAGCCCTTCTCCTGCGACTGCTGCTCGCGCAGGCGCCGCACACGCTCCTGGTTCGCATTCGGGTCGTTCGGGTCGACGGCCCCCAGGTCATACATCTGCTCCAGGAGCTCGAGCTGCTCACGGCCATCCAGCTCGGAGTCCAGCTCCTTGCGCAGGTCCTTCCCGTACTTCTCCTTGTACGCCGCGGCGATGGCGTCGAGCTCCGTCTTGGACTTGCCCTGCAGCTCGTTGCGCAGCTTTTCCTCGTCGGTGCCCGCGCCGTCCATGGCCAGGTGCATGCGCTCGGCGGCGGCCTCCGCCTGGGCCTTCACGTCACCCTCCTTGGGAGGGTTGAGCAGCCGCAGCGTCACCTCCTTGTCCGCGCCGTCCCACCCGCGCACCTCGCTCTCCAGCGATTTGCCCGTCTGCTTCTGGTACTCGGCCTTGATGGCCTCGAGCTGCTCGGGCGTCTTGCCCTCCAGCACGCCGCGCACGGCCTCCTCGTCCGCGCCGAAGGTGCCGTTCACCGCCCCCCGGATGCGCGCGGCGTCCGCCTGGGCGCCATTGCCCTGGAGCAGCCCCATGGCCCGCGCGTAGTCCTCCTTGGACAGGTCGCCCTTCAGGTCCTTCAGCAGCTTCTCGTCCTGGAGCAGGATGGCGCGCTGCTCGGGCGTGGCCTTCTCCAGGCGCTGGAAGAGGCGGTCCTCGTCGGTGCCCGCGCCGCCGATGTCCTCGCGCAGGCCGTCCTTGAGGGCCTGGGCCTCCAGCTTCGTGGCCTCCTCGGGCGTCTTCGCCTGGCTCACCCCGAGCAGGTTCCGCGCCCGCGCCATCTCGTCGGGGTCCAGCTCCTTCTCCAGCTTGGACAGCATGAAGTCCTCGGGAGACTGTCCCGCCGGAGCGCCGCCCTTCAGCTCCGCGTACTTCTCCGCGATGGCGTGCCGCTCCTCGGGAGACTTCTTCTCCAGCGTCTTGAGGATTTCCTCCGACGAGCCGAACACCCCATCCAGCTCCGCCTGGATGGCGACCGCGTCGCTCTTCGCCCCGTCACCCTTGAGCAGGGCGTCCGCCTTCTTGCGGTCGGCGCCGCTGAGCTCCTTGCGGATGACCTTGTCCAGGTCCTTCCCGTACTGGTCCTTGTACGTCTTGCGGAGCACGTCGAGCTGCTCGGGCGACTTGCCCTGCAGCGTCTTGAAGAGCTTCTCCTCGTCGGTGCCGAAGCCGGTGACGCCTCCGTCCGTCGCCTGGTACAGCGCGGCGGCGTCCTTCGTGGCCTGCTCCTGGGTGTATGACGGCTTCTGCTCCGCGGGAGGCGCCTGGGTGCCGGCCGGGGGCGCGGTCTGCGTTGCGCCCGGAGGGGGCGGCTGCGTCGTGCTCTCGGACGGAGGCCGCGCGGCGTCAGCCACCATCATCCGCTGCAGCTCGGGGGACACCTTCTCCTTCGCCAGCGCCTCGGCGCGGGCGGGGCTCCCGGGAGGGGTGTCGAAGATGCGCTTCGCCGCACTGGCCCGGAGCGTGCCCGCCGGTTGGTAGTGGGGCTGGTCCTTCAGGTACGCGTCCATCGACGCGTAGCTCTTGCGCGAGGCCGGGTCGAAGACGCTGTTGCCCTGACGAATGACCACATGGCCCGACTCGCCCTCCGCACCTGGGCGGCTGTCGGCCAGGAAGACCATCTCCGAGCGAGCACGCAGCTCCGGCGAGGCCAGCTCCAGCCAGTTCGCCGCCTGGTCCAGGCAGTTGCTCTTGCCGTCCCGCGTGTCCTCCGTGAGCAGTGAGCTGCTGGGCGCCGTCGGGTCCGCGGACAGCTCGGGCCCCTTCGTCTTCACCCCGGCCTGGAAGTCGGACCGGGTGGACTGCTGGGCCCGCTGCGCCTGTGCCGCCTGCTCGGCCAGCTTCGCCTGTGCCTCGGCGGCCCGGCGAGCGGCTTCGGCGGCCTGTCTCGCGGCGGCCTCCGCGGCCTCACGCGCGCGGCGCTGGATTTCTGCGGCGATGGCGGACGGATTCGAGGTGACAGAGGTCATGGGGAATCCTCGGAAGCTGTAGGAAAACGCTGTCGGGGGCGTCTGATGGGGAGAAGGCCGAGGCTCGCGGCCGTCCCAGAAATTTCCGCATCGTCCGTAGAGCCCCCCGCCGCGCAACCGTCGAGCCGGGGAATCCGGGAACCCTGGTACGGTTGTTACGGTATGACGATGTGCCCGGCTGAGACGACGCTGAGTGACCTGCTGGCGGGGTTGCTGCCGAAGGAGCAGCGGAGCGACGTCCTGGCGCATGTCGAAGGCTGTGCCGACTGTCAGCGGGCGCTGGCGGCGGCGGGCGGTGACTCCACCTCCTCCCAGCTGGACGCGTCCTTCCCGGCGGTCCCCGCGCCGCTCGCGCGCGGCGCCACGCTGGCCCGCTACGTGGTGCTGGAGCGCATCGGCGCCGGAGCCATGGGCGTGGTGTACGCGGCGTATGACCCGCGGCTGGACCGGCAGGTGGCCCTCAAGGTGCTGCGTCCGGAAGGGCGTCAGGTGGAGGAGCTGCGGCTGCGGCTGGTGCAGGAGGCCCAGGCGTTGGCCCGCCTCTCCCACGCCAACGTGGTCGCCGTGTTCGACGTGGGCTCGCAGGACGACTGCGTCTTCCTGGCCATGGAGTTGGTGGACGGCGTCACGCTGGCGGAGTGGCTGAAGCAGCAGCGCTCCCTCGAAGAAGTCCTGCGCGTCTTCAACGAGGCCGGACGCGGGCTGGCGGCGGCGCACGCGGCGGGGCTGGTGCACCGTGACTTCAAGCCCGCCAACGTGCTCGTCGGCCGGGACGGACGCGCGCGGGTGACGGACTTCGGCATGGCGCGTCCCCTCAACCGCGAGCAGGGCGCCGCGCCGCGAGTCGGGCCCGCCGTGGCCGCGTCCACCGGGAGCCCCACCGCCAGTCCTCTCGCCAGTCCGCTCACCCGGACGGGCGTGTTGCTGGGCACTCCGGCGTACATGGCCCCGGAGCTGCTGGGCGGGCGGAGGGCGGACGCGCTGTCGGACCAGTTCAGCTTCTGCGTGGCCCTCCATGAGGCCCTCTACGGCGTGCGCCCCTTCGAGGGTGACAGCCTGGAGGCGATGGCCCGCGCGGCGCTGGAGGGCCGGGTGCGCCCGGCGGGCCGCGAGGCGAAGGTGCCCGCCTGGGTGCGGCGCGCGGTGCTGCGCGGGCTCCTGCCACGGCCCGAGGCGCGCTACCCCTCCATGGAGCCGCTGCTGGCGGCGCTGACGCCTCCGCCCCGGCGCCTGCGGGCCCGGGTGGCGGCGCTCACCGGCACGGCGTGTCTGCTGGGCGCCGCGGGGGCCTACGCGGTGGCGCACCGGAGCGAGGCGCACTGCGCGCAGGAGGCGGAGAAGCTCGGCGCCGCCTGGGGCCCCACGCAGCGCGAGCAGGTGCGCGCGGCCTTCCTCGCCACGGGGGCGCCGTACGCCTCCCTCGCCTGGGAGAAGGTGTCCGCCATGCTGGACGCCCATGCCTCCCAGTGGCGCACGCTGCGCACCGAGGCCTGTCTCGCCGCCAGCAGGCAGCCCACCAGCACCGCCTGGCAGACGTCCGCCTGTCTCGACACGCGGCTGTGGCAGCTGGCTTCCGTCACCGACGTGCTGCGCAAGGCGGACGCGCAGACGGTGCGCAACGCCCAGCAGCTCGCCTCGTCGCTGGAGGGACTGGAGGGCTGTCGCGATGCCCCGGCGCTCTCCACCCGCCCGCAGCCGCCAGACGCGCTCCGGCCTCGCGTGGATGCGGCGCGGCGCAAGCTGGCGGACGCCGAGGCCCTGCGCGCGACGAGCCGGTACGGGGAGGGCCTCCAGCTGACGTCGGCACTCCTCGAGGAGCTGAAGGGCCTCGACTTCAAGCCGCTGGAGGCCGAGGTGCTCCTCACCCATGGCTACCTCCACGCCCAGTACGGCAAGCCGAAGGAAGCGGAGGGCATCCTCTACAAGTCCATCTGGGCCGCCGAGGCCGGGCGCGACGACGAGACGAACGCGCGCGCCTGGAACCTCCTGCTCTGGGTGGTGGGCGACGAGCTGGCCCGTTCGGCGGAGGCGGAGCGCATTGCCCACCATGCCCGGGCCGCGGTGGCCCGGCTGGGCCGGGAGCGCTTCCCGGACATCACCGCGGACCTTCACTATCGGCTGGGCGCGGTGCTGATGACCGAGGGGAAGTACGACCAGGCGGACACAGAAGTCACGCAGGGGCTGGAGCTGGTTCGCCGGGTCCATGGCTCGGGGAGCCTGCACACCGCCGACTTCCTCCACACGCTTGGCCGCGTCCGGGTCCGCCAGCGGCGGTATGAGGAGGCCCTCGCGCTCCACCAGCAGGCGCTCACGTTGCGGGAGCGGCTCCTGGGCGCCGAGCATCCCGAGCTCATCAGCATCCTCAACAGCCTCGCCCTGGACCATGAGCGCCTGGGCCGCACCGACGAGTCCATCGCCGCCCTGCGCCGGGCCATCGCCATCCATGGAAGCGCGGGCTCCGAGGAGAACGTCTTCCTTGCCGCTCCGCTGAAGAACCTCGCCTTCCGGCTGCGCACCCAGGGCCTGCTGGACGAGGCGTGGAAGCACCAGCAGCGCGCACTCGCCATCTACGAGCGCATCCGCGGGCCCGACCACCCCGACACGGCGCTCACGGTGGCCGCCCTGGCCCGGCTGGCCGGCGACGCGGAGCGCATCGACGAGGCCCTCGCCCTCTTCCAGGACTCCCTCGACCGTCTCCAGCGCTCGCTGGGCCCCGAGTCCCCGCGCGCTGTCACGTCGCTGCTCTTCCGCGCGGAGCTCTACCTCCGTCTGGGCCGCTACGCCGAGGCACGGCGCGACGCCGAGCGCGCGCGGGCCCTGCAGGAGAAGCAGCACGGCCCGAACAGCGCCAACGCCGCCATGGCCCTCGGACCGCTGGCCGGCGCGGCCCTCGGCGCCGGAGCACCCCGGGAGGCGCTCGCGCTCTGCCAGCGCAGCCGGGAGCTCAACGAGTCGGTGCAGGGCCCCGACAGCATGGACGTCGGACGGGACGTCCTCTGTCTCGCGGAGGCGCACCTCGCCCTGGGCGAGCCGGAGAAGGCCCTGCCGCTGGCCGAGCGCGCCCGGGAGCGCCTTGGCAGCTCCTCCGGCGAGCGGTGGGACACGGGCCGCGCCACCTTCGTCCTGGCCCGGGTCCTCCTGGCGCTGAAGCCTCCGGACCGGGCCCGCGCGACGGCCATGGCCGGCGAGGCCCAGACACGTTTCGAGACCCTGGGCCTCCGTGCGCGGCGCGAGCTGGAGCACGTGGTGGCCTGGCGGCAACGCGAGGGACTGCGATGAGTGACACACCCGAAGCTGACTCCCTGTCCGCGTTGCTGCGCGCGTACGTGCCGCTGGAGCGGCGCGTCCAGGTGGCGGCGGTGGACGGCCTGGACGCACTCCTGGCGCAGCACCTCACGGCGGCCCGGACCGCCTGGCCCACGGTGTCCCTCACGGACGAGGACTTCCTCCGCCACCTGGCCCGGCACCTGCCCGCGGAGGCGACGGCGGAGGTGCTGCGCCAGCTCCACGGCGCCGACCTGTACCTCGCCTGCGCCTGCGCCGAGGGCAACCCCCAGGCCCTGCGTGCCTTCGACCAGCACGTCCTCCAGAAGGTGCCCTCGCGGCTGGGCTCGCTGCCGCGCGCCACGGTGGACGAGGTGCTCCAGGTGCTGCGCGCGCGGCTGCTGATGGGGCGGGGCGAGGCGCCACCGAAAATCGCGGACTACTCCGGCCGGGGCCCGCTGCTGGCCTGGGTGCGCATCACCGCCGCGCGCATCGCCGGTGAGCTGGCGAACCGGGACGGGCGCCAGGAGCTCTTCGACGAGCCGCCCGAGGCGCTCGCGCGGATGCTGTCCACCGGGGACCCGGAGCACGAGCTGGTGCGCAAGGACTCGCGCGAGCTGCTCGTCGACGTGCTGCGCAAGGTGCTGGCCTCGCTGCCTGAGCGGGAGCGCGCGCTGCTGCGGCTGCACCACCTCCACGGCTTCACCATGGACAAGCTCGCCGCGCTGTATGGCGAGTCGCGCTCCGGCATGCAGCGCCAGGTGGCGCACGCCCGGGAGCGCCTGCTGAAGCTCACCCGCACGGAGCTGGCCGCGCGGATGCGGATGGAGGCCCCGGAGCTGGAGAGCCTCCTGGGCCTGGTGCGCAGCCGGCTGGACCTCAGCCTCAACCGCCTGCTGGGCTGAGCCACGCCCGGGGCGCGTCGCGCTACTTCCGGGGCCAGGCGTCCCGCATGGCGCCGGCCACCTGCTGGAGCGCGCCGCTGAAGGGCGAGCGCTTCCTCCAGATGAGGGCGAGCGTGCGCTTGGGCGCCGGGTTCGCGAAGGGGCGCACCCGCAGCTCGGAGCGCTTCACCTCGGTGGCGACGGCGAGCGCGGGCAGCAGGGTGACGCCAGCGCCCGAGGCAATCATCTGCGTGAGGGTGGGAAGGCTCGTCGCGCGGAACTCCAGCTCGTGCGCGCGGGCCTTGGAGCACAGCGAGAGCGCCTGCTCCCGGAAGCAGTGCCCCTCGTCCAGCAGCAGCACGTCCTGTCCGCGCAGCTCCGAGGGCAGGGCGTCGCCCTTCTTCAGCCCGAGCGGGTGGTCCTTCGGCGTCACCAGGAAGAACGGGTCGTCCGCCAGCACCTCCGACTCGACGTCACCCAGGTCGGCCTCCAGGGCGACGAGCGCGGCGTCCAGTCCGCCCCGCTCCAGCTCCCGGGTCAGCGCCTCCGTCTTGTCCTCCAGCCAGCGCACGGTGAGCCGGGGGAAGTGCTTGCGGAGCGCGGGCGTCACCGCGGGCAGCAGGTAGGGCGACACCGTGGGGATGACGCCCAGCCGCAGGGTGCCGCTGAGCGGGTCGCCCGCCCGCAGAGCCGCCTCGGCCAGCGCGTCCACTTCCACCAGCAACCGTCTCGCACGCTGGACCACTTCCGTCCCCACGTGGGTCAACAGAACGCGCCGCCTGTCCCGCTCGAAGAGTTGAACGCCCAAAACTCCCTCGAGCTGCGCAATCTGTGCGCTCAGCGAGGGCTGGGACACATGGCACTGTTCCGCCGCCTTCCGGAAGCTCAGCGCATCCGCCACCGCGACCACGTACTGGAGCTGTCGGAGGGTGAAGGGGTGGGGGGCGAGGTTCATAGGCAGAACGTACGAATTCCAGGAGCGTCATGAGCCAGTCGAGCGACGGTAAGCCGGGTAAGGGCCCCACCCTCACCACCCGGCAGGGCCACCCTGTCTACGACAACACCAACAACCGCACCGTGGGAGACCGCGGCCCGACGGTGCTGGAGAACTACCACTTCCTCGAGAAGATCAGCCACTTCGACCGCGAGCGGATTCCGGAGCGCGTGGTGCACGCGCGCGGCGCGGGCGCCCATGGCTGGTTCGAGGCGTATGGCGCCGTGGGCAACGAGCCGGTGAGCCGGTACACGCGCGCGAAGCTCTTCCAGAAGAAGGGCGCGCGCACGCCCATGTTCGCCCGCTTCTCCTCCGTCATCCACGGCGGCCATTCGCCGGAGACGCTCAGAGACCCGCGCGGCTTCGCGCTCAAGTTCTACACAGAGGACGGCAACTGGGATTTGGTGGGCAACAACCTCCAGGTCTTCTTCATCCGCGACGCGATGAAGTTCCCGGACGTGGTGCATGCCTTCAAGCCGGACCCGGTGACGAACCGGCAGGACCCGCGCCGCATCTTCGACTTCATCAGCCTCTCGCCGTCGGCGATGCACATGATTACGTGGCTCTTCAGCCCGTGGGGCATCCCTGCCAGCTATCGCGAGATGCGCGGCTCCGGTGTCCACGCGTACAAGTGGGTCAACGACAAGGGCGAGGCGGTGCTGGTGAAGTACCACTTCCTCCCCAAGGGCGGAGAGCGCAACCTCACCCAGGAGCAGGCCCAGGCCATCCAGGCCAAGGACTTCAACCACGCCACGGGGGACTTGTTCGACGCCATCGCCCGCGGGGACTTCCCCGAGTGGGAGTTGCAGGTGCAAATCATGGAGGACGGCGAGCACCCGGAGCTGGACTTCGACCCGCTCGACGCGACGAAGGTCTGGCCGCCCGAGCAGTTCCCCCTCCGCCCGGTGGGCCGCATCGTCCTGGACAAGAACCCCACCAACTACTTCGCGGAGGTGGAGCAGGTGGCCTTCGGCACCGGCGTGCTGGTCGACGGCATGGACTTCTCCGACGACAAGCTGCTGCAGGGCCGCACGTTCTCGTACTCGGACACCCAGCGCTACCGCGTGGGCCCCAACTACCTCCAGCTGCCCATCAACCGGCCACGCGTGAAGGTGGCGACGAACCAGCGCGACGGGCAGATGGCGTTCGAGAACCAGCACACGGAGCAGGACCAGAGTCCGCACGTCAACTACGAGCCCAGCAAGCAATCGGCGCCGCGCGAGGCGGCTCGCGAGTACCCGGGGCACCACCCCAAGGTGTCCGGCGAGGTGGTGCGCAAGGAGCTCAGCCGCACCAACAACTACGGCCAGGCCGGGGCGCGCTACCGCGCCTTCCAGGACTGGGAACGGGACGAGCTCATCAAGAACCTGGTGGGCGCGCTGAGTCAGTGCGACCGCGACATCCAGGACCGGATGGTGAACCACCTCACCCAGTGCGACGCCGAGTACGGCAAGCGCGTCGCGCAGGGACTGGGGCGCTAGTCAGCGGACCGAGGGGGCGGCTACGGCAAGTCCGAGTCGCCCTCTTCTTCGGGAGCGAGCACCGTCTTGAGCTTCTCCAGGGCGTCGGGGGACACGTCGGTGAAGGCGAGCCCTACCTCGTAGCGAGCGGCCGCGCCCTTGGGCAGCGCCTTCGTCCACGCCACGCGCGCGTCGCACCGCAGGGACGTGCCGTCCTTGAGGAACAGGTCCAGCTCCAGCGGGCTGTTCTGCTTGTGCTCGTCATCCGAGTAGATGCGGATGCCGCCGAGGCTGGCGTCAAGCACCTGCTGCTGCGTGTAGTCCACGCGCCTCAGTCGGGCCGGGCGCGCGTACAGCGGCGCCGCGAGCCGGGGGAAACGGCGGCGGTCCGACGGGGAGTCATTCGTGCTCACGGCGTGCCTCATGCGGCCTTCTCCGGAAGGATGCCCGGCGCATCTCTCGGGGCAACCTGGGGGAGCATAGGGGATTTCCACGACCTGCGAGGAGTTCCGGCCCATTTTCCCATTCCAGGCAATGCGCGCCTGCCGGTTGCCTGGCCCCTTGCTCGTCGGGTGGCATGAGTGCGTTCGGACCTCATGGAGAGGCGGGCTCCGCTGGCGGAGAGCGGAGCCACACCCCGGGGCAGGGTTGCCCCAGGCCGGGCGAGCTGGACCTACAGCGCGGACTGCACCGCGTTCTCCAGCTCCTGGCGGGTGTACCAGTCCACGGGGCGGCGGCCCGTCACCAGCTCCAGCGTCCCGTCGGTGAGTGCCACGGCGGCGTGCTTGTCCGTGCGCAGGTGGATGCGCTTCACCTTCTCGCGTAGGGCCGCGCGGCCGAGCTCGTCCTTCACCAGCGCCTCCAGCGCCTCGCGGGCGCGCTCCGCCAGGAAGCCGAGCGCGCGCAGTTCCTCCGCGCTGGTGGCGTTGACGCCGGGGGCCAGGCCCAGGACGAGCGACGTCTCCGTGGCGGCGCGCACGCGGGCCTCCACGGTGGCGAGCTGGCGGCGGAGCTGGAGCAGCGAGGGGACGGCCACCGCGTCGCGCTTCAGCGCGCCGAAGGCGGGCATGTCGAGGATGGACAGCGTCTCGATGACGCCCACGGGGACGAGGGTGGCCTCGTCATAGGGCAGGCCGCTCTCGCTGGGGGAGTAGAGGAGCACGGCGCGGCCCTCGCGGCGGTCCTCCAGCATCTCCCGCACGTAGCCGGACACGACGCGCCCGCTGCGCAGGGAGAGGGTGATGCGCGGCAGCACCAGGGGGATGCCGGCCTGCTGGCGCCCGGCGATGCGGAGCACCGCGTACAGCGTCGCGTCCACGCCCTTCGCTTCCCAGTCGAGGAAGGCCTGGAGCGGGTCCTTCGCCGTGTAGACGTTGGGCGTCTCGGGCGCGGCCTCCAGCGCCTTCTGGATGGCCTCCTGCCGCTCCTTCACCTCGTCCACGTTGGTGACGGGCTCGTGGTCCAGCATGAGCACGCCGTCCTGGAAGGTGGCCACGCTGGACGCGGAGGAGGTGCCGGTGGTGTTGCGGATGATGACGCGCTTGAGCGAGCCCTGGAGCGACTCACGGCCCAGCTCGTCCTGGCCGAGGGTGCGGAGCGCGGCGATGAGCGGCTCGAAGTAGACCTTCGGCCACGCCTCCGCATAGAGGTGCTCGTAGCCCTCCACCGCGAGGCTGGTCCAGTCCACCTCCACCTGCACCGTGAAGCGGGCCGCGTCGTCGATGTCCTTCTTCAGCTTCGGGTAGTGCGTCTCCTCGAACTGCTTCGCGGCCTTGCGCTCGGCGATTCCCATCCTGGCCTCCCGGGGTGTTGGCGGCCGGCAGTCTCGTCCAGCGAGCCGTGCGCCGACAACCCGAGTGGCTCACATGCCCCACACGAGATGGAAGAGGAGGGCCCTGGGGGCGGAGGACGGTCCGAGTGCCTCGTCCAGGTTCCTGAGCTGCGAGGGGTCCGTGTCCTCCGTGAGCAGGTCCCGGCCCAGCAAGTCCCACAGCTCCAGCAGCGTCTCCACGGCGCCAGCGAGGGGGGCCTCGTCATTGAGCCCCAGGCGCTCCGCGTCGTCGGAGACCAGCAACCGGGTCAGGAAGTGGCGCCAGGCCACCAACGTCTCCTGGACGTCCGCGTTGAGCGGAGCGAGGGCGAGGCATTGGTCGATGAGCCGGGTCTGGTGGCTCAGGATTCCCACCAGGTACGGTGTCCGCTCCGGGATTGTCTCCGCCCAGAGAATCCATTTGGGGGAGTCCACCTCCACGGCGCGCGCGCGGCGCGGGCGATGGGGCTCCTTGTTTCGCAGGACGCGCCCCGCCGTCGTCAGCCGGGCGATGGGGCCGTCCAGGGTGACGAGCCCCGCCGCGCGCAGGCGCAGCAACAGCGCCGGCAGCGAGTCCCCGTCGGTGAACAGCTCGCCATACAGCGCCTGGAGCTGGCCGAGGTCGGGCGTCTCGTCCACCGCGTCCAGCGCGAGGTCCACCTCTGTCCGCAGCACGAAGGGCCCGTGGGCTTCATGAGAGGGATGGAGGACGCGCACGTTGACGGCGGGGTGCATGAACGCGTCGAACGCGGGGCGTCCCAGGAGCTGGAGCTCTTGAAGGTGCGGGGCCGCACCGATGAGCGCGTCCCGCACCGCGGCGCTGACGGGGGCGTCGCCCTGGTTCACCAGGGTCAATGACGTGAGCCAGGGCCGCGGGCGGCTCGCGAGGCGCGCCACGTCCTGCCCGTCCCCTCGGAGGGTGTAACCCCGGACGAAGGCTCCCAGCGGACCGTCGAGCAGGCCCGGGGGATGGAAGCGGTCATCGCGAAGCGCGTGGATGAACCCGTGCTGGACGAGGTGCCCCGCGCGGGCGGCGAGCTCCTCACCGAGCCAGGCCACGAGGAGCGCCTGACGCTGCGTCCTCCAGGCCTTGTCCTCGGGCGAGGGGCGCAGGTCGAGGGCGATGAGCTCTCCCCGAGGGTCCCCGCGTTGCTGGAGGTGGTCCGCGTAGACCGCGAGCGTGTCCAGGTTCCACGACGTCACCAGCGAGCGCTCCAGCTCGCCCCAGTCGCTCCCGTTCATGAGGCCACTCTCGCATGGCGAGGGGAGGTTCCGACGGGGACCTGTTCCATCGAGACCCACGGCGAGGAGTAGGCGGGGGTGGGGTTGCATCATCCACCCGACTTCATTTGAGCCGGGCGGGCGGCTCTGAGATGGTCTGCCCATGAAGCGTCGCCTGCTCCCATTCCTTGCCCTGCTTTCCTGTGCCACCCCTTCAGGCACGGCTCCCGCTCCGGAGCCGACTGCCGAGGCTGGCGCCTCCTCGCCCACCGTGCCCGCCCTTCCGCAGGAGGTGCGGCTGGCGGACCTTCGCCAGCTCACCTTCGGCGGAGAGAACGCCGAGGCCTACTGGTCCTTCGACGGCCGGCAGCTCTCCCTCCAGGCCCGACTGGAGGGCATGGGGTGTGACCGCATCTACCGCATGGCCGTCGACGTCCAGGGCGCGACGCCCACGCTGACGCCCGTGTCGAGCGGGAAGGGCGCCACGACGTGCGCGCACTTCTTCCCGGGAGACCAGGAGGTCCTCTACGCGTCCACGCACCTGGGCGGCGAGGCGTGCCCGCCGCGTCCGGACCACTCCATGGGCTACGTCTGGGCGCTCTACGACACCTACGACATCTTCAAGTCGCGCGCGGATGGCAGCGGCGAACTGACGCGACTGACGGAGACGCCGGGCTACGACGCGGAGGGCACCGTCTGCGGGAAGGATGGCTCCGTCATCTTCACCTCCGTGCGGGATGGAGACCTGGAGCTGTACCGCATGGACAAGGACGGCGGGAATGTCCGCCGGCTCACCCACACGCCTGGCTATGACGGCGGCGCGTTCTTCAACGCGGACTGCTCGAAGATTGTCTGGCGCGCCTCGCGGCCGCACGCGGGCAAGGAAGCGGACGACTACAAGGCCCTGCTGACGAAGGGGCTCGTGCGGCCCACGAAGCTGGAGCTGTACGTGGCCAACGCGGACGGCTCGGAGGCGCGGCAGATTACGTGGCTCAACGCCGCGGCCTTCGCGCCCTTCTTCCACCCCAACGGCCGGCGCATCCTCTTCTCCTCGAACCACGGCGACCCGAAGGGCCGCGAGTTCGACATCTGGGCAGTGGACGTCGACGGCTCCAACCTGGAGCGCATCACCCACGCGCCGGGCTTCGACGGCTTCCCCATGTTCTCCCCTGACGGGAAGTGGCTGGTGTTCTCCAGCAACCGCGCCACGGCCCAGGGACGCAGCGACACCAACGTCTTCCTCGCGCGGTGGGTGGAGGACGCGAAGCCCGCCGAGACGGCGGAGACGGCCGTGGAGCGCATCAAGCGCGACGTGACGTTCCTCGCGGCCCCGGAGCGTGAGGGGCGCGGCATCGGCACCGGCGGGCTGGAGGCGGCGGGCCAGTTCATCGAGCAGCGCTTCCAGACGCTCGGCCTCACGCCGGCGGGAGACGGCGGCTCATTCCGCCAGGTGTTCCCGGTGACGACGGCGGTGAAGCAGGGCCCGGCGACGCAGGTGACGCTGGGTGGGAAGGTGCTCCCGGCGGATGCGTTCACGGTGCTCGGGTTCTCCGCGCAGAACGCGGTCCAGGCGCCGCTGGTGTTCGCCAACTACGGCATCGTCGAGCCGTCGCTGAAGGTGAATGACTACGCCCTGAAGCGCGGCGCCAAGGGCAAGGTCGTCGTGGTGCGGCGCTTCGTGCCCGACACGGCCACCTTCGCGGACACCGACAAGCAGCGGCGCTTCGGAGACCTCCGCTACAAGGCCTGGGTCGCCGCGCGGCACGGAGCGACGGGGCTCATCGTCGTGGACTGGCCCGAGGCCCCCACGCCTGCCCAGAAGGACTGGCGGATGCCTCCCGAGGCCGCGCTGCCCGGCCTGTCTCCCGAAGGCCATGGCGACGCCGGAATCCCCGTGGTGGTGGTGAAGCGCGCGGCCCTGGAGCCGCTGATGGACGCGCTGCTGAAGGGCAAGCAGGTGGATGCGCGCCTCGAGGTGCGGCTCGACTTCGAGAAGCGCGACGCCTTCAACGTGGCGGCGCTGCTACCGGCGGGGGAGGGGAAGCTGCCGGGCACCGTCGTGATTGGCGCGCACTATGACCACCTGGGCATGGGCGGGCGCTTCTCGCTGTCTCCCGACCGGCATGAGGCGCACGGTGGGGCGGACGACAACGCCTCTGGAGTCGCCGGGCTGCTCGAAATCGCGCGCTCGCTGGCGGAGCAGCGCGGGCAGTTGAAGCGCGACGTGCTCTTCATCGCCTTCTCCGGTGAGGAGACGGGAGTGCTCGGGTCCACGTACTTCACGCGGCAGCGCGGCGACGCTGGGATGAAGGGCATCACCGCGATGCTGAACCTGGACATGGTGGGCCGGCTGCGCTCGGGCGGGCTGAACGTGCTGGGCGCCGAGTCCGCCGGGGAGTGGGGGCCGCTCATCGCCGCCGCCTGCGAGAAGGCCCGCGTCCCGTGCAACTCCAGCGGCGACGGCTACGGCCCGAGCGACCACTCACCGTTCTACGCGGCGGGCGTCCCGGTGCTGCACTTCTTCACCGGCGCGCACTCGGACTACCACAAGCCCACGGACACGGTGGAGACGCTCAACGTGGGGGGCACGTCGCGGGTGGCGAGCATCGTCTCGGCCGTGGCGCTGGCGCTGGATGGGACGACGGCGCTCACCTACCGCACGGTGCCGTCGCCGGCTCCTCGCGGGGACATGCGCAGCTTCAACGCGTCGCTCGGCACCGTGCCGGACTACGCGGGTCCGCCCGAGGGACAGAAGGGCATGCTGCTCGCGGGCGTGCGCGCCGGGGGCGCGGCGGACCAGGCGGGCATGAAGCGGGGCGACATCCTGGTGCGCATCGGCAAGCACGTGATTGGCGGCGTGGAGGACCTCATGTTCGTGCTCAACGCCTCCAAGCCCGGCGAGACGGTGAAGGCGGTGGTCTTCCGCGAGGGCAAGGAAGTGCCGCTGGAGGTGACGTTCCAGGAGAGCAAGCGGCCCCGCTGAGCCGCGCGGTGGTCAGTTGAGGGCGTCGGCGATGGCGGCCAGGACGGCGGCCATCGCCTCGCCGACCGCGACGCCCACGGCGGAGGCGCCCTCCACGGCGACTTCGATGACCGTGCCGGCGCCGTCCACGATGACTTCCAGGGCGCCCTCCGCCACCACCTCCACCGCGACCTCCGCCACGACTTCTCCCGTGGTCGTCGCGACATCCCGCGCGGCCTCCTGAATCGGGCTCGAGCTGACGACGGTGGACTGTGAGGCGGCCAGCGCGGCCGCGGTCGCGGCGGCCACGGCGGCGGCACCCACCAGGGGGCGCAGCGAGTGTCTGGGCGCACGGCGGAGCAATTCCAGCTCGCTCGCGTCCAGCCAGAGGCCGTGACACCGGCTGCACACGTCCACCGCGCAGGCCTGCATCCGCACCTGGGAGAGGTGCTCATCGCAGGTGGGGCAGCGCGCGGCCGCCCGGCCACACAGCCCGCAGTTCTCCCGAGAGGCCGGGACATGGTGCTGGGCGTGGGGGCAGCGCCGGGGCGCATCGTGCAGCGCGGCCCACGGCGCGTCGGTCTTCCAGGCGGGGGTCAGCCGCTCCAGCTCATCGTGCTCCATCCAGTGGCCCTTGCAGGAGTCACAGGTGGCCACGAGGACCCCGTTGAGCTGGGTGTCTCGCAGGGGCTTCTGGGGACAGATGGGGCAGTGCCGGCGCATGTCCTTCTTCAATAAATGAACCCGGCTCCGGGCGAAAGTGGGTGGGACGGGCTCCGCGCCCGGCCGCACCCCGCGAGCGGCCAGGCCCTGCCGAGCCGTGCGAGGACCCTCCTCACTGCCCGGTGCGTGGATGACGGGCACACGCGCTCCGGTGCGGCCCGTCTACCGGACGCGCTTCCACTTCACCTCGCCCACCGCCGTCGGCCCGCCGCTCGTCGGTACGGGCACGGTGTACGTCAGCTCGTCGCCCGCGAGCGTGAAGGCGCGCTGCTGCTCGGTGCCCTCCCAGTTGGGAAACGAGGCGTGGTCGATGTGGAAGGTGAGGGTGCGCTCCGCCGCCTTCACCGAGTACCGGCCGAAGTGCGAGTTGCTCCCCTGCACCGTGGCCTGGTTCTCCTCCGGCGTGCCCTGGTTCTTGTCGCTGGACGCGAACCTGGCGCGGCCCGCGCGGAAGATGTGGATGGAGTAGCGGCCCCGTGCATCGAACATGAGCAGGCCCTGGGGGCTGACGCCGTAGAGCTGGACCCGTCGGCCGTCGGGGAACACGTTGTCCACGGCTACGAGCGTCCAGGTGCCAGCGAGCTGCTCCTGGGACACCGCCGCTGGCGGGGCTGCGTTGCCCGCGGGAAGGGCGGGGACGAGGAGCAGCAGCGACACGGCGGCGAGGGTGAGTCGTACAGTCGGGTTCAAGGCGGGCCTCACATGAGCGGACCGCCACCGTCCACGGCAAGGACGGTTCCGGTCAGGAAGGGGTTGGTCATCGCGAAGAGCGTGGCGGAGGCGAGGTCCTCGGGTCTGCCCACGCGCCGGGCAGGGGCCCTGCGCGCGTAGTCCGCGAAGAGCCGCTCCCGGGCGTCGGCGCCGAGCCGCTCCCAGAAGGCCCCGGAGTCCACCACGCCCGGGGAGATGGCGTTGAGCCGCACCGGCGCCAGCTCCACGGCCATGGCCTTGGTGAAGGCCTCGAGCCCTCCATTGACCAGGCTGGTGATGGAGGTTCCCGGAGCGGGCTTCCACGCGCGGAAGCCCGAGAAGAAGGTGAAGGAGCCCTCCGGCGCGATGCGCGCGGCGGCGTGCTTCACCAGGAAGATGGGCGCCCAGAGCTTGGCGGCGAAGGCCCGCTCGACGGAGGCGGCCCCCATCTCGGTGATGGGCCCGGAGGCGCCCTGACTCGTGGTGCTCACCAGGTGGTCGAACGGGCCGACCGACTCGAAGAAGGCCGCGACCTGCGCCTCCACCGAGGCATCCAGGACGCGCACCTCCCGGGGCCCCTTCAGCAGTGCCGCGGTGGCCTCCAGCGACTCCTGCTTGCGCCCCGCCAGCACCACGCTGGCGCCAGCCTCCGATGCGGCGACGGCCACGCACCGGCCAATGCCGGAGCCTGCACCGATGACAATCACCCGCTTGCCTTCCAACTGCATGGGACCACCTCCCGAGTGGATGGAATGCCGTAACCTCATGAACAGGTTACGCGCGGTGGATATGTTCCGGAATTAGTAACCTGTCAAACAGGTTTCATGCTTTGTTGAGGGCGCACATGGCACGCACGAAGAGTCCGGCCCCGCGCGAGACGCCGACGGGAGAGCTGCGCGACGGGTTCAAGTTCCGCTCCGGCCGGCTGGCGCTGGACCTGCCGGCCTCCCTGGCCGCGCGGCTCAAGGCCGAGCCGAGAGAGCTGCTGGAGACGCCTCACGACCTGGGCCGCTGGCTCGTGGCCGCCGGGCTGGCGGTGAAGGACCCGAAGGCCACGGAGGAGGAGCTGGGCCACGCACGCGAGCTGCGGGAGGCCCTCTACCGGCTGGCCCGGGCCCGCGTGCGGGGAGAGGGCTTCGACTCCAGGGACCGGGCGCTGGTGAACCGGTGGGCGGCGGAGCCTCCTCCGGCGCCCCAGCTCGGAGCGGAGGGGCTCACCTGGATGGGGGGCGGCGTGCGCTCCCTGCTGGCGGCGGTGGCGAGGGACGGCGTGGAGCTGCTCGGCGGTCCGCTCGCGGAGCGCATCCGCAACTGCGAGGGGGAGGGCTGTGCGCTGCTCTTCGTGGACACCTCCCGCTCCGGCCAGCGGCGCTGGTGCTCCATGTCCGGCTGCGGCAACAAGGCGAAGGTGGAGGAGTTCCGCCGACGGCAGCGCGAGGACACACGGTAGACGGGTGTCTATCGGTGGTTCGGGGACAGTCGCTCTGGGATGCGCGCCGCGAGCACGTCGATGGCGGCGCGCACCTTGGACGGCAGGTGCTTGTTCTGCGGCCAGACGGCGAAGATTTCATTGCCGTGGCTGGGCTCCTCTTTCAGCACGGGGATGAGCTGCCCTCCACGCACGCGCTCCGCGACGAGCCAGCACGGCAGCCACGCCAGTCCGGAGCCCTGGGTGGCGGCGTCGGCGATGGTCTCCAGGTCATCGAAGCGCAGGCGGTGCGGGACGGACACGCGCCGGTCCACGCCCTGGGCATCCGGGAAGCGCCATGGCTTGCCGACGCCGTTGCGGCCGTAGACGACGCCCTCGTGTCGCTCCAGGTCCGCGAGCGTCCGGGGCCGGCCATGCTTGCGGAGGTACCCGGGGGACGCGCAGACCACCATCTCCTGCACTCCCAGCCGGCGGGCCGCGAGGCCGGCATTGTCGGCCAGCGGCGCGACGCGGATGGCCAGGTCATAGCCGTCCTCGATGAGGTCCACCACGCGGTCGCTGAAGGAGAGCTCCAGCTCCAGCCCGGGGTGCTTGCGGGCCAGCTCCCAGAGCAGCGGCGCCGCGCAGTGCCGGCCGAACAGCACGGGCGCCGTCACCCGCAGGCGGCCGGTGGGGGCGCGGCGTCCCGAGTCCAGCGCCGCCTCGGCGGCCTCCAGCTCCGCCAGCGCGCGCACGCAGCGCTCATAGAAGGACTGCCCGTCATCGGTGAGGCTCTGGCTGCGCGTGGTGCGGTGGAACAGGCGTGTGTCCAGCCGCTCCTCCAGCCGGGCAATGCTCTTGCCGACGGCCGAGCGCGACAGGCCCAGGCGCTCGGCGGCGAGCGCGAAGCTCCCGGCCTCCACGGCCTGGACGAAGGTGAGCACTCCGCTGAGCCGGTCCGTCATGGCGCTACTCCGATTGGTGCCGCCGTGTCCCCAGTGAGTCAACGAAGTGTCGCCACTGGAGAAAGGGACGCGTCTCTATATCCCCCGTGCGGCTTTCACGCATGACACGGGAGCAGACGATGGGCGGCACGATGAAGCGGTGGCAGTTGGAGCGTCCGGGCCGGGAGCACCTGAAGCTGGCGGACGTGGCGATTCCGAAGCCGGGGCCGGGCGAGGTGCTGGTGCGCGTCTCGGCCGTCTCGCTCAACTACCGCGAGAAGCTCTTCCTGGACGGGCCCGCCTACACGGGCGTGTCGCTCCCCTTCACCCCCGCCTCCGACATGGCGGGCGAGGTCGTCGCCACCGGCGCGGGCGTCCAGCGCTTCAGGGAAGGCGCGCGCGTCATCGCCAACTTCCAGACGGACTGGGTGGACGGGCCGGTGCCCCGCGCGAATGGTGGAGTGCGGAGCCTGGGCGGTAGCGCCCCCGGCGTGCTGGCCGAGTACGTGGCCATGCCTGAAGGCTGGCTGGTCGCCTCGCCCGAGACGCTGGACGACGCGCAGGCGAGCACGCTGCCCTGCGCCGGCCTCACGGCGTGGACGTCGCTGGTGGAGCTGGGCGCGCTGCGGCCAGGGCAGACGGTGGTGACGCAGGGCACGGGCGGCGTGTCGCTGTTCGGGGTGCAGCTCGCGTCGGCGCTGGGAGCGCGGGTCATCGTCGTCTCGGGAGACGAGGCCAAGCTCGCGCGCGCGAAGACGCTGGGCGCGGCGCACGGCATCCACCGCCGCCACACGCCGGACTGGGAGAAGACGGTGCTGGAGCTCACCGGCGGGCAGGGCGCGGACCACATCCTGGAATTGGTGGGTGGCGACAACCTGGGCCGCTCGGCGGCGGCGCTGGCGCCCGGCGGGCGCATCTCCCTGATTGGCGTGCTGGAGGGCTTCGAGGGCCGCTTCCCGGTGCTGCCGCTGTTCCAGACGCACGGCCTCATCCAGGGCATCTTCGTGGGCCACAGGCGCGGCCTGGAGCGCCTGGTGCGCGCGGTGGACTCGCTGGCGCTGAAGCCGGTCATCGACGCCACCTATCCGCTCGCGGAGCTGCCGGCCGCGCTGGAGCACCTGGACCGCGGGGCCTTCGGCAAGCTGGTCATCCGCGTCCGCTCCTGAGGGAGCGTGGGAGGCAGCGCCCGCCCGCGCCGGGAAGGAGCCTGGAGCCAGGAGCCGCGCTTCGGGTACCTTCCGGCGCGAGGTTCCTGGCGTCGGAGGCGCGAATGAGACGAAGCATGGGTGTGGCATTCCTTGGCGCGGCGCTGCTCCTTGGCTGCGGGGGTGATGATGACGGCGGTGAGGGCCCGGACGACGTGGAGCCCGAGGCCAGGTGCGACGTCACCGTCACGGGTGCGGTGTCGGGGACGCCCGTGTGCCGGGACGTGTCGCTCGCCTACTTCTCGAGTGATGACGACTACACCCTCACCCTGGAGACGGAGGCGGGCGCGCGGCCCCTCGTCCTCGTGCGCCCGTCGGCGAATGGGCGGCCCGAGGTGGGCACGTTCACCGGTCCCACCTCGGAGGTGGACTGCGGTGTGACGGTCCGGGATGGCGCGAAGGCCTGGTTCGCGTACTACGAGAACCCCCAGACGGGGGCGTCCCTGCGCGGGAGCTGCACGCTGACCTTCACCCATATCGAGCTCTACGGTGGCGGTGGCGGTGCCACCACGTACCGCTTCAAGGGCACGCTGCAGGCGCACCTCCTGGCACTGGAGACCACGGGTGCGACTGGCACGGTGGACGTCGTGACGAACTTCGAGCTCTGAGGGGTGGCTTGACCCGCGCGCGAGGTGTCGTTACCTTGCGCGCATCCTCTCGACGTGGCGCCGCAGCGCCTCTCGCGTGAACTCCTCCACAGCTTGAGCTGATGTCTCCCGGCGCCGCCTCGTGGCAGCACGGCGTGAGCGGCTCGCTTCTCTTCGTCTCTCTGTTCCTGGTTCGTACGCTCGCGAGGCCATGAGGGCCTCGCCCGGCTTCGTGTGTCCTTCCCTGTCGGGGAGGGTGCGCGGAGCCACTCCGGCCGACTGTCGCGGCCGGTCACCCGTCCCTCGGGGCTTCAGCCACCCCGCGGGCTTGTCGTTCCCTGGCTGTTCCGATGTATCGCTGTCAGTCGTGCCAGAAGTCCGTCGGTCCTCGTGTCTCCAGCCACCGCGTCACCGTGGCCACCCGCCTCACCGAGTTCCCCGCCCGCCCAGGCACCCAGCGCCACGCCGAGGGCCGGCGCGTGAGGTGGAAGGACGACCCGGGCGGTATGGGGCTCCAGATTGCCCGTGAGCTCCAGGTGTGCGGCCCGTGCGCCACCGCGCGCCAGCGGAGCGGGCCCGTGCCCGCGGCGTGAGCGTCGCTCGGGCGCACGTGTGCCATGAGGTGGGCGGCCGGGGATGTGGGCCCGGCCGTCCCGTCTGGGGCCCCGTGGCCGGGCCCGGACCGCTCACGCCAGCCGTGGACCCGCACTATCAGGTATGCAAGGACGTTGATGACCTGCTAGGTTGAGCCGGGAACTCGTGGCGAGGCAGGGCATGTCCGGACCGGCGGCAGACAGCGGGGCATATCCATGGGAGCTGCTGCCCGGCGACCAGGTCAATCGCTGGCGCATCATCGAGCGGCTGGGGACTGGCAGCTATGGCGTGGTGTACCGGGTGGAGGGAGACGTCCCCGGCGAGAGCTACGCGCTCAAGCTGGCGCTGCGGCCGTCGGACGCGCGCGCCGAGCGCGAGGTGGCGCTGCTCGCTCGGACGGACCACCCGCATGTGGTGCGCTTCCATGACTGGGGCAGCATTCGGGGTGTGGCGGGCAATCACCTGTACTTCGTCATGGACTGGGTCCAGGGACTGCCCCTGCACCTGTGGGCGGAGAAGACCAACCCGTCGCTGCGCGAGCTGGCGCGGGTCGCGAGCACCCTGGCCCTGACGCTGGACTGGCTGCACGCGAGGGGCGTGCACCACCGCGACCTCAAGCCCGAGCACATCCTCATCCGCGCGAGCGATACGCAGCCGATACTCATCGACTTCGGCGTGGGGCGGCAGGAAGGGGCCAGCACGCTCACCTCGACGGTGGTGCCGCCAGGCACCGTGCACCTGCGCAGCCCCGAGGCCGTGGACTTCCACCGCCTGTACTTCCGCGAGGAGGGCGCGCGCTACACGTTCCAGCCCACAGACGACCTGTACGCGCTGGGCGTGTGCCTCTTCCGCGCCCTGGCGGGGCACTATCCGTTTCCCCCGGACCTTCCGGGGGACCTGTTGATGCTGGCCATTCTCGCGCACGTGCCGCCGCCCGTGACGGTCATCAATCCCCGGGTGCCGCCTGCCTTCAGCGAGGTGGTGGCGCGGCTGCTGGAGAAGAGACCTTGGGCCCGCCACGGCTCCGGGCGCGAGCTGCACCATTCGCTGGAGGCGGCCCAGGCGCTCGGTCCGGCGGAGGCCTGGGAGGAGCACGTCTTCGCCTGGGAGGAAGGACCCGAGCCGGCCGACCCCGCCGAGCGGCGCACGGTTCGCCCGGTCTTGCCCGCGACACCGATGACTCCGGTGCCCGAGCTGGAGGCCCCGCCCAGGAGGCACTCGACGGGTGGGCGGAGGGCTGTCGGAGCCGTGCTGCTGCCGCCGTCGGTCGTGGCCGACCCGGCAAAGCACGGACTGGCGCTGATTGTCGTGGATCGTCGCGAGCCGGAGCCGCCTCGTGGGTGGGCCGCCTGGGCGACGGCAAGACAGCATGCGTTCCGCGCGGGTGTGGCGCTCGGTGTGGTGGTGCTGCTCGGCCTCGTGGCCTGGGTGGCCGCCGGTCGCGGGGCAGTGTCAGGGCCTTCATCCGAAGAGGTGGGGGCCACCTTCCATTCGGAACCACCGCTGGAAGACGCGCCCGCGCGGATAGAGGCGCCCTCCGGAGGGACACTGGGGCCTCGCGACGCCGTGTCGCCACCCTTGGTGGAGAACCCGCCCGGAGCGGATGCTGCACCCATGACCCAGGCCAAGGACACCTCCGACGTGAAGACCTCGAAGCCCTCCAGTCCCCCCGCGAAGCAGCGAGCGAAGACTCCGGACGCCGTGCGCGGCGCGCTTGGAGCGGCGCTCACCGCTACCTGCGTGGGCGCGGCCTGCGCGAGTCCCCAGCAGGTGGAGGTGCCGCGGCTCCCCGCGGCGCTGCAACAGGCACGGCCTCCGCCCGAGGAGTGTCCTCCGGACGCCTTGGAGGCGATGGCGCAGCTTCAGTTCGACAAGGTCGGCGAATCGGAGCCGGATGGAAGCCTCGTGCCCTATGAGTATGAGGAGGGACCGGCCCCTGCGCGCGAGGGCCCCGCGGTCTTTGCGCTCGATCGTCAGTTGGGGACCCTGCCCCGGCGGGGGACCACGGTGTCCGGACGGTTGTTCTTCGCCAAGGGCCGTGTCCATGGCTGGTTCACCGAGGCTCGAACGAGGGATGGCCAAAGATTCCCCGTCTGCATGGTGTTGCTGGATGAAGACCGCAGACTGGGTTGGGCGGTGGAGGGGCCTGGAGACGAACCCAGCACCGTGCTCGTCCATCCGATAGGAAAGCTCATGACGGTGAAGCGCTTCAAATGAAACGCCGCTGATGGCTACCCGGGCCGAGGTCTCTGCAAGTCAGGGACAGTGGCGTGGCACTACTCGCGAAGGCCATGGCCATGGCGCGCAGGAGATTCCGTCACGTGCCCGTCCACCCTGTTTTCCTGCTGGCGCTCGCCCTCGCTTTGGGAGTGGGCGCCACTGCAGCCGCGCAGCCGCAGCGTTTTCCTCCCGAGGCAGGACTTCGGCGCATCGAGCTTCGCGCCGTAGCAGCCGACGCGGAGCCAGAGATACACATCAGCCCCGGCATCTCCACCGTGCTCACCTTCGACGGGAGGCCCACGGGTGAGCCGGTAGGACGGCTCCAGGTCGCGTTGGAGCGGTCAGCGGACTTCCAGCGGTTGGAGCTTGGAGAGTCCGTCCTCCGGCTGGTTCCTTCCGATGAATTGAAGACTGGCGACCAGGTGCGGCTGACCGTGCGCTTCGCGGATGGTGCGGCCCCGCCTGTAGCCACCTTTGTCCTGGTGGTACGGGAGGCGCATGCGGACCGACTGGTGGAGGTGTATCGCGAGCCACGCCCGGTGGAGTCCTACCAGCAAGAGGTGCGAGAGGCCTGGGAGGCCGTGCGCCAGTGCCATGAGGAATTGACCAGGGCCCAGGCCACGCCAGGCGGCTTGACTGGTCTGACGGCACTTCGGGTCTCCGCGGTTCTCGCTGACAATGGTGTTGTGGCGCGGAAAATCCCTGCGGTGGCATTTCGGCTACGGAGCGGTGCGCTCATGGCGAATCAGGTACGCACCTACAGCGCGAGACGCCGGGTACTCGTGGAGCTATCGCTGCGCTTCAGTCAGCCAGGGGAACCCTGGACTGCGAAGGACGCATCGCTCACGAGGAGCAGGGGCGAGCGCCTGAAGGTCGTATCCGTGTGGCAGGAGTTTCCTGTCACCACGGTCGATTCGAGCTGGGTGCTGGTGGAGGCGGAGTCCGACGCATCCTTGTCCCCGGACGCGTGGACGCTGCGGCTGTCCGAGGAAGGAAACCGCCGAGCCCTGGTCGTCGACGGCATCTCCTTCGCCCCGGTCGCCCAGTCGCACGAAGGCGAATAGGCAATATTTAGCCGCGTGCCATCTTTGCATCTCTTGAGGTCAGCTCTGCCGGTCATCCGAGGCGACAACTTCCCTGACACAGGGGGTAGTTTCGCGGGCCTCCCTGTGGTGCCCATCAAAGCCCCGGTCCGTGGAACGCCGTGGAACCATCAACATACGTGCGCGGCAACAGTTGAGGCGCCTCCTCGGAGAGGCGCCCCGGAATCATGCTGTCTGAGGACTAGGGGCTTTCCCTGATTCAAGGACAGCCCTACACCAACGCTCCGACTTGCCCTCTCAGCACAGACCTGCGCGCCACCTCATTGGATATAGCAGCACCTCGCCTGCGCAACCACCGAACCGCTGGCCGCCGAGCCAGCGAGATAGCAACCATAATTGTTCGTATGGAGGACTGATTGCACTAGGCCCGTAGATCCTCCACTCTGACGGCATGCCCCCCCCATTGCCCACCATCCTGCCTGACAAGATGCGTAAGCCCACGTTCCGGCAGGCGTAGACGGCCCGACAACCCCTTCACACTGAACGATTGATTTAGGACCAGTTGCGCCAGTTGCGCCAGTTGCGCCAGTTGCGCCAGTTGCGCCCGTCAATCCGGTATCGCCCTTGGCCCCCGTCAAGCCGGTGTCGCCCTTGTCGCCCTTGTCGCCCTTGGCCCCCGTCAAGCCGGTGTCGCCCTTACCGCCCTGCGCGCCGGTGTCTCCCTTCACACCCTGAGGCCCCTGCGGACCAGTTTCCCCTCTGAGCCCCTGGGGCCCTGACTCACCCGTGAGCCCCTGCGCTCCCGTCAATCCGGTATCACCCGTGGGTCCCTGAGCGCCCTGCGCGCCGGTGTCTCCCTTGGAA
The DNA here is from genome assembly GCF_010894435.1 of Pyxidicoccus trucidator. NCBI lineage: Bacteria > Pseudomonadati > Myxococcota > Myxococcia > Myxococcales > Myxococcaceae > Pyxidicoccus > Pyxidicoccus trucidator. Next base: position 1,389,294 of record NZ_JAAIXZ010000001.1, on the reverse strand, counting down.
CCCGTCGAGCCAGTATCTCCCTTGTCTCCCTTCGGGCCTTGGGTTCCCACCGTGACCGCAATAGAAGAATTCTGTTCCGGAGCTGGCCCCGTTGAGACGCTGACCAAGTACGTCCCGGACGTCCACAGGAGTTCAAAGGGAACGATGATTGTGATCGCCGAGTCTCCGTAGCTCGGGATCCTGTCGGCGCGGATGCCGAGGCCTGCGAACTCCACCGACGGCTTCACGTACCCGAAGTTCTCGCCGTAGAGGTAAAGCGTGTTCGTCGACGGGTCAGCTTCCGCTGAAGTGATGAGTAATGGGCCAGCCGCATGAGCAGAAGTCGCCGAGCCCAAGAGCGCAATCACACCCAGCAAATACGTCCAGCCATGAATTCGTTCCGACAACGTCATTTCGGCTCCTGTGAAAGCAGGTAGAGCCGCAAGTTGAACTACGGAACTAAGCGGAAGTCCATGACTAGTGTGTAATTCATAATTTCTACGACTTCTCGACTTGGTCCCGCTGAGCGTGAGTTTCCTTCCCTCGGTGGAGGTCACCCCGGACAGCAGTTCTGGTCCTCAGACTACAAGAAGTTAAGGCATGGGCTGTGGGGTGCATGAGGGAGGCTCATGAAGCGCACGGTAAGAGCTCCTAACAAAAGTCAGGTTTGAGGGGAACTTCCCCTCGGGAGGAGGCTCCAACCCTTACTTTTGTTAGGAGCTCTAAGGAAACAGGCGGCGCCCATCGCGTTGCAGCGGTGCGGATGTTCTCCGGCGGCAGGTAGACCCACGTCTGGATGCCGGCAATCCGCCGCTGGGTGCGTTGGAAGCCCAGGCGTCGCAAGGCGCGGCCAATGTCGAGGCGGACGCCGCGGAATCTGCCCCGGCGTCGTGAGGAGTAGCGCGTTGCGGGCCACCAGCTCGGTCGTCACCTCGTTGCGCTTCTCGGTCGGCAAGCTAAACACCCACTGGAGAATCGTGTCGTCCGGGCCGCCGTCCGACTCGCTGCGCTCCTGGGCGTGTCGCTCCGCGAACTGGGCTTGCTTCTCTTCGAGCCACCACTCCTCACCCATGCGAAAGCACGCAACGGCTTCCGCCCAGAACTGGCCCCTGTCGCGCTTCAGGCCCGCGATGTCGATGCGTGTGCACTTGACGGGGCCACCACCGCCGGTAGCCGCTCGAATCCGCGCGCAGGTACTCGGACGAGTTCGTGGTTCCGACGAAGACGCAGGCCCCAGCAGGCGCTGCGGAGGTGCGGAGGAAGCAGCGCGCTGCGCGGTTGGACTGGGCGACGCTGCTGAAGCGCAGTTTCGACTTCGACGTCTTCACCTGTCCTGGCTGCGGCGGGCGCCGGAGGGTACTGGCGGTGCTGAAAGGCCCCAGCGTCAAGGAGGTGTTGAGGCACCTGGGGCTGCCCACCCTCCCCTTGCCCCTGGCATCTGCACGCGGCCCGCCCCAAGGGGAGCGGCTGCACTGAAGGGCAGAGGCCCCCCGACACCTCGGTTTCAGCGCCACCGGCTGGGCCACAGAGGCCGCCCGACAGGCAAGCAGTGCGCGCGCAAGCAGGCGGCGGGGGGCCGCGCATCCCATCGAGGGCCACGGGCCGCCAGCGTCCGAGGGGGCGCACAGTGGGGATGTGTCCCATTATGCAGTCCCCCTGCACGTAGAACTCGTCGCGCTCAGGCCCGTAGATGAGGGTGACGACCGGCATGCTGCCATGGAACGGGCCCTGCTGCGGGTAGGTGCGCGAGTACGTGCGCTCATCGCCCAGTCTCTCCAGCCGGGACAGGTTCTCCTGCGACTGCGACTCCTGCTGCGCGTGGCGAGGAAGCCGCGAGAAGTCGAGCTTCTCGGGCCAGCCCTCCTCCAGGGGGCGCTCCATGCGCGTACACGCTCCCGACAGCAGGAACAGCACGGCGACGCTCACGGAGCGGAGGGAGGAGGGCATTGCGCGGATCCTGCTACCGAATCAACGGCAGGGGTAGTTGGTCCGGGAGCAAGTTACACCGCCGTTATATGCGTCGTTGAAGTGCGTGTAGAACGCGTCGTAGATGGGGCGCACCGAGCCCGTCTCCGGCGCCAGCTTCACGAAGATCTCCTCGTTCTCGTTCAGCGCATCCTGCGACCAGTTCTGCGAGCCCGTGTACACCCGGTACGCGTAGCTGGTGCCGAACTTGCCGTACACGGCGAAGAACTTGTCGTGCACCTTGTCGCGACGGCGGATGGAGACGCCCGCGGTGAGCAGGTCGTTGTAGACGGACTGCGACATATCGATGCCGTCCGTCGCGTTGCCGCTGACAACCATCCACACCGCGCAGCCCCCGGCCTTCATGCGCTTGATCTGCGCCAGCAGCTCGGGGCGCCCGGTGGTGACGAAGGACATGCCGATGCGGACCCGGCAGTTCGCGTCGGGGGTGATGTCGTTGAGCCGCGTGACGATGGTGTCCGTCTGCCCAATCGCCTCGGGAGAGGCATACCCGTCCGCCGGATTTGTCAGGTAGTAGCCCCGTCCGCTGGCCGAGTCGTAGTAGTCGTTGCTGGCGTAGTGACGCCGGTTGTACATGTCCGTGAAGTTGGCGTTCAGGCCGGTGTACAGCGTCTCCGCGTCGTAGACCGTAATCGTGTTGTTGAACGCATCCGTGCCGCTCGCGTACGTCAGGTTCGCCGAGCCGAACCACGAGACGTACGGATGGAGCACTCCGCTCGGGTCCGTGGTGGCGCTGAACGTGAACAGCTTCGTGTGCATGTTGCCGGCGGAGCCCGTGCCGATGCAGCCGCCACCACCGCTCGAGTTGGTGCAGAACTTGTGGTTGGCAATCTGCCGGATGGTGTTCACCGCCGGGTCCGTGGACGGCGCATTCTTTCCGTCCAGCACCAGGTACACCGTGACGCCCCGGGTGTTCTGCGCCGCGAGCAGCGCATCCGCGACTCCGTCGATGCTCAGCGAGTGGATGGCGCCCCGGATGGTGCCGCCCGCCGGCACGTTGTTGATGAGCCGCTTCAGCTCGTCGGTGATGGTGTAGTCCCGGCCGGCGAACGCGGGCGGGTTGTTGAAGTGCGCCCAGACCCGCTTGCCTCCCAGCGTCCCGGACGCGGAGCTGATGCCCGCCTGGACCGAGCCCAGGTCCGCGCCGCCCACGTCAGGCTCGGAGGGCTCGGGCTCGCAGCCGAGGAAGGCCCACGTACAGAGGACCACGGCGAGTACTCGTTGAAGCGAAAGGCCGCTGCCGGACGTCGTCGAAAGCATGGTGCTCTCCCGAGGTTCATCGCCGCCGTGCTACGGGATGAAATGAAGAAATATCTGTAAATCACTGGAATCGTGTTCGCGCCAGCGGGTGGGTTTCGACTGCGCGGAGGGAACGGCTGGAAGCGTTCGGGCGTCCACTTCCACATGCTCTCCGTCCTGCTGCTCGTGGCCCTCACCTCACTCCCGGTGGAGGAAGGTCCTCTCGCGCGGGAGCGGCCCTATCCAGAGGTCCTCGCGGAGCTCACGGCCCGGCGCGAGGAGCTCGCCACGCGGTGGCGCGTACGGGGCGTGGACCGCGCCGCCGTCCGCAGTGAGGCACGTACCGTCGTGCTCCAGGCCCTCACCGGACAGGTGCTGCCCGCGTGGCACGGCACGCCGTGGGAGTTCTACGGAACCACGCGGACGCCGCGCTCAGGAGGCATCGCCTGTGGCTATCTTGTGTCCACCGTGCTCGAGGACGCCGGCTTCCGCGTGGAGCGGGTGCGGATGGCGCAGCAGCCCGCCGAGCACATCGTGAAGACGCTCGCGCCGCCCCGGCGGACCTGGCGCTTCCGGAACCGTCCGGTGAGCGAGGTCGTCCACCGCGTGACGCGTGAGGGCGAGGGCCTGTACGTCGTCGGGCTCGACTACCACGTGGGCTTCCTCTGGAATGACGGCTCCCGCGTGTGGATGTGCCACTCCTCCTATCTCGGGACGGCGGAGGCCCTCTGCGAGGACGCGCTCACCTCGCCGGCCATGCTCTCGCGCTACCACGTCGTCGGGCGGCTGCTGGAGGACGGGATGCTCGACGCGTGGCTGGAGGGCCGGGCGCTTCCCACCGTCACCCGCTGAGTCTCCCTCGCGGGCTCAGGCTTTCCTGCGTGTAGGATGACGCCGCTTCCGTGTCCCCGCAGGAGGTCCCATGCCCCGCCTCGCCCTTCTCCTCGCCTTCCTCGTGCTCACGGGGGCGGCGCAGGCCGCTGATGACTCCGCGCTGTGGCAGGCGGCCTACGCGCTGGACAAGCCGGGGAAGGAGGAGGCGGCGGAGGCTTCGCTGCGAAAGGGGGGCGCCGCCGCGTACGACGTGCTGGTGAAGCTGGCGCGGGTGAGCGGCGAGGAGAGGGCGCTGGCGCTGGCGGCGGGCCCTCGGGCTTGCATGATGTTCGCCATGCACCGCATGGGCTCTCACCCGGGACAGTCCGCGCTGCCGGAGAAGGTGGCGAAGCTGGCCCTCAAGCTGCTGGTGGAGACACCGGAGCTGCGCCAGCGGGCGGAGACCTCGGCGGAGCCGTTCGACCGGGCCATGGCGCTGCTGGCGGCGACCTCGACGCCCGACGGGTTGCCGGGCGCCGTGGAGCGGTTGCGGCAGGAGAAGGAGCCGTGGCTGCTGCTGTGGGCGGACACCTTCGTGCGCTGCGCGATGATGCAGGCGAAGCCCGGGACGTACGCGCAGACCCTGAATGACGATGCGCGCTCCCTGTCCGAGCGGGCCGCGGAGCTGCGGGACGCGAAGACCTGTCAGGAGCCCTCGGACGTGGACGCGGTGTGGGTGGACCGGCTGGCCTCGGGCACGGCGACGGCCTCGGGGTGGTCGCGCTCCAATGACGAGCTGCGGGTACCGGTGCGAGCGGGGCCGGGGGAGTCGCTGGAGGTGGCTCCGGGGTGCGCGGTGGCGCTGTACGAGGCGGTGGCCGAGCGCGGCCGGTACCTGCCGAATCTGCTGGTGCCGGTGGCCACCGAGCAGTGGCTGGCCATGGGCGCCCGGAAGGCTGCGGGGGCGAGGGCGGCGAAGGACCTGGCGCGCTACCCCGAGAACGAGCGCAACCTGCTGGCGGCGAAGCTCGTCAACGCGGGCTTCGACGTCCCGGTGAAGGTGACCTTCAAGGTGGACGGCTCCTTCGTCCAGGACGAGACGCTGGAGGCGGCGGCTCGACAGGGCCAGCCGGAGGCCAAGGCCGCCATCCTCCAGACGGTGTTCTGCCGGGACACCTCTGGCGGTGGGAGCGTGAAGCTGCTGGGCTTCGTGAAGGGACGCGAGGCGGCGGACACCGCCTTCAAGCTCGCGAGCAAGTGTCCGGGTGCCCGTGCGCAGGCCACGGCGGCGCTGCTGCGGCTGAAGGACCGGCGGGCCGTGGAGCTGCTCGGGCCGGCGCTTGAGGCTCCGGGCTTCGGGCGAGATGCCCTGCGGAGCGCGCTGATGGAGTCCCTCACGCCACAGGTGGCCATGCGGCTGCGCGCGCTGGCGGAGAAGAAGACTCCCGGCGCGGAGGAGCTGGTGGGCCAGCTCAAGGCCGCGCAGGTGATGAAGGAGTAGCCCGGGACATGGTCCTCCTGCTGGAGAACGGTGCCCGCCGGGGCGCGAAGGTCCGCTGCCCGGCCTGTACGCGCTTCAAGTCGCCGGACGGCCGGTGTCCCGAGTGCGGCTGCGGCTTCGTGCCGGCCGAGTGGTATGGCGCCGCGCGCATGCTGCTCCAGGCCGGCGTGGACCGCTTCGCGCTGGCGGAGCGGGTGGCCCTGCTGGAGCCAGCCCTGGCGGACACGCTGGAGCGCCAGTACGCCGCGCAGTGGACCCAGGTGCGCCGCCTCCTGGTGGACGTGAGGCGCTGCGAGCCGTACCTCCTCCTCCAGGGCTTCGCCGAGGAGGTGGAGGACCGGTGGGCCCGCTGGCTCCCGGGAGCAGCGTCCTTCGAGACGGGCGAGTCCCCCGCGTCACCCACCGAGTCCCTGGAGGCGCTCCACCAGCGGAGCACCGTGGAGGAGGTCCGGTGGCTCGCGGCGCTCGCGGAGGTGAACCAGGGGCACCCCTCGCACGCCATGCTGTCCTCCGCCACCGTCTGCCTGCTCGACGAAGGCCGCTTCGGCCTGGAGGCGACGCTGGCCCTCACCCGCTGGCGCGTCTTTCCCCGCATGCGCATCCGGAAGGAGCAGCGCGAGCAACTCCAGCGGCACGCCCGCACCGTCCTCGCGGAACATCCGGAGCACCGGGCCCGCGCGGCCGTGGCGCTGGCGCGCGTCACGGGGAGCGAGCCGGAGCTGGACCTGCTCTTCACGCTGCGCGAGGGGCTGCGCCACCCGGACGCCGACGTGCGCTTCGAGTGCGCGCTCTGCTTGAAGGATGAGGCGGGCCTCCTCGCCGCGCTGGACGCGTCCGACGCGGAGCAGGTGACGGAGGCCCGCCGCACGCTGGCCGCCCTGGGCTCGGCACGACTCCTGGAGCGACTGCATGTCGACGGAGACGCGGCCTTTGCCCGTGACGTGCTGAGGCGGCTGCCCACGCCGCCGCCGCCCGGGGCGCTGTCCACGCTGCTCTCCGTGTCCTCGCGGGTGGAGGGTGGGCTCGCGGGCGAGCTGCACTCGTGGGTCCAGGGCCAGCCCTTCGCCACGCTGTCGGCGGCGGACCAGGACCTCTGGGCCACCTGGGCCCGGCGTACTCTGAGCACCCTGCCCGGGGAGGACGCGCTGCGCTTCCTGGACTGGGCCGCCGCCGCCCCTGACGCGGAGGGCCTGGCGGCGGTGCGCGCCTTCGTGGCCGCCGCCGCGGAGGCACTCGCGCGAGAGACGCCCGCGGGACGCGCGCGCCTGTTCCAGGACGGGCACTTCACGCGCTTCCTCTCGCTGGCCGGCCCCGAGGAGACACCCCTGCTCCACGGTTGGGCGCGCGAGGAGGAGGGCGCGGTGCCGCTGCTGGACGCGCTGGTGTCCCTGCCCGGCCGGATGGACCGGTGGGAGGTGCGCTCCGGCGGCCGGGTGGCGCGGCTGCTGCTGGCCGTGTGGGAGCCTCCCGGGAGGGCGCGACTGCTGGCCCCGCTCGCGAAGGCGGTGAGGTACTGGAGCGGTATCTCCGGTCGCGAGGAGCTCATCGACGCCGCGTGGCTGCGCTTCCGGCTGCACCCGGAAGAGCGCGCGGACGTGCTGTCCGCCTTTGCGCCATGGCGGCAGGAGCTGTGGGAGCGGCAGCTCGCGGAGGAGCCGGACCCCGTCGCCCGCTTCGAGGCCTGGTGGCGCGCGGACGCGCCCACGCGGCTGCCCGAGCTGGTGGACCTGCTGGTCCGTGAGGCGCCCGTGGAGGAGCTGCCCCGGCGCCTCGCGTGCGTGTGGGCGGCGGCGGAGGCCCGGGTGGATGCCTGGCCGCGCTCCACGTCCCACGCCGCGTTCTACGCGGCGGCGGCGCTGGCCAACACGCTGCGCGAGGGACACGACGCGCTCATCCCAGAGGTGGAGCGCTTCCTGCCGTGGTTCCCCGACTTCGAGCGCCGCGTCCGCGCCGCGCCGGTGCCGGAGGGCGAGTCGAGCTACCACCGTGACTTGCTGGAGGACCTCCACGTCGAAGTGCGGTTGATGCGCGAGTACCTCGACCGGAAGGCGGAGGATGACGCACGGGAGCGGGAAGCGGAGCTGCGACGCGTGGTGGAGGAGTCCCGCCGCCGGGACTTGGAGCGCCAGGCGGAGCTGCGGCGCGTGGTGGAGGAGTCCCGCCGCCGGGACTTGGAGCGCCAGGCGGACGACGCCCGGCGCCAGGAGCCCGCGCTCCACCTTCCCGCAATGCACATCGCGGCGCTGGCGGCCTTCACCCTGCGTCCCCAGCTACCGGGCCGGCCCATTGACGACGAGGTCATCCTGCCCGACGCGCGGCTGCCCACGCTGATGGACTACGTGCTGCTCCTCAAGCAACTGAGCGGCGGTGGCGCCGACGTCCTGGCGGTGTTCGCGGCGCACGGCCTCACGGTGGAGTCGTGGACGGCCGAGGCCACCGCATGGGGCAGGGCCATGACGGGGCGCATGGAGCTGGGCCTGCGCTTCGGGGAGCTGATGGCGGCGCCCTGGGCCTGAGGCGCCGCCACTCCACCGTGCGTCACTGCGCGGTGGCGCCTCCGTCGAGGACGAACTCCGAGCCCGTCATCAGCTTCGACTCGTCCGACGCGAGGTAGACGATGGCGTACGCGAAGTCATCCGGCTCGCCCAGGCGGCCCAGGGGGATGGTGCGCGCCATGTTGGCGCGGGCCTTCGCCGGGTCGCCGCTGCTCTTCGCCAGCGCGTCCACCATGTCCGTCTCGATGAACGTGGGGTGGATGGAGTTGCAGCGGATGCCGTAGCCCTTGTGCGCGCAGTGCATGGCCACCGACTTGGTGAACATGCGCACCGCGCCCTTGGCGGAGCCGTACGCGATGAGCGTGGGCACACCCATCAGTCCCGCCACCGAGGACACGTTGATGATGGAGCCCTTCGCGCCGCACTGACGCATGGCGCGGATGGCGTGCTTGCAGCCCAGGAAGACGCCGTCCAGGTTGACGGCGTGGACGAGGCGCCACTCCTCCAGGGAGAGCGACTCGATGTCCTTGGGGATGCCCATGCCGGCGTTGTTGACCAGCACGTCGAGCCGGCCGAAGTGCGCCAGCGTGCGCTCCATCGCCTTCGCCCAGTCGTCCTCCTTCGTGACGTCCAGGGGGAGGAACAGGCCCACGCCGTCGCCCAGGGACGCGGCCACCGCCTGCCCGTCCTGCTCGCGTTCCTTGCGGTCCGTCACCACCACCCTGGCGCCCTCGCGCGCCAGCATGCGCGCCGCCGCGCTGCCCAGCCCGCCCGCGCCGCCCGTAATCAACGCCACCTTGCCTTCGACGCGCTTCATCGCGTCAGACCTTTCCATTGGGGGTGAGGAGCACCTTGCCGCTGCGGCCACCTTCCATGGCGCGGGCCAGGGCGTCCTTGATGTCCTCCAGCGCGAAGGTGCCCTCCACCGGCGTGCGCAGGGTGCCGTTCGCGATGAGCTGCGCGAGCCGGGCGAAGAGGGCGCGCTGGTCCTCGCGCGGGGTGCGCTTCATCCACAGCACCAGCCAGAAGCCGCGCAGGGTGATGTCCTTGAAGATGGAGGCCGCCGCGGACAGCTTGGGCCCCTTGCCGCTCATGACGCCGTAGTTCACCACCGTGCCACCGGTGGCGAGGGAGTCTCCGAGGCGCATCGTGGAGTCGCCGCCCACCGCGTCGAGGGCCAGCTTCACCTTCGCGCCGCCCGTCACCTCGCGCACGCGCTCGGGAAGGTTCTCCGCGTCCACCAGCACGACGTCCGCGCCCAGCGCCGTCAGCTCCGCCGCCAGCTCCTCGCGGCGCACCACGTTCACCGTCTTGTACCCGGCCAGCTTCGCCAGGGAGATGACGTAGCGCCCCACCGCCGAGTTGGCGGCGTTCTGCAGCACCCAGTCGCCGGGCTGGAGGGTGACGAACTGCCGCAGCAGGACGTCCGCGGTGGGCGGGTTGATGAACATCATCGACGCCTGCTGCAAGTCGATGCCGGGGGGCAGCGGCAGCAGCGTCTCGGCGGGGGCGGTGAGGTGCGTGCGCCAGGTGCCCGCGCCGATGGGGAGGAACACCTTGTCTCCCACGCGCACGGCGGTGGAGTCCTTCACCTCCACCACCCGGCCCACGCCCTCGTTGCCGGGCACCGCGGGCAGCTTGGGGAGCTGGCCGTACTGGCCCGTGAGGGTGAGCAAATCGGAGGGGTTGATGGGCGTGGCCAGCACCTCGACCCGGGCCTCGCCGGGCTGCAGCGCCGCGTCCGACTCCTCCACCACCTCCGCTACCTTCAAGGGATGACCGAAGGTCGAGAATCGCACTGCTTTCATGCGTGACTCCGTGTCCGGGGGAAATGCGTGCCGCACCCTAGCGGCGTTCCATCCGGGTGCCGAGCGTGCAGGCAGTCGATGTCACCCGCCGCAACCCACCTCCTGGGGCGGTGTGGGACACGGCCGGGTGTCCACCCGCTGACGTGAAGGGACAGGGGCTGACGGCTTCCGACAGTCCGCCCTCGCCAGCGGCGATCACGCTGCCCAGTTTCATTCGAGGCCTGGGCGTGGGCGGGGCGGCGAGGAGGGGCGCGGGTGAGCAACACACACGGGGAGATGACCCTGGGCCAGCCGGTGGGTGCCGCGATGTCTGTGCCCGCACTGCCCGGGGCCTGGCGTCGGAGGGCGGCGGGGGTGCTGCGCCCCGTCTTCGCGCTGGCCGGGTTGGGAATGTTGGCGCTGCTGGTGCGCAAGGCGGGGCCAGGTGAGCTGCGGGGGGTGCTGTCGGACGCCGCCGCGTACCTGCCGTGGGTGGTGCTGCTGGAGCTGGGCCGCCAGTGCATGGACGCCCTGGCCACGCGCTCCGCGTATGGCGCCAGCGCCGGGCGCATCCCGCTCTCCATGCTGGTGCGCTCGCAGCTCATCGGCACGGCGGTGTCCAGCATGGCTCCCGCGGGCCGCGCGGCGGCGGAGGCCACCAAGGCGGCGCTGCTCGCGCCCTACGCGGGCGGCGCCGCGGCCACGGCGGCGGCGGCCACCTCGCAGTCGGCCTCGCTGGCGGCGGGGGGCCTCATCTCCTTCCCCTGCGCCCTGGCGTCGTACCTGCTGACAGGCTTCTCCCTCTTCACGGTGGCCATGCTGGTGCATGGCGTGGTGCTGGTGTTGCTGTCGGCGGGCCTGCGCGCGTGCATGCGTGCGAAGCGGCCGGTGGCGTGGCTGGCGCGGCGCTTCCACCGCTGGGCCTCGCACGCGGAGCAGTTCCAGGCGTCCGCGCGGTGCGGAGCGCTGCTGCCGTGGCGCCCCTCGCTGGCCTTCCTGGGCAGCCGGGTGTTCCAGGTGGGGCAGTACGCGGTGCTGACGCACGCGGTGGGCATCGACACGTCCCTGGTGCAGGCCCTCTTCTCCCAGGGCCTCTACCTGTGCGCGCTGGCGGTGGGCTCACTGGTGCCGGGGCAGGTGGGCGTGAGTGACGGCGCCTTCGCGATGGCGGCGGGCGTGCTGGACACCACGGCCGCGCGCGCCATGTCGGTGGCGATGCTGGGGCACGTGGTGCAATTGCTCTTCGTCGTGGCGGGCGTGCTCACGCCGCTGGTGTGGCGGACTCCCGCGCGGCCAGCCTCACCTGTACCGGCGTCGCACTGAAGGCGGCGTTGCCGCTGAGCGCGTCCAGTGCCCGGTCATCCGTGAGGTCGTTGACGCTGACGCCCGCGTGCTCGGCGGCGACCTTGAGGCGCGTGCCCTGGCGGCCGTGTCCGTAGCCATGCGGCAGGCTCACCACGCCGGGCATGACGTCGTCCGTCACCGCGACGGCCACCGTCACCGCTCCCACGCGCGAGGTGACGGTGACTTCCGCGCCATCCGCGAGGCCGCGTCGCGCCGCGTCCTCCGGGTGCATCATCAGCGTGCAGCGCGGCTTGCCCTTCACGAGGCCGGACACGTTGTGCAGCCAGGAGTTGTTGTCGCGCAGGTGGCGGCGGCCGATGAGGAGCAATTCGCCGTCGCGCACCTCCGGGGTGGCGCTCTCGGGGAAGCGCTCGCGCAGCCGCTGCACGTCCGCCACCAGTTGCTCCGGGGCCAGGTGGACGCGGCGGTCCTTCGTCTGGAGGCGGTGGGGAAGGCAGGGCTTGAGCGGGCCCAGGTCCACGCCGTGCGGCGCCGCGCGCAGCTTCGCCAGGGTGAGGCCCTGCTTCAGCGGGTGGAAGCGGGCGCCATGGGGCCCCAGCCGCAGGCCGAGGTCCAGCAACCGCTCGGGTCCCAGCCTCGACACGGCCTGGTACTTCAGCGTGGAGCGCAGGGAGGGCCGCCCCTTGCGCAGCGTCTCCAGCCGGTGCTGGAGCGACAGGAGAATCTGCCAGTCATGGCGCGCGTCGGGCCCGGGCTCGAAGAGGGCCGGCGAGTACTTCGCCGTGTTGCGGACCGCGAGCGCGTGGAAGGCGATGTCGTAGTGGCTCCGCTCCAGCGGGGACACGGGTGGGAGGATGAGGTGGGCGTGGCGCGTCGTCTCGTTGAGGTACGGGTCGATGCTCACCATGAAGTCCAGCCCGCCCAGCGCCTTGTCCAGCTGCGAGCCATTGGGCGTGGACAGCACGGGGTTGCCGGCCAGGGTGAGCAGCGCGCGGACGCGGCCCTCGCCCGGGGTGAGGATCTCCTCCGCGAGCGCGGCCGAGGGCAGCTCGCCGCCGAACTCGGGCAGCCCGCGCACGCGGCTCTTCCACCGGCCGATGCTGCCGCGCCCCAGGCCCAGCGCCTTCGGACCGCCGATGATGTCGAAGGCGGGCAGGGTGAACATGGCGCCGCCCTCGCGGTCCAGGTTGCCCGTCACGGTGTTGAGGACGTTGATGAGCCATTGGCACAGCGAGCCGAACGGCTGCGTGGACAGGCCCATGCGGCCGTAGCAGACGGCGCCGTCGGCGGCGAGGAAGTCGCGGGCGATTCCGCGCAGCACGTCCGTCGGCACGCCGGTGTGCGGGGCCACGCGCTCGGGGGTGAACTCGCGGGCAAGCTCGCGCACGGTGTCCAGTCCGTCCACATGCGCGGCGAGGGGGCCGGGGCGCGGCGTTGTCTCCACCAGGGCCACGTGCAGCAGGGCGAGCAGCGCGAGCGCGTCCGTGCCGGGGCGGATGAAGACGTGCGAGTCGGCGATGCCAGCCGTCTCCGTGCGGCGCGGGTCGACGACGACGACGCGGCCGCCGCGCTGTTGAATCGCGCGCAGGCGGGCGCGCACGTCCGGCGCCGTCATCAGGCTGCCATTGGAGGCGAGCGGGTTGGCGCCCATCACCAGCATGTATCGCGTGCGGTCGATGTCGGGGATGGGCACAAGGAGCTGGTGGCCGAACATGAGGTACGCGACGAGCTGGTGCGGGAGCTGGTCCACCGACGTGGCGGAGTAGCGGTTGCGCGAGCGCAGCGTCCGCAGCAGCTCGGGCCCGAACATGATGTTGCCCGTGTTGTGGACGTTGGGGTTGCCCAGGTACACGGCCACCGCGTCGCGGCCGTGCTCCTTCTGCGTGGCGTGGAGGCGGCGCGCCGTCTCTTCCAGCGCGTCCTCCCAGGAGACCTGCTCCCAGCCGCTGGCGGTGCGCCGCATGGGGTGGCGCAGCCGGTCCGGGTCCTCGTACAGGTCCTTGAGCGCCAGCGCCTTGGGGCAGATGTGGCCCCGGCTGAACGTGTCCTCCTCGTCACCGCGGATGGAGGTGATGCGGTTGCCTTCCAGCTCGATGCGCAGGCCGCACATGGCCTCGCAGAGATTGCAGGTGCGGAAGTGGACCCGGGACTCGGCGGAGGCAGTCATGCCCCGGAGTCTACAACGCTCCGCCCGGGCGACCTGCGTGGGCGCCCCCAGCGGCGAGCTTCAGTCTTGGTCCAGACGAAAGGTCTTCGAGACCCACTGCTCGATTTCACTCCGGCTGGCCGACCCGCCCGGTCCGAGCGGCTGCTCGCGCAGGCGCTCGCGGACCCTGTGCATGGTCTGGGAGCAGTCGCGTGCCTCCACCAGCCGGCCCTTCTCGAAGAGGAGTTCATGGACTTCGCGGTACTTCCAGGCCGGGTGGAAGCCCATGTGGACATACAGCTCCCGGACGAAGTCCGAGGCCACCAGCAGGCCCCCGGAGAACGCCACGGGCGCGTGGAGGCGCTCGTACACGACGTGCTCATCCCACGTGTCCACGTACCGGGGCGCCTGGCCGAACAGGGGCTTGCCCCGGCCCGCCTGGACCTCCTGCTCCTCCGGTGGGGACAGGCCGAGGCGCAGCTCCTCCAGGAACAGCCCGCCGTCCGAGACTGCATAGATGCAGACGAAGCCACGGCGGCAGGCTGTCGACTGCATCTGGGGCTCGAGCCCGTGCCGCGTCGGCTCGAAGAGCCCCGAGCCCTTCACTCCGGAGAGCGCGAAGTCGCGGTCGAGATACCGGACGTTGTCACTGAGCTGCGCCGTCATGGGCTGGGTCTCCCTGTCATGGGCCCGGTGGGGGACGCCCCACTCGCCCTGCTCCCGTCAGCGTACCGCGCGCGGCCTCCAGGCGGCTCCTCCTGCATCCGTGCTGACGCGACGTGGGGAGCATGGAAGGATGGCCGCGAGAGGGAGAACTCGACATGCACCGCCTCGTATCGTCCATCGTCATCGTGGGACTGGCGCTCGCGCCGTCCATCGTCAGCGCCCAGGCCGGGGACGGGCTGAAGGGCCAGACCTTCCAGCTCAAGAAGAAGGCGCCCGCGGTCGGTGACGTCGAGACGGTAGCGCTGGGCCTGGAGATGCGGCTGGACTTCGTGCTCAGTGGGCCGGACATGGACTCCGAGCCGCTGGAGCTGTCGAACACGTCGTCCAGCAACTATTCGATGACGGTGCTCGCCGCGCGCAAGGGCCTCCTCGAGCGGGTGAAGGTGGTCTACGGGGACATGTACGAGGATGCGGTGGAGGAGGGCAAGAAGGAGCGCACGGTCAGCCCGGTGAATGGGAAGACGTACGTCGCCGGACTGGAGAAGGGCCGCATGGTGGTGACGACCGAGGACGGCAAGCCGGTCTCCCCGGAGGAGCTGGCCGCCATCAAAGAGAACCTTCCCGAACTCGGCAAGGTGGATGCGCTGGAGGCGGCCCTCCCCGACAAGCCCCTCCGGGTGGGGGACAGTCTGGACCGCTTCGCCAAGGTCCTCACGAAGGAGGTCCTCCAGCCCGACGACCCGGCCGCGCGGTTCACCGGTACCCGCGTCCGGCTCTCCGAAATCGTCCAGGATGCGCGAGGCGCCGTGGGCATCTTCAGTGTGTCGACGACGATGACCGTTCAGGAGAAGGACTCTCCCGTCACGGTGACGATTCCCCTCGAGGGAAAGATGTCCCTTCTGGCGGAGGGGGCCCGCATGTTCGGGTTCTCCCTGGCCGGCCCCGCGTCGGTGGGGCTGAGCAAGGAGCTGCGCGCGGCGGGCATTTCGGTGGCAGGGGAGGGCGGGATGAAGCTGACCGTGACCGACCCCACGTGGAAGTGAGCCTTCTCGCTCCGCTGTGCGCTCCGCTGCTCAGGGGCTTCCGGTCAGCAGCGAGCGCACCTCGTCGATGAGCCCGGAGAGCACGGCCTCGCGCGAGGCCGCCGTGGCCGTGGGGGCGTACTCGACGATGCTCGCCCCCACGAGGTGGAGCGCCTGACGGATGGCGCGGAGCTGTGCGACGAGCGTGCCGAGTGCCAGTCCATGCGGCGTGGGACAGGCCACGTCCGGCAGCTCTTCCGGGTCGGTGACGTCCAAATCCATGTGGACATAGGCATGGCGGAAGCCCGCTTCGCGCAGGGCCTTCGCGAGGGCCTCCGGACGTGACACGAGGTCGGCGGGAGTGAAGCGGCGCAGCGCGTGCGCGCGGATGAAGTCGGCCTCGGGCGGGTCCAGCTCGCGCACTCCGGCGAGGAACACCTGCCGGGGCTCCAGGTGCGGGCGGGCGCCCTCGACGAAGGCGGGCGCGCCCTGGCCCAGCAGCACGCGCAGCGGCATGCCGTGGAACAGCGCGCTGGGTGATCTGTCGGGCGTGTTGAGGTCGGCGTGGGCGTCGAACCAGACCACGGCCAGGTCGCCGCCGAGCCGGGCATTGAGGTAGCTGACCGGCGCCACTTCCACGCCACAGTCGCCCCCCAGCGTGAGGACGCGGGCGGGCTGGTGTGCCTCCAGCACGCGACGGGCGGCGCAGAACTGCGCGAGCAGCTCTCCGTGTCCCCACACTCCGGCCTCGCGGCGCAGCGGGTGGACGGCGGGGACTTCCACCTCGGCCCACGGGCCCACGCCGTCGAGTCGCGCGCGCAGCCGCCGGGCTCCGGTCTCCAGCGCGGGGACCTCTCCGGCGCCCTGCCACTGCGGGAAGAAGAGGCCGAGTGCCGCGCTTCGTTCCATGGAGGTCATCCGCTGTCTGCCTTTCCCGGGCGGCCCACGCTCGCCCTCGGGTGCGCGTGCAGCGTAGGCGTACACGGGCCGCTCTGCTCATGACGTGTCGCGTTGATGCTGCCGCTCCGCCGCGGCGCGGTACTGGCGCCTCGGAGCCTGCTCGGATGGTCGACGGCCCTCCGTCGAGGCGGAGCCGTGACATGACGCTGACAAAGAATTGCGAGGGTACGTGGTTAGAGGGTTCACATGTTCCTGCACGCGCTCGGTCATTTCCATCCGCCCAACCTCCTGACAAATGCCTTCTTCGAGGAGCTGGGCCTCGACACGAACGACGCGTGGATTCTGGAGCGGGTGGGCATCCGCACGCGGCACACGGTGCTGCCGCTGGACTACCTGCGCGAGACGCGCAACCGCGACGTGCGCGCGGCGCAGGAGGCGGCCCTCTTCAGCAACGCGGAGACGGGGCGGCGGGCGGCGCTGATGGCGCTGGAGCGTGCGGGGCTGAAGCCGTCGGACATCGGCCTGGTGGTGGCGGGCGGGTGCAGCCCGGACGAGTGCATTCCGGCCGAGTCCAACCGCGTGGCGCAGCTGCTGGGCATCGACGCGCCCGCGGTGGACCTGCAGAGCGCATGTTCCTCGTTCTGCATGCAGCTCCACTTCCTCACGGGCATGCGGCCGGAGCGGCTCCCGGACTACGTGCTGGTGGTGAACATGGACAACTCCACGCGCGTGGTGGACTACTCGGACCGCTCCAGCGCGGTGCTGTGGGGTGACGGCGCGTCGGCGGCGATTCTGTCCCCTCGGATGTTGGGCCGCTGGCAGGTGACGGAGACGCTGCTCGCGGGAGACCCGGCGGGCGCGGACAAGGTGCGGGTGCCTCGGGTGGGGCACTTCACCCAGCAGGGCGGCGAGGTGCAGAAGTTCGCCATCCGCCGAGCGGGCGAGACGTTCCAGGAGCTGCGTGGGCGCTACCTGACGCGAGAGCCGGCGAAGGGGCCTGGGGACGTCACCTTCATCGGGCACCAGGCGAACCTCCGGATGCTGGAGTCGGTGCAGCGGCGCTGCGAGGTCTCCGATGCACGCCACCTGTACAACGTGGACAGGCGAGGGAACACCGGAGCGGCTGGGGCGCCGAGCGTTCTGAGCGAGCACTGGGATGACCCGTCGGTGGGCGACACGGTTGTGTTGAGCGTGGTCGGCAGCGGGCTCACCTGGGCCGGCGCACTGCTCGAGCGCATGACGGTCGCGACGCCGTAGCGCTGCTCGAGCGCGTGACGGTCGCGACGTCGTAGCGCGGGTTGAACGGGGTTCCTGGCGGGCTTGCTGTCAGGTGGCGGTATCTTCTGGTATTCCTCGGAATTCCAGGAGGTGCGCTATCGTGGAATGGCGAGCCCGGTGTGCCGCGAGAGCCCGAGGTATCGGGGCGCTGGGGATGGTTGCGCTGGTGGTGCTGTCGGGATGCCAGGGCTGGGGCGGACAGCGGTTGGAGCCGTGGCTGGAGAGCACCCCGCTGCGCTACCGCCCCGCCTCGCCACCACCGTTTCCCCGGCCCGCGTCCCTGGAGGACGGCAGCGGCGGCGGCACGCTGGGCGGCGCGGAGCTGGGCCGCTTCATGGCCTTCGTGCGCGAGAAGCAGGCGGCACTGCGCCGGCCGAAAGTGCCCGAGGCCGAGCGGCGCGAGGGAGAAGCGGCGCTGCTGGAGGTGCTGGGGTGGCTGCACGGGCGGGGTGAGGAGCAGCTTGCGCGCGAGGAGCCGGAGGAGGTGTACCTGCGCTTCAAGGTGGCGCGCGTGCAGCAGGGCCGTGAGGCGAGGGCGCGCGACGCGGCCGTGGAAGTCAAGCTGGAGGAGCACTGGAGGTGGGCGAGGGAGAGGAGCCGGCTGCTGGCCGCGCGCCACTTCCGCAAGGCCGGCCGGGAGTGGCTGGTGACGGAGAGCCCCGTGTACGAGGGGGCGCAGGACGCCCTCACCTCGGCGGTGCTGGGCTGGGCGTACGCGCACACGCAGGACCCGGACTACCTGCGCAAGAGTCCGCAGGAAGTGGCGGTGTACCTGCTGGCGAAGCGCAGCGCGCTGGTTACGGCGCTGGCGCTGGGCAACGCGGCGCCGCCGCACCTGGACTGGGTGCCCGAGGCCGTGGCGAGGGTGCCCGTCGAGGAGGTGCTGCTGGAGGCGGCGGTGGGGCTGGTGCCGCTGGTGGGCGAGTCAGCGGACCTGATGGGGGCGGTGGTGGGCGTCAGCATGCTGGGCCGGGAATTGAGTCCCGAGGACCGGCTGCTGTGCGCGGTGATGCTGCTGATTCCCTTCGTGGTGGGCAGCGCGCTGGCCGAGGGCGCTTCGAGGACGGCGCTGCTCACCGGGCGAGGCTTGCAGGAGGCACAGGTGCTTCAGCGCGTGGCGCAGCATCTGGCCCCGGGCGAAGTGGAGCGAGTGCAGAGACTGCTGCGGCTGGCGGGGCAGGGGAAGAAGGTGCCGAAAGAGGAAATGAAGTGGCTGCACGAGGTGACGGAGCGGCTGCGCGGCCCGCTGGCGGAAGTGGCGGAGGCGGTGAAGGCCGGGGCCAGGGTGCCGCTGCTGGGCTCTCGCGCCACGACGGAGGGCCTGCGGTTGGTGCCGGGCAGTGCCGAGCACCTGGCGCAGGCGTGGGTGGACTACCAGTTCCGCCACCCGGGCAAGTACCCGCGCTTCGAGTTCGCGCCGGACGCCACGTGGGAGCGGATGTACCGCACGGTGCTGGAGAACATGAGCAGGGGCGGCGAGTTCGAGGAGTCGGTGCTCAAGGCACGAGGCTACGAGAAGAACACCGCGATGATGATGCCGCCTCCGGGGAAGGGAGCGGAGCAGGGCTTCATCCCGGACTCGGTGGTGGGCAATCCCGAGGAGCTGGTGTGGGGCAGGCCCTACCGTTTCGTCGAGGTGAAGGGCCGCGCGGAGATGGCCCTCACCGGCAACCTCAAGTTCATGCTCCAGTACGTTGAGCGATATGGGGGACATGTTGAAGTGTGGTTCCGCTCTGCCCAGCACGACCGGGGCCAGACACAGCTCACGTCCAACCTGACCAAGCAGTTCAAGGACCTCTTTGACCAAGGGCAGGCGCAGATCCGGTGGTACCCTTGAGCTTGGGAATGCCGGTGAAACACATCTCTACCTACGTCCGCCTGCCGCCGGGGCGACCTGCTGCGGGAGTCGTACGCGAGCTGCTGGACCTCGTGTTCAATCAGTATCGCTGGTTCCAACCGGTCAGCTACGGCCGCTTCGGCGACGAGGCAAGGCTGGTTCCTGGGCGCTCCGATTATCGTGATGTCCTGGCCTGCTACGACGAGTACCCAAAGATCACCATCAGCGCGCGACCCGAGGAGGACTACTTGATGCTCTTCCCGTCCACGCGGGACGAGTACCCTTTCGTTGGGAAGCTCATCTGGGCAGCCCCCCTGGCCGAAGCCGAGAATGCAAACTGGCGCAACGCTCACCTTCGTCAGGTCATGGAGGTCATGCGGTTGTTGGACTCTCCGCTGGCCTATGCCTGCTCGGACGAGGACAAGAGCCGCAAGAGTGAGCGGGTCATCCCCAGTCCTGATGGCGTCGGCAGCGAGCAGGCTTTCACCGTGCGAGACCCCAGCGAAGGACTTGCCGGGCTGTACTGGCGCAACTTCTTCGGCCCACCCTTCGTGCGCATGTTCGGAGAGCGTCTCCTGTCCCTGCCTCCGGACACCCGCCAGGAACTCGGGGATGGGCTCGTCCTGGTCCAGCCCTATGCGCTGCCCACGCAGGCGATGACGCCGGAAGGTGACGCCGCGGAGGAGCGCCTCATCACCGTGCTCGGACCCGAGTGCTTCTACGACCACCAGCAGCACCGCAAGCCCACGCGTGTCCCAGAACTCACCCCTCCCACGAAG
The DNA here is from genome assembly GCF_010894435.1 of Pyxidicoccus trucidator. Classification (NCBI taxonomy): domain Bacteria; kingdom Pseudomonadati; phylum Myxococcota; class Myxococcia; order Myxococcales; family Myxococcaceae; genus Pyxidicoccus; species Pyxidicoccus trucidator. Next base: position 1,369,561 of record NZ_JAAIXZ010000001.1, on the reverse strand, counting down.
TGAGCGCGCTCGCCTGCCCCGTCGTGACGGACTGGCCACTCCAAGGAGTGGGGGCCGTGCCCGTGGTGCGAATCAGGTGCCACGGGCTTTCTCCATGTCATGATGGGGCGCGTGAGAGCACTTTCCATATTGCTGTGGCTGACCGCTGGACACGCATTGGCGCAGGAAGGGACTGCGAGCCCTCCTGCCTCCGCTGAGGCTCCACCGCAGCCCAGGTCGGGAACAGACGCGCGCATGGAGCTGGGCCTGCAGGCGGGCTACGCATGGGGCACAGACGACGAAGCCCTCGTCCATGGAGGGCCAGGCGCCCGGCTCCATCTGCTCGCCCGGCTCGGCCCCTATCTCGCTCTCGGCCCGGAGGTGGCCCTGTACGCCCATGCGGGCTCCCGAATCCAGATCGGGCGGGAAGAGGTCGGCAGTCTCCAGAATGAGGCCCTCTTCCAGCTCGGGGGAGTGGTGCGCGCCGGGCTGGCCCTGGGCCCTGTCCGCCCCGCCATCGTGGGAGGACTTGCCTGGTACAGGGCCGAGAACAGCCGGCTTGGCTACTCCGTGGGGGTGGAGGTGGAACTGAACCTAGTGGACGGGCTGGCCCTGGTCGCCGACGCGCGCTACCACGACGACTTCGAAGACCGCCCCAACAACTATTTCCGGACGCTGGGACTGGGCACGCGCCTGTTCTGGTGAGCCTCGTTCGTCTCCCAGCTTCCCCGCGCAGGCGCGCCGTCTCGATGAGGGACTAATACTACTCGGTCACATGCATGACGACCCGCGAGGAGGCGCGCGAGCGTTGACCGGGCGCAGGCATAGAGGGCAGTGGCCGATGCGGCGAAGTCGCAGGAGTTGGAGCTGCCGCCGCACCTGGAGTAGGGACGAAAGGTGGTACTTCGTCGGGACGGCCTCGCCGCGCGGCCATTCCACCAGCAACCACACCTCTTCACCTGGCGGCTCGCGCCAGACGTGGTGCTCCGCCGTGTGCACCCGCACGGCTTCCCTGTCTCCAGCCCTACGAGTTGCCCACGCAGGCGATGACGCCGGAAGGTGACGCCGCGGAGGAGCGCCTCATCACCGTGCTTGGACCCGAGTGCTTCTACGACCACCAGCAGCACCGCAAGCCCACGCGCATCCCGGAACTCCGTCCCCACACTGTGCGGTAATTCCAGAGGTGCTGTGTGCCTTTGCGGCGCGCCATGACAGGACTTCCTCCGCTCGCGGTCGTACTGCCAATCCATTACTGCACAGCGAGAGCTACCTGAGTTCGATTTGAGAAGACCCAGGCTGTGCCACCCTTCGTCCCGCAGTGCATCGGGCTGTGAAAGCCCAAACGAAGGCGGGGATCATGAAGCGATTCCAATGGTACGTCATGGGAAGTGTCCTCACGGCCGGTCTCCTGGGCATTGCGCACGAGGCATCTGGCGAGGTTCCCGCAGCGGAGACTTCGATGAATTCCGCATGCAAGCCGAGCATGCTGAAGGGCAACTACATCTATGCGAATGATGGGTACATCGTGAGCGGGTCCGACCAGGTCCCCTTCGCACAGGCCGGCCATGATTTCTTCAAAGGGGACGGGACCCTTACCGGTGCGGCGACCATCAATACCAATGGTGTGGTGACGCGCATCGTCTACACTGGCACCTACACCGTCGCGCCCGACTGTAGCGGCACCGCGACGCTCCTCGACAACCTCGGAGGCACTGCGCACTTCGACTTCTTCGTCACGAAGAACGGGGCAGCCCTGGCCTACGTCCAGACCGACGCAGGCTACGTCACCGCCACCTTCGAGCTACGACGGGAATAGCACTACAGAGAAGGCCGGGCCCGAAGCAACCAGGCCCGGCCTTCATTCCGTGAGCGCGCCCACCGCGCTTCCTGAATCAAGCCCGCACCATGTCGAGAGGCTCACCCGGATGCGGGTGACCCCCTGCGTGCGGTGTCAGGGCCTCACTGCACCGAGAATCTCACCGTGTTGCTGGCGGCCGTCTCCGTGCCTGACGTGGCTGTAGCGGTGACGCTGTAGGTGCCACGCACGCGCGCCGTGTAGCTCCACGCCGCCTTGCCGGTGGTATCGGTGGACACCGTGCGCGTCTCGGTGAGCCCATCCGGCCGGCTGACACTGAAGCGCACGCTGGCCTGGGCCGCGAGTGTCCCGCGCGTCACCAGGGTGGTGAGCGGCACCACGCTGTTCCGCTTGTAGCTGGTGGCCGGCACGGACAGCACGGCCTTCAGCGGCGGGCGGGTGACGTCCACCGTGAAGGTGCCGCTGGTGGACGCGGCTCCCGGATGCGAGGCGAGCGCGCTGAGCGGGTATCTCGCGGCCATCGCCGTCTCCGGCGGAGTGACGGTGAGGCCCACCGAGCCGCTCGCGCCGGGCGCCAGCGTCAGCGCCGTCTGCGAGAAGCTGTGCGTCCACCCCGAGGGCACCGTGGCGCCCACCGTGAAGCTGCCCGCGGTGCACGCCCTGTTGTCGGTGTTCACCACCGTCAGGGTGACGGTGTGCGGCTTGCCCGCCTCCACCGTGCCAGCGGCGGGGCTGAAGCTCACAGTGGGCGCATGGCTCCGGCACACCACGCGCGCCTCCAGCTCCGCGCCGCCGACGAACGCTCCCGCGCGCAGCAGGCCCAGCTCGAAGTAGCGGGTGCCCATGCCCGCATTCACGGGCGCGGTGACCGTCAGCGTGGCGGTGGCCGTGGCTCCAGGCGCCACGGTGACAGACCGGGAGGAGAGGTCCGACGCCCAGGGGTCGGTGTTGACGAGGTCGAAGTCGAAGGTGGAGGAGCCGCACAGCTCCGCGTCGTGGTTGGTGATGGCCAGCGTGTAGCTCGCGGTGGCGCCGGGCTCGAAGTCCAGCGTCGAGGGCAGCGCGGTGAAGGTCGGCGCGGTGCGCACGCACGGGTTCACCGTCACGGTGGCCGTGTCGGTGGCCTCCACCGTGTAGCCGTCACGCAGCACCTGCACGTCCACGTCGTAGGTGCCCTGCGCGTCCGGGGGCACCGCCTTGTACATGGTGAACTCGAACGAGCCGCCGGCCTCGATGTCGAAGCCGAACGCGTCGTACTCCGTGAACCAGCCCTGGGGCAGCGTGGACGCGGGCTCGAAGTAGACCCAGCCGCAGGCGCGCGAGTCGCGGTTGATGACCGTCACCCCGAACGCGGCGGTGTCCCCCGCGGTGACGGTCTGTGACTGCCGGTCGAAGTACAGCTGGATGGGCTGCGTCTGGCACGGCGCAATCACGTCCAGCGTGTCCGTGCCGGTGACGCTCTCTCCGTCGCGCGTGACGGTGAAGTCCACCGTGTACGTGGCGTACGGCGTCGTCTCCGGCACCTGCTTTGAGAAGTAGAGGAAGCGCTGCTTCCCGGGCGCCAGGGTGACGCTGGCGGGGAGCTCCAGCGTCGGCCAGCCCGTGGGCAGCGCGGACTGGAAGGCGAACGTGGAGGTGGGGCAGCCCACCGAGTCGTTGTTGGTGAGGGTGAAGCCACTCTCCACCTGCCCACCCGGCACGGCGTACGTGTGCCAGGTGTCGAACGTCAGCGTGGGCGGCGTGCGCACGCACGGCACCGGCTCGTAGTGGACGCTCACGGTGACGCCCGCGGGCGTGGCGCCGTCCACCGTCAGCCGCACGTTGGTGTACGGGTCCGTCCACGTGCCGCCGGGGAGGAAGGCCGGGTCCTGCCAGGAGAACGTCTCCGGCGTGAAGTCCAGCAGGTGCGTGTGCGTGCCGGTGCTCGGCTCCTCGTAGTGGACGAGCGCGCCGCCGAACACCTGCGAGGGCAGCGTGCCGTCGTAGTCGCCCACCGCGCGGCGGGCCTCCAGCCACAGCCAGCCGTCGCCATGGAAGCCGCGGCGCACCTTCACCGCCTGGAGCCCGCTGCCCAGCGGCGCGGAGATGGGAGAAAGGGTGAAGGTGCCGTCCGTGCCGTCCACCGTGGCCACCGCGCCCGGCTCCAGCCACCCGAGCCGCACCTTGTGGGGCGCGGAGTAGTGGCCCAGGTTCCAGCTGCCCATGGTGGAGAACAGGTCTCCGTACTCGGTCAGCGCCCCCGTCTCGCCCACGGGGCCCAGGGGCTCCGCGCCGAAGTCCCGCGAGCTGGCGTGGTGCAGGGTGAGGTTGTGGCCGGCCTCGTGCGTCACGAGCTCCACGCCCTGGTCATGGTTGCCCATGTACTCGGCGCGCAGCCACGACGCGGAGGCGGTGATGGGGCCGTCCTGCGTGTTCTGCGTGACGCAGGACAGGGTGCCCAGGCCGCCGTAGTAGCAGCTCGTGCCGTCCGCCTCCGGGTGGACGATGAAGACCCGGTCATACTCGCGGAAGTCCACGTCCCCGTCGGCGGCGGCGATGGCGGCGATGCGCATGGCGTCCGACTCGTCGCACGAGTACCCGCGGTCCAGCGTGTACCAGCCCACCACGTCGCCACTGGCGCTGGTGCGGCCCTGGGACGCCTCGCTCCAGAAGCGCGTCAGCGAGCGCTGGGTGGTGGAGAAGAACTCCTCGCGCACCTGCTCCACGGTGAGCGCCTGCGGCTGCCCCGGGAAGGTGGCCAGGATGACGAGGGTGCGCTGGTCCCCCGTGGGACTGCACTCCGACGTGGCGGAGAGCGCCGAGCGCACCGGCACCCCCTCTGCCTCCCCGGCCGCCAGCCGCGCGCCCAGCTTCAGGCCGCGCACGCGCAGCCGCAGCCCGCTGTGCAGCCCTTCCGGCGCCGCGTCGGCGAAGCGCACCTGGAGCCGCTCACCGTCCACGCGGAGGAAGTGGTCCGTGCGCGCCACCGTCCTCCCGGGGCTGTCCGCGACGAGCACCTCCAATTCACCCTCGAACGCGCCGCGCGCCTCCAGGTGCTCGGCGGCGCCCGGCTGCTTCCGGAGCAGCCGCTCGCGCGCCGCCTCCGGCAGGGCCAGCGCGAGGGCGGCGCCCGCGTCCACGTCCATCAGCGCGGCCAGGGCCCGGGCGCGCTCGGCCAGCAGCGGCGTCACGTCTCCTTCGCGCCGCGAGGCCTCCCGGTGCAGTCGGGTGGTCAGTTGGGACACCTGCTCCTTCAGCGGCGCGACGTCGGAGCGCGAGGGCTCCGTCTTCACGGAGGCCGGCGCGGTGGGCGCGGACTCCTCCTGCGTGGCGCAGCCCAGGGCCACGGCCAGCGTGAGTACCAGCAGCTTGCGAAGCATTCCTTCTCCCGGATGAGCGGCGGCCCCCGCGCGGGCCTTCTGCACCAGGCTGCTGGATGTTTTCAACACCGCTCCAGCCCACGGGGGCACGAGGCCAGGAGACGTTGCGCGGAGTTGCCCCCGATGTCGCTCTCTCGTGTTACCAGTGACAGGTGCGTTCCACGTCCTGGCACCCGAGGTGTGCCGTGCTTCACCACCTGTCGCCGCCGTCCACTGCCGCACAGCCCCGCCCTTTCAGGCGGTGGCGGTCCGGAGCGTCCGTGTCCACCGTTCGTGGTACCGGATCGCGTGGGGTTCAGGGGTCGGACGCATGAAGACTCAGGCGTGGCGTGCACATGCGCGGTGGTGGGTGCTCGGCGTGCTGCTCGCCGTGGGCACGTCACATGCGGGACAGAAGCAGGTGGGCGGCGTCAACATGCCGGACTCGTTGACGTTGCAGGGGCGCACCATCGCCCTCGCGCATATGCAGTTGCAGAAGCGACTGTTCTTCAAGCTGTACGTCTGGAGCCTCTACCTGGAGGACCGGCCGCGCAGCGCGTCCGAGGCCATCGCCTCCAACTCCGTCAAGCGGCTCCACTTCCGCTTCCTGCGCAACATCAGCAAGGACCAGCTCGTGGGCAGCCTGCGCAATGGTCTCCAGAAGAACCCGGACCTGCGACAGGGGCCCATGGCCGACCACCTCCAGGTGATGCTGTCCTCGCTCAAGGACGTCCAGAAGGGCGAGGACCTGGTCATCACCTACATGCCCGGTGTCGGTCTGGAGGTCGCCGGGGGCGCCAGCGGAGGCGCCTTCATCCCCGGCAAGGGCTTCGCCGATGCCCTCTTCTCCGTGTGGCTCGACGCCCACCCAATCTTCCCCCGCTGACGCTGCCCCGCACGCCCTCCGTCCCGGGGAACGTTGGTGTTCAAATTAATGTAGAGGTTCTTCCTGACCCGGGCCCCTGCTGGGGGTAGGCTGGCGGCTCATTCACGGCTGTCGGGAGGACACGTACATATGCGGACATGGTTGGTTCTGGCTGCGCTCGTCGCGCTCTCCACGGGGTGCGTCTCGAAGGGGAAGTTCGAAGCGAAGACGCTGGAGGCGGAGCAGCTCGCGAAGGGCCTCAATGACGAGAAGGGCGCGCGCGAGGCCGCCGAGGCGAAGGTGAAGGCGCTGGAGGCGGAGCGGGACGCGCTCACCGCCCGGCTCACCACCGCCGAGTCGCGCCTGTCCGCGGGCGCCGCCGAGCGCCGGGGCCTGGAGGAGCAGAACGCGCAGCTCAAGGCCCTCAATGACGAGCTGGCGCGCAACACCAAGCAGCTGGCCCAGGCGAAGGCGGAGCTGGAGAAGAAGAGCTCCGAGTACGAGAACCTCGCCCAGAGCCTCAAGCAGGAGATTTCCGAAGGGAAGATTCAGCTGTCCGAGCTGAAGGGGAAGATGACGGTCCAGCTCAAGGACAAGATTCTCTTCGCCTCCGGCTCGGCGCGTGTGGGCAAGGAGGGCGAGGAGGCGCTGGCGAAGATCGCCGACGCGCTCAAGACGGTGCAGGGCAAAATCATCCGCGTGGAGGGCCACACGGACGACGTGCCCACCAGTGGCGCCCAGTTCGCCTCCAACTGGGAGCTGAGCCTGGCGCGCGCCATGGCCGTGGTGCACAGCCTCCAGAACGCAGGCGTGGACCCCATGACGCTGTCCGCGGCGGGCTACGGCCAGTACCAGCCCATCGCCGCGAATGATTCTCCGGAGAATCGTTCGCTCAACCGGCGAATCGAAATCGTGCTCGCGCCGAAGTAACACCCAAATCGCAGGGACGTATATGAGGGGCTCGGCACTTCCCCGCCCCCCATGAAAACACTCTCCCTCGTCCTCTGCCTCCTCGCCGCCGGAGCCCGGGCCCAGTCACCGCAGGCTCCGGAAGACGCCGGCACCTCCGATGCCGGCGCTCCCACGGGCGTGCTGACGAAGCCGCCCGCCCTCCTGCGCCAGGTGGAGGCGGCCTATCCGCCGGACGCCGCCGCCCAGCAGCTGGAGGGCACGGTGGTGATGTTCATCGACATCTCGGAGACGGGCGCCGTCACGAATGTCGAGGTGACGCAGCCCGCCGGCCACGGCTTCGACGAGGCGGCGGTGGAGGCGGTGAAGCAGTTCCAGTTCGAGCCCGCCGAGGTGGACAACGTCCCCGCCCCGGTGCGCATCCAGTACGCGTACCAGTTCGTCTTCCGCCCGGCCCCGCCTCCCGTGGACACCGACGGCGGCGCCGTGGAGCCCGAGGGCCCGGTGAACTTCAGCGGGCAGGCGCTGGAGCGCGGCACGCGCAAGCCGCTCAACGGCGCGGAGGTGGTGCTGCCGGAGCTGGACCTGTCCACCGTCGCGGACGGGGAGGGGCGCTTCTCCTTCCGGGGCGTCCCCGTGGGCACGCACGAGGTGCTGGTGGTGCTGGGCGGGTATGACCGCTTCCGCACCACCGAGAAGATTTCCGAGGGCCAGGAGACGCGCGCCACGTACTACGTGCGCAAGCGCATCTTCAGCCAGTACGAGACGGTGGTGCGCAGCGACCGCGAGCGCAAGGAGGTGACGCAGACCTCCATCCAGGTGGCCGAGGTGCAGCGCATCCCCGGCACGCAGGGCGACACGCTGAAGGTGGTGCAGAACCTGCCCGGCGTGGCGCGCCCCGCCTTCAACGGCGGCCAGCTCATCATCCGTGGCTCCAGCCCGCAGGAGTCCGGCGTCTTCCTGGACGGCCAGCGGATTCCGCTGCTGTACCACTTCGGCGGGCTCACCTCCGTCTACAACTCGGAGCTGCTGGCGGCGGTGGACTACCTGCCCGGCAACTTCTCCGCGTACTACGGCGACCTCACCGGCGGCGTCATCAACGTGCGCAGCCGCGAGCCGCGCACGGACCGCTTCCACGCCACCGTGGGCGTCAGCCTCATCGAGTCCAACGCGGTGATTGAAGGGCCGATAACCGACACGCTGAGCTTCGTGGTGGGCGGCCGGCGCTCGTACATCGACGTGGTGCTGGGGCTGGTGCCGGAGGGCGACAACGGGCCCAGCCTCCAGGTGGCGCCGCGCTACTACGACGCGCAGGCCAAGCTGGTGTGGAAGCCCCTGCCGCGGCACACCTTCTCGCTGCAGGGGCTCACCTCGCGCGACAGGCTGGGCCTGGTGTTCGACCGGCCGGCGGACAATGACCCCACCGTCAACGGCAACCTGGACGTCACCACGGGCTTCAACCAGCTCCGGCTGCGCCACCAGTACCGCGGGGACGCCCTCACGCTGGACACGCAGGCGCTGGTGGGCAACACGCTCCTCGAGTTCGCCATCGGCGAGCGCGGCCTGCGCATCGCCTCCACGGACGTGAATCTGCGCTCCACCGCCGAGTACGCCTTCAGCGACGCCTTCACGTGGGCGGGCGGCATCGACGTGGTGAGCAACTTCGCGCACGTCACCGCGCGCATCCAGTCTCCGCCCCGCGAGGGCGAGCCGCCCACCCCCACCGTCACGGACGAGCTGCTCGTCACGGACTCGGACTTCCTCCAGTACTTCCCCTCGCTGTGGACGGAGGTGCGCTGGCGCCCCATCAAGGACCTGCTGGTGGTGCCGGGCCTGCGCAGCGAGAGCTACGTCTTCACGGACCAGGAGAGCCCGAGCCGCACGCTCAACCCGCGCCTCGCCGTGCGGTACGCGCTCACGGAGAAGGTGTCGCTCAAGGGCGGCGCGGGCGTCTACCACGGCCCTCCCATCCAGGACGAGCCGAGCGTGTCCTTCGGCAATCCGGACCTGCAGGCGAAGCGCTCGCTCCAGTACGGCCTGGGTGCGGAGTGGCAGCCCCGGCCGGAGTGGTTCATCAGCGGCGAGGTCTTCTACAACGACCTGGATGACCTCATCGTCCGCTCGAACGCCACCGTGGAGCGTGACGGCGAGCAGGTGCCGGAGCGGCTGCGGAACGGCGGAGTGGGCCGCATCTACGGCCTGGAGGTGCTGGTGCGCCGCTCGCTGACGGACCGGCTCTTCGGGTGGATTTCCTACACGCTCAGCCGCAGCGAGCGCCGCGACACGCCGGACTCGGCGTGGCGCCTCTTCGACAATGACCAGACGCACGTGCTGACGGCGATTGCGTCCTACAAGCTGCCGGCGGGCTGGGAGGTGGGCGCGCGGCTGCGCTTCGCCTCGGGCAACCCCACCACGCCCGTCATCGGCTCGGTGCGCGACGACGGGACGGACGTCTTCATCCCCCTCTACGCGGCGGTGAACTCGAGTCGGCTGCCGTCCTTCAACCAGCTGGACATCCGCGTGGACAAGAACTTCGTCTTCGAGAAGTGGACCCTGGACGTCTACCTGGACCTGACGAACGCCTACAACAACCCGGCGGTGGAAGGCATCGCCTACAACTACAACTACTCCGAGAGCGCGTTCTTCGAGGGGCTGCCCATCCTCCCGATTCTCGGCGCCAAGGGGAGCTTCTGAGCATGCGCCCGCACGTCCTCGTCCTCCTGGCCGCGCTGCTGGCCGCCTGTGGCCCCGACTTCGAGCTGCAGAGCGAAATCCGCCGCGTGCGCGTGCTCGCGATTCAAGCCGAGCCCGCCGAGTTGCTGCTGGACCCCAATGGCACCACGCCCCCGAGCCCGGTGACGTTCAACGCGCTGGCCGTGGCGTCCGATGGCCGGCCCGTCACCGTCAGCTATGCGCTGTGCCGCTTCAGCGGCAACCCCTACGACGGCCGCTGCCCCGGGGAGAATGGCGTCGCGCTGCCGGACGGCGTGCTGTCGCTCCTGGACCCCAACGTGCAGGCGGTGCTGGCCGAGGCCCTCCAGGCGCAGAACCCCGGGGGTGAGACACCGGACCCGAATGACCCGGAGCTGCTCGCTGCGCTGGAGGCGGGCATCCCCCTCTTCGTGGGCTACGAGGCCACGGACGGCACCGGCACCCCCGAGGGCACCGAGCGCGGCGTGCGCCGCGTGACGCTGCGGGCCGCGGCCGTGCCCAACCAGAACCCGGCCGTGGCGGACATCCTCTGGGAGGGCGCGTCGCTGGCGGGCCCGCTGCCCGTGGGCCGCGAGGTGACGTTCCAGCCGGTGCTCGGAGAGGGCAGCGCCGAGGCGTACGAGACGGAAGACGGCCCGGCGACGGAGCAGGTCTTCTACAGCTGGTTCGCCACCGGCGACGGCGAGGTGAAGGAGTTCCGCTCGCTGGAGCCGGTGGACGACAGGCCCGGAGACCCGACGTCGAAGTACGAGACGCCGGCCACGCCCCAGCGCATCACCTTCTGGGTGGTGGCGCGCGACGGGCGTGGCGGGGTGGGGTGGCTGAGCCGCACGGTGGACGTGGGCCCGTGACGTCGCGTGCGTGAGCCGGGAGCAGCTCCCGGCTCGGGGGCGTGAGGCGGGCCGTACGCTCGCCGCTCCTCAGGACGTCAGGTGGGCCGCCGCGCGCCCGAGGCCCTCGGCCACGGAGGTGAACGCATCCGCGGTGCGCACGCGGTCCTCGCCGAAGCGGCGCACGTAGAGCTGACGCACCGCGGGAATCTGCGAGGAGCCGCCGGTGAGGAACACCGCGTCGATGTCCTTCGCCTCGGAATGGCGGGCGAGCAGCCCGTCCGTGCACTGCGCCAGCTCATCGAGCAGGGGCTTGCTGAAGGCCTCGAACTCGGCGCGGGTGATGGGCTCGTGGAGCTGGATGCGGGCCTCCTCGAAGTCCACGGTGGCCTGCTCGTCACGGGACAGGCGCACCTTGGCCGCTTCAATCGCGCGGAAGAGCCGGTAGCCCAGGTTGTCCATGACGAGGTCATAGAGGGCCTGGATTTCCACCTTCTTGTCGCTGGTCTCCAGCATGGTCTCCAGCAGCTCCTGGGTGGACTTCTCGCGGATGAAGGACATCTCGTGCCAGGTGAGCAGCTTGGCCATGACGTGCTGGGGGATGGGCATCCGCTTGTCGCTGATGCCGCGCAGCCGGTACGAGGAGCCGGCACCGAAGCGGGGCAGCAGCTTGTGGCGCATGATTTCGGCGTCGAAGCGGTCACCGCCGATGCGCACGCCGGTGGAGCCCACCACGTCCGGGCGCCTGTCGGGGTTGCCCCGGCGCGAGGGCCCCAGGCGCATGAGGGTGAGGTCGGTGGTGCCGGCGCCGAAGTCCGCCACGAGGACGAGCTCGTCGCGGGTGAGCTGGGCCTCGTAGGCGAGCGCGGCGGCGATGGGCTCGATGAGGAACTGGACCTTCTGGAAGCCGGCGAGCTCGGCGGCGCGGAGCAGGCGCTGCTGGGCGAGGGCGTCCGCCTCCGGGTCCGGGGTGAAGACGGCGGGGCGGCCGAGGATGACGGCGTCCGGAGGTCCGCCCATCTGCGTGCCGGCGGCGTCGCGCACGCGGCGCAGGAGGACGGCGACCAGCTCTTCAATCGTGTAGGTGCGCCCCTTCACCTGGGTGGCGCGGAAGGAGTTGGAGTGGAGGAAGGACTTCACGGACTGGATGAAGCGTCCGGTGTTGTCCTCCAGGTAGCGCTGGATGGCGTCGGCGCCCGCGTAGATGGTCTGCTCGTCGTCCGGGAAGAAGAGGACGGAGCGGAACAGGCGCGGCTCCTGGGTGTGGGGCTGCAGGGGCAGCACCGTGCCGTCGGGCAGCGCCGCGGCGGTGTTGCTGGTTCCGAAGTCGAGTCCGCAGGCACGCATGGGGGTGCGCCCCTTATCTCCAAAGTCCCTTCAAGGGTAGGGCCTCGTGAGGAGGCCGCCTGTCGGTGGCCGGGCGAGGCAGCGGGCGCCCGTCGTGGATGCGGGTTGGTTCCACGGGAGGTCTCTCCATCTTTTTGCTGTCACTTTCACGACAGGAGACATCCATGAAATTCCGCGCGGGGTGGTTGATGGCAGGGGCGGCGGCGCTGGTGCTGGGAACGGGCTGTGAGGAACGGAGCCGCACGAGTACTCCGGAGCAATCAGGCGAGCAGGCGTCGGCGAGCGGCCAGGTGGAGCAGGCGCAGGAGCGCTCGGAGGGCGCCTTCGACAAGGCGCGCGATTCGCAGGAGGAGGCCAGCGAGCAGCAGAAGGAGGCCGCCAGCGCCCAGCAGGAGCTCCAGGAGAAGCAGCAGGAGCTCCAGGAGGCCCAGGCGCGCGCGGGCCAGGAGTCGCAGCAGGCACAGCAGGCGCAGCAGTCGGCCCAGCAGCAGACGCAGTCGGCCCAGCAGGAGGCCCAGCAGGCCCAGGCCAGCGCGGTGGAGGCCCAGAAGAAGCAGCAGGAGGAGCTGTCCGCGCAGAACCAGCAGATGCAGCAGCAGGCGAAGCAGCAGTCCGAGCAGCTCCGCGAGCAGGCGCAGCAGCCGGTGGCGGTGGCGCCCGCGCCGCAGCAGCCGGCCGAGCCCGCGCAGCAGCCGCCGGCCCAGGCGCAGGCAACGCCGGCTCCGGGCACCGAGCAGCAGCCGGCCCAGGCGCAGGCAGCTCCGGCGCCGGGTTCCGAGCAGCAGATTGTCGGTGAGGTGTTGACGTCGAGCGAGCAGGAGGTGCTGCTCAGCTCACGCGGTGAGCCCCAGCTCCGGCTGCAGATTGGTCCCCAGACGCAGGTGACGGTGGACGGGCGCCAGGCGAGCGCGGCGGACATCGAGGAGGGCAGCCAGGTGCGCGCCTCCTACCGCACGGACCAGGGCAGCGGTGAGCCTCAGGCGGTGAAGATCGAGGCCACGTCGCAGGTGAAGCCCACCGCGCCGGCCGCGCCGGAGAGCGGCGAGTCCTCGCCGGGCGCGCAGCCCTCGCCGCAGCAGTAGCGTCTGTTCCACCTGCGCCCCGTCTGGACCCTACCGATTCAAGGCGAGGCGCAGTCGCATTGTTCGCCGTGCAGCGGAAGACAGGCTGGAAGGAACAACCCAGGCACTACTCGTAGGCGTACGTTCGGCTGAGTGCCTCGGTCAGTTCCTCGTCCTGGGAAAGTTCCTGGACCACGGCGGCGAAGGACTTGCCAGCGTCGTGGACTGCTCTTGCAGGGAAGCCCTGAGAGGCGAGCTCAAGGTTGTGCTTCGCTCCCAGACAAACCTTTTTCTTGGGCTCCAGTACTTCGTCCAGTGCTGTCCGGTCCTGTTCCCACGCATTGAAGCGCTCGACGTCAGTGTTCCTGTAGTGCTCCGCGCACAGCCGGACCGCCTCCCGGGTGTTCTGGAAGAGCCACGCCTCCATGCTGTAGAACGGGACCACCTGCTTGAGCCGCGTCATGCGCTGGTTCGCGCGCGCCTCGCGCTCGCTGGGCGTTGTGGGATTGGCAGTCTGCTTCTCGCGCTGCTCCAACTCCATCAAGATGCGCAGCCTGACCTTCTCCCAGACCAGGGGCCGGAACTTCTGCACGTTCTCGCTGGACGAACGGTCCGCCCAGGTGCGGTCTCCATCGACGTGGAACAGGGCCCAGCCGTTCTCCAGCATGAGCTGCGTCGCGATGGTGCCGATCAGCGTCACCTGCTTCTGCCTGTCGCGAGCAGCGCGGCTCTTCCAGATACTCCCATTGAGCGCCTGGAGAGCCTCCGTGCTTCGTAGCGGCTCGAAGGCGAGTCGCTCCGGATGAGTGTTGATGTACTCATCCACTTGCTTCAGCAATTCTCTGGCGACCCGCTTGAAGGTGTCGAAAGCATCGTCGCCGGAGTCCTCCGTCACCAGGAGCACTGATAGGTCGGGACGTCTGCTGCTCACCATAGCCCCCGGGTGTGGAGGATCTCGCTGACGTGCTGAATGCCCACCTGGTAGGCATCGAAGAACCCCTGAGCGTCTTCCTGGGTCATGTTCTCCCAGTAGAGTTGCTCGCGTTCGCCAACCGGCTCCGTGCGGCACAGGACGAAGGAGGAGAGAACCTCGTCGACCGACTCGAAGTGGAGGTAGTCGAGCAGCAGGGGGTTCTGACTGGTCAGGAAGGCCTGCCGTCCTTCGAGGTCATCCATGCAGGCTTCAATCCATTCGTGGTGCATGCCGTTGACCAGTTCGTCGGCGACCACCGCCGTGGGACTGCAGGCGAGATAGTAGTAGAAGGCGAGCAGCCGCTTCTGCCCGTAACTGAGTAGTTGGTGATTTATGATGGAGCGATCTCGACGGGTAAAGTCGAATCGAATGTTGCCGAACTCAATGCTCTCGGTAGGCTCTGTAATGAACGCGGTGCGCTGGATGCGGATCTTGGCTGCCATAAAGCCGAGGAGTTGCACCGCCTTGGAAAGGAATTCCGCATCCTCGTCGCTTGACTGAATTTGTATTTCATCTACATTTTGATTTAATTGAAGTTGTCGATTGATTTCCTGCTGTACGGAGGAAGGCCCCCCCAGACGAGCAATGGCGTAGTGCTCTCCATTAGGGAACTTCATCGTCACGAAGGCACTTTCGTGCATTGTGATGTGGCCTAGGTAATCAAGGGACTCATCGAATCTTAATAGGAAGGGATTCTGATGGGATGACGCTATTATGCCTGTTATTGTTTCAGTGTCTTTGTTGTGGAGTATGCCTAATTGGTATATTGCGGAAATAATGTTGATTACGGCTGTGTCGTCAATGATTTGTTTTTCGTAGTCGTGGGTGCCTGCTGTCTCGTTTGTGTTTTTTAGTGTTAGTTGTGAGTTTTTGAATTCTGCGATGTGTGTCGATTTGAGGCCAGCGCCGGTTATTGTGATGTCGCCCGATGTCTCATAGCTCTTGTTGGAGCGCAGCATTGTGCCGGCTATCAGTCCCCCTGGTGCTGCTTGATCAGCGACAGCGGATTTGCGAAGGGAATAGCGCGGTTCATTGTGTAGCCGAACAGCAATGTGTCCATCCGGTAGCTGAAGGTCATACTCGATGGAGAACTGCTCGCTGAGGTACGGTGTAAAATCCCACCGCAGCAGAGCGACGACGAGATTCAGCAGCGTAGTCTTCCCCGTGCCATTCTTACCCAGCAGGACATTCAGAGAGTCGCGGAAGCGCAGCTCCGTTCCCGGTGCGACGTTCCGGAATTTCAGAATCTTGAGCCGCTTCAGCTTCACCATGGCAGGCATCCAGCGCAGATGGAGGAAAGTCCCGCCGGCCCGAAGGTGGCGAGGGGTGCACCTACACACGTACCTTACCGCGCGAGCCGCATCGGTCTAGCGGTCATGTCCTGGGGAGCTGCCCCATTCGCGTCACGCGAGCATCCGGCGCAGGCGCCGGGGAATCCCCGGACCCCGTGCCGAAGCAGCGCGGCGGAGTCCGGGGAGGCTCCTCCTGGCCGCTACGGCGACATCGTGAAGGTCTTCACGTGCGTCTGGCCGTTGAACGTCACCTCGAAGCGCCAGGTGCCCGAGGGGCCCGTGGGCGCGAAGCTCGTCCAGTACCAGTACCACCACGACGACGAGTAGTGCGCCGCCGGGCTGTTGTGCGTCCACGTGGAGAAGACGGTGCCGTTGGGCCGGATGATGCGGTACTGCCCCTGCTGGGTGTTGAGCTGGTCCCGGAAGTACGCGGTGAAGTAGACGGGCTCCCCGTAGCGAAACGCGGTCTTCTCGTTGCTCGTCTCCACGTTCGGACAGCTGGGGAAGACGGCCGGTGCGCCGCCCGTGGTCAGCTTGTTGATGGCCGAGTCGTAGTAGGGCCGCTGTGCCTGCCACCACGAGTTGGGGTTCAGCGAGTTGCACGCGCCCTGGAACGGGTCATTCAGCCTGCCGGTGGAGTCGTAGACCTCCAGGTGCAGGTGCGGCCCGGTGGAGTTGCCGGAGCTGCCCACCACGCCCAGGTACTCGCCCTGCGCCACGGCGGCGCCCACGGCCTTGGTGGTGACTGAGCCGTTCTTCAGGTGCCCGTACCAGGCAATGGAGCCATCCGCGTGGCGGACGTAGACGGCGTTCCAGTTGCCGCTGTTGAAGGCGCAGTTGCGGTCGTAGTTGCCGTCCGAGCGGTAGGCGATGGTGCCCGGCGCGCCGGCAATCACCTGCACCTGGTTGTTGTTCATCTTCTGCCAGGAGAACGGCCACGTGTAGATGTCCACCCCCATGTGGTTGTAGCCGCTGGAGGTGTCGTACGAGCGGACGCCGCAGTTGTAGTCACGGATGAAGCCCGTGTAGCTGGCGTTGTGGTCCACGAAGTTGGAGATGCCGTGGTAGCCCGGGTCGGTGATGCCATTGGCGCGCAGCGGCCACGCGAGGGTGGCGTTGGCCAGCGAGTTGGGCGGGGCCAGCCGGCCCTCCTGCTCCAGCGTGCGGAGGTTGCGGTGGATGTTGTCCCAGACGTCCCGGCGCTGGCTCTCCGTGAGGTGCTCGTAGAGCTCGCGGTGGACGTACTCGCCACCGCCCTTGCCTTCGGGCGGATTCGCGGCGGCGAAGCCACCGTCGTTGGCGCTGGCCAGCGGCGCCAGGCCCAGCGAGGAGAAGAGGCACAGCAGACGCAAGGGAGTCGAGGCCGCGACGCGGCGGGCAGGGGTGTGGGGCATTCGTGCAGGTCCGGGTGTGACGAGACGTGGGACGGCACGGGCCACGGGCCGGCGCTCCGGCCCGCTCCCGCGGCGGCCATGCTACCCATCAGACCTGCAAAACATGAAATGTAGGACAGCTATGCGGGCGGGCGGTATTCGTACGGCGGCACCGTGGCCCGCTCACGCGAGCAGCCGGCGCAGGCGCCGGGGAATCTCCTCGGCGTTCCAGCGCTGGAGCTCGCGGGCAATCTCCGCCGCCCGCTTCGTGCGCTCGTCCCGGACGAGGGTGAGCAGGGCCCGCGCGGCCTTGCGCTCGCGGGGGGCGCTCTCCGCGGCCAGTTGCTCGAAGAGCTCCAGCCGCACGTCCGCGTCGTGCAGCTCGCCCAGCCCGTCCTGCAGCGGCACGAGCACCTCCAGCAGCGCGTCCATGGTGCGGCGGAAGGCGGGCTGGAAGATTTCGAGCTCGTAGCGCAGCTTCTTCACGTCCTTGCGCAGCGCATGGGCGGACTCCGCGTCCGCCGCGTCCATGTACGTGTCCATCCGCCTGGCGACGCGGCTCAGGCGCTTTCGCAGCTGGGCACGGACACGTCGGCCGCCGAAGCGGTGCTCGTCCTCCAGCGTGTCCATGCGCTTCAGCAGCCGGGGCACGGTGCGCTTCACCCAGCGCTCCAGCTCCGCATGCAGCCGACCCTCCCGGGCGTCCAGGTGGGCCAGCCGCGCGTCGCGCAGCGCGGTGATGCCGGCGCGCGTGCCGGGCTTCGCCTTCTCCACCTTGCCGGCCGCGCCCTCCAGCCACGCCGCCTGCACGTGCAGGTCTCTCACGTCGCCCAGCGCGTCCTGGATGCGCTTCAGCTGCTGCTCCAGCTTCTTCCCCAGCCCGCCGATGGGACGGAACACCTGGAGGGCCGCGCGCAGGCGGCGGATGGCCACGCGCATGTCGTGGACGGACTCGTCGTCGACGCCGTCCTGCAAGCTCGCCTCCGGCTTGCGCACGTCCGCGAGCCGGCCCGCGAGGATGCGCCGGGCGGCATGTCCCAGGCGCGTGTCGGGGCCCAGGCCCCGGATGGGGGTAGGTTGAGCCACTCAGCCCTCCGTGAGGGGGTACTGGCGCAGCATCCGCTCCGCGCCCTCGGGGCCCTCCCAGCCGAGGATGCGCGCGTCCTTGTCCTCGAAGTGCACGGCGGCGAGGAAGAAGTGCTCCAGCTCGTCCCGCTCACGCTTGGACAGTTGCTGGACGCTCTGCAGATGCTCGGCGCGGTAGGAGGAGACAGGGACGGCGAGGATGCGGTCATTGCGCTCGCGGTCTCCCGGCTTGCCCGTGCGCTTCTTCTGGTCCACCTGGAGCACGCCGAGCGCGCGGCAGGGCAGCACCACGCCGGGCCAGGTGGTGTCGTCCCAGTACACCATGGCGTCCAGCGGGTCCCCGTCCGGCCCCTTCGTGGAGGGGATGAAGCCCCAGTCGAACGGGTAGCGCAGCCCGCGTGTCAGCGGCCGGGAGATGGAGAAGGCCTTCAGCGCCGCGTCGTACTTCAGCTTCACCGTCGAGCCGCGGGGCGACTCGACGACGACGTGGAAGGCGCCATTCTGCCCGCGCAGGGGTATGCGAGTGAGGTCCGTCGTCATGTCTACCAACCAGGGCCAGAGGTCTCCAGGGTGGGGCCGGCGCCCACGAGGCTCCGCGTGGCGCGCGCCGCGGCCAGCCCGCCCAGCGTGTACCAGGCGACGGTGAGCAGCGACGTGGAGGCCCGTGCGCGGCGGAGGCCCCGGCCCAGGCCCAGGTACGGCGGCAGCACCACCGCGCCCACGCCCGCGAGCAGCCCCAGCACCGCGCCGCGCAGGTAGGGCCGCTTCGGCCGGCCCAGGGCCACCAGCGAGTAGAAGAGGCTGTTGGACAGCAAATCTCCCGCGAGGGTCTGCCGGTGCAGGCGGCTGCCGAACGCGGGCTTGCCGCCGAACCAGCGGACGCCCTTCTCGAGGGCACGCTTGCCCAGCACATCCATCCGGGGTGGGTGCGCCAGCACGCGGCGGGCGCCCTCGTGCACGAGCGTCAGCGACGTGGCGCCCACGAGCCCGGGGCCCAGGGCTCGCAGCAGCAGGCGAGGTTGTGAGGAGACGGGCGGTTCCATCATGCCCCTCAAGCTACGCACCGGCTTCCGAGCCCCCGGCCGCGCCGCGCCTGCCGGCCTGCCGGGCACCCGGGCCGGGGAGCCCTTGGCCCACGCGTCGATGTCGGCAACGAAGCTCGCGAGCGCGGCGACCCTCACGCCACCGCGCCCCGCCCGTACGGGTCAGCGCTTCAGGTCCGGCACCTTCATGCCGCGCTGCACGGCGGGACGGCTGCCCACGCGGTGCAGGTACTCGGGCACGTGGTTCAGGCCGGCGAAGAGGCCCGGGCTGTACTCGCGGGTGCCGGCCAGCCACGGGTAGATGGCACAGTCGGCGATGGAGAACTTCCCCGCCACGTACTCACCCTTGCCGAGCTGCGCGTCCAGCACGCCGAGGATGCGCTTGGACTCGTTGGTGTAGCGCTCGATGGCGTGGGGGACGTACGCCTTGCTGAAGCGGGTGAAGTAGCCGAGCTGCCCGAACATGGGGCCAATGCCGCCCATCTGGAACATCAGCCACTGCGTCACCTCGGCCTTGCCGCGCGGGCTGGAGGGCAGCAGCTTGCCCGTCTTCTCCGCGAGGTAGAGCAGGATGGCGCCCGACTCGAAGATGGTCAGCGGCCGGCGGTCCACCGGCTCGTGGTCGACGATGGCCGGAATCTTGTTGTTGGGGTTGATGGCCAGGTACTCGGGCTTGAACTGGTCGCCCTTGGTGATGTCCACCACCTTGACGGTGTAGGGCAGCTCCAGCTCTTCCAGGGCGATGGACACCTTGCGCCCGTTGGGCGTAGCGAATGTGTACAGGTCAATCATGCCGTCACTCCCGTGAGCTGCTCGCTCACCTGCCAGAGCCGCTCCGCGAGGGCGTCATCCCGTGCGGCGGAGGACGCCTTCTTCGGCCGGCGCTTGTAGAAGTACTCCCCTGACACCGACTCCACTTCGGGCGAGGACGCCAGGTAGATGGACGTCCGCGCTCCCTGCTCCGCCGTAATCATGAACGGTGTGCCCAGCTTGACGAGCTGGCGGAAGAAGCCCTTCGTGTTGAGGCCAAAGCCCGTGCGCACCATGCCGGGATGCAGGGAGTTGGTCGTCACCCCCGTGCCCCGCAGCCGCTTCGCCAGTGCACGGGTGAACAGGATGTTGGCCAGCTTGGAGGTGCCGTACACGCGGAAGGCGGTGTAGCCGCGCTCGGACTGGAGGTCCTCGAAGTCCAGCTTGCCGACGACATGGGCATCGGACGAGACATTGATGACGCGCGACGGAGCGCTGGCCTTCAACACGTCCAGCAGCAGGTTCGTCAGGAGGAAGGGCGCGAAGTGGTTGGTGGCCATGGTGGCCTCCAGTCCGTCCTCCGTCACCTCGCGGTGGTCGATGATGAGGCCCGCGTTGTTCAGCAGCACGTCCAGCCGCGGGTAGCGGGCCTTGAAGGTGGCGGCCAGCTCACGCACGGACTTGAGCGAGGCGAGGTCCGCCTTCAGCCAATCCACCGTGGCCCCGGGAGCCGCCGCGCGCACCGCGCTGACGGCCGCCTCGGTGCGCGTCGCGTCACGTCCCACCAGCACCACCGTGGCACCCAGGGCGGCGAGCGCCTTGGCCGCTTCCAGGCCGATGCCTCCGGAGGCTCCGGTGATGAGGCAGACCTTGCCGTCCATCCGCGTCTGTGAAGTCAAAAAGGCGTCCTCCGTGACGAGAGGACGCCTTCTATACGACGGAGCCGGCCCGAGCGCTCGCCCAACGTCGAGCGCTCCGGTGCTGCCTTCTGGTCAACACCCGTCAGGAGTTGGGGGGCCGGACGCCCGCGCCGTCTCCCGCGTCCGCGCCGCGGCGCACGTTGGCGCGCACGTCACCGTGGAGGTGGCTCTCCAGGAACCACAGGTCCAGCTCCACCTGCCCCAGCGTCTGTGTGAGCAGGTCCGTGGTGACGGGGTCGTTCAGTTCCTCGGAGCGGTGGATGCCGTTGCGGATGCTGGCTCCGTAGCGGGCGACGCGGTCCACCAGGGCGCGCAGGTGCGCGTCGCCGTCCACGGCCGTCAAATCATACTCGGGCAGCTCGCTGTTCTTCGCGGCGAGGCGGATGGTGCCCTCGGCGTAGCCGCCCAGCGTGCCGGCGCGCTCGGCGAACTCGTCGGCCTGCTTGCGCGCGTGCTTGGCCAGCTCGTCGAACAGCTCATGGCGGCTGTAGAAGTGCTTGCCGCGGATGTTCCAGTGGGCCTGCTTTATCTGCCAGTGCAGGTCGATGGAATCGGCCAGCAGGGTGTTGAGCGAATCAATGAGCTCCTCGCGAGCATCGGCGGGGAGATTCACGTGACTGGGAAAGTTCATGTTCCGGCCTCCTCCAGAGGGCTCACCAAGGGTGGGGACGCCTCAAGGGGACGCCAATCCACGCCGCGACGGCTGGAGGGCAGGCGGGCTAGCCGGAGACGGCACGTCCTCCGACGGGGAGGCCTCCCGGTGTCGCCAACCGTGCGGACAGCTCCGTGGCCGCGCGCTCGCCCGACTCCACCGCGCCGTCGATATAGCCACAGCCCTCGATGGCCGTCTCCGTGCCCGCCCAGTGGACCCGGCCGAAGGGGGCGCGCAACGCGTCGCCAATGGTGCTGAGGACGCCGGGGCGGGGGAGTCCGACGTAGCAGCCCTTGCTCCAGGGCTCGGCAGGCCAGTCCAGGTCGGCGACGGCGGTGGGCTTCAGGGCCTGGGGACCGAAGAAGCGCGCGAACGACTCCAGGGCGGCGCGCTGGCGCTCCGCTGGCGGACGCCCGGTCCACGCTCGCGCAGTCTCCCCGAGGAAGAAGCCCACCAGGGCGGGGTGGTGGCCATCGGCCCCGCAGTCGTCGAAGCACAGCCGCACGGGGCCGGTGTCGCTCACGGCCTCGCCGGAGAAGCCGGCCTCGCGCCAGAAGGCGCGCTCGTACGTGGCCACCACCTTGATGACGCTGCCCATGGGGATGTCCGCGTGGGCGCGGCGGCGGCCGGCGGGGAGGGTGGCGCCGAAGTCGAGGCGCTCGGCCAGCGCGGGCGGCACGGCCACCACCGCGTAGCGTGCACGCCACGTCCGGCCGTCCTCGGTGGACACGGTGACACCGTCGCCGTCCTGGAGCACCGCGCGCACGGGCGTGGAGAGATGAACGCGCGTGCCCAGCTCGCTGGCCAGGCGGAGGCTGAGCGTCTGGGCGCCGCCGGTGAAGCGCTCGGCCTGGGCGCCGCCTTCAATGGTGGTGAGGGGCATGAGGCCGTGGTTGGAGTGGACGTAGAAGAGGAAGTGGAGGAAGGACACCTCGGAGGGTTCGGCGGCGAAGATGGCGCGGGCGGCGATGTCCAGCGCGGCGCGGGCGCCCCAGGTGGGCACGTGGCGCTGCTTCCACTCCTCCAGGGTGAGTGCGTCCCACTCGGCGGCGCGAGGGGCGGCGTCGGGACGCTCGCGGGGGACGCGCTTCGCCAGCCCGTCCAGCTTCCAGATGACGCGCTGGAGGTCCAGCAGCGAGAGCAGCGGCAGTGACGGCACCTGGCCGCGGTAGGTGCGCAGCGCCCCGCGCACGTCGAGCACCTTGGTGCCGTGGTGGTACTGGGGGAAGCGCTTGAGGCCGAGCTCGTCCGCGAGCCGCAGCACATGTCGCTGGGCGGGCCCCACCCACTGGCCGCCGAGGTCCACGACTTCGCCACCAAGGGACTGGCTGAGCGTGCGTCCCCCGACGCGCTCCCGTGCTTCGAGCACGGCCACGGAGAACCCCGTTCGTGCGAGGGCCCGCGCGGTGGTGAGCCCCGCCACTCCGGCGCCGACGATGACGACATCCACTCCGGTCGCGTCCATGTGCCCTCCGGGGCGGGACTCTATGCCGGGCGTGAGTGATGGAGGACAGCGCCGCGTACAGTCGCAACCCGGTTTCAAACGCTTCCGCGAAGAGCGGGCGCTCTTCCCGCGGAGGACGGGTGCTGGCCCTGGATGCATACCCCCGGCCCCCGGAGGCCCTCGGGTCCAGAAGCGTGGATGCGCCCGCCCGCGTCGCGGCTACGATGGGGTCCCTTTCGTTGGTGGATGGTGAGGAGCCATGCTCGCGCTCGACCTTGTGGAACGGTTGCGTCAGGTGTCGCCGACGGCGGCGAATGCCCTGATGACGGTGGCGGTGAAGAACATCATCCCGCTGTCGGCGGTGATGGGCTTCAAGGTGGAAGAGGCGTCGGACGCGAGGACGCGAGCGTCCGTGCCCCTCAAGCGGCGCACGCGCAACCACGTGGGCGGCGTGTACCTGGGCGTGCAGGTGACGGTGCTGGAGTTGACGATGGGGCTGTGGCTCTTCCGCCGCTTCCCGCCGGGCCGCTACAACGCGCTGGTGGACAAGGTGGAGGTGTCCTTCCACGCCAAGGCGAAGGGCGGCGTGCGCGCCACCTGCGAGCCGCCCGCCGAGGTGTTCACCACGCTGGACTCCGCGCTCCGCCAGAAGGGCGACAAGGCCCGCGAGTGGGTGCCCGTGCGGCTGGAGGACTTCGAGGGGAAGCACATCGCCGACGCGCGCTTCCTCGCGGTGCTCAAGCGCTACTGAGCCCCGGCGGGCGCGCTTACCGGGACAGCATGGAGTCTGCGCGAGCCGTCGCCCGAGAAGCGGACCTGGACGACCTGCCGTCCGCGGCCATCGACCTCGATGACCTGGCGGAAGGCGAGCAGGCCCGGGCCATCGTCCTGCGGATTCCCTGCGAAGACGGTGTAGGGGCCAGGCACCAGCTCGCTGAAGTCGTTCTGCGTCTCGTAGTAGATGAGTGCCGGCGCCTGGCTCATCCAGAGGCTCGAGACCGCGTCCTCGGCCATCGGGTACGCCAGGAGCTTCGACCAGGCCGGGATGTCCGCGGGCCAGTCGTGGGCCCCTGGCACGACGAAGATGGCGTCGTAGTGCGTCCCCTCGGGCAGGATGACGCGGAGCCGCCC
The DNA here is from genome assembly GCF_010894435.1 of Pyxidicoccus trucidator. Classification (NCBI taxonomy): domain Bacteria; kingdom Pseudomonadati; phylum Myxococcota; class Myxococcia; order Myxococcales; family Myxococcaceae; genus Pyxidicoccus; species Pyxidicoccus trucidator. The sequence goes on along the minus strand of NZ_JAAIXZ010000001.1, from coordinate 1,346,040 downwards.
GGTGCCCTGCGTGGCCCGGACCTCGACGGGCGGGGTGCTCTCGGGGGAGACCTGGACGCTCACCGGGTCGAAGCGGTACGCGACGCGACGCGCCCCCGGCCTGCCGGAGGGCTTGTGCGTGACGCGGACCTCGTAGCTCCCAGCAGGCACACCCTGGGCGGCCCGGCCTGTCTTGTCCGTGGTCAGGGTGAGGAAGCCCCATGCGCTCTGCGCCTGGACCTGCATTCCTCCGAGCGGCGCTCCCTGCGCGTCCTTCGTGAGGACCTCCAGGCGTGAGTCCTCGGCGGGGAAGCGGAGCTCGACCTTCGCGTCCTTGCCGGGAGCGACCTGCTGCCGCAGGGCCTTGTCGTTCCACTTCGCCCACACCGTCACCTCCCGGCCCGCGGGGACCGGTCCGAGGGAGACGCGTCCCCCGGCGTCGGTGCTCTCCGAGGTGGACCCGGGGGTGGGCCCAGCCCAGTACGCCTTGAGGTCCACGTCCTTCAGCGGCTTCCCGTCCGGCCCCAGCACGCGTCCCGTGAGCTGGCGTCCCCGCTCGAGCACGACGTCCGGCAGCTCCACGTGCAGCCCCTTCAGGCTGAGCACCGGAAGGTCCTGGGACACGAAGCCCCTGGCCTCGACGGTGACGTAGCAGTCGCCCTTGAGCTGGAAGTGCCCCTTCGCATCGCGCACGCGCCGCGAGCCCACCTCGAAGCTCTTGATTGGGGCACCCCTCTCGTCGACCACGCGGCCGGAGGCGCTCCTCACGCACCGGGGGACGAGCTGGAGTTCGACGGCGGGGCCTCCCGTCCGTGCGTAGGTGTCGCCCAGGCCGGCGGGGGAGTGCCGCACCTGGAGCCCGTACTCGCCTTCACGCAGGGGCTCCAGGGTGAAGCGGCCCTCGGCGTCGGTCGTCGCGGACACCGTCTCCCGAGCCGAGGAGCTGTTGCGCAGCAGGTCTCCGTCCAACGGCACCGAAGAGGCGAGCTGCCAGGCCTGCACCTCCGCTCCGGCCACGGGCTGGTCGTCCAGTCCTCGCACACGCCCCGAGATGGGCGCGGCGGAGCCCCGCGCGAAGCGGAGCTCCACGCGCAGGTCTTCCGTGCCGGGCTTCACGTCGAGGTCCTGCCACACGTAGCGCTGGAACTTGCCCTTCAGCAGCCAGTACGCCAGCACCCGGTAGCGCCCGGGGGCGGGCGCCGGAGTGCTCGCCGCCCCGCGCTCGTCCGCCTCGAGCCAGAGGTTGTGGTCCTCCAGCGTCTCGGCGACGACCTGCACCTGGCTGCCCGCGAGGGGCGCGCCATCGAGGCCGAAGACCTGGACCGTGAGCGCCCGGGAGGCTGCGAGCCCTGCGTCAGCGGTCGGCGCGCTCGCGTCGGCTGCCGACACGCCCACGTTGGCTGCCGACACGCCTACGTTGGCTGCCGACACGCCCACGTTGGCTGCCGACACGCCTACGTTGGCTGCCGACACGCCCGCATCGGCAGCCGGCACGCCCACGGGGGTGCAGTGCGCCAGGGTGAGCAGGAGCAGGGTTGGCAGAACAGGGAGGCGCATGCGTCCGATTCTATGCAGGATTGGCTCGGCCCACGGGCCCCATGAGGGCGACTCGAGCGCGTCCTCGCCGTCGAAGCGGCCCCGGGCCACGGGGGCTTTGAGGCCGCGTGGACGTGCCCGGCAGGCAGGATGGCGTGTCGGGTCAACACCCGTCCCCTGGGACGCTTCACGCGGAGGGGATGGCGAGGCAAGCTGTCCTGCGTGTCACGTCGCTCCAGGCTGGGCCTCACACTGCTGCTCTCGGTGCTCCTGCACGCGGCGCTCTTCTTCGCGCTGTCGCGGGTCCCGTCTGTCCGGCCTCCGAGGCTGCCGTCGCGTGACGTCGCGGAGATTGAAATCATCACCAGGCCCGCGAAGCCGACGGTGCCGACCGCCCCACGGCCGACGGCACGGCCGCCCGACCCGGTGAGTGCTCCTCCCTCGCGCCAGGTCGAGCGCCCGGCTGCTTCAACGCCGGAGACACCTGCTCCTCAGGTGGCGACAGCGCCACCGGCGGGGGCGCCCGGCGGGCAGGAGACTTCGCCTCCCGCGAAGCCCCTGTCCGAGGACGCGCCACTCGCCTCGGCCGAGCGGCCCATCCTGGTGCCGGGACATCTGCTCGGAGAAGGGCTGACGGGGAAGCCGCCCTCGACGGGACGGACCCTGCGCAACACGGGCGAGGTCCCAGACCCGAAGGCCATCGCTCGCCAGCAGGCGGAAGAGGCGCGCGTGAAGGTGGATGGGTGGGCCCGGGACTCGCTGGCGGAAGCTCGGGCGGCGAGCGGCGCTCCCGCCCCCTACTTCGCGCAGCTCCAGAAGGACTTCTCGAAGCAGCTGGTCAACCCGCCCCCACCGGACCTGAAGGTGCTCGCCTCGCGGATGAAGCGAGAGCAGGTGGAGGCCATCGAGCGCTTCGGCAAGACGGGCACCCCCTATACCCCGAAAGAGCGCGACCACCGCCTGGAGCAGCGCAACCGCTTCCAGGCCGCCGTCGAGGCCGGACGCGCCGCGAACATGTTCATGGTGGACGTCACCGAGCCCATCCTCGCGCTCGCCGCCGTCGTGGAGGTCCGTCAGGCCCGCGATGGGAAGGTGCTGGAGTTGGAGGTCATCGAGGGCTCGGGGGACCCGAAGTTCGACGACTGGGCCGTCTCCCAGCTCCGCGAGGCGCTCGCCAGCGCGGAAGCACCGAAGGCCGGAGGCGTCGGCATCCACGATGACGGGATGCGGAGCCGCTGGCGACTCAAGGAGTTCCTCGGCAACCCGAGGGTGCAAATCCATCTGATTGGCGTGTACTGACGTCCCGGAACCTCCGGGGCTCCCGCGCGGGAGCTGACTCCTTCCGGGACAAGGGGAGGCCCCCGGTGCGGGACCTGACCCGTGCTGTTCGGAAATGTCGGGACATTTGCGCCGCGAAATGTCCCGACATTTCCGAACAGCACGCTGCCGGACGCGTCCGGACCGGGGCCGAGCCCACTCACGCGTGCTGCGTCTCGGGTGGCGCCCTGGCTCAGGTATCTCCCCGGTGCGCGTACACGGGCGTGCCTCGCGGGGCCGTGCCCTCGGTGGGGTGGCCCTCCTTCACCCAGTACTCGAGGCCGCCAAGCATCTCCTTCACGCGGAAGCCCAGCGCGGCGAAGCGGGCGGCCGCCTTGGTGGAGCCGTTGCAGCCCGGGCCCCAGCAGTAGGTGATGATGACGTCGTCCCTGCTCAGGTGCGCCGTCGTCTCCGCGCTGATGGTCCGCGAGGGAAGGTTGAGCGCACCGGGCACATGACGCTCGGCGAAGGCCTCCTTCGTGCGCACGTCCACCACGACGAAGCCCTTCTTGCCTCGCTCCAGGTCCAGGTGGACGTCGGCCGGGTCTGTCTCCACGGACAGCTTCGCGAGGAAGTGGCGCCGGGCCTCTTCGGGCGTCGCGGCCGGCGTTTCGAGGACGAAGGAGAACGGAGTGGCAGGAGCAGTCATGCGCGGAAATGTGCCCCCGGAGTGGTCCGGCGGATAGCTCCATTTCATGTCCCGGGTATGGGCCATTATCGACGGGACGCCGGTTGCCGGAGGGCCTTGGTCCTGGCTTCATGGGGACATGCCGAAGCGGGCCGCCGGAGTGTCACTGCCCTTCCTCCAGCCGGAGACCGGAGGTGGGGCGCCCCTCCACCGCCAGCTCTATGAGCGCCTGAGGGAAGCCATCCTCTCCGGTGCGCTCGCGGCGCGAAGCCGGCTGCCCTCCACACGCACGCTGTCGCGCGAGCTCGGCGTCTCCCGAGGCACCGTGGAGGGGGCCTTCTCACAGCTGGATGCGGAGGGCTTCCTGGAGCGGCGCGTCGGCTCCGGCAGCGTGGTGGCCCTGCCCGAGCATGCCCGGCTGCCCCGGAGCGCCATCGCCACTCCCGTGCGTCGGAGCGGCCCTCCTGCCCGGCCCGGGCTGTCACGCCGGGGACAGCGCCTGGCTCGCGAGGTGCTGCCGCCGGAGCCCCGCGACGTGCAGCCCTTCACGCCATGCCTGCCCGCGTTGGACTTGTTCCCCACGCACCTGTGGGGACGCGCGGTGGCGAAGCAGGCCCGGCAGCTGGGGCCCGGACTGATGACCGCTGGCGAGCCCGCGGGCTTCCGGCCGCTGCGAGAGGTCATCGCCGCGCACCTGGGCACGGCGCGCGGGGTGCGCTGTGGGTGGCGGCAGGTGCTGGTGCTCTCCAGCACGCAGCAGGCGCTGGACCTGTCCGCGCGGCTGCTCCTGGACGAAGGGGAGGGCGTGTGGCTGGAGGAGCCCGGCTATCTCGGTGCGCGGGCCGCGTTCGAGGCCGCGGGAGCGCGGGTGTGCCCGGTGCCGGTGGACGCGGAGGGCCTCCGGGTGGACGTGGGGACCGCGCGCGCTCCGAAGGCCCGGCTGGCCTACGTCACGCCTTCGCACCAGTACCCGCTGGGCGTGACGCTGAGCCTGCCCAGGCGGCTGGCGCTGCTGGAGTGGGCGCGGGCGGCGCGTGCCTGGGTCTTCGAGGACGACTACGACAGCGAGTTCCGCTACGCCACGCGGCCCCTCGCTGCGATTCAGGGGCTGGACGTGGCGGGGCGCGTCCTCTACGCGGGGACCTTCAACAAGGTGATGTTCCCGTCGCTGCGGCTCGCCTTCCTCGTCGTCCCGGAGGCGCTGGTCGACGCCTTCACCGCCGCGCGCGCCGCCACGGATGGCCACGCGCCGCTGCTCTCCCAGGCGTCGATGGCGCACTTCATGGAGGCGGGGCACTACGCCGCGCACCTGCGGCAGATGCGCCTGGCCTATGCGGAGCGGCGGGATGCGCTGCTGGATGCCTTGCGGCGTGAGGCCGAAGGGTGGCTGCGACCCGGAGCGGCGGAGGCGGGCATGCATGTCACCACGTTCCTCGCGCCCGGCTGGCGGGACGGGGACGTCGTCGCGCGTGCGGAGACGAAGCGGCTCGGGGCCCGCCGGCTGTCACCGCTCTACCTGGGCCGCGGTGTGGAGCAGGGGCTCTTGCTGGGGTTCTCCGGTGCGAGCCCCGCGGGCCTGCGCGCCGCGGTGCGCGCTCTCGCGCGGCTGAGGGGCTGAGGGGCTGAGGGGCTGAGCAGGAGGGTCAGCGCCCCTCATCCTCCAGCAGGAAGTCCACGATGCTCTTCCACGTGGACTCGAACTGCGCCCGGCGGAAGCCAGAGCCGGAGATGAGCCAGTCCACATGGGGCGGCTGGTGCGCGGGCTGGTCGAAGTGGCCAATCGCATCCAGGTGGTCCGCCCGCACCGCCGCCAGCACCCGTCCGTACACCTGTGAGCGCGTGGGGACGATGCCGTCACACGCCGTGGGCCCCGGCAGCGCTCCGTACGCCTGCACCAGCGCCGCCGTCTGCGCGGGCGTGTGCGGCGGAATCGACGTCAGCGGCATCCGCTGCGTCTGCCCGTACACGAGCGCGTAGATGGTGTGCGTCAGCTGCGCGTACGGGTCCAACCCCGCCGACATCCGCGTCCGGAACGACGGAGGCCGCGCCTGCGTCACCACCGAGCCGTACCGCACTCCCGGCCGGTCCACCGTGCTCGCGTTGAAGAGGTCGATGCCCTCCGGCGTGAGCTGCGGAATCAGCGACGTGTCGTTCCCCACGTCGCTCAGGAACTTCGCCACCGCGTCCCGCCGCTCGGAGGAGAAGTCCCCCAGGAGCTGGTCATAGAGCTGGTCCAGCAGCGTGGGCTTCCACCCGAGGGTGTCGTCCGCCCGCGCCAGCACGTGCCCGAAGCGGAACGCCACCCGCAACGGCAGCCGCCCGAAGCGCAGCACGTACACAGTGAATAGCGAGAGCAGCTTCAATATCTTCTGCCCGAACAGCCCCATGAAGAACGTGGCCAGCGGCGTCCCCGCATGCGGCGTGGACACCGTCACCACCGTGCGCACCCGCTTCGCGAAGGGCTCCAAATCCAGCCCCTCCGCCAGCTGCGCCCCGGGGCTGACGAACAGCCGCGAGTCCAGCCCGCCCGTCGAGTGGCCCACGAGGTGGATGGGCCCGTCGTCTCCGGCCGCCGTCTCCTGCACCGCCTTGAGCAGGTCCGCCGTGCGCGTCCGGATGGAGGCCGTCGGGTGCGACAGGACAATCGTCACTTCCGCGTCCACCCCCCGGCGGGCCAGCTCCGCCTTCAGGTAGTCGTGCGCGTGGCCGAAGTAGATGAGCTCGCCCAGGTTGATGAAGCCGAAGAAGCCTGGGACGAGGTAGACATGATGCTTCGCGGGCATTGCCCACACCATACCTGACGCGACGCGTGATTCCCTTCCGGGAATGCATGGCCCGCGGGACGGTTGACGCGCGCCTGTTCTCACGACGAGAACGGGACTCCTACTCCCAGTCATTCCAGAAGGACGACCGCACGTGGACCGCAGACTGCTCGCTCTCGGCCTGTTCCTCTCCCTGCCAGCTTTCGCGGACGAGGGCATGTGGACCTACGACGCATTTCCCTCGGAGGCCGTGAAGAAGGCGTACGGCTTCGCGCCCACGCAGGCGTGGCTGGACAAGGTCCGCCTCGGCTCGGTGCGGCTCGCCGGAGGCTGCTCCGCCAGCTTCGTGTCTCCGGACGGGCTGGTGATGACCAACCACCACTGCATCCGCGACTGCATCGAGGACCTCGCCTCGCCGAAGCAGGACCTGCTGGCCACCGGCTTCCTGGCGAAGACGCCCGCCGAGGAGCGCCGCTGCCCCAAGGTGGAGGCCAACCAGCTGGAGAAGATGACCGACGTCACCGAGCGGATGAATGCGGCGACGAAGGGCCTCACCGGCGCCGCCTTCAACACCGCCCTCAAGAAGGAGATGGCCGCCGCCGAGTCCGAGTGCGCCACCTCGACGGACCGGCGCTGCGACGTGGTGACGCTCTTCAACGGCGGGAAGTACCACCTCTACCAGTACCGCCGCTTCCAGGACGTGCGCCTCGTCTTCGCCCCCGAGTTCTCCATGGCGGCCTTCGGTGGAGACCCGGACAACTTCAACTTCCCGCGCTTCGGCTTCGACGCGGCCTTCCTGCGCGTGTGGCAGGGCGACGCGCCCGCGAAGAGCCCGGACTTCCTGCCGTGGGCGAAGCAGGGCGCGAAGGAGGGGGACCTCGTCTTCGTCTCCGGCCACCCCGGCGGCACCGAGCGCAAGGCCACCGTCGCGGAGCTGGAGTTCCAGCGCGACGTCAACCTGCCGTACACGCTGCTCCAGCTCTCCGAGGTGCGCGGCATGCTGCGCGAGTTCGCCAGCAGCTCGCCCGAGCGCTACCGCACCACGCGCTCGCGGCTGCGCGCCGTGGAGAACGGCCTCAAGGCCCTGCGCGGCCGGCACCAGGCCCTGGCGGACCCGGCGCTGCTCACCCGCAAGCGCCAGGAGGAGGCCGAGCTGCGCAAGAAGGTGGACGCCAACCCCCAGGTGAAGGCCGCCGCGGGGAGCGCGTGGGACGAGACGGCGCAGGCGCTCGACGCGTACCGCCGCATGCTCCCCGAGTACCGGATGAAGGAGCTGGCGGACGCGTACCCCGGTGAGCTCTTCAGCATGGCGCGGCAGCTGGTGCGCGCCGCCGAGGAGCAGCCCAAGCCCAACGCGGAGCGGCTGCGCGAATACACCGAGGCCCAACTGCCCACGCTGCGCCAGCACCTGCTGCGCGGCGCCCCCGTCGCCACCGAGCTGGAGCAGGCGCAGCTGACCTTCGGCCTCAACCGCCTGCGCGAGACGCTGGGCGCGGATGACCCGTTCGTCCAGCAGGTGCTCGGCCGCGAGGCCCCCGCGGACCTCGCGCGCGCCCTGGTGAAGGGCACGAAGCTGGGCGACGTGAAGGTGCGGCAGGCGCTGCTGGAGGGCGGCCGCGCGGCGGTGGACGCGTCCAGGGACCCGATGATTCTCTTCGCGCGCAAGGTGGACGCCGAGGCCCGCGCCGTCCGCAAGCGCTACGAGGACACCGTGGAGGCGGTGCTCAAGCGCAACGGCGAGCGCATCGCCAAGGCGCACCTGGCCGTCTACGGCACCTCCGGCTACCCGGACGCCACCTTCACCCTGCGCCTCAACCCCGGACAGGTGAAGGGCTGGGACGAGAATGGCCGCGCCGTGGCTCCGCTCACCACCTTCGGCGGCGCGTATGCGCGCCACACCGGCAAGGACCCCTTCAAGCTGCCGGACTCGTGGCTGAAGGCCCAGGGCAAGGTGCCCGCCGGGACGCCGCTGGACGTGGCCACCACCAACGACATCATCGGCGGCAACTCGGGCTCGCCCCTGGTGGACCGCGACGGGCGCGTGGTGGGGCTCATCTTCGACGGCAACCTGCACTCGCTCGGCGGCCGGTACGCGTACGTGCCCGAGACGAACCGCGCCGTGGCCGTGCACGGGGACGGCATCCTCGCCGCCCTGGAGCACGTCTACGGTGCCACACGGGTGGTGAAGGAGCTGCGCGCCGCGAGCGACGTCACCGCACCGCCCGCGAAGTAGGCACCCTCCGGGAGACCCGGGAGGTCCTCCTTCGAGGCGGAGTCTCCCGGTTTCTCAAAAGACAGAAAGTCTGTCCTTGCTCCCTGGCTGTGGGAGGGAGGGACAACTCGCCAAGGGGTGTCGGGGGGTACAGGATAGAATGAGCTTTCAGGTTTGAGAGCCCATCCTTCATGTCTCCCTCCGTGACTCGCGACATTCCCCTCGGCACCATCCTGAGGGACACCTACGAAATCGTCGGCGTGCTGGGCCGGGGCGGCATGGGCACCGTCTTCCTGGCCAACCACCTTCGGCTCCCCGGCCGGCAGGTGGCCATCAAGGTGCTGCGCAACGACGCGGGCCTGGGCAAGGAAGTCTTCGTGCGCTTCCGGCGCGAGGCGGAAATCGCCTCGCGCCTGGGCCATCCGAACATCGTCGAGGTGCTCGACTTCGACCACCTGAAGGACGGCTCGCCCTTCCTGGTGATGGAGTGCCTGCGCGGCCAGCCCCTCTCGCGGCGGCTGCGGCGGGGGACCCTCACGCTGGAGGATGTGCTCTCCATTGCCCGGCAGATGGGCTCGGCCCTCCAGGCGACCCACCGCGCGGGCATCGTCCACCGGGACCTCAAGCCGGGGAACGTGTTCCTCGTCCCCACCGAGGTGGGCGGCGTGGCGATGGAGCAGGTGAAGCTGCTCGACTTCGGCATCTCCAAGGTCATCGACTCGCAGAGTGTGAACACCCAGGGCGGCATCCTGCTGGGCACGCCGCAGTACATGGCGCCCGAGCAGGCCCAGGGGAAGAACCAGGAGGTGGACCCCCGGACGGACATCTTCTCCTTCGGGTGCATGGTCTACGAGATGCTGGCCCGGAGGCTCCCGTTCAAGGACGGCCCGCTCCCGGAGCTCATCTACCGCATCGTCTATGATCCACCGGACCGGCTGGACACCCTGGTCTCCGGCGTGCCCGAGCACGTGGTGGCGGCCATCGACCGGGCCCTGGAGAAGCGCCCCGAGGACCGCTACCCGGACGTGGGCAGCTTCATCCTGGACCTGACGGGGATTCCGCTCCAGTCACTGGCCCCGGACCTGTCGCCGATGATGCCCGCGATGTCGGTCCGCCCCTCGCAGATAGAGACGTTGGGGCCGAAGGGCCAGCCCGTGCACGCGGAGTCGGTCTCCTCCAAGTCCGAGACGGTGTCCTACCGGCGCTCGGGCGAGGAGGACCGCTCGGCGAAGCGCCCCGTTGTCAACGTGCAGCTCCACGAGGTCTCGACGTTGTCCGAGGGGGAGACGCCCGGAGACGGCTCGCAGCCCCGGCCGGACGCCGCGGCGCCGCCGCCGCCGCCGGGGATAACGACGCGGCCACAGCGCCGCAAGCTCGGGGGTGCCCAGGGGGCCGCGCCCTCCCTCAAGACGGGGCGTTCCTGGAATCGGTGGGGGATGCTCGCGGCGGTGGTGGTGCTCGTCGGCGCCGTGGCCGTCGCCGTGGGACTGCGGCTCGGTGTGATTGGAGGGACTCGCGTGGTGCCAGGCACCGGAGCGCAGGGGGCTGGGGGACCGGAGTCCGCTCCTCCGACGCTGACGGTGCCGTCGCAACCCGTGCCTGGGACGACGCTGGTGGAGGGCCCGGGGTCCGGTACCGCGCCGGAGCCGGCCGAGTCTCCCGGCCTCGCGCAGGCGCAGCCCGCGGACGCCGGCACCGCGCAGGTGGAGCCCGCTCAGAATGGCGCGGCGCAGGCACAGCCCGCTCAGAACGGCACGGCGCAGGTGCAGCCTCCGGACGCTGGCGGCGCGCAGGCACAGCCCGCGCAGAACGGCACGGCGCAGGTGCAGCCGCCGGACGCAGGTACCACGCAGGCACAGCCCTCGCAGAACGGCCTCGCTCAGGCGCAGCCTGCGGACGCTGGCACCTCGCCACTGAAGCCTCCTGAGACGTCCGTCGCCGTGAACACGCCCTCGCCGGGCCCGGCCACCACCGTCATCAAGGGCCGGACCCCCGCGCCACGGCCGTCGCCCAAGGGCAGCTCCTCGGCCATTCCCGAGGCGGCCCTGGCGGACCTCGTGGCGGCCGAGCGGGCGCTGTCGCGCGGCGACGCGGACGAGGCGCTCCACCTGGTCCGCCGCAGCCAGCGCGTCCAGGTCACCGGCACTTCCTTCTCACTCCTCACCCGCGCGCACTGCCGCCAGAAGGACCTCTCCAACGCGCTCACCGCCTGGGAGCGCGTTCCGGCCTGGGAGCGCAACAAGGTGCGCCGCTACTGCAAGCAGTACGACATCTCGCTCTGAGCACCGGGCCGCCCATGCGGCCGCGTGCCGGAGCCCCACACACTTCGAGGTGAGACGCTTGAGAACCCTGCTGGCCATGAGTGTCGTCTTCATCGCGCTGGGCTGCGCCCGGAGCACCCGCCCCACGGGCCCCGGCACCGGACCCGTGGACAAGGGCACCGTGTACTCCGCCACGGGCGGTGAGTCGGTGAGCGTCGTCCCGCTGCTGCCCCTGGAGGAGCGCAAGTACCTCCTCTACTTCCAGGTGCCCGGAGACGACCATGACGGGAAGGTCCTCGTCCACACCGCCACCGAGGATGGGACGGAGTTCTGGGCGCGCTGGCGCGGCAGGAACCTGCGCCTCTTCCAGGAGCGCAAGAGCTTCCGGAAGAAGACGGGCGACTTCATGATTTCGCGGCTCCTCGCGGACGACGCCCTCCACGTGAAGGTCGACGCGGAGCGCACCGCCACGCTGAAGTCCGAGGACGTCCAGGCGCTGTACCTGCGCCAGCTGGCGGACGGCACGCTCGCCCGGGGCGAGGCCTACGACAAGCGCTTCTGGTCCAGGGACCACGACCGTCAGCTCGCGGACGCGCTGAAGGTCATGAACACGGCGTGCGGCTCGACGGTGGCGGCGGCCATCACCTGGGACAGCGTCCCCGACAAGCTCGTCGACGACGGGGAGGCCGTCGGCTCGTACTGCGCCAGCCCGCTGGAGGCGCTGAAGAACCTGTGCGACGAGTCCGAGGAGGCCCGGCGGACCGTGCAGGCGAAGGTCAAGCGCCTGGACTGCCGCGCCGGGGAGCGCTTCGCCGGACGCCTCGAGGCGGACACGGTGGTCTGGAGCATCGCCCCCGGCACCCGCACCATGGGCCGAGAAGAGTGCATGCAGTTCTTCATGGACAACCTGTAGTGCGGAGCCCGCGCATGTCACCCTCACGATTCCTCGCCTTCGCGGTGCTCTTCTCCTCCGGCGTCGCCGGAGCTTCCGGCGCCGTCGTGCCGCCCTGGGGCAAGGCACAGAACCTGGGCCAGCGGATGACCCTGGAGCGCACCTCCGTGTGCACCGATGGCCAGGGGCACTACGTCGTGGCCACGTCCCTGCGGGAGCAGAGCAACTTCCAGCTCTTCTACGGGGACGGCAGCCGCTTCGCCCAGCTTCCCCTGGCGCCCAACAGCATCTGGACGCCGCCGGGCGCGTTCCTCGACCCGCGCTTCGAGAACCCCGAGGCCAACAGCAACGTCAACAACAGCGGCTTCGACCTGCGGCCGTTTTCGCGCGTCACCGTCGACAGGAAGGCCAACACCTGCGCCGTCACCTGCGGCCGGCGCACCACGCCCTTCACACTGATGGAGCCCGCCCAGGCCCGGGCGCTGCTGCTCAAGGCCGCGTACGAGGCGAACCCGCAGAAGTTCGAGCCGCATGCCCTGCTGAGAGACGCGAAGGGCACCTACTACCTCGTGGAGCGGAGCACGGAGTCCTCCGAGCAGAAGGGCTACCGCATCTTCATCGGCCCCCGCGGCCGGATGAAGCCGCAGCAGATGCTCAACGTCGTCGCCGACTCGCAGGGCGAAATCTTCTCCACCCGGGGCGGCGACCTGCAGCTCGTGCTGGACCGCCAGCTGCCCTCGCTCTGGGTGGTGAAGAAGAAGCGGCAGAAGCTCCGCTCGGTGCCCGTCGAGGAGAACCGCCTGCTCATCTACAACGAGCTGGGCGTCTACACCGGCGCGCGTCTGGGCACGCCCTGCGACGACCTGTAGCCGACCCCCGGATTGTCGGGGCTCGGACCCCACCCCACCTCCTGAGTCCGCCCGTGGACACCCCACGTGCGGATTGCTCGGGCGGTTGGTGCATTGCGTTAGAGATGACCTATCCTGATGGGACTGAATAGGATGGTTTACGCAATGTCCACCACCGGGCAGTGTAGGGCGGAGTCAGCGCCGGGGCCTCGGGCCCTCGGGGCTTCCCGGAATGGTGGGTGCTGCGCCCGTTGTACGGCCGCGCCTCGTGGCGAAGGGTCGTCCGGGGCCCGGTCCCAGCCGGGACGGGGGGCCTGGCTGGGACCGGGGACCCCGTCGTGAAGTAGACTCGTCAACAGTCTGTGCCGGGGGGGAGGGGAGCTGAGCGATGGTGGTGGAGGCACCGGAACCCAGAAAGCTGTCGGCCATCCTGTTCACGGGCATCGAAGGCCCGGGGCGGGATTCGTGGCGCGACGACGCGCTTCAACAACTATTGCGTGACGAGCACGCCTCGCTGGTGAGGGAGCTGCTACCGCGCCATGGCGGGCGCGAGGTGAAGCGGTTGGAGGACGGCTTCCTGCTCGAGTTCGAGGGCGGCATGGCCGCCGTGGACTTCGGGCTGGAGCTGCAGCGCACGCTGACGGCGCGCAACGGTGGAGTAGGCGCCGACCGCCGGGTGGTGCTGCGCGTAGGCGTGCACCTGGGCCTGGTGGTGCACCGCGACGGCGACGTGTTCGGCGAGGGCGTCAACCTGGCGGCCCGCATCGAGGCGCTCGCCCGGCCCGGCACGCTCTACGTCAGCGAGACGGTGGCGCGCCAGGTGGAGGGCCGCCTGTCCTCGCCGCCGGTCCGCCTGGGACGCGGGGAGATGAAGAACATCCGCCTGCCGGTGGCCGTCTACCGCATCGACCCACCGGAGCGCCGCAACCGCATGCCGCTGCTGTCGCGGATGCGCTCGTTCCTGGGCCGCCGGGGCGCGGCGAACTGACGTCCACGGTGCATGCGCCGGGCCGGGGGCGGTAGGGTGCCGCTCATGGCCCCGTCCCCGCTCACGCTCGTCGTCGGTACGAAGAACTACTCCTCCTGGTCCCTCCGTCCCTACCTGGCGCTGGCCCACACCGGGCAGCCGTTCCAGGAGGTGGTGGTGCAGCTGGGGGAGCCGGACTCCACCCAGCAAATCCTCCAGCACTCGCCCAGCGGACGCGTGCCGCTGCTCAAGCACGGCGAGCTGGCCATCTGGGACTCGCTGGCCATCTGCGAGTACCTCGCGGAGACGTTCCCCGAGGCGCGGCTGTGGCCCGAGGACAAGGCGGCCCGCGCGGTGGCGCGCTCCGTCACGGCGGAGATGCACTCGGGGTTCGCGGCGCTGCGGCAGCACATGAACATGAACCTCCGCGCCCGGAAGCCGGGCCAGGGACGCGCGCCCGGCGTGGCGGAGGACATCGCCCGCATCCAGGCCCTCTGGAATGACTGCCGCGCCCGCTTCGGACAGGGGGGCCCGTTCCTCTTCGGCCGCTTCTCCGTGGCCGACGCCTTCTACGCCCCCGTCGTCACCCGCTTCGTCACCTATGACGTGACGTTGGACGCGGTGTGCGCCGCGTACCGCGACGCGGTGCTCGCCCTGCCGTCCTTCCAGAAGTGGGCCGAGGCGGCGAAGCACGAGAAGCCCGTGTCGAAGTACGACTGACGGGACGGCGCCGCTTCAGCCGAGCGCGCCCTCGCGCACGCGGGTGAAGAGCTCGTCATAGCGGCCCTCCGCGTAGGCCCGCGCCAGCTCCGGGTAGCGGCCCTGGCGCAGCTCGCGGAGGTACGCGTACTTCGTGGCGTGGTAGCCCGCCACGGCCCACGCCAGCCGGGACGCGTCCCCGCCGCCGCGCCACAGCGCGCCCTTCAGCACGCAGTCGCGCACCCAGGACGCCACGCGCTGCACGCCCACGGGCTTGAGCCGCCGCTGCTCGGCATGGGCGCGCAGGGCCCACAGCAGCGCGTAGCGCTCCTCCTTCGCCGAGCGCTTCGCCACGGAGGTGGCGAAGCGGTGCTCAATCGGGGCATGCACGCGCCCGCCCTGCATCTTCGGCAGCGCCTCGTGGACAATCTGCTCCGGCTTCCACACGGCCCGCTCCCGCCGCACCAGGCGCGCGCGCCACTGCGTGCGGAAGAGGAAGCGGTGGCCGTCCAGCTCCGCCCAGTCCCGCCGGGGCAGGCGGTACACGGCTTCATCAGGCGAGGACGCCTTCCAGGCGCGCAGCGTCTCCACCGCTTCGGGCTCCAGCTCTTCGTCCGAGTCGAGGAAGAACACGTAGTCGCACGGCCCCAGCGCCTGCACGGCGGCCTCGCGCGCCGCCCCGTAGCCCCGCCACGCGTGCGGCACGGAGCGCGCCCCCAGCGAGCGCGCCAGCTCCGCCGAGCCATCCGTGGCCCCGGAGTCCAACGCCACCACGTCATCGCAGAGCGCCAGCAGCCCGCGCAGACACGGCTCCAGCGTGTCCCGGTTGTCGCGGTGCAGGACGTAGCCGCCCAGCCTCACAGTCCCAGCTCCTTCAGCTGCGCGTCGAAGGCATCCGCGGTGGTGAAGAGGCGTCCGCGCAGGCCCAGCGCGTCGGCCGCATCCACGAACTCCTGGAGGTCATCGAAGAAGGCGGCCTCGCCGGGGGCACAGCCCACGCCCGCCAGCGCGAGCCGGAAGATGTCCGGCTCCGGCTTCACGTGCCCCACCTCGCAGCTCATCACCACGCTGTCGAAGCGCTGGAGCAGCGGCAGCAGGGGCCGCAGATACGCGGCATGGAGCGCGTTGGTGTTGGACACCAGCCCCAGCTTCACCCGGCCCACCAGGGACTCCACGCGTGGCAGCACCGCGGCGTGCAGGGTGAAGTGGCTGCTCCAGAGGGGGGCGAACTCCGCCATGGGCAGGTCCACGCCGAGCGCGCGGCACACGTCCTGGCGAATAGCCTCCCCGTCCAGCTGGCCCCGGTTGGCGGCAGTCCAGCCCGCGCCCTGCAGCCGCTGGCCTACCTCCGGGCCCGTGAGTCCCGCGCGCGCGCCCAGCCGGGCGAACAGCAGCGCGTTGTCATGGAAGACGAGGACGTTGCCCAGGTCCAACAGCACCGCCTTCACCGCCACCATGCGTTCTCCTTAGATTCGGTAGGCGCGCGCGACGTCCTGCATCTGCCCGGAGACCTCCTGGAGCAGCTTCGCTGCCCGGGTGGTGGCCGCCAGGCTCTGCTGGGTGTCGTTCATCATCGAGGACAGGTCCGTCACCGCGCTGAAAATCTGGGCGATGCCCGCGTTCTGCTGGGCCACCGCGCCGGCAATCTGCCTCACCGCCGAGGCGTTGTCCTGGATGATGGTGGCCAATTCCTTCAGCCGGTCGCCGCTGCTGCGCACCTGCTCCAGGCCCGCCTCCACGCGCGCCTGGCCCGCCTCCGTCATCCTCGCGGTGGAGAGGATGGCGTTGCCCAGCTCGTTGAGGATGTCGCGCACCCGCTCGGTGGAGTCGATGGACTGGTCCGCGAGGTTGCGGATTTCCCGTGCCACCACGCCAAAGCCCTTGCCGTGCTCGCCCGAGCGCGCGGCCTCAATCGCCGCGTTGAGCGCCAGCATGTTGGACTGGTCCGCCAGGTCCTTCACCGTCTGGGTGATGCCGCCAATCTGGCGCGTGCGCTCGTTGAGCTGGGTGATGCGCTCGGTCATCTGCCGGGACTGGTCCAGCAGGGACTGGAAGCCGCCGAGGCTGTCCCGGATGTCCTCCTCGCCGGACTGGCCCACCTCCTCGGCGCGCGAGGCGCGGCCGAGGACGTCATTCGCCTTCTCCGACGCGAGCAGCGACGTCTGACGGATTTCCTGCGCCGTCACCTGCGTCTCCTGCAGGGCGGAGGCCTGGCGCGCCACGTTGCGCTCCTGCTGCTCGGAGGCGAGGTGCAGCTCCGCCACCGTGTCGCTGAGCACGCGGGTGCCGCGGTGCAGGCTGTGCGCCGTGTCGCGCAGCTGCTTCACCAACTGGCCGAAGGCGTCGGCCAGCTCGCCCACCTCGTCGTCGCCGGCCTTCACGTCGATGGACCGGGTGAGGTCGCCCTCGCGGACGATGCGCGTCACCGCCTCGCGCAGGGCCAGCACCGGCCGGGTGATGCCGCGCGCCAGCAGCCACGCGCCCACCACCGCCAGCACCAGGAAGCCGGCCGCCATCAGCATGGCCGGCAGGCGGGCGCGCTCCACCGGCGCGTAGGCCTCGGCCGGGTCCACCAGCGCGATGAAGTGCCAGCCGTCCGCCACGTCCCTCACGCTGGAGTCGTTGATGGCCGTCACCGCCAGCAGCTCCCCGTTCCCGGTGGCCTCCGCGCCGCGCGAGTCGTAGAGCACCGTGCCGTCCGGACGCCGCAGCGCCAGGGCGAAGCTCTTCAAGTCACGCTGGCTGGCGCGGGCCAGCGCCGGCCGCACCAGCTCGTCCACCTGGGCCCAGTCGAAGGCGGCGAGCAGCACGCCCAGGCGCTGGTTCGTGGCCGGGTCCACCACGGGCAGCGCCAGCGACAGCACGCGCACGCCGATGACGGGGTCCTCCACCGTGACGCCCTCGCCGGTGGTGCGGCCCTGCTGGGCCTCGCGGAACCAGGCGCTGCTTCGCACCGCGTCCTGGCTGCCCGCATACGCGTCACGCAGCGCCGGCATGCTGGCGGAGACGGCGTGGCCCTCGTCGTTGAAGAGGACGATGCCGTTGAGGGTGAGGTAGCGGCGCTGGAGCAGCGTCAGCAGGCTGTCCGCCTGCTGGGTGTTGCCGGTGCGCAGCGCGGAGCGCACCGCCGGGTCCTCCGCCCAGTTGCGCAGGCTCGCCTCGCGCTCGGCGAGCGTCGCCTCCATCAGGTCCTTCACGCCCTCCGCTTCCCGCAGGAGTGCCGCGCGAATCTGCTCCTCCAACATGCCCCGGGCGCTGTGCGCCTGGATGATGTTGAGCGTCAGCAGCGGGACGACGGACAGGAGGGTGACGTAGAGGGTCAGGCGCCCACGCAGCGAGAGGGTGCCAAGGAGGGGAAGGGACATGTCACTCGGGGCTCGGAGGCAGGGGGCCCTCCGAGGAGGTTGGCCTCCGCCCTATACCAGAGCCCCGAGCGCACGGGGGGCCGCCCACGCCTCCTCGCCTAGAGGACGGGCACGCGAGCAGGCAAGTCCCTGGCAGGCACGTTCGAGTAGTCCGAGTCGACGTCCAGGAGGACCCGTTGCTTCACCCGAGAGCTCAGCAATCTCCGCATGCGTCCGAGGAACTCCGGAGGTGCGGCGATGACGAGTTTGTCGAAGGCGTGGCGATCATGCCCCTTGTCGAGGAATTCCGACAACTGGCGGGCGAAGCGGTCGTGCTCCAGCTCCTTGCGGCCGTTGGGCTCGTTCTCCGGCGGTGGGCCATGGAGCGTGCCCGCGTTGGGGTTGTCCGGCTGGTTGAGCAGGTCAGGGTTCCTGGCCCGGCTCTCCTCGTGCTGGAACTCCTCCACCAACTTCCAGTTGGCCTCCGCCTTCGCGTCCGTCGCGAAGAGGCGCGCGCGGCTTGCGTTCCCCACCAGGATCCAGAGCGTTCCATCCGCCATATGGTTCATCTCCTTTAGGAAGGGAGATGCGGCCCGGTGTAGCGCCCGGCAAGCTTCCGCCACCGAGCCGCGCCTCCGCCGTGCGCAGGGCAGGCGGCCATGTCGTACCCGGTTGACAGGGCGGGCCCGCCGACTCGGGGGCGGGCACCCGACTGTCATTCCGTTGTGGGGAGCGGCGGGGTAGAACCCGAGGATGCGTATTCCCGCCGCTTCCTCCGTCGCCCTGCTGGCGCTCGCGCTGTGGGTCCACCCCGCGTGGGGCCAGGACACGGGCGGGCTGGGGTTGGACCTCAGCACCGACACCAGCACCCAGGAGCAGGACAGCCCGGACATGGGGCTGGACCTGCGCGACAACGACCCGAAGACGGAGCTGATGCCGCGCTTCGTGCTGCTGGGGCTGGACACTCCGGAGCGGGCCGGCGCGCAGCAGGCGTCCGCCTGGCTGAAGACGCTGGCGCGCGGGGCGATGTCCTCCGGCATGGTGACGCTGGGGGCGAACCTCCAGGACACGCGCGAGCGGCTGGCCGAGGGCTACGACGCGGCGGTGCGCTGCACGGAGGTGGCGTGCCTGGCGGAGCCGGCGGAGTCGCTGGACGCGGACCTGCTCACCACCGCGCGCCTGTCGCTGGAGGACGCGGGCTGGACGCTGCGGGCGTGGACGTATGACCGGGACAGGCGCGTGGTGCACGAGGACGTGGTGACGGGGCGCAACCCGAAGGACGCCGCCTTCCAGAAGGAGGCCGCCACGAAGCTGTCCAACCGGATGATGGCGCTGGCCCGGCCGCGCGCGGTGCTGAAGGTGACGGTCAACGTGCCGCAGGCGGTGGTGAAGGTGGGCGAGCGCATCCTCGGCGTGGGCGAGGTGGAGGCGCGGCTGCCGCCGGGCACCGCGCAGCTCGAGGTGTCCGCGGACGAGTACAGCACCTTCACGCGCACGCTGAACCTCAAGCCCGGAGCGCGCGAGGCGGTGGATGTGCGGCTGGAGATTTCCGGCCCCGCGCCGGAAGGGCCCGGCGACGATGCGGTGGCGGGCGTGTCCGGCCGCAAGGGAGGCCCGTCCATCTTCAAGCGGCCGGCGCTCTACACCGCGCTGGCGGGACTGGCCGCGGTGGGCGTGGGCGCGGTGCTGGGCATGGGCGCCAAGGACGTGGAGTCCCGGGCGGGCGACGCGGATGGGGACGGCATCTTCGATGTGAGCCGCAAGGAGCGGCTGGACGCGCAGTCGCAGGCCAACCTCGCCACGGCGCTCATCGCCGGAGGCGGCGTGGTGGCGGCGGGCAGCGTGGTGTGGCTGGTGGTGGTGCCCACGCGCAGCGCGCCGAAGGCCACTTCCCTGGAGCCGGGCGGTGGCGGCGGCGCCTCCTCGGCGCTCCACTTCGTCGTCGGCGGGAGCTTCTGAGACCTTTATGAAGACCTTCAATCCCTGGCTGCGTGCACTGTGCGCCCTGCTGCTCCTCTCCGGCGCGGCGGGCTGCAAGGTGGAGTTCCCCGACGACGTGCCCTACACCTGCGAGGTGGACGCGGACTGCGGTGGCGACAGCTACCTGTGTACCGCGCTGCCCGACGACGGGCCGAAGTACTGCTGCCTTCCGGAGGAGGGCGAGCGCTGCAACAACGTGGACGACGACTGCGACGGCGCCGTCGATGAGCTGGAGACGCCCTGCTACACGGGCGGCGCGGGCACCAGCGGCGTCGGCATCTGCCGCCCGGGCCAGTCCGTGTGCGGCGCCAACGGCGCCATCCTCTGCGTCAACCAGGTGCTCCCGCTCAACGAGGACTGCAACGGCGCGGACGATGACTGCGACGGCAGCATCGACGAGGACTTCGACCTGCAGAGCGACCCCGGGTACTGCGGACGCTGCGACGTGGCCTGCTCCTTCCTGCAGAACTGCATCAATGGTGAGTGCGTGCGGCGCGGGGAGCTGGACTGCGGCAACGGCCTGGACGACAACGGCGACGGCCCCGCGGACTGCGCGGACCTCGACGACTGCAACAACCAGTCGTGCGGCACGGGCTGCGTCTGCCGTAACGGCCGGCGGGCCGAGGCGGACTGCGGCGCGGGCGGCGACGACGATGGTGACGGCCGCACCGACTGCGCGGACCGCGACGACTGCGACAACAAGGCCTGCGGCGCGGGCTGTGCGTGCGTCAGCGGCTCCAAGGTCGAGACGGAGTGCACCACCTCCGGGGGCGACAACGACGGTGACGGCAACGCCAACTGCGCGGACGCCGACTGCAGCCGGAAGGAGTGTGGCGACGGGCAGATCTGCCAGGGCACCGCGTGCTCCGAGGGTGACTGCGCCAACGGCGTGGACGACGACGGGCGCAACGGCATCGACTGCGCGGACACCGTGTCCTGCACCGGCGAGCCCTGCGGCGAGGGCTGCATCTGCACGGGTGGAGGCCGGGTGGAGGCCAACTGCTCCGACGGCATCAGCAACGACGGCGACGCGCTCATCGACTGCGCGGACCCGGACTGCAACCTCAAGGCGTGCGTGGCCGGCCAGTCGGAAGCGGCGGCCCGGTGCGAGGCGTCCACGTGCGCGGAGGAGAACTGCCGCGACACGCTCGACAACGATGGCAACAACGGCGCGGACTGCGCGGACCTGGCGGACTGCGACTACGCCATCGTCAGCCAGCCCGCTGGCCAGGTCCCCAGCCAGGTCTGCATCGCCGGCGCGGTGCAGGAGACCAACTGCTCCAACAACCTGGACGATGACGGGGACGGGCTCATCGACTGCCGGAGCGGCAGTGCGGAGCCCAACTGCGTGAGTGGCGAGTGCGGCCGGGGCTGCCGGCTGACCAACTGCACCCGCGCGGAAGTCCTCTGCGGCGACGGCAGCAACAATGACGGCGATGGGCAGACCGACTGCGCGGACCGGACGGACTGCGACAACCAGGCGTGCGGCACCGGGTGCGTGTGCGCGGCGGGTAACCGGGTAGAGACTGTCTGCAACGACCGCATCGACAACGACGGCAACAACGGCGTGGACTGCGCGGACCAGGCGGACTGCCCCCAGGGCACCGCCTGCACGCGCAGCAACGGCACGGCGGGTACGTGCCAGCCCAACAGGTCGTGTGGGTGATCGCCCGACTCGCGGCGGGGTCCTCTCCAGGGCCTCGCCGCGTGCCTACCGTCTCCCACCCTGCTTCGACACCGAGCTCCAAGTCGTGAGTCCGCCCCGCTTCCACCGTCCGGTAGCCATCAGTCACCCGTGCGGAGTCCCGGGCCTGACACTGTTGGTGGTGAACGGGCCTGGAGGGACGGGTAGGTGTGTTTCCGAGGGCGCTCCCTCGGGACACTCCCATTTCGGGCGTCGCGACTTCTCACAGCCCGACACGTACGCCGTCCCTGGGAAGACAGAGTGCCATGCGAGGGTTGCCGTTGGACCCGATCATGGAAAGTTCTTCCCATCATGGGCTCCGATGACCTCTTCGCACAGACCGTGCTGTCCACCGCCGGGGGCGCCGTGGGTGGCGTAGTCCACCGCTCCGACGTGGAGCTGCGGGTGGGCTCCTCGCTGGGGGCGTACCAGCTCGAGCGACTCCTGGGCGAGGGGTCCATGGGCCGGGTGTTCCAGGCGCGCCATGTGCGGCTGGGCCGCCAGGTGGCGCTCAAGGTGCTCAAGCCCGAGCACGCGCGCGACAGCGGCTTCGTGCAGCGCTTCTTCCAGGAGGCGCGCACCGTCAATCAAATCAACCACGAGCACATCGTCGAAATCTTCGACTTCGTGGACGAGGGCGAGGGCGGGCACGTCTACTGCGTCATGGAGCTGCTGCGCGGGCAGAGCCTGAGCTCGCTGCTGCAGGAGGAGAAGCTGTCGCTCGCGCGCATCCAGCGCATCGTCGTGCAGGTCTGCGCGGCGCTGGGCGCGGCCCACCAGGTGGGCGTGGTGCACCGGGACATCAAGCCGGACAACCTCTTCATCATCCACCGGGCGGGCCAGACGGACTTCGTGAAGGTGCTGGACTTCGGCGTGGCGAAGCTCCTCACGTCCGAGGGCAACACCACGGGGACGATGGACGGCACCATCATCGGCACGCCCGCGTACATGGCCCCGGAGCAGGCGGCGGGCCTGCAGGTGGACCCGCGCTCGGACGTCTACGCCGTGGGCAACATCCTCTATGAGCTGCTCTCCGGGAAGCCGCCCTTCCAGGCGCCGGCCTTCGGGCAGCTCGTGGTGCAGATCATCACCCAGCTGCCGCCGCCGCTGCCGTCGCACCTGCCCTCCGGCGAGCCGCTGCCGCCGCAGCTCTCCGCGTTGGTCATGCGCTGCCTGGCCAAGGAGGCCGAGGCACGGCCGCAGAGCCTGGCGGAGGTGACGACCGCGCTCCTGCTGCTGCCCACCGCGGGCGCGCCCGCCGTCACCCAGGGGGCCTCGGAGGCGGTGGACCCCTCGGAGCGGCCCACGAAGCGGATGCGCGCGCTGGGCACCTGGCCTCCGCGCCTGGTGCTGGGCGTGGGCGCGGCGGTGCTGGCGCTGGTGTCCGGGGGACTCACCTGGGCGGGGCTCCAGTCGGTGCGCGAGCCCGCGACGCTGGCGGCGGGCCTGGGGGCCGCGGCGGCCGTCGGGGGGGCGGTGGACCCGGCCGTGCCCCACACGCCCGTCACCCTCACGGTGCGCTCCTTCCCGGAAGGCGCGCAGGTGCTGCGCGCGGACACGGGCGAGGTGCTGGGCGTCACGCCGCTCATCCGGCAGCTGCCGGCGGGCAACGCGCCCATCGGCCTGCGGGTGGAGCTGGCCGGCTACGTCCCGTCGGAGCGCGTGGTGCGGCTGGACACGCACGCGGTGCTGGAGGTGCCGCTCGCCAAGGCTCAGACGGCGCCCCGGCAGACGCCAGGGTCCTCGCGGCCCGCGACTCGGAAGGGAGGGGTGCGCGATGCCGTCATCGACCCGTTCGCGGCCCCGTAGCCCCCTTGCGCTGGCCCTGCTCGGAGTGCTGCTGCTGGGACTTCCCTCGCCCGCCCTGGCGGTGGGGGAGGCCGACGCGGAGGCCCGGGCGCGCGCGCGCTTCTCGGAAGGCAACCTCGCCTATGACGTGGGGGACTTCGACAAGGCGCTGAAGTCCTTCAGCGAGGCGTACCGGCTCAAGCCGCTGCCGGCCTTCCTCTTCAACATGGCCCAGTGCCACCGGCAGCTCGGCCAGTTCTCGCGCGCGGCCTTCTTCTACCGGCGCTACCTGTCGCTGGAGCCGGACGTGGCGTCGGCGTCGGCGGTGCGCGAGCTGGTGCAGGAGATGGAGACCCGGGAGCGCGAGCAGCAGGCGCGTCGGCTGGAGCGCGAGCGCGCCGAGCAGGACAAGCAGGTGCAGCGAGCCCGCGCCGAGGCGGCGAAGGCCGAGGCCGATGCCGCCGTCCGGCGCCGCGCGGAGCTGGAGGCCGAGCAGCGCGCGCTGGAGGCCCGTGCCGCGCAGTCGCTCACCGCGCCCCAGCAGGCGGGCACGGTGTCCACGCCGTGGACGCGCAAGTGGTGGGTGTGGGCTGGCGCGGGCGCGGCGGTGGCGCTCGTCACCACGGGCGTCGTCATGGCCACGAGCGGCCCTGACGCGCGTCCCACCTCGCTGGGCACCGTGGGCAGGCTCCGGTAGACGCGGGCGAAGCCGCCGGGCCCGCCGTCAGCCCTGACGGGGCGCGGCGGCCTGGGCCATGACCTGCGCGGCGATGCGGCCGATGCGCGCGTTGAAGCCCTCCGCGTCATGGAAGGTGAGGCGCACGTCTCCCACCTGGAGCTGGATGCCCTGCCGCAGCACGGTGGGCTGCTCCGGCTCCAGCGGCGCGCCTTCCAGCACCACGGGGCGCGAGCCGGGAGTGCGTGTCACCTGCCACTGTCCGTCCGGCGCGGGCGCCAGCAGGAGCTGCTCGCGGGACACCGTGGCGTCGTTGACGACCATGGCGTTGTGCGAGGCGCGCCCCAGGCCGATGGGGCCCCGCTCGGCGAGGGCCACCAGCTCGAAGCACATGGCGTCCCCGGCGGGCAGGCAGTCACGGAGGTCCGTCAGCGGCAGCCGCGTGGCGGCCACATTCCCTTCCAGCGTCTCGGGGACGTTCCAGGCGCCTGCCTCCCACACCAGCCACGGGTGTGGGTACTTGGCGCGAAACTTCTCCTTGAGTGCCATGTGCTGACGCACAAGCAGCGAGAGCAACAGAGCGCGAGCCATGAGTACTCAATAACCTCCCTCACTTCGTGGTGGTGGCACAAGGCGCGTCGCGCTGTCCACGTGTCCACGAGTGGGCGGATGGAGGGCGGGGACCCCCTCTCGCGCGCGAGCCGGGCCCTGTAGTACACCCACTCCCACATGCTGTCGCAGGTCCCATGCGGCGCCTGCTGATCGCCCCTCCCACAAGGCGACCACCCCTGCCTCCTGGAAACGTGATGCGCCGTCTGTCCGCCGTCGTGCTGTGCGCGGTCCTGTGGGCCGCCTGTGAATACTCCTCGGGCTTCGACTACCCGAAGCCCCTGCCCTTCACCCAGACGTTCCCCGACGGGGGCACGGCGGACGCAGGCTCCCAGGAGCCCTGGGCCTGCCAGCGCGACACGGTGGTGCACGGCGCGCCGATGTCGCTGCTGGTGGAGCTGCAGCTGGAGATGAGCCGCGCGACGACGCCCGAGGGGCGCATCGCCGCCATCGACCGCTTCGTGGCGGCGGTGACCGAGCAGGGCGGCACGCCGCTGGTGAGCGACGCCACCGCCGTCCGTCCCCGGGTGGCCTTCTTCATGCGCGGCGAGGCCGGGCGGGACACCTTCGTGGCGGGCGCGTTCAACGAGTGGTCCGCCACCGCCACGCCGCTGGTGCAGGTGCGGGACACGGACCTGTACGTGGCGGAGGTGGACGTGCCGCGCACCGGCCCGCAGCCGTACAAGCTGGTGAAGGCCGGCAACTACTTCTCGGACCCGGCCGCGCGCCATGTGGAGTGGGATGGCCTCAACCTGAATGACGTGGGGCAGTTCAACTCGCTCATCTACCCGGGCCTGCAGGACGCGACGAAGGGCCGGCTCACCGCGTGGTACGGCGTGCCCGCCACCACCCTGGGCGACCGGCGCGACGTCTTCGTCTACACCCCGGCGGCGTACGACGGGCCGGCGTGCCCGGCGCTGCCGGTGATGTACTTCCACGACGGCAACGAGAGCCTCACCCGCGAGTCCTTCGCGCAGGCGGCGGACGGCCACTACGCGTTGGAGCCGCAGGACTCGGCGGTGCTCGTCTTCGTGGCGCTGCCCAACCAGAACGTGCGCCTGGCGCAGTACTCCTTCCCGCCCGCGAGGGACCCGAGCTGGCCCGCCCCGCAAGGGGACGGGTACCTGGCCTTCCTGCGCGATGACCTGATGCCCCGCGTGGAGGGCGCCTTCCGCGTGCTGCGCGGGCCCGAGAACACCGGCATCGCTGGCGCGTCGCTGGGCGGCCTCATCTCCGTGTACGCGGGCTTCCAGATGCCCGACAGGTTCGGCTTCGTGGGCTGCCAATCCGGCTCCCTCTTCTGGCCGCATGACGGGGAGGTGGACCGCGACGACGGCAACGCGATGGTGGTGCGCGCGGGGCAGGACCCGGTGCTACCGCTGCGCTTCTACGTGGACCACGGCTCGCCCACGGCGGGGTGCGCCCGCGACGGCGAGCCCGGCGGCGACGACTGCCAGTCCAGCCTGCAGTTCGTGGCGGCGCTGAAGGGCCGCGGCTACGGCGTGGCCCACTGGAACGAGCCGGGCGCCGCGCACGACTGGTCCTTCTGGAAGAAGCGCCTGCCCAAGCTGCTGTGCTCCTTCCGCAACGCGGACCCGAAGGCCTGCGGGCTGTAGCGCGTCACCAGAGCCTGGGCGTCTCGGCGCCTCACAGCTTCGCGGCGATGGCCCGGGCCAGCCGGCCCGGTGCCCCCGCGTCCAGCGAGAGGAACAGGCGCGGCTCCGTCACCTCCACCTCCTGGAGCCGTGTGCGGCCCTCGTTGTCCGTGGCCACGTCCACGCGGGCGTAGAGCAGGGGCCGGCCCATGGCCTCCAGCACGGACTCCGCCAGCTTCAGCTCGGCCGCGTCCTCGGGCGTGAAGGCGCGCGGCTCGGAGAAGCCGCGCGGCGCGCTCAGCAGCGTGGGCGGCCGGTGCACCGCGTGGCTGAGGACTCCGTCGAAGAAGATGTAGCTGCGCTCGCCCTCCGTCTCGAAGGCGGTGAGGTAGGGCTGCACCAGGACGTCGCCCTCGGCGGCCAGCTCCGCCACGCGGGCGGTGGCGGTCGCCGCCTCCGCGCGGGGGAAGACGTACGTCTTCAGCGCGCCCGCGGACACCGCGGGCTTGAGCACCACCGCGTCCCAGCCGCGCTCTCGCAGCAGCGTGCCCACGTCCAGCGTGCCGCCCGGCTCCACCCAGACGGTGGGCGTCACCAGCACGCCCTTCGCCTCCAGCTCGCGGAGGTAGCGCTTGTGCGTGTTCCACCGCAGCACCTCCGCCGGGTTGTGGAGGCGGGTGAGGCGGTCCACCTTGCCCGCCCAGGCCACGAAGGCGTCGCGCCGCAGGTGCGAGTCCCACGTGTTGCGGACCAGGGCCAGGCGCACCGTGCGCCAGTCCACCGCCGGGTCGTCCCAGATGACGGGCCGTGCGTCCAGGCCCAGCTCGCCCAGCGCGGGCACGAGGGCGGCATCGAAGCTGTCGAGCTGGGGCAGGCCGGAGTAGGTGAGGACGGCGACGTCCAAGGTGGAGGCTCCTGGTGGGGAAGTCGGCGGCACCTGGATAGCGCGGACGGCGCCCGGGCGCAGCGGTTCTCCAGCAGGGGCCGGGCGGCGGACCTCAGGCCCGCGCGGTGATTCTGCGGCTGGGCGGCACGTTGTCCGCCACGTCCTGGGCCGCCGCCACCCGGCGTGAGTGCTCCAGCGCGTCTCTCGCCGCCTGGGCCAGCAGCGGCTGCCCGTGGGGGAAGGGAGCGGCCACGCCCTCCAGGGCGAGCAGCTGGGCGCGCAGCTCCGCGCCGGTGGCGGTGCGGTGCGCCGGGTCCTTCTCCAGCAGGCGCATCACCACCGCGTCCAGCGCCGGGGGCACCTCCGGGTTGAGGCGCGAGGGCGGCTCCACCTGCTGGTCCACCGCGGCGCGCAGCAGCAGCTCCTCGGTGGCGGCGTGCAGCGCGCGCCGGCCGGTGAGGGCCTCGTACAGCGTGAGGCCGAGGGCGAAGAGGTCCGCGCGCCCGTCGAAGGGCCGGCCCATGGACTGCTCCGGGGCCATGTAGCCCAGCTTGCCGCGCACGCTGCCGGCCAGGGTGAGCTGGGCGCGCGCCGCGCCGCGGGCGATGCCGAAGTCCGACAGCTTCACGTCGCCGAAGCGGGACACCAGCACGTTGGGCGGGTTGACGTCGCGGTGCACCAGGTTGAGCGGCTGGCCGTCCGGGCCAGTGCGGCGGTGGAGGTAGTCCAGCGCGGAGGCCAGCTCCGCGGTGAGGTACGTGGCGGCCGCCAGCGGCAGCGGCTTGCGCCCCAGCCCCTTGGCGAGGCTGCTCAGCGGCAGGCCGTCCACGAACTCCATGGCCAGGAAGTAGGTGCCGCCATGGCGGCCCAGGTCGAACACCTGGACGATGTTGGGGTGGTTGAGGGAGGAGCACAGCTCCGCCTCGTGGCGGAAGAGGGTGACGAACTCCTCGTTGTCCGTGAAGGCCGGGAGGATGCGCTTGAGGGCCACCGCCTTCTGGAAGCCACCCTCGGGGCAGTAGGTGGCGCGGTACACCTCCGCCATGCCGCCCGCGCCGATGCGCTCGTGCAGCACGTACTTGCCCATGACCTCCTGCTCGCGCAGGGCGGACAGCGCGCCCCGGGTGAGCTGGAGGAAGTGGCGCGCGAGGATGGCGGTGAAGACGCCGGCCGCGACGAAGAAGAAGGCGCGCGTGGCGATGAAGATGGGCGTGAGGGTGATGAGCGCCTCTTCCGGCAGCAGCGGGCGCACGAAGGCGAAGTAGATGCCCAGGTACTCGGCGGCCACCAGCAGGCCGGCGGCCAGCGCCAGCCGGGGGTTGCTGCGCAGCGTGGCCAGCGTAATCAGCGTGGGCCAGATGACGAGCGTGGGCGCGGTGAGCGCGTAGATGGGCCCCTGGTAGCGGAGGTCGAACGCCAGCACCACCGCGGGGATGCTCACCTCAATCGCCACGTTGATCCACGGCACGGCCGGGTGGAAGACGCCGGAGCGCAGCACCCGCCACAACATCATGTACCAGGCGCAAAGCACCGCGGAGAGCCCCATCAGCGCCTGCGTCAGCCCCCAGCCCAGCGAGGGCCCCAGCGCCGCCGCCACCACCACCGAGGCGCCGGACAGGCCCGCCATGAAGCGGGCCACCGACAGCTCCCGCGCCTGCGCGTCCCGGCGCAGGTGGCTGTCGAGGAAGCGCGACACGGGACTGGTGGTGGTGTGGGGCGTCATGGGCGGACCAATCTATATAAGGAGGGAGGTCAGCGCCTTCGTACCTGGAGTGCGCACCCCGGCGCACTCAGGGACACATCCACCCCTGCTGGGACTCATGGGCGCTGGACTCAGTACGTAAGGTGTCGCTGAAATGTTTCACGGGGTACGCTCCAGGGCGTGCCAAGGACCCACCACGTTCCCGTTGGCGGCGTCCGCCTGGAGACCCACGAGATGCGAATGTCCCCACGCCTTCTACTGGCCGCGCTTGGCGCGGTCCTGGTGCTCCACGCTGGCTGCTCAGATGACCCGGACCCCTGCGAGGGCGACGGCTGCGGCGTCGCCCCGCCTGTCTGTGGCAACAACATCAAGGAGGGGACGGAGCAATGTGACGACGGCAACACCACGGACGGGGATGGCTGTCAGGCGAACTGTACCCCGACGGTGGCGCTGGGCTGTGGCGACGGCCGCGTAGAGGGGCTGGAGGTATGCGACGACGGCAACACCGTCGGCGGTGACGCCTGCGCGGCGGACTGCTCGTACACGGTGAGCCGCTGCGCGGCGGCGGCCGAGCCGGCGCTCCCGGGCGGGGCCACCTGCGCGGTGACGAGGGCCGGCAACGGCGCGCGCCTCTTCACGGGCGTGGTGCTGAAGGACGGCGAGACGCTGCTGGGCGGACAGGTGCTGGTGGACGCGCAGGGCATCATCCAGTGCGCCGCCTGCGACTGCGCCTCCGCGGCCGGCGCCGCCGAGGCCACCCAGGTGTCGTGCCCCACGGGCGTCATCTCCCCGGGCCTCATCAACCCGCACGACCACATCAGCTTCACGGACAAGCCGTATGTCGCGACGCAGGAGCACTCCGTGGAGCGCTTCGAGCACCGCCAGGACTGGCGCCGCGGCCTCAGCGGCCACACGCGGGTCGACAACAACGGCAGCAAGACCAACGCGGACCTCGTGGGCTACCAGGAACTGCGCCAGGTGATGGCCGGCACCACCACCGTCGCGGGCGCGGGTGGCGCTCCGGGCCTGCTGCGCAACGTGGACGACCGGACGGTGGCCCGCCAGGAGGGGCTCGAGGAGGGCTACGCGGACTCGGACACCTTCCCGCTGGGTGACTCCGGGGGTGAGGCGCTGGCGAGCGGCTGCAGCTACCCGGCGCTGCCCTCGTCCAGCTCGCTGCCGAAGATTTCCGCCTACCTGCCCCACATCGCCGAGGGCATCGACGAGCGGGCGCTCAACGAGTTCCGCTGCTTGTCCGCGGGCAACTCGGACGTGCTCTTCGCGCGCACGGCCATCATCCACGGCATCGGCCTGACGGCGAAGGAGATGGCCAGCATGGCGGCGCGGGGCACCGGCCTCGTCTGGTCGCCGCGCTCCAACGTGACGCTGTATGGCGACACGGCCATGGTGACGGCCTACAAGCGGATGGGCGTGAGCATCGCCCTGGGCACCGACTGGCTCCAGTCCGGCTCCATGAACCTGCTGCGCGAGCTGCAGTGCGCGGACTACCTCAACACCACGCACTACGCGGGCTCGCTGTCCGACTCGCACCTGTGGCGCATGGTGACGGCCAACGCCTCGGACCTGACGGACGTCTTCGAGAAGGTGGGCCGCATCGCGCCGGGCAAGGTGGGCGACCTGGCCATCTTCCGGCTGCGCACCTTCGCCAACTCGCCGCACCGCGCGGTCATCACCGCCAACCCGGAGGACGTGGTCCTCACCGTGCGTGGCGGCAAGACGCTCTACGGCGACGGCACCCTGGTGGACGCGCTGAAGGGTGAGAACGCCTGCGACACCCTGGACGTCTGCGGCGCCGCCAAGGCGGTGTGCCTCCAGTCGGAGATTGGCAAGAACCTGGCGGCCCTGCAGGCGGCCAACAGCAGCGCCTATCCGCTGTTCGCCTGCGGCACCCCGGAGAACGAGCCGACGTGCGTGCCCCGCCGCACCTCGACGGACGAGCGCTTCCTGGCGTCCCGCAACAACTCCACCGTCTACACGAGCGAGGTCCGTCCGGACGACAAGGACGGCGACGGCATCGTGGACAGCGCGGACAACTGCCCCGCCATCTTCAACCCGGTGCGCCCCGTGGACAACGGCGTGCAGGTGGACTCGGACGGCGACCGTCAGGGCGACGCCTGCGACGTGTGCCCGCTGGAGGCCGGCACCGCCTGCGTCTCCGCCAACCCCGCCGACGATGACGGCGACGGCGTGGCCACCTGGCGCGACAACTGCCCCTTCCTGGCCAACGCCAACCAGGCGGACGGCGACGCGGACGGCAAGGGCGACGTGTGCGACGGCTGCCCCGAGCAGGCCGGAGGCACCTGCGCCAACGCCGACCCGTCGGACCCCGACCGCGACGGTGTGATGTCTCCCGCCGACAACTGCCCCTACCTGGTCAACGTGGACCAGACGGACACGGACGCGGACGGGCAGGGTGACGCGTGTGACCCGTGCGCGGTCGCCAACCCCAATGGCGCCGCGTGCCCCGCTACCATCCATGACCTGAAGACGCCGGTGGCCGGCGCCATCCCCCTGCTCAACACGAAGGTGGCGGTGTCCAACGTCATCGTCACCGCGCTGAATGCCAGCGCCAGCGGCTACTTCATCCAGGCCTCCCCGCCGCCGCAGGGCAAGGGCGTGGAGTACTCGGGCATCTACGTCTTCGCTCCCAAGACGGACCTCGCCCTGGGTGACCGGCTGGACATCACCCAGGCGACGCTGATGCTCTACCGCGGCGTGCTGGAGCTGACGGACGTGACGTACACCAAGGTCAGCTCGGGCAACCCGCTGCCGGAGCCCGTGGTGGTCCGCTCCGAGGAGGTGCGCACCGGTGGGCCTCGCGCCGAGGCGCTGGACGCCGTGCTGCTGGAGCTGCGCGACGTCAGCATCACCACCGCCCCGAACAGCTTCGACGAGTTCTTCGTCGACGAGAACCCGAACGGCGACGGCACCACCACGGGCGTCAAGGTGGATGACCAGGCCTTCGACTACGTCAACGCCGCGCAGACGGTGGGCACCCGCTTCACGAACCTGAAGGGCGTGCTGACCTTCACCTTCAACGAGTACAAGCTGCTGCCGCGCAACGCGCGCGACATGCGCCTGCCGCTGCCGCCGCTGCCCGCGCTGACGGGCTTCAGCGGCGGTGCGTACATCCGCGTGGGCTCCGCCTCGGGCGACACCTTCCCGCAGGTGCTCACGGTGACGATGGAGTCCGCGTTCCCCGAGGACGTCACCGTGGCCATCACCTCCAGTGACTCCACGGCGCTGGGCGCGGTGGGCGGCGGGGTGGTCATCCCCGCGGGCCAGACGTCGGCGACGGTGAAGCTGAACCCGGTGGCCCAGGCCGCCAGCGTCACCCTCACGGCGACGCTGGGCAGCTCCTCGCTGCAGGCCGCGGTGCGGGTGCTGGGACAGGACGAGCAGCCCGCGGTGACGGGCCTCGACCCCGCCACGGTGACGATGGTGCCCGGTGGCACGGTGACGCTCACCGTGGCGCTGGACCGTCCGGCTCCGGCCAACACCACCCTGGCGCTGAGCGTGGACCCCGCGGACCTCGGCACCTTCGCGAACGCGACGGCGCCGGTGGCGGCGGATGCCCTGCAGGCGACCTTCACCTTCACCGCGAGCGCGGAGGCCACGGGCACCGCCGGCACGGTGACGGCGACGCTGGGAGAGAGCAGCGCCAGCACCGCCGTGACGCTGGACCAGGATGCCCCCCGGCTGGTGTCGGTGGTGGCGAACGAGGCGGGCCCGGTGAACGCCGGTGCCACCCGCGAGTTCACCCTGACGGTGGACCGGCCCGCGCCGGCGGACGCCACCGTGACGCTGGCGGCCCTGCCGGGCACGGGCGTGACGCGCTACGGCTCGGTGCCCGCCACGGCGACGCTGGCCATGGGGCAGACGCAGGCCACCTTCATCTTCACCGCGGATGCGGCCGGTGGGGGCGCGGGCAAGGTGTCCGCCTCGCTGTACGGCATCACCCGTGAGGCGGACCTCACGGTGACGCCGCCGCCGCCGAAGCTGGCCACGCTGTCCCCGGCCACGGCGACGGTGCTGGCGGCGAAGACGTTCACCTTCACGGTGACGCTGGACCGTCCCGCGCAGACGGACGAGACGGACGTGGCGCTGAGGCTGGAGCCCGCGACGGACGTGGGCTCGGTGCCGGCCACGGTGCGCGTGGCGCGCGCCGCGACGACGGCGACGTTCACCTTCACGGCGGCAGCCCTGGAGGCCCCGGCGCAGGCCGTGCTTACCGCGAGCTTCGGCGGTGTGGACCAGACGTCCCAGGTGACGGTGAATGTCCCCGCGGGCGCGGGCCTGGTCATCAACGAGGTGGACTACGACATGCCCGGTGCCGGTGACTCGCTCGAGTTCGTGGAGCTCTACAACTCCTCGTCCAGGACGGTGTCGCTGACCAACCTGTTCCTCGTGCTCGTCAACGGCAGCTCCACCACCGCCCCGCCGGTGAGCTACCAGAAGATTGCCCTGTCCGAAGTCACCGGCGGAGCGCTGGCGCCGGGCGAGTACCTGGTCGTCGGCTCCGCCAACGTGGTCGGTCCCCTGGCCGGCCGCGCCGGAGTGAAGACGCTGCAGAAGGGCACCACGGACTATGTCCAGAACGGTGCCTCTGACGGTGTGGGCATCTACGATGCGACGGAGGACGCGCTCATCGACTCGCTGGCCTACGAGGGGAACGTCGCGCAGGCCAGCATCACCGGCTCGACGAAGAAGTTCGACTTCCGCGAGGGCACCGCGGACACGACGCCCCTGGCCGACAGCGGCACGGCGGCTGGCTCGCTGTCCCGCAATGCCGGGTCCGCCGACACCAACGTCAACGCGGTGGACTTCGTGTTCACCACCACGTCCACGCCGGGCGCGGTCAACGTCATCACCGTGCCGACTCCGGCGCCGTGAGGCTGGCGCGGCCCCAGGCCGCGCGGTGAGAGGAATTACCCGGGCGACCCCTGCCATGTCAGGGGTCGCCCGTTGTGTTTCCAGGGGACGCAGTGCGTCTGGTTTCGGGGCACACGCCCACGGCGGCGGGAGGGATTGCCCCCGCGCCACGCCGGCTGAATGCGCGGCCGGCCGCTGGCGCTACCGCGTCTGGGTTCCCACCGACATCAGGCTCTGCAGGGCGGACACCAGCGGGTCATAGCTGAGCGTGGCGCGGAAGAGGTTCTGGTGCACCAGCACGCCCATGTACCCGCCGAAGAGGCCGTGCGCCGCGTGCAGGGCATCCACGTCCTGGCGGAACTCGCCCGTCTTCTGCCCGTGGCGGATGATGCCCTCCAGCACCTTCGCGTACTGGGACAGCTTCTCGCGGATGGCGTCCGCCACCCGGTCATTCGACTCGGCCGCCTCGGCGGCGAGCATGGCGAAGAAGATGCCGTACTCGCGGTGGCAGCGCAGGAACTCCTGGGTGCGCTCGGTGAAGGCCTGGAGCTGCTCCCGGGCGGGCAGCGTGCGGGCGTCCTGCAGGTGGCCTGTGAATTCGCGGACGCAGCGCTGGTGCAGCTCTTCAATCGACGCCAGCAGCAGGTCTTCCTTTGTCGGGAAGTGCCAGTACAGCGCGCCGGGCGTCATGCGGATGGCGCGGGACAGGTCCGCCATCGTCGTGGCGAGGAAGCCCCTGCGTGAGAACAGGTTGATGGCCGCTTCGAGGATTTCCACCCGCGTGCGCGCCGCGCGCTCCTGTTTGATTTCCCGCTGTGCTGGTTCCTTACCCATGCCAATGCAACTCTATACCTCATGCCATCAGGGTTACCTTGACAATCTCTGGCGGTGAGCCCACGCGCAGAGGGGGACCCCAGAAGCCTGTTCCCCGGCTGACATAGAGATGGCTGTCGCCTGTCTGGAAGTGGCCCGCGTCATGTTGCCAGATGGCGGCCACCGCGAGCGTGAAGGGAAAGAACTGCCCGCCGTGGGTGTGCCCGGAGAGCTGGAGCCCCATGCCCGCCTTCGCCGCCTCGCTCCAGTTGGAGGGCTGGTGTGCGAGCAGCACGGACGCTCGCTCGCCATCCCTGCCAGCGATTGCGGCGTCCAGGTCATACCCCTGCGGCCCGCGTCGGGCGGCCCAGTCATCCACGCCCACCAGGTCGAACGAGGCCGCCGCATCGCCAATGCGCACATGGCGGTTGCGCAGCACGTGGATGCCCATGCGCTCCAGCGCCTCCGACCAGGCGGCGGCATTCCAGTAGTACTCGTGGTTGCCGGTGACGAAGTACGCGCCATGGCGCGCCTTCAGATTGGCGAGCGCGGACACCGCCGGGGCCAGCGACGGCACGTGCCCGTCCACCAGGTCCCCGGTGATGCACACGAGGTCCGGACGCAGCGCGTCGCAGCGGGACACCAATTCGTCCATGAAGCGGCGCCGGATGACGGGGCCCACGTGGATGTCGCTGAGGTGGACAATCGTGAAGCCGTCCAGCGCGCGAGGCAGCCCGGGGAGGCGCACCGCCACCTCGCTCACCACCGGCTCATGGAAGGCCTGCCACACGCCGAAGCCCGTCAC
This sequence comes from Pyxidicoccus trucidator, assembly GCF_010894435.1. NCBI lineage: Bacteria > Pseudomonadati > Myxococcota > Myxococcia > Myxococcales > Myxococcaceae > Pyxidicoccus > Pyxidicoccus trucidator. The sequence continues at coordinate 1,311,164 of NZ_JAAIXZ010000001.1, read as the reverse complement.
GCCGGCCGAGGCCAGCACCGCCCCGCCCGCGGTGGCCCGGGCGAGGAAGCGGCGGCGCTCCAGGTCCACGGGGCCTGAGAGGGCTGGCGTCCCGACGAGGGCCAGCGGCGCGGCCTCTTCCGACGACATCATCGAGGGCACCCGAGCCGCTGCGGTGGCCAGGCCCATCCCCGCCGATGAGTCTCGTGCCTCCACCGCATGGGGCGTCATGGAAGCGGTGCCCATTCCCGCCGCGGCCCTCGCCTCCACCGCGTCAGGCGCTTCCACAGACACCGGAGCCGTCATGGGCGCGGCCTTCCCCTCTCCGCCCGTGGTCCTCCGCACCCACCCCACCACCCGCCGCGCGCCGCCCAGCACCCAGAAGGCGAAGAGGAGGTACGTCGCCGCGCCCATCCACGTCCAGACGGCGGTGGCCACGGCGAAGGTGGTGTCCATGGGCAGGAAGCGCGTCACGGACCAGGACAGCACGAGCGGCACGGCCAGCGCCGCCATCACCCACATGCCCAGGCGCCGCCACCGGGGATTCTCCGACGTGTCCACGAAGATGCGGCGGTAGAGATAGAGGTGGGCGAGCAGCGTGACGAGGCCGGTGACGACGGCGAAGACGGCGAAGCGAACCAACGAGTCCATGGCGACTCCCATAGTCCCCCGCCCCCCCGGTGCCGCAACGCAATCCCCGTGAAGAAGTGTAGACCCGGCGCAAGGTGGGAGCCTGCCCACCTCCGGGCCCCTGTGTCAGCGCCGCGCGGAGTCGGGGCTCCTCCTGCAACCCGGTGACAGCTGGCTGCCAGGAGGGGCGCCAAGGGTCGTTCTCGCGGTACAAGGAGACGAGGTTTGGCCGTATACACGGCCCGCCGGACGGCCCCTGGCGCTCCGCCTCTCGTGTGACGACGCGAGCCGCCAGGCCGACGTGCTCCCACACCGGAGGAAGAACCGATGCGCAAGGACATGAACGCGGGAGCTCGCGCCCTGTGGGGGTTGCTGCTGGGCGCCCTGCTGATGGCCGGCTGCGGACGCGAGCCGAGCCCCGCTGGGAACGGCGCCTCCGCCGCGTCACCCACGCTCACGCCCCGACTCCAGCGCCTGGCGCCCCAGGGCCCTCCATCCCGGCTGGCCGCGGGCGCACAGCACTCGCTCCACGTCGCCCCCGGAGGCACCGTGTGGGCCTGGGGCGCCAACGGCTCCGGCCAGCTGGGCCTGGGCGAGGCGTCCTTCCAGCGCCTCGTACCGACCCAGGTACCGGAGTTGGCGGAGGTGGTGGCGGTGGCGGCGGGGGACTCGCACTCGCTGGCGCTGCGCGCGGACGGGACGGTGTGGACGTGGGGGAGCAACTCCTCCGGCCAGCTCGGCGACGGCACCTTCACGGACCGCGCAACCCCCAGGCCCGTGGCGGAGCTGGCGGACGTGGTGGCGGTGGCGGCGGGCGACTTCCACTCGCTGGCGCTGCGCGCGGACGGAACCGTGTGGACGTGGGGCACCAACTTCTACGGGCAGCTGGGCCGTGGCCACACGGAGGTCGGCCCCAGGCCCGAGCAGGTGCCCGGCCTGACGCAGGTGGTGGCGCTCGCCGCCGGCTTTGACTTCACCGTGGCGGTGCGTGGGGACGGCATGGTGTGGGCCTGGGGCGCCAACAGCTCCGGCCAGCTGGGCGATGGCACCTTCACCCAGCGCTTGAAGCCCGTGAGTGTGCCCGGGCTCAACGGCATCACCAGCGTGGCCGCGGGCACCTACCACGTGGTGGCGCTGCGCACGGACGGCTCGGTGTGGGCGTGGGGAGGCAACTCCTCCGGCCAGCTGGGCAACGACACGGGGACGGACAGCACCACGCCCGTGCAGGTGCCGGGCATCGCGGATGCGAAGGCCGTGGCCGCGCAGGACTCCGGCTCGCTGGTGCTGCGCAAGACGGGCACCCTGCTCGCGTGGGGCTACAACGCGTCCGGGCAGCTCGGCGACGGCACCACCTCCGAGCGCACCACGCCGGTGGCCGTGCAGGGGCTGGCCGCGGTGACGGCGCTGGTGGCGGGGCCGCAGCACGCGGTGGTGTCGCGCGCGGACGGCTCGCTCTGGGCCTGGGGCGGTGGCGCCTCCGGGCAGCTCGGCCATGGCGGCTCCGAGCGGCACCTCTCCCCGGAGCCGGTGCTGCGCCTGTCCGGCGTGACGTCCGTGGCCTCTGGCACCTTCCACTCCCTGGCCGCGCTCTCCGACGGCACGGTGCTGGCGTGGGGCCGCAACAACTATGGCCAGCTGGGTGACGGCACCCTCGCCGAGCGCGCCGGCGCGGTGCGGGTGGCCGTGGGCGGCGTGGTGACTTCCGTCGCCGCGGCCAGCCACCACTCGCTGGCCCTGCGCAAGGACGGCACGGTGTGGACGTGGGGGCGCAACGCGTCCGGGCAGCTCGGCGACGGCTCCACGCGGGACCGCTCGGTGCCCGGGCAGGTGCCGGGGCTGACGAAGGTGAAGGCGGTGGCCGCGGGCGGCAGCCACGCGCTGGCGCTGACGGAGGACGGCCTCGTGTGGGCCTGGGGCTACAACGCGCTGGGGCAGCTGGGCGACGGCACCACGGTGAATCGGCTGGTGCCGGTGCGTGTGTCGGCGCTGACGAAGGTGAAGGCGGTGGCAGCGGGCACGTACTTCTCGCTGGCCCTGTGCGAGGACGGCACGGTGTGGGCGTGGGGTGAGGGCTACTACGGCCAGCTGGGCGACGGCGCCGGGGCGCAGCGCCTGGTGCCGGTGAAGGTGCCGGACCTGACGGGCGTGGTGTCCGTGGCCGCGGGCTCCGCGCACTCGCTGGCGGCGCTCTCGGACGGCTCGGTGTGGGCCTGGGGCGACAACGCCGAGGGGCAGCTGGGCGACGGCACCACGGCGGGCCGCTTCCGTCCGGTGAAGGTGCCCGGGCTGGCGGCCATCACCTCCGTCGGTGCCGGGCGCTTCCACTCCATGGCGCGCCATGGGGACGGCACGCTGCGCGCCTGGGGCTCCAATGGCTACGGCCAGGTGGGGGACGGCACGCTCACCTCGCGCCTGTCGCCCGTGACGGTGCCGGGAGTGTCGGGGGTGGCGTCGCTGGGCTCCAGCTACCTGCACGTGCTGGCGCTGGGCCAGGACGGCACGGTGCGCGCGTGGGGCTACAACCGCTTCGGCCAGCTGGGACTCGGCGTCGCGGGGTGGAGCGCGGTGCCGGTGCCGGTGCGGGGCTTCGGCCGGGAGCAGCGACTGGCGGCCGGCCGCTCGCACTCGCTGCTGGTGCGTGGCGACGGCTCGGCGGTGGGCTGGGGGCAGAACGCCTCCGGGCAGCTGGGGGACGGCTCCGCCATCCACCGCGCCGGTCCCGTCTCCGTGCAGGGAGTGCCCTGCGTCCGCTCCGTCTCCTCGGGCCTGCAGCACACGCTGGCGCTGGCATGTGACGGCACGGTGTGGGCCTGGGGCGCCAACAACCGGGGTCAGCTGGGCAACGGCACCACCGTCGCCACGCGCACCACGCCGACGATGGTGGAGGGCCTGTCGGGCATGGTGGCTGTCGCGGCGGGTGGAGACTCGTCGCTGGCGCTGCGCGCGGACGGCTCCGCCTGGAGCTGGGGCGGCAACCTCCAGGGACAGCTCGGCGACGGCACCACGGTGGACCGCTCCACGCCCATGCAGCTCAAGGGCCTCTCCGGCATGGTGGCGGTGGCGCTGGGCGACACGCACGGCCTGGGCCTGGGCGAGGACGGCACGGTGTGGGCCTGGGGTGCCAACGAAGCCGGCCAGCTCGGCGATGGCAGCACCACGAGCCGGCCGTCTCCGGCGCAGGTGAAGGCGCTGTCGGGCGGGGTGTCCATCTCCGCGGGGCGCGCCTTCTCGCTGGCGGTGCGCGAGGACGGCACCGTGTGGTCCTGGGGGACGAACCCGTCCGGGCAGCTGGGCGATGGCACCAACCAGCCTCGGAGCACGCCGGTGCGGGTGTCCGGGCTGGAGGGCGTCAGCGCCGTGTCCGCGGGCGCGCACCACGTGCTGGCGGTGCGCGGGGACGGCACGGTGTGGGCCTGGGGAGACAGCAGCTTCGGCCAGCTGGGCGTCGGCGGCTACTCGGCGGTGATGGTGCCGAAGCAGCTGCCGGACCTGCAGGACGTGGTGGCCGTGGCCGCGGGCGAGCACCACTCCCTGGCGCTCCTGCACGACGGCGGCGTGCGCTCCTGGGGCAGTCACGAGTACGGGCAGCTGGGGGACATGGCCGCGGGCCCGCGCCTGGAGCCCGTGGAGGTGAAGGTGCAGGGGCCGAAGATTCGCCCCTCGGTGCTGGACGTGCGCGCCTGGCACCAGCACGCGCTGGTGCTGCTGGCGGACAACACGGTGCACGCCTGGGGCGACAACGCCTACGGGCAGCTCGGCGACGGCACCACGGAGGACCGGTCCGTGCCCGTCCCCGTCAAGGACCTGACGGACGTGTGGCAGATAGCGTCGGGCGCGCAGCACTCGCTGGCGCTGCGCCATGACGGCACCGTGTGGGCGTGGGGCGGCAACGGCTTCGGACAGCTGGGCGACGGCACCAACACCGCCCGGAGGGAGCCGGTGCGGGTGCCCGGTCTGTCGGGCGTGAGGGCCATCGCCGCGGGTGCGTACCACTCGCTGGCGGTGCGCGGGGACGGCACCGTGTGGGCCTGGGGCTACAACGCCTTCGGACAGCTCGGGGACGGGACGGCCGAGCAGCGCCTCGCGCCCGTGCAGGTGGAGGGCATCGAGGAGGCGATGTCCGTGGCGGGTGGCGACTACCACTCGCTGGTGGTGCTCGAGGACGGCGCCATGGTGGCCTGGGGGCGCAACTCCAGCGGGCAGCTGGGCGACGGCAGCACCACCAACCGCTACACGCGCGTCCCGGTGCAGGGGCCGGGCGGAGTGCTGCAGGTCCAGGCCGGCGCATACCACTCGCTGGCGCTGCTCGGGGACGGCACGGTGTGGACGTGGGGCGACAACAGCTTCGGACAGCTCGGCGGCGGCAAGCCGCGAATCACTCCGGATGTCGTGCCGGGCCTGGTGGGGGTGAAGGCCATCAGCACCGGAAGCCGGCACTCGCTCGCGGTGAGCGAGCAGGGCGCCATCTGGACGTGGGGCCGCAACTCGCACGGCCAGCTCGGCAACGGCGACAGCACCCACCGGTTCGAGCCCGTGCCCGTGAAGGGAGCGGCGACCGCCGCGCGCGTGGCGGCCGGCGGCGACTTCTCCGTGGCGATGCTGGACGACGGCACCGTGCTGAGCTGGGGCAGCAACCTCCACGGCACGCTCGGCCTGGGCGTGCCGGGGACGCGCTACTCTCCCGGCACGGTATCGCTGCCCTGAGCCGCGCCCGGGGACGCGGGGCTGTCAGAGCCGCAGCCCCGGGCCGAGCCGCTTGCGCACGGGCTCCAGCTCGCGCCGGTCCAGGCCGATGTCCAGCAGCTCCAGCCGGCGCAGCTTCGGCAGCGCCTTGGGAGAGCGGAACGCGAGCGCCCCTTCCTCGCTCAGCTCGTTCCGGGACAGCTCCAGCCGCTCCAGGCTCGTGAGCGTCTTGCTGGCCGCGAGCGCCTGGGCACCCTCGTCGGAGAGGGCGTTGCGGTTGAGGGCCAGCAGCCGGAGCGTGGTGAGCCCCTTCGCGCGGGCCAGCGCCTGCGCGCCCTCGTCCGACAGGCCGGTGCCGGAGAGGTAGAGGCGCTCCAGCGCCAGCTTCCCGCTCGCCAGCGCCGCGGCGGCCGCGTCGGACAGCTCGCTGCTGGAGATGCTCAGGGAGCGCAGGCCCGCGAGCGCCGTGCTCCCCGCCACCGCCTGGACGGCTTCGTCGTCGGCGCCCGACAGCACCAGCCCGCCGAGCTTCCCGGCGTGGGGCGCGGACGCCAGCGCCTTCGCGGCCCCGGCCACGGCGCCTCCTTCCAGCCGCAGCCAGCGAAGCTGGGAGAACCACGGCTGGCCGGCGGCCCGCGCCAGTCCCTTGCCGTCCCGGGTCGTCACGGTGAGCCGGTGCACGGGCTCGAGCGCGAGCAGCTCCTGGCCGTGCTTCGCGAGCTGCTCCTCGGACAGCGACAGCTCCTCGATGAAGCCCCGGCTGAAGCGCGCGTCCTGCGCTCCGGCCAGCGGCTGCTTCCACCGGCTGCCATGCGCGGTGAGCAGGCGGGCCTCGTCCAATTGCAGGGCACGACGGCGGGCCGGGTCCAGCCGCCCCCGGAGCGCCACCTGCGTCTGGATGAGGTCGGCGCGCGCGTCGTCGGTGCCGCGCAGCACGTCCGCGCAGACCAGCCGGGGCTCGTCGTTCTCGGGCTCGGCGGCGATTCGCGCCAGCAGCTCCTGGTAGGTGCTCATCGGGCGAGCAGCTCCTTCACCTCGCGCTGCCAGCGCTCCCCCAGCTCGGGGTGCACCATGCGCACGTAGGCGGCGTAGCCTTGCAGCCAGTTGGCGAAGTCCGGACGCCCGCGCGCCTGGGACTCCACGCCGTGCTGGCGGCAGTTGGCGAGGATGGCCTTGAAGCGGCGGCGCTCCTCGCGGGGGATGGAGACCTGCTCGTTGACGGTGAGGCCCGTCACCCGCTGGCGGCCGCCCTGGCGCATGACGTGGCGCTTGGCGGCGTTCTCCGAGAAGCCCTCCTGCTGGAGGATGGCGTTGACCCACCAGAGGAAGCGGCCCAGGCGCTCGGGCGGCTTCTGGAAGGAGAAGGACAGGTCATCCGCGTAGCGCGTGTACGTGGCGTCCGCCTTCTTCGCCAGCGCGGTGAGGCGCGCGTCCATGCGGCGGCACACGAGGTTGGCGATGGCGGGCGAGGTGGGCGCGCCCTGCGGCAGCACGCCGGGCCACGCCACGGTGCCGTCCGGCAGCCGGGGCCGCCACGTGGTGAGCCCCGCGAGCGTGGAGGACACCTCGTCCCCGTAGCCGTGCGCCTCGAAGAGCCCCTTCACCCGGCGGTAGTGCACGGTGGGGAAGAAGTCCTCCAGGTCCACGCGCACCACCACGGTGGAGCCCACGTGGGGCTTCGCGTTCGTCACCGTGGAGCGCCCGGGGACGAAGCCGTGCACGGCGGGGTGCGTGGGCAGGTGCGCGAGGACGTTGTCGAGGATGGCGCGCTGCACGGCCTTGAGCTTCGCGCGCGGAGCGCAGAGGCGACGCACGCCGCCGGAGCGCTTGGGCACGTCGAACTCCACGTAGCCGGAGCCGGCTTCCGAGCCCGGGCGCATCAGCGCGTCCAGCTCCGACACCGGCACGCCCACGAGCTTCGCGACCTCCGCGCGCGTCTTCAGCACGGGCAGCGCGGTGGTGGCCGCGGGCTTGCGCTTCACCGGGGCACGCATGCTCGGGTAGAGGCCGAAGCTCCAGCCGGTGGGGTTCCAGCCGCCCACGGCGGTGGCGCTGGGGAAGCGGGGCGGGTCGGCGCGGGTGTCGGGCAGGGAGACGTCGGCGAGGCCCAGGCGGCGCACGGAGGCGCGGGCATGGGAGGACACGCGCGAGTCCGGGTCCTTCACGCGGCGGCGGAGCTGGCCGGCGGCGCTGGCGCGGGCGAAGAGCAGGGGAATGAGGCGCACGGCCTGGAGGCGCTCGCGCGGGTCCACGCTCTTGAGGCGGCGGGCGACGGGCTCCAGCCACGAGCGGCTGACGTAGAAGCGCGCCACCTCGTACTCGGCCAGGCCCTGGTGCCGCTCCAGCAGCGCGACGATGCGGTCGAAGTTCTCCTCGGGGCTGGCCAGCAGGGGCTTCAGCTCGAGGAGGAGGCCTACCAGGTCCATTCCGGTGCTCCAGACGCCGCGGAGGACTGCATGCTCCTGGGACCGCCGCCACCTGCACGGCAGATGCGGGCGAGGTCGGGGAAGCCCGCCAGGCGGACCTCGCACCGCTTCGTCCTTCAATGGGAGTCACAGGCAGCCGCGACGTGACATCGCGGACGGAAGGCTGGCTGCACGCGGCCCCAGGAGCGAGGCGGAGCACACCACATCCTTTATATAGAAGGAAGGTCGCCCGCGTCGGGAGGCCCATCCTCTTCCAGGAGGGCGAGCAGGGCATCTCGCGGGCCGCCCGGGGCGCGGCGGACGAGCGAGTCCAGCAGGCGGCTCCGGGCGCGCACGCGCTCGCCGTGGGCGCGCATGGCGGGCAGGGCGTCCGGCTCCAGGTGCGGGCGGGAGAGCACGTCCAGGTTGTGGAGCAGCTCGCGGCGACTGCGCGGCGCGGTAAGGGTGGCGCTGACGCCGGGCTGGGAGAGGCTGTAGCGGTAGCAGTCCACGGCGCCAGGCAACGGCGCGTCCGACGGGGCGCCGGGAGCGGGCTGGAGGAGGCGGCCGTAGCAGGTGGCGGTGAAGGTGAGCACGCCGGTGCCACGGGCCGCGGCCTCGGGGAGGAAGGCGGCCTCCGCGCCCGGGTGCGCGGCGCTGTGGCGGGTCATCACCACCGGCCACGGGTGCCGGGTGAGCGCGTCGCGGGCCACGTCTCTCAGGTGGGTGGAGAAGCCGAAGGCGCGGACCTTGCCCTCGGCGCGCAGCTGCTCCAGGGCGGCGAAGTCGTCGGCGTTGAGGCGCTCGGGGGAGCGGACCCAGAAGAGGAGGAAGACGTCCAGCCACGAGGTGCGCAGCCGGCGCAGCGCGGACTCCACGTCGCGGCGGAGGGCGGAGGCGCCGGAGTGGTAGGAGCCGGCCACGATGACGAGCCCGTCGCGCAGCGTGCGCCCGCTGCGGAGGAACGAGGTGAGCGCGGTGTAGCGGGGCTCCCAGAAGAAGGTGTTGAGGCCGGCGTCGTGCGCCTCGAAGAAGGGCTGGGGCGTGGAGAGGTGCGCGCCGGAGAGGACGAGGGGCGAGACGGTGAGGCCGGTGCGGCCGAGGGGACGTGCCGAGGCACGCGCTGGCACGGCGGGGCGGGGCGTGGGAGCACCGCGCTGTGGCTGGGAGCGAGAGGGACGGTGGCGCGCGAGCGCGGGCTCGGAGGCGAGGAGCTCGTCGGGGAAGACGAGGGTGAGGGCTTCCAGGTGGGTGACGACGCGCTCGGGCTCGGTGCGGGAGAGGAGGGCGGTGCGGAGGTGCTCGAAGGCGGAGGCGTCCGCGAGGCGCAGGCGCCACGTCCAGGCGGAGGTGCGCAGGTCTTCGTCGCGCTCCGGAGTGGGGCCGTGGAGGAGGTCGTCGAGGAGCGCGTCGAGCGTGGCGCAGGGCTCCAGGGTGGAGGCCGCAGCGGAGCGGACCATGGGCGTGGTGTCGCGGGAGAGGCGGAGCAGGGCGCGGAGCGCTTCGCGGCTGCGGGTGGGGGAGAGCAGCTCGGCGGCGCGGGCGCGCACCCAGGCGTCGGGGGAGTGGGCGCAGGCGAGGGCGGCCGTGCTCAGGTGCTCCTCGGCGGAGCGACGTGCGGTGTAGGGCGCCCCGTCGCCGTCCTGGTCCGTCGCGGTGGATGCGGCTTCAGCGGACCTTGCTGAATGGGTCCTGGCTTCGTCGTCGCCCCGCGAGGCTGCGGAAGGCTCCGCGTGTGCGGCGCGACTCGCGAGCCGACGGCCCTGGACCAGCAGCAACTCGAGCGCGGCACGGCGCAGCGTCGGGTCCACGTCCTCCATGCAGACCCGGTGCGCCGACTCCAGGTCGAGCACCGCCGAGCGGAGCCACGGGTCGTCATGCGACTCGGCCTCTTCGCGCTCGGTCTCTGTGAGCAGGTCGAGTGACGCGAGCGCACGCAGGGCCACCGCGCGCACGGCCGGGTCCTCGTCTTGCGACGCGTGGATGAGCAGCTCCGGCTCCTCCAGGAACATGGCGGCCACGGCCACGGCGCGTCGCTCGCGAGCCGTGGAGGCGCGAGGCGCGAAGGCCGCCAGCGCCAGCGCGAAGGCCTCGGCGGTGGCATGGGCGGGAGGTCTGCGCTCCCAGGCGGCGATGACCTCCGCGCGTACTGTCTCGTCCGGGTCTTCGAGCGCCGCGAGCACGTCGTCGAGGCTGTCCGGGTCGTAGACGAGGCCGGCGAGCGCCGCGCGCCGGAGGGCGGGCTCCGGGTGACGCAGGAGGAGGCGCACGCGCTCCAGCAGCTCGGGGTGGTCTCGTTGCACCGCGACACGGGAGGCCCAGGCCACAGCTCCCGGACGAGGCGGAGCGGAGAGCACGCGGGCCGCGAGGTCGACATCCTCCACGTTGAGACGTTCGAGCAGCGAGCGGGCCTCTTCCGCCGCATGTGGGACGCGCGGCTCGTCCAGCCAGCGCATGGCGAGGAGCAGCGCCTCCGGGTCCTTGCGCTCACGGAGGCGCCGACGCGCGAGCAAGCGCAGTGGCTCATGCGGGTCGCCCAGCCACTCCACCAATTCGCGGGCGGAGAGGGCGGAGGCGGGCGTGGCCTCCAGGCGCGCGGTCGTCACCGCGGGGTCTTCATTGCCGAGCGACTCGGGGTACTCGGCGAGCGGAGGCGGCCCACGCTCGGCGCTCGGGCCCGGGGCGCTCCCCCGATTCACATCCGTCGCGGCGATGGGGGCGGCACTCCACGTGGCTTCGAGCCACTCCATCGCGGAGCGCACGGGCCCCTTCGTGGAGGCCTCCGCCGCCTGCCGCACGCGCTGCTGGACGGAGGGATTCCCGATTCCAATCCACGCCAGCGACTGCACCGCCGCGTGGCGCACGCGCCAGAACGGGTCTTCCAGCGCGCCGAGCAGCACGTCCAGCGCGCCCGAGCCGGCGACGGACGCCGAGGCTCGCACCACCGCCCGGCGCACCCACCACACGGGCTCCTCGCGAACCGCGCGCAGTGCAGGAACGAGCAGCGCCTGGGCCCCCAGCCGTGCCAGCGAGCGCCAGGCCCTGTCCCGCACCAGAGGCATCGGGTCGGCGAGCGCATCGAGCAGTGCTTGGGCGAAGCGCGAGTCCCGCGTCCCTCCGAGCCGCTGTGCGGCCGTGGCGCGGACCTCCGCGTCCTCGTCCGTGAGCAGGGCCTGACGGAGGGCGTAGCGTCCCGGGAGCGCGGAGGTGTCGACCTCGTCCACCGCCTCGCGGCGCACCGAGACGTCCTCTTCGAGCAACCGCACCGTGGCGGGGTCCAGGTCGGGCATCGCCGCGGACTCTACGCCCGGGGTACACTCCGCGCCCATGCCCGACATGCTGGCCATCATCAGCAAGGCGGTGTTCGAGAAGGATGCCGCCGGGAAGAAGCCCGGCGACGTGCTTCCGATGGACCGCTACCGCAGCAACAGCAAGCACCTGGCGTCGCTGGCCAGTGGCGGGCGGCTCTTCCTCTTCACGGTGCGTCCGCCCAACGAGGCGCTCTGGCTGGTGGCGGTGCTCGAAGGGCTCAAGGCCGATGCCGAGGGCTGGCGCTCGCGGCCGAACACGGTGCCCATCACCGACGTCACACCGCTCATCCCGAAGATTCGCTTCGAGTCCGGCAAGGGCATCCAGGCCGCGAAGGGCGCGCTGGGCATGTCCCTCCAGACGCCCCGGGCCCTGGCGGCGGCGGACGCGGAGTTGCTGCTCCAGACGGCGGGAGGCGAGGACAGCGGAGGCGGGCCCACCAACCTGACCTCGCACGAGGCGCACCCGAAGCTGCCGTGCCTGTGCCAGCGCTGCCTGCCCAAGAGCCCCGAGCGCGCGGAGACGGGGGGCCTCACCTTCCTGCGTGCGAGCGTGGAGACCGGAAGCAAGGTGCTCTACTACTGGCTGCCCGAGGAGCTCTCCGCCGACGCGCGCGTCATCGCCCAGTCGGTGCGGGGTGCGCTGGCCGGACGCCTCGGCACCTGATCAGGCGTGATGGCCTTGTTGTGAGCAGGGGCGAGGTACTTGGTGTCAGTGGGCTTGGCGGGCTCCAACTGCTGGCGGAGCTCGGCGTGGAGCTGTCGCTCCCAGTACGAGGCGCCCCGCGGCTCGTGGCCGTCCAGGAACGCCCGAGGTTGGTGCAGAGTTGGCCTCCGTGCTCTCCCTGGTGCGGCCCATCCTCCGCGAACTCCAGCGCCTTCTTCAGGCTTTTCAGCGCGCGTACTCCCCGCTCGACGTGGGCCACTCGCGCAGTTCCTCGTAGAACTCCTCCTGCTTCTGCTTCGCCGTCTTCCGTGAGGCCATCGACCCTCCAGGCGCTCCAGTGCGCGTACCCGGAAGAGGGGGTGGCGTCTGCGGACCGAACGAGAGGGCCTCTTTCCGCGCGCGCGGAAAACGCGGGTGTTCGTGCGGCCCGGTGCTTCGAAGGACAGGGCCGCTGGGCGCCTTAAACATCCCCAGTAGGGCTGGAGCGTTCGTCCCGGAGAATCAGCAGTTCCTGCTGAAAAAGAGCAGGTCCGAGGGCTCGAACCTTTCTGACGCCCTAGTTACCCGGCCCGGCCCCGGTCGAATACCGACGGTGCGCGGGATGATGGACCCACACACTCGAAGGAAGACCTATGAATGCGTTGAACGGAGTAGCAGGAGGATCCGGCAGTTCAGGCCCCATGCGGCAGCAGTCCGCCAGTAACCTCACCTTGGACAAGTTGGTGTGGTTCTACTTGGCTCTTCAGTCGTTGATGGGGCTCGCCGGGAACGGGGCACAGGTGGCCTCTTTCATGGAGGAGAGGCACCACCACCAAGTGCCGCAGAACTGCGCCACTGCTGTGCAGGTGGAGGGCACTCCTGAGCTGGAGCCGCCTGCTGCCTGCACTGCGCTGCGGCCTGCGGACGGCTAGCCCTCGCCTTCCGCATCGAGGCCCGGGCGCTGAGCACCTCGAGCGCCTGGGCCTCGGCTCCAAAGGTCACGCCCGTGATGCTGGTGGCATCGGCACCACGGGGCGAGACGCAACCGCGACGGGCTGCCGCTGTTATGGATGTTGCCCACATGTAGGTAATGGTTTCTTCGCACCATCCATTGACGCGGTCTGGAATCGGTGGAACTATTCTCAGTGAAATCAGCAGGTTGATGGAGGGACGCGCTTGGTTATAGTTACGCGAGAGGCGATGTTGGAGCGACTGAGGCCGTACATGCCCTTGCTCCTTGGCAGCGTCAACGCAGGATGGACCTGCTGGGAAAAAAAGGTCGCGGGCGCGTACAAGTCTCCAACCGCGCGGCTGCGTGCCAACGCCGTGCACGACGCCGTTGCCGAAAAGCTGGAAGCAAGCATTCGCCGCGTACCGGGTTTGCGCTTCAGCAGAAAGTACGACCGTGCGTGGCTGCACATCGGCACCGACCTCGTCATCGAGATTCACAAGCTCGATGATGAGAGTGTGGCAATGCGGAATCAGACCGAGTTCGCCGAGTTGCTCCACACCCAGCAGTTGTCGAACGGGCTCGGTGCGGTGACGGTCCTGACGCTCGGCTATACCTTTGACGAGTTCGGCTCCAAGCTCCGCGACGTTCTGGTCGTCTACTCGATTGACGGCAAGTTGGATTTCGCCATCGACTTGGTGAATGAAGTGGGAGCCACCCCCGAGCAGCTTCCGGCGCGCCCCCCCAAGACCAACCGCAAGGAGCGCATCAAGGCAAAGCCCGGTGTGAAGACCACCAAGAAGCCGGATGGTGGTACGGGCAACGAGTCGTAGTCACCAGGGAGGGTAAGGAGAGGGTTATTTATGGCTGTCGAGTTCAGCCCCAAGGCACTTCAACTCGCGCGCGAGGAGCGTGGACTGAGTCAGTCGGCTCTTGCTCGGCTGATGGACGTCTCCCAGGGAGCTGTTTCCCAAGTGGAGAACGGCGTCATGAAGCCCGGTGAGGACTTCGTGCGCAAGGTGACGGAGGCGCTGCGCTATCCGCGCTCCTTCTTCGCCATGCCTCCGCCGTACCGGGCGCTTCCAGTACTTACTTTTCGGAAGCAGAAGACCCTGAGCCCCGTCACTCTGCGCTCCATCCAAGCGCGCTTGGCCATTCGGCACGCAGAGTTGATGCGGTTGCTTCAGTCAGTTGACGTCCCAGAGACCAGGTTGCCGGCAATCAAAGTCCGTCGGGAGGGACCGACACAGGAACCGACTCCCTCGCCCGAGGAGGTCGCGCAAGAGCTCCGGATGCGATGGCAGGTGCCCCCGGGGCCTGTGGAGAATCTCACCGAGCTTGTCGAGGATGTGGGCGTCGTGGTGTGCCTGTCTCATTTCGGGACGCCGAAGATGTGCGGGATGAGCGACTTCAACCCAGAAGAGCTCCTTCCGCCGGTCATCTACCTTAACGCAGAGATGCCACCCGACCGCCACCGCTACACGGTCGCGCATGAAGTCGGACACTTGGTCTTCCACCACCATCTACCGCTGCCGCCAGAGCTATCGCTCTGCGAGGAGGAAGCGGACCGCTTTGCCTCCGAGTTTCTGATGCCAGCAGAGGAGATTGCCGACGACCTTCAAAGGTTGAACCTGGAGAAGCTCTATTCCCTCAAGAGGTACTGGAAGGTCTCCATGGCAGCGCTGGTGCGCCGCGCAGCAGACCTTGAGGTCATTTCTCCAGAGCGGGCACGCTCCCTCTACATCGAACTGGCAAAACGGGGCTTCAAGACGGCAGAGCCACAGTTGTTCGAGAAGGAAGCACCCTCGCTGATTACGGAGATGACCCAGTTCTTCCTGGACGAACTGGGTTACTCAGAAGAGCAACTCAGCGATGTGCTGAAGCTGTCGGCCAGTGAATTGCGTGAAATCTACCTGGGACAGCAGCGACGACTCCGGGTCGTCTCATAGCCTAGGGCTCGCGCTGACTGTGCGCGCCCTTTGTCACGTCATGACCTCCGTGGCAGGCAAAGGGCGCGTAGTTACAGAGCCGGATTTCTTTTGGAGTCTAGTCGTCCTGGCGGTGCTTGAGTGACTTGAGCAAGCGAACCACGTCCACCCTGAAGCCCTCGCATAGCCGGGCCAGGACATGAAGGTGAGGTTAACCTCCTCGCCTTCCACGCGCTGGTAGAGCTTCGTCGTCATTCGGCGGGCGGCGAGGACAGCGGAGGAGGGCCGTATCTGTTCGCCGTCCCCCGTCTTGGCGAGCAGGCTGGCTCCACGCGGTGCCGGATGGGGTTCGGCGAACTCTTGACGGGGGGGCGGTGAACTCTCACAGTTGGACGCGACGACCCCGGTTGCTGTCTTGGAGCGCCCCGGACCGAGCGGGAGCTGGCCGACGCGCGCGCCCCCGGGCCGAGTTGGGCGCGGCGAGGATTGCGCCGCGCGCTGCCCGAGTTGGGCGCGTGATTGATGCTCCCCGGATGCACGGCGACATTCTGTCATGACCATTGACGGAGCCTGCCGTTAGATGGAACGTAAAGCGTGGACGGCCCGCTGCGGTCGTTCTTTCACTCCTACGCACCACGAGGATGTCTATGCCCCCGTCTAACAACGCAGACATTTACTGGCGATACACCATTGCCTATACCGCCGCACTTAGCGGCAAGGAGGCAGTTCCGACAATCCCGAAGGACGACGGGACTGCGGTTCATGTCGCCATTGCTATTGGCATGCATGACGGCAAGGCGAACCGCACGCCTCGCCGTCTTGCAGAGCTGATCGCCGCCGTCCAAATCATTACAAGCGGTGAGGCATCAGGGGATGCCGCGGCGGAATTCTGACGACCCAGCTTCACCTACCCGACTTGGCGATCTCTCCACAGGCCCAGTTTCACCGGTCCGAAACGCGAGGGCTCCGCAGGCCTAGCAGGCCGTAACTGATCGCCGTGCCCTGTCTGAGAAATGAGAGGGAGCGGCCTGCCGAGCCGGTGGAGTACGCCAGACGGGCAACACGGTGGAGGTCTGAGCGCGCTGTCCCCACTCCAAGAGGAACAGAGCTGCCCGGCTGAGGCCCGTTGCGCGGTGCCCCTCACCACGGGGCACGGCGAATACTTACGGAGGGCCCACCAACCTGACCTCGCACGAGGCGCACCCGAAGCTGCCGTGCCTGTGCCGGCGCTGCCTGCCCAAGAGCCCCGAGCGCGCGGAGACGGGTGGCCTCACCTTCCTGCGTGCGAGCGTGGAGACCGAGGGCAAGGTGCTCTACTACTGGCTGCCCGAGGAGCTCTCCGCCGACGCGCGCGTCATCGCCCAGTCGGTGCGGGGTGCTCTGGCCGGGCGCCTCGGCGCCTGATCAGACGTGATGGCCAGGTTGTGACCTGGGGCGAGGCACGGGTGCTCTGCCGGGCGCGCTCGCCACGAATCCACAATCCGTCGACCAGGGGACGGGCACGCCGCGTCTTCACATCGACCGACGTGCCGGCCGCGTCCGCCCACGGCTTCTGCTCGGAGGCGGAGGCCGGAGCCGCGCATGCCGCGGGCCGTGCGTGCAGCGCAGCACGACGGGACGCCCGGACGTCGAGGTCCTCCTGCCCACACCTGAGCTGCGTCTGCGCGGAGCGTGCATGGAGGGACAGGATACCAGGAGATGAAAGGGAGCCGCTCGCACGGGGCCGCGGTCGGTGAGCCACCGCTCACCGGAGGACGACCGGCAATCGGAGGGACGCGCTACGGCTTCTTCGGAGCCGCCGAAGGCGACGACAGCTCGGAGCCGATCTGCCGCCACTCCTGCGCGTAGGCGCCACGAGCAAAGGCCCGCAGCTCGTCACTCGTCACCGTGCCTCGCGCCAGCGCGGTGTCGAGCGCACGGACGACGGCATTGCGGTGCGGCTGCTCGACGTACGGATTCCCCTCGCGGAAGACCTCGCCGAAGAGGGCCTCCAGCCGGCCGTCCTGCTTCAGGCGTTCGACGATGCGGGCCTGCGAGGCGGGCTCGTCCGAGTGCGCGTGGAGCATGGCGGAGGCGAGGCCGCCCTGCGCGTCCGCCTGGTCGGGGAACTCGGACAGCAGCTCCAGCTCCGCATCCGCCCCAGCGACGTCCTGGGCGGGAGGCTGCGCCGCGACATTCGGCGCATTCACGGCGGGCGTGGCGCGCGGCGTCGGACGGCGCGCGGGCTCGAAGTCACTGTGCCCGTTGAAGGGCTGCACCGCGCGGTGGTTCTGGAGGTCCTTCGTCCCCGCGCTCGGCTGCGCACCCCTGGCGGTAGGGCCGGAGTCCGGCCGCTCCGCACCGGAACGCTCCGGCACCGGGCCCTTGGGGGAGGACGAGCGGTTGCCACCATCAATGCGCGACATGGGGTACTCCAGGGGTGGGTTCCCGGCGCGGACAGGGCTCCGGGACTTCCCATGTGGGTTATCGGACGCAAGCCGGCCCCAGTTGCGTCCCTCCAGGAGGGTGGGGTCGCCCGCCCTTCCTGGCACCTCCAGACCACCACCACCTGACACTTCCAAACCGCAATACTTACCGGCGTTTGGCGGCCGACACCGGGAACAGCCACTGCAACCCGTGCCAGAGGTCGTCCCGCCACGCCGGGTAGTTGTGGCCGCCGTTGTACTCCCGATACTCCACCCGGTGGCCGGACGCAGTGAGCAGCGGCGCCATGCGCTGGTTGCCCTCCAGCAGCACCTCGAAGCGGCCGCAGTCCAGCCACACGTCCAGCCGGTGGCGGGGCGTCTGCCGCGCCAGGTCGAAGACAACGAAATCCCGCTCATCCACGGAAAACGCACCGGACTGGGAAAGCACCCGGCCGAACACCTCCGGCGCTCGCAGTCCCGTGAAGAGCGCCATCAATCCGCCGAAGGACGAGCCCAGCACCGCGTGCGCGCCGGGCTCCTTCCGCTCGTCCACCAGTGACAGGTGCTCGCGCGCCAGCGGCAGCACGCGCCGCAGGAGCAGGTCCACCGTGTACTCGCTGCACGTGTACTCGACGCTGCGGGCCTCGCCGCCGTGGGCCACCAGCGCCAGCGCCACCGGGCGCATCAGCCCGCGCGCCATCAGCGACTCCACCACCTCCGGCAGCTTCACGCGGCGCAGGTAGTCGTCCCCGTCGAACACCACCATCAGCGGCACCGGCTCTGTCGTGGGCGGCGCGTACAGGTGCACGGTGCGCTTGCCGCCCACGGCCATGTCCGCCGTCTCCAGCGAGTGCCGGGTGACGCGGCCCCGGGGCGCTCCGCGCGGGCGCGAGAGGACCTCGGGAGGGGCGCCCTCGGGCATGTAGAAGCAGTGGTTGAAGTCGCCGAAGCCGTTGTCGGACACGCGCGGGTTGAAGGCGTCCTTCAGCTTGTTGCCGCGCGCGTCGAACAGTGCGTACTCCACATACGCGTCCCGGGGCAGCTTCACCGAGCGCGCCCAGAGCTTGGGGCCCACACGCTCCATCGGCAGCGGCTCGCCGCGCCAGTCCTGGAAGTCTCCATGCAGCGACACCGGCCCCCGGCCGCGCCACACGAAGGTGGCGGTGTCTCCGTCGATGACAGGTGTCCCTTCCGCTCGGGCCCGCGCCTCCAGCGTCTTCGCGTCCATGCGGCGCACCCTATGCCAGCAAGTCCTTCAGCGCCGCCTCCAACCCGGGGTGACGGAACGTGAAGCCGGCCTCCTGCGCCCGCTTCGGCAGCACGCGCTGGCCCTCCAGCGCCACCTTCGCCATCTCCCCCATGGCCGCCTTGAGCACGAACGCCGGCACGTGCATCACCGACGGCCGACCCAGCGCGTGTCCCAGCGCGTGCGCGAAGGCCTCGTTCGTCACCGGCTCCGGCGCCGTGGCATTCACCGGACCCTCCAGCGTCGGGTGCTCCAGCACGAAGACGAGCAGCTCCAGCGCGTCCTCGCGGTGCACCCAGCTCACGTACTGCTTGCCGCTGCCCACCGGGCCGCCCGCGCCCATGCGGAACGGGGGCAGCATCTTGTGCAGCGCGCCGCCCTCCGGGTGCAGCACCACGCCCATGCGCACCACCGCCGTGCGGATGCCCGCCTCGCGCGCCCTCAGCGCCTCCGCCTCCCAGCCCCGGCACACCTGCGACAGGAAGTCGTCCCCGGGCGAGCTCTCCTCCGTCAGCGGCTCCGCCCCGCGCGTGCCCCCGTAGTAGCCGATGGCCGACGCCGACACGAAGCGCTTCACCGTGCCCGCGCTCTTCATCGCCTCCACCAGCGCCCGCGTGCCCTGCACCCGGCTGTCCTGGATGCGGTGCTTCGCCTCCTTCGACCACCGCTGCGCCACCGGCTCTCCGGCCAGGTGCACGACGGCCTCCACGCCTTCCAGCGCCTCCGGGGCCAGCGGTGTGGCGGCGTCGAAGTGCGCGCCCGTCACCCCCTCCGGCAGCTTGCTCAGGGTCCGTTCAACGTTACGGGCGAGCATGTGCACGTCATGCCCCCGGCCCAACAAACGTTGAACAAGGCCCGCGCCCAGGAACCCCGTCCCCCCGGTGACGGCGACCTTCATGGGAGCTTCCCCGAGGCCGAAGCAGGGGCCTTGGCCGGCTCGGCGGGCGTGCTCAGGTCCACGCCGACGAGCTGGCTCAGCGCGGCGAAGAACGCCACCTCCTCCTCCGGCTTCATCTTCCCCGAGTGCCGGAAGACGAGCGCCCCCGCAGCGTCCAGCAGCAGCACGTTGGACGTCTTCGTCGGCAACTGCCACGGCGCGCTGCCCAGCGTCCCATCCAGGTCTACGAGGATGGGCACGCCCACCTTCTTCTCCTCGTCCCGCACATAGGAGAGGGCAATCTGCCGGGCCGGAAAGAAGTCGAACTTCTGGAGATTCGCCACCGCCACCACCGAGGCGGAGTCCAGCAGCCCCCGCTCCTTGCCCCGGGCGAACAAGGTCTCCTTCAAGGACGAGTTGAGTGTCGTGGAGTCCTTGTCTTCATAGAACAGGATGACCGGTTTTCCGCGCCAGCGGGAAAGCCGCACCTCCTCTCCAGCGGACGTGCGTAACGTCGCATCCACCGGAGCGGACGGTGGGGCCTCTCCGTACGCGCTCCCTGCCGCCAGCCACGCCGCCAATGCTCCTGTGATCCACTTCTTCATGAGGGAACCCCCGTGTACAAGGTTCTTTCAAACCTTAGACATACCCTTGACAAGCTCTGGACGCAAACGCTACCTCTAGGTGTGAAGGGCTCAGGATTTTCGGAGGAACGCCTCATGGCACTCTCGCTTCGCAACGCCCGGCCAGCAGCCAGCGCGCCTCCCCTGGAGCAGGCCTGGCTGCACGTCGTGCAGACAGAAGTGGAG
The DNA here is from genome assembly GCF_010894435.1 of Pyxidicoccus trucidator. Classification (NCBI taxonomy): domain Bacteria; kingdom Pseudomonadati; phylum Myxococcota; class Myxococcia; order Myxococcales; family Myxococcaceae; genus Pyxidicoccus; species Pyxidicoccus trucidator. The sequence continues at coordinate 1,291,299 of NZ_JAAIXZ010000001.1, read as the reverse complement.
GCCGCGCTGACGGAGCTCTTCGAGCTGCCGGACGAAGCGAACCTGGACCCCCGATGGGCGAGCGCCATGGAGAAGGCGCGCACGTTCACCCTGCGACCGGCCAAGCGGCTGCGGCCGGCGCTCGTCATGGCGGGCTACAGCCTGGCGAGAGGGAGCACGGCGGTGCCCGAGGGGCTGTGGCGCTTCGCCGCGGGGCTGGAATTGCTGCACACCTTCCTCCTCATCCACGACGACGTGGCGGACCAGGCACGGCTGCGGCGCGGAGGCCTGGCGCTGCACCACCTGCTGTCGCCCGGGCGCGTGGGAGAGGACCTGGCCGTCGTGGTGGGAGACCACCTCTTCGCCCGCGCGCTGGAGGCCATGCTCGCGTCCGGCCTGCCCAGCGTGCCGAACGTGGTGCGGTACTACCTGGGCGTGTGCCGCCACACGGCGGCCGGGCAGTACCTGGACCTGGACCTGGGGCGCGCGCCGCTGTCCGAGGTGACGCTCTTCCAGACGCTGCGCGTGGCCTACCTCAAGACGGCGCGCTACGGCTTCTGTGCCCCGCTCGTGTGTGGCGCCATGCTGGGCGGCGCCAGCCCGGCGCTGGTGGAGGGGCTGGAGCGCGTGGGCCGTCACGTGGGCCTCGCCTACCAGCTGCGCGACGACGTCATTGGCCTCTTCGGGGACTCGTGCGTGGCGGGCAAGGCCGCGGACGGGGACTTCACCCAGGGCAAGCGCACCTTCCCGGTGCTGGCCGCCTACGCGCGCGCCGACGCCACCGCTCGTGAGGAGCTGGAGGCGCTCTGGTCGCTGCCGGTGGAGCAGAAGGACGAGGCCGCCCTCGCCCGCGCTCGCGCGTTGGTGGAGCAGTGCGGAGGCCGCGCCGCATGTGAGCGCATGGTGGAGCGGGCCTCGCGCGCCGCCCGCCGCTCCCTCCAGTCGCTGCCCAACCCCCACGGTGTCAGGGACTTGCTGGACGCCCTCATCACCCGCCTGGCGCACCGTGCCGCCTGAGGACGCCATGACGACACGGACCCAGGGCAAGCGGGTGGTGGTGGTGGGCGCGGGTGTCGGAGGCCTCGCGGCCGCGGCGCGGCTTGCGCACCAGGGCTTCGACGTCCAGGTCTTCGAGAAGACGGACGGGCCCGGCGGGCGCTGCAACCGGCTGCGCGTGGATGGCTTCACGTGGGACATCGGACCCACCATCGTGCTGATGCCGGAGGTCTTCGAGGAGACCTTCCGCGCGGTGGGCCGCCGAATCGAGGACTACCTGACGCTGCTGAAGTGCGACCCGAACTATCGCGTTCACTTTCGCGACGGCTCGGACGTCACCTTCACCTCCGAGCTGTGCGCGATGGGCCGCGAGCTGGAGCGAATCGAGCCGGGCAGCTTCGAGCGCTACCTCGCCTTCCTGGCCCAGGGTCGCGTTCAGTACCGCACGTCGCTGGACCACCTGGTGGGCCGCAACTACAACGGCATCTCCGACTACTTCTCGCCGCGCGTCCTGGCCCGCATCTTCCAGGTGCGCGCGCACCGCCGCATGTACGCGGACGTCAGCCGCTACTTCAAGGACGACCGGCTGCGCGCGGCGATGACGTTCCAGACGATGTACCTGGGCGTGTCGCCCTTCGCGTCGCCCGCCGTCTACGGCCTGCTGCCCTTCACCGAGCTGGGCGTGGGCATCTGGTTCCCCAAGGGCGGCCTGTACGCCATTCCCCTGGCGCTGGAGCGGCTGGCGCGGGAGGAGGGCGTTCGCTTCCACTACGGCAGCGCGGTGGAGCGCATCCTCACCGACGGAGGTCGCACCACGGGCGTGCGCCTGGCGGGCGGCGAGGTGGTGGAGGCGGACGCGGTGCTGTGCAACGCGGACTTGCCCTACGCGTACGAGAAGCTGCTGGACCCGCAGGCCACCACGCTCAAGCGCAAGGAGAAGCTGCGCTACACGTCCAGCGGCTACATGCTCTACCTGGGCATGAAGCGGAAGTACCCGGGGCTGGGGCACCACAACGTGGTGTTCGGCCGGGACTACAAGGGCTCCTTCGACGACATCTTCGAGCGCTTCCGCGTGCCGGAGGACCCGAGCTTCTACGTCAACGCGCCCACGCGCACCGACGCGTCGCTGGCGCCCGAGGGCAAGGACGCGCTCTACGTGCTGGTGCCGGTGCCGCACCAGAACCCGGGGGTGGACTGGAAGCAGGAGGGCCCGAAGGTGCGGGCCAAGGTCTTCGCGCGGCTGGCGGAGCTGGGCTTCCCCCGGCTGGAGGCGGACATCGAGGTGGAGCGCGTCTTCACCCCGGACGACTGGGCGTCCACCTTCAACCTCGCGCGCGGCAGCGCCTTCGGGCTGGCGCAGAACTTCACGCAGATTGGCCCCTTCCGTCCCGCCAACCAGGACGCGCGGGTGAAGAACCTCTTCTTCGTGGGGGCCTCCACGCAGCCGGGCACGGGCCTGCCCACGGTGCTCATCTCCGCGCGCCTCGTCACCGAGCGGCTCATGACCTGGGCCCGGGACGCGGGTGTCCAGTTGTCTCCTCGCGGTGACTCGCCCCGCTCGCTGGAAGAGGTGGCGGCATGAGCTCGCACGACGCGCAGGAATTGGTGGAGCGCGGCTATCGCCTGGCGAAGGAGGTGACGCGGCACCACGCCAAGAGCTTCTTCTTCGCCTCGTACCTCCTCTTCGGCCAGCGGCGGAAGGCAGCCTTTGCCCTCTACGCCTTCTGCCGGCGGCTGGACGACCTGGTGGATGGAGACGGGCCCGACGTGGTGCCCGTCGACCTGCCGGTGCGGCTGGCGAAGGCGCGGCAGAGGGTGGCGGAGCTGTACCTGCCGATGCCGGAGCTGGCGTCGAAGGAGCTGGGCTCGCCCGCCGAGCGGCTGATGACGGCGGAGGCGCAGTCGCCGTGGGATGCGGGCGAGTTCGCCGCGCTCGAGCACACCGTGCGCCACTACCGGATTCCGGAGCAGCCCTTCCAGGACCTCATCTCCGGCATGGAGATGGACCTGACGAAGAACCGCTATTCCACCTGGGAGGAGCTGGACCTCTACTGCTACCGGGTGGCGGGCGTGGTGGGGCTGATGCTGACGCCGGTGCTGGGCTGCTCGGATGTCGAGGCCGCGCAGCCGGCGGCGGACCTGGGCCGGGCCATGCAGCTCACCAACATCCTGCGCGACGTGCGCGAGGACCTGGAGCGGGGCCGCGTGTACCTGCCCGCCGAGGAGCTGGCCGCCTTCGGGCTGACGGAGGAAGACCTGCGGCTCGGGAAGGTGGACGAGCGGTGGCGGGCCTTCATGCGCTTCCAGGTGGAGCGCTCGCGCGTGTACTACGCGAGGGCCGCCGCGGGGGTGCACTACCTCTCCGGCTTCGGGAGCCAGCGGATGGTGCGGCTGATGGGCGCCATCTACGGCGACATCCTCCGAGACATCGAGGCGCGCGACTACGACGTGTTCAGCGCGCGGGCCCACGTGACGACGCGCCGCAAGCTGGCGCTGGCCACGGCCGCCTTCGTGCGTCCCGGCACGGCGCTGCCGGCGCCTCGGGGCGAGGCGCCCGTGCCACTGCTGCCCACCGGGACGGGAGGCTGAGGAAGCGATGAGCGACGACCGCGTGAAGACTCTTCAAGTGATGCGCACCTCCCGCCTGTCGGGCTTCTACCGTCAGTCTCCGGAGCGCCGGCGCGCGCGGCTGGTGGAGGCGCGCTGGGTGACGCCCGAGGAGGAGAAGTCGCTGGCCGGGCTCGCCGGCTTCGACGAGGCGTGCGCGGACGCCATGGTGGAGAACGTCGTCGGCCTGCACGGGCTGCCGCTGGGCGTGGCGCTCAACTTCGTGGTGGACGGGTGGGAGCGGCTCATCCCCATGGCGGTGGAGGAGCCCTCCATCATCGCCGCGGCCTCGTATGCCGCGCGCCTGTGCGCGGAGAGCGGCGGCTTCACGGTGGAGGCGGACGCGCCGATTACCACCGCGCAGGTGGAGTTGCTGGATGTGCCCTCGCTGGAGGACGCGCGCGCGGCGCTGCACGCGAACACGGCGCTGCTGCTGGCGGAGGCGGACGCGCTCATGCCCGCCATGTGCGCGCGGGGCGGCGGCACGCGTGAGCTGGAGGTGCGGGTGCTGGACGGCACCACGCTGGTGGTGCACCTGCACATCGACACGCGGGACGCCATGGGCGCCAACTGTGTGAACTCGGTGGCGGAGGGCCTGGCGCCCCGGCTGGCGGAGCTGGCCCGGGCGCGGGCGGGGCTCAAGATTCTCACCAACCTGGCGGACCGCCGGAAGGTGCGCGTGCGCGCGCGGGTGCCGGTGTCCGCGCTGGAGTCCGAGGGGTTCCCGGACGGTGGCGGGGTGCGCGACGGAATCCTCGCGGCGCACCGCTTCGCGGAGCTGGACCCGTACCGGGCCGTCACCCACAACAAGGGGGTGATGAACGGCGTGGACGCGGTGCTGGTGGCGTGTGGCAACGACTGGCGCGCGGTGGAGGCGGGGGCGCACGCGTGGGCGGCGCGCTCGGGCACCTACCGGCCGCTCACCACGTGGCGCGCGGCGGAGGACGGAGGGCTGGAGGGCGAGCTGCTCATGCCGCTGGCCACGTCCACGGCGGGCGGGGCGGCGCGCACGCACCCGGGCGTGCAGCGGGCGCTGAAGCTGGCGCGGGTGTCGGGGGCGGTGGACCTCGCGGGCCTGGCCGGAGCGGCGGGGCTGGCGACGAACCTGGCGGCGCTCAAGGCGCTGTCCACCGAGGGCATCCAGAAGGGCCACATGGCGCTGCACGCGCGGCGCGTGGCGGCGGAGGCGGGAGCACAGGGCGAGCTCATCGAAGTCGTCGCGGAGCGGCTGTCCCTCGAGCGCGTCTACCGGCCGGAGCGCGCGAGGGAAGTCCTCGCCGCGGAGCTGGCTCGACGGAAGGGAGCCCTGAGATGAAGCGCACCCGCGTCGCGGTGGTGGGCGGCGGCATCGGTGGCCTGACGGCCGCCGGGCTGCTGGCGAAGGAAGGGCACGCGGTGACGCTCTTCGAGGGCAGCCCCTCGCTGGGCGGCAAGGCCCAGGCCGTCACCCTCAACGGCCTCACCCTGGACACCGGCCCCACGCTGCTGACGCTGCCCGAATTGGTGCGCGGCACCTTCCAGCGGCTGGACGCACTCGACTTGCTGCCACAGCTCACGGAGCTGGAGCCGCAGTGCACCTACCGATTCACGGACGGGTGCGGCCTCACGGCGTACAAGGACCTGGAGCGCATGGCGGAGAGCGCCGCCGACTTGCGCCCTGGCGAGCGGCGCGGCGTGCGCGGCTTCTACGAGGAGTCCGCGGCCATCTGGCGCGCGGCGGGCGAGCCGTACCTGGAGGCCCCCTTCGAGGGCATGGCCGGCTTCATGGCGCGCGTGGCGAAGCGCGGCGTGGGCGCCATCCTGGCGGGGATGAAGCTCAGTACCCTGCACGACCTGGCGGTGAGGCACTTCAAGACGGACCACATGCAGCAGTACGTGGGCCGCTTCGCGACGTACGCGGGGGCCTCGCCGTACCAGGCCAGCGCGGCCTTCGCGCTGATTCCGCACATCGAGCATGCCTACGGTGTGCACCACGCGCGCGGTGGAGTGGGGGCGCTGGTGGAGGCGCTCGGGCAGGCGGTGCGGCGGCTGGGCGTGACGGTGCACCTCAACACGCGCGCCCGCTTCGAGCGCACCGGCAACGGCTACCGCGTGGGGCCCGAGGGTGACGCGGCGGAGTTCGACAGCGTGGTGGTGAACGCGGACCCGCTGGAGTCGCTGCGCCGGGCGGACGAGCCGCTGGCGCTCTCCGGCTTCGTGCTGCTGCTGGAGGTGGACGGGCGGCCGTCGCTGCCACACCACGCGGTGCTCTTCGGGGGGGACTACCGGCGCGAGTTCGACGAGCTGTTCAGCGGGCAGCTCGCGACGGACCCCACGGTGTACTTCTGCAACCCGTCCGCCACGGACTCCAGCATGGCGCCGCCGGGGCGCACGGGGCTGTTCGTCATGGTGAACGCACCGCCGCTGCCCGTGGGGCAGGCCGAGGCGGAGCGCGCCGCTCGCGGCTGGGAGCTGGGGGCGGAGCGCGTGAAGGCGCAGATGTTCGAGAAGCTCTACCAGCACTACCCCGAGCTGCGCGGGCGCACGCGAGTCATCGGTCAGCGCACGCCGGTGGACCTGGCGGCGCAGGGGGCTCCGGGGGGCTCCATCTACGGCTTCCTGCCGCACGGGAAGTTCGGCCCGTTCCGCCGGCCACGGATTCGCGGCGGCACGCCGGGCCTGTTCTTCGCGGGCGGGGGCACGCACCCGGGCGGCGGGGTGCCGCTGGTGATGCTGTCCGGGCGCTTCGCGGCGGAGCTGGCGTCGCAGCACCTGCGGAGGGGCGCATGAGTGTGCCAGGCCACCTTCCCGTGCTGCCCGACGCGGCGGGCGCGTATCGCTGGTTCTACGCGGACGTCACCGCGGGGCCGTTCAGCGCGGTGTGCATCTTCATGCTGGGCTCGCTCTTCTCGCCGCGCTACTCGGTGGCGGCGCGGCGGGGCGGACGGCCGCAGGAGCACAGCGCGGTGAACTTCGCGCTGTACCACGAGGGCGTGCGCCGGCTGTGGGTGCTGAGCGAGTACCAACGCGCGGAGCTGGAGTCGCCGGGCCGGCTGCGCATCGGCCGCTCCACGCTGACGTACTCGGGGGTGGGCACGGTGCGGATGGAGGTGGAGGACTGGACGGCGCCCTGGGGCCGGCCGGTGCGCGCGAGCCTCACGCTGCAGCCGATGACGCCCGTGGGCGAGGTGGTGCGGTTGATGCCGGACCTGCCGCACTACTGGCAGGCGCTGGCGCCGCGCGCGCGGGCCCGGCTGGAGGTGCCCTCGCTGGGCGTGAAGGCCGTCGGGCTGGGCTACCACGACACCAACCATGGCGATGAATTGCTGGGCGCGCGGCTGTCCGGCTGGCACTGGGCGCGCACGCACCGCGAGGGCGAGACGGTGGTGGACTACCACCTGCCGGACGGAGTCGCGCCGCTGCGCGTGGTGGCTCGGGAGTGCGGGGTGAAGTGCGAGCGGGACACGGTGCACGAGGCGCGGCCCACCAGCATGACGGGGTGGGGCCTGCGGGTGCCGTCGCGGCTGCACGCGGGCAATCAGGTGGTGGGCGAGCCCCGGCTGCTGGAGTCGTCGCCCTTCTACGCGAGGCTGGAGGCGCGGCAGGGGCCGCTGGACTCGATGGGCGAGGTGGCGGACTTCCGCCGCTTCCACTCGCCCTTCATCCGCTGGATGGCGCACTTCCGCACGCGCGTGGGACGGGCGGCATGAGCGCGCTCGTCCTCGTCTCCCTGTCCTGGGTCGTGCTGGCCACGGGCTTCAGCGGTGTGGCGCTGGCGCGGCTGCTGCGCTCTCGGCGCACGGCCTCTCCAACTGGCACGAAGGTGCCGGTGCTGCTGCTGCGCCCCGTGGATGCTCCCACGCCTCGCGAGCTGGAGAACCTGGCCACTCCCATCGACTACGCGGGGCCGCTGGAGCAGGTGGTGGTCTCCCCCTACCGTCCCCGGCTGGCCCCCGGCGTGCGCTGGCTGCCGAGCGACCCACTGACGCCGAACCGCAAGGTCGGGCACCTGCTGTACGCGCTGGAGGTGCTCCAGACGCAGGGGCGCGTGGTGCTGGCGGTGGACGCGGACGTGGCGGTGACGGGCGCGCTGGTGGAGGGACTCGCGTCCCCGGTGGCCTCGGGCGCGGCGCTGAGCACGGCGGCGCCCACTCCGGTGGGCCCGGAGGACGGGGCCAGCCGCGCCATGGCGGGCCTGCTGCGCTACACGCACCACAGCTTCCGTGCGCTCGATGCGATGAGCGCCGGAGCGAAGGCGGTGTGTGGCAAGGCGCTGGGCCTGTCGCCCGTGGCGATGGAGGCGCTGAAGGACCTCGCGGACCACATCGGCGAGGACCTGGAATTGTCGAAGCGGCTGCACGCGCGAGGACTCGAGGTCGCCCTGAGCGGAGCCCCGGCGGTGGTGCCGCTGGGCGCGGTGGAGTCCTGGGGCACGCCCCTGGCGCGCTTCACGCGGTGGATGCAGGTGCTGGCCAGCCACCGTCCCGCGCTGTTCCCCACGGTGCCGCTGCTCTTCACGCCCACGCTGCCGCTGGTGCTGCTGGCCGGGGTGCTGGGCTCGCCGCTGCTGGTGGGCGCGGTGGCGGGGCTCGTGACGGTGCGCACGCTGCTGGCCCTGCGGCTGGCCGTGCTCAGCACGCCCGCTGGGCTGCCCGGGAGCACCGTGGACACGGGCCTGCCGTACGCGCTGACGGACTGGCTGCTGGGGGAGGGGCTGTTGCTGGTGGCCTTCCTGTGCTCGCTGTGGCAGCAGGGCACGGTGACGTGGCGAGGACGGACGTATGCGCTGCAACCGGGCGGCCGCATGGTGCGGGTGTGGCCGGAGCTGAGTGGAGGACCGGGATGACCTACGCGCGATTCCTTGGCTTGTTCGTGGTGCTGCCGCTGCTCTTCCTGATGTGGCGCTACCGGCGCACCTTCTCCGCGTGGAGCCTGGCGCCCATGGGGCTGCTGCTCGTCGTCGTCTATGCGGCGACGTCGCCGTGGGACAACCTGGCGGTGAAGTGGGGCCTGTGGGGCTTCGACCCGGAGCGCATCTGGGGCATCAAGCTGGGCTACCTGCCGCTGGAGGAGTACCTCTTCTTCGGCCTGCAGACGCTGCTCGTGGGCCTGTGGGCGCGCGCGCGGCTGGCGCGGGTGCTGGCGAAGGAGCCCGCCGCCCAGCCCCGCCCTCGTGACGAGGCCCCCTCGCGGAGCGGAGAGCTGACGGGCCGGGAGGTGGCGCCATGATGGAGACGAAGTGGGCCTACCTCATCCACCTGCTCGGGTGGACGCTGCCGCTCATCACCTTCCAGCTCGTCGCGCTGGCGCGCCACTACAAGGAGCGCACGGGCGCGGTGCTCAAGGCCGTGCTGCCGCCGGCCTTCGTCATCGGCGTGTACCTGTCGGTGGCGGACCACCTGGCCATCTCCACGGGCATCTGGAACTTCGGCGAGGGCAAGCACCTGGGCGTGTACCTGGGACTGGTGCCGCTGGAGGAGGTGCTCTTCTTCCTGCTCACCAGCGTGCTGGTGTCGCTGGGGCTGGCCCTGTTCACCGCGCTGGTGTCGCTGCTCCGAGAGGCGCGGGCGTCGTGATTCGCGCGGCGAAAGGCGGCCCCTTCGGGTGGGCCCTGGACGCGTACATCGGGCGGAAGTTCCGCTCGACGTTCCGCGGCCTGTGGGTGCGCGGCACGCTGCCCACGGGCGACGTGGGCCGGCTCGTGTACCTGAACCACTCCAACTGGTGGGACGGCTTCATGCTGCACCAGCTGAGCCGCGCGGCGAGCTGGGACGCGTACTGCCTCATGGAGGAGGAGAACCTCCGACGCTACCGCTTCCTCGCGCGCATCGGCGCCTTCAGCATCCGTCGCAAGGACGCGGTGTCCTCGGTGGCGTCCCTGCGCTACGCGAAGGAGCTGCTCCGCCGCCCGCGCGCCGCGCTGTACGTCTTCCCCGAGGGTGAGCACCGTCCCTTCGGAGTGCTGCCACTGCAGCTGGAGCGCGGCGTGGAGCTGCTGGCGCGGGTGTCGAAGGCGGAGTGTGTCCCCATCGGCGTGCGCTACGCCTTCTTCGAGCACGAGCGGCCGGACGTGCTGCTGGAGGTGGGCACGCCGCACCCGCCGGGGCCGCTGGCCCTCTTCCAGGACGGACTGGAAGCGGTGGTGAAGCGCGTGGCGGCGGCGACGTCGCTGGAGGGCTTCACGCGCAAGGTGTCCGGGGCGCGGGGCGTGGCGGAGCGGTGGGATGCCGCGCGGGGGCTCGCGCCATGACGCTGCGCATCCGCACCATCGCCCGGCTGACGGGCATCCGCGAGGCCACGCTGCGCGCCTGGGAGCGGCGCTATGGCTTCCCGCGCCCGCTCCGCACGGAGGGCAACAACTACCGCCTCTACTCGCGCGACGAGGTGGAGGCCATCCGGCGCGTGGCGCGGCTCATCCAGCAGGACGGCCTGTCGGTGAGCGAGGCGATTGCGCAGGTGCGCGCCACGCCGCTCGCCGAGCTGCCCCAGCCGGAGCGGCTGACAGAGCGCTTCTGGTCCGCCGTCATGGTGCTGGACGGCGAGGAAGTCACGCGCGTGCTGGACGAGGCGCAGGCCGCCATGGACGTGGAGGCGTACTGCGACAGCTTCCTCATGCCGCTGCTGCGGGAGATGGGCGTGCGGCTGGACATCGCCCGTGAGCACCTGGCGTCCGCCTTCATCCGCCACCGGCTGCGGCAGGTGGTGGACGGGGTGGAGAGCGACGTGGACGGCCCCCGCGCGCTGCTCGCGTGTCCGGCGAAGGACCACCACGAGGGAGGGCTGCTGGCGCTGGCACTGCACCTCAAGCGCAAGGGCTGGCGAATCACCATGCTGGGCGCGGACACGCCGGCCGAGGCGCTGCACGGCGCCTGCACGCAGGTGCGGCCGGACATCGTCGCGCTGTCCTTCGTGCGCCGGCGCGAGCCGGGGGAGTTCCTGGAGGTGCTCGGCGACGCGCTGCGGGCCTGCGCGCCCATCCCCGTCGTGGTAGGAGGGCCCGGCGCTCGCGAGCACCTGAAGACGCTCTTCACGCTCGGGGCGCAATACGCGGAGTCCTCGGAAGAGCTCGTCGCCATCTGGAACCAGGTGCGCAACGCCCAGAACCGTCCCTGACGTCCCACCTGCGACATGGCCGAGCGCACCTACCGAATCCACATCGCCGCCGAGCTCTCGGGAGTCCGCGTGGAGCTCATCCGCGCGTGGGAGCGGCGCTATGGCGTGCTCAACCCCGAGCGCACCCCGGCCGGCTACCGCGTCTACACGGACCGGGACGTGGCGCTGCTCAAGCGGCTGAAGAAGCTGACCGACGAGGGCGTGGCCATCAGCGAGGCCGCGAAGCTGCTGCCCCAACTGCTGGCAGAACTGGACGCGGAGCCCCTCCCTCCCGCCGTGGGCAGTGGCCGCGGGGAGAACCTGGTCGCATGGCAGGAGGCGGCACTGTCCGCGGCCCGGGTATATGACCAGGCACGGGTGTCGGCGGTGGTGGACGAGGTGCTCTCGGCGCTGCCGCCGCTGAGGGCCTTCGACGAGGTGCTGGCCCCCTTGCAGCGCGAGGTGGGCGAGCGCTGGCATGCGGGACGTCTCACGGTGTCGCAGGAGCACCTGGTGACGCAGGTGGTGCGGGCGCGGCTGGTGAGCCTGCTGCACGCGGCGCCGATGGGCGGGGCCCGGCACGCGGTGCTGGCGTGCTTCCCGGACGAGGAGCACGAGCTGGGGCTGCTGGGTGTGGCGCTGCGGCTGCGGCACTCGGGGACTCGGGTGACGCTGCTGGGGCAGCGCATGCCGGCGGTGGATTTGGGGCTCGCGGTGGCGGAGCTGCGGCCCGACTTCGTGGGGCTGTCGGTGGTGAATGACCGCGGCGCGGAGGCGTTCCAGGACACGCTGTCGCAAGTCGTGAAGGCGCTGCCCCGGGGCGTGCCCCTCTGGGTGGGCGGCCCCGCGGCGCAGGCGCACCTGGAGGTGTGCGTGCGCCTGGGGGTGCGCGTGTTCTCCGACGAGGACGACTGGCTGAAGCTGGCGGAGTAGGGCGCCCCTTCAGCCGGGCGTCCCGGCTTGGTTTCCGGTACCGCCTGTCAGCTAATTGCTGGCGGAGTTGTTGAAGACCTGGCTGCCGTAGACACCCTCCGCCTCCGCCGCCGAGTCGCAGATGGCGGAGCACTTGCTCGTGGGACCATGATAGGTGCCGTAGGGGTTGTGCGGGTCCCTGCAGTCGTTCGTGATGCCGCCATCATTGCCGTAGATGGGCGGGTTGAGCTCCACGCACGACTGAGCGGGCAGGTGCTTCCAGCGCCAGTGGCTGAGGCACGCGGGGCCGGTGCCGTTCCAGCCCGCCTCGAAAGACATCCCCGGCGTCCCGGCATCCGAGGGCGGGGTGATGACGTTCGGCGACAGGCTGTCCCACAGGCGGATGGGCGTGCCGTCCTGCGTGAAGGACGTGCCATTGCCGCAGTAGTCGGCGCGAGCCATCCGGGTGCAGGCATGGTGCGCCAGCGTCACCTTCCCCGTCTGTGCGCCGTCCAGCCACGGCTTGTAGCCCCAGCGGTAGCACTTGGCGATGACGCCCGCTTCACACCCCAGCGTGAAGGCGTAGGCGCTGTCACTCCGGTCCCCCGTCGCGTTGAAGAGCCCCTTCACCGGCACGGCCCAGGCCCAGCCCGCGGCTCCCGCGCTCGGGGCGCACAGCTCCGTGGGCGTGCCCGAGCTGGTGCGAATCTGCACGCGGTACAGGAAGGTGCTACCGCTCGGGTCCCACTTGTCCTCTCCCTCGGGGCTGGCGACGCTGGCGGCGTTGACGGCGTCCACGACTTCCAGCGTGTAGGCAAAGGCGGTCGCGTTGGGCATCAGCTTCGCGCCCACCAGCGCCGTGCCACGCAGCTCCTTCGACGTCGCGGGGTAGATGCCGTTGTTGGCCGCCAGCGTCAGGCTCCAGAACGAGCCGACGGAATAGGCCCCGGACAGCACCGTGTAGATGCCGCTCGCGGGACAGATGAACCGGGTGTTCGGGCACGACGACACGCACGAGGTGGCGTCGTCTCCCGAGGCCAGATAGCCAGTCCCCTGGTATTCGCAGGGCTTCTCCCCCGAGCAGACGCGCACCACCGGGTTGCCCGAGCAGCTCCCAGCCTCGGCACCGCAGGCGCCGCTGGTGAGTGAGACGGAGGTGCCCGGCGTGCACAGGCCCTGGCCCTCCACCTTGAGGCCGCAGTTCCGCGTCGCCCCCAGGGCGTAGAAGCCGGAGCAGGCGTTCAGGCTCGCCGTGGTGCCGGAGACCTGCAGCGGCATGGTGGCGGCCAGCGTTCCATTGAGAATCTTCACCGTGGCGCTCCGGTCGGCGCCTCCGAACTTCACGGTGGCTCCCGAATAGGACACGGCCGTCACAAACGTGCCGTGGAGCTGCCGGCCCTGGGTGTGGAAGCCGTCGCTGCCCGCCGCGAACGCTTGCGCTTCCAGTGAAGGCTCGGCCCCCTCTGGGGACACGTTGCAGGCGGCGAGGAAGAATGCGCAGAGACACGTCGATAGCAGGCGGAGGAGGGGCGTCACGTGGATGACCTCGTTCTCGTTCTTGTCGGGCAATCCCGGAGCATCCGGCATGCCACCGGCACCAACGTCCTCGCGCGGAGGTCATCGGTCTGGTGGGACCCGCCGGAGGTCCTCGTGGACTGACCGGGCCGGCAAGGTTTGCCGGGGTGGACGGCGGTTCATGTCGGCAAGGTTTGCCGGGGGGGCGAGGCTTCGGGGCTCCCGTGCTCAGTGGCGGGGCGTGGCGCACACCCGCATGCCGATGAGGGCCTCACGCTGGGTGCGCTCCACACGGTCGCGATTGGCGGAGTGCGCCGTCAGGTCGCTCTGGTACCAGCTCCCGCCCTGCGCGGCGGGCTGCTCCGGTTCCACGTCGGAGCGCGTCCACTCCCACACGTTGCCGGCCAGGTCGTCCACGCCGAAGGGGCTGCGCGAGCGCGGGTGGCTGCCCACCTCGTCCGGCCCGAAGCCCCAGGACTCCCGCCCGTACGTCACGTCATGGTTGGCGTCGTCCGGAGCCAGCCACTCGCCCGAAGGGTAGCGGCGCCCATCCGCGCCCCGCGCGGCCCGCTCCCACTCGCGCTCCGTGCAGACGCGCGCGCCGGGCACCCGCCCTGTCCGGTCCAGCCAGGCCACATACGCCAGTGCATCGTCGAAGGAGATGGCCGACACGGGGAAGCGCAGCCAGTCCTGTACCGCGCGGCGGGTCCGCTTGCCGTAGCGCACCGGCTCTCCGTCCCGCGCACTGTAGCTCGCGGAGGCTGGCCGGAGGTTGAGGCGCCACCGGCCGTCCGCCTCCCGTGACAGGTCCACCACGCTGGAGCGCAGGCGGGCGCCCGGCATGCGCGCGGCGCGCTCGCCGGGGGCCAGTGTCTCCAGGAAGGCGATGTACTGGGCGAACGTCACCTCGTGCCGGGCGATGAGGTACGCGCTTGTCTCCACCGGGTGCAGGGGCGGCGCGAAGAAGAAGGACCGCCGCAGGTACTCGCTCTCCGACACGCCCTGGAGGAAGCGTCCCGCCGGCACGTAGACGAAGCCCTCCGGCACCGCGGCCGCTTCTGGCAGCGCCACCTCCAGGGAGAGGCGCTCGCCCGGCGCGAGCAGGACGGGCACGCGCACGGGGAAGCGTCCTGGCGCCTCCAACACCAGCAGATGCGAGCCCTCCCGCAGCTCCACGTCGCGCAGCGGCGTCTCCCCGAGGACGCGGCCCACGTCTTCGCTATCGTCCGGCCCGCTCCCCAACATCCTCACGCGCGCGCCCGGGGGCGAGCTGACCAGGGACAGTCGCGCTGGGGCCCCCAGCTGCTGACTCCGCCTTCCGGAGTCGTCATACACCGCCAGCCGCGCCAGCAACCGCGCGCGCTGCTCGGGCTGGCGCCACCGGGTGGCCTGGTCGATGTGCTCCGCCAGCAGGTCCGCCAGCGGCTCCTTCACACGGGCGCTTCCCGGGTCCAGGCCCCAGGCCGTCTCCAGCGCGGCCACGGCTTTCAGGGCACTTGCCTCCGCGCCCTGTTCCTCCTCCAGCACGCGGGACCACAGCGTCTCGGCGGCCTCGCGGCGCTCCAGCCCCGGGCTGTCGAAGAGGGAGAGGGACTCGGCGCGGAGCCGGTCCGCCTCCACGCCGCGCGCGCGGGCGGCATCCCGGTACCGCCGTGCCTCCTCCAGGTGCCCGGAGATGCGGTCCTCGAGCTGCGCGCGTGCCTGCACGCGGGTGACGCCCACCGCCGACAGCAGCACCAGCGGCACCGCGACGGCCACGGCCCACCGTGCGGCGCGGCGGCGGCGGAAGGTCTGCTCCGAGCGGGCGAGGAAGCCCCGCTCGCGGGGGCCCTCGGCGGCGGCTCCCACGGCGCGCACCTCCGAGAGCTGGCGCTCGCCGTAGAGCAGCTCCACGGGGCGGCCCAGGCGCTCCCACTCGGCGGCGGCGCGCTCCAGGCGGTGGCGCGCGGCGCGGCGCTGCTCGTCCTGGCCCAGCCAGCCGCGCAGCGTGTCCCAGCCCGTCACCAGGCTCTCATGGGCCAGGGTGTAGACGCCCTCGCCGCCCTCCGCCTCGCCCGCGGTCAGCAGCCGGCCGCGCACCAGTCCGTCCAGCACCGCGCGTCCGGTGGCGTCGTCGGGCCCGCGCAGCAGCTCCTCGCGGGTGCGGCGCACGCGCGTGCCCTCGGGAGTGACGAGCTCCAGCAGCAGCGCTCTCGCGCGCGGACGTTCCTCCGGTCGCAGGCGGGCCACCACCGAGTCCGCGTGCCGGGCCAGCGCGCCCTCCACGCCGCCGAGGGACTCCAGCGCGGCGGCGGGGATGAGGTGGCGCTCCTTGTCCCGCGCCTCCCACAGCGCCTCCAGCGCGAACTGGAGCATGGGCAGGCCTCCGTCGGCGCGGGCGGCGGAGGCGACGAGCGCGTCCACCATGGCGGGAGACTCGAAGCGCACGCCCAGCGCGCGGGCGGGGCCCTCCACGGCCTCGCGCAGCCCGTGCTCCGTCAGGGCGCGCACGAGGTACAGCGCGCGAGGCAGCTCCTCTCCAAGGCCGGGAAGCGCCACCAGTCGCGTGAGGCAGTCGCTGCGCGCGGTGGCCAGCACGCGGACGCGAGGGGCGCGGCGCAGCACCAGGGCCAGCTCCTCGGCGAGCCGCGCGGCCTGGGCGGGCTCGGAGAAGGTGACCAGCTCCTCGAGCTGGTCGATGAACAGCAGCACGGGTGGAGCGCTCGTGGGGCGGCGGCGCAGGGCGCGCGCCAGGGCCCCGGGTTCCTCGGCGGCCACGCGGGCCAACAGAGCGTCCGCGCTCTCTCCCAGCGCGGGGGCCAGTGCCTCCGCCAGCGCCTCCAGCGGGCGGCGCCCGGGAGTGCAGGAGATGACGGCGCGGGGCGGACCGCCCTCTTCGAGCCCGGAGCTGGCGGCGAGAGGCAGCACCCCCGCGCGGCACAGGGAGGACTTGCCCACGCCGGAGTCGCCCGCGAGCAGGACGAAGGCGTCCCCGCGCAGCCGGTCCATCACCTCGCGCAGCTCGGCCTCGCGCCCGAAGAAGACGCCGCGGTGCTCGGCGTCGAAGGCGCGCAGGCCCAGGTAGGGATTGCCGGAGGGCAGGGTGCCGGGGCGCTCGGGGACGGACAGGGCCTCCAGCGCCTCGCGCAGCGCGTCTCCGGACTCGAAGCGGCGGGACGGCTCCGCGTCGAGGCAGCGGTCCACCACGGCGGCGAGTCCGGGAGGAAGTCCGGGCGCGAGCGGGGCGAGCGGCGGAGGCGAACGCTCCAGCACCGCGCGGCCCAGGTCCTCGAGCGAGACGCCTTGATAGGGCGGAGCGCCCGCGCACAGCTCGTAGAGGACCACGCCCAGCGCGTACACGTCGCTCGCGCGGCTGGCGCCCTCACCGCGCCACAGCTCCGGGGCGAGGTAGAGCGGGGTGCCGGGCACGGACATCCACTGCTCCGGAGAGGACGTGCGCGTCACGCCGCTCGACGGTGCCGTCCCGAAGCGCTCCGGTGCAGCTCCACCGGACGGTGCAGTCCCGAAGCGCTTCGCTGCATCGCCGTCGGACGGTGCCGTCCCGAAGTGCTCCGGTGCAGCTCCGCCGGACGGTGCCGTCCCGAAGCGCTCCGGTGCGGCACCGGGAGCGGAGGCGGCCTCGTTCCTTCGGAGCGGTGACGTGTCGAGCGCGGCTGCGCCATCCGCGCGCAGCGGCCCTGTTGCATGCGCGGCGCCCGGTGGAGCGCGCTGCACGTCACCGGCCAGGGGCCGCGTGTCCACCACGGACGAGCCCGGCGCCACGGCCTCAGGCACGTCACCGGCCAGGGGCCGCGTGTCCACCAGGGACGAGCCCGGAGCCACGGCCTCCACCATCCCCCCAGGCGAGGGCCGCGCTCCGCCTTCCTTCGCGTGAGCCTCCGCGGAGTGGGGCAGCGGCCGCGTATCCACGGGCCGCGTCTCCCGCGCCTTCGGGTCCACGGGAGCCGACTCCTCCCGTGCGAAGGAAGCCTGCCCCGTCTCCCCATCGGAGCGCTGCACCTCTGCGCCCCGAGCCGCCTCGCGCTGCTCCGCGAGACCGAAGTCGAGCAGCTTCACCTCACCGTCCTCGGAGAGGATGGCGTTGGCGGGCTTGATGTCGCGATGGAGGACGCCGCAGCGGTGCGCGGCGGCGAGCCCCCGCGCCAGGCCGATGCCCAGCCGCAGCGCCTGCCGTCCGTCCACGGGGCGGGCCAGCCTGTCCAGCGGCTCGCCCCGCACCAGCTCGGACACGAGGTACGGCTGCCCGCGCACCTCGCCCACGCGGTGGATGGCCACCACGTTGGGGTGCTGCAGGCGCGCAATCGCGCGGGCCTCCTGGAAGAACCGGGCCCGGGCGTCCGCGTCCGGGAGCCTCCCGGCCGGCGTGGCGATGAACTTCACCGCCACCAGCCGTTCCAGCAGCGTGTCCTGCGCCAGGAACACCTGTCCCATGGCGCCACGCCCCAGGGGGCGGAGCAGCCGGTACTCCTCGAACTCGCGAGGAGGCTCCAGCAGCCCGGGGGCGGAGCTCATCCGGAAGAGGGCCCCTTCCGGGTGGGGCGTGCCTGGAGGCCCAATTGCTTCAGCTTGAAGGAGAAGGTGCGGATGGGCATGCCAATCAGCGCCGCCGCGCGCGTCTGCACGCCCTCGGCTTCATCGAGCGCCTCCTGCATGCGGCGGCGCTCCAGCTCGCGAATCTCCTGCGCCAGCGGCACCTTGGGTCCCCGCGAGGCCCCCTCTCCGGCCACGGCGGGCGCGGGAGGCTCCTGCTCCGGCGGAGGCTGCGGCTGTGCGGACGTGGCGGCCTTGCGGCTCAGCATGCGCGCCGGCAGGTGGTGCGGCTCCACCACGTCCCCCGTCACCGCCGCCGCCGCGTAGTCCATCAGGTTGCGCAGCTCGCGCACGTTGCCGGGCCAGCCGTGGCGCGACAGCGCGAGCAGCGTGCCCGCGGCCAGCACCAGCTCGCTGCGTCCCAGCGCCCGGCACGCGCGCGCCAGGAAGTCGCGGGCGAGCATGGGCACCTCGCGCGGGCGCTCGCGCAGCGGCGGCAGCAGCACGGTGGCGGCGCCGAGCCGGAAGTAGAGGTCCTCGCGGAAGCGTCCCGCCGCCACCTCCGCCTCCAAGTCACGATGCGTGGCGGCCACCACCCGGATGTCGATGGGCCGCTCGCGCACCTCGCCCACGCGGGTGATGCGGCGCACCTCCAGCGCGCGCAGCAGCTTGGCCTGCGCGGAAGGTGGCAGCTCGCCCACCTCGTCCAGGAACACGGTGCCGCCCTGGGCGCTCTCCAGCAGGCCGGTGCGCGTGGTGGTGGCGCCGGTGAAGGCGCCGCGCTCGTGGCCGAACAGCTCGCTCTCCACCAGCCCCTCGGGCAGGGCGGCGCAGTTGACGGCGATGAAGGGCCCGGAGGCGCGGGGCGACCAGTGGTGCACGGCGAAGGCGGCGTTCTCCTTGCCCACGCCCGTCTCGCCACACACCAGCACCGGCAGCTCGCTCGCGGCCAGCCGGCGCAGCAGCGCGTAGAGCTGCGCCATGGCGGGGTCCGCCACCAGCACGGTGCGCTCGCCCAGTGAGACTCGGGTGATGCCGTCCTCGGCGGAGGCCCAGGCGCCGGGAGAGGCCGTCTGCGCGGCGGTGCGCGCGGCGGCCACCAGCGTCTCCACGTCGCAGCCATCCGCCGGGCACGCGGAGAGGCCCAGCCGTGCCTGGGGACACGCGTCCAGCAGCGCCTCCACGCGCTCGCCGAGCCCCTCCTCGCCGGGCTCGCCGGACACCTCGGGCAGCACCCAGAGCAGGTGGGTGCCGTCGAGCCAGCCGGCCGCCTCGGCCGGGCCCGCGTCCGTCGCCAGCACCGTCTCCACGGCCTCGCGGCCCGAGGGGCCCGCATCCGGCAGCGCGAGCACCAGCATCGTCAGGGGGCGGCTGTAGCGCAGCGCGCGCTCCACCTCTTCGCGCAGCTGCCCCATCAGCCGGTCCGCCTCCAGGGCCCGGCGCGCGGGAGTGCCCCGCGTGCGTGCGCGCACCACCGCCACCACCGCGCCGAAGGAGAGGACGTCTCCGGACAGCACCGGCTGCGCGCTGTCCACGGGCCGGCCGTTGATGGACGTCCCGTTGTGGCTGCCCAGGTCCACCACGCGCGCGCCCTCGTCCGTGAAGAGGAGGCGGGCATGGCGGCGCGACACGCTGTCATCGCGCAGCCGCAGGTCGGCCTGCTCGTCGCGGCCCACCAGCACCATGCCCTCGTCGGGCAGGGGGAAGCGCCAGGAGGAGTCGCCCTCCAGCACCAGCAGATACGCGGCGCCAGACTCGGACGACTCCGATGTGGCCCCGAGGGGCCGGGTGTCGCGGGCACTGGGATGCGTGACGGACATCGCGCGTCCGTCCATGCTGGCACGCCCACGTCGAGGGGGGCAACCCGGGGGTGGCGGGGCGGGGTACCTCCTCCAGGGAGGTGTGGACCTGGCGCTCACCGGCGGAGCGTCATCGGCAGGCGCTCACCCGCGCGGGACAGGTAGACGCGGGACGCCAGACGGGTGCCATCACCCGAGGGCCGCACCACGGCCTGCCCCTGGATTCCAGACGCGCGCAGCAGCGAGTCCAGCAGCTCCTTGCGCGCCTCGGGCGCGTCATGCTCCACCTCCAGCACGCACAGCCGGGTGCGGCAGTCCACCCGCGTCAGACGGGAGCCGGTGAGCTCCGGCGCACGGAACGCTCCACTCACCTGTTCCTCGGTGCGGCCCGCCCACTCGGTGTCACGCGCCTCCGTCTGCACGGCGGCCTCCAGCTCGGCGTCCAGCTCCATCATCCGCTCCTTGCGCGCCTCCTCCGCCGCGGCCAGCTCCGCCACTCCTGGCCGTGCGCTCGCGGCGGGCAGCGCTTCCACTTCAGTCGAAGGCGACGGGACGGCCTGCGCGGCGGGGCTCCCCCCGGACTCCACCTGCCGCGTCAGGCGCCCCTGTCCCTGGCGCAGCGACTCCAACTCCGCGCGCAGGGCTCGCAGCTCACGCTCCAGCTCCGCGGGGGCCTGGGCCTCGGTGGCCACCGGGGGCGCGGTGGCCGTTTCCGGCGCATTCCCCCTCATGCTCCACGCTCCGGCGGCGGCCACCACGACGACGGCCGGACCCAGGACTCCCCAGCGGACCTGTCGCATGGGCGGTTACTCCGAGACCAGGAAGCTGGCGAGGACGGAGGGGTGCTTGACGGTGCCGATGGTGTACGTCCCCGGCAGCTCGCAGCGCAGGTTCAGGTAGCCGTTCGCGCCCGCGAACACCGAGGGCAGGTTGATGGCGAGGGACTTCGTGTTGGCGGTGTCCGCGGTACCCGCCGGCGTGCACGCCCGGTCAGAGGCCAGCGTGGTGCCGTCCTTCTCCGCCACGTAGCCCGTGCAGCAGACGTCGGCGGTGAGGTGCGGGTCATTCACGGTGACGGTGATGGACAAGTCCTCCGTGAAGGAGGGGATGCTGACGTTGCGCTGCAGCGGGCAGACCACCTCGATTTCGCTGGTCGACTGGTTGAGGAGGCGGCCGCTGCGGAAGATGGTCGGCGAGCTGAAGCCCGACACGACGGTACACATCGCACCGGCGTAGGTCGCCGTACCCGCGGCGGCGGGCAGGGCGCCCAGCAGGGCGAGGGCAACAACGGACTTCGTCACGAACCCGTGCGTCTTCTTCATGGGGATGTTCCTGGGACCACGCCTCTCCCGTGCGAAGCCGCGTCATGCGGGCCGGGGATGCGTGCGTGCCGACCCCTAGAGCAACGGTGATGCCAGCCCCGGACAGCGCGCCTTCCAGGGGAGACGCCGCCCGGCGCTGGCAAACCTTGCCGTCTCCGGGGCCGAGGGCCCGGCAATGCTTGCCAGCCCAGGCAGCAACCGCCGTTCTTCCACCGGCAGCACGGGCCGGCCGCCACCCGGCGTGCAAAAAACCGGGTGGATGATCCAGACGTAAAGTTCCCGGTAAACTGAAACTGAGTCGCTTCCGCAACGGAAGCACCGGAACAGCTTTTCGGGGGTTATTCGTGAAGGCATCAGTGATGAAGGGCCTGGTGTGGGCCTGTTTCCTGGGGTTTACGGCGGGCTGTGGTGGCGCGGAGGAGGTAGCAGTGGGGCAGGAGGGACCCGCCGCCTCCCAGCGGCTGGCCCTGGAAGAGGGCCCCGCGTCGGTGGCGCCCCCGAAGCCGGGCAGCCGGGGCCGGGAGTTCTGGCTCGCGGTTCCGACGAACGTGAGCAGTGGTTCGGCGACGGAGCTGACGCTGCGGATCAGCGGTGAGACGGCTGCCACGGGCACGGTGCGCATCCCCGGCCTCGTCCACGCGCAGGGCTTCTCTGTGGCGCCGGGGCAGGTGACGTCGGTGACGATTCCGGCGGGCGCCGCGCTGGCCACGGCCAACGGGGTGGAGAACAAGGGGCTCCAGGTCTCCGCGGACGGGGACGTCACGGTGCACGTGCAGAGCCGCGCCACCCGCTCCACGGAGTCCTTCCTGGCGCTGCCGGTGTCCGCGCTGGGCACGGAGTACGTGGTGGCCTCCTCCGGCTCCACGCAGGCGTCGAAGGGGACGCAGCTCTCGGTGGTGGGCACGGAGGCCGGCACGCGCGTCTCCTTCACGCGGCAGGGCAACACGTCCACCTTCACCCTCAATCAAGGTGAGGTCTTCCAGTACGCCGGCACCAACAATGGCGGCGCGGACCTGACGGGCTCCATCCTCACGGCGGACAAGCCGGTGGCGGTGTTCAGCGGCAGCCGGTGCGCCAGCGCGCCCGGCGCGTCCTCGGGCACCTGCGGCCTCCAGGTGGAGCAATTGCCGCCCACGAAGTCCTGGGGCCGCTACTTCCTGACGATGCCGCTGGCCGGCTCGCGCGGGGCGGACACCTTCCGCATCACCGCGTCGGCGGACGGCACCCGCGTCCGCGTCAACGCGAAGGAAGTCTCGCTGCGGCGCGGGCAGACGTACCAGACGAGCCTCCAGTCCGCGGGAGTCATCAGCTCCAACCAGCCCGTCCTGGTGGCGCAGTACGCGCACGGTGGCCCGTCGATGATGCTCGTGCCGCCCGTCGCCCAGTTCCTCAACGAGTACACGGTGACGGCGCCGCCCTCGACGGCGTCCGGCAAGAGCTACATCAACGTCATCGTGCGCGGGAACACGTGGCACCAGGTGATGGTGGACGGGAAGATGATTCCCCTGTTCAAGCTCCGGTACATCACCTGGAACTACTACGGCGCGCAGCTGGAGGTGACGCCGGGCACGCACCGGCTGACGTCGCCGCTGCCCTTCGGCGTCTCCGTCTACGGCGTGGGCACGGACGTGACGTATGCCTACCCGGGCGGCATGTCGCTGGTGCCCGTGGCGGCGGTGCACAGCCTGAAGCTGACGCCGCGCTACCGCATCGGCCAGGTCGGCGGCGAGGTGTGCGTGACGGCGAAGGTGGCGGACGTGAATGGCCAGGGCGTCCCCGACATCAACGTGGGCTTCACCGCGCTGCGCTGGCCGGTGCAGGCGGTGACGATTGCCACCGGCGCGGAGGGCGAGGCCGCGTGGTGCCAGACGCGCACCAGCCAGTCCTTCAACCTGCTGAAGGCCACCGTGAACGAGCAGGTGGAGTACGGCTTCATGGCCTGGAAGGTCAGCCAGTCGCCGCCGGTGGTGAGCGCGGGCTCGGACACGAGCGGCTGGGTGAACAGTGAGCTGACGTTGAGTGGCTCGGCGTCAGACCCGGACGGCAGCCCGCTCACGTACCAGTGGAGCGTCACCCCGGGCGAGGACGTGCCGCCCGGCGCCACCTGCACCTTCGGCTCGGAGGACCAGCTCATCACATCGTTCCAGTGCGACGCCGCCGGCACCTTCACGGTGACGCTGACGGCGAACGACGGCACCTCCTCGGTGTCCGCGAGCGCCCAGGTGACGCAGGCGTATGCCTCGGACGTGACGCTGTGCAACCTGCCGCGCTACACGCGGGACCTGGAGCGCGAGCTGTGTGGCTTCACGACGTACTTCGGTGACGACAGCGCCATCGTCGAGGCGTGGTTCACCGTGGACGGCGGCGAGCCGCTCGCCGTGACGCCGGACCTGAACGCCGGCTTCGTGCGCCTCCCCTACACCTTCACGGAGGGAGACCACGTCATCACCCTGACGGCCCGCAACGCCAACGGGCGTGTCACCACGAAGCAGGGGATGATGCGCGTGGACCTCACGCCGCCCGTCGTCACCGTCGTCTCTCCGCAGGAGCAGGCGGAGCTGGACAGCCCCATCGTGAACGTCACCACGGCCGTGGAGGATGAGAGCCCGGTGACGGTGACGACGCAGTTCGTGCACTCCACCACGGTGGAGAGCGGCACGGGCAGCGTCACCCACACGGTGGACCTGGTGAACACGGACTGGAGCATGGTGCTGGTGCAGGCGCGCGACGCGGCCGGCAACTTCACCGAGGTGCTCACGCCCGTGTACGTCCGCCCGTAACAGGCACCGCGGGGCGCCGGGAAGTCCGTCCGGCGCCCCGGGCACGCGGCTACGGCGTGGGGCTCGCGGGAGCGCTGCTGACGGCGGCCGGGTGGGCCTGCAGCGCCGGGGGCGAGGCGGTCAGCGCGCCGACGTAGAGCCGCCCATGGAAGCCGTCCTTCATGACCTCGGGAAACAGCTGCACGCCCGCGGCGACAGTAGAGGCCTGTCGCGCCTGCTTCGTCGGGCTGATGGCGAAGACGTCGCACTCCACGGCATCCCAGACGTTGTAGCGGCAGGAGAACTGGGAGCCGCGCGTGAAGCCCACGTCCAGCGCCTTCACGGAAGGAAGCGCCTTCGCCAGCCGCATGCCGAGCGGCTCGAAGTCACCATCCCAGCCCACATTCGCCGTGCGCACGTGCGTGCCACCGGCCAGCACCAGCATGAAGGCGTCGGGGGCCTTGCTCCGGTGCGCCAGCAGGTGCTTCGCCATCTGCGCCTCGCGCTCGTTGCCGCCGCCCTTCTCGGCGTCGAAGGCGACCAGTGACACGGCCTTGCCCGAGGCGCGCAGCCGGCGGGCCTGCTCCACCAGCCACAGCATGGCGCCGCTGCTGCGGCCGTCCTGGTGCACCCGGCGCCAGAACGAGCTGCCCCGCAGCAGCTCCTGCGCGTCGTGTGAAAAGCCCTCGCTGGCCAGGTACGTGTCGAGCAGGGGCTGCTCGGTGACGGGCAGCGACAGGGCCAGCGTCACCGGCAGCCCCTTGGAGGCGGCCTCGCAGAGGATGCGCAGGGCGGCCGAAGGCAGCTCGCGCGTGCCCAGCGGGTCGGCCAGCAGCAGCGTCTGTCCCTGGGCCAGCAGCGGCGCCACGCCGTCCACGGGAGCGCCGCACTCGGCCTCGAGGAGGGGGGCCGTCTCGCTCGGCTCCGCCCACCCCGACAGGGAGACGGAGCGGGCGGCCACGGAGGTGTTGCCGCCCACCAGCTCCAGCGAGGGCACCATCTCCAGCCGCTCCAGCAGCGTGTGCTCGATGCCCACGTCGCGGTTGCCGCGCACCAGCTGGAAGCCTTCCAGGGCCGGTGCGTCCTTGAAGGCACCGGCATCGCCCATGATGCGGTTGCCCTGCAGGTCGGGCGCGGACTTGTAGACCTGGTTGGCGTCGAAGGGGTGGCTGTTGTCGTCGATGGACAGCGCCGCGTCCCGGCCGCCCATGGCCATGGGCGGAATCTCCAGCACCCGGGTGCTCTCGTCGTAGCGGAGCCGGAAGACGCGGACGAGGGACTGGCGGGGCCCCACGCGCTCACCCTTGATGTAGTAGCGCTCCAGGGTGCGCGAGCCGAGGGTGCTCTTCCCGGGCTCATGGGCGGAGGTGAACATCTCCAGCCCGCCTTCCTTCTCCAGCACGTCGTAGCGCTGCTCCTCGAGGATGCGCCGGGTCATCATCATCGCGTCTTCGACGGGGACCAGGTACACCGTCTCCGTCTTCGGCGTCTCGTACTCGCCGGTCTCCTCGTTGGGGACCGCGCCCAGGCCGCGGGACAGGGTGGAGCACCCCGTCGAGCACACCAGTCCCAACCCCAGCAGCATCCCGTACCGACGCATTCGCATCCTCCTTGGCGCTCGGTGATTCTGCCACACCGGCCCACCACGCTCCCTGGCGGGCAACGTCGGAGGCCCCCCTGACATATCGCGACTGTCGAAAGGAGGGCGGGGCGGGCCGGGTGGGCAGCCCGTCCGGTCAGCTACCGAGCGGAGCGGGAGGCCGCGCTGACCGCGGTGCCCGCCTGCAGCGCTGGGGGCGAGGCGTTCAGCTCACCGACGTAGAGCCGCCCGTGGAAGCCCTCCTTCAGCGGCTCAGGGAAGAGCTGCACGCCGGGGGCGACGGTCGACGCCTGCCGCGCCTGCGCCGTGGGGCTGATGGCGAAGGTGTTGCACTCGACATCCTCCCAGACGTTGTAGCGGCAGGAGAACTGGGTGCCGCGCGCGAAGCCCACGTCCAGCGCCTTCACGGAGCGCAACGACTTCGCCAGCCGCACGCCCATGGGCTCGAAGTCCGCGTCCCAGTCCACGCTCGCGGTGCGCACGTGCGTGCCACCGGCCAGCACCAGCATGAAGGCGTCAGCGTTCTGCTCGCGGGCCTCCAGCAGGCTCTTCGCCATCAGCGCCTCGCGCTCGTTGCCGGCGGCCTTCTCCGCGTCGAAGGCGACCAGCGACACGGCCTTGCCCGAGGCGCGCAGCCGGCGGGCCTGCTCCACCAGCCACAGCATGGCGCGGCTGCTGCGGCCGTCCTGGTGCACCCGGCGCCAGAACGAGCTGCCGCTCAGCAGCTCCTGTGCATCCTGGGACGAGCCCGCACTGGCGAGGTACGTGTCGAGCAGGGGCTGCTCGGTGGAGGGCAGCGACAGGGCCAGTGTCACCGGCAGACCCTTGGAGGAAGCCTCGCAGAGCATGCGCAGGGCGGCGGAGGGCAGCTCACGAGTGCCCAGCGGGTCGGCGAGCAACAGCGTCTGTCCCTGGGTCAGCATCGGCGCCAGGCCGTCCACGGGGGCGCCGCACTCGGCTTCAGGTGACTGGGCCGTCTCGGTGGGCTCCGCCCAGCCTTCCAGGAGGACGGAGCGCGCGGGGACGGAGGTGTTGCCACCCACCAGCTCCAGCGAGGGCACCATCTCCAGCCGCTCCAGCAGCGTGCGCTCGATGCCGAGGTCCCGGTTCCCACGCGCCAACTGGAAGCCCTCCAGGCCCGGCGCGTCCTTGCACGGTCCGTTCAGGTCCATCAGCCGCTCGCCGTGCAGGTCCGGGGCGCTCTTGACGGCCTTGTTGGTATCGAACGGGTGGGTGTTCTCCGCGACATGCTTCTCCATCGCATGCCTGCCGAAGTCCCTCATGCCGAACTCCACCTCCTGCTCCATCTCGTTGTAGCGGAGCCGGAAGACGCGGACCATCGTCTGGCGGGGCCCCACGCGCTCACCCTTGATGTAGTAGCGCTCCATGGTGCGCAGGCCGACCTGGTTCATCCCGGGCTCATGGGCGGAGGTGAACAGCTCCAGGCCGCCCTCCTTCTCCATCACGTCGTAGCGCTGCTCCTCGAGGATGCGACGGACCATCATCATCGCCTCCTCGGCGGGGACCCGGTACACGGTCTCCTGCTTCGGCGTCTCGTACTTGCCGGTCTCCGGGTCGGGCACGGCGCCGAAGCCCCGGGTGAGTGTTGCGCAGCCGGTCGTCGTGCACACCAGTCCCAAGCACACCGCGTACAGACGCATCGCAACCTCCAGGGGGTATGAGCATGCGGTCTGCCACCCCGCCGCCGCCCGGCTTCTCCCGAACAACGCTCCTGGCGTCGGGCACATATCGGCCCGGCTCCCCGGCGGGTTGGTGCGCGGGGCGGGCTTGTAGTGAAGTCCTGGCCGTGACTGCTCCCGCCAGCCCTGTCGCCGAGTCCCAGGCGCGTCCCGTCGGTCCGCTCCAGCTCCTGGCGCTCGGCGTCAACGGCATCGTCGGCGTCGGCATCTTCTTCGCCCCGGCGCAGGTCGCCGCCCAGGCGCCCGGCGCGAGCGCCATCCTCGCCTTCGCGCTCACCGGGCTCGCCCTGGTGCCGGTGGCCTTCGCCTTCGCGGTGCTGGGACGCCGCTTCGACTCGGACGGCGGGCCGGTGGTCTTCGCGCGCGCGGCCTTTGGCGAGCGGGCCTCCTTCCTCGTGGGCTGGGTGGCCTATGTCAGCGCCTTCCTGAGCACCTCCGCGGTGGTGGCCGGGCTGACCCACGCCCTGGCGCCCTCGCTGGGACTGGCGGGGCCCCTGGGGCAGCGGGCCCTGGCGTCCCTCCTGGTGACGGTGCTCGCCGGTGTCGTCGCCTCGGGCATCCGCGTCTCGGCGCGGGCGTGGACGTCGCTCACGGTGCTCAAGCTGCTGCCGCTGGCCGCGCTGCTCATCGCCTTCCTCGCGCTGCCGGGCCCGCGTCCCCTGGTGGCGGTGGCGAGCGCCATGGACACCGCGTGGCTGCGCGCGGGGCTCACGGTGATGTTCGCGTACCAGGGCTTCGAAATCGTCCCGGTGATTGCCGGGCAGGTGCGCTCGTCCTCGCGCAGCGTGCCCCTGGCCACGGTGGGCTCGCTGCTGGCCGCGGTGCTCCTCTACGTGGGCCTGGTGTGGGCGTGCGTCGTGGCGCTGCCGGCGCTGGCGTCGTCACCAGCGCCGCTGGCCGAGTCGGCGGGTGTGTGGGGCGGGCCCGGCCTGGCGTGGTGGGTGGGGGCGGGCACCAGCATCTCCGCGCTCGGCATCTGCCTGGGGATGATGGTGACGACGCCGCGCTACCTGTCGGCGCTGGCGTCCGGGGAGCGCACGCTCTTCGGGATGGAGGCCATGTCCCCGGCGGGCGTGCCCGTCCGGGCGCTGGCCGTCACCTGGGGACTGGTGCTGCTGTTCGTCAACCTGGGCGACCTGTCCGAGCTCTTCGCCCTCTCCAGCATCGCGGTGCTCATGCAGTACGGCGTCACCGCCGCCGCGCTGGCCACGCTCTCCTGGCGGCGCGAGCGGGGCCTGCGGCCGCTGCACGCGGTGCTGGCGGTGCCCACGCTGGCGCTGGGCCTGACGCTGGTGGCCTTCGGCGCCACCTCGCGCGAGGCCGCCACCACCGCGCTCACGGTGGTGGCGGGCCTGGTGCTGCTGCGGCTCGCGAGGCCCCGAGTCACCGCCGGGACCTCACCCGCCACCGGAACCTAGAACTGGCTCCAGAGGTACTGGTTGGTGATTTCGTGGTGGAACTGGATTTCCGACGACTTCACGCGGGCGCCCAGCTGCTTCGGGCACCGCTCGGCGGAGGCCGTCTTCAGCTCGGCGAACTTGCCCTGCACGTTCTCACCGAGGATGCCGGCGACGAACTGGCTGCCCTTGAAGAGGCGGATGGCGTCGAAGATGTTGTCCGGCAGGAAGCGGGTGCGGCTGCGCTTGGTCTCCGCGTCCTCCTGCGGCTGCGGGCCCTCCAGGCCGGTGCGCAGCAGCGTGTAGAGCACCATGTACGGGTTGGCGTCCGGCGCCACCGAGCGGCACTCGACGCGCGCGCTGCGCTCGTTGCCGTAGGGGATGCGCACCATGGCGCCGCGGTTGTTGGCGCTGGCCTTGATCTGGTTCGGCGCCTCGAAGTGCGGGTCCAGCCGACGGTACGCGTTGACGCTGGAGTTGAGCACCAGGCAGATGTCGTTGGCGTTGTTGAGGAGCCGGTCGATGAACTCCCAGCCCATGGCGCTCAGGTTGTCCTGGCCGCCCTTGTCGTAGAAGAGGTTCTTGTTCCCCTTCGACAGCGACATGTTCATGTGCATGCCGTTGCCGTTGACGCCCGTCACCGGCTTCGGGAGGAAGCTGGCGGTGGTGTCCATCTGCGCGGCCACCTGGCGGCACAGCAGCTTGTAGAGCTGGATCTGGTCGGCGGAGATGAGCGCCTCGCTGTACGAGAAGTTCATCTCGAACTGGCTGGGGGCCACCTCGGGGTGGTCCTTCTCGTTCTGGAAGCCCATGGCGCGCTGCGCCTCGGCCGCCTTGTCGATGAACATGCGCAGCGGGTCGCCGGGTAGCGAGTGGTAGTAGCCGCCGGTGGAGATGAAGTCGAACTTGCCCGTCTCGTGGAAGTGGCGCTCGGCGTCACGGCCCTTGAAGAGGAAGCCCTCCACCTCGGGCGCCGCGTGGAAGACCAGGCCGTCCTTCTGGTACAGGCTCTCGGTGATGCGCTTGAGCTGGCCGCGCATGTCGGCGTGGTACGGCGTGCCGTCGCGCTCCAGCACCTCGCTGAACACCAGCACCTTGCCCGGGCCGAAGATGTCCGAGGGCAGCCAGTAGAAGGAGCCCCAGTCGATGTTCAGCCGCAGGTCGCTCTCGGCCTGCTGCGAGAAGCCGCGGATGGAGGAGCCATCGAAGGTGAGGTTGTCGGCGCTCTTGAGCAGGAACTTCTTGTCGTAGTCCAGCATGTGCATCCGACCCTCGAGGTCGGTGAAGCACACGGTGACGGCCTTCAGCCGGCGCTCGTCGGTGAGGTACTTGAGGCGCTCCTCGCGAATCTTGTCCGCCGACTCGTGCTTGACGCGCTGCTCCTTCACTCGGAGGTTGTTCTCCTCCAGCTCGTCGTAGGGAATCTCCAGGAACGTCCGCAGACCCTTCGTCTCCATGTCCGTGCCTCCCAGGCCGGGTTCCACGCCGTAAACGCGGCGGGTCAAATCCGTGGGCGCAGGTATTTACATTTACTGGCCGGAAATCAAGCCTAGATTTCAAGTCCTGAAGCCTAGAAACGTGGGTCCACAAAGCTTAGAGCCCGTTTGAGAACACTCCGACAGGCCCCAAGGTAGGGCGGAGTGGTGGGCCGTGGACACTGCGCGCGGTTCACGGCCCGTGTGCCTGGCGGGGGAGTAGACACGCGGGCTTGCGATGCCAGGGGGTGGTTCCGAAGATGCCGGCATGAGCTCGATGTGGGTCCTTGAGACGCCCGCGCCTCCCCCGGACGCGCGAGTCCCCTACGGCTCGCTGTCCCACCAGTTCGGGGACTTGCGGCTGCCGTCCGGTCCGGGGCCGCATCCGGTGGTGGTCGTCGTCCATGGAGGCTTCTGGCGCGCGAAGTACGACCTGGAGCACGTGGGCCACCTCTGCGCCGACCTGACGCAGCGGGGCGTCGCCACCTGGAGCCTGGAGTACCGCCGCGTGGGCCACGACGGAGGGGGCTGGCCCGGCACGCTGGAGGACGTGGCGCTCGGGGTGGACTTCCTGCGCACGCTGGAGCGCTCGCACGCGCTGGACCTCGCGCGCGTGGTGGCGCTGGGGCACTCGGCGGGCGGGCACCTGGCCCTGTGGCTGGGTGCGCGTCACCGGTTGCCAGCCGGTGGCCCACTCCACCGCGAGGACCCGCTGCGCCTCCGTGGCGTCGTCTCGCTGGCGGGCGTCGTGGACCTGGTGTGTGGCTTCGAATGGTGGCTGGGGGACGGCATCGTGGACACGTTCCTCGGGGGCTCACCCGTGTGCGTGCCCGAGCGCTACCGCACGGCCTCGCCCGCGGCGCTCCAGCCGCTGGGGCTGCCGCAGGTGCTCGTGCACGGCACCGGGGACGACACCGTGCCCGTGGCCATGAGCGAGGCCTTCTGTGCCCGGGGCCGCGAGCTGGGAGATTCCGTGCGCTGCGTCCCGCTCCCTGGCGCCGGGCACTTCGAGCTCATCGACCCCCGCTCTCGTGAGTGGCCCCAGGTCGTGGAGGCGGTGCGTTCGCTCCTGTGAGCTGGCGATGGCCCGCCCATGAAGTGCGTGTCGGTAGCGCGAAGCGACGATTGGGGCTCAGGCCTCAATCCTGAGAGAGTGTTCTCATGACTGTTCTCTGGCTGGTCCTGCTGGCGCTCGCGGCCCCCAACCCATCAGTGATGGATGCTCCCGTAACCTCCTTCACCTTGGAGTCCGTCAAATCCTCCGAGCCAGGGACTCATGTCGGGCAGGAAGCGATTGCGGGCAAGGTCCGAGCGGGAAAAGCCTTCACACGACAGCAGAAGGAAGTCGTGAAGCAGAAGAATGCGCAGGTGAACGAGGGCAAGACCCGCTGCGAGAACTGCGATGTGGAGACGGTTCCGGCCAGGAAGCACGAGAAGGGCGTGACACCGCCCTTGAACGAAACCCAGGTCGACCACAAGGTTCCCAAGTCCAAGGGCGGTGCGGGTGAGGTTGATAACGGCCAGGTGCTCTGCCGGGACTGCAACCTCAAGAAGGGAGACACGCTTCCGTCCAGTGAGGACGTGCCATGAGCGCGCCTCTCGCCGATGACCGGGTCAAGGTGGTCGTCAAGCTGGACAAGGACGAGCACGACTACCCTCCCGCGGACTACGAGGGCCTGTGGGCGCGCCCTCTCGGAGATGGCGTGTTTCAGATAGACAATGTTCCCTTCTTCGCCAGGGGCATTGCCTGGGGCGACATCGTCTCGGCTTCCATGGTGGAGCAGGAGCTCCGTTTCCAGGAAGTCGTCAGGCCCTCGGGGCACAGCACGCTGCGCCTCATCATCCATGACGAGCAAGACGTCCCTTCCGTCAAAGCCCTCCTCGAAAAGCTGGGGTGCTCCATCGAGCGAAGCCACATCCCGGGCCTCATCTCCGTGGACGTCCCCCCCACCGTGCCCATGGCGACCGTGAGACCTGTCCTGGAGGAAGGAGAGGCCCAGGAGCGCTGGGGCTATGAGGAGGCCTGCCTCGCGTCGTGACGGCGGTGGGCCTGTTCCACCCGCCGTCCTCAGCGGCCTCCGCCGAGCCTGCGCCGCAACCTGCTCCTCCAGGTGCGTTTCGGGCCGCCGCGATACGCAGTCGCGGCGGGCACGCGCAGGTCCACCTCCGTCCCCGAGTCGCCCCGGCGCCAGATGTCGAGCTGCGCTCCAATCTTGCGCGCTCGCTCCCGCATGCCCGCCAGGCCCCAGTGTCCCGGCCGTCCGCCGGCAGTGAGGACCTCCGCGTCGATGCCCCGCCCGTCGTCGCGGACGCGCAGGCGCAGCACGTCGTGGCCATAGGAGATCTCCACCTCGATTCGCCGCGCGTCGGCATGCTGGAACGCGTTCACCAGCGCCTCGCGACCGATGCGGAAGACCTCGTCGCACACGAGCGGGGCCAGCGTCGTGGGTTTCCCCTCCACGACCACGTGGAAGCCGGTGGGGCGGTGGTCCTGCACCAGCTCCTCGCCCACCCTTTCGAAGGCGCGGGACAGCTCGCCGAGCTCTTCCATGGGCGTGCGCAGGCCCTTCACCCGGTCTCTCCCCTCGACCAGGAGGTCGTCGGCCCGGTCCAGCGCCTTCTCCATCGAGGCGCGCGCGGGCTCGCCCTCCGGAATCTTCTCGGCCTCCGCCTGGAAGCGGAGAATCAACCCGTGGATGCCCTGCAGCAGCGTGTCGTGCAGCTCGCGGGCGATGCGCTCCCGCTCCTGGTGGCGCTCCTCCAGCAGCCCCCGCGTGTGGGCCCGCACCTGGCGCAGCCGCATCAGGTACAGCAGCCACAGCGCCGCCAGCACCGCGGCGAAGCCCAGCGCGCGGAACCACCGTGTCTGGAAGAAGGCCGGCGGCAGGACGAGCTCCAGCGTCGCGCCCGTCTCGTTCCACACGCCGTCGTTGTTGGCGGCGATGACCTGGAAGCGATACCGCCCGGGGTCCAGGTTCGTGTAGTACGCCTCGCGCCGCGTGCCGACGTCCTGCCACGTCGCGTCCACGCCCTCCAGCCGGTAGCGGAAGCGCACGCGCTCGGGGATGGAGAGGCTCAGCGCCGTGTAATCAATCTCCAGGCTCATCGCCCGCTCCGGCAGGGTGCGCGACGGCCCGGTCCCGAGCCGCTGTCCATCCACGCGCACCGCGCGAATCGCCACCGGTGGCGGCAGCGGATTGCGGAACATGCGCGTCGGGTCCAACCACACCACGCCATTGCTGGTCGCGAACCACAGCCTGCCGTCGGTGCCCTGCACGGCGGTGGGCAGCGGGCGCAGCAGGGTGGGGCGGGCCGGCAGGCCATCGAGGAAGTCGAAGCGCTCGCTGCTGGCGCGATATCCCGGCTCCGCGACGGCGCGCGCCACCTCCTTCGCGCGGAGGTGGAAGATGCCCGGCACCGCGTGGACCCACAGGCCGCCGTCCGGCAGCTCCAGGATGCCGGCGACCCCGCGCAGCGGCTCGCCCCCGGCCACGAGGAGCGGCTGGAAGCGCTGCCCGTCGAAGTGCGCCAGGCCGAACTGCCCGCCCGCCCACACCCTGCGTCCGCCCCGCAGCGCGGTCACCAGTCCGACGTCGAGTCCATCCGCCGTCCCGAAGCGGCGCACCTCACCGGAGTCGACCCTGACAATCATGTTGCCGCGGTAGCCCAGCCAGACGCGGCCCTGGGCGTCGGTGGCCGCGCTATAGACGCGGTCCTTCGCAGTGGTGCCGAGCCGCTCGCTCATGGAGTTCCACACGCCGTCCTTCAGGCGGAACAGCCCGGCTCCGCTGATGCTGACCCACAGCCCACCCTCCGCATCCGCTGACATGGCCTGGACGGTGGGCCCGTCGAGCCCGGGGGGAAACGCGGCGACATGCACCGGCCGGCCGTGCTCGATGCGCCAGAGGCCATCCGCGGCCCCCAGCCACACGGTGCCCTTCGAGTCCCGGTGCGCGCAGTGGACGGGGGGCCCGAGGCTGGCGAACTCGACCTGCTTGCCGTGCAGCCGCATCAAGGGCCGGTTGGTGGTCCCCGCCCAGATGGCGCCGTCCTCGCCCGCGGCCAGCGCGAAGTCATGGGCGCCCCGCGGGAACTCCGCCAACACCAGCGCGCTATGGCGGAACCGGTCGAGCCCTCCGCTGGTGCCGACCCAGATGTTGCCCTCGCGGTCCAGGATGAGCGGCCAGGCGTAGTCCGCGCTGAGGCCTTCCTTCTCGGTGAAGGGCTCCGCGACCAGGCCCGGCCGCTCGGGGTGGGACACCCGGCGCAGGCCATCTCCGAGCGTGCTGACCCACAGGCTGCCCTCACGGTCGAACGCCATCCCGCTCGACACCACCTCGAGCCGCTCGGTCGAAGGGTGGAGCTCTCCTGTCGGGAGCACGACGGGACGCACGCTGCCATCCAGCTCGGCGGCCCATATCGTGCCATCGGGCGCCTGCGCGAGCTTCCCCACCCACCGCACTCGCGCGCCCGTCTCGCGAAACGCCTGGCCGCCCTTCGGAAGGAACACGAGCGTCTCATTCGCCGCGACCCACAGCGTGCCGTCGCGGTCGACGAGCAGGGTGCCGCCCCGCGCGCCGGGTTGCTTCCTGTCATCACCCACGCGATGCCAGCGTCCGTCCCGCAGGCGGAACAGTCCGTCCGCCATGGTGAGGGCCCAGGTTCCCCCGTGGGTGTCGACGGCGAATGACACCACCTGACTCCGGGCCAGCCCCTCCGCCTCACCGAAGTGGGTGACCTGCCCGTCCTTCAGCCGGGCCGCGCCCCCGTGCTGGAAGCCAATCCACAGCCCGCCGTCGGGCGCGGCGTGCAGCGTCTGGATGGTGGTGAGCGGCGCGCCGTTGGAGGGCTCGAACCGCTCGAAGCGGACGCCGTCGAAGCTGTACAGCGTCGACGCCGTGGCCAGCCAGAGGAAGCCGTCCCGCGTCTGGGCCAGGGCGGAAATCTGACCGGGGGCGCCCTCCTTGATGGTCCACCGGGAGTGGTAGAACTGGCCGATGCCGCGGTCGCGGCCATCCGGTTGGGCGGTGGCGACCGAGCCGCACAGCAGGAACACGCACAGTGTCAGCGCGCTCCACTGGAGCGGCCGGGTCCAGCGATGGCTCGTTACGTCCTTCATCCGACCCAGGAGGGCTCCTATATCGGAAGTATCCTCGATACCTTCCACCATCCCACGTCAATCCACCGAGGGTCGCGATGAGCTCCGCGGACTCACCCATTCGCATCCTGGTCGCCGATGACCATCCGCTGCTGCGAGAGGGGCTGGCGGCCATGGTTGCCGGCCAGGCGGACATGGCGCTGGTCGCCGAGGCGGAGAACGGCGAGCAGGCCGTCCAGGCCTTCCGTGAGCACCGGCCCGACATCACGCTGATGGACGTGCGGATGCCCACCATGGGCGGCATCGACGCGATTGCGGCCATCCGCGCGGAGTTCCCCAGCGCGAGAATCATCGTCCTGACGACCTACCGGGGCGATGCGCAGGCGCTGCGCGCCATCAAGGCCGGCGCGTCCGGCTACCTGCTCAAGAGCATGCTGCGCAAGGAGCTGGTGGAGACGATTCGCGGCGTGCACGCCGGGCACCGCCGCATCGACGTGGCCATCGCCTCGGAGCTCGCCGAGCACCGGGCGGACGACGAGCTGACGCAGCGGGAGCGCGACGTCCTGAGCCAGGTCGCCGCCGGCGGCGCCAACAAGGAGATCGCCACCCGGCTGGGCATCTCCGAAGAGACGGTCAAATCCCACGTGAAGAACGTCATGAACAAGCTCGGCGCCAGTGACAGGACGCAGGCGGTGGTGGTCGCGCTCAAGCGGGGCATCATCGACATCTGAGCGCGACCCGCGGAGCCTAGAACCCGCGCTGCGCGCCGCCGTCCACGACAATGGACTGGCCGGAGATGTACGAGGCCTGCTCGGACGACAGGAACGCCGCCAGCGCCGCCAGCTCCTCCGGCCGTCCCAGCCGCCGCGCGGGAATCTGCGGCGCCACCTTCTCGTCCGTCAGGCCCAATTGCGTCATCCGCTCCGTGGCGTGGAAGCCCGGCAGCACCGCGTTCACCGTGACGC
This sequence comes from Pyxidicoccus trucidator, assembly GCF_010894435.1. Classification (NCBI taxonomy): domain Bacteria; kingdom Pseudomonadati; phylum Myxococcota; class Myxococcia; order Myxococcales; family Myxococcaceae; genus Pyxidicoccus; species Pyxidicoccus trucidator. The sequence continues at coordinate 1,255,574 of NZ_JAAIXZ010000001.1, read as the reverse complement.
CGTGCTGCGCCACCTCGTTGCTCACCGTCTTCACCAGCCCCAGCAGGCCCGCGCGCAGGCCGTTGGAGATGGTGAGGTTGGGCATCGCCTCGCGCGCGGCCAGCGACGTCACCAGGACGATGCGGCCCCACCCGCGCTCCTTCATGCCGGGCAGCGCCGCCTGGATGCCGTCCACCGCCGCCATCCACAGGCTCTGGAAGCCGAGCTGCCACTGCTCCGCCGTCAGCGACTCGAAGCCGCCCGCCGGAGGCCCGCCCGTGTTCACCACCAGCACGTCCACGCCGCCCAGCTTCGCGACAGTCTCCTCCACCAACCGCCGCGCCGCCCCGGGCTGCGTCAAGTCACACGGCACCGCCAGCGCCGCGCCCAGCTCCTTCGCGGCCTTGTCCAGCTTGTCCCCGCCGCGCGAGCAGATGGCCACCGTGGCGCCTTCCTTCACCAGCGCCTGGGCAATCGCGTAGCCCAGGCCGGCGGACGCACCCATCACCAGCGCGCGCCTACCCTTCAGTCCGAAATCCATCCGCGTGCTCCTTCATGAAAGGCACCAACCGTCCGCGGATGAGCTGCCCCGCGCGCTCCAGATTCACGTCCTCCGCCTTCGCCAGCCCCTCGGACAGCTCCGAGACGATGCCGCTGGCAATCGCGCCCACCTCGTAGGCCAGCCGGTACGGCACGCGGCTGAAGCTCACCAGCGAGTAGCGGCTGACGAACTCGCCGGGGAAGGCGTTGAGCAGCGTCTTCTCCACGGCCTTCTCCAGCAGGAAGCGCGGGCTGCCGGTGCTGTCGCGCATCTCGATGAAGTTCTCCACCGCCATGTCGGCGATGGCGTCCGCGTTCGTCTTGCGCAGCTGCTCGAAGTCCGCGAACACATCCTCCCACTGGCCGTGCCGGCCCAGCAGCCCGTCCAGCACCACGCAGTCCTCGAAGCCGCAGTTCATCCCCTGGCCGAAGAAGGGGACGATGGCGTGCGCCGCGTCGCCCAGCACCAGCGCCCGGCCACCCACGCGCCAGGGCGCGCACTTCACCGTCACCATGCTGCCCGTGGGCCGGGAGAAGAACGCGTCCACCAGGTCGGGGATGAGCGCTCGCGCGTCCGGGAACTTCTCCTCGAAGAACGCCTCCAGGCGCGCCGGGGTGTCCAGGGACTCGAAGCTGACCGGGCCCGTCCACGGGAGGAACAGGGTGCACGTGAAGCTGCCGTCCTCGTTGGGCAGGGCAATCAGCATGTACGTGCCGCGTGGCCAGATGTGCAGCGCGTGCTTCTCCATCTGGAACGCGCCGCCCGGGCCCGCCGGAATCGTCAGCTCCTTGTACCCGTGGCCGAGCTGCTCCCGCGACGCGACGTAGCCCGGCAGCCGGTCCATCTCCTGCCGCACCGCCGAGCCCGAGCCGTCCGTGCCGAACAGCACGCGGCCCTCCTCGTGGCGCGTCTCGCCCGCGGTGTCGTCGTGCACCGTGAGCGCGCCCGTCTCGAAGTCCGCGTGGTCCACTCGCTGCTTGAAGCGGATGCGGACGCGGCCGGTGGCTTCCGCCTCCGTCATCAGGAACTTGTTCAGCCACGCGCGCGATATCGAGTTGATGTGCTGCGAGTCGTCCTTGCCATAGGGCTGGTAGGTCAGCTCGCCCTTCGCGGAATGAATCATCCTTCCGCGCATGGGGATGGCGTGCCTCAGCGCCTCCGCCTCCAGGCCCACCTGCCGCAGCGCATGCAGGCCGCGCGCGGAGATGGCGAGGTTGATGGAGCGGCCCGCGTCGATGACCTCCCGGCGCATGTCGGGGCGGCGCTCCAGCACCTCCACGGTGTAGCCCCTGCGGGCCAGGTACGTGGCGAGCAGCGAGCCCACGAGGCCCGCGCCCACCACGGTGACGGCTTCCTTCCGGTCAGTCCCGGGCATGGCCTTCGAGCGTCCTCACGAAGCGGTACACGTCGGTGTAGTTGCAGTACAGCGGCGCGGGCGCCGCGCGGATGATGTCCGGCTTGCGGAAGTCGCAGACGATGCCCGCGTCCGCCAGCCGCTTCAGCATGCCCTGGGGCTCGCCCTTGAGCCGCAGCGAGAGCTGCGCCCCGCGCTGCTTCGAGTCTCGCGGCGTGGTGACGCGCACGAAGCCCGGGGGCAGCTTGTCGAGCAGGAACTCCAGGTAGCCGGTGAGCCGCTCGCTCTTGGCGCGCAGCGCCTCCATGCCGGCCTTGTCGAACAGCTCCAGCGACGCCCGCAGCGCCGCGAGCTGGAAGATGGGCGGGTTGGACAGCTGCCACCCCTCCGCGCCCGGCAGCGGGTCGAAGGTGGGCCCCATCTGGAAGCGCGTCGTCTTGTCGTGGCCCCACCAGCCCTCGAAGCGGGGCAGGTCCTTCTCCCGCGCGTGCCGCTCGTGGACGAAGACGCCGCCCAGGTTGCCCGGGCCGCCGTTGAGGTACTTGTACGAGCACCACACGGCGAAGTCCGGCCCGTCGTCGTGCAGGGACACCTTGAGGTTGCCCGCGCCGTGCGCCAGGTCGAAGCCCACGAAGCAGCCCTTCGCGTGCGCCGCCTTCGTAATCGCCGGGATGTCGAACGCCTGCCCGGTGAGGTAGTTCACGCTGCCCAGCAGCACCAGCGACACCTCGTGCCCGTGCTTTTCAATCGTCGCGAGGATGTCCTCGGTGCGCAGCGTCTCCTCGCCCGAGCGCGGCTTCAGCTCCAGCACCGCCTCGCGCGCGTCGTAGCCGTGGAAGCGCACCTGCGACGCCACCGCGTACTGGTCCGAGGGGAAGGCGCCGCCCTCGACGAGGATTTTGAAGCGCTCCTTCGTGGGCCGGTAGAAGGACACCATCATTAGATGCAGGTTCACCGTCAGGGTGTTCATCACCACCACTTCCAGCGGCTTCGCGCCCACCAGCCGCGCGGTCTGCTGGGTGACGAGCTCGTGGTAGTGCAGCCAGGGGTGGCGTCCCTCGTGGTGCCCCTCCACGCCCAGACGGGCCCAGTCCTCCAGCTCTTCCTGGATGTAGCGCGCGGCGTTGCGAGGCTGGAGCCCCAGCGAGTTGCCCGCGAGGTAGACGACGGGCTTGCCGTCCGCGGCCTTGGGGAAGAGGAACTCGTCGCGGAAGGCGCGCAGCGGGTCCTCGGCGTCCAGCTTGCGCGCGAAGGCCTCGGAGTCCTCGAAGGGGTGCGGCGTCGTCATGGTGCGAAGTCCTCGCGTGAGCGTCCGAGCCACTCCAGGGCATTGCGCCAGAGCAGCCGCTCGCGCGCGGCCGGCTCCAGCTCCCTCAGGGACTCGATGAGCGTGCCCGGGCGGTCCTCGCCCAGGGGAAAGGGGTAGTCACTGCCGAGCGCCACCTTGTCCTGGCCGAACAGCCGGACGATGAAGCGCAGCGCCTCCACGTCGTGGACCAGCGAGTCCACCCAGAAGCGGCCCACGTAGTCCCGGGGCGCGACCTTGTTGTCCACCGCCACGAGGTCCGGCCGCGCCTCGAAGCCGTGCTGAATCCGGCCCAGCGTGTGGGGGAACGAGCCGCCGCCGTGCGCGAAGGCGAAGCGCAGCTTCGGCAGCCGCTCCATGACGCCGCCGAAGATGAGCGAGCAGATGGCGAGCGACACCTCCGCCGGCATGCCCACCAGCCACGGAAGCCAGTACTTCTGCATCTTCGCCTCGCCCATCATGTCCCACGGGTGGACGAAGATGGCGGCGCCCAGCTCGCTCGCGGCCTGGAAGAAGGGGAACAGCGCCGGGTCCGACAGGTTCCAGTCGTTGACGTGGCTGCCAATCTGCACGCCCGCCAGCCCCAGCTCCTTCACGCACCGCTCCAGCTCCCGCACCGCCAGCTCCGGCGACTGGAGCGGCACCGTGCCCAGCCCCACGAAGCGCTTGGGGTGCTCGCGGACGACGGAGGCGAGGTGGTCGTTGAGGAAGCGCGACAAGTCCAAGCCGTGCTCGGGCTTCGTCCAGTAGCTGAACATCACCGGCACGGTGGACAGCACCTGCACGTGGACGCCCTGCGCGTCGCACTCTTCAATGCGCTTCACCGGGTCCCAGCAGTTGCTCTCGACTTCGCGGAAGAACTTCCCGTCGTCGCGGAGCATGCGCGCGCGGCAGGGCGCGTGGTGGTCCAGGGTGATGAAGCCGCCATAGCCGTACCGCTCGGCGAAGCGAGGGAGCTGCGCCGGCAGCAGGTGCGTGTGGATGTCGACCTTCAACGGGACGGGCCGCCTTTCGTGACCTTCGTCCCGCACTTCTTGCAGGTGCAGTGGTCGGGGTTGCCGTAGAAGTGCTCGAAGATGGGCGGCAGCTGCGTCACCAGATTCGTGACGTGCACGAACTCCTCATAGAGCTTCTCGCCGCACTTCGGGCACAGCCACATGAAGCCGTCCATCTCCTTCGGCTGACGGCGGCGCTCCAGCACCAGCCCCACCGTGCCCGCGGGGCGCTGCGGCGAGTGCGGCACGTTGGGCGGCAGCAGGAAGATTTCCCCTTCCAGGATGGGAATGTCCTGCACCTCGCCCTCGTCGATGACGCGCAGGGTGATGTTGCCCTCGAGCTGGTAGAAGAACTCCTCGCCCTCGTTGATGTGGAAGTCGGTGCGCGCGTTGGGGCCGCCGACCACCGTCACCATGAACTCGCGGTCGGCCCAGATTTGTTGATTGCCGACGGGCGGCTTGAGCAGGTGGCGGTGCTCGTCAATCCACTTCTTGAAGTTGATGGGAGTCAGGCGGCCCATTCATTCATCTCCGATGGTGGCGATGCACTTGAGCTCGATGGCAATCGGAGTGGGCAGCCGGTTGATTTCGAGCGTCGTCCTGCACGGCGGGTGGTCCTTGAAGTACTCCGCCCACAGCCGGTTGTAGGTGGGGAAGTCGTTCTTCATGTTCGTCAGGTACACCGTCACGTCCACCAGCTTGTCCCAGGACGAGCCCGCGTCCTCCAGGATGTAGCGGACGTTGCGGAACACGGAGTGGCACTGCGCCTCGATGTCGTACGAGGTGATGTTGCCCTCGGCATCCAGCGTCACGCCGGGAATCCGCTTGGTGCCGCGCTCGCGCGGGCCCACGCCGGACAGGAACAGGAGGTTGCCCACGCGTCGTGCGTGGGGGTACAGGCCCACCGGCTCCGGGGCCTTCTGGGAATCGACTCGCTCGCTGCTGCTCACGGTGCGCTCCTGCACGGGCTACGGGCTCAAAGCTTGATGCAGACGTTCTTCGGCTCGGTGAAGAAGCGCAGCGCGTCCCAGCCGCCCTCGCGCCCCACGCCCGAGTCCTTCACCCCGCCGAACGGCGTGCGGAGGTCTCTCAGCATCCAGGTGTTCACCCAGACGATGCCGCTGTGCAGCCGCGAGGCGAAGCGGTGCGCGCGCTGCAAATCTTTCGTCCACACGCTGGCGGCCAGGCCGTACTTCGTGGAGTTGGCCCAGGCGAGCACCTCCTCCTCCTGGTCGAAGGGAATGAGCGTGGCGACGGGGCCGAAAATCTCCTCCTGGTTGGTGCGGCACCCGGCGTCCAGGCCCTCGATGAGGGTGGGCTCCACGAACCAGCCGTTGCGGCACCGGCCCGGCACGCTGGCGCGCTGGCCTCCGGTGAGGACGCGTCCGCCCTCCTGCTTCGCGATATCGACGTAGCCCAGCACCTTGTCGAAGTGCTGCTGCGACACGAGGGCGCCCTGGTCCGTGCCGGCCTCCAGCGGGTCACCCACCTTGAGGGCGCGGGTGCGGGTGACGAGCGCCTCCTTGAAGCGCTCGTAGATGGGGCGCTGCACGAAGATGCGCGGGCCGCAGAGGCAAATCTGTCCCTGGTTGGCGAAGGACGAGCGCAGCGTGGTGGCCAGCGCGTCGTCGAAGTCGCAGTCCGCGAAGATGACGTTGGGGTTCTTCCCGCCCATCTCCAGCGACAGCTTCTTGAAGGCGGGGGCGGCCACGCGGGCAATCTCCGCGCCGGTGCGGGTGCTGCCGGTGAAGGAGATGGCGCTGATGTCCGGGTGGCGGCTCATCGCCGCGCCCACCTTGGGGCCCAGGCCGTGCACGAGGTTGAGCACGCCGGGCGGCAGGCCCGCCTCGCGGCACACCTGGGACAGCAGATAGGCCGTCATCGGCGTGACTTCGGACGGCTTGGCGACGACGCAATTCCCAATCGCGAGTGCCGGGGCAATCTTCCACGTGAGCAGGTAGAGCGGCAGGTTCCACGGGGAGATGCAGCCCACCACGCCCAGCGGCGAGCGCAGGGTGTAGTTGAGGGCGACGTTGTCCGTCTGGTGCGCCTCGCTGGAGAACTGCGTCACCGCGTCCGCGAAGAACTCGAAGTTGAGGATGCTGCGGGGGATGTCCACGGTGGAGGCGACGGACAGGGGCTTGCCCGTGTCGATGGACTCCGCGCGGGCGAAGGCGTCCAGGCGGGAGCGGATGGCGTCCGCGATGCGGCGCAGCATGCGGGAGCGCTCGGAGGCCGGGGTGGCGGACCAGGCGGGGAAGGCGCGCGAGGCGGCCTCCACGGCGCGCTGCACGTCCGGCTCGTCCGAGTCGGGCACCTTCGCGTACGTCTCGCCGGTGGCCGGCTCGGGCTTGTCCAGCCACGCGCCGCTGCTGGCGGGCAGCAGCTCTCCACCGATGTAGTTGAGCACCTTCTCCATGGCCGAGCCCTCTGTGTGTGCCAACCCGCGCGGCCCGGCCTCGGACTCCCGCTTCCCTGGACGCCAGGCCCGGGTGGGACGGCGCGCAATGTATGCAACCGGGGTGGCTGTCACCAGCGCCGTGCACGCGCGCCGTCCACTCGCGTACCGAGGAGATGACGCGTCGCTTCAGGAAGTCTTCTGGCTGATTGGAGGCAGTAATTCCAGTGGCTGCTCCGCGAGCGCCCGGGCGTGCGCTCCCGTGGCACACCGTGCGCCGACGGCGGCGGGCGCGCCCGGCGCGTAGGGCGCGGCTACCCACCCGGGCTGAAGAACAGCGAGGAGAGACCACCGAGCAGGGGAACCAGCACGGTGAGGCCCTGCTGGAACTCCTGGAATGCGGACTGCTGCGTGCCAAGGTAGGTGCGCGCGGCCTGTATCTCCTCGGACCGTGCCTTCCAGGGGGCATGGACTTCGAGGGATTGCCGGACGAGCCGCTCCGCGAGGGCCTCGCCCGCGTCCATCAGGGTCTTCCGAAGCGGGACATAGACGCTGGCGAAAAGTCCGATGCAGTAGACGCCGTAGCCCACGACAGGCGCTGCCGGGAACAGCGCGGGAAAGGCTGCGTCGAGCAGGTTGCGCGAGATACTGACGCTCAGCATCGACATACCGAAGTTGAGCGCGGCGATGCCCAGGAACAGTCTCAGTTGAGCTCGGAGTCGCAGGTACCGCGGCACGGCGTCATCGAGGTCTCCTGCCTCGGGCTCCTTCCCATGGGACGGGGATGCCGGCGACAGGCGGAGAAGCTGGACGTGCACGCAGAACACGCTCAGGACCTGCAGTGCCGTGACCGCCATCCCGAAGATGAGCAGTATGTGCACCCTCGTATTGAACTCGGACATCGAAGAGGTGCGCAGCGCTTTCAGGGCAGGGTTCTCCCGCCAGCTGAGGACCTGGGCGACGATGGGCAGGATGACGATGACGAGGGCGACGAAGGTGCAGAACAGGACCGCCATCCGCTCCCGCCGCGTGCCCGGCCAGACCGAGCGGTTCCTGAATTCGCCCCAGAGGATGACGATGGACGCGACCCAGAGCGCTGGCTGAATCGAGAGGAAGATGTGCCAGACCCCCGGCTGCCGTGAGCCCAGGAAGGCCAGGTGCTGGAGGTTGGGACCCAGCAGGACGAGGTCGCCCGCCACGAAGCCCAGGGCGGTGAGGATGAAGAAGCCGAGCGACGAGCCGAAGACGAGCGAGAGGGCCGTGCGTGCCTCCCTCCAGACGGACGGGGGTGGGCCCTGAGGTGAAGCTTCCCGAGGAGAAGGAGCCTCTTCGCGTGGCTGTGACATGAACGCCCCCTCTCCCGTGACACGACGGCGCCCAGGATGACCGAAGGAATGCCCGCCCGGCATGTCCCCAGGCGCCTGTCCCTGTTGACGAGCGCTCAGGCGGCGTGTCCGCACGACCCGGCACCGCGCCTCGGGAACGTGAAGTGTCCGCGCCTCGACGGCGACGGAGGGACTGGCCCCTGAGGACGCTGACCTTGCAGTGGGCCCCGGCCCGTGGCCCCGGACGCGTCACATCTCCGCCGGGTGCTGTCTGCCTTCAAGGGCCGTTGGAGGCCTTGCACATGCGGACGAGCGGCGAACGGACCCCTGCCAGGGAGGACACCTCTTCCCTGTTGCTGGAGGGGCGATTCCTGAAGGACCAGTGTCTTCACCAAGAGGGAGCGCTCCAGACCTGGCGTGGAACGGACCTCGTCACCGACGCACAGGTGGTGGTGAAGACGGCGCCGCTTCACGCGCTCAAGGTGGGGGCCTTCGAGCGCATGCTGCGAGACGACGACGTCTTGCGCGAGCTGCACAGTCCGTGGCTCTCGCCTCCCCTGCACAGCGGTCTGGACGGGGAGGTGCTGTTCCGTGTGAGCCGCGCCGCACCCTCCGGAATGCTGGCGGAGCGGCTGTCGAAGGGCCCGCTCTCGCTCCAGGAGACCCTCCTGCTCGGGCGGGGACTCCTGCGAGCGCTGCGCGAGGGCCATGCCCTGCACGTGGCTCATCGTCACCTCAAGCCCTCCAATGTCGTCATCGCGCCGCAAGGGACGTTCCAGGATGCGACGCTGATCGACTTCGGGCTCGCGCTGGAGGACCTGCGGGAGCCCTCCCTGCTGGCACTTCCCCTCACCGCCATCCGCTACCTCGCTCCCGAGCAACTGGGGCTCGTGACGGCCGAACCCGGCCCGGCCTCGGACCTCTATGCCGTGGGGCTGATGCTCTTCGAGAGTCTCGCCGGGACGCTCCCCTTTCCGGGGGAGACTCTGGGCGAGCTGCTACGGCAGCACCTCAGCACCGTTCCGGAGCTGCGCGCCCGGGGACTCTCCGTGCCTCGCGCACTGGAGCAGGTGGTGCAGCACCTGCTGCGTGAGGAGCCGGGTGAGCGCTACCAGTCGGCAGAGGCAGCGCTCCGCGACCTGGAGGAAATCTCCTCGGGGCTGGGACAAGGTCTCACCGAGCCCGCCGTGGTGGTGGGCAGGTGCGAGCACCACCCCCGGCTCATCGAGCCTGCCTTCATCGGACGGGCCACGGAAAGCGAGGTGCTGGAGCGGGCCCTGACCGCGGCGGCCCGGGGACAGGGAGGACTCGTCCTCGTGGAGGGCGCGTCGGGTGGCGGCAAGACGATGCTCCTCGACGAACTGGCGCAGCGGGGGCTCGCGCGCGGAGCACGGGTCTTCCGTGGACAGTCCAGAGACAGCGCTGCTCCTCGGCCGTTGCAGGCACTGCTGGGCATCCTGCATGACCTCGCAGCCGCCGTGGAGAGAAGCCCGAAGCTGGGTGAGTCCCTGCGAGCGGGCGCGGGAGCGCACCTTGCCGCGGTCTGTGCCGAGTACCCTCGGCTCGAGGAGTTGCTGAGGCTGTCAGCCACCGCATGCCAGGCCGTCGGGCCCGAGAGTCTGGGAGAAGCCCGCACGGTCCACGCGCTCAAGGCAGTGGTCGAAGTGCTGGGGGACGCGGAGACTCCGGCCCTCGTGCTGCTGGATGACTGCCAGTGGTCCGATGAGCTGACCCTCAAGTTGCTCGCCGCGCTGGGAGGGTCCACTGACGACGCACCGGAAGCTCCGCGCTTCGTCACCGTGGTGGCGGCCTTTCGGACCGAAGCGGTCCTCGAGAAGCACCCGCTCCGTCGGATGTCTCCCATGCTCCAGGTCTCCCTGGCGCCGTTCTCCGCGCCGGACGTGCGGGACCTGGTGGAGTCCATGGCGGGGCGTCTCCCGGATGAGGCGCTGGAGGTCGTGGTCCGGCTCTCCGAGGGCAACCCCTTCATGGCCGCAGCCATCGTGCGAGGGCTCGTCGAGAGCGGTGCACTGGAGTCCGTGTCCTACGGATGGCGCGTGGTGCCGGAGCGGCTCGCGGAGGTGCGCTCCTCTCGGCGGGCCGTGTGCCTGCTGCTCAGTCGGCTGGCGCTCCTGTCGGAGGATTCGCTGACCCTGCTGGCGGCGGGGTCCATCCTGGGGAGTGAGTTCGAGGTGGAGCTGGCGGCCATGCTGGCACGGCGGAGCCCGGAGCAGGCCGTCCTCGCGCTGGAGGCCGCCCGGAAGCGGCACCTCGTGTGGGTGGCGCCGGCCACGGGCCGGTACACCTTCGCGCACGACCGCATCCGGGAGGCGCTGCTGGAGCATCTCCCAGCGGAGGCGCAGCAGGAGCTGCACCTCGCGACCGCGCTGGAACTGGAGCGCCGGGCTCCGGAGCGGAGCTTCGAGCTGGCCTGGCACTTCGAGGCGGCGGGAGCGCCGGAGCGTGCATGGCCCCATGCCTTGAAGTCGGCTGAAGAGGCCCGGCGCAAGCACACCCTGGACGTCGCCGAGCGCTACTACCGGCTGGCCGACCGCGGGGCGGTGGACGCCGCCGCCGCGACGCGGATGGGCATCCTGGAGGGCCTGGGCGACGTCCTGCGCATCAGGGGGAAACAGGAGGAAGCCGAGCGGGCCTACGCGCGGGCGGAGTCCTTCGCAACGACCCGCGTGGACCGGGCCCGCCTCGAGGGACAGCGGGGAAAAGCCTCGTTCAGACAGTTCGACGAGCAGTCCGCCGCTGACAGGATGGAACGCGCGCTCCGGCTCATTGGCCAGCGGGTGCCGGTCAGCTCGCTGACCCGCGCGGTGTTCCTGCTCTGGGAACTCTTCATCCACATGTTGCAAGCCCCTTTGCTGAGGAGAAGGGCCCGACGCCGACCTCCCCTGGATGGGGAGGTGCTGCTCGCGGCAAACCTTCTCACGAGGCTGGCGCAGATCTATTGGAGCCAGGAGCGGTCACTGATGGCCAGTGGGTGGGCCCACCTGCGCGGGCTGAACACCGCCGAGCGATACGCCCCCAGCCCGGAACTGGCGACGGCCTACGCGAACCAGGGCTCCGGGTTTGCGCAGTTCACTCAGGCCGTTCCCGGTATGCCTCGCTTCCTTGCGGCCTTCGCCCTCGCTCGCGGGAAGACGTGGTTCCAACGGGCACTCGTCTTGCGAGAGGCATTGGGTGATGGCTACCAACATGGGGACACTCTCTACGCCTACCAGCTCTCACTGCTCTACTGCGCACAGTTCGCGGAGAGCGCCGAGGTGGGTCGGAGAGCGGTGCAACTCAGGAGTCAGGCCGGTGCACGTGACGAGTGGCCTGCGGGTGCTGGTAACTCGCAAGACAACCTGGGAGCCGCGCTCTACATGATGGGTGACCTGACAAGGACTGTCGCGCATGGCCAGGAGGACTATCGCCTGGGCGTGGAGCGTGGTGATGACCTCATGCGCAGCTTCGGGCTGGCGCTCTGGGCGTCTGCATCGGAAGGACTGCTCCCGGGTGAGGCCATCGCCGCCGGGTTGGCACGTCCCGAGCCGAGCACCACTCATGATTCCGAACTCCGCAAGGCGGAGCTTCTTTACGCAGAGGGACTCCGACTCCTGCGCGTGGGAGAGGCCGGGCAGGCCGCGGCTGGACTGGAGCAGGCCCTCCAGCACGCGAAGCCATACAGGCTTCGCATCCCTCCTCTACTCTTGTCCTGGATCCAGTCAGTGCTCGTGAGGGCCCTTCGGGAGCAGGCCGCCCAGGTGCCACCCTGGGCCTTCTCCGTCCGCGCCGGGCTGTTGCGCAAGGCCAAAGCTGTTGCCAGGGAAGTTCGCCGTCGCCCGATGCCCTTCCGGAGCAATCTCGCGAGCATCTTCCGCGAACTGGGGCTGATTGCCGCGATGGAAGGACGGAACGCCCGGGCGCGCCGGTACTTCCGCTGGAGCCTCGCCATAGGCGAGAGCCTGGGCATGCGCTACGAGCGGGCCCGCACACTGCTCGCCCGCGCCGACGTGGGAGCGGCCTTGGGGTGGCCGGAGGCCGCCCGGGATGCCGCCGCCGGAGAGGAGGCGCTGCGGCCGATGCGCGCGGCGCTGGAGCCCGCCACCGTCGAGGAATCTCCAGCAAGCCTGTCGCTGGTGGACCGGTTCCCACGCATCCTGGCCTCGGGGCGCGCCATCGCTGCGGCGCTCACCCGGGACACGGTCCTGTCGGCCGTACGGGAGGCGGTGGTGGGGCTGCTGCGCGGCGAGGACTGCGTGCTCGTCGCGACGCCACCCGAAGGTCCGCCTGCCTCCGATGAACCGGATGAGCGTCTGGGCCGCTTCATGCGTCGGGCCCTGGAGCTGAGGCGCCCCTACGTGCCCTCGACGGAGGAACTGGAGAGCGCGGGCCGCGTGGAGCGCTCGGTGCTGTGCGCCCCCATCCTGGTGCGAGGCGAGGTGGCGGCCGTCTTCCGTGTCACCAACCACAAGCTGGCGGGCGCCTTCGGACCGGAAGAGGTGCGCATCGCAGAGTACATCGCCACGCTGGCGGGCGCGGCGCTGGAGAACGCGCGGGGCTTCGCCGAGGTGAACGCGCTCTCCGAGGAGCGGGAGCGGCTGTACCAGGAGGCCCAGACCGCGCTGCGCAAGCGGGACGAGTTCCTCGCCGTGGCCTCGCATGAGTTGCGCACGCCCTTCACGCCGATGCGGCTGTACATGCAGGGGCTGCTCGGCGCGCTGCGAAGCCCGGCGAGGGCCGCGGGCCTGGAGTCGTGGGTGACAAAGCTGGAGACGGCCAACGCGCGGCTGCAACGGCTGGCGAAGCTGGTGGAGGACCTGTTCGACGTGTCGCGCATGGCCGACGGAAAGCTGCCGGTGCGCCTGGCGCCGGTGGACCTGGCGGCGCTCACGGTGGACGCGGTGGAGCGGTGGAAGGACGAACTGGCACGGGTGAAGTGTGAATACACGCTGGAGGCACCGGAGCCGGTGGTGGGGAGCTGGGACGGGCTGCGCCTGGAGCAGGTGCTCGACAACCTGTTGGGCAACGCCATGAAGTACGGGCCCGGCAAGCCCATCCACGTCTCCGTCAAACGGCACGGGGAGAATGCCCGGCTGGTGGTGCGCGACGAAGGCATGGGCATTGCCCCCGAGGACCAGCCCCGCATCTTCGAGAAGTTCGAGCGCGCGGTGTCGGAGAACTACGGAGGCTTCGGGCTGGGGCTGTGGATTTCGCGCGAGGTGGTGCGCGGGCTCGGCGGCCGCATCCTCGTGGACAGCCAGCCGGGCCAGGGGGCGACGTTCACGGTGGAGCTCCCGCTCGCGTCGCCTCCTGGTGGATGAACCTGGCCCCGGGCGCTCCTCTCACCAGCCCGAGCCCGCCACCTGCCGCGTGGTGACGTTGAGGCGGTTCCAGAAGTTGATGGTGGCGATGGACATCACCAGCTGCGCCAGCGCCGGCTCATCGTAGTGCCGGGCGGCCTCGTTCCAGACTTCGTCAGAGACCGGGTCCGCCCTGTCATTGAGCCGGGTGACGGCCTCGGAGAGCGCCAGCGCGGCGCGCTCGGCATCGTTGAAGAGGGGGGAATCCCGCCAGGCGGCCACCGCGAAGGCGCGCTCGTTCGTCTCTCCGGCCTTCTGGAGCTCGCGCACATGCATGTCGATGCAGAAGGCGCAGCCGTTGATCTGACTCACGCGCAGGTGGATGAGGCCGAGCGTCTTCGCGGGAAGGGTGTCCTTCTTCACGCACTTCGCCAGGGCCATCAGGGCCTGCATGGCTTCGGGAACGAGCACCGCGGGGTTCTTCATCCGTGCTTGCATGGAGCTGTCCTTCGAGGCATCAGGTGACCAGGTCACCTCGACCGGAAATCGGTCTTCAATGGGATGACGAATCTCGAAAAGGAGATGTGACCGATGCGCGAACAGGACGGGTTGGCGGAGCGGTTCGAGGCGCACCGGGTCCACCTGCGCGGCGTGGCCTACCGGATGCTCGGCTCGCTGGGCGAGGCGGAGGACGCCGTCCAGGAGTCCTGGTTCCGGCTCAGCCGCGCCGATACGAGCGGCGTGGAGAACCTCGGGGGCTGGCTCACCACCGTGGTCGCGCGGGTATGCATGGACATGCTGCGCGTGCGCGCGGCGCGGCGCGAGGAGGCCCAGGGCGTGCACCTGTCCGAGCCTCTCATCAACCGCGAGGGCGGAGCCTCTCCCGAGGAGGAGGCCCTGCTGGCGGACTCCGTGGGCCTCGCGCTGCTCGTGGTCCTCGACACCCTGGCCCCCGCCGAGCGCGTCGCCTTCGTGCTGCACGACCTGTTCTCCATGCCCTTCGAGGAGATTGCCCCCATCGTGGGGCGCGAGCTGGCCGCGACCCGGCAGCTCGCGAGCCGCGCGCGCCGCCGGGTGCAGGGCGCGGCGGCCGTTCCCGAGGCCGAGCTCCCCCGCCAGCGGGAGGCCGTCAGCGCCTTCCTCGCGGCCCTGCGCGCGGGTGACCTGGACGCGCTGCTCGCGGTGCTGGACCCGGACGTCGTGCTCCGCGCCGACCGCGCCTCCCTGCCTCCGGGGGCACCGGCGGAGATACGCGGTGCGCGCGCCGCGGCCACGCTCGCGCTCAAGGTGTCGCGCGGGGCCCTGGCCGCGCGGCCGGCGCTCGTGGATGGCGCGGTGGGACTCATCGTCGCCCCGCATGGACGGCTCCTCCGGGCCCTGCGCTTCACGCTCCTGCACGGGAAGGTCGTACAGCTTGACGTGGTCGGCGACCCCGCGAGCCTTCGCGAGCTGGACCTGGGGGTCCTCGCCGGCTGAGGCGCCGACTTCGGCATCACTGTCCGCTGGTAGCACCGCCTCCACGCAGCTTGGTTGGCTGGTGGACAGGCTGCCTGGGGTGGGTGCGAGAAGGGTCGATATGTGGAGCGCGGATGGGGGTTGTCCCTGAAGGTGATTTGCCCATGCCCCTGGAACCTGTCGCTCCATTGATGCAGGACTCATTCATCGAGGAGGAAGGCCCACGCTCGCTCTTCTCCGCGCCAACTCTCGAGGAAGCGCTCTTCCTCCTGGCCGACCTGGCCCGGCGCCTGGGCCGCGCGCAGCAGGCCACCGTCACGCTGGCGCCCACCGCCTGCCAGCCCCACGGCGCGTCCGCCACCTCGCTGTCGAAGACCTATCAGGTGTGGGGCGGTTACTCGGTGCCCAGGGCTCCCGCGCCGTCCGCGCGCCCGGACAAGACGCGGTTCCGGCCGGAGCTTGCCGGCAGGGAGCCCCTCTCCTGCTGGGAGGCGCGGGCGACGAAGGCCCGGGGCCTGCTCTCCGTGCCGCTCCCCTGCGGCGCGGGGCTCCTCCAGCTCTTCGACGCGGAGTCGGGCGACTTCACGCCGGAGGACAAGGCCGCTCTCTCCGGACTGGCCGCCGTGGCGGGCATGGCGCTGGAGGCGGTGCGGCTGCGCGAGGAGAACGCGGCGCTGCGCCGCAAGGTCGACGAGTCCGAGGCGCGCTTCCAGGCGCTCGTCGCCGCGTCGAAGCAGGTGGTGTGGGTGACGGATGGCCAGGGCGCCATCACCCGACTGTGCACCGCCTGGGGCGACTTCACCGGGCAGCAGTGGGAGCAGTACTCCGGCTGGGGCTGGATGTCCGCCATCCATCCCGAGGACCAGACCCGCGTGGCGGATGTGGTGCGCCGCACGTTCCTCACTCGCGGCATCTATGAATGCGATTACCGGTTGCGGCGGGACGACGGCACGTACTTCCCCACGCGCGCGCGCGCCGTCCCCATCCTGAGCGAGGATGGCACCCCGCGCGAGTGGGTGGGCATCAACAGCAACCTCACCGCGACGCGCGCACCCGAGGGCGAGCTGGAGCGGCTGCTGCGTGAGGAGCAGGCGGCGCGCACCCAGGCGGAGGCCGCCGAGCAGCGTGCGGCCTTCCTGTCCGAGGCGAGCCGCGTGCTGGCCTCCTCGTCGCTGGACCCGAAGGCCACGCTCGACTCGCTCGCCTGGCTCACCGTGCCCACCCTGGCGGACTGGTGCTTCGTGGACGTCATGGACGACTCGGGCGTCGTGCACCGCATGTCCGTGGCACACGCGGAGCCCGCGGACGAGGCGCTCGCCAGCGAGGTGCGCGACTTCCCTCCGGGGAAGGAGGGCTCCAACCACCCCACCACGCGCGTGGTGCGCCGCGCCGAGTCCGTGCTGGTGCACGACGTGTCGGACGCGTGGCTGCGCAAGGTGGCGGTGAACGACAAGCACTTCGAGGTCATGAAGGCGGTGGGCTTCCACTGCATCATGTCCGTCCCGCTGGTGGCTCGCGGGCGCTCGCTGGGCGCGCTCACCTTCCTCGCGGTGCGTCCCTCGCGGCGCTACACGCAGGCGGACCTGACCACCGCGCAGGACCTCGCGTGCCGCGCCGCGCTCCTGCTGGACAACGCCGTCCTCTACCGCGAGGCCCGCAAGTCCGTGCTCCTGCGCGACGAGTTCCTCTCCATCGCCAGCCACGAGCTGAAGACGCCGCTGACGCCGCTGCAATTGCGCCTCCAGGCGCTGCGGCGCGAGACGCAGCGGGGCACGCCCTCCATCCCCACGCCCACGGTGGCCTCACAGCTGGACGTGGTGCAGCGCCAGGTGACGAAGCTGTCGGCGCTGGTCAGCGGGCTGCTCGACGTGTCGCGCATCTCCAGCGGGCGGCTGTCCCTGGACCGCGAGCCCATGGACCTGGCCGAGCTGGCGCGCGACGTGGTGTCCCGCTTCTCCCTCACGGCCAACCAGGCCGGCAGCCCGGTGACGCTCCACGCGCGGGACGACATGCGCGGCAGCTGGGACCGGCTGCGGGTGGACCAGGTGCTCACCAACCTGCTCACCAACGCGCTGAAGTACGGCGCGGGCAAGCCGGTGCACGTCTACCTCTCCGGAGACGAGGCCCACGTACGAATCGCCGTGGAGGACTCGGGCATCGGCATCGCGCCCGAGCACCTCTCCTACATCTTCGAGCGCTTCGGCCGCGCCGTCAGCGAGCGGCACTACGGGGGACTCGGGCTGGGGCTCTACATCACCCGGCAGATTGTCGAGTCCCACGGGGGAGCGGTCCGCGTGGACAGCACGCCCGGGCAGGGCAGCCGCTTCGAAGTGGTGCTCCCCCGCTGAAGTCCTTCAGCTCCCCATCCGCGCCCTGAGGCGGTCCTTCACGTGGGGGAAGTCCTCGGGGGCCTTCACCGGCTCGAAGCGGCTGGTGGCCGGGTCCACGCGCTCCACCTCGATGAAGGTCACCGGGAGCAGCGGCTGGCCGTCCGGGCGGGTGAGGCTGCTGGCCTCCGCCGTCACCTGCTCCAGCTGCACCACCGACTGGCCGTCCACCTTCTTGGTGACGACGCGGTAGGGGATGGGGATGACCTTGTCGAGCAGGGGCTCCAGGTCGAAGGTGATGTTGTTGGTGGAGATGGTGGCGTGCTTCGTCGGGTCCACCTTCTCCACGAGCTGGAGCATGCCGTTGAGGCGCACGGGCGCGGCGCCCGCGTCCAGCGCGCCGCTGGGGTTGGCGCGCGGCGTCACCTCCACCGTCATCTGCTTGCCCAGCTCCAGGTGCATGCCGATGACCACCGGGTCCAGCGTGGCGGCGAGGTTGTCCACGTTGGAGAAGTAGACCTGCCGCACGCCCTGCTTGCGCAGCGCCTCGCCCACGCCGCTGTCCCGCAGCGCGCGGAAGACGTCGCCATGGCCGGACGGCGCGAAGGACAGCTGGCCCTCCGCGTCGCGCCACAGCTCGTGGGACGCGGTGAGGCGCGGCAGCATGCGCTGGCGGAAGAGGTGCACGTGCTTCGTCTGCTTCGTCTTCTCCAGGTGCTCGGCGATGCCGTCGTACGTGAGGTACGAGGTCATCACCGCCATGGGCACCGGGCGGCCGAAGCGCTCCTCCAGCCGGCGTCCCTCCTCCAGCTTGATGTCCAGGAAGGTGCGCTCGCCATAGACGGGCACCAGCGCCTTCACCGCGCCGCCGAAGCGCGTGCCCGCGCCCCCCGCGACGATGAGGGCCGCCACCTGGCCCTTGCGGAAGGCCTCCTCGCCGCGCGCCCGGTACTTCTCGTAGGCGGGCGTGCCCGGGCGGGGCAGGGGCTGGACGTCGCCTTCATGGAGCGGCTGCAGCGCGCTGGTGGGCGCCGCGGCCGCCATGAGCTCTCCGCGCTTCAGCTGGGAGAGCAGGTCGCGAAAGCTGGCGACGTCGAAGCCGTCGCGCGCGAGCTGGGGACTTTCGAGTTCCGCGTCAGTCTTTTCAGGGGACATGGGCCGAGAGGCTTTCGCGACCGCCCGTGTGAAAGCAATGTCAAAAGCGCCAGGGGCCGTCCGTTCGTCAACGGTGACCGGGAGGAGCGTCCGTCAAGACGCTTCCGGTATAAGAAGGAGGCTCAGGAGGAAACACCATGTCGCGCAAAGTCGCCCTCATCACCGGAGCCTCGGCAGGGCTGGGAGAGCAGTTCGCCCGGTGCTTCGCCCGGGACGGGCATGACGTCATCCTGGTGGCGCGCGGCGCCGAGCGGCTGGAGGCGCTCGCGCAGGCCCTGGAGAAGGAGCACGGGGTGAAGGCCCACGTGCTGCCCGCGGACCTGGGCCGGCCGGAGGCGCCCGAGGCGCTCTTCGAGGCGGTGCGCGCGAAGGGGCTGGTGGTGGACTTCCTCGTGAACAACGCGGGCTTCGGCTCCAACGGCCCGTTCCTGGACCAGGACGTGGCGCGCGAGGCGGAGATGGTGGAGGTCAACTGCACCGCCCTGCTGAAGCTGTCGCACCTGTTCGCGCGGCCCATGCGCGAGCGCGGCGGCGGGCGCATCCTCAACGTCGCCTCCACCGCCGCCTTCCAGCCCGGGCCGTACATGGCCACGTACTTCGCCACCAAGGCCTTCGTGGTGTCCCTGTCGGAGGCGCTGGCGCACGAGCTGCAAGGCAGCGGGGTGACGGTGACGTGCTACTGCCCCGGCGCGACGCACACCGAGTTCGCCCTGCGGGCCGGCAACGCGAAGACGCGCCTGTTCCAGCGGCCCGGGGTGGCGAAGGCGTCGGATGTGGCCGCGGACGCCTTCGCGATGATGATGCGGGGCCGCGTGCTCGCGGTGCACGGCGTGCTCAACTGGCTGGGCGCGGTGATGGTGCGCTTCAGCCCTCGCGCCGCCGTGCGCGCCCTCGCCGCGAGCCTCAACCAGCAAGCCTGAAGGGACGGGCCTGCCCGCCTCGCTTCAGTTGAACGTCGCGGTGAGGAAGAGGTTGCCGCTGACGACGTTCCACTTCGCGGATTCGTCCTTCTCCGCGACGCGTCCGAGCGCGAGCTCGGCGCCAAGGCCCAGGCCCCAGTTCTTGCTCACCCACCACTCCTTGCCGATGCCCAGGTGGAAGCCGGGCCCCAGGTCTGTCTCGGCGAAGGTTTCGCCGTCCTCGTCGATGGTGAGCCGGCTGGCCGTGAGCGCGCCCGAGAGGTAGACGTTGGCGGGCATGAGGTAGTACGCGATGCCCACGCCGAGTCCGCCGTAGTTCTGGCTCACGTCCTCGTCCTGGCCTTCAATCGTCAGGTCACCCACCTCGATGTCCGGGTTCGGTGAGGACGCGCCGAAGAGCTTCCCGAAGAGGATGAGGTTGCGCACGGGCGCGCCGCCGAATTCGACATTGATGCTGCCACCGCCGCCCTTGAGGGCCAGGTCCTCGCCCAACACGCCGGCCCGCGTGTAGCCGCCGCCCAATTGAAGGCGCAGGAAGAAGCCGTCGTGCTCGTGGTAGCCGTCACGGCCGTCACGGCCGCCGCGGTCGTCATCCCGGGCGCTCGCCACCGAAGCCGTGAGAAGCACCGTCGCGAAGATGAAGGTGTGTCGCATGATGAAGTCCCTTGGACAGTTGAGCCCACCCCGGCCGGGGGTGCTGCGTTATGCAGTAGGACGGGCACGGCTGGCCAGTATTCACGCGTGACACCGTGAGTCCTCCGGGCGAGTCGGGTAGCCTCCCACCCCATGGCGAAGACCCTGGACGCAGCCCGGCTGGAGCCACGGACCCCGCGATGGGGAAGGCCGTCATGAGCACCGTCGTCCGGGGGCTGCTCGTCGCCGTGGGGACGTTCGGCGGCAGCCTCATCATCTCCGCCGTGTGGCTGATGGTGGGGCTGCTCATCGCGGGGAAGGCGATGGGGGCCCGCGCGGGCATCGGGATGATGGTGACGCTCGGGCTGACGGCGGCCACCTTCCTGGCGGGCATCGCCGTCGTCTACCGGGGCCTGGGGCGGGCGGGGCTGAACCCGAACCTCCGGCTCGTGGGCTCGGGGGTGTACGGGCTCATCGCCCTCGCGACGCTCGCGCTGCTCGGCTTCATGACCCTGGTGGCCTTCAATCGCTGACAGTGGAGCACGGCGTGCTTGCGCCCCTGTGCGCGGGTGCCGGAAGCTCGCCGCCCACCACCCAGGACCAGGAGAGGGCAGGGGATGACCGTGACTGTGGACCACACGGAGCTGGCGCGCGCGCTGGACTCCGCGCGACTGGAGCGCCGCGAGGTGGCGCCGCTCACCCGCGAGGTGCCGCACCTGGCGCTGGCGGACGCCTACGCCATCCAGGAGGAGGGCCTCCGGCTGCGCCTGGCCCAGGGCGAGCGCGTGGTGGGCCTGAAGATGGGGCTCACCTCGGAGGCCAAGCGCCGGCAGATGAACCTGGACTCGCCCGTGTACGGCGTCCTCACGGACCGGATGCAGGTGCGGGCGGACGGGGTGATTGAGCTGGCCCGGGGCATCCACCCGAAGATTGAACCGGAGATTGCGTTCCGCACCTCGCGCGAACTGGGCGGGAAGGTGACGCGGGACGAGGTGCTGGACGCGTGCGCGTCCGTCTTCGCGGCGATGGAAATCCTCGACTCGCGCTACCGCGACTTCAAGTACTTCTCCCTGCCGGACGTGGTGGCGGACAACTCGTCGTCGTCGCTGTTCGTGCTGGGGACGGAGGAGCACCCGCCGCGCGCCATGGACCTGACGCGGCTGGAGATGAAGATGTCCGTCAACAGCGAGGTGGTGCAGGCGGCGCGCTCGGATGCCATCTCCGGAGACCCGGTGCTGTCCGTCATCCAGCTGTGCGAGCTGCTGGCGCTGCGCGGGCAGGTGCTGCCGGCGGGGAGCATCGTCCTGGCGGGCGCCGCGACGGCCGCGCACATGCTGCGGCCGGGAGACCGGGTCCAGCTCACGGTGGAGGGGCTGGGCTCGGTGGCGGTGTCGGCCGCGTAGCGGGGCTGACATGCCGCCGCCTCACGGCGTCGGTCGCCCCCAGGAGCCCGACGGCGTGTCGGTCGTCACGCGCAGCTCGTGCTCGTTCAGCGCGGGCGCACAGGGCTTGAGCCGCGCTTCGCCGGGCTCGGTGGACTCCAGCACGAAGGACTGGCGCGCCCGGCTCGTCAGCTGCTCCGGCCAGCGGCCCGTCTCCATGCGCTTCAGGTCCGCCTCCACCAGCGCCATCAGCGCGTCATGCTGGAGCCGGAGCAGCTCGGCCCGGTCCGCGTACCGCTCATAGCCAGTCACCTCCGGGCCATCGACGCGGTACAGCGCCCCCGCTTCCTCCGCGGCCAATGCCTGGAACCCCCGCCGCCGCGCCTCGGGCTCCAGGTCCGCCACCGTCACCAGCGCGTCGAACGCCTTGACCGTCCTCCGCCAGGACAGCCGCGCGTCGAGAGGATTGTCCGGCCCCATGGCACCGACCGGCCCCTCGAGCAGCTTGTCCCGCGCCCCGGTCGGCAGCGCGCCCAGCAGCTCCGCCGGGAACAGCCCACCGAAGAAGGAGAGCTGCACCGAGGCGGACTCCTCCTTCATCGTCCGTGAGAAGGGCACGAAGCCCTCCGCCAGCCGCGACAGCTGCGTCACCGCGCTCCGCTTGCGCTCCACCGGCGCCGCGTCCAGCGCCGCCGCGCAGGGCCGGTACAGGTCGCCGTAGCCCGTCGCAGAGAGCATGTGTCCTATCAGCCCGCCCCCCAGCGCCAGCTCCCGGCTCAGCGCCAGCGCGTCCACGCACGTGTCCACCGCCTCCGCCGCCCGTCCCCCTTCGAGCCGCACGCGCGTCTCCAGCGCCGCCAGCCGCACCACGTGCAGCATCGCCAGCCTTCCGTCCATCGCATGGGGGTGGTTCGGAGACGCCAGCTCGCGCAGCCCCTCCGGCAGCCCGCCTTCCTCCGCGTGCGTCGCCGCCAGCACCCGCGCCACCAGCGCCCGGCCCTGCTCCAGCGTCTCGCCGCACCTCGGCGGCAGCTTCGACAGCGGCTCCCGTCCCTCCACCACGGCGCGGCACGGCCAGCGGCCATCCGGGGCCTGGAGCCGCTCGCGCTGCTCTCGGTACAGCCGCGTCACGTCGCCCAGCAGCGGCTCCAGGTGCTCGGCGAAGGTGCCGGGCACCGCGGGCGTCACATGCGAGGGCCGGGGATGCCGCGCCCGCGTCAGCCCGTCCACCTCGCGCACCAGTCGCTCCGCCAGGGGCCCCGTGCGCAGCGTGAGGTACCCAAGCCCCCCGAGGCTCGCGAGGACGATGGCGAACACGCCGCCGACAATCGCGAGGAGGGGACGGGAGGAAGACATGCGGGGGACTCCAACGGGGATGCCCGAGGTTGTCACGAAACGCCGTGCCTCGGGACTTCCCGCGGACTTCACCGTCCGTCCGGGGACCCTCCACACCAGCAGGGCCGGAAGAAACCCGTGGGGTTGCTTCACCCCTGCCCACCCTGCTCAATGCTCCAGCGGGACTCCGGCGTGCTCCAGCTCCACCGGCGCGAGGGGCACCGTCGTGGGGCCCAGGCGCTGCAGCAGGTGCTCCGCCAGCGTCCGCGCCTGGCCGCGAATCTCCGGGACGGCCGTGGTCTCCCACAGCTCGCCCCGGCGCGGCGGGCCCAGCGTGTAGAGGCGCGCGGAGGCGTGGCCTCCCAGGTCCAGCAGCGCGCCATGCGCGTCCGTCGCCAGGCCCATGCCCAGCATGTCCGGGCACACCCGCCCCGCTTCCACCATGTGCTTGAGCAGCGGATGGCCCCGGGTGATGGCGCCCTCGGGGCCGGTGCAGTTCACCACGTGCTGGACGTGCAGCACCTCGCCCTCCGCGTGCCCCCGGGGACGCAGGCGCACCTCCACCCCCGCGTCCTCCAGTTGGAAGCCGCGCACCCGCGCCGCGTGGAGGAAGAGCCGGCCTTCCTGCCGCAGCCGCGCCACCGTGTCGCCGATGCTCGGCGCCATCCGGTGCCGGTGCACCTCCCAGTGCGAGCGCAGGTGCCGGAGGAAGCGGCGCCGCTCTCCCACCGTCAGCCGGTGCCACAGGGGCACCGTCGCCGGCCGCAGGGCGTCCACCACCGTGCGCCAGTCCGCGCCCGCGTCCGTCGCGCGCTTCACCTCGTCGCGCATGATGCGCAGCACGGCGCGGATGCGGATGGGGATGGGATGCAGGCCGCCGTCGACGCCCACGGGCGCTTCACACTCGCGCAGGACTTCCTGGCGCAGCGCGCGCAGGACGTCCCGGATGCCCGGGGACGCGTACGTCGTCGGACAGTTCAGCGAGCCGAGCCGGTGCACGTGTGGCAGCAGCCCGTGTCGCGACACCGCGTGGATGACGCCCTGGTGCCCGCCCTCCTCCAGCGACAGCACCGTGTCCACCATGGTGAGGCCCGTGCCGATGAGCAGCACCGTGTCCCGGGGCCCCACGCCTTGCAGGGCCCGCGCCGCCCAGGGGGAGCGGTGGTAGCGCTCGCTGGCGTACAGCCCTCCGTCCGGCACCCGCAGGTCCGCCGGCAGCGCGTTGCCCAGCGCCAGCACCGCGAGCCGCGACTCCAGATTTCCACCGTGCGACAGCGACAGCCGCACGTGGCCCGCTTCCTCCTCCACCGACAGGACCTCGGCGCGGAGTGTGTCCAGCTGGACGCCCGGGGGCGCGCCCGCCGCCAGCTCTCGCAGCAGTGACTCCAGGTAGAGGCCGTACTGCTGGCGGGGAACGAAGTCGCCGGGGGCCGTGTCGGGCCGCGTGCGGCGCAGCCAGCGCAGGAAGTGCTCCGGGTCATCGGGGAAGGCCCCCATGCGCGCCGCGGGGACGTTCAGCAGGTGACGCGCGCTCGTCGTCGAGTACGCCAACCCACGGCCCGGGGGCCCGCTCCGCTCGACGAGCACCACCCGGAAGGGCGCACGCGCGTTTTTCAGGAGGTTGACCGCCAGCAACGTCCCGCTGGCTCCTCCTCCGACGATGGCCACGTCACAACCACTCTGTGCTCGCACGCCGCAATCGTATGTCGCATGCCTCCCAGAGGCATCTTCCGCGGTTGCCCACTGTCCAGGCGTCACAGATTGCGAACGGACAGCTCACCCTGGCCAGAGTCGGAGGCGATGTCCACACTCCGACCCACAGCCCGGGAGGAACCATGCGCGAGCATTCGAGCGAGGAAGGATGCGAGGGCTGTCCCAGCTCCTCGGAGCTGCTTGGCTGGTCGCTCCCAGAGCGTGCAGAGGAGGTCCCCAGCCTGGACTGGCTCGTGGAGCGGCTCCGCTCCAGTCGGCCGGACTGGCGGCTGCTGGAGTCGCTCGTGCGCTTCGACCCGTGCGGCTACTCGCGGCGCGTCGTGCAGCGGACCGCGGCGTGTGAGCTGCTGCTCGTCTGCTGGCTGCCGGGGCAGGTGTCGCGAGTCCATGACCACGGTGGTTCCTCCGGTGTGTCCTGGGTGGTGCGCGGCCGGCTCCACGAGACGCGCTATGCGTGGGGCGGAGACCAGCTGCTGCCCGCCCTCGGGACGGGAGCGGAGGAGGGGGACTTCCTCCTGGAGGAGTCGGAGACCATCCACCGCATCCATAACGCGTCCCGCCATGGCGCCGTGTCGCTGCACGTGTACGCGCCGCCCATGGTGGGGATGACGCGGTACGACGCGAGCGTGCCCCCGTCGCTGGACGCGCAGCTGGCGCTACGGGGAATGCTCAGGCCGCCGCGTCCGCCTGCGGCCTCGGAGGCTGCGCGACGAAAGCGCCCGCCACGGGCAACGTGACGCGGAAGGTGCTCCCGCGGCCCGGCTCGCTGTCCACGGTGAGCGTGCCGCCCAGGGACGTGACGATGCCGTGGCAGACGGCGAGTCCCAGGCCGGTGCCCACGCCCAGGGGCTTGGTGGTGAAGAACGGGTCGAAGATGCGCTCGCGGTGCTCGGGAGAGATGCCGCAGCCGGTGTCGCTCACCTCCACCACCACGCGGCCGGGGAGGGCGGCGCGGGCCACCACGCGCACCTGGTTCTCCTCCACGTTGCCAGTGGGGATGGACTGGGCGGCGTTGAGCAGCAGGTTGAGGAACACCTGTCCCAGCCGCGAGCCGTTGCCCTGCACCGGCGGTATGCCCTCGCACTCCACCACCAGGGTGGCCCGGTGTCGCAGCTCGTGCATGGCCATCTTCGCGGCCGTGCGCAGCACCGACGTCAGGTCCGAGGGGCCGGTGCCCACGTCCTCGGCGCGCGAGAGCGACTGCAAATCCCGGACGATGAGGCGGATGCGCTCGGCGCCGTCGCGCGTCTCCGCGAGGGCCTCCAGCACTTCCTGGCGCTCCTGCTCGGACAGCTGCGCCTTCTGCTGCAGCTCCTGGTGGATGTACTCGAGGTTGCTGAGGATGAAGGCGAGGGGGTTGTTGATTTCGTGACCCACGCCCGCGGCGATGCGCCCCAGCGCAATCAGCCGGTCCGCGAAGAGCAGCTGGGCCTGGGTGGCGCGGAGCTGCTCCAGGCTGCGGGACAGCTTGGCGTTGGCGGCCTCCAGCTCCGCCGTCCGCTCCCGCACGGTCTCCTCCATGGAGGTGGCGTCCCCATGGGCGCCCCTGGAGCGGGGGAGCGAGGGAGCGCCGTGCAGCGCATCGAAGGCGCGCCGGAGCGTGCCGCGTCGCTGCGCAACCGCCGCCATCAGCAAGAGCCTCGCTCGTAGCGTCATCACGTCCAGCTCCGGCGTCCGGTGTCTGCCCTGGACGAGACCCGGACTCGCGGCAGACCCGCGCAGTCAACACCGGCCTCAGGGTAGGGGGCAAGGGAACCGAGGGGAGGAGCCGGAGCGCCCCACGCTACCCTGCCAGGGTGCTCGTGGGTGGGCTTCCTGCTCACGTGTGGCGGCGTTGGCGAGTGGATGTTCCCGGGGCTCCGGTGGGGGGGCGGTGGGCTCACGGTGCAATGGGTAACAGCTCCGGGAGGCGTGTGGGCTTGCGGTGCTGTTCGTGGTCGTAGAAGCACTCCGGCCCGAGCACGGTGATGAGGCGGTGCTCGGCGGCGTCGCCCTCCGGCGTCAGCGCTTGGGTGGGGAGCTCATAGGGCTGGACGAGGACGCGCCCGTCGCCGAGCTCCTGGTGGGTGCCAGGGGGGAGGGACAGCAGGCGCGCTCCGAACATGCGGACGAAGGGCGGGCCGAAGAAGTTGCGCCAGTAGAGCCCGGCGAGGCCTTCGCTGGGGTCTCGGACGGTGAAGGTCCGGACGGAACCGAAGCCATCGGGACTGGGGACGAGCCGCAGCGTCTTGCCGTCCAGATCATCGGCCGTTGCTGCTTGAGCCAGCGGTGAGTCCATCAGTCGCATGACCTCGGCTACCTGGTGCAGGTGGGCTTGTCGCCACTCAGCACTCCCGGCTTCGGCCACGGAGGTGTACCACGTGAGCGTGCCCACGAACGGAGGGGCATCCGGCAAGGTCGGGGACAGCATGATGAAGTCACGGTCTGTCCGGGCGAGCACCGTGATGCCCCGGCGCATGGAATAGAAGTTCACGAGCGCGTCGTAGTCGAGGTGACGTGGGTTCAGCCGTTCATCGGTGAAGACCCGCCCGTAGCGCAAAGGTTGGAACCAGCGGTACTCCTCGAAGATTCGTCGCAGGAGTTCCCGCACGACCGACGTGGAATGGGGCGCCGGGGGTAACCAGAAGGATGTACAGATGCTCTGCATTCATGCTCTCAAGTCCGGGGGACACCCCACACCTTTCAGGGAAACGTGACGTTGCCCAGGGTGATGGCGCGCCTACCGCCTGCTTCCCAGAGCGACAGCGTGAAGGTGCCCAGGGTCTGCTTGGGGTGGACCTCGGCTTCCACGACGATCCGCTTCGTTTCATTCAAGAGGAGGGGGGCTTCCTGCCACACCCGCACCACCCTCAGCGGCACACCCGCCTTGTCTTCCAGTGACGCGCCCTCTGCCTGCCATGATTGGAGCTTCGGATTGGAGAGCCTCAGCTCTACCGCCACACGGTTGGCGGCGCGGTAGGTCCATGCACTCTTCGCGGCAATCGGATTCCTCGGTAGCTGGATGAGCTCACGCCCGACTTCCCGGACGGGAACTCCATCTGAATTCAGGTGCCCCGCCACCAGCAGGCCGGAGAGTCCGTCCACTCGCTCGGGTTCCGCACGCAGGCGTTCCAGTTCCTGAACGCACTGTTGGCGCTCCGCGTGCATTCGCGCCAACTCCTGCTGAAAGGACTCCAGGGTGCGGGGTCTCCGGTGGACTTCGACCTGGCGCTCGACCAGGGCCGGAGGGACAACCCTCAGGAGGAAGATGGCGCTGGAGGGCGCCGCACCATCCGCGAAGTGGGCTGTCAGTCGGACCTGCTCTACGTCGTGCAAGGACTCCGCGGGCACCAGTGTCAGGACGGCACCATCCACGCCCACGGCTCGGAAGTGCTCGCGTCCCTCCACTTCAATGCGACCAGGTGGCAGGTCGAAGAGCAGCACGGTGGCCACGCCCGGGCTGACGCGCACCTCGGGCATGTCCCCGCTCCGTCGAGCGAGCAGTTCCACGTGCCGTACGCCTCCTGCTGAAACTTCCGTGGCGGGTTGCGCGAAGGCGAGGGACGCAGAGAGCAATGCAAGCACCCGGATGGCGGCGGAGAACGGACTGGTCACGAAGTGAGACCTCGGGCGACGGTCGGCAGGGGACCTAGTCGAAGCTCGTCACCATTTGCACGGTTTGCGCGGACCAGATGCGAGCGGTGTCCGGGCCCAGGCTGTTGGGCTCGGGTTCAATGCCCGGCTTGAATCGCCGTTCCCGCTCATCGACTCTCACCAGTTCCAGGCACACCGGGAAGCGCTCCTTGCCACCCTTCGAGTATCCCTCGGTGAAGCGGCCATAGACGCGGTCTCCAAGCATGAGGCGTCCTTCCAGGATGCCGTTGTTGAGTTTGCCCAGGGATGGGCCCACATAGACACGCACTCGTTGCTCGCGCACCGTGACGACCGCGTTGGGCTTGGCCATTTCGAGGAAGTAGATATCCCCGGTTGCCCCCATTCGAATCTCCAGCTTCTTCATCGCCTCCACCGCCCCCGGAGGACACTCCTCCGGAGCGGGAGGCGGGGGCCGCAGCTGCGGACTGCTGGCGCAGGCCAGCCCCGTGCACACAGCAGCCGTGCGTACGGCGTTGGCCATCGACTTGAGGGCTCGCGGCTTCGGGGTCGCATGCGGCGGCGTCGCTGGCGCGTCGGGCGACTTCTTCACATTCACGGGCACGTCTTCCTCCTGCGGTGGCGTCGCGGATGAAGCGACGGCCGCGGGTGGACGCTCTGCGAGCCTTGGCGCCGCGGCCCGTCCACTCTCCGGCGGCAGGTCCACCGGGGCCACTTCCCGGCCGGGAAGCGCCCCCACCCTGGAGCCGCCCAGCGCCGTGAAGCTCGCGGGCGGCCGCCACCCGAGCGCCAGCAGCACCGCCACCACCAAGCCCAGCGCCATGCCCAGCACCGCCGTGGCCCGGAACATGGCGCTCGCGGCGGGCGCGGGCTCCGTGGCCGGACGCGCCCGGACCTCCAGCGCCGGCACTGCTGGAGCCCGTGCCTCCATCACCCGCTTCGCGCGCCGCCCCCTGCGAGGTGGCCCGCCGTGGCCCGCGCCCTCCCGCACCC
Source organism: Pyxidicoccus trucidator (assembly GCF_010894435.1). NCBI lineage: Bacteria > Pseudomonadati > Myxococcota > Myxococcia > Myxococcales > Myxococcaceae > Pyxidicoccus > Pyxidicoccus trucidator. Next base: position 1,226,875 of record NZ_JAAIXZ010000001.1, on the reverse strand, counting down.
AGGCCTCCAGCGAGTCCTGGCCCTCGTCCGACGGCGTGTGCTCCGGCACCCACGCGTCCAGCGCCTCGGGGTGGCCATCGGGCGAAGGCACCTCGGGATGCGCCTCGCACAGCGGCTCCTCCCACCGCGCATCCGCCCCGGCCAGCACCGCCTCCACCTCCTCGCGCAGCCCCCTCGCGTTGCCCCGAGCCTCCGGCTGCTTCGACAGGAGTCGCAGGCACAGCGCGCTCAGCTCCACCGGCACACGCGGGTTGAGCACGCACGGCGCGACAGGCTCGACGGAGATGACCGCATCCACCTCCGACGGGGCCTCCGCCCCGGCGAACGGGTGGCGCGCCGTCAGCACCCAGTAGAAGGTGACTCCCAGCGCGTACAGGTCATCCGCGGCCGTGGCCGTGTACCGCTCTCCCGGACGGGCGGCCCGCCGGAAGGCCAGCGCCTCGGGGCTGCGATACCTCGGCGTCCCAGGTGGCAGCACCCCGGAGGTGAGCCTCGGCGCACCGGCGTAGGCACCCACCCCGAAGTCCACCAGCACGGGCTCGCCGTCCTCCTCCCGCACCACCACGTTGGACTCCTTGATGTCCCGGTGCAGCACCTGCGCCGCGTGCGTCGCCTCCAGTCCGCGTGCCAGCCCGCGCAGCAGCTCCGCCGCCCGCCGTGCGCTCGGGTTCTCCTCGTCCACCCACCGCGACAGCGTGCGGCCATGCACGTACTCCATGGCCAGGTAGAACCAGCGTGGCGACTGCTCGGGGTACAGGCCGCACCCGCGAAAGCCCACCACGTTGCGATGCGTGAGCCGGAGCAGGATGGAGACCTCCCGCTCCGCCCACTTCCCCAGGGACTCCAGCGGCTGGAGCTTGAGGGCCACCACCGCGCCACCCCGCGTGGCCCGGTACACCACGCCATACCCGCCCGTGCCCACGAGCCCATCCACCGCGAAGCCGGCGATGTCGGTGCCCTCGGGTGCATTCAGGAAGTGTTGACCGTTCATTCGGCCCCCGGCGCCGGAGGTCTTCGGCAGACAACCTTGGGAATTGCCTCACTCTAGCAGAACCTCCTGGGTTCGCACTCGCGGCACGCCAGCACGGCGGGCGCCGGGCCCGCCGGGTGGCGCGGGAGGGCACCGGGGCGGCAATCTCCGCCGCGTGTGCGACACCGTCGGGAGGGCGCCCCGACGGGCTCCTGGGGCGCGCTCCCCAGGTCCAGCAACCGGGCCCGCGCGGCCTCATGAGGCGTGCCGCGCCCGTCCCCAGGTGCTACGGGCAGGTCCCGCAGTCAGCCCTGCAGCTGTTGTAGGCGGTGCCGGTGCCGCAGCGCTCGGTGAACTGACACACGCCGTCGCCACACTGGTAGATTTCCTGCGAGCGGATGCGCGTGACGATGGGCCGGTAGTGCTTCCCGTTGTACGTGCACCGCAGGTAGTACGGCTTCGGGTCGGAGCTGGTGCCGGCGAGCTCGCACAGGTCCGAGCACATGCCCATGTGGACGATGGGCGGGCACTCGGAGGACGTCGCGCTGGAGGACAGGCCGCAGGCGCGCGAGGTGCTCTCGCTAGAGTTCAGGTAGCCCTGGTCATTGGCCGCGTAGATGCCGGCGCCGTTGAAGAGGTTGCCGAAGAAGCAGGCCTCCTTCTCGTTGAACTTCGACAGCTCCGAGGTCGTGTAGGGGATGACATTGCCCTGCGCGGTGCGGCCCAGCACGGAGATGGGGATGTTGATGCCGTACTTGTTGGTGTGCGCCGCCAGGCAGGCGGACACCACCTCCTGCTCCAGCTCCGTCGCCGTCGAGCCCGAGGACCAGGCCGGCGCCAGTCCCAGGCTGCCCGCCCAGGTGTACGTCACCCCCGTCACCGGGTTGGTGAAGGTGCGCGTCTGCCCCGCCGGCACCGCGCACTTCACCACGTACTTCATCACCGCCGCCGCGTTGGTGATGTTCTGGTTGAACCACGTGGAGAAGCCATTCGTGGACAAGCCATTGGTGGACAGGCCATTCGTGGACAAGCCATTGGTGGACAGGCCATTGGTGGACAGGCCATTCGTAGACAGGCCATTGTCTGTCTCCTCCTCCCCCCACACCACGCCCAGCTCCGCCTCCTCCGTTCCCGGCCCCCCCGCCGGTCCGCATGCCCCGCCCCCCAGCCCCAGCGTCAGTCCCAGGAATCCCCAGGCGAGCCACCTGCTCCGGCTCCATTGAGTGCAGACACCGCGGACACTTCCAGACTGCTCGGCTGGCGTGATGCGCATGACTTCCCCCCGCTTGAGGCGTCCGGTGGGGCCGGACGCCGTGGCGCCCATCAGTTCCAGCGTGGGGAAAGAAAACCGCTGTCCCTGACAGGTGAGGGAAGTGTGAAGGGGCAGGTCGGTGCGATGAAATGCGACCAGAGCGAAATATTGCCGCCTGGGTCCAAACGCAGACACCCGGTGTGTGTGGTGTCAGACGCGGAGCCACCCTGTTGCCCAGGGTTCAACGTCTCACACGTATTCCAGGGTGTTACTCAGGTTCTGGAAATTCCAGCGCCAGGGAAGCGGCGGGGGTGAGGGCAAAGCCATCCGCGGCGCGCAGCCTCCAGGCGCCGACGTCGGTGACGGGGCCGCCCACCACCTCGGACTCGCCCGAGTCGCCGCGCGTCTCGGCCTGGCCCAGGTGCATGCACAGGTGGACGTGGGCATTCACCGGGTCGGCCAGCTTCTGGGCGCCGCCCTGGAGGATGCGCAGGGAGTTCTCCGCCTCGCGCAGGTACGCGGTGCGCTCCGGGCTGGGCGCGCCATTCTCCAGCGGGCGGATGGCGAGCAGCGTGGTGCCGGACTGGAGCGCGAGGAGGAAGCCGCCGCCACGCAGCCCCTGCTCCAGCCCGTCCAGCACGTCCGCCAGCACGGCGTAGACGGCGTCGTCGTCCTGGGCCGCCGAGGCCAGCACCACCTCGCAGTGGACGGCGAGCGCGAGCCGGGTGCGGCGGGCGGGCTGCACGGGCTCCTCGGCGGCCTCGCTGAGGGCGGCGAGGCAGACGCCCACGCTGCCGTAGCGCCGGCTGCCGTCCTTCTCCAGGCAGCGCAGCACCACCGCGTCCACGGCCGGGGACACGGGCGCAATGGCGCTGGGCCGGGGCGCGGGGGCCTCCAGGTGCAGCCGCTCCAATTCCATCCGGTCCTCGCACTGGAAGGGATAGCGGCCGGTGAGCAATTGGTGCAGCAGCACGCCCAGCGCGTAGATGTCCGTGTGCGGGCCGATGGGGCCGCCGCGGAACTGCTCGGGCGCCATGGCGTGCGCGGTGCCCAGCCGCTGGCCGGCGATGGTGAGCCCCTCCTGCGCGGGCTCCGCGTGCAGCAGCTTGGCGATGCCGAAGTCGAGCAGCTTCACCCGAGGCCGCTCTCCCTCCTCCATGACGAGGACGTTGCTGGCCTTCAAGTCACGGTGGACGACGCCCGCCTTGTGGGCCGCGTCCAGCGCCGCGCACACCGGCTCCAGGTACGCCAGCGCGCGGGACGCGGACAGCCTGCCTCGCTCCTGGACGACCTGGCTCAGCGTGCGCCCGGTCAGCAGCTCCATGACGTAGTAGGGGCTACCGTCCGGCATCAGCCCGAAGTCGTAGACGTCGACGATGTTGGGGTGGTGGATTTGGTTCACCACCCGCGCCTCGCGCACGAAGCGCTTGAGCATCTCCCCCTGGTCCGCCAGGTGCGGGTGCAGCACCTTCACCGCGGCCCGACGGCCGAGAATCCGGTGTTCGGCCTCGTACACACTGCCATGGCCTCCCGAGGCCAGCAGGGCCTTGAGGACGTACTCACCGGCCAGCGTGCCAGGTCCCCGCTCGGCCTTCGCAGTGTCACGCTCTCGCGCGAAGGCACCGAGGTCCGACCGGGCCTGGATGCGGAAGGTGCTCTCGGAGTCCGCCGCCATGGGTGGACGACTCTACCACCCTTGCCCAGGTCATCGCTGCACGGCCCGGGCCTCGGGGGCTCGCCGCGTCGCGCCATCTCCAGCCGTGCGTTCACCATTCGTCAGCTGGGAGCCCGCGGGGCACGCCGGGTGTCGGCTGGCATATGCTCGGGGTTCCCACCACACCCCGGGGGATTGGACGGCCAGTGCCGGGGCTGCTGGATTCCGGGACGTGGCGCTACACGCGGTGACAGGGGCTGGGTGGGTCGGGCGGGTCCGCATGTGGGCGCCGGGGGGCATCGACATGACGACGCTGGACGACCTCACGACGTGCGCGGGCCTCGCGTTGGCTCCGCCGTCTTCAACCGGTGCCTGTCTCATCCTCATCAGCACCACGACACCGGCGGCCATCGGCAAGGCCTACCGCCTGGAGCCAGGGGAGCACGTCATCGGCCGGGGCTCCGAGGCCACGGTGCGCATCGACGACCACGGCGTGTCGCGAAAGCACGCACGCATCATCCGCACCGACGACGGCGGCTGTCATGTGACGGACCTCGAGTCCACCAACGGCACGCTGCTCAACGGCGTGCCCGTCACCACCGCGGAGCTGCAGGAGGGTGACAGGCTGCAGATTGGCACCGTCACCGTGTTCCGCTTCTCCAAGCGCGAGGTGCTGGAGCAGCGCGAGGAGCAGCTGCGCCAGGCGCTGTCCGCCGCGCGCGTGGGCATCTGGGACTGGAATGCGCTGAGCGGCCTGGTGACGTGGAGCGAGCAGGTGGACCGGCTGCTGGGGCTGGCGGTGGGCAAGCTGTCCGGCCGGGCCATGGACCTGGACGAGGTGGTGCACCCGGCGGACCTGCCCCGCGTGCGCGAGGTGCTGCGCGCCGCGCTGGAGAAGAAGACGCAGGTGGACGTGGAGTACCGCATCGAGCCGCAGGGCAGCGGCTGGCGCTGGATTTCGTGCAAGGGCGACGTGCTGTGCGACGCGTCCGGCACGCCGGCGCGGGTGACGGGCACGGTGATGGACATCACCGCGCGCAAGCAGGCCGAGCAGGAGCTGCAGCGTCAGTCGCTCATCTTCGAGAGCATCTACGACGGCGTGGTGATTACCGACCTGGGCGGCGGCATCATCGACTGGAACACCAGCGCCGAGCGCATGTTCGGCCGCAACAAGGCGGAGGCGCTGGGACAGACGCTGTTCAGCGTGCTGCGCCCGGAGGAGCCCGACAGGACGACGGCCCAGGTGCTCACCGCGCTGGAGAAGCAGGGGCGCTGGTCCGGGGAGCTGGAGTTCCGCCGCAAGGACGGCACCATGTGCTGGTGCGAGTCCGTGGTGGTGCCGCTGCGCGACAGCGAGGGGCGCGCCATCGCCAACATCATGGTTCAGCGCGACACCACGGAGCGCAAGCAGCTGCAGGCGCACCTGGTGGTGGCGGACCGGCTGGCGTCGGTGGGCACGCTGGGCGCGGGCGTGGCGCACGAAATCAACAACCCGCTGGCCTACATGCTCGTCAACCTGCACCTCATCCGCGAGGGGCTGGAGCGGCTGGAGAGCCAGGCGCCCGCGGCCCCCGTGGCGTCGCTCCAGCAGCTGGTGCGCGAGACGACGGAGGGCGCCGAGCGCATCGCCACCATCGTGCGGGACTTGAAGGTCTTCGCGCGCGGCGAGCAGGAGACGCGGCTGATGCCGGTGGACGTACGCCGGGCGGTGGAGCTGGCGTGCAAGATGGCGGACAACGTCATCCGCCACCGCGCGCGGCTGGTGACGGAGTTCGAGCCGGTGGCCCCGGTGGAGGCGAGCGAGTCCCGGCTGTGCCAGGTGTTCCTCAACCTGCTGCTCAACGCGGCGCAGGCGATTCCCGAGGACGGCCCGCAGGCCAGCGAGCACGAAATCCGCGTGGTCATCCGCGCGGGCGAGCGGGGCCGCGTCGTCGTGGAGGTGCGCGACACCGGCATGGGGATGACGCCGGAGGTGCTGGACCGCATCTTCGACCCGTTCTTCACCACCAAGCCGGTGGGGGTGGGCACGGGGCTGGGGCTGTCCATCTGCCACGGCATCATCGAGTCGATGGGAGGCTCCATCCAGGCGGAGAGCGAGCCCAACCGGGGCAGCACGTTCCGCGTGGTGCTGCGCGCCGCCACGCGCGAGCTGGAGGTGCTGCCGCGCCTGGCAACCGTCGCGCAGTCCAACGCGCGGGCGCGCGTGCTGGTGGTGGACGACGAGCCGAACGTGACGCTGGCCCTGCAGCGCTCGCTGGCGGCGGACCACGAGGTGGAGACGGCGAACAGCGCCCAGGCCGCGCTGCGGCGGGTGAGCGAGGGCGTGCGCTTCGACCTCATCCTGTGTGATGTGATGATGCCCGGGATGACGGGCATGGACCTGTACAACGAGCTGGGCCGCTGCGCCCCGGAGCAGGCTGGACGCATGGTGTTCATGACGGGTGGTGCCTTCACGCCGCGCACGGTGTCCTTCCTGCGCGACGTCCCCAACCTCAAGATTTCCAAGCCGCTGGACCTCACCCAGCTGCGTGAGCTGGTGGGCCGCTCCGCCGAGGCGGGGCGATGAGCCCTCCCGCGAGCCCCCCGGCCTCCGGCCTCCCGACTCCCGAGCGCGCGCTTCCCGAAGGCCAGCCGCGGCTGGCTCCGGTGGCCCTGGCCCCCGAGGCCCCCCGCGAGCTGACGGCGCGCGCGCTGGCGGTGGGCCTGCTCATCGGCGGGCTGCTGGCCGTCACCAATGTGTACATGGGGCTGAAGACGGGCTGGTGGGAGAGCGGTGCCCTCACCTCGGCGGTGCTGGGCTTCAGCACGCTGGCGACGGTGTCGCGCCGCAGGGGCTCGCCGTACACGCCGCTGGAGAACAACATCACCCAGACGGCCGCGTCCTCGGTGGGGGCGATGCCCGCGGCCGCGGGCCTGCTGGGTGCGCTGCCCGCGCTGACGCTGCTGGGCATCTCCGTGCCCGGCTGGGGCGTGGCCGCCTGGAGCGTGGCGCTCGGCGCGCTGGGCGTGCTGGCCGCCTACCTCTTGCGGAAGCGACTGGTGGCGGAGGAGGCCCTGCCATTTCCCACCGGCATCGCCACCGCGGAGCTGATTACCGCCATGCACGCGCAGCCCGAGCAGCAGCGCACCGGGCGCGGGTGGTTGGTGGCGGGGGCCGCGGGCGTGTCCGTGGCCATCACCGCGCTGAGGGACGGCTTCAAGTGGCTGCCGGGGATGACGGCGCTGCCGGGCTCCCTGGGCGGTGTGCCGGTCGCCAGCCTGACGTGGGGCATCGGCTGGAGCCCCATGCTGCTGGCGATTGGAATGATGACGGGCCTGCGCCTGGGGCTGAGCATGCTGGCCGGCGCGGTGGTGGGGTGGGGCGTGCTCGGGGCGTCGCTGGAGGGCGTGGGCGACGTTGGCGCGTGGCTCACCTGGCCGGGCGTGGGGCTGCTGGTGGGCTCGGCCCTGGCGTCGCTGCTGGCGCAGGCGCGCGACTTCACGCGGGCCGCGAGGGATTTGGGGGCGCTGCGCCAGGGTGAGGGCCTGCCTCGCTGGGCCATGGGCGCGGGGCTGGCGGCGTGCGTGCTGGCGGTGGTGCTGGGCGCCACCCTCTTCGGGCTGAGCGTGCCGTACATGCTGCTGGCGCTGGTGCTGGTGCTGCCGCTGTGCGCGGTGTGCGCGCGGGGCGCGGGGCAGGCGGACGTGTCTCCCGTGTCCCAGACGGGGCAGATTACGCAGGTCATCTTCGGTGCGCTGCTGCCCGGGGCCATGGGCCCCAACGTGGCGGCGGGCGCGGTGGTGTCCGGCGCGGCGGCGCAGACGGGCGTCAGCATGTGGTCGCTCAAGGCGGGGCACCTGCTGGGCGCCACGCCGCGCCGGCAGCTCACCGCGCAGCTGATTGGCGTGCTGGCGGGCGCGGTGGTGGGCGTGCCGGCCTACCTGCTGCTGTCGAAGGCGTATGGCGTGGGCTCGGAGGCGCTGCCCGCGCCCTTCGCGCACCAGTTCCGCGCGGTGGCGGAGCTGGCCGTCCGCGGCTTCGAGGGACTGCCGCCCCACGCGGCGCTGGCCGCGAGCGTGGCCGCCGGGGTGGGCGCGCTGCTGACGCTGGCGGCGCGGGGCCCGGCCGCGAAGTGGCTGCCGCTGCCGGTGGCCATGGGCATCGGCTTCATCCTCCCGGCCTTCTTCTCGGTGAGCATCTGCCTGGGCGCCGTGGGCGTGGCGCTGGCGCGCCGCCGCTGGCCCCAGGCGGTGGACGCGAATGTCTCCACCCTGGGCGCGGGCGCCATCGCCGGCGAGTCACTGACAGGAGTCCTCATCGCCGCGCTGATGGCGCTGGGGCTCATGCAGCAGGGGTGACGTCTCTTACGCGCTCCAGCGAGCGGCGGATGCGGCCCTCCATGAGGTTGGGCACATGGAGGGCGCGCTCCAGCGCCTCGTGAAGCACGCGGGCGGCCTCCTCGGGGTCGCCCCGGCGCAGCGCCGCCAGCCCCATCATCTCCAGCACCTCCAGGGGCTCCTGCTCCACGGACACCTGGGAGGAGCGCTCCCTCAGCGCGTGCCAGGCCTCGGCCGAGGCGTCGCGCGTGGCCAGCTCCACCATGGCGAAGAGCACTTCCTCCGAGGGGCTCAGGTCCACGCCGTGCCGCCCGTCCGCCAGCACCTGCCGCACCTGCGCCAGCAGCTCCCGCCCGCGCTGGTGCCGGCCCGTCCAGGCCATGGCGCGCGCCTGCAGCAGCAGCGCCCACGGGCGGGGTGCCACCTCCGGGTGCCGGCGCTCCAGCGCAATGGCGCGGGCGATGTGCGGGGTGGCCGCCTCCACGTCTCCCGCCTGGTAGTGCAGCTCGCCCAGGTTGTGCTCGGCGAAGTACTCCCAGCCCACCATGCCCAGCTCGCGGCCCAGGTGCATGAAGCGCTCCTGGTCCCTCAGTGCGTTGGCCAGGTCCTTGCGTGCCACCCAGAGGTTGCGGCGGTTGTTGATGGCGCTGCCCAGGTGGAAGCGGTCTCCACGCTCGGTGCAGGCCTCGATGACCTCCGCGAGCACGCGGTCCGTCTCGTTGATGTCGCCCAGGTTGGGGAGGATGACGGCGAGCAGCAGCTGCGCCACCACCTGCGTCTCGTAGCCCGCGTCGCCCAGGCGGCGGGCGCGCTCGGCGGCGGCCTCCAGGGGCATGCGCGCCTCCTGCCACTCGCCCTTGCGGAACTGGGCGCGGCCCAGCGCGAGCAGCAGCCGGGCCTGCACGTACGGTGACTCCACGCGGGACGCCAGGCCCTGGGCGTCCAGCGCGCGGGCCTCGCTGAGCGCGTAGTCGTTCACCCAGTCCAGCGCCATGGCCTCGTCCAGCAGCAGCTCCACCTCGGTGCGCGTGTCCTCCAGGCGGCGGGCCCGCTCGCGCGCGGCGGCGAAGTCCGCCAGCGAGTCGTCATACCGGCCGATGCGGATGCGCATCAGGCCCCGGCCGCGCAGCGCGGTGAGGCAGCGCAGCTCGTCCGACGTCTCCAGCAGCTCCAGCGCGCGGGTGTACATGGCCTCCGCGTCGAGGAAGGCATGGCGGCCTCGCGCGGACTCGGCCAGGTCGATGGAGAGCGCGGCGGCCTCGTCGCGCAGGCCGGCGGCGGCGGCGTGCAGCGCGAGCCGGGCCAGGCGCTGGCGCTCGCTGGAGCCCGCGGCGCCCAGGTAGTAGCGGTACGCGGCGTGGTGGATGCGCAGGCGCTCGGCGGCGGGCAGGGTGGCGGCCACGGCCTCACGGAGCAACTCGTTGCGGAAGCTCAGCCCCTCCTGGCGGTGCGCCACCAGCAGGCCCGAGTCCAGCAGCCGCCGGGTGGCGTGGCCCGCATCCAGGGGGAAGCCTCCGGCGGCGCCGTCGCGCTCCAGCTCCCGCACCACGCCCTCGGCGGTGGCGGCGGTGAAGTCCGTGCCCAGCAGCGCGCACAGCCGCGCGTGCGCCGCCAGCGACGGGGGCAGCGCGCCCAGCTCGCGGTCCGCCAGCCACTCCACGAGGCGCAGGTCCGGCACCTTCTCCAGGCCGTCGGTGACGAGGTACCAGCTTCCGCCCGGCGCGCGCTGGCGCACCAGCCCCTGGCGCTTGAGGCCGCGCACCAGCTCCACCACGTAGAGGGGCACGTGCTGGGCGCGCTCGACAATCCGCTCCACCGCCTGCGCGGGGACGTTCTCCACCGGCTTGAGCAGCATGCGGCACAGCTGCTGGGCCTGGCTGGCGGGCAGCGGGGGCAGTGACAGTCGGGCCTGCCGGGCCGCGCGGGTGCCCCACGTGGGGCGGCTGCGCTCGAAGCCCGGGCGCGCCAGCACGCACACCCACAGCGGGACGCTGGCCTCGGCGAGGCAGGCGTACTCCAGCGCGTCCAGCGCCGTCTCCTCGGCGAAGTGCGCGTCGTCGATGATGAGGCACAGCGGGCGCTCGCGGGCGTTGGCGGCCAGCAGCTCCCCGGCGGCGCGCATGGCCAGCGAGCGCAGCGCGCCGGGGGCCGCGGCCCAGCTCTGCAGCTCCGGCCCGCCAGGCGCGTACCAGCCCAGCGTGGCGGCCACGCCCGGCCACAGCTCCGAGCCCAGCGTGGGGCCCAGCCGGTGGTGGATGGCGGCGCGGCCCTGCTCCTCCGTGTCCGTGTCGTCGTGCTCGAAGGCGTTGAGGGCGCAGCGCAGCAGCGTGCGCAGGGTGCCGTCCGGGTCGCCCTGCACCGGCTCGCGCGAGCGCGTGGCGTACACCCGCGTGTGCGGCAGCAGCGCCTGGAGTCGGCGGCCCAGCGTGGCGGCGAGGTGGCTCTTGCCGTGGCCGCGCTCGCTCAGCACCGTGACGAGGGTGGGGGCCGCCTCGCCCACCGCCGAGCGTGCGCTCTCCATCAGCGAGGCCAGCTCCGCCTCGCGGCCCACCAGCACCTCGCTGCCGAGCTGGAGGACGGTGATGTCCGGACGGGGCGCGGCGCCCGGAGGCGCGGGACGCAGGAGGCCGCGCAGGCCCGGCACCTCCATGCAGGGCACCTCCGGCACGGCCTCCGCGGCGGCGGGGGACAGCAGGAGCCCGTGCGCGTCCGGCCCGGTGGGGTAGTGGTCGTCGCGCGAGAAGATGGCGCCCAGGTAGCGCGGCGAGCCGGTGGGGCGGCGCTGCACGGTGACGGCGGACACGTCCACCAGCGCGCCGGGGGCGAGTCCGCGCTCGGCCAGTCCCTCCGCGGCGCGCATGGCGCGGCGCACGGGGTTCTCCCCCACGTCCGGGTCGAACACGGCGGCGATGCGCGGCCCGTCGGTGAAGGCCATGTGGCCGCCGTAGGAGCCCAGGGCCTTCTGCAGCGACACGGGGTTGGCGCGCGAGGTGAGGAAGAGGACGGCGACGGAGCGGCGCACCTGGGCGGGGCGCGGCTCGCCGGGGGACACCGGGCGCTGCGCGGACGTCTCCGAGGGACGCTGGGCGTGCTCGAAGGCCGCGCGCAGCAGGGTGGCCAGCGCGGCGGCGTCCTCCGGGCGGCGGGCGCGCTCCTTGGCGAGGCAGCGCAGCACCACCTCTTCCACCGCGGGCGACACCTGCGCGAAGTCCGAGGGAGGCGGAGGCCGCAGCGACAGGTGGGCCTGGAGCACGTCCGGCGTGGCGCCGAAGAAGGGCGGCCGGCCGGTGAGCAGCTCGTAGAGGAGCACGCCCAGCGCGTACACGTCGGTGCGCGCGTCCACGTCCAGGTTGCCTGCGCACTGCTCGGGCGCCATGTACTCCGCGGTGCCGGCGAAGCTGGAGGAGTCGCTGGGCGTGGCGCCCACGGGCAGCACCACGCTCTCCGTGGAGGTGCCGCGGACGAGGCCGAAGTCGAAGACGCGCATGCGGCCGGCCACCTCGTCCAGGAAGAGGTGCTCCGGCTTCAAGTCACAGTGGGCGAGCCCGCGCGCGTGGACCTCGGCCACCGTGTCCACCGCCGCCAGGGCGCGCGTGGCCAGCTCGACGGCGGGCAGCGGCCCCGCGGCGCGCGCGAGGCGGTCCGCCAGCGTGGGCAGCGGCACGTACTCCATCGCGAGGAAGCGCGCGCCGCTCGCCAGCGTGCCGGCTTCGTAGAGGGCGGGCACGGTGGGCGGGCCCAGGACACGGAGGGCCTCCGACTCGCGGGCGAGCTGCGCGCGGCCCAGCACGTTGCCGCTGCGCGCCACTTTGATGGCCACCCGCTTGCCATCCGACGCGCGCCACGCGCCCAGCAGCACGCCAAAGCCCCCGTGCGCCACCACCCGCTCCACCTGGTAGCCCGGAACGGCGGGCAGGGTGGAGGGCTCGGCGGACGACTCGGGGCCTCCCCCGGGAGGGGGCGGGCTCGGCGGACACGGCGCGTGGGAGCCTTCCCAGCGCCGCCCGCATGTCTGGCAGCGGGGCACGGGCGGCACTCTACGTCAGGTGTCCCCCCGTTTCAGAATCGGGCGGACGGACGCGCCATGACCCGCTGGGTCGTCCGCCACCGCTGCGGGTCCCGGGCTTGGAGCCCTTTCTGCTTGTCCAAGGTTTGAGCGGACGTCCTTGAACGCGAGTCGCGGGCGACGACTCAGGGGCAGTAGGGGCAGGCAGGGAGGCCCGGGTTGTCCGAGCGGAGCTGCGCGTACACCCGGCAGTTGTCGTTGCGCTCCTGCGTGCGGCCCTGGCAGCCGTAGTTCCAGGCGGCCTGGCAGAAGGGGGCGGACTGCGGGTCCGCCGTCGGTCCGGAGTACGCGCCGCTGCAGGCGCCTCCCGACGGAGCGCTGCACTCGGAGGCGTCATCCGCCAGCTCCGAGTAGGAGCACGAGCTCTCGTCCCCGTAGGCGGAGCAGGTGTTGTCGGAGGGGCACCACTTGCAGGCGCTGGAGATGTATTCGCTCGCGCAGCCCCCGCAGGTGGAGATGCTGGAACAGACGTCCTCCTCGGTGCAGGAGGACAGGCCGGCGGACAGCACGAGGAGCGCGAGCAGCGGGGCGAGGCGGGGGGACATGGGGACTCCAACTCACGGGTGAGCCCGGGATTTTCGTTCGCACCTGTCCCCCAGATCAACGATTCACATGAGGCCTGAGCGGGTGTCGCGAGACCTCATCGCTCGGGCACTTCGACCGCGCGCAGCAGGGTGGTGTCCGAGTTGGGAGCGCGCACGCGCAGCAGCAGCGCCTCACCGGGCTTCGCGGCGTTGAGGGCGCGCGACACGTCCTCGGGGTCGGCAGCGCAACGGGTACTTCAGATGGAAGGATGCGGCTGGAAACGACCTGGGCATTGATGGGAGGCTCCTGGACCGGAATCACGAGCAGTTCCGGGAAATGACACACATCATCTACGAGGGCCCCTAGAATGAGTGGCAAGAGCATTGAGATAGATGATGAGCAACTGGGTCACCTCATGGAGTGCCTGCTCATCCAATACAAGCTCCATCCCGAGTCCAGCACGTTTGTCATCGTCTCGGACTATTGGGAGAAGCCGGCGGAGGACTGCCGCAGCTTCATCTATATCCAGTTCTCCGGGGTCGAGGAGTTTGCACGAGAGCGCGGTCTCAACCGCGCCGCTCAGGCGTTCGTGGAGGAGTATCGAACGCGGGATGTCGTAGGGGCCACGGTGTTTCAAGCCGTGAAGGCCTTCCCGGAGGGCGAGGGAGGCACTCGGGTGGAATTTTGGTTCGGACCGGCGTTCGGCGGAGTTTCCTTCAAGTGCCGTGAGTACTCCGCATGGATTCGAGTCGCCCGAGCCAGACAGAAGGGCACCGATTGGGAGTACCGTGATGTGACGACGGGGGACGTGGTGGACTTCTACAACCCTTTCGGAGAGAGACACTGAAGGGGCGCGGAAAAATCAGTTGCTCTCGCCTCGTCCCTTCAGTTGCTGGCGGACCGTCGAGCGTGGCCGGAAATCCTGACCGGTCCGCTCCACCGGCAGCTCGGTAACACCACCTCCCAATCGGCATGGATTGTTCTTTCTCCAGGCGGGCAGGTTGTAGGCACACGAATGCCGCCCGCTGGTGTTCTTCAGCGGGCGGCATGGAGTGGCTGCTCGGAACGTACCTGTCGGAGCCCTGGTCTCCCTCGAGAGCCTCGAGGAGCCGAGACACCCATATGTGCCCAGGCGCCTCGTCTCCCAGGCCTCCATGGATTCGGGCCTGGGAGATTATCTGGGAGGGTTCAGCGCTCGGGCACTTCCACCGCGCGCAGCAGGGTGGTGTCCGAGTTGGGAGCGCGCACGCGCAGCAGCAGCGCGTCACCGGGCTTCGCGGCGTTGAGGGCGCGCGACACGTCCTCGGGGCTGGAGATTTTCTGGTTGCCCATCTGGACGAGCACCATGCCGGGCACCAGGCCCGCGCGCTCGGCGGGGCTGCCGGGCTCCACGCCCATCACCTGCACGCCGTCCTGCGTGGCCGACAGCTGCACGCCGATGCGCCGCGACGAGGTGGCGGGAGCGTTGCGCGGGGCCACCTCCTCCTCGCCCTCCATGGCGGGACGCGTGCCCAGCGTCACGTCCAGCGCCTGCGGCTTGCCGCCGCGCAGCACCTCCACCTTCACCTTGCTGTCCGGCTTGAGCAGCGCCACGGTGCGGGTGAGGGTGCCGGCCGAGTCCACCGCCTTGCCCTCCACGGAGGTGATGATGTCCTCCTCGCGCAGGCCCCCACGGGCCGCTGGCCCGTTGGGGCTGAGGCCCGCCACCACCGCGCCCTTCGCCGCCTGCACGCCCAGGGCGCGCGCGATTTCCGGCGTCAGGTCCTGCACCGACAGACCCAGCCAGCCGCGCCGCACCACGCCCGTCTCCTGGAGCTGCGACAGGAGGTTGCGGATGAGGTTGCTGGGCACCGCGAAGCCGATGCCGGTGGCGCCGCCGATGATGGCCGTGTTCATGCCCACCACCTCGCCCTTCATGTTGAAGAGCGGGCCGCCGGAGTTGCCGGGGTTGATGGCGGCGTCCGTCTGGAGGAACTCGTCATAGGGCCCCGCGTGGATGTCGCGGGCCCGCGCGGAGAGGATGCCGGCGCTCACGCTGGACGCGAGGCCGAACGGGTTGCCGATGGCCATCACCGCGTCACCCACGCGCAGCGCGTCCGAGTCACCCAGCGGCACGGAGGGCAGGTTGCCCGGCGCGCCCTTCATCTTGAGCAGGGCCACGTCGGTGAGCGGGTCTCTTCCCAGCACCTCCGCGTCGAAGGCGCGGCCGTCGTCCAGCTTCACGCGCACCACGTCCGCGTCCTGCACCACGTGGTTGTTGGTGAGCACGGTGCCGGCCGGGTCGACGATGAAGCCGGAGCCCGCGCCCTGGCGCGCGGGCGACTGTCCCTCGAAGCCCCCCATGCCGGGCGGCATGCCGAAGCGCTCCGCGATGCCCGGCGGCAGGCCTCGCATGCCGGACACACGCCGGGGCCGCGCCGTCACCTCCACGTTGACCACCGCGCCCTTCACCGAGTCCACCAGTGGCGCCAGCGAGGTGAGCGTGCCCGGTGCGCCGGACGCCGCGGGGCTGTAGAGCGCCTGCTGCACGGGCACGGTGGGCGCCACGGGTGCGGCGGCCTTCTCGACAGGCGCCGGTGCGGAGAGCGCGGGAGGCGGGGTGGCGGACTGGGAGCTCAGGGCCTGTCCTCCGCAGGCGCCAAGCGTGGCGGCGGGAAGGAGGGCGAGGGCGCTGAGGAAGCGGCGGGAAGGGAGCGAGCAGGTCATGGTCGTTCTCCTTGGAGCTGCCGGAGGTGCTCCGGCGGGATAGGGGTGAAAGGGTCGGTTCAGGCGCGGGGCGACGCACGGCGCGTCCCACCTTGGAGGGGTGTGGCGTGATGTCCTTCCGTGGGCGTCCCCCGACTCCCACGGTGGTCAATCAGTGCCTGGGGCCCATCGTGCGAGGCCCCGTGCCCGAACCGATGCCGGGTGACATTGCAGGCCGTGGGCCAACGCCCTTCACGGGGCGTCTCCCCTGGGGACAGGGGCTTTCCGTGTCGGGTTGCCCCAATTGGGGCGGGGCAAAGTGCCCCAGCCGGGGCATTTCTCCGCGGGGCAGGGCGCCCCAGGCGGGACGCGGGAGTCGGAGCCTCGAGGCGGAAGTCCGCCAGGCGCCGTCGCTCACTATAAGGAGGGGGCGCGTGGCGCCGCGCGCATGACATGCCCGGCAGGCAGGGAAGCACCTCGTGCGCCTGGGGCGTGCGTGGCACGGAGGATGCTCTCTGCCGGCGCGCCTGTCCGCGCCCCGGCTCCCCATGTGGGAGGAACGCGGGTGACGGGCGAGCCCACCACACCAAGACACGGGAGCCGACAATGATGGGGCCGGATGAGAGCGCGGGAGCACAGGCGGATGCGCGGCAGTGGCCGCACTCGGCCCGGGATGGCGTCACCCGCCGGAGCGCGCCGCGCGTGCTGGTGGCGGAGGACCAGGAGGAGATGCGCACGCTGCTGCGGCGAGCACTCAAGCGCCGGGGCTATGACGTGGTGGAGGCGCCCGACGGGCCCCAATTGGTGCGCGCCATCGTCGACGGCCTGCGCGCGTCCGAGACACAGGTGCCGGACCTCATCGTCACCGACGTGCGCATGCCTGGCTTCTCCGGCCTGGAGGTGCTTGCCCGGCTGCGGCGCGATGGATGGAACACGCCCTTCATCCTCATCACCGCCTTCGGCGATGCGCAGCTCCACGAGGAGGCGGCGCGGCTGGGCGCCGCGCGCGTGCTCAACAAGCCGTTCGCCATGGAGGAACTCTGCGACGCGGTGGAGTCCCTCGTCCCGCCGCTGCGCTGATGAGTCCCTTCGAGCCGCGACGCCGTCCACCGCGTCCTTCGCGAGGAGCAGCGCCCACGGGTTGGCATGCCCGAGCAGCGGCAGGGACACAGGCAGGCCCCACCGCCCGTCTGCCGGATGGCGTTGGAGCCCAACTACCTCGCGAGTAGTCTCCGCGTGCGCGGTGCGGACCGCCTCACGGGGTGCTTCATGGAGCCTGACGTCGTCAATCCGGCAAGCCTGCTCCCTGGGGCGAGAATCGGCCCGTGGCTGCTGCTGGAGCAGCGCGGCCGGGGTTCCTATGGCGTCGTCTACCGCGCCGTGTCCGCTGAGCAGCAAGGTGCGGACCCCGTGGCCCTCAAGCTGGCCCTGTACCCCGCGGATGCACGCTTCGCGCGCGAGGCCGAGCTGCTCTCGCGCATCCGCCACCCCGCCGTCCCCCGCATGCTGGACAGTGGCAACTGGCAGCCTCGGGAGGGCCTCTCCTTCGCGTGGCTCGTCATGGACTGGGTGGAGGGCACGCCGCTCTACGAGTGGGCCCAGGCCCGGCGCCCGTCGTCACGGCAGGTGCTCCAACTGCTGGCCCGGCTGGCCCGAGCCCTGGAAGCCACCCATGCGGCCGGCGGGCTCCATCGGGATGTGAAGGGGGACAACGTCCGCGTCCGTGGCGCGGACGGTGAGCCGTTCCTCCTGGACTTCGGCTCCGGACACTACGTGGGGGCCTCTACACTCACCTGGCAGACCTTTCCTCCCGGCACCTCGGCCTACCGCCCGCCCGAGGCGTGGCGCTTTCTCCTCCGCACCCGAAGGCCTCCCGTCGCCTATGCCCCGGAGCCCGCCGATGACGTCTTTGCCCTGGGCGTCACGGCCTATCGCCTCATCATCGCGAAGTACCCGCCGTCGGCCCACCCGAAGGATGGCGATGCCTGGCTGTGGCGCCCCAAGGCGCTGGCGCACTGGACGGCGCGAATCATCAACCCCCGCTGCACTCCGGAGCTGAGCGCGCTGGTGGCCCGGATGCTCTCGCCCCACCCCGAGGCGCGAGGCAGCGCGCGGGAGGTGGCCGAAGCCCTGGAGCAGGCGGCGCGCAACGCGGGACGTGAGGCGGACGTGCCGCTCTTCACCGGAGACGAGCCGCGGCCGGCGGGCCTCTTCCCCCTCCCCCAGCGCGTCACGGTGCGGCCTCCACCGCGCCCGCGGAGGTGGCCCTGGCTCGCGGCTGCTGGCCTCGGAGGCGCGCTGGCGCTGAGCGTTGGAGAGCTGCCGAGCGTGAGTCGCTTCGACGCGACCGAAACCTCTCACCTCGCGACGCAGGAGGAGTCAAAGGATGCCGGCACCGTGGCCGTCGGGGACTCGGTACTGACGGCATCGGTGGCTCCCGAGGAAACCCGCTCCGTATGGGCAGCCATCGCGGTCGACGTGCCCCCGAAGCCCTTCCCAGGACAGCGGCGCCCGGACGGCAACGGCCGCTGTCCCGGCAAGTTGCAGGTCGCCGTCAATGGTGGTTGTTGGGTGAAGCTGTCCATTGACATCAAGGACTGTGATGAGGCGGGCGGCATCGAATACAGGAGTGAGTGCTACCAACCCGTCATGACGCGGCAGCGCCCTTCCACCTCGGGCCCCGCGGCTCCAGAAGACAGTCCATAGCCAGACGCCCGGACAGCGGCGCCCGGCTCGAAAATCCAGGGGCTCGCCGCGGCGGAGGCGACACCTGGATTCGAGCCGGGGCCGTCCGCGCCTACGGCATGGTCGAGCAGAAGTGCAATTCGTAGTCGAGGCCGCCGGTCCCCAGCACCTGCTTGTCCGTGAAGCCGGACGGGCACGAGAGGCCGCCCGTCGCGGGGTTGGGCACATACCTGCCGCCGTCGACCTGGCCCCACATGCCGCCGAAGGGGTACGTCGGCGGCGACTTGGACATGTGGCGCTGGTAGCAATAGTACAGGTCGGCATCGCGACCGGGGGTCCCCAGGACCCGCCGGGCCGTGTACCCGTACGGGCATGAGGCCGCGTTCGTATAGGGGTTGGGCACCGGGACGCCCCTGGCGTAGCCATACATGCCGCCGAAATCGAAGTACGTCTCGGTGCTCGCCAGGTGAGGCCGGGAGCAGAGGTACACCTTCAAATCGACGCCGGTCGTCCCCAGCAGCTGCGTCTTCGTGTACCCGGTCGGGCACGTGTCCGAGCCAGTCGCCGGGTTGTACGAGGGCCAGCCACCGTCCACGTAGCCCGACATGCCGCCGAAGTCCCAGCGGTCTGGCGGCTGGTAGCAGAAGTGCAGGGACCAATCGACGTTCGGGTACCCCGACACCGGCCTGACCACGAAGCCGGGCGGGCACGTGGCGGCGCCCGTCGCGGGATTGGGCGCGACCGTGCCGCTGTCCACCTGGCCCATCATGCCGCCGAAGGGAAAGTCCGGCGTCGTCCCGGGCACGTGGGGCTTGTAGCAGGCGTGCACCTCGTAATCGACGTTCAGGGTCCCCAGGACCCGCTGGTCCGTGTACCCCTCCGGGCATGAGGCCGCGAACGTATAGGGGTTGGGCATCACGACGCCATTGACGTAGCCCCACATGCCGCCGAAGTCGTAGAGCGGCTCGCGCCCGTTCTGCCGAGGCCGGGTGCAGACGAACACGTCCCAATCGCAGCCGGGGCACTCGTCAGAGCCCAGCAACCGTGTCGGCTTGTAGCCGGCGGGGCAGGTGTCCGTGTGGGTCGTCGGGTGGGGCACGAGCACGCCGCCGTCCACGTAGCCCCACATGCCGCCGAAATCGAGGGGGATGGCATACCCTCCCTTGAGGCGCATGCCCGAGGAGCCCGCGTAGCCGTAGACCTTCGCGTACCAGGTGCCAACCCGCGGGTTGAGGATGGGGCACTTCTCCTGGTTGCCAGCCGCGACCGACTTGCAGTCGAACGAGCCGGCGGTCGGCTCGGAGCCGAACTTCACGTACAGCTCGCCGTCACCCGTGCCCCCGCTCAGCTCGAATGCCAGGCCGCTGGCGCCCGCGGGCACCTCCAGGGTGTAGCTGCAGGTCCACTGCCCCTGGCCCACGGAGATGTCGGGCTGCGCCACGCCGTTGGCGAGCGTGCAGGTCATCGACTTGATCCAGGGCTCGAACTGCGACACGCGCGCGAACATGCTCGGGTAGCGCGAGTCGCCACAGCCCCTCCCCCAGCTGACGATGCCCGCCAGCACGCGCGTGTCGCCGTAGGGGACGGTGAGCGGACCGCCGCTGTCTCCATCGCAGGTGCCTGTGCCGAGCGCGGATGCGGCGAGCTGGTCCGGGGTGATGACGTATTCCGGATAGGCCGCCTGGGCCACGCTGTGGCTCTGGAGGATCAGGTCCGTGGTCTGCAACGTGGTGGCCTGGGGGCCGTCGACGTAGCGCCTGCCCCAGCCGGTGGCGCGCGCGACGACACCCGGGGCGGTGACGCGCGAGGATTCATCCACCACCGTGGCGAGGGGGATGGCCTTGACGTAGGGACCACTCAGGTCGAGCGGCGTGGCCAGGCGCAGCAGGGCCACGTCCTTGCCCTGTGAGGTGCCCACGTAGCCGGGATAGGGGAAGACCCGGTCCACCGCGACGACCTGCGTAGGTGCGTCCACGCTGATGGTGCTGGTGTTGCCTGCCACCACGTATCTCGGCGTGATGAGGTTCTGTTGCGAGTCGCGCACGCAATGTTGCGCGGTGAGGACCCAGTGCTCGTTGAGGATGGTGCCGCCACAGACGAACGCGGCACTCGCGAGCATGGGGTTCCAGACCTGCACCTGCCAGGGGTTGGCGGTCATCGTCGTGTCGGTACCGTTGACGATTTCCTGCTCGCTGGACGGGGCGGGCTCTTGCGGGGGCGGCTCCACGACGGCTTGCGAGCCACAACCCACCAGCAAGGACATCATGCCGACGAGGGCCTGGCGGCGGGGGACGCAGCGGGCGATGGCACCCTGGAAGGGCACGAGGAGGGATGACATGAGATGGGGCATGAAGTTCCTTGGACGCGTCCAGTGCGCGGGAAAAGAGGGGGGCCATGAGCTGCTCCACGGCGCGGGTGCAATCGGTAGCACAGCTCCTGTAGGGCACGAATGGGAGGCAGGTCATGGGTTTCTGGCAGGGCCTGTTGGCGGTATCCTTCGCGGACCGCGCCATGAACAGGTTCTCCTCCAATCGCAGGTCGTCCTGGATGCTCTCGCTGTACGCCCTCCTGGGCGCCAGCTGCGCCCCCGCGCTCCGGCCCGTCCCGGAAGTGCCGGAGGGACCCGAGCCCACGCGGCGGGTGGCGCGCATCGTCGCCGAGTACCCGCACGCGACGGACGCCTTCACGCAGGGCCTGGTCTTCCACCAGGGCCACCTCTTCGAGAGCACCGGCCACCGGGGCACGCTGCGGCAGCTCTCCTTCGACTCCGCGCAGCCGGTGTGGATGGAGGCGCTCGGGAACAGCTTCACCGAGGGCCTGGCCAGCGACGGTGAGCGCCTCTACCAGCTCACCTGGACGGAGGGGCTGCTCTACACGTGGAGCGGCATGCCTCCGCGCCAGGAGCGCACCACACGCTACACGGGCGAGGGCTGGGGGCTCTGCTTCCAGAACGGGCAGCTGGTGCGCAGCGACGGCACCTCCACGCTGACGTTCCACGCGCCGGAGGACTTCCGCACGCTGGGCACGGTGGAGGTGACGCTGGAGGGGCGGCCCCTGGAGCAGCTCAACGAGCTGGAGTGCGCCAACGGCGTCATCTACGCCAACGTCTGGCACACCTCGGAAGTGGTGGAGATAGACCCCGCCACCGGCAACGTGCTGGCCGTCATCGACGCGTCCGCGCTGACGCGCGCGGTGGAGTCGCAGCTTTCGGACGACCAGGCGGTGCTCAACGGCATCGCCGTGGAGCCGGGCACGGGCCGCGTCTTCATGACGGGCAAGCTGTGGCCGAAGCTCTTCGAGGTGCGCCTGGAGTCCGCGCCCGGAGAGGGCTGAGCGCCGCTTCTGGCGAGGTGCTCCTGACGTCCGCCCGGCGCGGACCCAGCAGCACAAAGCGTCAGGGCTTCTTCGCCTCGTCGTCGCGCTCCAGCTTGCGGTACAGCGTCTTGCGGTCCACGCCCAGCACGCGCGCGGCCAGCGTGCGGCTGCCGCCCACCGCCTCCATCACGCGGTGGATGTAGCGCCGCTCCACCTCCTCCAGCGTCACCAGCTCCGACGGGTCCGTGTTCTCCGGCACCGCCTTGGGCTGGCTGTAGTTGCGCACGCGCTCGGGCAGGTCATCGACGGTGAGCTCCTCGAAGGAGGTGAGCGCCACCGCGCGCTCCAGGCAGTTCTGCAGCTCGCGCACGTTGCCCGGCCACCCGTACGTCAGCAGCCGCTGCGCCGCCGCAGGGGACAGGCCCACCACGCGCTTGCCGGTGCGCGCGGCGAACTGCTCGATGAAGCGCTGGGACAGCGCCAGCACGTCGTTGCCCCGCGCCCGCAGCGGCGGCAGCTCCACGCCGATGACGTTGAGCCGGTAGTAGAGGTCCTCGCGGAAGCGCCCCTCCTCCACCGCCAGCTCCAAGTCCCGGTTGGTGGCCGCGACGATGCGCGCGTCGAAGGGGATTTCCGTGTCCCCGCCCACCGGGCGCACCGTGCGCTCCTGCAGCGCGCGCAGCAGCTTGGGCTGGAGCGTGAGGGGCAGCTCGCCCACCTCGTCCAGGAAGAGGGTGCCGCCGTGGGCCTGGACGAAGAGGCCGGTGCGCGCCGCCTTGGCGTCGGTGAAGGCGCCCTTGGCGTGGCCGAACAGCTCGCTCTCCAGCAGCGCCTCCGGCATGGCCGCGCAGTTGATGGCCACGAAGGGCCCGCCCTTGCGCCGGCCTCGCGTGTGCACCGCCCGGGCGGCCACCTCCTTGCCCGTGCCGCTCTCGCCGGTAATCAGCACCGTGGAGTCCAGGTCCGCCACGCGGTCGATGAGCGCATACGCCTGCTTCATGGCCAGGCTCTCGCCCACCACGGCGCCGCCGTCGTCGCGCCGGCCCAGCTCCTGGCGCAGCCGGCGCACCTCCTCGCGCAGGGCGCGGTGCTGCACCGCACGCTCCAGCACCAGCACCAGCGCGTCCACGTCGATGGGCTTGGTGACGAAGTCGTACGCGCCCGCGCGGATGGCGGCCACCGCCGTCTCCAGGCTGCCGAAGGCCGTCACCACCACCACGGGGATGTCCGGGCGGTTGAGGGCGATGCGCTCGCACAGCGCCAGCCCGTCCATGCCGGGCATGCGCAGGTCCGTGAGCACCACGTCGAAGTCCTCGGCCGCCAGCCGGGCCAACGCTTCATCCGCGGACGGGAGCGCCACCGGCGTGAAGCCCCGGCGGGTCAGCCCCTTCTCCAACATGGCGCGCATCTCGCGCTCGTCCTCGACGACCAGGACGCGGCCCGGCATCAGTGCTCTCCTCGTGGCAGGTAGATGGAGAAGCAGCTACCGCGTCCGGCCTCGCTTCGCACGGCAATCCAGCCTCCATGGTCCCTCACCAGACCATAGGACACGGACAGGCCCAGGCCGGTGCCCTCGCCCACGTCCTTGGTGGTGAAGAAGGGCTCGAAGACGTGGGCCAGCACGTCGGCGGGAATGCCGTCGCCCTCGTCCTCCACGTCCAGGCGCACGTAGTCGCCCTCGGCGCCACCCTCCGCGGCGGGCGGCGTGGCGCGAGTCTCGGCCGCGCGCACGCGCACGGTGCCCGGCCGCTTCATGGCCTGCACGCCGTTCATCACCAGGTTGGTGAGCACCTGCTGCACCTGCCCACCGTCCACCTCCAGCGTCAGGCTCGAAGGCACGTCCGCCTCCAGCGAGACGCTGCGCTTGGCGGCGAGGGGGCGCAGCAGGGAGAGCGAGCGCTCGACCAGCTCGTGCACGTCCTCCGGGGCGCGGTGGGGCGGGCGGCGCCGGGCGAAGTCCAGCAGCTGCCGGATGATGCCCGTCATGTGCTGCGTCTGCTGGAAGATGATGTGAGCGCACTCGCCCACCTCCTCACCCTCTGCCTCTCCGCTGGAAATCATCTTCGCGCGCCCCATGACGACGTTGAGCGGGGTGCCCAGCTCGTGGGCGACGCCCGAGGCGAGCTTGCCCACGGTGGTGAGCCGGTCCGCGTGTCTCAGGTGCTCCACCGCGGACAGCCGGGCGACAGTCTCGGAGGCGAGGCGCGAGCGCGTCTCCTCCAGTTGCTCGCCCATGCGGTTCATGGCGCTGGCCAGCGTCGTCAGCTCGTCACCGCGCTTCTGGGGGAGCTGCACGCGCGCGGTGAGGTCTCCCTCGCCGATGCGGTGCGCGAGCTTCACCAGCCGGTCCACCGGCTCACCCACGAAGCGGCGGCCCAGGGCCATGGCGGCGGCGAGGAACGCGAGCGTAATCGCCGCGGTGGCGACGAAGGTGCCCATGACGACGGTGCGCACGTGCTGCTGCTGGTCTTCCAGGGACTCGGTGATTTCGATGGCCCCCAGGCGCTGGCCGTTGATGATGACCGGCGTGTACGAGTGCAGCAGGCCCGGCTCCGGGCTGGGGTCCACCATGGAGCCGTCCTGCCCCGAGCGCAGTGTGGCGAGCAGCCGCGGCGGGAAGCCGGCCAGGGACGGAGTGCCGGGGCCGCCGTCGAGCCACACCCAGCGCAGGTGCACCTGCTCCTGGAAGCGATTGGACTGGTTCAGGAGGGTGAGGGCCTCCCGCTCCCCGGCGAGCTGCCACGCCTTGCCGATGGCGCCAGCGAGCGTGTGGCCGAGCAGCCGGTGGTCGTGCTGCATGTCCAGCGCGGAGCGCTGCAGCTCGCGGCGGACCTGGATGTACTGCAGGCCAGCGATGACGGCCACGGCGAGCAGCACGAGGGCCAGGGTGAACTTGCGAGCGAGTCTCACGATGGATTCCGCGGAAGGCAGCTCCGGTCCGTGAGCGAGGGGGCGGAGCTCACGGACCGGAGGTGGGTACGCACAACGTACCGCGAGTGCTGCGAGGAAGCGGCGTGTTACCGCCGCTGAACCCCCGGCCGGCACCAGAGCATCCGCCGTGCCAGCCCTGACGGACCCTGGCTGCCCCTGGCGCGAGCGCTGACGGGCGGTGGCGCACCCGTATGCCCTGGGGCACATCGCCCCGGGAGGGGCAGGATGCCCCGCCGACGTGGGGCAGGGTGGAGGGCGGCCGGGCGGGCTTCCAGGAGGACGGGGAGGACCGGGCGCGAAGAAGTCGTTGCCGTGCTGACTCTGTCAGGAGGACCTGCTTCCCGCGCCCCAGGATGTCGTGCGAAAACCCCTGTCGCTCCGCGCCCCCGTACCGCCGGAGCTTCAGTCCGCACCCTGCGCGCCCCGCGGCCGGCGATGGGCACGCCTTCTGGAACATCCACTCATGAGCATGCATTCGACCCGAGGCGCCTCACGCGCCTCCCGGCTCTGGCTCGCTGCCCTCTCCTCGGTCCTGCTCGTCGCGCCCCTCGGCTGCGATGACAACGATGACAACAAGGAGGTGGACCGCACGGCGCCCACCGTCGTGTCCCAGGTGCCGGCGACCGGGAGTGACGCGGAGTGGGATGGCGTCATCTCATTCACCGTGTCGGAGCCGCTGGCCGCCAGCAGCGTGGTGGACGCGAGCGTGAAGCTGCTGGAGGACGGGACGGAGATTCAGAAGGAGCTCCTGCTGTCCGACGATGGAAAGACGGTGACGGTCCTCCTGTCCCAGGCGCTGGACCTGCCCTCGGTGCTCGCCGTGGAGCTCACCCCGGCGCTGACGGACGTGGCGGGCAATCCCGTCACCTTGCCGGAGAAGCGCTGGGTCTGGGAGGCCCGCACGTGGCGGCTGCTGAAGACGCCCGTGATGCCGGAGCATGGCGCCTCGGGCGCGCTGCCCAGCCTCGTCCTCGACGTCGAGAAGCGCCCGCTCCTCTCCTTCGTGGAGGTCGACGACGTGCCGGCGGGCCAGCCCACCGAGTCTGGCTGGGTGTTCACGCGGTGGTCGGGCGGCAACTGGGAGCGCATCAGCCAGTACCATCCCGACAGCGGGGGCCTGCTCGCCGTGGACGGCGCGGGGCGCCTCTACACCGTGGGGCACCGGCCTCGGGTGAACGACACCGACTTCCCCGAGTCCACCGTGCGACGGTGGGATGGGCAGGGCTGGCCGGAGGTGTCACCGCCGCTTGGCAGGAGCTGGAAGAGCGCCATCACGGATGGAACCCGCCTCGCCGTCACGTCCACGGGGATTCCCCTGCTCGCCTGGGAAGTCAATTCATGGGGGCACGGCGCGCACGTCATCGTCTACACCCTGGAGGCGGGGGCCTGGCTGCCGCTGCCGGGCCTGGCCGCGCCCCCCTACTACCGCCCGCGGAACCTCTCCCTCGTGCTGGACGCGGAGGACCGTCCGTGGTCCGCGCACTACGAGCAGGGGCCCGTGGTGAAGTCGTACGTGAGCCGGTGGGATGGGGCGGCGTTCGTCAAGGTGGGAGGCAGCCTGGAGGACGACGCTGGGAGCGCCTCACGGGCACTGGCGGCGGACCTGAAGGTGGATGCAGCCGGGACGCCCTACGTCGCCTGGCGGAGCGCGGAGCGGCTCTACCTGCAGCGCTGGGACGGAACCCGCTGGGAGACCCTGGCCACGCGGGAGGCGCCGGGCACGCTCGTGCATGAAGACAGGCTCGACCTGGTGTCCCTGGTGCTCGCGTCCGGAGGCCACGCCTACGTCGCCTGGATTCATCGCCCGGCTTCAGGCCCGGCCGAGCTGCGCGTGGACAGGTGGAACGGGACGACGCTGGAGTCCTCCCTCGAAGGGCTGGCGGTGCACGACACCAACGCGGTGGCGATGACGCTCGACGCGCATGGCCGACCGATGGTGGCGGTCGTCACCCCGCCCGCGCCCTGCAGCCACGTGCCCGGCATCCAGGTCCGTGTGAATCACTGAGCCCGCCGTGAGCGGGAGGGCACCGTCCCTCCCGCTGCCGGGTCCGCCGAGGCGCATTCCCCGCGGACCTTCCCGACGCGCGACTGTCAGCCCGTCCACCTCGAGCGCGGACCGTGGGGCAGGGTGGGGCGGTGGGGCGCGCTGCCCCCGGGGGCAGGGGCAGCGTCGGCGAGTGCGTCGTTCCTCCCGAGCGCGTCCGCCCACGGACATCGCCTGGGCGCAAGACCACGGCGGCGCGTGACGGCGCGCGCAAGATGCGCGCGTCGCTGCACGGCCGCGCCCGGCGGGAGTCCACCCGGGTGGCGCGGCGGGGGGTGAAGCGCCCGTGAAAAGGAATCCACGTGGGTGGCTGGTCGCGAGCCTGGTCTGCGTCGTGCTCGCCACCAGCTGCGATTGCGGAAGTGAGAAGGAGGAGGCCGACCCGGGCACGGGTGGCAGTGGCGCGCCGCCTCCGCTGGCCGGGGACACGCAGGACGTGGACGGCCAGGAGGTGACGCTGGAAATCACCGAGGTCTTCACGCGCCTCGTGGGCACGGCGCCGCCGAGGACGTCCTTCGTCACCACCGAGGAGACGGTGGCGCACGCGGCCGTACGGGGCGGAGAAGCCGGGCTGACGGAGCGCATCCGCTGGACGGTGAAGCCGGTGGGCAC
This sequence comes from Pyxidicoccus trucidator, assembly GCF_010894435.1. Classification (NCBI taxonomy): domain Bacteria; kingdom Pseudomonadati; phylum Myxococcota; class Myxococcia; order Myxococcales; family Myxococcaceae; genus Pyxidicoccus; species Pyxidicoccus trucidator. Next base: position 1,199,819 of record NZ_JAAIXZ010000001.1, on the reverse strand, counting down.
GCACACGGGGCCCGCCACGCCCGCCGAGGCGACGGGGGCGGAGCTGGCCTTTCGCGGCACGTCCGCGCTGCCCATCACCGGCGCCCGCGACCCCAACCCACCGCTGGAGTACGAGGTGACGGCCACGCTGGACGTGGCGGGCCGCACGCTGGAGGCGAAGCTGCCGGCCACCAGCTTCATCCGCCAGGAGGAAGCGGACATCGTCCGGCAGGAGTACCTGGACTACGGCACGACGTTCAAACCGGCCCTGGCCAACGTGCGCGTGCCGGGGCGCACCACGCTCAACCGGGGCAACTACTCCGTCATCGTCGAGGAGAAGCCGGGCGAGCTGGACCGGCTGCTCCTGGACATGGAGAAGGAGTTGAACCGCCTCCTCAACGACGACGTGCAGGTGGTGCCGGTGGGGACACGGGTTGCGAGCCCTTCCTCGTTGGTGGTGTCACCCGGCGGGTCGGTGCTGATGCTGGGGCCGCTGGGAGACACCGAGCCGAAGGGCGACGACGTGTGCGCCGGCGTGCGGGTGGGTAACGGCTGCGCGGGGGCCATCCGCGCCGGACCCAATCGCATCGCCGACACCCCCGCCAACAACCGCAAGACGCAGGTGAGCCTGGAGAGCATCATCACCAGCGCGTACCGCAACCCGCAGCGCAACAAGTTCATCGGCTCCGGCACCATCAACAGCCGGCACACGCGCGGGCTGGCGTTGGACCTGGACCCGCGTTCCCTGGTCATCCCCGGCAAGGACGCGCGCCAGCTCATGTGCCTGGTGGAGCTGGCCGGCATCCGCGTGGCCGGCGAGGACAACAGCTTCAGCGAGAACGGGCCGGTGACGTTCCTCGATTGCAACGACCCGGCCGCCGACCACGTCCATGTGCAGCGGTGAGAGAGGTGCATGAGATGACTTCACTGTCGATTCGAGACGCATGGCTTTCGCTGCTCATCGTCCCCGTGCTGGCCTGGGCCCAGGTCGCGCCCCAGGAGCCTCCGCAGCCGCCATCGGCCGCGCTCACGCCGTCGGTGGCCGCGCCCGCCGCGCTGTCGGCCAACGGGAAGGAGGGCATCCGACTCGCGCAGGAGAGCTGCCCGTCGGACGGCTTCGACCGCGCGGGCTGCGAGAAGGCCGTGCGCCTGCTCCAGGAAGCGGCGCGCACGGACCCGGACAACACGGACGTGCAGCTCGCGCTGGCGCAGGCGTACTGGAACACGTCCTTCCGCGAGTCGCCCCAGGCCCGCTCGCGGGGGGAGCTGAAGCAGCGCGCGCTCGGCATCTACCAGCGACTGGTGGACCGCGGCGCGAAGGACGCGCGGCCGTACTGGGAGCTGAGCCTGCGGCAGAAGAACGAGACGGAGCGGCTGCCGTTGCTCCAGCGCACGGTGGAGCTGAACCCGAAGCACCCGCAGGCGAACAAGGACCTGGCGCGGACGGAGCTGTCGCTGGGGAAGGTGGACCAGGCGGTGCGCAGCTACCAGCGGCACATGGACGTGAGCCCTTACCGGGAATCGCAGGATGCGATGGACCACCTGGGCTTCGCGAAGCAGCTGGAGGGAGCGGGCCGGCCCGAGGCGGCGGCGGAGGTGACGGACCGGGTGTCGAAGCTCGTGCAGGGAGAGCGCCGCGAGACGCGCTGCGAAATCTGGCGCTCGGCGGACGCGAAGCTGTACCAGGGCAAGAGCGAGATGGCGCAGCGGGTGCGCTCGCTGCTGCCGTACTGCACGAAGACGGAGGAGCTGGAGCGCGCGACAGACCTGGAGCGCGCGGGCCGGGTGGACGAGGCGATTGACGCGGCGAAGCGGCAGGTGGAGGAGAACCCGAGGCCCGAGGGCTCGTACGTGCTGCTGGAGCGGCTCTACCAGCGCAAGGGCCAGCCAGCGAAGGCGGCGGAGGTGGCCGGCCGTCAACTGGAGCAGGAGCAGGACGCCACCGCGCGGTGCGAGCGCTTCCGCTCGCTGGCGCCGGCGACGGTGCGCGCCATGCAGAAAGACCGCGTGGAGAAGCTGCGCCGCGAGTGCAAGCAACCCGAGTGAGCGGGGGGCTCCGCGCGACGCGAGTCCTGGCAGCGCGGCGCTCGGATGACGCCGCGCCCGTGAAGGCCGCGCGCGCTCAGCTCGCGGGAGGCGTGGAGCCCGGCGCGTCCGTCTCTCCGAGGAACCGGCGCCGCAGCGTGCGGGTGACCTCCACGTCCCAGCGGGCGGAGAACACCTCCACGAAGGTGCGCCGGAAGCGCAGGGCACAGGCGAGGCACGCCAGCGTGACGGCCAGGCCGATGATGCTGTTCTGCCACGAGGCGAGGTTCCACTGCCCGTTCCAGAACCACTCCCGCATGCTGGTGGGCCACCAGTAGTGGATGGGCCACCCGGGGCCGCTGCCCGCGAGGTCGCAGAGGATGTGGAGGTGGAACGCGAACAGCGACAGGCCCGCCACCCACGCACGTTGCCGCGCCAGCGCCGCGCAGACCGCCGTGGTGATGAGCGCACCCACGTAGCCGTGGAAGAGGACGTGGTGATAGCGCCCGTACCAATCCTCGCCCGCGAGCAGGGTGAGCCCGTCCAGGTCCGGGGCCAGCCCGGCGCAGACGACGAGGATGCGGTCCCTGCGCTCGCGCAGCCCCTGGGCGGCAAGCCACGCGAGCTCGGCATGGACGATGGGATTCATGGCCCGAAGCGTAGTCCGTCCGGCGGCACACGCGCTCCCAGGTCCGGGCTCACCCCTCCAGCGGCGCGCGCCGGGGCGTGCCCAGCAGCTCCAGCGTGCGCACCGCCACGTCCACCAGCGTGGACGCACACGGAAGACAGCCCCCACCGCAGCACGCGGGCCATTCGCCTTCCGCGTCCCGCAGCAGCGGATAGACGCAGCCCCGCAGCGAGTCCGGCAGCCCGGCCTCCTCACATGCGCGCCGCAGCGCCGCCTGCACCGTGGGGTCCTTCACGTCCAACACACGGGCTTCCCTAACGGCGGCTCCCGGTTCCATCAGCGGTGTGTGACGGCTCCAGGGCGCCCCTGCCGGCGACAGAGCGGGCCTGCGCTTCCCACCCTGGTTGGAGCTCCGAGCCCCTGCCCCGGGGCGCCCGCGATACTTCGCTTGCGAATATGGTTAGGGGCCTTATTGTTAGGGAGTGGCTACGAAACCCATAGGTTGTTCTCCGTTCCCTTCGGAGCCGCGCTACGAGCGCCTTCAGCTGCTGGCCGCACGCTTCCCGCAGCTGGACCCGAGCGCCATCGACACGTGCATCCGCCTGCTGCACCTGGGGCATGGGCTGACGGGCGCGTATGACGCGCACCTCTCGCGCCACGGGCTGTCCATGGGGCGCTTCATCGTCCTCATCCGCCTCTTGACCACCGAGGAGGTGGAGAAGGGCCGGGGACTCACACCGGCGGAGTTGGCGGAGAGCTCGTCGGTCAGCCGGGCGACCATGACGGGGCTGCTCGACACGCTGGAGAAGGACGACTTCATCTCCCGCCAGGACCACCCCGAGGACCGCCGGATGTACACCGTGCACCTCACCCCCAAGGCCCGCGAGCTGCTCGACGGCATGCTGCCGGACCACTACCGCCGCATCGCCGGGCTCATGGCCCCGCTGAGTGAAGCCGAGCGCACCACCCTGCGCGAGCTGCTGAACAAGGTCGCCTCCGGCATCCCCGCGCTCCGCGACCCCTGATGCCCCTCCCACACCCCTGACTTCCTCCTCCCGGCCCCGGTGGAATGTCTTTGTCGGGCCGGATGGTTAGCCACCAAATCATCAGCCGTCGAACCTTTGAGTCCTCCATGAGCATCCAGATCGCGAAACTCGACAAAGACCTTCCCCGTACCGACGCGGATGACCCGGGCGCCAGCGCCCCTGCCTCCTCCGTGACGAAGCCGGCCGCGCCCCGCTCCAAGGCGAAGCGCGTGCTGCCGGCGCTGCTGGCCGTGGCGCTGGTGGGCGGCGGCGCGCGCTGGGCACTGGCGCATGGCCACGAGTCCACCGACGACGCCCAGGTGGAGGGCCGCATCGCCAACGTGTCGCCGCGCATCTCCGGGCAGGTGGCGAAGGTGCTGGTGGCGGACAACCAGGTGGTGAAGGCCGGCGACGTGCTGGTGGAGCTGGACCCCGCGGACCTGAACGCGAAGCTGGAGGTGGCGCGCGCGGACGTGCTCAGCGCGGAGGCACAGGCGGCCAGCGCCCAGGCGCAGCTCGCGCTCACCGAGGCGAATGCCGGCGCCAACCTGCGTCAGGCGCGCGGCGGCGTGGTGCAGGCGTCCAGCGGCATCAGCTCGTCGCGGGCGGCGCTGGAGCAGGCGCGCGGTGACGTGCAGTCCGCCGAGGCCCGCTTCAAGCTGGCGGAGTCGGACCTGTCCCGGGTGAAGACGTTGAAGGTGGAGGGGGCCGTCACCCAGGCGGACCTGGACGCGCGGCAGGCCGGGTATGACCAGGCGAAGGCCGCGCTGGACGTGGCGCGCGCGCGGCTGACGTCCACCGAGGCCGGGGTGCAGGGCTCGTCCGGCGGCCTGGAGGCGGCGCAGGGCAAGCTGGCGGCGGCGGAGACGGTGGCGGTGCAGGTGCAGGCGGCGCAGGCGGCGGTGAGGCTGGCCGACGCGAAGCTGAAGCAGACCCAGGCGGCGCTGAAGCTGGCGGAGCTGGCCGTGTCCTATACGCAGGTGCGCGCGCCGGTGGCCGGCGTGGTGAGCCGCCGCACGGTGGAGGTGGGGCAGGTGGTGGGCCCCGAGCGTCCGCTGATGGCGCTGGTGCCGCAGGACGACCTCTGGGTGGTGGCCAACTTCAAGGAGGACCAGGTCGGGGAGATGAAGCCCGGTCAGTTGGTGGACGTGTCGGTGGACGCCTTCGGGGGCCGCGAGTTCAAGGGCCATGTGGACAGCCTCGCCGGCGCCAGCGGCGCGCGCTTCGCGCTGCTGCCTCCGGACAACGCGTCGGGCAACTTCGTCAAGGTGGTGCAGCGCATCCCCGTCCTCATCCGCTTCGACGGTGAGGCGAAGGGCGCGCTGCTCCGTCCCGGCATGAGCGCCGAAGTCACCGTGGATACCCGGAGCCGCTAGCCGTGCAGAGCGACACCCTCAGGGGCTCCAAGTCCGGCATCACCATCGCCGCCATGGCCGCGGCGCTGATGTCCGTGCTGGACATCTCCATCGTCAACGTGGCGCTCAGCGACATCCGCGCCAGCTTCGGCACGCCGCTGGACCAGATTGCGTGGGTGTCCACCGGCTACATGATGGCGAACGTGGTGGTCATCCCGATGACGGGGTGGCTGCAGCGGCGCTTCGGCTACCGGCGCTACTTCACCGCCTCCATCCTGATGTTCACCGCGGCCAGCGTGCTGTGCGGCCTGGCGTGGAACCTGCCGTCGCTGGTGGTCTTCCGCATCCTCCAGGGCATCGGCGGTGGCGCCATCATCCCCACCTCGCAGGCCATCCTCTTCGCCCGCTACCCGCGCGAGGAGCACGGCATGGCGGGCGCCCTCTTCGGCCTGGGCGCGGTGACGGGGCCACTGCTGGGCCCCACGGTGGGCGGCCTGCTCATCGACGCGGCGAGCTGGCACTGGATATTCCTCATCAACCTGCCGGTGGGCCTGTTCGCCGCGTACATGGCGTGGCGCCACATCGACCAGCCGGCCTTCGCGCCCACGAAGGACAGGGTGGACCGGTATGGCATCGCCCTGCTGGCGGTGGGCATGGCGGCGCTCCAGTTCGTGCTGGAGGAGGGCAACCGCAAGGACTGGTTCGACAGCCTGGAAATCACCCTGCTCGCGGTGGTGGCGGGCGTGGCGCTCATCACCTTCGTCGTCCACGAGCTGGAGACACCCCAGCCCGTGGTGGACCTGCGGGTGTTCGCCAACCGCTCCTACGCGGCGGCCACGGGCATCAACCTCATCGTCGGCACGGCGCTGTTCGCGGGCTCGTTCCTCTTCAGCCTCTACTGCGGCACGGTGATGCGCTACTCGGCGCTCGACATCGGCCTCATCTTCCTCAAGGGCAGCGCCATCCAGCTCCTGCTGATGCCGCTCATCGGACGGTTCGGCGGGAAGCTGGACGGACGGATGCTGGTGGGGACGGGCATCATCGGCATGTGCCTGTCGCTCTGGGTGAACGGCCACCTGTCCAGCACGGCGGACGAGGCGGCGCTCATCCTCCCCGTCTTCATCCGCGCCTGCTCGCTAGGGATGATTTTCGTGCCGCTGTCGGTGATGGCGCTGAGCAACCTGCGGCCGGACCAGCGTGGCAACGCGGCGGGCCTCTACAACCTGACGCGCGAGCTGGGAGGCTCCATCGGCACCGCGTGGATGAGCAGCGCGCTCAGCCGGTCGACGAAGGTGAACGTCACCGCGCTCACGTCGCACGTGGACCCGTACAGCCAGGTGACGCAGGAGCAGCTGGCCGCGCTCAAGGGCGCCGTGGGCGCGCGTGTGGCGGACCCGCTGTCCGCCGCCTACAGCATCCTCAGTCAGCGCATCAACGGTCAGGCGCTGGTGCGCGCGTTCAACGCCAACTTCACGGTGCTGACCGCCGTCTTCGCCCTGTCACTGGTGCTGGTCTTCATGCTGAAGAAACCCGCGGCCGGCGTGAAGGTGGAAGGCGCGCACTGACGCGCGCGCAACGCTCCAGTCCGAAGTTCTCAGCGGGCCCGTCCTCTTCTGGGGACGGGCCCGTGGCTTCAGGCGGGCTACTGGACGTTCTTCGGGTCCATCCAGAGGATTTCCCACTGGTGGCCGTCGAGGTCCTGGAAGCTCCGCTGGTACATGAAGCCGTGGTCCGTGGGCGGCTTCGTCGCCTTGCCCCCGGCCTTCAGGGCCGTGTCCACGAGCGTGTCGACGGCGGCCCGGCTCTCCGCGCTGAGGGCGATGATGGCCCCGGTGACCTTGGAGGTGTCCGCCACCTCCTTGTTGATGAAGGTCTTGAAGTAGTCCTTCACCAGCAGCATCACGTAGATGCTCTCGCTGATGACCATGCAGGTGGCGTTCTGGTCGGTGAACTGGGCGTTGAACGTGTAGCCGAGCTGCTTGAAGAACTCGACGGACCGGCCGAGAGACTCAACGGGAAGGTTGACGAAGATCTGGGTCGCCATGGCGCTGACTCCTGTGGGTTGGGAAGGGTTGAAGACTGCCTCCAACCACGCGACGAACCAATGTCCGGGAGATCGACACGGCGGATGATTTTCTTTTCGCCGCCGCCAAGCCCTCGAAACCACGGGAAAAATAAAGCGGGCCCGCCCCTTCCGGAGCGGACCCGCCTTTTATTGCAGAGCGTCAGCGACGGCCTGTTTCCTAGCGCCGCTGGGAGCGGGCGACCGCCTGGGCGTGGGCCTGCTTCCGCCGCCGGCCGAGCATGGCGCCCAGGGCGAGCAGCCCCGCGGCGATGAAGGGCGCGCCGCTGGTGCCGGTGGCCGAGGCACCGCAGCCCTGGGGCGCGCTTCCCGGGGCATCTCCGGGTGAGCTGGTGCCGGGCAGGTCATCGCCGGGCATGACGCCCAGCTCGGGCCGCGTGCTCACCACCGGAGGCTCCGCCACGGGGGACTCGGGCTCCTCCACCACCGGCGTCTCGGGCGTGGAAGGGAGCTCCGGCGTGGGAAGGGGCTCGGGCAGCGTCACCACCGGAGGAACGGGCGTGGGCGCGGGCGCGGGCGCGGGCGGCAGCACGTCCTCCAGCTTCGAGGCCATGGTGAAGCCGTCGTGGTACACGAACGCCTCGGGACGGATGGCGTCGTCACGGTACAGGCCGAGCTTGAGGTAGTTGAACTCGCTGCCGTACTGCGTGGCGCCGAAGGTCTTGGGCACGGCGACCTTGCCGTTGTGCCAGAGCTGCACGTAGCCGACCTTCTTGTTGGACGACCACTTCACCTCCAGGATGAAGTCGTGCCACGCGCCGCGGTCGAGCGGCGACTGCCACAGAATCTCTCCGTCCGCGCCGCCCACGCGCAGGTTCATCTCCTCGCCGCGCACGAAGAACTCGAGCGGCGGGGAGCCGCAGCAGCCCTCCTGGTGCCACTGGGCGAAGACCTGCCACGTGTCGGAGGTGGGGTAGCTCTTCGGGAACATCGTGCTCCACTTGTAGAACCACGTGGAGCCCGTCTTCTCCTGGCTGATGTAGAGCAGCTCGTTGCGGTTGCCACTCGCGCCGATGGGGTCATCCCCCTGGCGCACGGTGGCCTTCAGCGCATAGCGACCTTCACGCACGACGTCCGACACAATCTGGAGCCGGCTGTTGGCGACGGCCTGGGAGCGCGTCCACTGCGAAATGTTTCCCGTCTCGAAGTCGCCCTTCCACGCCACGTCAGCGGACGCGAGCATGGGGAGGAGGGACACCAGGGCGACGAGGCGAAGGAGATACGGCAAGCGAGGTCCTTTCGTTCCGGGTTGGCGCATTGGGACAACCGGGCGGGCTCGACGCTTCCCGTCAAAGCCTGGCTGCCAACCCCCTGCCGGGCTCGCCTCCGGCTCTCGCCCTGGAGGGCAGGCTGCCTGGCATTCCCTCGCCGCCGCCGCCGCTACATGCTTGTGGATGCAATGATTCCAGAGGGATGCGCGCGGGGGAGACTCAAGGATTCCGACGTGCATCGTCTCTAAGCAAGGTCGGCTGGTTTGCGGGCGGACCACGCGGCGCAGCATGGCCCGTCAGCAGGGGAAGATGACTCGCGGGGGGCCGGAAAATCGCCCTCGTAAAATGCCGCGGTCGGACACGTGCACCCCGGTGTGCGGGGCTTTCTGGAGTCCGGAGTGTCCGGACTCCCTGAAGCCTGGGGGGATGTTCGGAAGCACAGTCGGCGGCGAGTAGATGTTGGTGTAGAACCCAATAGGTGGGCGACTGCTTGGGGGTGGCGCCCGAGGGGGCAGTATGTTGAAGCCGGCGTACGACAAAGTCCTGGTCCTGGCGCTGGCGACGCCCGTGCTCGTATTGACGTTCATGCTCGCTCGCTCCCCGGCCAAGGGGGATGGCGGCGGCGTGACGGCCCAGTTCTGGGCGGAGCGGCGGGCGGCGGCGCGAATCGAAGCCCGACTCACCCACCCCGAGGCGGACAAGCACCGGCCGCGCACGTCGTCCGGCGGCTGCCCCATTCCTCCCGAGCCCATTCCGCTGCGCGACCTGGCCCGGCTGGAGGAAGCGGGAGACTGGGGCGGCATCGCCGCCGCCTATGCCCTGCAGGGCGAGTGGAATCAGGCGGCCTCCTTCCTGGAGCGCATGCCTCCCTCCTCCAACCGCGACAGCGACCTGGCCGCGGTGCACCTGGCGCGGGGTGCCCATGAGCAGGCCCTGAGGCTGCTGGACGCGGTGCTGGCCTCCCACCCGAAGCACCCGCAGGCGCTGTGGAACCGCGCGCTGGTGCTCCAGGAGATGGGGCTCGCGATGAAGGCGGCGGAGACCTACGAGCTGGTGGCCTCGCTGAACGAGCAGGGGTGGGGACGCGAGGCGCATGCCCATGCGCTCACCCTGCGCGACGAGACGCTGGAGCGGGCCCGCCGCTGGAAGGGCGCGCGCGAGGCCACCCTGGCGCTGGTGGACAACCCCCAGGCCCCGCTGCCGCTGGAGGAGGCCCGGCAGCACCCCGGCGTCGTCCGGCAGAACTTCTATGACGTGGTGCGCTCGGCCCCGTCCAAGGAGCGCGCGCTGGCGCTGCTCCCGCTGGCGCAGGAGTTGGACCGGCTCCAGGGCGGCAACGCGCTGAATGACTACGTGCGGCGCGTGGCGGCGCGGGACTTCGCCCGCCGGGCGCCCCTGGCGAAGGGCTACTCCGAGCTGGTGCGCGGCAAGCTGTCCGAGCTGGACCGGGTGCAGCAGCAGTCCCGCACGGCGGGCGAGGGCGACCTCTTCCTGGGCACGCTGCTGCTGGCCAAGGCCACGCACGGCCCCAACCTGGAGGAGGCGAAGGCGGAGGTGGGGCGCCAGCAGGACCCGTGGCTGCACCTCATCATCGAGCGCGAGCTGGCCCGCAAGGAGGTGGCGGACGGCACGTGGTGGAAGGCCGAGCAGCGCATCTTCTCCGCGCTCCAGCGCTGCCGCGAGGGCGCCTTCTCCGCGCGCTGCGTGGACCTGGAGCTGCGCCTGACGATGCTCTACATCGACCTGCAGCGGCTCACCGAGGCGGAGCAGCACGCCCGCACCGCGTGGACGTGGGCGCGCCAGCTGCGGGAGTGGAGCCTGGAGTTCACCGCGCTGGAGACGCTGGTGCACGCCGCGCGCTCGCGCAACGACTTCGCCAGCGCCCGGGCCTATGTGGAGGAGTGGTCCGCGCGCGGCGGGCGCAACGACGACTGCTACTGGTCCCGCGTCAACCTGGCCCACATCTACTATCTGGACTCCAAGCTGGAGGCCTCGCGCCGGGAGCTGGACGCGGCGGCCTCGTGCCAGGGCGCGAAGCTGGACCTGATGTTCGCGGCGACGCTCGCGGAGCTGGCGCGCACGCGCCCCGGCCCCCAGGACGCGGAGCTGCTGAAGCGCTCGCTGGCCGGGCTGAGCAAGAGCATCTACGTCATGCCCGGGGACATCTCCTACGCGCGCTACATCGAAGGCCGGTACCTGCTGGAGCAGGACCGCGCGAAGGGCGAGGAGCTGCTGAAGAGCACCATCGCCGAGACGAAGCGGCTGCCCCGGAGCGACATGCAGGCGCGCGAGGCCTGGGCGCTGAGCAACTCCACGCTCATCACCGAGGCGGGCCGCGCGGGGGACTTCCAGAAGGCGCTGGCGCTGATGGTGGAGCAGCTCGACACGCCCGCTCCCAAGAGCTGCTCCATGGGGCTGTCGGTGCACGGGGAGCGCACCGTCATCGTCGTACAGGGGCCAGGGGGCGAGGTGCGCGGGCACTACGACGCGGACCGCCAGGAGAGCTTCGCGCGGATGAGCTCGGCGCGCCTGATTCCGGACACCCTGCGGCAGGTGCTCAAGGGCTGCGCGCAGGTGGACGTGTTCGCCTGGCCTCCGGTGCTGGGGCGCACGGACCTGTTCCCCTCGGAGATTGCCTGGAGCTTCCGCCTGGGCCGGGGCGCCCGGGCGCAGGCGACGGCGGCGCCGCAGCAGCGGCTGGTCGTCTCCAGCGTGGAGGCGCCGCAGCTCCTCCAGCTCCCCCGGCTGCCGGCCTGGACGCCGCCGCCGGACACGGGGACCACGCCCATGCAGGTGCTGACGGGCTCGGAGGCCACGCCCTCGCGCGTGCTGGCCAGCATGAAGGCCGCCACGGAAATCGAGATTCACGCCCACGGGCTGGTGGACCCCACCATCTCCGACTCGTCGCTGGTGGTGCTCTCTCCGGAGGGCGACGGCCGCTACGCCCTCACCGCGGACGCGGTGCGCGAGCAGAAGCTGTCCGGCGCGCCCCTCGTGTTCCTGGCGGCGTGCAGCGCGGGCCGGATGACGTCGTCCGCCGCCTACGAGCCCTTCAGCCTGCCGGCGGCCTTCATCGACGCGGGCGCGCGGGCGGTGCTGGCCTCCACCGTGGACATCCCCGACGCGGCCGGCCGCTTCTTCGACGGCGTCCGCCAGCGCATCCGCGGGGGCGCGAAGCCCGCGGTGGCCCTGCGCGACGAGCGCCAGAAGTGGCTGACGCGCGACGCCCGGGCGAGCTGGACGCGGCACATCCTGCTCATCGAGACGGGGGACTGACTCAGCCGGGCTCGGGGAGGTACGTGTTCCCCCCGGGCACCTGGAAGTGGTGGAACGTGACGGACGCGCTCACGTCCAGCGCGTGCACCCAGTGCCACCAGCCCACGGGGATGAAGACGAGCTCCCCGGGCTCCAGCACCGCCTCCACCACGGCCGCCTCGGCGTAGAGGGGGAAGCGCTCCGGGTCCGGGCTCGCCGCGTCCACGTGGCTGAAGGTGCCGTAGCGCGGGTACATGAGGTGCCGCTGGAAGGAGGGCGCCAGGCGCACGTGCTTGCGCCCCATCACCTGCGCCAGCAGCACGTTCATGTTGTCGTGGTGCAGCGGGGTGACGGTGCCGGCGGGGCCCAGCAGCAGCGTCATCATGTCCGGGCGCAAGTCGGCGTGGATGATGCCGGCGGGCGCGCGCACGTCGTCACGGAGCGGGGCGAGGCCGTCGCGCTGCCAGTTCTCGTTGCGCGGCACCATGTAGTAGTCGTTCGTCTCACCTCCGGCGGCGACCATCTTCAGGTAGTCGCGGAAGCGCATGGGCGTGCGGTGCTTCTCCGCCTGGGGCGAGTGGTCCGGGTTGGCGTTGCGGCCGGTCATGATTTCGACCTCCGCGTCCCCCGCGCGCTCGGCCAGGTACGACAGGGACCAGCGGCCCAGCGCGGGCCAGTCCCCCATCAGCCCCTTCAGCACCACCGGGCGGTGCCCGTAGTAGTAGCGGCTGAAGAACTCCTCGGCGGACAGCCCCTCGCGCTTCTCCAGCGCCAGGTGCTGGCCGGACTGCCGGTGGAGCTGGCCATACACTTCCATGACGGACTCCATGCGTCCGTATTGCCGCCCCAGCCGCTGGCAGGCCTGGAAGTAGGGGTGCGCCTTCACCCGGTCCACCTCCTCCCGGGCCAGGTCCTCGCCCACTCCGGCCGCCACCAGCGTCTGGCGCGCCTCCTCCTCACCCACGCCCAGGGCCAGATTTTCCGCCAGCCACACCTGCCACTCCGTTGCGAGGCGGGATTTCTCCATGCTCATTCAGAACTCCCTGGATTCCTGGGGTCATCTCGACCGCCGGCCTCTCACGCAATCGCGGCCGGCATGGTAGAGATTCCGACGTCTCAGGTTTCCATTCACTACCAACTTTGTGTGCTGCCTGTACGCAGCATGAGGAGCGAGCGCCATGACGCCCGGTGCCACCCCTTCCGCGAATGCCCATGCCCTCGACCCCGTCGATGGCGCCCCGAACGTGAAGAGCAATTACGTGGACTGTGCCACCAACGTGGTCAGCCCCCGCCGACGCAGCCCGCTGCCGCCGCCGGCCACGCCGCCTCTGGCGGACGCGACACAGGCTGGCTGATCCCCTTGCCCGGACAGGGTTTTTCCACCCTCCCGGGCATTTTACTGTCTGACGGCGGCTTTTTTCTTCTCAAGGAATGCGCCGCCGCGCGTCTTTGGTGGGAAACCACCAGCTGCGCAAGCGTGGGGCGTCATGGCAAACCTCTTCAACCGGGAGCGGAGGCGCTTCGAAGCGTTCATCCGCCAGCATCGTCCTGGCCTTCTGGGCCTGGCACGCCGGTTGTGCGCGCGCTCGAGCCTGGAGCCGGAAGACCTGGTCCAGGAGACCTTCGAGCGGGCGATGCCAGAGTTCGACCATCTGAAGGACAGGACGGACTCGGCGGCGGCGGCCTGGCTCTGCACCACCATGACGAATCGCTTCCTGGACTACTGCCGCCGACAGCGGACGGAGACCCGGGGGCTGCCCCACCTGGCGCTGGTTCAGGACGCGGTGTTGTCACCGGAGGGCTCCCAGGAGAACTGGGAGCTGGTGAACAACGACGAGTTCCAGAAGGCCATCGAGCGGCTGAAGCCGCACCTGCGTGACGCCTACCGGCTGCACGCGGAGGGCAAGCGCTACACGGCCATCGCCGAGCATTTCAACGTTCCCGTAGGCACGGTGGGCAGCTGGCTCACCCTGGCGCGCAGGGACCTGAAGGAACTGCTGCTGCCCCAGGTGGCGGTAGCCCGGGAGCAGGGGGCAACGAGCTCATGAACACGCCATGCACCAAGCTGCATCTCTTCGTGGACGGGGAGCTGTCCGCCACCGAGGCGGACGCCTTCCGCCACCACCTCACGCGCTGTGCCGAGTGCGAGGTGGGGCTGAGGGACTTGCTCCAGCTGGAGCTGCTGGCCTCGCGCGCCCTGGCGGGTGCCGGGAGCGAAGGGAGTGATGAGGCGGACAGCCCCGCCAAGGTGACGCCGCTGCGGCCCTGGCTGCACCGGGCCTACCGGGCGGCGGTGCCGGTGGCGCTGGCGGCGGGACTGGCGGCGGTGGGGGTGTATCGCCTCCAGGCGCAGCCGGAGATGCCGGCCGAGGTGTGGCTGGCGAGCGCGGACTCGCGAATGATGGACTCGCGGCTGAGCCACCCGAAGGCGGACCGGTTCCGGCCCTACATCCCGATGCGGGGCACGACGCTCTCCACGGAGGCGCTGCCGCTGCGCCCGCTGGCGGAGCTGGAGGAGCGCCAGGACTTCCGCGGCATCGCCGCGGCGTATGCGCTGCGCGGGGACTGGCAGCAGGCGGAGGCCTTCCTGGCCCGGGCGGCCCCGTCCGCGGACAAGGACAATGACCGCGCGGTGGTGGCGCTGAGCCGCCAGCGCTGGGAAGAGGCGCTGGAGCTGCTGGGCGGAGCGCTGCGCCAGGAGCCGAAGCACCCGCAGGCGCTGTGGAACCGCGGGCTGGCGCTGCGCGGCCGCGGGCTGCTGAAGCAGGCGGAGGAGTCCTTCCGCGAAGTGGCGGCGCTGCCGGGGCAGGACGAGGGGTGGAAGGAAGAGGCGGAGGCCCGGGCGAACGAGCTGCGCGAGCTGAGGGAGTCCGAGGGCGCGCGCTGGCAGAAGCAGGTGAAGGAGGCGTGGGGGCAGCTGGCCAACGGCACGGCGGACGTGAAGCAGCTGGCGCAGCAGCCGGCGGTGGCTCGCGCGGCCCTCTACGAGGCCGTGCGCACGGCCACCACGCCCGCCGCGGTGAAGGCGCTGGCGCCGCTGGCGAAGGAGCTGGACCGCGTGGGCGGTGGCGCGGTGCTGCAGGACTACGTCCGGGACATGGAGGCGCGGGACTTCAACGCTCGCGGCCCGCTGGCCAGCGAGTACGCGAAGCTGGTGGAGGGGAAGCCCACGCCGGGGCTGGTGGAGGCGCTGCGCCGCTCGAAGGAGTGGGATTTGTACTTCGGCGCGCTGGTGCACACCGGCGAGGCGTCGAAGGACGCCGAGGCGCTGAAGGCGCTCCAGCGCTTCGCCCATGGCTCGAGAGACCCGTGGCTGAACCTGCTGGCCGAGCGCGAGCGCGCCCGGAGCGAGGAGCTGGCGGGCCGCGCGAGCAGCGCCGAGCAGCTCCTGCTGGCGACGCTGCGCACCTGCGAGGCGTACGACAAGCTCTTCCACTGCGCTGAAATCAACTAGCGCGGGGTGACACGCCGGGCCCCGTGACGGGCCCTCCGAGGAGGCCGGCCTGACGAGGGTCGGCCTCTTCGCGTTTCAGGGGCCGCGCCTGTCTTCCACCGGGCGGAAGGCCGCGCGAGGAGGAAGCCCGGGGCGGGTGGGGCGTGGCAGGCTCGGTCGGGAGTGGCACTTCCCCGGAGAGAACGATGCCCCCTTCCGCACCGCGCAACATGCGTGACTACGAGGCCACCCGGAGGGACTTCCGGTGGGAGCGGCCCGAGCACTTCAACTTCGCGGCGGACGTGGTGGACCGGCACGCGCGCGAGCGGCCGGACGCGCTGGCGCTGCTGTGGTCCGACGAGGCGGGACGGGAGCAGCGCTTCACCTGGGAGGAGCTGCGGCGGCACTCGGTGCACGCGGCGCGCTTCCTCACCGGCCTGGGGCTGCACAAGGGCGACAGGGCCTTCATCGTCATGCCGCGCGTGCCGGAGTGGTGGTTCCTGGTGCTGGGCTGCATCCGCGCCGGCATCGTCTTCATGCCGGGCACGCCGATGCTCACCGTGAAGGACATCCGCTACCGGCTGGTGGCCGCGGACGCCAACGCCGTCATCGCCGACGTGAGCTGCCTGGCGCACTTCGAGGGCCTGGCCGGCACGGGCCGTGTGGAGACCTGGGTGGCGGTGGGGGAGGGCGCCCCTTCGCCGTGGGTGCGCTACACGCCGGGCGCGGCGGGCACGGGGGCGCATGACGCGGCCTTCGAGCGCACGCGCGCGGATGACCCGCTGCTCATCTACTTCACGTCCGGCACCACCGGCATGCCGAAGATGGTGCTGCACACGCAGGCCAGCTACGGGCTGGGGCATGAGATTACGGGGCGGTACTGGCTGGACCTCACGCCCGAGGACAGGCACCTGACGCTGAGCGACACCGGCTGGGCGAAGTGCGCGTGGGGCAAGCTCTTCGGGCCGTGGAGCCAGGGCGCGTGCAACGTCGTCTACGACTTCCGGGGCCGCTTCGAGCCGGCGAAGCTGCTCGAGGTGCTCCAGTCCCAGCAGGTCACCACCTTCTGCGCGCCGCCCACCGCGTGGCGGGCGCTGGTGCTTCAAGACTTGAAGGGCTTCGACTTGTCCTCACTGCGGCACACGGTGAGCGCGGGCGAGCCGCTGAACCCCGAGGTCATCGACTCGTGGAAGGAGGCCACGGGCCTGCACATCCGCGAGGGCTACGGGCAGACGGAGACGGTGATGGTGGTGGGCATGTTCCCCACGGTGGAGCCGCGCGCGGGCTCCATGGGCAAGCCGTCCCCGGGCTTCACGGTGGGGGTCATCGACGACGCGGGCCGGGAGGTGGCGGACGGGCAGGAGGGCGACATCGCCGTGCGCGTGGCGCCGGAGCGGCCGGTGGGCCTGTTCCAGGGCTACCTCAACGACGACGGGGCCAACGCGGCGTGCCGGCGCGGGGACTGGTACGTGACGGGGGACCGCGCGGTGCGGGACGCGGAGGGCTACTTCTGGTTCGTGGGCCGCGCGGACGACGTCATCAAGACGTCCGGCTACCGGGTGGGCCCCTTCGAGGTGGAGTCCGCGCTGCTGGAGCACGCGGCGGTGGCGGAGTCGGCCGTCATCGGCGTGCCGGACGACAAGATTGGCCAGCGCATCAAGGCGTACGTGGTGCTGGCGCCGGGCCACACCGCGTCCCGGGAGCTCGCGAAGGAGCTCCAGGAGCACGTGAAGCGGACGACGGCGCCCTACAAGTACCCGCGCGACGTCGAGTTCGTCACCGAGCTGCCCAAGACGGTGAGCGGCAAGATTCGCCGCGCGGAGCTGCGGGCCTCGCCACCGAAGCCCGCGTGAGCGTCACGCCTCGAAGAGGACGGGGAAGCCCAGCAGGGCGCTGCCCTCCTGGGTGAACCAGCCCTCCGCCACGGCGGCGTGCTGCGTGAGGGTGTGGATGTCGCGGAAGCGCCGCTGGAGGGGCGAGCTGTCGCGCACGGAGGTGCCGCCGCCGGCGTGGTAGCAGGCCGTCACCACCTCCGCGGACGTCTCCGCCACCCACGTCAGCGTGGAGGACACCTGTGCGGCGTGGGCATAGGCCGCCTGGGGAGACTGGAGGCAGGCCTCCCAGAACACCTCGCCCATGCGGCGCAGCGCATCGTGCGCGGCGCGTGCACCCGTCTCCGCGCGGCCGAGCCGGTTGCGGAACACGGGCGAGTCGACGAGCGAGGTGCGCGCGTACAGCCGCCGCTTGCCGGAGCGCGCGAGGACGAGCAGGTCGTCCACCGCGCCCTGGGCGATGCCGGCCGCCACCGCGCCGATGTGCAGCGCGTAGTGCAGCACCGGCATCACGAAGCCCGGGCCGGGCACCGAGGGTTGGCCGGCGAAGATGTCGAAGGTGCGATGCGGAGGGATGAAGGCGTCGATGACGATGTCGTGGCTGCCGGTGCCGCGCAGGCCGAGCACGTCCCAGTGCTCCTCGATGCGCACCTCGCGGCCGGGCAGCATCATGGCCCGCGTCTCAGGCATGCCCTCGGCGGGGCCGGGGCGGGGCTTGCCGTCGGGGCCGAGCACGATGCAGTTGCCGAACAGCCAGTCACTCTGGCGGCAGCCGCTGGCGAAGCTCCAGTGGCCGGTGACGCGGTAGCCCCCGTCCATGTGCACCGCCTGGCCCTGGGCGTTGAAGGCGCCGCCGCAGGTGACATCGGGGCCGTTGGCGTAGATGGCGTCGAACTCCTCCCGGGGGAGGAGGGCGAAGAGCTGGGGGCTCTCCGACGCAATCATCATCGTCCAGCCGGCGGAGGCATCGGCACGGGCCAGCTCGGCCAGCACCTCCATGCCCGTCACCAGGTCCAGCTCCAGGCCACCGTGACTGCGTGGCACGAACATCCGGTAGCAGCCCGCTTCCTTCAGCGCGGCCACGAGGTCCGGAGGGAGCTGCCCCGCCTTCTCTATTTCCGCGCTCCGGGAGGCCAGCTTCGGGGTCAACTCGCGTACCGCGTGCAGCAACTTCGCTCCAGCGTCCGTGGTCATGGTGGGGGGCTCGGTGGGGGAACCCCGTAACGATGCACGATGCTTCCGGTCAGCGGAAGAAAAGACAGACAACGCGCCACGATGCGCGGGTATGTCAAACGCGCACCCCTGAGACCTTCAGCTGCGACGGAGGGTGAAGACGGCGCGCTCGGGGGCTGCGCCGACGCGGTGCTTCCGACCGCCGCGTCCAGCGCACCGTCTCCACTGCGCGTCTACTTGTTCCACTCCGTGTGGACGAAGCCGGCGTCGGGCCTGTCGCGGCGCTGGTACGTGTGGGCGCCGAAGGCGTCGCGCTGGGCCTGGGTGAGGTTCTGCGGCAGCTCCGGGCTGCGGTAGCTGTCCAGGTACGCCAGCGAGGCGCTGAACACCGGTACGGGGATGCCCTCCTTCGTGGCCACGCCCACCAGCTTGCGCCACGCGGGCGCCAGCTTCTCCAGCACCGGCGCGAAGGCGTCCGACACCACCAGGTTCGGCAGGTCCGGCTGGTGCTCGAAGGACTCGCGCAGCGGCGTCAGCAGCTTCGCGCGGATGATGCAGCCGCCCCGCCAGATGCGCGCCATCTCCGCCAGGGAGATGTTCCACTTGTACTCGTTGGACGCCGCCTGGATGAGCCGCATGCCCTGCGCGTACGTCACCACCCGCGCCGCGTAGAGCGCGTCATGCGCCCACGCCGCGAGCTGCGCCTTCTCCTCCGCGGTGAGCGCCTCGGACGGGCCCTTGAGCTTCCTGCTCGCCGCCACCCGCTCGTCCTTCATGGAGGACAGGGTGCGCGCGTCCAGCGCCGAGGCGATGGAGGGCACCGGGACGCCCAAATCCAGCGCCACCTGCACCGTCCACTTGCCCGTGCCCTTCTGGCCGGCCTTGTCCAGCACCAGGTCGACGAGCGGCTTGCCCGTCTCCGCGTCCTTCTTGCGCAGCACCTGGATGGTGGTCTCCAGCAGGAAGGACTCGGCGATGCCCTCGTTCCACTTGGAGAACAGGTCCGCCAGCGCGTCCGCGCCCAGCCCCAGGCCCCGGCGCAGCACGTCATACGTCTCCGCCAGCAGCTGCATGTCCGCGTACTCGATGCCGTTGTGCACCATCTTCACGAAGTGGCCGGCGCCATCCGGCCCCACGTGGGTGACGCACAGGCCCGACTCCGCGCGCGCGGCGATGGCCTCCAGCACGGGGCGCACCAGCGCGTACGCCTCCGGCGGGCCGCCCGGCATGATGGACGGGCCGTGGCGCGCGCCCTCCTCACCGCCCGACACGCCCACGCCCAGGAAGTGCAGGCCCTTCGTCTTGCACAGCTCCTCGCGGCGGCGCGTGTCGAGGAACCAGGAGTTGCCCGCGTCCATGATGACGTCGCCCGGCGACAGCAGCGGGAAGAGCCGCTCCATCATCTGGTCCACCGCCGCGCCCGCCGTCACCATCAGCAGCACCCGGCGGGGGCGCTCCAGCCGCTGGACGAACTCCTCCAGCGACGCGGTGCCCTTCACCTCGGGGTGCCCGTGCTTCTTGTGCATCTCGTCGATGCGCTCCACGTGCCGGTCCCACGCCGTCACCCGGAAGCCGTGGTCCGCGATGTTGAGGGCGAGAGCCGCCCCCATGACTCCCATGCCCGCCACGCCGAACTGCGCGCCCGCTGCGTCACTCATGGTTCCTCCCGAAGTCCCGTCAGGCCCACTCACCGCCCGGCGGCGGTGGGGTCCAGCATCCACTGTGTGTTCGTCACCCGCGCCGCCGGCAGGGACACGTCCCCCGCCAGCGCGCGGCGCACCGCGTCCCGCTTGGCCTCGCCCGCCACCAGGTTCAGCACCGCGCGCGCCGACAGCAGCACCGGCAGCGTCAGCGTCATCCGCCACGGCGGCGGCTTGGGGCCCACCACCGCCAGCACCCGCCGCTCGCGCTCCTCCAGGGCCGGGTGGCCAGGGAAGAGGCTCGCGGTGTGCCCGTCCGGGCCCATGCCCAGCAGCACCACGTCCAGCACCGGCGGCAGCGTCGCCTCGTACTCGCGCGCGGCGGCGTCGCGGTCCTCGCGCTCGCCCTGCATGCGAAACACCTGCGAGGAGGGCAGCCGCAGCGGCCGCAGGAGCGAGTCCTCCACCAGCCGGTAGTTGCTGTCCGCGTGGTCCGGCGGCACGAAGCGCTCGTCCACGAAGAAGATGTCCACGCGCTCCCACGGGAGCTTCAGCTCCGCGAGTGCCCGGTACGCGGGGACCGGCGTGCCGCCCCCCGACAGCGCGAGGCTGGCGCGGGGCCGCGAGGCGAGCGCGTCCTGGAGCGAGCGCGCCATCCAGGCGGCGGCCTCCTGGGCGAGGGACTCCGAGGGGACGATTCGTGGAGGTGCGAAGCTCATAGCCGTGTCCACCTGCGGCCGTCGCGGGCCAGCAGCGCGGCGGCGGCGTCAGGGCCGGAGGTGCCCGGCGCGTAGGGGTGCACCTCGCCGCCCACGCCCGACTCCAGCGCCTGGAGGATGGGCGTCACGTAGCCCCAGGCCTGCTCCACGCTGTCCTGCCGCGCGAAGAGGGTGGCGTTGCCGCGCATGCAGTCCAGCAGCAGCCGCTCGTACGCCTCGGGCACCGGCTTGTCGAAGCTCTCCGCGTAGTTGAAGTCCATAGTGACGCCCGCGATGCTGACGTCCTCGCCGGGCACCTTGGACTCGAAGGAGAGGGCGATGCCTTCCTTCGGTTGGATTCGCAGGGTGAGCACGTTGGGTTGCAGCCGCTGGCAGGTGGCGCCCTCGCCCGCGAACAGGCCCACCGGCACCGACTTGAAGTGGATGGACACCTCCGTCAGCCGCGCCTTCAGGTTCTTCCCCGCGCGCAGGTAGAAGGGCACGCCCTGCCAGCGCCACGAGTCCACGTTCATCTTCATGGCCACGTACGTGGGCGTGCGCGAGTCGGGCTTCACGCCCTTCTCCTCGCGGTAGCCGTGGTACTGGCCCGCCACCACCGCGTGGGACACGTCGCGGCCCTCCAGCGGGCGCAGCGCGCGGAACACCTTGTTCTTCTCGTCGCGGATGTCCTCCGCGCCGAAGGACACCGGCGGCTCCATGGCGCACAGCGCGAGCACCTGGAGCAGGTGGTTCTGCACCATGTCCCGGATGACGCCCGTCTCGTCGTAGAAGCCGCCGCGGCCCTCGACGCCAATCTTCTCCGCCGCGGTGATTTCCACGTGGTCGATGTGGTTGCGGTTCCACAGCGGCTCGAAGATGGCGTTGGCGAAGCGGAAGACGAGGATGTTCTGCACCGTCTCCTTGCCCAGGTAGTGGTCGATGCGGAACACCTGCCGCTCGTCCAGCACCGCCGACAGCTCGCGGTTCAGCTCGCGCGCGCTCTCCAGGTCGTGGCCAAAGGGCTTCTCGATGACCAGCCGCTGCCAGGGCTTCTGGTGGGGGTGCTCCTCGCGCGTCAGCAGGCCGGTGCTCGCGAGGCCGTGGAGGATTTGCGGGAAGGTGGAGGCCGGCGTGGCCAGGTAATAGAGCTGGTTGCCCTCGGTGCCGTGGCGCTGGGAGACCTGGTCCAGCTTCTCCTTCAGCCGGGCGAAGGAGGCCGGGTCGTCGTAGGCGCCGGAGACGACCTCCAGGCGCGGGGCGAACTTCTTCCAGGTGGCCTCGTCCAGCGGCTGCGTGCGGGCGAACTTCTGGAGGCCCTCCTTGACGTGCTCGCGGAAGGCGTCCCCCTCCAGCTTGGAGCGGCTGTAGGCGACGACGGCGAAGTGCTCGGGGAGGAGGTTGGCGCGGGCCAGCTCGAACAGCGCGGGGAACAACTTGCGCTCGGCCAGGTCTCCCGTGGCGCCGAAGATGACCACGGTGCACGGGTCCGGACGCCCGGCGCGCAGCACCGGGTCTCCTTCACGGGGGTGGGTCTCGATGTGCAGGCCCTGCGCGTCCATGCCGCTGCCTCCTCCGGGGTTCACTCGGGCGGGCACCTTACGCCGCCTTCGTGTGCACCGGGCAAGTGCGAGTGTGCGCAGTGACGTGGGCGTGACGTCTGCTCCGACCGGGGAATGAATCGGGGAGTCCGTCGCGCGGGCGTCCCCACGCGGGTTTCGCCCACTGCTAACGGGCGGACGGTGCGGGCGCTCGCCAATGGAGCCGCGCCTCCGCGCGCGGCCAGGCCGGTCAGTGCGGCAGCACCGCGCCCCCGGCCGTGGGGATGATGTTCTGATTCACATGGAAGAGGTTGTCCGGGTCATAGCGGTTCTTCACCTCCACCAGCCGGGCGTAGTTGTCCCGGTAGGTTGCCTGCACCCGCTCCTGGCCCTCGTCCATCATGAAGTTCACGTAGGCGCCGCCCGCGGAGTAGGGATGCAGCGCGTCCCAGTAGTCCTTCGTCCAGGTGGAGATGTCCTGCGCCCTGCCCGGCGAAGGGTCCACGCCGACGATGACCTCGGCCCATTGTGCATCCCGGAAGCTGAAGGCGGTTTCACCGGGGCCCACCCGGTGCGCCGCCCCATTGATGGGGTAGAGGTGCATGGTGGAGTGCATCGTCGGCAGCCGCTCGGCGAACTCCACGTGCCGGGCGATGGCCGCGTCTGGCAGCTCCTTCACGAAGTCCGCGCGCCAGTACCACTGAAGGCCCGGCGGGTAGAGCCCATCGAAGGCGCTCTGCAGCATGGGGAAGGGCATGTCGTGCACGCCGTGCAGTGCCGGGGCGAGCGCCCGCACCGGCGCGAACAGCTCGTCCGCGTGCGCCGGGTCCCCGGTGTAGCACCACACCACCGCGCACATCTTCTTCAGGTGCAGGTGCTCGGGGAAGGGCGGCGCGGGTGGCACCGTCATGAAGGCGAAGAAGCCGTTGAGCTCCTCCGGCGCGGAGGCGATGAACTCGCGGTACCACTGCATCACCTCGGTGGCGCGCTCCAGGGGCCAGAGGGTGGGGCCGCCGATGATGGTGCCCACCGGGTGGGCCCGGAAGAGGAAGGAGGTGACGACGCCGAAGTTGCCGCCGCCGCCGCGCACCGCCCAGAACAGGTCCGGGTGCTGGTCGGCGCTCGCGGTGACGAAGCGCCCATCCGCGAGCACCAGGTCCACGGCGAGCAGGCTGTCGATGGTGAGGCCGTAGCGGCGCGTGAGGTGGCCCAGGCCGCCACCGAGGGTGAGCCCGCCCACGCCCGTGGTGGAGATGATGCCCGAGGGGACGGCGAGGCCGAAGGCGTTGGTGGCGTGGTCCACGTCTCCCCAGACGCTGCCTCCGGAGACGCGCACCGTGCGCGCGTTGGGGTCCACCCGGACGCCTCGCATGCGCGACAGGTCGACGACGAGGCCCTGGTCGCAGAGGCCGAGCCCGCCGCCGTTGTGCCCGCCGCCACGGATGGCCAGGGTGAGCTTCTGCTCGTGGGCAAAGCCGACCGCGGCGAGGACATCCGCCACGTCGGCGCACCGGGCGATGAGCGCCGGGCGCTTGTGAATCATGGCGTTGTAGAGGCGGCAGCTCTCCTCGTAGTCGGCGTCCTCGGGCCGGACGAGTCCGCCACGCAGGCGGGCCCGTAGCTGCTCCACTCGGTCGGGCGTCAGCCCGGGCGGAAGGCCTCCGCCGGCCTGGGCGTGCGCACGCTGGGGGTCCAGGGTCATGGTGCTCTCCTCGGCGGGGCGCGGTAGGAGCGCCCCGCACATCCATGAACCTAGGACTGGCCGGCGCGCGCAGCCTGCCTGCCAGTACAGGCGGGCGGGACGGCGTGCCCAGGCACGCACCGGGCGGTGACGGCAGGTGCGACGCTCGGCGGGTCCGACGCCGTAGGGTGCGGTGGCTTCGCTGTGTCATCACCGCGCTGAGCAGTGCGCAGCCGCCTCGGCCTTGCAGGTGACGTCGCATCCCCACTCGCTTCGGGACATCGCGTTCAACCGCGTCGCCCTCTTTGGGTGTGAAGCAAGCCACAGGACTGCGTCACCGCAATCGGCGAGCCGCCGCGCCTGTCGGCCTGGCGGGAGCTCCGTTGCCGGTCAGGCTTCCTCGTCGGGCAGGAACGTGCGGAGCAATTCGTCGTCAGGGCCGAGCGGTCGCCAGCCCGCCGGAGGTGGCGCGGCACGGAGTGCTGCCTTGGCCTGTCGGACGCGTTCCTTGTGGGTATCAGGGGTGTAGGCGAACCACGAGCCGAACGCTTCGGCAACACTGAAGCGGTTTTCGTCGTCCAGGACGGCCGGCCAACCGTCAGGGAGACTCTCGGACAGCAGCCGTACCAGCACATCGCGTACGAAGCGGGTGACCTGCTTGCGCTGCTCAGCCTCGGCGTGCAACCCGCCCAACACCTGCACGCCTGCGACGTCGTCCTTGCCAAGCTCCTCGGCCAGCAAATGCAGCGGGACGGCTGGTCGTGCCTCGGCGAAAGCGGTGAGCGAAGTGAAACCTCGCTCACGGACCCGCTCATAGATGCGGACCCTCCAGTGCCCCTCCCAGGAACGGCCCTCGCTCATTTCCCCCTCCATGGGGTGAAGCTCATTGGAAGATGGTAGTCCTTCATCCGCTTCCCGACGAGCTTCAGGATCTCGCCCCGCGTCAACATCCGGCCCGCGTCAGTCTCGGCCTCGCGCAGCGCCTGCATGATCAACTGACTCCATTCGCCGGGCCAGGTGCGTCCCAGGCGCCAGTTGCCACCGCCGTGAATCGCCTGATGCTTCGCCGTCTCCAGCTTGACGCAGAACTGGTCGATGTCCATGGCGCCCGTGAAGCCGCGCTTTTCGAACCACGCACGGTGCTCTTGCGGGAGGACGTGGTGTTTCGGTGCCTCGGACATGCCGGCACCTGCCCTGCCGGTCTCGTGCATGCCGCGAACCTCTGGACCGTCGCCCAGCGCGTCACGCACGCCCCGGGGCAGGTCCCCGTTCGACTGCGCCATCATCACCTGGCCCGCGTGGATACGGACGGCGGCGCTGGCGACCGGGACGGAGATGACACCTGCCTTCACGAGTCGGCGAATCATCTCCACCCACTCGGCGGAGACGACAATCCGCGAGCCCGTCATGATGCCACCCGAGCCCATCACAAGGCCCATGCCGACCGTGGCGGGAGCGGCAGGCGGCAGCCGTGGCAACGACAGCTTCAGCGTCGAGACCAGGGTTAGCATCTCGATGAACTGCGCCGCCGCCACGAGCTGCCCTCCGCGCTCCGTTGCCACGCGTGCTCCCTCGCGGATGGAGTGGAACTCGCGGGTGAGCTGCTCCATCTGTTCAGGCATCGCGCTCGCCGTTGCTTCGACCGGCCCGGGGGCCTGTGACGCGAGCGCGGCCAGGGCGGGCTCCATCCGCCGCTGCACGCGGTGCATGTCCATGAACAGCCGCTCCACGCTGTAGAAAGGGCACTGCCGGAGCACGACGTCAGAGAGGTTGAGGAAGTCGAGCCAGGCAGCGAGCAGCATGGTGCCGAACATGGCCGCCTGGAGGCGGGGCCCCGTCAGCTGGAGAATGCCCAGCTCCATGTCCGCATCCACGGCCTCCGCGGCCGCATCCGCAATCGTGGTGGCGCCACCATGTGCGTCGTGAAGCCAGGGCAGCTGGCTGGAGCCGTAGTCGATGTAGCGGGTGAAGACGCCGTTGGCCCGCCGATACCCCTCGTGCGAGCCTCGAGCCCACGGAGTGAACGGGCGAGCTCCTCCGTGGAGCTCTCCACTTCCTCTACGGCATCGAGGACCGCTTGACGGGTCAGCCTGACGTCTTGCTGAACGCGCCTGGCGGCTCCCGTCACGGTGTTGGGGCCCGCCCCCGGCGCATTCTCTCGCGGACGGTGCCGTCGTCCCGGCACCTCGGGGCCTGCCCGGGAGCGCGGCGAGTCCAGCTGCGCGGCACCAGCGCCCACGCGCGGCGTGTGGCTCAGGTTTCCTCGCTCACCGGGCGATGGGGTGAGGGACGCGCAGCCCGCCGTCAGCACGGCGGCAACCAGAAGCATCCGGGCGTCAGCGCGCATCGTCCCTCTCCAGGCCCACGGAAGTGCGCAGCTTCACCCGGGCGGCGGGCCGGAAGCCAAGGCGCGGGCAGCCTGCCCGCGGCTCAGGGCAGGCAGAGGAGCTGGTAGCGCAGGGTGTCGTGCTGCTTCACCTCGGACAGGTCCACGCGGCACTGGCGCTCGATGCTGTCGAAGGGAGAGAGGCGGCCGAGCATGCGGCGCACGTGGCCCTGGCGTGCCTTGAAGTCGTCCGGCGACACGTAGGCGCGGATGTTCCGGTAGTGCTCCTCCAGCAGCTCGCAGACGCGGCGCGGGTCGCCCCGGGGGTACTCCCCGCGGCCGTGCACCTCGACGTAGAGGATGGGCTTGTCGCGCCGGGACAGCACGGCCTTCATCCCCGTGAGGACGTCCAGCTCGAAGCCCTCGACGTCAATCTTCACGAAGTCCACGCGCGGCACGCCGTGCTTCGCGATGAAGCCGTCCAGCGTGACGACGGGGACGGAGATGCCGGGCGCGCCGTCCTCGGGAACGTAGCCGTTGAGGCCCGTGGCGAACGTCAGCGTGCCCTCCTGCGAGCCCACCGCGGCCTGCACGGCGTGGCAGTTGTCCAGGTTGTTGCGGCGCAGGTTGGCGTCCAGCTCCGCGAAGTTCTCCGGCTCGGGCTCGAAGCTGTGGAGCTGGCCGTCCGGGCCGATGCGGCTGCGCAGGTACAGCGACAGGTAGCCGATGTTGGCGCCCACGTCGAAGGCCACCATGCCCGGCCGCACATGCGGGGCGATGAGCGTCAGGTCCGACAGGAACTTCTCGCCCTGCAGGTACAACAGCATGTGCGTGGTGCTGCGGTGGGCCTTCAGCCCCAGCTCGTAGCCGAACATCCGGCGCTCGACCTCCAGCGGCTGCTGTCCGTTGAGGCCCAGCAGCAGCCGGGCCGTCCGCAGCTGGCTGAACGGGAAGAGGCTGTGGGCGACACGGGCGGCCTGGAGCGCGGGCTTGAGCGGGAGCATGGAGTCGCGCGCGGTTGTAGGGCACCCCGTGCTCCCAGAGCAAGGACGAGCGGACAGCGGCCCTCCGCCCGCCTGCCATGGTGACGCCGTGGCTCGTTCGATGGGAGCGCCCAATGACAGACAGGTAGGAATTGAGGTGGAAGGTGGACGGGCGCTCGCTCGCCGTGCGAGCGTTCCAGGCAGGGGCCGGTCAAAGAGGAAGCAATGAAGAGACAGCTTGGACTGGCAGGCGGCTGCCGTGCGGGGTTGTTGTGGTTGGGCGTGCTGGGCCTCGGGTGTGAGGGTGGCCTGACGCCGGAGTCCGTTACGGGGCCGGTGGGGACGGCCGAGCGGCACATCGTCGCGGAGCAGCCCGGAGGCGTCGCGGAGGCCGTGTGGCGCTGGTACGGCGACCCGGACATCGCGAAGTCGAGCTACGCCAGCCCCGTCTGGTACCACCCCGGGGGCGGCAGCATCGTCTGCTCGTCCACGATGATTGGACCGAACCTGATGCTCACCGCCGGCCACTGTGGCTGGGGCAACACCCTCACGCTGAGCTTCCTCACCTACGCGGCGGATGACAACGCGGCCAAGCGCTTCGAGGACTTTACCTGCCAGGCCATGCTGAGCACCTGGCACAGCTCGGACCTGAACCTCTACTACTGACCGCCGAACGCGCAGGGGCAGAGCCCGGGTGACAAGTACGGCTATATCGACATCGAGAGCCAGCCGCCCGCCGTGGGAGATGCGGTCTACAGCATCTGGGGCAACCCGCTCGACACGCCCACCCCGTCCCAGTACGACGTCCGCTTCTACTCGCGGGGCGTGGTGACGTCGACGACGGGCTATGGGACGTTCACCACGGACCCCGCCTCCGTCGGGACGAACCCGACCACGGGCCAGCCGGATTTCTCGACCAGCCACGAGCGGCCCATCGCCATCAGCACGGACCTGTGGGGCAACTACGGCGCGAGCGGCTCCGGGCAGCTCAGCGCGACGACGCACCGCCTCGTGGTGGGGCCGCTGTCCACCATCAGCACGGGGGACGGCCGGGGCCGCCATGCGCTCTCCATGGCGCAGTACCTCCTCGACGGCACCGTGGACCCCCGCGACACCCTCCAGCCTCGCATCCATGCCACCCACATCTCCGCGCTGGGGCTGACTCCCGCGAACTACGGCGGCCGGCTCGACAAGGATGGGAACAAGCTCATCGACCTGCAGGAGGACCTGGAGAAGCTGCGCGGGGAGAACGCGCGCGGGTGGTACACGCTCGAGTTCGAGAGCGAGCGGCGCAACGCCCTGTGGACGAAGGGCTCGGCCGCGGTCACCTTCGATACCGGCGCGCGCACGGTGCGCATCGTCAAGGGGCTGCCGGGCCATGCGACGGTGCTCTCGCACCAGCGGCTGAACCTGACGCCGGGCACCTGGCGCCTGTCGATGATGATGGACCTGACGTCGTCGAGCTGGTCGGACCCGCTCTGGTTCGGCCTCCGGTGGACGGACGCGGCGACGGGCACGGTGACGTCCCAGGGCCGGTGGCCCGTGAGCCCGGTGGGCAGCGGCTGGAAGATGCACGCGGTGGAGGTCACCGTGCCCTCGACGGCCACGGGCATCCAGCTGTTCTTCGACTCGGACGTGCCGTTCGACGCGCGCCTGGGGGCCGTCAACGTGGTGCGCGCTGGCACGGTGATGGACCTGGACTCGGCGGACACGCGCTTCCACTGGAAGAATGACGTCAACGGCGCCCGTGGGCGCGTGGTGCCGCGAGGCGTGAGTTCCACCACCCGCACCGACTGGGCCGTGCGCGTGCAGTATGACCCGGCGTCGCCCGCCGGCTGGCCCATCCGCAACCGGCAGCTCGTCCTGCTCGGGGGCAAGCGCTACCGGCTCTGCTTCGACTACCGGCAGGAGTCGGCGGGCATGGGCGGGGTGATGCGCGTGCTGAGCACCGGCGCCGAGCGCGTGCGGCATACCTTCACCCCGACGTCCACGTGGCAGCGCACCTGCACGCCGAACTTCAAGGTGACGACGGACGACAACAACGTGCAGTTCGGCGTCTCGGCCGGGACGGGCTCGTACCTGGTGGACAACCTCACCATCGAGCCGCAGCGGGGCTTCGTCAGCGAGCCGGGCATCGACCGACCCGGTTCCGACCTCGCCAACTTCGACCTGCCCGCCACGGACCCGCTGCTCTGCGAGGACGCCTGCGCGAACAACTCCGCCTGCGTGGCCTACACGTACGTGGCGCCCGGCCAGCAGGGCGCGCTGCCCCGGTGCTGGCTGAAGAACGCGGTGCCGGCCCCCTACCCGCTGAGCACCTGCCACTCGGGCTATCTCCAGTAGCCCTCCGGCCGAGCTCCCCTGGAAGGACTCCCGGCGTGCGGCTTCTGTCCGCGCGCCGGGGGTGGGAAGGTGGTATGTCTTCCCGCCCGCTCTCGCCATGAAGTACGCCGTCACGCTCTGGTTCTGGCTCGTCTTCCTGCTCACCGCCCCCGTGCTCTTCACGCTGGGGGCGTTGCTGCTCCTCGTCACCCTCCCGTTCGACCGAGACCGCCGGCTGCTGCACGGGCTGGTGTGCCGCTGGTGTCACTGGCTGTGGCTGCACGCGTCCCCCGGCTGGCGCACGCGAATCGAAGGCCGGGAGCACCTGCCGCGCGGAGCCTGTGTGCTGGTGGTCAACCACCAGTCCGCCGTGGACATCCTCGCCGTCATGGGCCTGTTCCACCCGTACAAGTTCGTGGCCAAGGCGTCGCTGTTCTCCCTGCCGCTGGTGGGGTGGATGATGACGCTGCTGGCGTACGTGCCCATCGTCCGGGGCTCCTCCACCGCCATGCACCAGTTGCTGGAGCCATGCCGCAAGTGGCTGCGCCGGGGCATGCCGGTGCTCATCTTCCCGGAGGGCACCTACTCCACCGGAGGCCAGCTGCTGCCCTTCAAGCGGGGCGCCTTCCAGCTCGCGCTGGAGGAGCACGTGCCGGTGGTGCCCGTGGTGGTGGAGGGCACGCCGGAGCTGCTGGAGGGCGATGGCCCGTGGATGAGCCCGCGCGCCTCCATCCGCGTGAGGGTGCTGCCTCCGCTGCCGCCGGAGACTTTCGGACCGGACGCGGCGGAGCTGGCCTCGCGCGTGCGCTCGCTGTACGAGCAGACCCTGGCCGCCACCGGCTGAGCCGGTGAAGGCAACGAAAGGACGCCCCATGCGCCTGCCCCTCTTCCAGGTGGATGCCTTCACCTCCCGCGTCTTCGGCGGCAACCCCGCGGCGGTGTGCCCGCTGGAGGCGTGGCTGCCGGACGCGGACCTGCAGGCCATCGCCCTGGAGAACAACCTCTCCGAGACGGCCTTCTTCGTCCGCGAGGCCGACGGCTTCCGGCTGCGCTGGTTCACCCCGACGCAGGAGGTGGACCTGTGCGGCCATGCCACGCTCGCCGCCGCGTGGGTGCTCTTCCAGCGCTGGGAGGTGGGGCTGGAGCGGGTGGAGTTCGCCTCGCGCTCCGGGCCGCTGGTGGTGACGCAGGAGGCGGACGGGTGGCTGACGCTGGACTTCCCTTCGCGCCCGCCCACGCCGTGCCTTGCGCCCATCGGGCTGGTGGAGGCGCTGGGGGCGGCGCCTCGCGAGACGTTCTCCTCGCGCGACCTGATGGCCGTGTTCGACTCGGAGGAGGAGGTGCTCGCGCTGCGGCCGGACATGGCGCGGCTGGCGGCGCTGAACACCTTCGCGGTGGTGCCGACGGCGCCGGGGAAGGATGTGGACTTCGTGTCGCGCTTCTTCGCACCGCGCGCGGGCGTGCCGGAGGACCCCGTGACGGGCTCGGCGCACTGCTCGCTGGTGCCGTACTGGGCGAAGCGGCTGGGGAAGACGTCGCTCACCGCCCGGCAGGTGTCCGCGCGCGGCGGGGAGCTGCGCTGCGAGGAGCGGGGCTCGCGCGTGCGCATCTCCGGGCAGGCGGCGCTCTACCTGGAGGGCTTCATCACCTGGTGAGTCCCGCGAGGAGACCCGGTATGAAGCAGGGCAGGAGAGGACACGACACGCATGGGATGGGGGCTCTGGGCATTCGGGACGCTGCTGGCTGCCGCCGCGGCGTGGGCGCTCTCCGCCGCGTGCCTCCGCGGGGGCTCCACCCTGGAGCGCTGGATGGCCACGCTCCTCTTCGGCGCGGC
The DNA here is from genome assembly GCF_010894435.1 of Pyxidicoccus trucidator. NCBI lineage: Bacteria > Pseudomonadati > Myxococcota > Myxococcia > Myxococcales > Myxococcaceae > Pyxidicoccus > Pyxidicoccus trucidator. The sequence continues at coordinate 1,168,798 of NZ_JAAIXZ010000001.1, read as the reverse complement.
GAGCATCCTCACCTGTGTCCAGGGGTTGGGGCTGCTCGGGCAGCTCACCCGGCCCCAGCTCTTCCTGGCCGGACTGGTGCTCCATGGGGCGCTGCTCGCCTTCGCGGTCCGCCGCGCCGGGGTGGGGACGCTGCGTGCTGTCTTGCTGGCGGACGTGGGCGCGCCCTGGCGGCTGTTGCGGGACATCCACCAGCGGCGGGAGCTGGCCGCGTGGGCGCTGCTGCCCGCGACGTGGGCGCTGCTCGTGTCCGGCATCATCGCCTGGAGCTTCCCGAGCTGGGCGTGGGACGTCGTCTGGTACCACACGCCGAAGACGAACTACGCGGTGCAGACGGGCGCCGTCACCTGGGTGGACACGTCCATCTGGTACATCAACGGCTACCCCGAGGCCACCGAGCTGCTGTCCGTCTGGAACGTGCTCCTCCCCCGGGACACCCGGCTCGACGACATCGCGCAGCTTCCCTTCGCGCTGCTCGGCGCCTTCGCGGTGGCCGCGCTGTGCCGCAGGGCCGGTGCCAGCCTGGCACTGGCGGCGTCGCTGGGGGCCATGTGGGTGGCCCTGCCGGCGGTGGCCCTGCAGCTCCACACCACGCACGCCGACGTGGCGGGCGGTTCCCTGTTCATCACCGCGTTCTACTTCCTCACCGAGCGTGGCTGGAGTCCTCGGGCCCGCGTCCTCACGCTGCTGGCGCTGGGGCTGTACGCGGGTACGAAGGTGACGGGGCTGCTGCACCTGCTGCTGCTCTCGCCGGTGGTGCTGGTGCGCCTGCTGCTCGCGCTCTGGAGTGAGCCCGGCGCGCGCTGGCGGGGGCTGGGGTGGGCGGCGCTCGGCGTCGTGTTGCTGGTGTGGCTGGGTGCTCCCACCTACGTGGAGAACGTGGCGCGCACGGGCAACCCGCTGTGGCCCGCGCGCATGCGCGTGCTCGGGGAGGAGCTGACCGGGCCCATTGCCGCGGAGCAGATTGCCGGCCCTCCGGCCTTCTTCGGCGCGCCCGGCGCCTTCCTGAAGATGGTGGACAACTGGACCACGCACGAGGGGCTCTACTGGCCGGATGTCCGTGAGCGCGCCTTCGGCTGGCTCTTTCCGTATCTGCTGCTGCCCGCGCTCCTCTGGGTGAGCCTGAGCGCCGCCTTCAGCCGGGAGCGCCGCTTCTTGCTGTGGTTGCCGCTGCTCGCCGGCCTGTCGGTGGTGGTGCCCGCGGCGTGGTGGGGCCGCTTCACGCTGGGGCTCCCCGCCGCGGCGCTGGTGGCGTTCGCGGCGCTGCACCGCCAGCTGCGCACGCCCTACGCGCAGGCGCCGCTGTCGGCGCTGGCCGCGTTCCTGGCGGTGGCCTCGTACGCGAAGGCGAGCGTGGGCTACCAGGTGCTGCCCACCGTGGGGACTCCGGCCGTTCCGCGGGTGAGCGACGACGACCGGCTGCGCGCGAAGATGAACTGGCTGTGGCCCGCCGACGCGGCCCGGCTGCGGGAGTCGGAGCTGCGCCCCGGCGACGTGGTGGCCTACGACAGCGCCACCAGCTTCCTGGGCGAGTACTGGACGCGGGATTTGCGCAACCGCGTGGAGTACGTCGACTACGAGGACAATGGCCCCGAGTACCTGCGCAGGCTTCGCGCCCTCCGGCCCCGCTGGGTGAGCGTGCGCGGGGGCAGCCGCGCCGAGGCGCTGCTGCTCGCACGCGAAGGTGCGTTCGAGAAGGTCTTCGCGTGCCGCGTGAGTGACGCGGTGGTGTACCGGGTCCTCCGGAGCGATTGGTAGGCAACCGCGTTGGAAAAAGCCGACGTGGGTGCAGCATCCCAGGCCCGCGTGCAGATGACGGACTGAAGCGGCACCCGTCGTGCGCTAGCCTCCCGGGTCATGCGTACCCCCCTCCTGACATCCTTGATACTACTGCTGTTGTGCTCGCCAGCGTGGGCCACGGTTCCCGCAGGCTTCTCGGAGACGAGCTACACCTCCAGCGCCCTGACTCCCGCCACGGGCATGGCCTGGGCGCCGGATGGTTCGGGCCGCCTGTTCATCACCCTGAAGAACGGCCCGGTGCGGGTGGTGACGATGAAGGACGGCGCCCTGGAGACGCAGCCGGGGAACAACACGCTGGTGACGCGCCTGTTCGCGACGGAGCCGGCGGTCCACACCAACAGCGAGTGTGGCGTCATCGGCATCGCGTTCGACCCGAACTACGTGGTCAACCGCTACGTCTACCTCTTCGTCACCGTCTCCGCCTCCGAGCAGCGCATCGTCCGCTACACCGACGCCAACGGGACGGGCACCGCGCGCACCGAGGTCGTCACCCGGCTGCCCACCACGGGCAACAACCATGACGGTGGAGGTATCGGCTTCGGGCCCGACGGGAAGCTCTACTGGGCCATTGGTGACCTGGGCAATGGCACCGGCGTGGACGCGGACCTGACGTCGCTCGCGTCCAAGGTGGGCCGCGCCAACCTGGACGGCACGCCCGCCAACGACAACCCGTTCAACGACGGCGTGGGCCCCAACAACGAGTACATCTGGGCGCGCGGCTTCCGCAACCCGTTCACCCTCACGTTCCAGCCGACCACCGGGAAGCTGTGGATCAACGGCGTGGGCACCGGCTACGAGCAGGTCTTCGCCGTGGGCATTCGCGACCACGCTGGCTACAACGACTACGAGAACAACCAGCCCGCGGGCAACAACTACATCTCGCCCGTCATCAAGTACCGCACCAACAGCGTCGACACTCGCAACCTCACCGCGGGCGGGGCGGTGCGCAGCGGCGGCGTCACCACCTTCACCACCACCGAGCGGCATGGCTTCCGCAAGGGTGAGCGGCTCACCCTCGAAGGGGTAGGGAACGCGAGCTTCAATGGCGAGTTCTACGTCACCAGCCTTCACCTCGGCCCCGACGCCACCACCTTCACCGTGGCCCAGCCGGGGCTGCCCGATGCGAGCAGCGGCGGGGGCACCGCGACGACGCAAGCCCTGGGCGGCTCCATCACCGGCGGCACCTTCTACGACGCCACGCTCTTCCCGCCCGAGTTCCGCGGCAACTACTTCTTCGGCGACTTCAACTCCGGGCAGGTGACGCGCGCCACGCTGGCGGCGGACAACTCGGTGGCGACGGTGGCCGAGTGGGGCACCGGCTTCAGCTCGCACGTGGACATGGCCGTGGGGCCGGACGGCGCGCTGTACACGCTGGGGTACACCAACAGCACGGTGCGCCGCATCACCCCGACGGCGCCCGGGCAGAAGCTGGTGGTGTCCGGACTCAACCTGCGCGTGGTGGAGAGCGGGCGTGTGACTTTCACCGTGCGGCTGGCCCAGGCGCCCACCGCACCCGTCACGGTGCAGGTGACGCGGGCCCTGGGCGGCTCCGAGGACCTGGGTGTCATCGGCGACGCCACGCTCACGTTCTCCACCACGGACTGGAGCGTGCCCCGGGTGGTGACACTCGAGGCGGTGGAGGACGCGGACGCGGTCGCGGACACCGCCACCTTCACGGTGACGTCGGCGGGACTGGCGGATGAGGCGGTGGTGGTCACCACCATCGACGACAATGCTCCCCGGCTCGTGCTGTCCTCCACGCAGGTGGCCGTCCCGGAGAACGGCACCGCGACCTTCGACGTGTCGCTGTCCAAGCGGCCTGGCGGAAATGTCACCGTCAACGTGGCGCGCACGCAGGGCGACAACGACATCACCGTGCAGGACGGGGCGACGCTTGCGTTCACTACCTCCAACTGGAACACGCCGAGGACTGTCACGCTGCGGGCCGACTCGGACGCCGACAACCAGGGCGGTGTCGCCACCATCACCGTGGCCGCGCCGGGCCTGGACGCGCGCTCGGTGCAGGCGCTCGAGCTGGATGACGAGCCGCTGGCTCCTGTCATCTCCTCCACGCCCGTCACCACCGCCGTGGTGGGCGTCCCCTACCGCTACGACGTGCAGGCGGTGGCGCGGCCGGACCCGACGTACTCGCTGGTGGGCACGGTGCCAGAAGGGATGACCATCGACGCGGCCACCGGCCTCGTCTCCTGGACGCCCCCGGCGGCGGGCTCGGTGCAGCTGACGGTGCGGGTGAGCAATGGCGTGTCGCCGGACGCGGAGCAGTCCTTCACCGTCACCATGAAGGTGGATGAGGCACCGCGCGCCATCCTCACGCGCCCCGAGGATGGCGAGCGCGTGTCCGGCAGCTCGGCGGAGTTCTTTGGCGACTGCGTGGACGACGTGGGCTGCACGCGCGCCGAGTTCTACGTGGACGGCGAGCTGCAGTTCACGGACACGCGCTCGGACAACCACTTCCACTTCGGCGGCGAGCACAACCGCTGGGACACCACGGGGCTGGCGCCGGGCGGACACCTGGTGCGCTTCGTCGTGGTGGACAGCGCGGGCCGGCAGGGCGAGGCCGAGGTGAAGGTGTGCGTCGGTGACGGGAGCTGCGGGCTGTCACAGCCGGACGCCGGTACGGGCGGGCCGGACGCCGGTACGGGCGGGCCGGACGCCGGTACGGGCGGGCCGGACGCCGGTACGGGCGGGCCGGACGCCGGTACGGGCGGGCTCCCGCCCGACGATATTGAGGGGGGCTGCGGCTGTGGTGCGGCTCCGGTGGCGCCGCTCGCATGGCTGGCGCTGGGCGCGCTGGCGCTCCGGCGGAGGCGGGCGCGCGAGGAGTGAGTCAGCGCGCGGGCGCCGGGGGCCCAGGCCTTCGGCGCCGCGCGTCGCGCTTCAGGCCCGTCGCTCTCCGGAGCCATGGGCCGCCGCATCCAGCGCATCCACCAGCTCGAGGGCTGGAGCCACGACGGCCTCCAGCGCCTCGACCGTCTTGGGAATGCCCCGGTGTTCGGCTTCGAGCAGCCGCACCTCGATGGAGTAGCGCAGGTACGTCTGGCCCAGCTCCAGCAGGTGCCGCCGCACGCGAGGCTCCTGGAGGAGCCCCTGCTGGAGCGCGGCGTCACGTGCCTGTCCCTCCTTGCCCTCGATGACGTGGAACGGCCTGTCCTCGGAGGAGAGGGAGAGCTGCCGGGGGACCGCGTCGCGCAGGTCCACCCGCAGCACCGTCACGGCGTAGCTGCTCCTCCCGCTGCCGCGCCGCTCCGTGAGCAGGGACACCTGGTGTCCCTGGTGCAGGCCCTGAATCTCCATGACGTTCGAGGTGCGGCCGGACGCGGTGAAGTCCCACTCACGCCGCGCCGCGAAGGCGCTCCACACCGCGCGCTGCTGGCGGGTCTGGCTCAACACCAGTAGGAGGAATCCCCCGACGAAGAGCAGGGACACCACGATGGGCAGGAGGTAGCTCGAGGGGCCATGGGCCATGCCCAGGAAGCATCTCCTGCTCCGCGCGGCGGTGGCCAGCCGCCCCCGCGCGTGGGGTGACAGGGGCGTACCTGCCGGGGAGTCCCGTTTGTAACTCCTTGTAGTTCCAAGAACTTGCGCACATGTCAGAGGGAGCGAGTAAGGGAGCAAGCGCTCGCCGCTTGGAGCGCGTGGCTTCCCCAGGGGAGGCTGCCCGCGGCCCGAGCGCCGCGGGGTGAGGGAGGGTGAACGCCGGATGCGCCTGCTGCACACGTCGGACTGGCACCTGGGACACACGCTGTACGACGTCTCGCGGGAGGCGGAGCACGCCGCCTTCCTGGACTGGCTGCTGGAGACCCTGGAGGCGCAGGCGGTGGATGCGCTGCTGGTGGCCGGCGACATCTTCGACACCGCCAACCCCAGCGCGGACGCGCAGGCGGCCTGGTACCACTTCGTCGCGCGCGCCCGGCGGAAGCTGCCCCGGCTGGACGTGGTCGTCATTGGCGGCAACCACGACTCGGCGGCCCGGCTGGACGCGCCAGACCCGCTGTTCGCCGCGCTCGGCGTGCGCGTGGTGGGCGGGCTGCCGCGGACCCGGGGTGAACTGGAGCTGGAGCGGTTGCTGGTGCCGCTGCACGACGCGAAGGGGCGAGTGGGCGCGTGGGTGGCGGCGGTGCCGTACCTGAGGCCCGCGGACCTGCCGCCCGTGCCGGTGGAGGCCGGAGACCGGCTGGTGGAGGGCGTGCGCGCGGTGTACGGCGAGGTGCTGTCCGCGGCGCGGCGCAGGCGCCAGCCGGGGCAGGCCCTGGTGGCCATGGGCCACTGCTACATGACGGGCTCGGAGTTGTCCGCGATGAGCGAGCGGAAGATTCTGGGCGGCAACCAGCACGCGCTGCCGGTGGACCTGTTCCCCGAGGACGTGGCGTACGCGGCGCTGGGGCACCTGCACAAGGCGCAGCGCGTGGGTGGGCGCGAGGGCGTGCGCTACAGCGGCTCGCCGCTGCCGCTGTCCTTGTCGGAGGCGGGCTACCGGCACCAGGTGCTGCTGGTGGAGCTGAAGGGTGACGTGCTGGAGGTCGTGCGCCCGCTGACGGTGCCTCGCACCACGGACATGGTGCGCGTGCCCGCGCGGGAGGCGGTGCCGCTGGAGGAGGTGGTGGCGCTGCTGGAGGCGCTGCCCGCGCACGAGGAGGGCTCGCCGGAGTGGACGCGCCCCTACCTGGAGGTCTGCGTGGCGCTGCCCCGGCCGGAGCCGTCGCTGCGGCAGAAGGTGGAGAAGGTGCTGGAGGGCAAGGCGGTGCGGCTGGTGAAGCTGACGCCGGCGTACTCGGGTAGCGGGGGCGCGCTGGCCGAGGTGCAGCCGGGCCTGTCCCTGAAGGAGCGCACACCCGAGGACGTCTTCCGGGCGCGCTATGCGAGGGACTTCCAGGAGCCACCGTCCCCGGTGCTGCTGGAGGCCTTCCATACGCTGCTGACCGAGGTGCAGGAGGAGGCGTCATGAAGATCCTCGCCATCCGAGGCGCCAACCTGACCAGCTTCGCGGGCGACTTCGCCCTGGACCTGGACCTGCCTCCGCTGGACAGGCTGGGCCTGTTCGCGATTACCGGGGCCACCGGCGCGGGCAAGAGCACGCTGCTGGACGCCATGTGCCTCGCGCTGTTCGACCGCACGCCCCGGCTGGGCGGACGCGGTGGGGCGCCGGTGGGCCGGGCGGATGAAGAGGAGGAGGCGCGGCTGTCCGCCTACGACGTGCGCGGCATGCTGCGGCGCGGAGCGGGCGAGGGCTTCGCCGAGGTGGACTTCCTGGGCAAGGACGGGCGGCGCTACCGGGCACGCTGGTCCGTGTGGCGGGCGCGCAGCCGCGCGGAGGGGCGCTTCCGGCCGCAGGAGATGGTGCTGACGGACGTGGCCAGCTCGCAGCAGTTCGGCCGCACCAAGAGCGAAGTACTGGCGGCGATTCAAGAGAAGCTGGGGCTGTCGTTCGACCAGTTCCGCCGCTCGGCGCTGCTGGCGCAGAACGAGTTCGCGGCCTTCCTGAAGGCGGATGCCAACGAGCGCGCGGAATTGCTGGAGCGGATGACGGGCACGGAGGTGTACAGCCGGCTGTCCGTCGCCGCGCACGAGAAGAACAAGGCGGAGCAGGACGAGCTGACGAAGCGGGCGCAGGGGCTGGCGGCGATTGCCCTCATGGCCGACGCGGACCGCGCGGAGGTGCAGGCGCGGCTTGGTGAGGAGGCCGGGGCGAAGGTGGCGGCGGAGGCTCGGCTGGAGGCGGCGGAGGGCGCGGCGGCCTGGCACTCGGAGCGGGCGGGGCTGCTGGGCGCGGAGGTGGCGGCGGAGACGAAGGCGGCGGAGGCCGCGCAGGCGCTGGAGGCGGCGGCACCCCGGGCGGCGCGGCTGGAGCAGGTGCGCGCGGCGGAGTCCTTCCGCGCGCCCGTGGCGGCGGCGGAAGTCGCGGAGCGCCGGTGGGCGGAGGCGGAGGCCGCGCAGGTGGCCCGGGCCTCGGAGGCGGAGAAGGCGCTGGCGGAGTCGGCGTCGAAGCGGGTGGTGCTGGAGGACGCCGAGCGGGCACGGGCGGCGGCGCAGGACGCGGAAGGTGCGGCGAGGCCGGCGCTGGAAGAGGCGGCGGCGCTGGATGCCCGGCTGGCCGTGGTGGCGCGGGAGACGGAGGAGGCTCGGAAGCGCGCGGAGGCTTCTCAAGGGGCGGCGGGGACGGCGAAGGCGGAGCTGGAGTCAGTGCTCGTCCGGGAGGCGGCGGCGCGCGCGGAGGGCGAGGGCGCTCGCAAGTGGCTGACGGAGAAGGCGCACTGGGTGGCGCTGACGGCGGAGTGGAACCGCTGGCAGCGCGAGCTGGAGCGCTACGAGACGGCGCAGGGGGACGGGCGGAGGGCTCGCGAGGAGGCCGGACGGCTGCGCGGTGACGTGGACCGGCTGCGCGGTGACGCGACGCTGCGGCGCGAGGAGAAGGCGGCCGCCACCGAAGCAGAGGAGATGGCGCAGGCGGCGGCCACGCATGCCGAGGCCGCGGAGGGTGGCGAGTCGGGGGCAGGGCGGCGCGCGCTGCGCGAGGCATTGCTGGCTCGGCAGGAGGTGCTGGGGGCGCTGAAGGCGGCGCGGGACGGGCTGTCCCTGGATGTGGCGGAGGTGCGCGCCGCCGAGGGGGAGGCCGCGACGGCGAAGGCCGAGGCGGAGGCCGCCGCGAGTGAGGCGCGCGAGACGGAGGCGCGGCGCACGGAGCGCGAGGCGGCGCTGAAGGAGGCCCGGCGGGCGCTGTCGATGGCGCAGGCGACGCAGGGCTATGTGTCGCACCGGGCCCAGCTGCGGGACGGTGAGGCGTGCCCGCTGTGTGGGGCCACGGAGCATCCGTACGCCCGGGAGGTGTCGGCGCTCGAAGGGCTGGTGGCGGAGTCCACCGCGCGCGTGGAGACGCTGGAGGCGGAGCGGGCCGAGGCGTCTCGGGCTGAGATGGAGGCGAGCTCGAAGGGGGCAGCCGCGAGTGTTCGCGCGGGACAGGCCGGGGCTCGTCGGGACAGTGCCGCGGTCCGGTGCGCGGAGCACCGTGCGGCTTGGAGTGGGGCTCGCGAGATGTGGCGGGGCTCCGCGTCCGAGGCGGCCGGCGCGGGACTGCCTCCCGAGGTCGGGGAGTCGGCGGAGGCCGGTGCGTGGCTGGAGGCGGCGCGCGTAGAGGTGCAGGCTCGGCTGGCGGCGCTGAAGGCGGAAGAGGCCGCGGCTGAAGGACTGGCGCGCGCGGCACGTGAGGCCCGGGCCGCGCTGGACACCCAGCGCTCGCGGCGCGAGGCGGCGGCGGACGCGCTCCGGCGTGCCGAGGAGGCACTTACCCGGGCGGAGGGCGTGCTCAACGAGGTGCTGGCTCGCGTGGAGGCCGCCGAGGCCACCCGCCGGCAGGTGCTCGCGGACGTGGCGCCCGTCTTCGCCCTGGACGAAGGCTGGGAGGCGAAGCTGGAGGCGGACCCGGCCCTCTTCCGGAGCAACTGCGCGAAGCGCGTAGACATGTGGAAGAAGAAGGACGAGGCGCGGCAGAAGGCCGAGAAGCGCGAAGCTGGCGAGAAGGAGCACCGTGCCAGTGCGCAGGTGCTGGTCAACGTCAGCGTCCAGCGCGCCGAGGAGGACGCGAAGCTCGCCACGCTCAAAGAGGAGGAGCGGAGCGAGGTGGCTCGGGCCCGCACGGGGCTGCTGCACGGGCGTTCGACGGAGGCGGTTCGCTCGGAATTGCGCGCCCGGCTGGATGTGGCCATGGAGTCCTTCGAGCGGGCCCGCGAGGCCGCGGACACCGCGAGACAGGCGGAGCGCGTGGCCACGGCCCGCGCCGAGGACGCCGTGCGGGTGCGGACCGAGGCTGTCGAGGCCCGGGAGTCGGCACGGGCCGCGCTGGATGCACTGCTCTCCGCGCGTGGCACCACGCTGGAGGCGGTGCGGGCCCTGCTGGCATACGACGCCGCATGGTGCGAGGCGGAGACGCGCGCCCTGACGGCGGTGCGTGAGGCGCTTACCCTGGCCCGCGCGGTGCTGACGGAGCGGCGTGAGCGGCGCACGCGGCATGAGGAGTCCGGTCCGCCTTCGCTGTCCGAGTCCGAGGCGGGACCCGAGTGCGAGCGGCTGCGCGCCGACGTGGAGGCCCGCCGCCGCGCCGAGGCCACATTGCGTGCGCGCCTGGAGGCGGACGACGTGGCCCGCGCGCGGCACGGTGCCGAGGCCGCAGCCCTGGAGGAGCGCCAGCGCGCGGCGGAGGTGTGGAAGGCGCTGGGCGAGCTCATCGGCTCGCATGACGGGAAGCGCTTCAAGGTGTTCGCTCAGAGCCTCACGCTGGACGCGCTGCTGCTGCATGCCAACGCGCACCTGCGGGAGTTGGCGCGGCGCTACCGGCTGATGCGCGTGCCCGGCCACGACCTGGACCTTCAGGTGGTGGACGGAGACATGGGCGACGAGGTGCGCAGCGTGGCCAGCCTCTCCGGTGGAGAGAGCTTCCTGGTGTCGCTGGCGCTCGCGCTGGGGCTCGCGTCCCTGTCGTCCGAGACGACGCAGGTGGAGACGCTGTTCATCGACGAGGGCTTCGGCACCCTGGACCCGGAGACGTTGGAGGTGGCCCTGGCCACGCTGGATGCGCTCCAGGCCACGGGCCGGCAGGTGGGCATCATCTCCCACGTCAGCGGGCTGGCCGAGCGCATCGGCGTGCAGGTGCGCGTCGTGAAGCAGGGCGGCGGCCGCAGCCGGCTGGTGGTGGAGGGAGACCCGGGCATGGTGCCTCCCGCAGTGGGACAGCGGGTGGCTTGAGCCGTTGGGGCCCGCGTCAGTGCGTACTCGTCGGCCCGAACAGCTCCTGTACTGTCGACGCGCGCGAGCATCCGCTGCTCGCGCATCCGCTGAAGCGCATGTGTCGCGCGCTTGCGCGGGCTCTCGGCGCCGGGATCGACTACGCTGCGGAGTGGCTCTGGTCGCTCGCGAGGGCGGCGATGAGGCGGCTCGGGCCGGAGGCAGTCATGGCTTTCGCCTCCTCTTGCTCGGGACCTTATCGGGCTTCGTCACGCTGCGCGCTTTCGAGCTCCCGGGTGATATCGCCTTCGGCGCAGGGCTGTCCTTGAGACGCTTCGCCTCCTCGACGACGCGATCGAAGTCCGAGACGAACTCCGCGTCTTGCTGCCTGCGGTAGACCTCGTACTCGCCTTCGGCCTTGAGCTTCGCTTCGAGGGCGCTGACCTTCCCCTTGTCGGCGAGGATCGGGTAGCTCGACAGCTCAAGGAAGCTGTTCAGGAACGACGTCCAGTCGGCCATCTTCATCAGGATGCCGCGCGCAGCGCGGTTCTCCGCGAGGTCGAGGTACGCGGAGACGATGCGGTTCAGTTCCTTGACGTGCGCCTCGCTCAGGTAGTTCTTCGCGACGGTTACGTCGGACTTGAGGATCTTGCCGTGCGGGGCGTCCTTCCAGGTCGTGAGGCCCATGAAGAGCCTGGTCGCATCGGCCGAGGTGTAGATGAGCTCCGCGGCGGTCTGCCCGGTGATGGCCCAGTGCAGCTTGTTCTGCACGGTCGCGAAGAACTCTCGCGTCAGCGGCGCGTGCGCGTCGTAGTTGACCGCGAGCGCGTAGATGTCGGTAATCTTCTGGTAGAATCGTCGCTCGCTCGCGCGGATCTCCCGGATCCGCTCAAGCAGTTCGTCGAAGTAGTCCTTGCCGAAGAGCGCTTTGCCCTGTTTCAAGCGGTCATCGTCGAGGACGAAGCCCTTGAGCATGAACTCGCGTAACGTCTTGGTGGCCCAGATGCGGAACTGGGTCGCCTGGTAGCTGTTCACGCGGTAGCCGACAGCGATGATTGCGTCGAGATTGTAGACCTCGACCGTGCGAGTGACCTCGCGAGCGCCCTCGACTCGAACCATTTCCATTTTGGAAACAGTTGCTGCCGGCTCGAGTTCTCCGGACTCGAAGATGTTCTTCAGATGCTTGTTGATGGCGGGCACGCCCACCCCGAAGAGCTCCGCCAGCGCCTTCTGGGTGAGCCATGCGGTCTCGTCCCGAAAGAGCACACCGACCTTCACGGTGCCGTCAGGGGCCGTGTAGAGCAAAAACTCGGACTCGCGGCGGACGAGGTCTGTCATGGGAGCCACTCGCGCGGAAGGTCGCCGAGCAGGGCAGAGAGCAGAGTCCGACCTGGCGCAAGGACTCCAGGATGCGATTCCAGCACTCGGCCCAGGCCGTCTTCCGTCCGTCCATCAAGGGCGGAAGGTCGAGGTTGTGTCGATTGACCGGACATGTGGCGCAGGTCCTCTCTCAGCCATCGGCGAAAGTCGAGTCAGAACTCCGCGCCCATCAACCCGCGCACCACGGCGGCCACCGCGAGCGGCGTGGCCACGCGGTCGTCACTGAGCGGTAGGAGCGCCCGGGCGAACTGCTCCGCGGACTTGAAGCGCTGCGCGGGGTGGGGCGCCAGCGCGCGGTCCAGCACCAGGGCCAGCGCGTCCGAGACTTCCGGCACCAGCATGCGGATGGGCGTCACCCGGCCTCCTCGGATGGAGGACTCCACCTCGTCACCCGGGCCGGAGGGGAAGGGCGACTCCAGCGAGAGCAGCTCGTACAGCAGCACCGCCGCCGCCCAGAGGTCCACCGCCACGGACACGTCACCGGCAATCAGCTCCGGCGAGCGGTACTGCTGCTTGCCCAGGCGCCGCGCATCCAGCGCCATTCCCGCGCGCGAGCGGGCCACGCCGAAGTCCGCCAGCTTCACCTCTCCCGTGCGCGACAGCAGCACGTTGTGCGGCGACACGTCACAGTGCACCACGCCCAGCGGTCGCCCCGTGGTGCTGGTGGCGTGGTGCGCGTGCGCGAGCGCCTCCAGCACCTGCCGGACGATGAACACGGCGATGTCCACGGGCAGCTCAATCCGGCGCCGCCGGCATTGCGCCAGCACGCGGCCCAGGTCCGGGCCCTCGACCAGCTCCATGGCGAGGTAGCCGCCGTCGCGCAGCTCGCCGTACTCCACGAAGCCGACGATGTGCGGATGGTTCAGGCACCGTGCCAGCTCCGCCTCGTGGAGGAGCTGCTCGTGGGCCTCGGCGTCATGCGCGCGCTCGGGGCGCACCCGCTTGAGGGCCACGCGCTCGCCGGCCCGGGGACCCTCCTGCATCCGCGCGAGGAACACCTCCGCCATGCCCCCGCGCCCCAGCCGGGACAACAGCTCGAAGCGGCCACAGTCTCGCGGCCACGTCTCCGACACGCCGTCCATCGTCAGCCCGCGCCGCCGACCAGGCTCGCCAGGTAGCGGTCCAGCGTCTGGGAAAAGGTGACGTCGTCGCTGAGGAACGCGAGCCCCACGCCTCCCGTGTACGGGTCGTCCACCAGGTGCACCACCACCGCGTCGCCCTGCAGCCGGTCGCCGTTGGGCAGCTTCACGTCCACGGTGACGACGCTGTCGGGCTGCGGCCGGTGCGCGGTGCGCACGAAGAGGCCTCCGTTGGAGATGTTGAGCGCGTGCTCGCGCACGAAGTCCAGCTCGGTGCGGAACTCCAGCTCCAGCTTCACCGCGAAGCGCCGCCCGCGCCGCTGAGGACTGCCCGGCGGCGTCGTGGGCACCCGGTGCGTGTGCGGCCTGGCGGCGGGCGGCGGAGCGGGGGCTTGCTGCGCGGGCCCGGCGGGGGATGCGGCTCCCTCTTGAGGGGGCACGCTCGCGGCGACACGCCCGACGGCCGCGAAGGAGCCCGAGGGTGGGGAGCCCGCCCCGGACCTGGACGCCTCCATCGGGTTGGCGGGCGGTGCGGAGGGCGCGTCGCTCGCGGTCAGCGTCTCCACGTGCTGCTGCAGGGCCCTCGCGACGGTGGCGCGCTCGTCACCGCGGTAGGCGGTGCCGCCGCCGAAGGTGGTGGCGCGAAAGGCATCGCGCTCGGCCTTGGGCATGCGCCACAGCTCCACGAAAGTGCCGCCGCTGCGCTTCGCCTCCTCGGCCAGCCGCTCCACGGCCGCGCGCGGGTAGCCAGGGGCCTCCACCTTCAGCTCGAGGCCCGCCTCCTCCGGACGCAGCGCCACCACGAGCTGGAGCGACTGGGCGGAGGACAGCACCGTGCCGAGTCCCTCCACCCATGCCGCCACGCGCTCTGGCGAGGCCGAGCCATTCCACAATGCCGCGAGACCGAAGACAGGCACGGGCGCGACGATAGCCGAGCCCCCCAACCCTCACGAACACTGTTTGCCCACAGCCCTGCCACAATCCGCCCATGTGGCTGCACGGCAAGCATCCGGACTGCGACTCTGAGTCGTACCGGAGGGAATAGGGACTCGGCAACGCGTCCCAGGCTCTTTATCCTGGATGTCCGCTTCGACTCATCCCCCCCATCTGGAGTCGAAGTCTCAGGAGCTGAATGATGCGAACCCCCATCACACGATTCATCACCAGCCTGCTGCTGTCGGCTTCACTGCTGACCGGCTGCGGCGGGGACAGTGGCGACCCCGACCCGAAGCCCGCGGTGGATGCCGGCACGGAGCCGGTGGACAGCGGGCTGCCCCCACCCCTCGAGGAGGACGCTGGCATCGAGCCGGACCCGGACCCGGACCCGGGCCGGGTGCCCACGGATGTCGCCGATGAGGAGAACCCGGAGAAGGACTCGGACTGCGACGGCCTGACGGACGCGGAGGAGTTCGCCAACATCTACCCCAACGGGCAGAAGACGGACCCCGGCCTGCGCGACACCGACGGCGACGGCCTCCGTGACGGCGTGGAGGTGGGCCGCACCACCACCCTCAACACGGCGTGCACCTTCCGCGCGGACGCGGACCCGGACTCGCGCACCTCGCCGGTGAAGGCGGACACGGACGGCGACGGCCTCGCGGACGGCCTGGAGGACACCAACCGCAATGGCGCCCGGGAGCCGGGCGAGACGGACCCGAACGCGCTCGACTCGGACGGTGACGGCCTGAAGGATGGCGAGGAGGACACCAACCTCAGCGGCACGTTGAGCCCGGGCGAGACGGACCCGCGCAAGCGCGACTCGGATGACGACGGGCTGCCGGACGGCCTGGAGAAGCAGCTGGGGACGAACCCGCTCAATCCAGACACCGACGGCGACTCGTGCCGCGACGGCGACGAGGACAAGGACCGCGACGGCGTGAAGGACTCGGGTGAGACGGACCCGAAGGTGGCCGACTGCGCCGCCTCCGTGCTGGACACGGACTTCGACGGCATCCCCGACGCGGTGGAGACGGCCACCGGCACCAACAAGGACAGCGCCGACACGGACAGTGACGGCACGCCCGACGGCGTGGAGGACGAGAACCGCAACGGCCGCGTGGACGCGAACGAGACGGACCCGCGCCTGACGGACACCGACTGCGACGGCCTGCAGGACGGCCCCGGCCGCGGCGGCTTCCTGGGCGAGGACCCCAACAACAACGGCCGCGTGGACGCGAACGAGACGAACCCCACCAACCCGGACACGGACGGCGACGGCCTCTCGGACGGCCTGGAGCGCAGCGTGGCGACGGCGGCGGCGCCCCGGACCAACTGCGGCTACTCCGGTGACACGCACACCACGACCAACACCTCGCCGGTGAATGCCGACACGGACGGCGACGGCATCCAGGACGGCGCGGAGGACGCCAACCAGAACGGGCAGGTGGACCCGGGCGAGCTGGACCCGCGCAACCCCAATGACGGCGCGCCCACCACGCCGGCCGGTCAGGCGTGCCGGACGACCAACCTGCGCACCGTCACCTTCAAGGAGGACTCCGGCGGAGACCTGCGGCTGGCCCTGCCCAGCACCTTCAAGGATGCCAACCTGGTGAACCTCACCGTGAATGGCAGCTCGGTGGGCCTCATCGGCTGGGACGACACGAAGCAGGTGACACTGATTGCGTACAAGCGGGGCCAGGTGGGCGCCGCCGCGGACCCCACCGCGGACGAGGCCGGCATCCGCACGGCGTCCTTCAACAGCGCCACGCGCGACTACACGCAGACCTTCACCACGTGGGACGGCTTCCCGGCCCTGGCCGCGCGCTACTCGCAGGCGGGCACCACGGACCTGAAGGCCTTCACCAACACCCTGGCGCGCTCGCTGGTGCCGGGCAGCACCGGAGCGCTGGCGGGGACGGCCGGCATCACCGGTCCGTTCAAGATGCAGGCGCAGTACGTGCACCGCTCCAACCAGAGCGTGGTGGTGGTGCTGGCGATTACGCCGACGGCCCGGTACACGGAGGGCGGCAGCCTCTTCACCCTGTCGGACACGGCGGGTGGCACGGCGCTGGCGCAGTTCGGTGACGCGGACGCGGTGCAGTGCGAGAAGTTCACCGCGCAGCAGGCGGTGGTGGACTTCCTCTTCGTGGTGGACGACAGCGGCTCCATGGCCACCTCGCAGCAGTCGCTGGCGGACGCGGCCACGGCGGTGGCGCAGAAGCTGGGCAACGCGACGCTCGACTGGCGCCTGGCCATGGTGACGACGAGCTACACCGTGTCGGGAGAGCCCAACACGGGCCTGCTGCGCGGCTTCACGCGGAACGTCAACCAGTTCCGGGCGTGGCTGACGGAGGACAGCACCTGCGGCGGCAACGGGCAGTGCACCAACGTCACCATCCCCGCGGGCGGCCAGGCCACCACGTGCACGAGCAAGAACCAGTGCTGGGTGGACATCGACGGCAACGGCTCGGAGCGCTCGCTGGACGCGGCGCGCAAGGCCATCAATGACCTGAAGGCGGCGGGGGGCACCGAGGACACCCGAATCCGCCCGGGGGCCAAGGTGGTGGTCGTCATCCTGACGGACACGCGGGACCAGTCGTCCAACCCCATTGCCACCTTCACGCAGTACTTCCTGGATACGGGCTCCGTGGTGGGGGAGAGCAACAACCCGGTGGACCAGCCCATCCAGGTCCACGGCATCATCTGCCCGCCGGACGGACCGCGCTGCTGGGTGGACCCGGAGAACTCCAACAACTACGAGGAGAACGCCAACCCGCGGCACCTGGACATCATCCAGGCCACGGGCGGCGTGTACGGGAGCATCCGTGAGGCGGCCTCCATCACCACCACCATCAACGCCATTGTCGACAGCGTCATCGCCTCGGTGGGCTACAAGACGCTGAAGCCGCCCATCGGCGCCTCGCTGAGGGTGGCGGTGGCGGAGGTGTTGGATGCCGTCACCTGTCCGACCGCGGGTGATTTGCCGCGCAGTCGGACTCACGGCTTCGACGTGGACGGCATCAGCCGGGCGGTGTCCTTCTACGGCGCCTGCCGGCCGAAGACGTCGGGCAGCACGGAGGCGGCGGTCTCCTACCGGTACTGGAGCGACCGCACCACCAACCCCAACGGCGTGCCGCCGCCGTGCAGGGCGGACCCGTACTACGACGCCAGCGAGGCGGACTCGTGCCGCGGCAAGCTCACGTGCAACCGGACGACGGACCGGTGCGAGTGCCCGGCCGACTGCGGCGGGGGTGGCGCGCCGGGTCAGGTGTGCAACACGGACCCGGCGGTGTGCGCCTTCACCTGCACGGCGGACTGCGGCGGGACGTGCGGGACGTATGAGTCGTGCAACCAGGCCGCCTGCGCCTGCACGTGCGTCCAGACGGCCACCTGCGCGGAGGGCTACGCCTTCGACCCGAACGTGTGCGGCTGCGCCTGCGACACGGCGGCGCTGAACTGCGGCGCCCGGTACCAGCCGGACGCCAATGCCTGCGCCTGCGTGTGCAAGGCGGACTGCGGTGGCTGCGGGCTGCGCGAGGTGTGCAACCCGAGCACGTGTCAGTGCGAGGGCACCATCGGCTGACGCCGCGCCGTGCTCCGGCCCTCGCTCCTCACGTGAGACGGGCCGGTGCGCGGTGGAAGGCCCCGGGCCTTCCTTCGTGAGAAGTACCTGACGCCCCGGGGCCGCTTCGGTCCCGGGGCGTGCTTGCTTCGCTACTTCGCGGAGGCGAGGCCGGCCGGGGCGCTCTGCGTGCGCAGGATGGGATAGACGCGCAGGCGCACGTCGCGCGCGGGGTGGCGCTCGTAGAAGAAGCGCAGGCGGGCGCGTGGGTCCTTGGCGAAGGCGGCGTCCTTCAGCTTCGCCTCCCACTCGGCCTTCACCGTGGCGTCCTTCGCCAGCAGCTCGCGGGCGAAGGGCTCCAGCACGTAGTCCTCGATGTATTCCTTCTGCTCGAAGTGGGTGTTGAAGAGGCCCCACGCCACCAGCGAGTCCGGGGCCGTGGGCTCCAGGATGTGCGCGACCAATTCCACGCCCGGCTGGGCCACCGGCACGTAAAGCGTGCCCGCGGGCAGCGCGTGCGTGCCCTTCTCCCAGGCGCCCTTCACGGCGAGCGGCTGGTGGCCCTCGACGGACTGGGCGCCCCACTTCACGTCGGTGGCGCGGAACTGCTCCGCCTCGGCGGAGGGCACGGCACGGGTGAGGCGCTGGAAGCGCAGTCCGTGGGCGGTGAGCTTCTCCGCCACCCACGCCGCGTGGGCCGGCGGTACCAGGTAGCCGCCCGAGGGCAGCTGCGCCGTCAGCGCGGGACGGATTTCGTCGAAGTACGGCACGTTCCACACCTGCGGCTTGGACGGGTCATACCGAATCCACGTCTGGCCGGAGAGCGCGGACGGGGCGCGCTCGTAGGCGTAGCCGCGGAAGGCGAGGGGCCGACTCTTATCGGTGTTCTCCCAGCCGAGCACCACCTCGCGCACCTTGCCAGACGCGGCCTCGGTGTCCTGCGCCTTCACCGCCGCGCGCAGGGCCGCGCCGTCTCTCGCCACGAGCCGCAGCAGGCCGGCCACCACGTTGCGCGTGGCCTTCACGCGCTGCGCGTAGGGCTTCCACGAGTGCGTCTCCACCAGCACGCCGAAGCGGCGGTGGATGGACCAGTAGACGTGGCTGAAGCGGGGCTGCGCCACGCCATAGGCGAAGCCGGACGTCGGGTCGTCGTCCTCACGGAACGACGGATAGAACTCCACCGGCAGGTGGCCCTGGGACTCCAGCTCGGTGAACAGCTCCTGGCGCAGCTTCACTCCGAGCGCACGCAGGGGCTCCGGGCCGGACTTCTGCGGCTCCACGCCCACGGACACGTCGGGCTCGAACTGCGCGCCGTCGGTGACGTGCAGGTCCGCGTAGACGAGCGGGTCCCACGCGTGGAGGTACTTCAGCAGGGCCACCATCTCCGGGGCGTCCGCCTTCACGTAGTCGCGGTTGAGGTTGAGGTTCTGCCCGGTGACGCGCCAGCCCATCTCCTCCGGGCCCACCTGGTTGGGGCGGTTGTTGGGGCCGAAGCGCTCGTGGCCGTCCACGTTGAAGACGGGCACGAAGACGGCGGTGACGCCCTTGAGCACACCGGGCAGGGCGCTGCCGGAGAGCAGCTCGCGCAGCAGCCAGAAGCCGGCATCCTTGCCGTCAATCTCGCCCGCGTGGATGCCACCCTGGAAGAAGACGACGGGGCGGCCCTTCTTCACGGCGGCGGCGGGAGTGAGCGTTCCATCCGCGCTGGCGACGAGCGCGAGCAGCGGCCGGCCCTCCGGCGTGGTGCCGAGCGTGTCGCAGCGGACCTTGCCCGGGAAGGCCTTGGGGAAGGCGCGGCAGAGGGACTCCACCTCCGCGTAGCGGCCGGTGCGCTTCCAGCCGCTCTGTTCGGCGACGGTGGTGAGAGGGGGTGGCGCCTGGGTGAGCGCCAGGGCGAGGAGGGTGGGCAGGAGCATGCCCTTCCCTCAGCACAGGCCCCGGTGGGTTTCAACCGTGGCGCACGGTGAGGGTGCCACCCACAGGCAGGACGTGGACACGCTCGCGCGGCCAGCCCCGGCGGGTCCACTCCGTGTCGAGGCGCTGGGGCGGCTCGTCGAGCGGCTCGTCCGTGAGCTTGAAGGTGCCCCAGTGCATGGCGAGGAAGCGCGTGGCGCCGAGGTCCTCGAAGGCCTGCACGGCCTCCTCGGGGTTCATGTGCTGGCGGCTCATGAACCAGGACGGGTCATACGCGCCGATGGGCAGCAGCGCCGCGTCGATGCCGGGGAAGCGCCGGCCAATCTCCTTGAAGCCCTCGAAGTAGGCGGTGTCTCCGGAGTGGAAGACGCGCGCGCTGGAGCCCTCGATGACGAAGCCGCCCCAGAGCATCTCGTTGGTGTCGTTGAGGCCGCGGCGGCTCCAGTGCTGCGAGGGGACGTAGTGCACGGTGACGGGGCCCACCTTCGTGGACTGCCACCAGTCGAGCTCGGTGACGGGCAGGTGCGAGCCGCGGAAGATGGGCGTGTGGCCCAGCCCGGTGACGATGGGCGCGCCCACCTGCTTGAGCGTGGGCAGGTCCAGGTGGTCGTAGTGGTTGTGGGAGACGAGGCTGGCGGTGATGGAGGGAAGCTTCTCCACGGGGACGCCCGGCGGGACGTTGCGGTGGATGACGACGTTGATGGCGTCGCGGAGCACGGGGTCGATGAGGAGGGAGACGCCGTCGAGCTGCACGAGCCAGCTCGCGTGGCCGAGCCAGGTGAGGCGGGCGCCCTCGCCGGGAGCCGGGGGCGTGGCGAGGACGGTGAGGTCGGGCTCCACGCGGGGGACGGGCGCGCGGTCCGGGGACTTGCGGCGGCGGCCGGCGAGCTTGTCGGCCACGGCCCACTTGAAGACCCGGTCGAGGGGCTGCGGCCCGCTTCCGTCGAGGTTCTTGAACCGCAAGGGCATGGGACTGTTCCTCCGCTCCATGGGCCCGGACGGGGCCGAGGAGGTGCCCCTGTCATGCTCGGGAGGGGCCTGGGGCGCAAGGGGGATGGAGCGGGGCTCGTCACCAATCCGGGAGGCAGACCCAGGGGCGGGTGGGGCGGTCCTTCTGGCAGCTGTAGCCGTCCGCGCAGGTGTTGGGGCCTTCGGGCTCACACGGTGGGTGGCAGCTCCAGCCGTTGCAGATGAGTCCGGGGGGGCAGGAGGCTGGGTCTTCGCGGCACGACTGCCTGCACCGCATCCACACCGTGGCGGTGTGACTCGTTTCGTGGTTCAGCAGGCATTCCTGGTTGCCAGCGCACGGGGTCTGCCGGCAGTTGGTGCCGTAGACCTTCGCGCAGGCGGAGGCACCGTCTCCGTACTGGATGCAGTGCTGGCCTTCGGGGCACCCTGCCTTTTCGCAGGTGGGAAGGCACAGGGGTTCGAGCTCCGTGTCCGCGCAGAAGAAGCCCTCTGGGCAACTGGTTGCGTCCTCCTTCCTGCACGGGCGACCGCAAAATCCGTCTTCTCCGCCGCACACGAGCCCGGGACCACATGCGTCGTCCAGCTCTCTCCCAATCTCGACGCACTGCTCACCTTCTTTGCGGAGGCCCACCGGGACGCAGATGCGGACAAGCGGTCCTCCCCCGGAGGTCGTCAGGGTCCTGCAGATCTGCTCATCCTGGCATTGCACATCCGTCAGGCACTGACTGTCGCTGCAGTATTGGGCTCCGGCCCGGGTATCCAGCAGGCAGCCAAGGGGGGACTCGCACTCGGAACTCAGTGCACAGTCTCGGTGATACGTCTGCAGGCGCGCTCGTTCCTCGGCGGCGAGTACGGGGCTGATCCTCCGTCCATCCACCCACTGCTGCTCCGGCATGCCCATGCGCAATGTGCTGCCAAGGAGCAGCACCAGGGGAAGGGGGAGCAGCAACCCAACGAAGGCCCCAAGTGTCGTGCGCCAGCTCATTCGACCTCGCCACACATCTCACGGCATATCGCGCTGTTTTCCCTGCCCCCCTCGCAGTAATCCCTGCGGTCCTTCGCTGTGCAACGCTCGGGGATGCTCTCCAGCACGTCCTTGTGTGCAGCCTGATCGATAAGGCCTCCTGGCCTGTGCATTTCGGGACACCCCAGCACTGCAAGTGACAGCGTACAGACCCACGTGGACGGCCAGCGCATCGGCGTTCCCCCGGACAGAGGAAGCAGCCGGACGAGCCTATCGGGGGCATCTCCGTCTCGGACCCACCCCGGAGGGCACCTACTCCGACACACAGTGAGCAGCCCGGCCCCTGACTCCCCTATATAGAGAGCGCGATGCTCTCCACCTCCGGCTCCACCACTCGCAAGCTGCTCCTGGCCTTCGGCGCGCTGGTGGCGCTGTTCACGGCCGCGTCCGGCTTCGCGCTCGCCCGGCTGACGGACATCCACGACGGCTCGCATGCCCTCCGCGAGGCGGGTGGCCGGGTCCGCGACGCGCTGGAGCTGGCCACCGCCGTGAGGGACCAATACGCGCACCTGGCGCACACCATCATCCTCGGCAATGCCAGCCATGTGCGCTTCCACGACGAAGCGCGGGCCCGCGTGGAGGCGCTCACCCGCAAGCTCCGTGAGCAGGCGCGCGACGCACAGGAGCAAACGTGGGTCGCGGACATCCAGCAGAACGGCGACGCGCTGGACCAGCTCTATCGCGACACGCTCCTGCCCGCCGTGCTCGCGAAGGACCAGGCCGCCGTCACCGCGGCGCACGGGCGCGCGCTGGACCTCGTGTCGCAAATCCAGGCCCGCGCGGATGCACTGGCGCAGCGCTTCGACACCTCCATCGGCTCCTTCGAGGCGCACGTGGGCGCGGTGGAGCACGCGAGCTTCCGGTGGGCCATGCTGTTCCTCGGCGGGGCCACGCTGTTCGCAGTGGGCGTGGGCTTCTATATCGGCAACTCGGTGGCACGCCCTGTGGCGCGGCTCTCCGAGGGCGCGGCGCGACTGGCTCGCGGCGACCTGCACACCCGCATCCCGGAGGACGACCCGGGCGAGCTCGGGCAGCTCGCCGCCCAGTTCAACCGGATGACGGAGGCGCTCCGCACGCACCAGGCCCAGCTCGTCCAGCACGAGAAGCTCGCGGGCATCGGCCGGCTGGCGGCGGGCGTGGCGCACGAAATCAACAACCCGCTGGGCGTCATCCTCGGGTATGTGCGGCTGCTCCAGCGCAAGGCGGAAGGGGCGCTCGCGGAGGACCTCAAGGTGGTGGAGGAGGAGGCGGTGCGCTGCCAGGACATCGTCGAGGGACTGCTCGACCTCTCTCGTCCGGGCCGCGGCCCCGTGGAGCGCGTGCCCCTGCGCGAGGTCTGCGAGGAGGTGGTGGCCCGGCTCAGCGAGTCCTCGAAGCTGGGCGACGTGGAGGTGCGCGTGGAGGGAGCCGCCTCCGCCTGGGCGTGGCCGCCGCGCCTGAGGCAGGTGCTGCTCAACCTGGTGAAGAACGCGGCGGAGGCGGCGGGGCAGGGCGGCACGGTGGCGCTGCGCATCGACGCGACTCCGGACGGCGGGGCGAGCGTGGCGGTGTCGGACTCGGGACCCGGGGTGAAGCCGGAGGACCGGCCGCGCCTCTTCGAGCCCTTCTTCTCCACGAAGCCGTCGGGAACGGGGCTGGGGCTCGCGGTGAGCCAGGCCATCGCCGAGGCGCACGGCGGGCGGATTGAAGCGGACACGGGCCCGCTGGGAGGTGCGCGCTTCACGCTGCGGCTGCCGCCCGCGTCGCCCGTACAGGAGGCCATGGCATGAGTGCGCTGGAGAAGCCGTGCGTCCTGGTGGTGGACGACAAGGAGAACATGCGCAAGCTGTTCGCTCGCATCCTCGGAGACGCGTACTCCGTGGCCGAGGCGGCGGACGGGACGCAGGCCCTGGAGTTGCTGGCGGGGCGTGAGTTCGACGTGGTGGTGACGGACATCCAGATGCCGGGCGCGGATGGCTTCGCGGTGCTGCGTGGCGTGAAGCAGCGCGCGCCGGACACGCAGGTGGTGCTCGTCACGGCGTACGCGAGCATTCCCAAGGCGGTGGAGGCCATCAAGGAGGGCGCCTACGACTACCTCTCCAAGCCGTTCGACCCGGACGAGGTGGCCCTCATCGTCGCGCGGGCGCTGGAGCAGCGGCGGCGGGGGAAGGAGGCGGCGGGGCTGAAGGCGCGGCTCGCGACGGCGCCGGACCTGCACGGCCTGCTGGGCGCGAGCGCCGCCATGCGGAGCCTTCACGCGATGCTGTCCCAGGTGGCGGCGAGGGACCTCACCGTGCTGCTCACGGGCGAGACGGGCACCGGCAAGGAATTGGCGGCACGCGCCGTCCATGCGGAGAGCCCGCGCAAGGCGAAGCCCTTCGTGGCGGTGAACTGCGGCGCGCTGCCGGCCGAACTGGTGGAGAGCGAGCTGTTCGGCCATGCGAAGGGCGCCTTCACCGGCGCCACCATGGCGAAGGCGGGACTCTTCGAGGAGGCGCACGGTGGGACGCTCTTCCTGGACGAGATTGGAGACCTGCCGCTCCCGGTGCAGGTGAAGCTCAACCGCGCCTTGCAGGAGAAGGAGGTGCGGCGCGTGGGCACCACCGCGCCCGTGAAGGTGGACGCGCGGGTGGTGACGGCCACGCACAGGGACCTCTCCGCGGAGGTTGCGGCGGGGCGCTTCCGCGAGGACCTCTACTACCGGCTCAACGTGGTGACGGTGCGGCTGCCCGCGCTGCGCGAGCGGCGCGAGGACATTCCCCTGCTGGCCATGCACTTCCTGGCTCGCTCGGGCCGGTCGGAGCTGGAGGGCTTCGCGCCGGAGGCCCTGCGGGCCCTCACCGCGTACGCGTGGCCCGGCAACGTGCGGCAGTTGGAGAACGCGGTGGCCCGGGCGGCGGCGGTGGCGCAGGGGCCCCTAATCGGCGTGGACGACCTGCCGCCGGAGCTGGGCGTGGTCCGAGCGGCGGAGGCGGGCGGTGCCCAGGCCGGGAGGATTCCGGCCGAGGCGCTGGCGAAGCTGCCCTACCGCGAAGCGGTGGACGGCGCGCGGGACGCGGTGTCGCGGGACTACCTGTCCGCATTGATGCAGGAGTTCGGCGGCAATGTCACCCACGCCGCCGAGCGCGCGGGCATGGAGCGCGAGAGCCTGCACCGGCTGCTCAAGCGCTACGGGGTTCGCTCGGACGATTTCAAGCGCACGGAGTGAGGTCTCGCCATCCGCTTGAATCCAGAGGTGCTTCCAACATACCTCTTGCCGGGTTGTACGCCAGGGACTCGGCACGAAATGGCACACCGCGGTCGCCCTGTTCGTTGTTCCTGGGTGAGCGTGGTCCTACAGTCCCGTCTCACTGAGCGAACGCGCAATGGCCACCCAGGTCTTCATCAGTTACAGCTCGAAGGATGCTGCGGCGGTCGCGCTCTGCCACGCCCTGGGAAACGCACTGAAGGCCGCTGGCTACGAGCCGTTCATCGACAGGTGGGATATCTCGCCCGGGGACAAGTGGGAGCAGGGGATTCGCGTGGCGCTGGCGGAGAGCCATGCGGCCGTCATCCTTTTCTCTGAGTCCACCCTGACGCACCACTATGTGCTCTACGAGACGGGCATCCTCAGTATCCGGTGTCACCTGGATGAGGGCTTCAAGCTCATTCCCGTTCTTTTCGACGCAGTAACGCCGGAACACCTCACCCGAAGGCGCTTCGCGCCATCAGCGATCGCCGACATCCAGAGCGTCAAGCTCACCACGACCGAACAGCTCCTCGAGAAGATCGTCCAACTGCTCGGTCCGGCAAGCGGACGGGTAGGCCACAGGACGGTCGTGGACTCCCTCGCCGACAACATCGCTATGGAACTGGACGC
Source organism: Pyxidicoccus trucidator (assembly GCF_010894435.1). Taxonomy (NCBI): domain Bacteria; kingdom Pseudomonadati; phylum Myxococcota; class Myxococcia; order Myxococcales; family Myxococcaceae; genus Pyxidicoccus; species Pyxidicoccus trucidator. The sequence continues at coordinate 1,143,559 of NZ_JAAIXZ010000001.1, read as the reverse complement.
CTTCGGGGACATGCGGCTGAAGCAATTGGTCGCCAGGCTCGGGCTGGGTATCAGCATCTGGACCCGGCAGAAGGGCATTGCCGAGATTGCCACCGAAATCGCCCGCCGCGTGCTCAGCAGCGGCTTGGCCGGTGCGGAACAGAGCATCCGCGAGCTGATCAACATCCGTGTCAACGGGCTTGAGTCCTTGGTGGAGCTCCTTGCCCCACTGTGGGTGAGACACGAGGCCGCCGGGAGCCTCCGGCGGGCACCTCGCCAGATGGCGGCACTGAATGGGCTCTACTTCGCCGACTTCACCGCGCGGATGTACGTGCGTCGGGCCCTCTGGCCGGATTCGGCCTTTGAGATGTGCCCCATTTCCGAGACGAGCAGCGAGAACCGCGTTGCGCATGTGGCCGATGAAATCGCGAAGTACCTGATGGCCAGGCGCCCCCGCCTCAAGACTCCGAAGGACGCTCTGGGTTATCTCAAGCGGCAGAAGCTCAGTCTCTACGCCACCCTGCTGCCGCCGGTTCCCAGTCCCGAGGAGTTGGCGCAGCTCTCGTTGGAGTTCCCCAGCGTGACATTTTTGCTCCACACCGGGGAGCGAGCACTTCCCATCGAGCAGCTTCCAGACCTCGTGGAGCCGCTCCCGGAACTCGCACCGGAGGAGGAGGTAGAGGCCAGTGATCGGTACAACAATATCGTTGGGTTGCTCGGTACCCAGGACGGCTAGTCCCACACGTCAGGCACAGCGAAGGAGCATCAGATGAAGTTCGACAAGGTCTTCTTCAATCCTGACGCCGACGCCGGATCGGCGCGGATGCCGAAGGCCAACTCGGGGGCCAGAGACCGCCGCGATGGGAGCATCTACGCTTACACGGGGGACATCATCCTCCTGGTGAACGCGGCACTGGCCACCGGACGGCCCCTGTTGATCGAGGGTCCCCCGGGCTCCGGCAAGTCGTCCCTGGCCCCCAGCATCGCCCGGAAGCTGGGTTGGTGGTACCTGGAGCAGGTCATCACATCTCGGACGACTGCCAGGGACCTTCTCTGGGAATTCGACTCCCTCCGGCGCCTGCACGATGCCCAGGTGCGGGAGAAGACGCTCCCACCGAAGCCTGCTTACGTGACTCCCGGCGTGCTCTGGTGGGCGTTCGACCCTGTTGGCGCGAGCAAGCGGGGAATGGAGGGGAGCCAGGAGAAGCCGCTCCCCAACCCGGGGCGGTCCACTGGAAAGAAGCCGAAGAACGCCGCAGTGGTCTTACTGGACGAGATAGACAAGGCAGAGCCCGACGTGCCGAACGACCTGCTGGTGCCGCTGGGCTCCGGCCAGTTCACGGTGGATGAGACGGGCGTTCTCGTTCGCGCACAACGTCCCTTGCTGCTGGTTGTCACCACGAATGGTGAAAGGGACCTTCCCCCGGCCTTCATCCGCAGGTGCGTGCGCATGAAGCTGGAGGCGCATACCCAGGCGCAGCTCGTCGACATCGCCATGAGGCACCATGGGGCTGAGGGGAGCAGGCTCTACCAGCGGCTCGCGGAGTGGCTCGTCCAGGAGCGCGAGGCCGCCAGGGAGCGGGGCATCCGCGAGCCCAGCACTGCGGAGTTCCTAGACGCCATCCAGGCGTGCAAGGACCTCAAGCTGGATATCGAGACACAGGATGATCTGAAGTCGGAGGACTGGCAGAAGCTGTCACGCGCTGTCCTCCTCAAGGTCGACCCTCCGGAGTTGGGGGAGGCCTAGATGCGCCGGGGTGAAATCTCCTTCGCGGAGCGGCTCGAGTGCGTCGTCCGGCTGAAGCCGGACTCCGAGGCATGCGAGTTGTTGAGGAAGGCACTGCACGTCATCGACGTGGACGTGCGAGTTCCATCGCCGCGAATGGTTCCTCCCTTGAAGCTTCCTCCCGAGCCTTCACTGCGGCCCTCCGCCTCGGAAGTGCCCGGGAACCCGAGCCTAGCTCCTTCCAGTCCAACCCCCGAGTCTCGCCCGTTCGAGCTCCGCGCTCTCCCACGTGACGAGGATGAAGGTTTCCCGTGGCCGTGGGAGTCCGAGCCCGAGCTTCCTCCTGAATCGACGGACCGCAAGATCCCTCTACTCGAGTTCCTGCTGGCGCCGCTCGCCCGCACGGCCATCCTGACCTCCGCACTTTCCACACGTGCCCATGAGGGTGCGCTGGATGTCCCGAAGGCCGTGGAGACGCTCGCGCAGGCCCGGCCCTTGAAGTGCCTGCCGCGGCTTCCGGTCCCCACTCTTCGTCGTGGCATCCAACTGCTGGTGGACGTGGGAGAGGGGATGCTGCCGTTCGCCATGGACCGCGCCGCGTTGGTGGAGGCAATTCATCGCCTGTCGCCCCAGGTGGACCTGAAGATGTTCCTTGGCTGCCCCTCGCGAGGCGCTGGGAGCGGTGCGCGCCTGAAGAAGGGATGGCCCCGCTGGCGGCCACCCGCCCGGGGAACGGTCATCGTGCTGCTGTCAAACCTGGCCCTGGGAGGCCCCCGGCTTTCGTTCGAGCGGGCGCTTCCGGCCGAGTGGCTGGCATTTGCTGAGAAGGCCCGTCGCGCCGGGTGTCCGGTCGTCGCTTTCGTTCCCTACGAGCGGCGGCGATGGCCACGTTCGCTGGCCAGAGCCATGGTCCTCGTTCCCTGGGACCGGGGGACGACGGCTGGCCTAGTGCGGCGCGCGGTGGGTCCAGGCCATGAGGTAGAGCCATGAACGAGCCACGCCAGCGCGCCGAGACCCTGCTCGCTCAGGCGGAGAGGCTGTCTCCCGGACTCGGTCTGCTCGCGGAGGTGCTGTCGCTCGCCGTACGCGTGGAGCCTGCGCTGCTGCGGAAGGCGCGGCTCGTCTTCGCTCCGAAGCTGGGCGTCGGGGTGGAGGCGGACCTGTGGTTCGGGCAACTGGTAGAGTCCTCGGGCGCGGGTGGGTTCGTGTTCCGAAGGGAGGTTGCCGAACTGCTCAGGGAGCGGCTTGCGAGGAATCCCGCGCGGCTGGATGCCGCCTGGAGGCTGACCCGGAGCTTCCACCCATTTATCCCTCCCGCAGCGGCCCTGGAGGAGAAGGTGACATGGGCTGCGCTGGCCGGGCATTCCGAGGAGGCGCTGAACCGTGAGCTGGGCTCGGCGCTCACGGCCATGCTGTCGAGCCCCAGTCGCGCCGTGGGAATCGCGCGGTGGGCGCTGCGGGCGCTGCCCCGACTGCCGGAGCGAGCCCAGCGCTCCGAGACTGGGGCACTGCTCTCGTTGGCCACCATTTCCCGGGTCGATGGCACCTGGCTCCGTGTCAACGGCGCGCTTCCGGCGCGGCTGCCGGCTCGGTCATGGCGGGTGTTGGATGAGCTCTCAGGCGTGCCGGTGCGGCTCCTGCGAGAGCCGGAGAGAATCTCCTTCCTCCCTCCCGAAGCGCAGGAAGGGCATCGACTCGAGCTGCCCGATACCCACCCTCCGCTCCTGGAGCTGGCGTGGGAAGAGGCCGGCCAGCAACACCGGACGCTGGTTGCGGCCGAGCCGGGGGCACATGTTCCTCTCCCGGGAGCCGTGGAGCGGCTCCAGTTCCGGGCTGTGAACGGGCAGCGCTGGGAACTGACGACGGTGCTGGAGCAGGAGACGAGCGCGGCTCCTTCGTTCGCGACGCGTGCCCGAGTATTCCTCTCGCCTGCGAGGCTGGATCACCAATCGTTGAGAACCATCCTGTCGCCGCTTATCCCCGAAGTGGCGTTTGCCGCTCCTCCACTTGTTGGAGATACGTGGAGTAGCGCCGTTGGCGAATCACTCCTCGATGCAAGCGTGGTCATCGTGGTTGCCGGGGAGGCCTATTGGACCAACGAATTCTCCCGACGGGAGCTGCGTATCGCACTCCTGCCCTACACCCGCTTGCCCAGTAAGAGCACACGCGAAGTGCGCGAAGCCGCATTGGAGCACATTATCGTTGTCTCCGCCGACCGAGACCTCAAGAGGGCTTTCCAGCATCTACCCATCGAGCTGAGAAACATTCAGTGGCCCCGAGCGGACGACGTGAATGGTATCGCCGCGCTCATCAGGATGCGGCTTGCTTCAAAGCCTCCTCGGATTCGTGAGCGGCTCCGAACCATGGGAGTCTCGGATGCCGACATTCAGGACATCTTGTGGGAAGCATGGAACCTTCCTCCTCGCGAGGATCTGGGGCGCGTCCGACATCATCCCGTCACGATTTCTCCATTGCTAGGAGAGACGTTCGTCGGCCGTGCCAGCACGCTCTGGCAGCTCGATGACATGCTCACGTTTCACGGCCCATCGAGGACTGTATTGGTGGAGGGGGGCGCTGGAGTTGGGAAGACCCGCTTCGCGCTCGAATACCTCCAGCGGTTCGGACCGAGCAGCTACCCCGGAGGTGTCTTCTGGGTCGATGCAAGTGTCAGCGACGACCAACTCGAGGCCCGGTTGCACGGTATCCTCAGGGTGCTTCGACCAAAGGCACCTGAGCTGGAATCTTTCCTGCGCGAAGGGCGAAATGTTCGTCGCGAGCTTGCCGGTGCGCTGCGGGAAGAAGGCCAGCGAGCGCGGATCCTCTATGTCGTGGATGACATTCCAACACAGCATCCTGAAAGGCGCTCCAGGCCGCTCTCCTGGTACTGTCCCAGCACCGATTTCATCGTGGTGCTTGCAACGCTCAGAGATGCAGGCGCGGGGTACGGCGTCTCTACAAAGCTCCAGTTGGACGTACTCGATTCGAATGCGGCCGTCGCGCTCCTGACGTACGGAATCGAGAGCGACCGCCAGCCCCAAGAGACTTGGAAGGAAATTGCTGACCAGGTAGGGAACCTACCCCTGGCGCTCACGGTGCTCAATGCGAGCCTGCGGGCAGGAAACGTAGAGCCGGAGTCGTTGCTAGCTAGGCTCAAGAAGCGAGCCGTGGAGTTCCTTGACGAGCAGGCGAGTGTCCTATCTCCAGGTACACCCTCCGGATTCCGCAGTGTCGTCGAAGAATTCACGGCGATTTACGAGGAGTTGTCAGAACAGGCGAAGTGGCTTGCGAGGGTCCTCGCTCAATTCGCGCCGACGCCAATTCCCGTTTCGGTGTTCGAGGCTACCGATGCCAACCTGATTGCGATAACGCCAGTCCTGGCGCAGAGGGGGCTCATCTCCATGGCAATGGAGGAGGGCATCCAAACTCTTCGATTAAATCATCCGCTTCTGGCCGGGTTCCTTCGCGACAGGTTCCCCGACGCGACACCTGAACTCATGCGAATCTGCCAGGGCCTGCTGACCCTCATGAACCCCGACTCACAGAGGGAGTTGACCCGTTGGCCGGTGCTGCGGGCCTGTCTGCCGCATGCGCAAGAGGTCTTCAAGAGGTTGGGTGATGTTGCATTGCCCGAGCTCGACAAAGCCCGATTCGTGGAATTGGGCGTCTGTGTGGGTCAGTTCCTGTTGACCAAGGGCGACCTTTCGTTAGCGTGGTTCTTCGCGGGGGAAGCTCACGAGCACGCTGCCGAGGCCCTCGGCGCCGATGCGCGCGTGACACTCGACGCGCTGGGCTGCATGGCCGCAGTCGAGCGAGCCGAAGGCAATTACTCCCAATCTAGGTACCATTGTGAACAGCGGCTCAGCGCGCTTCGCGAGAGCATCAGATCGACGTCGGACCCTGCCTTGGTCGTGGCCCTGATGGACCTGGGCGCGGTGTTTTTCGAAATGGATGATTTGAAGAGCGCGAGAATCCAGCTTGAACTCGCCCTGGACATGTCGCGGCACATCCATGAAGGCCGACACCCGCAGACGGCGGTGGTGATGACCCAGCTCGCGGAAGTGCTTCAGCACGCAGGCGACCACCGGTCCGCGCGGGCCCTCCTGGAAGATGCAATCGCGACGCTTCACCAGTCCTTCGGTTTCGACCACCTTGATACGCTCATCGCCGAATCCCAGCTGGCAGCCACGCTGGTCGCCATGGGAGAACCCGCCCCTGCTCATGCTCTCGAAGAGAGGGTGGTGTCTCGTTTCAAGGAGTTCCTTGGCGAGGAACATCTGCTAACGCGTGGGGCAATGGGGAGCCTCGCCGACATCCTCGAGTCGCTGGGGCAGAAGGTGCAGGCACGCGAGCTGCGGGCCCGGCTGAGCGCAATCCTCCTGCGGGGTCTGCAGGAAGTGCAGGGACGCACGTCATCGTTCCCCCCGCCTCCGAGCGACGTCGAGCTCCAAGAGTTGCTGAGCGACCGACTCTATTCCGGGGAAACGCCGGGTGAGCTCCTGGAAATGGGCAATGTCCAGATCACTTCCGTCGATGTGACCTGGGACCAGCCAGGAGGGATTGTTGAATCCCGCCGCCTCATCTCCGGCGGTGGTCAGGTGGGAGTCGATCTCATGGTCGGCGACGACAGCCTCGCGGAGAGTTTCCCCTTTGACTTCACGGTGGAGCAGCACGCGGATGGCTCTCTCACAACCAGCAGCCTCACGGTCGATACGTCCACGTTCTACGGAGAGCAGGACGTCATCGACCCGGGGGAAAGCGAGGGGGGCGAAGGGGAAGCGTCGGAGTAGCCGCGCGGATGCATGTCGAGAGGCGCCTGCTTCGTTCAAAACGCCGATATCACCGCGCCTCCGTACCGGGACTCGATGAACCTCCGCACCTCCTCGGAGTGGAGCGCCCGCACCAGCGCCTGGACCTCGGGCCGCGCCTCATCGCCCTTCTTCACGGCGAGCACGTTGGCGTACGGGTTCTCCTTCGGGGACTCGCTGGCGAGGACGTTCGCCTTCAGCTCGAGGTGCTTCCGCGCCTCCAGGAAGTAGTTGCCGTTGATGACGGCGGCGGCGACGTCCTCCAGCGTGCGCGGCTGCTGCTCCGCGTCGATTTCACGCAGCTCCAGCCGGCGCGGGTTGCCCACCACGTCCTGCACGGTGGCGGCGGCGCCCGCGCCCTCTCGCAGTCGGACCAGCCCTTGCGCTTCCAGCAGCCGCAGCGCGCGGGCCGCGTTGCTGGGGTCGGAGGGAATCGTGACCTGCGCGCCCTCGGGCAGCTCCGCGAGCTGGCGGTACTTCGTGGAGTAGAGCGCCAGCGGCTCCAGGTGGACCGGACCCACGCTGCTCAGCGACAGCTTCCGGTCCGCGCTGAAGCGCTCCAGGTAGGGCACGTGCTGGAAGTAGTTGGCGTCGAGCTGGCCATCCGACAGCGCGATGTTCGGCTGCACGTAGTCGGTGAACTCCACCACCTCGATGCGTACTCCGTCGCGCAGGGCCACGGGCACCGCGGCGCGAAGGATTTCTCCGTGCGGCACCGGGTTGACGCCCACCTTCAGGGTGCGGACGCCATCAGCTGGAGGCGCCTCGGAAGTGGGGGCTTTGCAGCCGGCCAGCAGCACGGCGGCGGACAGCAGAAGGAAGACAAGGGAACGTTTCACGATTGAGGACTCCAGGAGGATTCGCACGCGGCACCCATGGCCACGGCACGGAAGGAAGGTTCAGGACGAGGTGCGCTCGAAGCGAGAGGCCAGCCCGTCACCGAGCCATTGGACGAGCTGCACCAGCACCAGCAGCACCACCAGGCAGCCCAGCATGACGTCGGTGCGGAAGCGCATGTAGCCGTACTTCACGGCCAGGTCGCCCAGCCCACCGCCGCCCACGGCGCCAGCCATGGCGCTGTAGCCGAGCAGACTGATGACCATCAGCGCAGTGCCCCGTACGAGCGAAGGCAGGGCCTCCGGGACGAGCACTCCGAAGACGACGCGGCGGCGGGTGGCGCCCATGGCGACGGCGGCCTCCACCAGTCCGGAGTCCACCTCGCGCAGGCCCTGCTCCACCACGCGCCCCATGAACGGAATGGCCGCCACCACCAGCGGGACGATGGCCGCCGTGGTGCCGATGGTGGTGCCGACCAGCACTCGGGTGAGCGGAACGATGGCCACCATGAGGATGATGAAGGGAACGGAGCGGCCCACGTTGACGAGAGTTCCCAGCACGCGGCTCAGTGCCGGTCGCTCCCACAGTCCACCCCGGTCCGTGATGACCAGCAGCACGCCCAGCGGCAGGCCCGCCAGCAGCACCAGCACCGCGGCCGCCGACGTCATGTAGAGCGTCTCGCCGGTGGCCACCCACAGGGAGCGCAGCAGCTCGCTAGACACGCGGCACCCCCGGCGTCAGGCCCTGCTCGTGGAGGAAGCCCAGCGCTCCGTTCACCGCCTCCGGTGGACCCGTGAGCTCGAAGAGGAGCCGGCCCACCCGGGTCTCCCCCACGCGCTCCATCGAGCCCTCCAGCAACCACGCGTCCACGCCGAAGCGCCGCGCCAGCGTGGTGAGGATGGGCCGCGTGGAGTGCTCGCCCACCAGGGACAGCTCCACCCTGTGTCCTCCCGGCGCCGTGGCGCTGTCCCGAGTCACCGAGGGCGGGTAGCACAGCTCGCGCAACCGGGTGCCGGGGCGGGCGATGAGGTCCACGACCTTGCCCTGCTCCACCCCCCGGCCGCGCTCCAGCACGGCCACCGAGTCGCAGATGGACTTCACCACCTCCATCTGGTGGGTGATGAGCAGGATGGTCAGCCCGAGCTGACGGTTGATGTCCCGCAGCAGCGCGAGCACCGAGCGCGTCGTCTCCGGGTCCAGCGAGGACGTGGCCTCGTCGGACAGCAGGACGCGCGGGCGCGGCGCCAGCGCCCGGGCAATGCCCACCCGCTGCTTCTGCCCGCCCGAGAGCTGCGAGGGGTACGCCTCCGCCTTGTCGGACAGTCCCACCAGAGAGAGCAGCTCCTCCACGCGCTCGCGGATGTGCGCGCGGGAGCAGCCCGCCACCTCCAGCGGGAAGGCGACGTTGCCGGCCACCGTCCGCGAGGAGAAGAGGTTGAAGTGCTGGAAGATCATCCCGATGCCTTGACGCGCCACGCGGAGTGCTTCGGGGTCGAGCGCCAGCATGTCCCGCCCGTCCACGCGCACCTCGCCGGACGTGGGACGCTCCAGGAGGTTGAGGCAGCGGATGAGCGTGGACTTGCCGGCGCCGCTCTGCCCGAACACCTCTCCGAACTCAACCCGCAGCGACACGTTCCGCAGGGCTGGCACCTCCTGTCCACCCTGCCCGTACACCTTGCTGACGCCTCGGAGCTCAAGCACGGCGCACCTGCCGGCGGAGCCCGCGTGTCACCACCGTCGAGTGGAAGCTGGCGGGGTGCCTTTCAAGCCGTGGAAGGTCCGCCAGCCTGGCCGGCTGCGTGTCGTCGCGGAGAGGGCTGACGGGACTCGTTTCAGGACGCGGAGGTGCGGAGCGCTCCGCGTCTTCGTGGGTGCTGCGATACATCCGAGACTCCTGGGTGGCATGCCGCCACGACTGGATGAGGGGACCCGCCTCCGGCCATGGCGGGAGCGGGAAAAGGAACGGCCCGTTCCCGGGAGGCGGGTAACGGGCCGGACGACGCGAGGTGCGTGAGGGAGGCTCAGCGCGCGCGACAGGACGGACCCGTGGGGGCATGGCAACACATGCCTCCGCGACAGGACCCGAACGTGGCGACGGAAATGAGCATCGGCCCTTCAGGTAATGAATTGCAGGGTGCGTGTCAACACGACCTGCTGCTCACGCCGCCACGCGCACCGCCTGTCCCAGCGCGAGCGACAGGTCCTCCTGAAGGTCCTCCAGGTCCTCCAGCCCCACCGAGAAGCGGATGAGCCCGTCGGTGATGCCGCGCCGCTGCCGCTCGGCTGCCGGCACGGACGCATGGGAGTGGCGAGCAGGCACCGTGACGATGCTCTCCACCGCTCCCAGCGACACGCCGAGCAGGGGCAGTTGCAGCGCCTCCACGAACGGTGCCGCCCACTCGTCCCTGTCCAGCCGGAACGACACCACCGCGCCGGCGCCCGGGTAGAAGACCTCGCGCACCTCGGGCCTGTCCTTGAGCCAGCGGGCGAGCGCCGCCGCCGTGCGCACCTGCCGCTCCAGGCGGACCCCCAGCGTCTTGATGCCGCGCTGGAGGAGGAAGCAGTCCTGCGGCCCGAGCACCGCGCCCACCGCGTTCTGGAGGAAGTACACCTCCTGCGCGAGCGCGGGCGTCTTCACCGCCACCGTCCCTGCGACCACGTCGCTGTGCCCCCCGAGATACTTCGTCGCGCTGTGCACCACGATGTCCGCGCCCTCGGTGAGCGGCCGCGACACGTATGGCGACAGGAACGTGTTGTCGACGATGAGCAGCGCCCCACACGTCCGAGCGATGATGGCCATCGCGGTGATGTCGGTACGCCGGAGGAACGGGTTGCTGACGCTCTCCACCAGCAGCGCCCTGGTGTTGGGGCGGATGGCGGCGCGCACGGCGTCCGGGTCGCTCGTGTCCACGAAGGTGGCCTTGAGGCCGAACCGACTGAACACGCGCGTCAGCACCCGGTAGGTGCCGCCGTAACAGTCGTCCGTGACGACCAGGTGGTCGCCCGCGCTGAAGAGCATCAGCACCGTAGAGATGGCGGCCATGCCGGAGCCGAAGGCGAAGGCGGCGTGCGCCTCGTCCAATTCGGCGAGCACGCCCTCGAGCGCCTTGCGCGTGGGATTCCCCGAGCGCGCGTAGTCGAACTCGCCGGGCTGGTCGAGCCCCGGCTGGTCGAACATGGACACCTGGTAGATGGGCACCGCCGCCGCGCCGGTGGCGGGGTCGGTCTCATGACCCGTGTGCAGCAAGCGCGTCGCGAAGCGGGTACGCACGGCGGGCTCCTTCGAACGCCTGGGCAAGGTCGGCAACGATGTCATGACAGTCCTCGATTCCCACGGAGAGGCGTAGCAGTCGGTCGGAGATACCCAGTTGCTCCCGGCGCGCGACGGGGATGTCGGCGTGGGTCTGGGTCGTCGGATAGGTGATGAGCGTCTCGACGCCGCCGAGCGACTCGGCGAAGAGGCACAGTTGGACGGAGGCGAGCACCCCGGGCACCAGGGCCGCGTCGGTGACGGTGAAGGACAGCATGCCGCCCACGCCCGGATAGAAGACCTGGTCCACAAGCGGGTGTGTGCTCAGCCACTCCGACACCTCGCGCGCGTTGGCCTGGTGCTTCTCCATGCGCAGGGCCAGCGTCTTCAGGCCGCGAATCACGAAGTACGAATCCTGCGGACCCAGAATCGCGCCGATGCCGTTCTGGAGGTACGTGAGGCGCTCCGCCAGCGCCGTGTCCTTCACCACCAGCGCGCCCGCCACCACGTCGTTGTGCCCGGCGAGGTACTTCGTCGCGCTGTGCACGACGAGGTCCGCGCCCAGCTCCAGAGGCCGCTGCAGCCACGGCGTGAGGAAGGTGTTGTCGACGATGAGCAGCGCCCCGGCCTCGTGCGCGATGCGTGCAATGGCCGGGAGGTCCGCCGTCTTCATCAGCGGGTTGGTGGGGGACTCCACCAGGATGGCGCGGGTGTTGGGACGAAGCGCGGCCCGCACCGCCTCCGGGCGCGTGGTGTCCACGAAGGTGTAGGGGACGTGGAGGATGCGATCCACCAGCCGGTACGTGCCGCCGTAGAGGTCCTCCGTGAGGATGAGGTGGTCCTCCGGCCCGAAGAGCTGGAGCGCACAGTGCAGCGCCGCCATGCCGGAGCTGAAGGCGAGGCCCCGACTGCCTCCCTCCAATTGCGCCAGTGCGTCCTCCAGCGCGGAGCGGGTGGGGTTCTTCGTGCGCGAGTAGTCATAGCCGGTGGACTGGCCGAGCGCGGGGTGCTGGTAGGTGGCGGACTGGTAGATGGGGACGGCGACCGCGCCCGTAGTGGGGTCCCGGCGCACGCCCGCATGGACGAGCGCGGTGGCGAGTTTCATGGAAGGGGCTCCTGCTTTCGGTGGAGACATGGGAAGGGGTCAGCGGCCGCGCAGCGTCTGGGAGATGCGGAGGATGTCGGCCAGCACGCCCGAGGCCGTCACCGCGCCTCCGGCGCCCGCGCCCCGGACGGTGAGCGGGAAGTCGCTGTGGCGCGTGGTGGTGAAGGACACGAAGGACTCGGAGCCACGCAGGTCCGCCGCGGGCTGGCCCGCCTCCACGGCGACGGGCCCCACGCGGATGACGGGTGAGCTGGTGCCGACCTTCGACGGGTCGATGCGCGCCAGGTAGCGCAGCACCGTGCCGGCGTGGCGGCAGCGTGTGACGCGGTCTCCGTAGGCCGTGTCCAGTGACTTCAGCCCCTGGAGGAACGCGTCCACGGAGGTGCCGGCCTGGGGCTCGGCGGGGACGAACGGCTCCAGCGCCACGTCGGACAGGGAGAGCGACAGGCCAAGCTCCCGGGCGAGGATGAGCGCCTTGCGCGCGACGTCCGTGCCGCTCAGGTCCTCGCGCGGGTCTGGCTCCGTGAAGCCCCGCTCGCGCGCCGTGCGGACCGCCACCGACAAGGGCACGCCGGCCGTCAGCTCGTTGCAGATGAAGCCCAGGCTGCCGGACAGCGACGCGGTGATGAGGCGCACCGTGTCGCCCGTGCGGACGAGGTTCGCGAGCGTGTCGATGACCGGCAGGCTGGACGCCACCGTCGTCTCGTAGTGGTACGCCACGTGGTGGCGCCGGGCCTCGGCCAGGAGCGCCTCGCGGTCATTCCAGGGCAGCGCCAGCGGCTTCTTGTTGGCCCCCACCACGTGGATGCCACGCTGGAACGCGGCCGTGTAGAGGGACTCGATGCCGCTCGCGGCCGTGCAGTCCACGAGGATGGGCACCGGCAGCCGCCGCAGTTCGTCCAGCAGTGGCGCCAGCGTGCGTGCCTCCGTGTCCGTGGGCTCCACGCGTGCGAGCCGCTCCTCCAGCCCTTCGAGCGGCAGGCCCGCCGGGTCGAACAGGGCCCGGCGGCTGTCCGCGAGGCCGACGACGCGCAGGGCAATCCCGTGCCGGTCCTTGAGCAGCGTCTGCTGCGCGCGGAGCTGCGCCAGGAGCTGCCCGCCCACGGTGCCCCGGCCCAGGAGGAACAGGCTCACCTGCTGGTGGGCCAGATTGAAGGCCGCGTGCGTGGTGCGCACCGCGATGGCCGTCTCGGCCGCGTCGACGACGCAGGAGATGGAGCGCGAGCTGGCGCCCTGGGCGCTGGCTCGCACGTTGACGCCCACCGCTCCCAGCGTGCTGAAGAAGCGCCCGGCCACGTTGACGCCATGGCCCATCGCCTCGGCCACCAGCGTTAACAGTGTCACCGGCTGGCGGATGGCGAGGGGCTCCACCTCGTTGCGCGCCAGCTCCTGGGACAGCTCGCCCTCCAGCGCCGACTGCGCGCGGGCCACGTCCGGGCGCGGGACGACGACGGCGAGGGACTGGCCATTCGCCGACTGCGCCGACAGCCACACCGTCACCTGCGCCTCGCGCAGCGCCGCCAGCACGCGCTCGCCGAGCTGGAACTGGTCGGACAGCTTGCGCACCTCGATGCCCAGCAGGGCGAGGTCCTCACGCGTGGCGATACACGTGGGGCGCTGGCCGTCGCGAGAGCCGATGGCGTCGATGAGCGTGCCCGGGTGCTCCGGCTGCATCGTGTTGCGGATGCGCAGGGAGATGCCCGCCTCGATGAGCGGAATCATCGTCCTCGGGTGCAGCATGCGGACGCCGACCGCCGCCAGCTCCAGTCCCTCTCCATGCGTGAGGTGCGCGACGGGGTACGCGTCGCTCACCAGGTCCGGGTCGGCCGTGTGCAGGCCCAGCACGTCCGTCCACACCGTGACTTCCGTCGCGCCAATGCCCTGGGCCACCAGCGCCGCCGTGTAGTCGGAGCCATTGCGGCCCAGCGTCGTGGTGCGCCCGTCCGGCGTCGCGGCGATGAAGCCGGGGAGGACGGGCACCGAGCCCCGCCACGCCCCCACCGCCCCCTGGAGTCGCTCGCGCGTCCGAGGCACGTCCACCCGCGCCGCGCCGAACCGGTCATCCGTCACCAGCAGTTGCCGTGCGTCGCGGAAGGTGGCCTCGGTGCCCGCCGCCGTCAGCAGCTCCGCGAGGAGCGTGGCGGAGACCAGCTCACCGAAGGAGAGCACCCTGTCTCTCGACGGCGCCGAGCACTCGCGGGTGAGGGAGATGCCCTGGAGGAGCTGGTGCAGCGGCGCGAGCAGCGTGTCCACCCGCGCCGCGAGCGCAGTGGACTGCTCCGGGTGCAGCGCGGCGGCGTTCGTCTTGGCGAGGTGGGCGATGCGCGCCACTCCCGTGAGCGCGCCCTCCAGCTCGCCCTTCGTGGCGAGGTCCGCCGCTTCAATCAGCCAGTCGGTGGTGTCACCCATCGCGGAGACCACGACGGCCAGAGGGCCCTGCTTCGCGTGCTTTCCAATCAGCTCGACGACCTGCCGGAGCCGCCGGGGAGAGCCCACGGAGGAACCGCCAAACTTCATCACCTGGAAGGGAGCGCTGCTCATCTGCGAACCTCGGAGGGGCGCATTCGGCCCTGAAGACAGTCAAAGGCAGACACGAGCCCGCGCTCCGGGCACACGAAGGCCCGTCGCGGCGCACGAGCGCCCACGGCATGAAAGGGGAGGAGGGAGGTGAGGCCCTGGCGGACGCGGACTAGCGGTGGCCGCCGGGCCGGCGCATTCGAGCGTGACGCATGCACGCGGCCCGTACGGGGCACGACGTGACGCGGTCAGCGAGGGCGTTCAGGGATGCGGCGCAGGTGGATGGAACCACGGGGGTCCTCTCTCACCGAAGCTGAGGGGTGGCCTCTGCTCCGGACTCTTGGATTGCCCGGGGAGGTTCTTCTCCGCGAGCCGCATCGTTTGGACACCTTGGAGGTCCGACTCCAGGTTGTCGGGCCACCGCCGCGAGGCGAAGGCCGCTCTTGATGTTGAGACAGTGGATAGACGTGTCTTGAACGTCTGTCAATCCCTTGCGTGTCCCTACGCATCCGAGCCGTTGGGCCTGTTTCGTGGTCCTTCCTCCACCTCAACGCGCCTGCTCCCCTGGTGGGGAGACGTTCAGGGTCCTTCCCGGCACGTCACAGTGTGACGGCGACGGTCACACCTGGGGGCCGTTCGCGCCTCGCAGGTATGCGGAATCACTGGGCCGCAGGTGGGTACGCGACTTGCGTTGGGAAGAGGACATGCTCGCCGTGTCCGCCGCCCTGTCGCTCATGCTGGCCGCCGCTCCCGCGGAGGTCTGGACGTTGGAGCGCGTGGTGTCCGACGCGGTGGAGCGCAGCCCCGAGGTGGCGGCGGCGCGGGCGGAGGAGGTCTCGGCGGAGGGCGTGCGCTCGGCGGACGGGCGGTGGCTTCGGGACAATCCGCAGCTGGAGGTGGAGGCCGCCAGCGACGTGCTCACCGGAGACCAGGGTGAGCTGCGCGTGGAGATGATGCTGAGTCAGACGGTGGAGGTGGCGGGGCAGCGCGGCCTGCGCGTGGAACGGGCAGACGCCTCGCTGGACGCGGCTCGGGCACGGAGGCGCGCGGCGGTGCTGGAGGCGGCGGCGGGGGCGGTGGGCGCGGCGGTGGAGCTGGAGCGGCGCGAGGCGCGGGCGCGGCTCGCCGAGGAGGCGCTGAGCCTGTCCCGGGAGCTGGAGGCGGCGACGGAGCGTCGCTTCGCGGCGGGAGACGTGTCGGAGCTGGACCGTAACGGCGCGACGCTGGAGCGAGCGCGTGCGGAAGCCCGGGCGGCGTTGGCGCGGGCGGAGTCGGATGCGGCACGCGCGGCGCTGAACCGCAGACTGGGTCGTCCGGCGGCGGCTCCGCTGAGCGTGTCTGTGCTGGTAGAGGCTCCGTCGTCACCTCTCCTGAACGAGCGTCCCGAGCTTCAGGCGGCGCGGGCGGAGGAGGTCGCGGCGAAGGCGGAGGTGGAGCTGCTGCGGCGCGAGCGCTTCCCGGACCCGACGCTGGGCGTGGGCTACGAGCGTGAGCGGCGCCCCGAGTCGCACGGCGCCATCTCCGACCTGCACACCGAGCACCTGCTGGTGGCGCGGTTGTCGGTGCCGCTGCCCTTGTGGGAGCGCAACCAGCGAGAGCTGGCGGAGGCTCGAGCGCGGCGCTCGGCGCGGGAGGCGGAGCGGGTGGCACGGGAGCGCGAGGTGGAGGCGGAGTCCGCCGTGGCCCGAAGCGCGTTCGAAGCCGCGCGAGCGGCGCACACGGCGCTGAACACGGCCCGGCCTTCGGTCGAGCGCAACCTGGAGCTGGTTCGCCGCGCCTACGAGGCGGGAGAGCTGGGCCTGGACGCCCTGCTGCTCGCGCGGGACAGGGCCTTCGCCGCGAGAGCGGAGACCGTGGACGCGGCGGCGGAGCTGGCCCGCGCGCGCACCGCGCTGCTGCGTGCGGAAGGTCGGCTGCCCACGGGAGGGGTGCCGCAATGAGACGGATGCTGTGGATGCTGCCGCTGGTAGCGCTGCCTCTGGTGGCGGGAGCACACGAGGGCGCGCCGCACGGGAAGGCACCCGAGGTGTCCACCCCGGGCGCAGCGGTGCACGTCCTGGCGGCGACGGGAGACGTGTTCGAGGTGGTGCTCAAGCACCCGGAGCACGCCGAGGGCCCGAAGACGCCGGTGCGCGTGCTGGTGGCGGAGAGCGCGACGAACGCACCCGTGAGCGGCGCCCAGGTGGAGCTGACGCTGACGGGAGCCGCCGTGCAGTCGCTGGTGCCGAGGATGGAGTCGCCCGGCATCTACGTGGTCGAGGCGGAGCTGGCGCCTGAGGTGGAGCTGGCCGCCGTCGCGACGGTGACCCGGGGCGACGCCGTGGACGTGCTGGCGCTGGGGACGGTGCACGTGGAGGCGGAGCATGAAGAGGCGCACGACGATGACGCTCACCACGGCGCGGAGCTCGGCTGGGGTATCGCGGGCGGCGTGGCGCTGATGGTGGCGGCGGGTGCCTGGTGGGTGTCGCGTCGCAAGCGGGGGATGCTGTGAGCGAGTCGATGAGCGGGTCGAGGGCTCCGGGTTCTTCCGCGCGCCGCGCTGGTGCTGGCTCAGCGGGCTCCTGGCGCCGTGTGGGTGCGAGGTTGCCGGGGTCGGTGTTCAGCCCACTTTTGTGGCCCGCATCCTTTATATGTCTCGTTCTGCTCGCGAGCCCTCGGGCCCACGCTCACGAGGGCCACGCCCAGGCTCCGGCCACGCAGCAGCAGCCCGTTGTCCCCGGCGTGGCCTTCACCGTGCCCAAGGAGACGCAGTTCCTCCTGGAGGTGCGCACGCAGCGCGCGGCGGTGCGGCCGCTGGAGTCGCGACTGGTGGCTCCGGGCAAGGTGGTGCCGCGCACGGACCGCTACGCGCAGGTGTCCGCGCCGGTGCCGGGCCGCGTGCTGGCGTCGGGCGCGTCGGTGCCGCTGGTGGGGCAGCGCGTGAAGCGCGGCGAGGTGCTGGCGCTGGTGCAGCAGAGCCTCTCCACCTCGGAGGCCACGGGCCTGTCGACGGGCTACATCCAGGCGGAGGCGGAGGTGTCCCGCGCGCAGGCGGCGCTGGAGCAGGCCCGGCGAGACCTCACGCGCTTGGAGTCACTGCAGGGCGTGGTGGCCGAGAAGGAAGTGCAGCAGTCACGGCTCTCCGCGAGCACGGCGGAGCAGGAATTGGGCCGCGCGAAGGCCGCGCGCGACGTGCTGTCCGGCGCGCGCCAGGGCCAGGGCACGGCGCGCTTCCCGCTGGTGGCGCCCATCGACGGCGTGCTGGTGGAGGCCCGGGCCACGGTGGGTGAGCAGGTGGATCCGGCGCGGCCCCTGTTCGCGGTGCTGGACGCCTCTGTCGTCTGGGTGGAAGCGCGCGTGTACGAGGGCGACGTGGCGCGGGTGGAGGGCGCATCCGGCGCGCTGGTGGGAACGCCCGCGTACGCGGGCCAGCACTTCGCGGCGCGGCTGTACCACGTGGGCCAACTTGTGGATGAGTCCTCGCGCAGCGTGCGCGTCCTGTTCGAGGCGGACAACCGGGACGGCCGGCTGCGGCCCGGCATGTTCGTGGACGTGGCCATCGGCGAGGGTGGCCGACGCGACGCGCTGGCGGTGCCCGCGGCGGCGGTGGTGGAGGAGGAGGGCCGCGCCTTCGTCTTCGTCCATACCGCGCCCGAGGCGTTCGAGCTGCGGCCGGTGGGGCTCGGTGGACGGGACGGCGAGTGGCGTGAGGTGCGCCAGGGCCTGAAGACGGGCGAGCGCGTGGTGGTGGGCGGCGTGGCGGCGCTGCGCATGGCGAGGGGAGGCGGCAGGTGATTGACCGCGTCATCCTCCTCGCGCTGAGGCACCGGCTGTTCGTCGTGCTGGCGGCGGTGGCGCTGCTGCTCTACGGCGGCTGGGCCGTCACGAGCCTGCCGGTGGACGTGTTCCCCGACCTCAACCGTCCCACCGTGACGGTGATGACGGAGGCGGGTGGCCTGTCCCCGGAGGAGGTGGAGACGCTCGTCACCACGCCGATTGAGACGGCGATGAACGGGGCGCCGGGTGTGCAACGCGTGCGCTCGTCGTCGGGCGTGGGTCTGTCCATCGTCTACGTGGAGTTCGACTGGGGCACGGACATCTACCTGGACCGGCAGCTCGTGTCGGAGCGGCTCCAGGTGGCGCGCGAGCGGCTGCCTCGCGACGTGACGCCGCACCTGGCGCCGGTGTCCTCCATCATGGGCGAAATCCTGCTGCTCGGCGTGCAGAGCGAGGGCGAGCGCACGTCGCAGCTGGAGCTGCGCTCGCTCGCGGACTGGACGCTCCGCCAGCGCCTGCTGACGATTCCGGGCATCGCCCAGGTGACGGTGCTGGGCGGCGGGGTGAAGCAGTTCCAGGTGAAGGTGGACCCGGAGAAGCTGCTCGCCTTCGGACTCACCTTCGAGGACGTGGAGCGCGCTGCGGGCCTGTCGCAGGGCAACACCACCGGCGGCTTCGTGGACAAGGGCGGCCGCGAGTACCTGGTCCGCAACCTCGCGCGCAGCGCGTCCGTGGAAGACCTGGCCGGCACGGTGGTGGCGGTGCGGGACGGCGTGCCCGTGCGCCTGTCGCAGGTGGCCGAGGTGGTGGTGGGGCCGGCGGTGAAGCGGGGCGACGGCGGAATGAACGGTCGTTCCGCGGTCATCCTCGCGGTGCAGAAGCAGCCCGGGGCCAGCACGCTGGAGCTCACCGGCAAGGTGGATGCCGCGCTGAAGGAGCTGCGGGCCACGCTGCCCGAGGACGTGCGGGTGGAGACGCTCTTCCGGCAGGCGGACTTCATCCGCTCGGCCATCGGCAACGTGAGCGAGGCCCTGCGCGACGGTGCGCTGCTGGTGGTGGTGGTGCTCTTCCTCTTCCTCGTCAACCTGCGCACCACGGCGATTACCCTCACCGCGATTCCCCTCTCCCTGGTCATCACCGCGCTGGTGATGAAGGCGTTCGACCTGTCCATCAACACGCTGACGCTGGGCGGCCTGGCCGTGGCCATCGGCGAGCTGGTGGACGACGCGATTGTCGACGTGGAGAACGTGTACCGGCGGCTCAAGGAGAACCGGGCGAAGCCCCAGCCGGAGTCCACGCTGCGCGTCATCTTCAAGGCGTCGTCGGAGGTGCGCGGCTCCATCGTCTTCGCCACGCTCATCGTGGTGCTGGTGTTCGTCCCGCTGTTCGCACTGGGCGGAATCGAGGGACGGCTCTTCGCCCCGCTGGGCGTGGCGTACATCGTGTCCATCCTCGCGTCGCTGCTGGTGTCGCTCACGGTGACTCCGGCGTTGTGCGCGTACCTGCTGCCGAAGGGGCGCTTCCTGGAGCATGGGGACAGCGCGCTGGTGCGCTGGCTGAAGGCGCGGGCGCAGCGGGTGCTTGAGGTCGCGCTGGCGCATCCCCGTCCGGTGATGACGGGCGCGGCGGTGCTGGTGCTCGGGGCGGCGGCGGTGGTGCCCTTCCTGGGTCGCTCCTTCCTTCCCCCCTTCAACGAGGGCACCGCCACGGTGACTCTGGTGGCGCCACCGGGCACGTCGCTGGAGGAGTCCAACCGCTTCGGGCTGCTGGCCGAGCGCCTCATCGCGGGCGTGCCCGAGGTGAAGACGGTGGGCCGGCGCACCGGCCGCGCCGAGCAGGACGAGCACGCGGAGGGCGTCCACTACTCGGAGCTGGACGTGGACTTCAAGGAAGAGGACGGGCGCGCGCGGGAGGTGGTGCTCGGAGACATTCGCGAGCGGCTCACGCAGCTTCCGGGCATGTCCGTGTCCGTGGGGCAGCCCATCTCCCACCGGCTGGACCACCTGCTGTCGGGCATCCGCGCGCAGGTGGCGGTGAAGCTGTTCGGGCAGGACCTGGACGTGCTGCGCGGCAAGGCGGAAGAGATACGGTCCGTCATGGCGGGCGTGCCGGGCATCGTGGACCTGCAGGTGGAGCAGCAGACGCTGATTCCGCAGCTCCAGGTGCGGCTCAAGCGCGAGGAGGCGGCGCGGCTGGGCGTGCAGCCCGGCGCCATGGCGGAGCAACTGGAGAAGGCGTTCAACGGCATCGTGGTGGGGCAGGTGCTGGAGGGCCAGCGCACCTTCGACGTGCTGGTGCGGTACGACGAGCGCTCACGCGTGGACGCGGAGGCGTTCCGGCGGGCGCTGGTGGACACGCCCTCGGGAGCACGGGTCCCGGTGGCAGCCGTGGCGGAAGTGGTGGAGTCACAGGGGCCCAACGTCATCCACCATGACCACCTGCAGCGGCGCATCGTGGTGATGGCGAACGTGGCGGGGAGGGACCTCGGCGGCGCGGTGGAGCAGGTCCGCGAGCGCGTGGCCTCGCAGGTGTCGCTGCCGCCCGGTGCCTTCATCACCTATGAGGGCCAGTTCGAGAGCCAGCAGTCCGCCACGCGGCTCATCGCCCTGCTGTCCCTGCTGTCGCTGGCGGGCATGTTCCTGGTGCTGTACGCGCACTTCCGCTCGGTGCGGCTGGTGCTCCAGGTGATGCTCAACATCCCCCTGGCGCTGGTGGGCAGCGTGACAGCGGTGGTGCTCACCGGGCAGTCGCTGTCGGTGGCCACGCTGGTGGGCTTCATCACCCTGTGTGGCATCGCCAGCCGCAACACCATCATGCTCATCTCCCACTACCTGCACCTGGTGGAGGTGGAGGGCGAGGTGTTCAGCAAGGACCTGGTGCTCCGTGGTTCGCTGGAGCGGCTGGTTCCGGTGCTGATGACGGCGCTGACGGCGGGGCTGGCGCTGGTGCCGCTGGCGCTCGCGTCGGGGGCGCCCGGTAAGGAGATTCTGCACCCGGTGGCGACGGTCATCCTCGGGGGGCTCATCAGCTCCACCCTGTTGGACCTGCTCGTCACGCCGGCCGTGTTCTTCCGCTTCGGGCGTCCAGCCCTGGAGCGCTACCTGGCGCGCAAGGCGGCGGCGCGCGCCGAAGAGGACACCGCTCTCCCGGAGGCAGCACCTCCGGCGGAGCGGCTCGCGGGCTCGCTGTGAAGGCGGGCACCGTGAGGAACTTTGGAGGATGTTCGATGGGGAAGCGAATCATCGCGGCGGTGATGGCCCTTGGGCTGGTGGCCGCGTGCAGCAAGAAGGATGCACCCGCTGAGGCACAGGCTCCGAGGGCCGCCACTCCGTCAAAGCCGCACGACGAGGCAGCGCCGCACTCGCACGGTGGCGGGGCGCCCCATGCTCACGCCGAGGCAGCGCCTCATGCCCACATCTCGCCGCATGGCGGCCTGGTGGAAGCCACACCGCGCGGACACATGGAGTTGGTGGCGGCACGGGGAGGCACGTATCGCGTCTACCTGCTGGACGAGGACCTCCAGGTGCGTCCAGTGGATGGCGCCAGCGGCACGGTGAAGGTGGCGAAGGGCGGCTACCCGGAAGTGAAGCTGACGCCCTCGGGCGACCATCTGGCGGGCCAGGGGCCGGAGCACTCGGACGACCATCTGACGATGGTGGTGACGGTGGTGCGGGACGGGAAGCCGGAGGTGGCGCGCTTCTCCGCGCACCTGGAGGCGCACGGGCACGGGCCGGAGGGCGCTTCTCCCACGCAGATGCAGGCGCACGACCACACGCCCCTGCACGGCGGCATCGTCGCGATGAGCGGGGACACGCACCTGGAGGTGCTGTCGCTGAAGTCCGGCGAGGTGCGCGTCTGGGTGACGGATGCCTTCCGCCAACCGCTGCCACTGACGGGGAAGAAGGGCACGCTGGAGGCAGTCGGTGCTTCCGCGCCGCTGCTCCCGGGGACGACGGGGGAGTTCCTCACCGGGAAGCTGCCTCCCGCTGACGGTGAGCGCGAGGTGACGGTGCGCCTGCCCATGCCGGATGAGCCGGAGTACTTCATCGGCTTCATGCTGACGCCCGTGGATGCGGCGAAGGCTCCTCCACCCGCCGGAGCGGAGGTGAAGGCGGGGGCGGCGCAGGAGGTGACCATCACCGTGCAGGGCGGCTACCAGCCGAGCGAGGTGACGCTGAAGCAGGGCGTGCCGGCGCGGCTGCGCTTCGTGCGCAAGGACTCGGGCGGGTGTGGGGACGAGCTGCTCATCCCCGACTTCGGCGTGAAGCGACCGCTGCCCGGCTTGTCGGAGACGGTGGTGGACTTCGTTCCGGACAAGGCAGGGACGTTCCCCTTCTCCTGCGGCATGCAGATGATGAAGGGCACGCTGGTGGTGCGATGAGCGGGGCGCAGCAGGACATGGAGGCGGCGGGAGAGGACGTGGTGGGCGCGCTGGTGGGCAACCATCGCCAGTTCCTGTCGTTCCTGGAGCGGCGCGTGGGCAGCCGGGCGGTGGCCGAGGAAATCCTCCAGTCGGCCTTCGTGAAGACGCTGGAGAAGGGCGGGGCGCTGCGAGACGGCGAGGGCGCGGTGACGTGGTTCTACCGGCTGCTGCGCAACGCGCTGGTGGACCACTACCGCAAGCAGGCCGCGGAAGGACGCGCGCTGGAGCGCGAGGCCCGCGAGGCCACGGAGGCCACCGACGACCCGGAGCTGAAGGCGACTGTCTGCGCCTGCGTCGGCGAGCTGCTGCCCACCCTCAAGCCCGAGTACGCGGACCTGGTGCGCAAGGTGGACCTGGAGGAGCGCGGCGTGACCGACGTGGCGAAGGAGGAGGGCATCACCGCCAACAACGCGGGCGTGCGGTTGCACCGCGCCCGGCAGGCGCTGAAGAAGCAGCTCGAGCGGAGCTGTGGGACGTGCGCCACGCACGGCTGCCTGGACTGCTCGTGCAAGAAGTCCCGCGCGTGAGCGGATGAGAAAGGCCTTGCCGGCGACCCCGGCCCCTCGTTAACTCTCCGGCAGGTGCCGAGGGGCGCCTGGCCCGAAAAAGACGACGTCACCCTCGTTTCTCCCGGCAGTTCGACAGTTCTCGCTGAGTTCCTTCCACGGCCCATTTCTCGGGTAAGGGCCGTATGCCAGGGACTTGCCATGGGAACCGTCTCGCGCACCGCCGCGCCACTCTCCCTCCAGGAATGCAAGGTCCGCGCATCGCTCCTGCTCAAGGAGCTGTGCTCGTCAGACACGTCGCGCGCCAGCCGGGCGGCTGAGCGGCTGCGCGCGCTGCCCGTCTTCGCGGCCCTGTCACCCGGCGAGCTGCTCGCTCGGAGGGACTCGGTGCAGCGCAAGCACGCGCTGGCGGTCATCGCCCGCGAGCAGGGGTTCGCGTCGTGGGCAGAGCTCAAGGACGCACGCGAGGAGGACGCCACGCCCGGTGTGGACTTCGAGGCCCTGCTGTCCCGCGTCGGGGGCCTCTTCCTCAACCGCTGGTTCTCCTCCTACGAGGAGGCGCTCGCTTCACTTCGGGCGGACGGGGGCTACCTCTTTCCCTTCCGCCGGCAGTTCTTCGTCTGCGAGGCCAGCCTCCTCACGACGCTGGGTGTGGACCTCGCCGACGCTGACTGGGCGCTGGCAGGTCCCGACTGGGTGGCGCCGCTCGACCGGGCTGCCCATGACCGGCTCGCGGTGCGGCTCGCCCGTCTGGCCCCACCTCCTCGCGCGATGAAGCGCACTCCCTCTCCCTCACCCAGGAAGGCTCCCATGTCCTCTGATGAAGCTCCCGTGGAAACCCCGTCGCAGCCGAGTGGCGGCAAGTCGAGTCGTGCCGAGCTGAAGCGCGCCTACAAGGAGAAGCCTCCGACCATGGGCGTGTTCGCGGTCCGCAACCACGCCAATGGCAAGGTCCTGGTCGGGTCCAGCCTCAATCTCCCCGGCGCGCTCAACCGCATCCGCTTCGAGCTGACCACCGGCATGCCGCGCATCCCCGCGCTGCTGGAGGACTGGAAGCGCTACGGCGCCGACAGCTTCTCCTTCGACGTGCTCGACGTCCTGCCTCCCTCCGAGGAGCCCGGCGCGGACCCGAAGGAGGAGCTGCTCGTGCTGGAGGCTCTCTGGTTGGAGCGGCTCAAGCCCTACGGCGATGCGGGCTACAACGAGCTCCCGCCCGCGTGAGGCCGACTCGGGATGCTTCGTGCCTGCCCAGGGGGCAAGCGGGGCGGCTCGCGTTCGGGCCGCCTGGGTGAGCCCCGCAGGCGGGCAGGGCCCTTCCTTCGTGGGGGATGACGGTTACCTCTCCTGGAAGGAGCCCGCTGTAAGAGCCGGCGGGGTGCTTCGTTCGCCCTGGCGAAAGGAGCTTGGAACCCCATGTCCCACCCCCATTCGCACCCTCATCGGCACGCACACTCAGGGCACACGCCGCCTCCCCCCACGAGCGAGGAGGCGCACGCCATCGACCCGGTCTGCGGGATGAAGGTGGACCCGCACGCTCCCAAGGGCGGCAGCCTGGAGCACGAGGGCCGCCGCTACTTCTTCTGCAACCCGAAGTGCCGCGAGCGCTTTCGCGCCGACCCGGCGCGCTTCCTCTCGCCCTTACCCACCGAGCCCGAGCCGCCCCCGGCGCCAGGGACGATGTACGTGTGCCCCATGGACCCGGAGGTCCGCCAGGACCACCCGGGCGCGTGCCCCAAGTGCGGCATGGCGCTGGAGCCCGAGTCCCCACCCGTGCTGGAGGCCCGCGTCGAGTACGTGTGCCCCATGCACCCGGAGGTGGTGCGGGACGGGCCGGGGAGCTGCCCCATCTGTGGCATGGCGCTGGAGCCGCGCACGGTGCTGCCCGAGGAAGCGCCGGACCCAGAGCTGCAGTCCATGCGGCTGCGCTTCCGCGTGGGGCTGGGGCTCACCGCGCCGCTGCTCGTGCTCGCCATGTCGGACATGATTCCGGGCCAGCCCGTGCAGCACGCGGTGCCCGCGTCCGTGATGGCGTGGGCGCAGCTCGTGCTGGCCACTCCGGTGGTGCTCTGGGGCGGCTGGCCCTTCTTCCAGCGGGGCTGGGCATCGGTGCGCAACCGGCACCTCAACATGTTCACCCTCATCGCGCTGGGCACCGGCGCGGCGTACCTCTTCAGCGTCTTCGCCACGCTGTTCCCCTCGGCGCTGCCGCACGGTCTGCGCACCGGGCACGGGGGCTCGGCGCCGCTGTACTTCGAGGCCGCCGCCGTCATCGTCACGCTGGTGGCGCTGGGGCAGGTGCTGGAGCTGCGCGCCCGGCATGCGACATCTGGCGCCCTGCGCGCGCTGCTGAGTCTCGCGCCGGCCGTGGCGCGGCGGCTTCGCGAGGACGGGCACGAGGAGGATGTGCCGCTCACGCTCGTCCATGTTGGTGACAGGCTGCGCGTGCGGCCCGGCGAGAAGGTGCCGGTGGACGGCGTGGTGCTGGAGGGGGCCAGCGCGGTGGACGAGTCCATGGTGACGGGCGAGTCCCTGCCGGTGGAGAAGGTGCCGGACGACAAGGTGACGGGCGGCACGGTGAATGGCACCGGCTCGCTGGTGATGCGCGCGGAGCGGGTGGGGAAGGACACGCTGCTGTCTCGCATCGTCCAGCGGGTGGGCGAGGCGCAGCGCACCCGCGCGCCGATTCAGCGACTGGTGGACAAGGTGGCGGCCGTCTTCGTGCCGGTGGTCATCGCGGTGGCGGTGGTGACGGCGGTGGTGTGGGGCGTGTGGGGCCCGGAGCCGAGGCTGGCGCACGCGCTGGTCAACGCGGTGGCGGTGCTCATCATCGCCTGCCCGTGCGCACTGGGCCTGGCCACACCCATGTCCGTCATGGTGGGCACGGGGCGGGGCGCGCAGGCAGGCGTGCTCATCCGCGACGCGGCGGCGCTGGAGCGACTGGAGGCGGTGGACACGCTGGTGGTGGACAAGACGGGCACGCTCACCGAGGGCAAGCCGCGCCTCGTGTCGGTGGTGCCGGCGCTGGGCTTCGATGAGGCACGTCTCCTGAGGTTGGCGGCGAGCCTGGAGCGCGGCAGCGAGCACCCTCTGGCCGCGGCCATCGTCGGCGGTGCGAAGGAGCGGGGCGTGTCGCTGACCACGGTGGAGGACTTCCGCTCGCACACCGGCCAGGGCGTCACCGGCCGCGTGGACGGGGCCGAGGTGGCGCTGGGCAACGTGGCGCTGATGACGGCGCGGGGCGTGGACGCGGGCGTCCTGGCTCCACGGGCCGGTACCCTAGGGGCGGAGGGAGCCCCGGTGGCGCCAGGAACCCACGGGCCGACGGCGGAGCGGGAGCTGGGTGCGCTCGCCGAGGCTCTGCGCGCGGAGGGACAGACAGTGGTGCTGGTGGCGGCGGACGGGCGGCTCGTGGGACTGCTCGGCGTGGAGGACCCGGTGAAGGCGTCCACGCCGGAGGCGCTGGAGTTGCTGCGTCACGAGGGACTGCGCGTGGTGATGCTCACCGGCGACAGCCGCACCACGGCGGAGGCGGTGGCGCGGCGGCTCGGAATCACCGAGGTCATCGCCGGGGTGCTGCCGGACGCGAAGGGCGACGCGGTGCGGAAGCTCCAGCGGGAGGGGCGCGTGGTGGCCATGGCGGGCGACGGCGTCAACGATGCGCCGGCGCTGGCGCAGGCGGACGTGGGCATCGCCATGGGCACGGGCACGGACATCGCGATGGAGAGCGCGGGCGTCACGCTGGTGAAGGGCGACCTGCGGGCTATCGCCCGGGCGCGGCGGCTGAGCCAGGGGACGCTGAGCAACATCCGGCAGAACCTCTTCTTCGCCTTCATCTACAACCTGCTGGGTGTGCCGCTGGCGGCGGGCGTCCTGTACCCCTTCTTCGGCCTGCTGCTCAGCCCCATCTTCGCCAGCGCGGCGATGAGCCTCTCGTCGGTGTCGGTCATCGTCAACGCGCTCCGACTGCGAAAGCTGGAGCTGTAGCCGGCGGGGACGTGTGCCTGGGCTCGGGGGGCCGCCTGCTCTCTGCCTCCCTTGGGGACCTCATTCCGCGCATCGGCTAGACTGCCCTCCATGAGCTCCCGCGAGGAGGCGCGCACCCCCGGTGCGCCCACAGGTCACGTCTCCGTCGTCCACCTGCCGAATGCCTGGTTCATTCTCTGCGCCTCGCGCGAGCTGGGCAGCAAGCCGCTGGCGCGGACGCTCCAGGGCACGCCCCTGGTGCTCTTCCGGGGCGAGGGTGGCAAGCCCGCGGCCCTGGTGGACCGCTGCCCGCACCGCAACGTGCCGCTGTCCCTGGGCCGCGTGAAGGAAGGCCAGCTCCAGTGCGGCTACCACGGCTGGCGCTTCGACGGAGCGGGGCAGTGCCGCGCCATTCCCGGCTTCCTCGGCGAGCCCGGCGCGCGCGCCCGCTGCGCCAGCGCCCACGCCACCCGCGAGCAGGACGGCTTCGTCTGGGTCTACTCCACGCCCGGCGTCGAGCCGACGACGGAGCCCTACCGCTTCCCGCTGCTGGAGGCGCGCGAGTACACCACCGTGCGCCGCATCCTCCGCGCTCCCGGCTCGCTGCACTCCACGCTGGAGAACACGCTGGATGTGCCGCACACCGCGTACCTCCACGGCGGCCTGTTCCGCACCGAGGAGAAGCGCAACGAAATCGAAGTGGTGGTGCGCAGGAGCGCCGACAAGGTAGAGGCCGAGTACATCGGCGAGCCGCGCCCCAGCGGCATCGTGGGCAAGCTGCTGGCGCCTGGCGGCGGCGTGGTGCAGCACTTCGACCGCTTCCTCATGCCCTCCATCGCCCAGGTGGAGTACCGCATCGGCGAGGGCAGCCACATCATGGTCACCTCGGCGATGACGCCGGTGTCCGAGTGGGACACCCTGGTGTACGCGGTGGTGACGTTCCGCCTGCCGCTGCCGCGCTGGCTGACGCGCGCCGTGCTGCCGCTGGCCATGCCCGTGGCGCTCCACATCTTCAGCCAGGACGTGCGCATCCTGAAGCTCCAGACGGAGACCATCCGCCGCTTCGGAACGGAGACGTACGCGTCCACCGAGATTGACGTGCTCGGGCCCGGCATCCTCCGCCTGCTGCGCGCCGCGGAGAAGGAGAAGCCCGGCGCAGTCGGAGACGCCGTCCACGAGACGCGGCTGAAGATGCGCACCTGAAGCCGCTTCACCCTGGGGACGGGCCGCTCACTCGCAAGGGCGGCCTCCTTTCGGGAGGGCCGCACTCATCGAGGGGCGGGAGCCGAGGGCGCCGGCAGCCTCAGCCTTGCGCCCCGTCCCACGGTGACGCCATCGACGTGTCCCGAGGCGTTCTCCTCCGCGAGCACGACGTGCACGTGGGTGTCGCTGTCGTGGTGCGTGAAGATGCCGTGGTGCTGGGAGGAGTAGAAGCCCACCAGCACGCCGGTGGTGCTGGCGCGCTGGCCCTGCACTCCGGCGGCGGCGTGAGCCTGGTGCGATGACGGGCCGCCGTGCAGCTTGCGTCCATCCACCACATGCCACGCCAGGTTCTGGAGCGGCCCTTCCACGGAGAAGGGGAAGGGGCGCGAGGTGTCCACGCCTCGCTCCCGGGCGAGCGCGGCGATGTGGTCGGCCAGCGCGGCGAGGGGAAGATCCTCCTCGAGCGTCACCCACTGCGCCTCCGGCAGGCGTCCCACCACGAGCAGCGCGGCGCTGTCGGAAGGAGCACGGGTGCGCACCGTGCGCGCCGTCCCGTCGGCCTCCGCGTAGGAAAGCCACGCCTCGCCGTCGAGCACCGTGACTTCTCCCGCGAGCCCCGCCAGCGCGCCCACGGCGAGCGAGTCTGGCGAGCCCGTGGCGCGAGCGACTTCCACCACGGCCCCTGTGCGTCCTTCATGCATCATCTCGCGCAGGGCGCCGTGAACCTCGACCGGCGGATTCACGGATGCGCGGTGGACCGTGGGACTCGCGGGGGGAGAGGCCGGTGCGGTGGTTGGGCCTCCGGTACGGCAGGCCAGCAGGAAGACCGCCGTCACCAACGAGGGCAGGAGCCCGTATCTCATCACCGTCTCTCCTTGTGCGGGCCGGTGGCCCGGAGTGGCGCGTATACCTCGCGCTCCACCGCAACTCACAGCGAGACGTCGGGGCGTCACGGTCCGGATGTCGGCATGTGTCGCACGGGCGAACCCGTCGACACAGGTGACACGGAGCGCCCCCCGGTTTCAGCGCTCTCGCTTCCCATCCCTGTTCGTGAGTGACGGCCCTGGCGCCATCACCCCCGCCGGGTGCCATCCGGTGAGCCGGGCTCGGCCGCCGGTGTCGTACTCACGTCGATGCCGTCCCGGCGCAGCTCGTCCGTGCTCGCCGCCACCGCGAGCGTGCCGGGCGGATTCTCGTACCAGCCCGGGTCCCCGTAGCCGTCCAACCGCTCGCGCACCTTGAGCACGGTGAACATGCCACCCATGGTGATGGTGTCGTGCTTGCCCTTGCCGCCCATCATGGGAATCGAGTTGGCCGGGACGGCCATGCCCATGTCCACCATCTCGCCCATGCCTGTCTGGCCCATGGTCATGTAGCCCGGCAGCAGCGTGCGCACCTTCGCGTCCAGCCCGCCCGGCTTCACGCCAATCATGTTGGGGAACTCGTGGCCCATCTGGTTCATCAGGTGGTGCGTCATGTGGCAGTGCATGGCCCAGTCGCCGGGCTCGTCCGCGACGAACTCGATGGTGCGCGTGCTGCCCACGGGCACCAGCACCGTCGTCTCCGGCCACTGCGCGGACTCGGCGAGGCGGCCACCGTCCGTCTCGGTGATGCGGAACTGGTAGCCGTGCAGGTGGATGGGGTGGTGGTCCGTCGCGGACAGGTTGCCCAGGCGGATGCGCACGCGCTCGCCCTTTCGCACCACGAGCGGCTCCGTGCCCGGGAAGGCCTTCGCGTTCATCGTGAGCACGTTGAAGTCCGTCATCTCGTTCGGGTTCGGCCGCCGGGTGCCGACGTCGATGCGCCACTCGTGCAGCAGGATGGCGAAGTCCCGGTCGATGCGAGGACCCACGGGCCGGCGCGGGTGGATGACGAACAGCCCCGCCATGCCCAGCGCCATCTGCGTCATCTCGTCATGGTGCGAGTGGTACATGCCCATGCCCGACTGGCGCACGGTGAACTCGTAGCGGAACGTCTCGCCCGGGGCGATGGCCTTCTGGTTGAGGCCGCCCACGCCGTCCATGCCGTTGGGCAGCAGGATGCCGTGCCAGTGCACGGTGGTGGCCGCGGGCAGCCGGTTGGTGACGTAGAAGCGGACCCGGTCTCCCTCCACCACCTCGATGGTGGGCCCGTGCACCTGCCCGTTGTAGCCCCAGCAGAAGGCCTTCAGGCCGGGAGCGAACTCGTGCTCCACCTCCTCCGCCACGAGATGGAAGACCTTCACGCCGTCCACCGCCTTCCAGGGCAGCTTCGTGCCGTTGGGCACGACGACGGGCCGGTAGTCCCGGCCCGGCACTCCCGGAGCCTGCCAGTCCTGTCGCGCATACCGCCGGCCGGTGTCCGCCGCGGAGCCCTCGCGAGGCTTGCGAGCGCCCGGGACGTCCGACTGCGCCTGGGCCGTGGCGCCCCTGAGCAGCAGCGCACCGCCCGCGAGCGTGGCGCCCGCCGTGGCCAGCATGCTCCGCCGCGTCAGGGGGCCTGCAATGCCCTCCGTGCGCTCCTGGGGCTCGGTGCTGTCGTCGGCTGCCTGCCCGGTATCACTGGGGTCCATGCTCATGGGGAGTCTCCGTGCCGCCGTCACGGGGCTGGCCGTGGTCGGGCTGTGTCTCGGGTGGTGAGGGCTGCGTCGTCTGTCCGGGAAGGCGTCCCCCCACGAGTCGCTCCAGCTCGGCGCGCGCCATCCAGTAGTCGCGCACGGCTTCGATGTAGGAGCGGTAGGCCTCCACCTGCTCCCGCTTCGCGGCGAGCAGTGCGTAGAGGCCAAGCTGCATGCCGTTGTACTGGAGCTGGGCCTGCTCGACGACCTTCTCGCGCAGGGGCAGCACCACCCGTTGGTAGCGCTCGGCCATCATGCGCAGGGACAGCAGCCGGGCGCGCGCAGCGCGGACCTCCGAGCGGGCATTGATGGACAGCTCCATGAGCCGCCGCTCGCCCTGGCGGTGCTGGGCCTCCAGTTTGGCGATGAGGGCCTGGCGCTGGTCGAAGATGGGCAGCTCCAGCGTCAGGGTGGGCCCGAAGAGGCGAGGCCCGTCCGCGTCCCGGTGCGTGTGGACCCCCACCTCGACGCGCCCGAAGTAGCGCGTGCTCCGCGCCAGCTCCAGCGCGTTCCACAAGAGCGAGGCCTGCTTCCGCGCCGCGTCGATGTCCAGGCGCTGCCGGATGGCGAGTGACTCCAGCCGCTCCAGCGAGGCCTCCTGGGAAGGCAGTGCCGGAAGCTGCTCGGAGACCTTCCACTGAGTGCGTGGTCCCCAGAGTCCCAGCAAGCGGTTGAGGTGCTCCCGGTCCTCCACCAGCGACAGCTCCTCCTGTGCCAGGTCGAGCCGGGCTTCCTCGGCGCTGGCGCGCTCGCTGGCCAGGTCCAGCTCGGTGATGTTGCCCGCTTCGCGTTGCCGGGTCGCGAGGTCGGCCGCCGCCTCCGCCGCCGTCAGCACCATGCGGCGCAGCTCCACGAGCTGCTGGCGCGCCTGCACCTCGCTGTACGTCTTGCGCACCTCGGCCGCGGTGGCGAGGGCCTCGTGCGCCACGCGCAGGGTGTCGGCCATGAACTGCTCAGTGGCCACGCGCTTGCGCAGGGGCAGGGTGAAGATATCCATGAACTCCTGCACCAGGGAGAACTCGTGCTCTGAGACGCCGACTCCGGCGATGGGGAAGCCGATGCTTCCGCTGAGGGACGGATTGCTGATCAGCCCCGCTTGCACCATGTCAGCCTGGGACACGCCCAGGTCCTCGTACGTGGACTGAAGAGAGGGGTTGTTGAGCAACGCCACCTCCACCGCTCGGTCCGAGGTGAGGTCCTCCATGAGGAGCGTATCGAGATGCCGGGCGACCTCGGCATCCTCGGGCGTCCCCTGGTTCCAGCGCGTCTTCCGGCCGAGCCGTTCCTCGACGAGTGCCGCCACTTCGGCATGGCCGCGCTCCTTCTGGATGGACGCACAGCCGCTCGCGAGCAGTCCCAGGCAGAGGAGTCCGCGTGCGCTCACGGATGCGCTCCATGCTCATGGCCGGAGGGAGTGGATGGAGGCTGTCCTGCGTCGGACGCATGGGGAGCGACGAGCGAGCTTGGAAGCTCGGCGACTGGGGCCTCGGGCGCATCCGGGTTCGACGGGTCCACCGCGGAGGGCAATCTCCGAGGCTCGGAAGCGCAGGCGGTGAGCATGAGCAGGCTTGCGAGGACACAACCGATTCGGCGCATGACGGACCTCGTGAGGCGGCGCGGGACAGCCCCCGTTGAGCAAGTCCCGGACCATGCGGTCCCCCGATGCAACCCCACGAATCGACGATGTGACGGAGGCTGCCGCCAACGACGGACGTGTAACTCCGGTCATCACACTGTGATGCGCCGCGCGGGGGCCGGGTGTTCACCTGCTCACGAGGCGTGCTGCCAACAGGGTCCTGGCCAACAGGTTTCAAGGGACGGAAGCCGGCACGTGTGGCCCGGATGCGCTCATCGATACATGTGACACGTGGCGCCTCCGGGGCTCACCACCTGGTGACTCCTCCCTGAGAGCACACCCGGGTGGGTCGGTTTGACCCATGCCCGTGAGAGCTGAAAAGGACTCCGCGCTGAGGACCCCGACGCTCGCGTGCTGGTAGCGTTCCCGGCACCCCGCCCCCGTCGGGGTGTCCCCTCGCAATCCCCTGGAGTCGTCATGTTGCTCTCCGTCCGCACGGCATGTGTTGCCTCGGTCGCTGTCCTCCTGCTTGCCGCGTCACCCGCGCTGGCCACCAACTACACGCTGTGGATCCACGGGAAGAACTCCGGCGGGACGCAGGCCGGCAACTACGCCGACTTCTCCAACTGGGGTCCCAGCTCCACGGCGGCCGGTGTGAACAAGAAGGCCGTCAACTGGGACGGGCGGCAGCGGATTGGCGGGCAGAACTCCCGCGTCCGCGATGCGCTCGACTGCTTCTGCACCGGAACGAACTGGTGCTACATCGCCGTGCACAGCGCGGGTGACCTGCAGATTGGCTACGCGCTGTCGCTGCACGGCGGCTCCGCGCGCTACAAGAAGAACGCGGTCCCCAACTCCAGCGGCGTGTGTGGCAACACGGATGGCACCACGCAGGTGGGCTGGAACATCAAGTGGGTGGACGTGGCGTCCGGCGCGGGTGGCGGCAGCGAGCTGGCGGACAAGGGGGAGTGGGCCACGAGCGACGCCATCGTCGGTGACCTGGTCACCACCACGGCGCGCGCGATGTACAACCACAACACCACGCGCGGCATCTGGTTCTACATGTTCGCTGGCTCGAAGGGGACGTTCTACTCGGGCCTCCTCCCCGGTCAGGACGACGACGCGGTGTCCTACCACTCCACGGGCGGTATCGCGGGCAGCGCGGGCGGGGCCTACTGCAACCCGTCCGACTGGTTCTGCAACGACCTGACGCTGGGTTCTGGCACGACCGAGGGTGGCTTCGCCAAGTGGAGCTACCACTCGGTGAAGTTCCGCGATGACGGTGAGGCCTTCGGCCACGGTGCCAACGGCAACTGGCAGGGCATCGTCAGCAAGGTCCGCGAGGACGTCGTCGCCAACGCGAGGTAACCGAAGCCCCGGCCTCACGGCACGGGCGTGGAATGAACGTTCCTTCCACGCCCGCGCCCCGTGCTCAGGACTCCGCCTTCCGCGCCGCCAGCCGCTGTCCGAGCCGCTCCCGCAGCCCGTGTACGAAGGCATAGAACGTGGGCAGCACCAGCAGGGTGAACAGCGTGGACGTGACGAGCCCGCCCACCATCACCACCGCGAGAGGCCGCTCCACCTCCGTGCCGTGCAGCGGCAGCACCAGCAGGGGCAGCAGCCCCAGGATGGCGGTGCTCGCCGTCATCAGCTTGGGCCGCACGCGGCTGATGCTCGCCTCCTGCAGGGCCTCGGCGAAGGGCCGGCCCCGCTCCATGAGGAGCTTGGTCTGCGCCACCAGCACCAGCCCGTTCTGCACGGCGATGCCGAACAGGCCGATGAGCCCCACGAGGCTGGACACGTTCCACGTCTCTCCGGCGATGAGCAGCGCGAGGATGCCGCCCACGAAGGCATCCGGCAGCGTCGCGACGATGACCAGCGCCTCCGAGAGCGAGCCCAGCGCGAGGTACAGCAGGATGAACACCGCCAGCAGCGCCACCGCGATGGCGACCACCAGGGACTTCGCGGCGCGCTCCTGACTCTCCACCTTGCCACCCACGTCGAGGAAGTATCCCGTGGGCAGCTTCAGCTCCGCCGCCAGCCGCTCACGCACCTCGGTCGCGGTGCTGCCCAGGTCCCTCCCCGAGACGCCGGCCTCCACGGCGATGCGTCGGCTGCCCGCCTCGCGCCGGATGCTGCCCGCGCCGAACGTCTCCTCAATTTGCGCGAGCTGATTCAGGGGGATTCGCGTCCCGTCATGTCCGTCCACCAGGAGGTTCCGGATGGCGGTGGCATCTCCCCGCCGGTGGTCCGCCAGCCGCAGCACCAGGTCATAGCGCCGCTGGCCCTTCCACACCTGTGACGACTCCTGGCCCACCAGCCCCACGCGCACCGCGCGGATGACGTCTCCGGGCGTGAGCCCCACGCGGGCCACCGCGGCGCGATTCACGGTGATGCGAAGCTGCGGCAGCCCGCTGAGCTGCTCCGCGCGCAGGTCCTCCACGCCGTCCACCTTTGCCATGACGGTGCGGGCCCGCTCGGCCAGTCCGGCGAGCACCTCCAGTTCCGGACCGAAGATGCGCACGGAGATGTCCGCGGGGCTCCCTCCCAGGCCCTCGTCGATGCGCATGCCCAGCGGCGTGGTGAAGAGGGTGGTCAGGCCGGGCACCTTCTCCACCGCCTCGCGCATGTCCGACTCCAGCTGCTCCAGCGAGCGCCCCCGCTCCTTCTTCAGCACCACGAGCACGTCGGAGATGGTGTGCGGCATCGGGTCCTCGGTGCGCTCGGCGCGGCCGGTGCGGCGCACGACGTCCTCCACCTCGGGGAACTCCAGCAGCACGTCCTCCATCAGGTGGTTGAGCCGGTCCACCTCCTCCAGCGACGCCTCCGGGGGCAGCACCGTCTGGAGCAGCAGCGCGCCCTCGTCCAGCCGGGGCATGAAGTCGCTGCCCACGGCGAAGGACAGTCCCAGCGCGGGCACGGTGACGGCGAGCGCCACCAGCCGCACCAACCCCGCCCGGCGCATGCAGCGCTCCAGCAGCGGCGCGTAGACGGCCTTCACCTTCCGCACCAGCCACACGTCCTCCGGCTGGCCCGGCTTCGGCGCGCGGAGGAAGAGGCCGGAGGCCACCGGCACCAGCGTGAGGGCCAGCGCCAGCGACGCGGCGAGGCACGCCACCACGGCCGCCGCGAGCGGCTGGTACATGCGCCCTTCGATGCCCGTCATCGCGAACAGCGGAATGAAGACGGACACGACGATGAGGGTGGCGAAGGCGATGGGCCGGCCCACCTCCAGCGAGGCCGCGAGCGCCTCCTCGCGCCGGGGCCGCCGTCCCGCGCCCTCGCGCAAGTCATGGACGATGTTCTCCGTGACGATGATGGCCGCGTCCACCAGCAGGCCCACGGCGATGGCGAGCCCGCCCAGCGTCATGGTGTTGATGCCGATGCCCGCCGCCTTCAGCAGGATGCCCGCCAGCGCGAGGGACAGGGGCAGGGTGAGCGTGACGATGAGCGCCGCGCGCCAGTCTCCCAGCAGTCCGAAGAGGACGAGCACCACCAGGAGCGCGCCGAGCAGAATCGCCCGGCTGACGCCTCCGAGCGCGGAGTCCACCAGCTCCGACTGGTCATACACGATGCGCAGCTGCACGCCCGGAGGCAGCGTCTTGCGCAAGTCTGTGATGGCATCGCGCACGCCCGCGGCCACCCGCTCCGTGTCCCCGCCGAACTGCTTGATGACCCGGCAGCTCACCACCTCGCCCTTGAGTCGGTGGGCGATGCCGCGTCGCACGGCGGGCGCCTCGCGGACGTCCGCCACGTCGCCCAGCAGCACGGGCGTGCCCTGGCGCAGGGACACCACCGTGCCGCTCAGGTCCTCCACCGTCTGCGCGCGGCCCACGGCGCGCACCGTCCACTCGATGGGGCCCTGCACCACGAAGCCGCCGGAGGCGTTGAGGTTGGCACCCTCCAGCGCGTGCTCCACGTCGTCCAGGCTGACGCCGCGGGCCACCATCTGGTCCGGGTCCAGCTGCACCTGGAACTGGCGCAGGTAGCCGCCCAGCCGCTCCACGCCCGCGACGCCGGGGACGGCGAGCAGCCGGTTCTTCACCTCGAACTCGGCCAAATCGCGCAGCGTCATGAGGTCCGCCGCGCCGGGCTCCGCCTCCAGGGTGAACTCGAAGACCTCGTTGAGCCGGCCCGTGAGGCTGGAGACGAGCGGCGCGTCCGTGCCCGGCGGCAGCTCCGCCTGCGCCTGGGCCACGCGCTCCGCGACGTACTGCCGGCTGCGGAAGTAGTCGGCGTCCGGCTCGAACTCCACCGTCACCTGCGTCACGCCCAGCTGCGACGTGGAGCGGATGCGGCGCACGTCCGGCAGGCCCGCCAGCGCCACCTCCATGGGGATGGCCACGGCCGTCTCCAGCTCCTCGGCGCCCATGGCCGCGTTCTGGACGATGACGTTGAAGATGGGCGCGGACAGGTCCGGGAACACGTCGCGGCGCAGGCCCTGGAGCGCCACCGCGCCGAAGGCGGAGAGCGCCAGCGCCAGCACCACCGTGAGGCCGGGCCGGGCGAAGGACGCGCGCAAGATGCGCTCCACGAGAGAGGCCTGGCCCTCAGTGCGCATGGGCTTCCCCTCCACCGCTCGACTTCTCCGCTTCCGCCTTGAGGAGGAACGCGCCCTCCACCACCACCAGCTCCCCGGCCTTCAGCCCGGAGAGCACCTCCACCTCGCCGCCGAGCGTGCGGCCGCGCCCCACCTCCCGCCGCTCGAACACGCCGCGCGTGGCCGTGGGCAGGAAGGCCACCCAGCCGCCCTCCAGCCGCTGGAGCGCCGCCGCCGGGACGGTGGTGATGGGCGCGCCCGCGTCGCCCAGCGGCACGAAGGCCGACGCGGACATTCCCGGGCGCAGCAGCCCGTCGCGGTTGTCCAGCTCCAGCCGCACGGGGATGGTGCGCGAGGCCGCGTCCACCCGCTGCCCCACGTGGCCCACCTTGGCCGCGATTTCCTGCCCCGGGAAGGCCGCGAAGGTGACGCGCGCCTGGGCGCCGCGCTGGATGCGCACAGCGTCGCGCTCGAAGGCATGGACGATGAGCCACAGCGAGGACAGGTCCCCGATGCGGAAGAGCGGCTGGGAGGGGTCCGCCATCTGCCCCATCCGTGCGTCGCGCTCGATGACGGTGCCGGAGAGCGGCGAGCGCAGCACGAAGCCCGGCGCGCCCTGCCCGCCGCGCAGCTCGTCCTCGCTCGCGCCCAGGGACACCAGCTCCGCCCGGGCCGAGGCGACCTCCGCGTCGGCGGCTGCGGCTTCGGCCTCAGCGGCCTGAACGTCCTTCTGCGCGACGATGCGCTCCTCGGCGAGGGTGCGCTTGCGCTCGGCGGCCTGCCTCGCGGCGGTGGCGCGGGCCTGGGCCGCCTGGAGCGACGCGCGGGCCTTGCCCAGCTCGGGGCTGCGCAGCTCCGCGAGCTTGTCGCCCTGCTTCACCTCCTGGCCGGTGGTGACGAAGATGGTGCCCACGCGCGCGGCGATGGGCGAGGCCACCTCCGCGTAGGCATTCTCGCTGAACGTCAGCTCGCCCAGGGCGGTGACGCTCTCGCCGCCAGGGCGCTCGCCGACGCGGGCGGTGGTGACGCGCAAGTCACGCATCATCTCCGCGGCGATGTGCACGCTCGTCTCGTCATGACCCTCGCCGTGGGGCTCGGCCCCTTTGCCTTCCTCGTGCGCGTGGTCCTCCTCGTGCTTCGGAGCCTCCGACTTGCAGGCAGTCAACAGGAGCAGCGTGGCCAGCAGGATGGGGGCGGGCTTCATGGAAGGGCTCCTGTCTCGACGGCGAGCTGCACACGGGCGAGCGCGGCCTCGAGGAGACTGTCGACATGGGCGGTGCGGGCTTCGAGCGTGTCGCGGCGGACGAGGAGGAACTCGGCGAGCCCCATCTCCCCGGCCTCGTAGGATTTGGCGGCGAGGGACTCGTTGTCGGCGAGCAGGGGCAGCGCCTCGCGCTCCAGCAACTCCAGCGCCTCCTGTCGCTTCTGGTGCCGTACGCGCGCCGCCTCCACCTGGACGTCGCGCGCGGAGCGGGCCGCCTCCAAGACACCGCGCAGGCGGCGCACGCGGGCCTCGCCCGTCACGCTCGCCTCCTGGCCTCGCGAGAAGAGGGGCAGCGGCACGCCGAGGGTGCCGAGGACGGAAGACTCGTCCACCTCGTTCTGGTAGCGCACGCCCACCTGCACGTCGGGCCAGGCGCCGCGCCGGCCCAGGCGCAGCTCGGCCTCGGCCTGCGCCAGCTCTGCTTCCAGCGCGACGAGGTCCGGACGCTCTTCCGCCGGACGCTCCGGCGGAGTCACCGGCTGCACGGCCAGGGCGCGCAGCTCACCCCGCACGCCGAGGGGCTGCGCGAGCCCGACTCCCAGCAGCGCGCGCAACATATAAAGGAGGGACGCCGCGTCTCCCTCCGTGCCCGCCACGTCCGCACGGGCTCTCGCCAGCGCCACGCGCGCCACGTTGACGTCCACCACGGGCACGTCCCCCGCCTCGAAGCGCCGCTGCGTGGACTGCGCCGTGCGCGTGGCGGCCGCTTCGGCCTCACGCGCCAGCCTCAGCCGCTCGCGCGCGTGCAGGGCGCGCAGGAAGGTGGAGGCCACCTCGCCCAGCACGCGGCGCTCGGTGTCGCGCTGGTTCGCCGTCTCCCGGGCCAGTCCGGCGCGCGCGGACTCGCGGCGGGCGCCCTGCTTGCCGCCCAGCTCGAAGGGCTGCACGAGCCCCACGGCCAGCTCCAGCCCCCGCGCTCCATCCGCGAGGGTGCGTGGCCCGGCTTCCACCTGAACGGTGGGGTTGTCGGCCAGCAGGGGCGCGGCGCCGGCCACGGGGCCCTGGGCCTCGGCAACGCGGCCCCGGGCCTCCAGCAGCGCGGGGGCGCGCTGGCGGGCCAGGGCGAGGGCTTCTTCAAGGGACAGCTCGGAGGAGGGCTGCGCCACGCCGGAGCGTGGCAGCAGCAGGACGACGGCAAGCCCGAGGGCGGCCGTCGCGAGACGATGGGACACGGGGAAGACCTCGCGGAAGTCGGCGAGCGTCAGGCACGGGCATGCCGCGAAGGCACACCCGTCCTGGCGGACGCATGCGAACGGAAGGCTGCGGACGCGGCCTACGCGAGGACGGCTATGGGGACGTGCAGGATGTCGCCCACGTCGGCGGAGGACGGCGCGGCCTCTTCGTGCGCGAAGCGCGACGGCCGGTCCACTCGCGGCGCGAGCGAGGGCATGGGAATGGGCGCGGCCACGGAGCGCACATGGGCGCAGCAGGTGCAGTCGACGCAGTCGGGCGCGCACTGTCCCTGCGCGTCGTCATCCTCGCAGGACTGCGTGCACACCTCACCCGCCACGCCCGCCAGGGTGGGCAGCAGGCCCCCCACGCTCGGGGCGAACAGCAGCAGGCTGAGGCAGAGCCAGATTCGTAGCACCGGGGCCGTTCCTACCACGCTTCCGGACGGAACGCGCGGTGAGGCTTCACGAGGGGTGCGACTCGCGGAGGCGCACCAGGCCCGGCCCCAGGCCACGCGCTACCTCTCCTGGGCGGAGGAGAGGCGGTTCTTGAAGAGCTTGCCGTCCTTCATGATGACCAGCAGGTTCCGCTCCGGGTCCTCGAACAGCTTGAGGTCCTTCAGCGGGTCTCCACCCAGCACCAGGAGGTCGGCGAGCGCGCCCTCCTCGACCACGCCGAGCTTGCCGGGGTAGGGGTTGCGCGGCCCCGAGAGCGCCAGCAGCGCGGCGTTGTCCGCCGTGGCCATCGTCAGCACCTGCGCGGGTGTGAACCAGCGGGTCATCTTCGCCAGCAGCGCGCCGTGACGCTCGGCCAGCTTCGGGTCGAAGAGCACATCGGTGCCCCAGGCCAGCCGGACGCCATGTTTCTTCGCCAGCTGGTACGCGTTGTCCGTTCCGGAGGTGACCTGCCGTTGCATCACCCGCTGGGCCTCGGTCGTCTGCGGGATGGCGTCGTCGTCGTCGAGGAACGGCTGGAGGCTCCACCAGATACCCCGCTCCTTCATCAGCTTCGCCGTGGGCTCGTCGGCCAGATGCCCGTGGTCGATGCACTTCACGCCGGCCGCGATGGCCTGCTGGATGGCCTTCGGCGTGTAGGCGTGGACGGTGACGTAGGTGCCCCAGTTCTCGGCGGCCTCCACGGCGGCACGGAGCTCCGGCTCGGTGTACTGGGTGACGTCGAGCGGGTCGTGGTGCGAGGAGACGCCACCGCCCGCCATCAGCTTGAGCTGGCTGGCACCGCGCATCAGCTGCTCGCGGGCGCGCAGGCGCACCTCGTCCGGCGTGTCAGCGATGGCGGCGGCCCCCAGCTGCTCCGTGTAGCTCAGGTGCCCGGAGGCGTCCCGGGGCAGCTCGGACATCATGCGGAAGTCACCGTGTCCCCCCGTC
Organism: Pyxidicoccus trucidator; assembly: GCF_010894435.1. Classification (NCBI taxonomy): domain Bacteria; kingdom Pseudomonadati; phylum Myxococcota; class Myxococcia; order Myxococcales; family Myxococcaceae; genus Pyxidicoccus; species Pyxidicoccus trucidator. The sequence continues at coordinate 1,102,958 of NZ_JAAIXZ010000001.1, read as the reverse complement.
TGGGAGATGAACGCACCCGACGGGTAGATGCGCGGCCCCGCGACGACGCCCTCGTCGATGGCCCGCTTGAGGCCGAACACCGGGCCGCCTACGTCACGCACGCTCGTGAAGCCGCGCAGCAGGGTCCGCTCGGCATTCCACCCGGCCACCAGGTTCATGTAGCCGATGTCCGCGGTCATCGCGACGGCCATCGGAACCGTGGCGAACATCGCATGCCAGTGTGCATCGATGAGCCCCGGCAGCAACACGTGGCCTCCGCAGTCGAGGACCGTGGTCTGGGTTCCGCGCTCCACGGGAATGGGCGCGGTCGAGACTCTCTCGACGGTGTTCCCTCGCACGAGGACGTGAGCTGGCGCCGAGAGCGTCCCGCTCCTGCTGTCGAAGATGCGGGCGTTCTGGAGCAGGATGGCGGGCCCTGACGGCCGGGCCTGGGGCGCTCCCGCGGAACCCGGTGCGGAAGGGCTCATCGCGCCGCCGCCCGCCGGGCTCCGGCCAGACCGAGCTGATGCACTCTCATGAAGCCCACGGGCCAACTCCTTCTCAGGTGGCGCTCGGATGAGCGCTGCCGCCATCCTGGCCAAGCACATGGCGCTGGCACGGGAGCGGGCGCATCGTCCGGTGGGGCCCCGGGTCGGGTTCACGTCACTCCGAAGGGCGCAGCATCCCGGCTTTCGACACCGGCCTGCCCTCGGGGGCACCCCTCGGGCGCGCGAGCCGCCGACCCTTCCAGGGAGCTGAAGACAGCAAGGCCGGGCACGGGGAGGTCCCCGGCCCGGCCAAGTTGATTCGATTCCGCTCAGTGCGGCGAAGCGCGGCTCAGGAGACGCCGTTGCGCAGCCGGTTCCAGTCGAAGTTGGGCGCCGGGTCGTTCTTGCGGCCCTTGGGCACCGCGACATCGGCGTGGCCGACGATGTTCTTCATCGGCACGTTGTACTTCTGCTTCAGGTGGCCGGTGAGCTGGATGAGCGCCTTGTACTGGGCGTCGGGGAAGGCCGTCTTGCCGCTGCCGTCGTTGACGAGCTCGATGCCAATGGAGCGGCTGTTGATGTCGCTGGGCACGCCATGCAGCTCGCCCTTGCCCGCGTGCCACGCGCGCTTCTCGTCGCCGACGAGCTGGTAGATCTTCCCGTCGCGGTCGATCATGTAGTGCGCGGACACTTCGCTCTTCGGGTTGCGCATCCACGCCAGGTCCGCCGCGCCGTTGTTGGAGGCGGTGTGGTGCATGACGATGGTGTCGATGTCCTTCCCACCGCGCTCGTTCTGGTTGGGCGAGGGCGCGCTGATGACGGGCGGCTTGGGGAACTTGCCCGGCTGGGTGGGCGGCGGCTTCACCGGCCCGTCCACGTTGGCGAGCGCCTTCTTCATCGCCGCGTGGGTCAGCTCACCGTAGTAGCCGGTGGTGGGCAGCTTCTTGTCGGCCTGGAACTTCTTCACGGCCGCCTCGGTCTTCAGTCCGAAGATGCCGGGGCCGGTGGCCGCCTGCGCCTTCGTCATGTAGCCCAGCTTCACCAGCGCGTCCTGGAGCTGCTTCACCTTGGGGCCCTCGGCCCCCTTGCGAAGGCCGGCGGGAGGCGCGGTGACAGTGGCGGCAGCGGCCTTGCTGGCCTGCGCGGCCGGCGCGGTGCGGGAAGTCTTCGCGGTGGAGACAGGGGGGAGGCGGACGCTCATGGGGGCGCTCTCGGAAAGTGGGAAGACCTTCCGGGGATTATCGCTCCCAGTCCCAGGAAGTTGCTCGCCCAGGCGGGCTCGGGGCCTTTCGGCCCCCGGAGCCCTCACCACCCGTGAGTCAGGCCGCACCGCGCGTGAGGGGCGTCTGCTGGATGAGCTCGGTGGAGAAGTAGCGCTCCATGCGGTCCGGGAACACCGTCACCACCTGCGCGCCCGGGCCCAGCCGCTTCGCCGCCTCCACGGCGGCCGCGTAGTTGAGGCCGGAGGAGGGGCCCACCGGGAAGCCACGGCGGATGAGCGCGCGCGCGGTGCCCATGGCCAGCTCGTCCGACACGTCCAGCTCCACGCGCCCCGGCATGTCCGCGTCGCGGTACAGCTTGGAGATGCCGTCCACCACGCCCGGCACGCGGGGGCTGAAGCTGCAGCACTCGATGTCGCAGCCCAGCCCGGCGATGGGCCTCGCCACGAAGGCCGTCACCGCGCAGCCCGCCTCCGCGAAGGCCTGGTACAGGCCCACCACCGTGCCGCCCGTGCCCACGCCGCTCACCACGCCGTGCACCAGCCCGCCCGGCACCTGCGACAGGATTTCCTGCCCCGTCCACACCCGGTGCGCCTCGGCGTTGTCCGGGTTCTCGAACTGGCGCGGGGCGAAGGCCTTGCGCTCGAGCGCCAGCTCCTCGGCCCGCGCAATCGCGCCGCGCACGCCCGACTCGCGTGGCACCAGCACCACGTCACCGCCGTAGGCGCGGATGGTGATGAGGCGCTCTCCGGTGACGCCCTCCGGCATCACCGCGGTGAAGCGCAGGCCCATCTGCGCGCAGGCCAGCGCCAGGGCGATGCTCGTCGAGCCGCTGGACGCCTCGATGACCTCGCCGCCCGGGCACAGCTCCCCCAGCCGCCACGCCTTCTCCAGCATGTACCGCGCGATGCGGTCCTTCGTGGAGCCGCTGGGGTTGAGGAACTCCAGCTTGCACCAGATGGTGGGACCTTCCGCGTCCAGGCGGACGGGAACGAGCGGGGTGGGGCCCACGGCCTGGAGGAAGCGACCATCCGCGGGAAGGGGGCGACAGGGAGGACGCATGCGGCTCTCACTACTCCGAAACCGCGCTTCGTGGGAGCGTCTCGGAACTATTTGCAGGCCCCGTGCCGACGGCGGCTCGCCTGCCGGGGAAGCAGACATTCCGTGTCGGGCGAGGACTTGCGTTAGATAGGGCGCGCGAATGACTTCCAAGCCCGCGGTCATCCTCAACGTCAACGACGACGCCGCCAGCCGGTACGTGACTTCGCGCGTGCTGGGGCTGGCCGGCTTCCACGTGGTGGAGGCCAGCACCGGCCATGAGGCGCTGGCGCTCGCGGACGAGCACACGGACCTGGTCATCCTCGACGTGCGCCTGCCGGACATCAGCGGGCTGGAGGTGTGCCGAAGGCTGAAGGCGGCGCCACGCACCCACAATGTGCTCGTGTTGCACCTGTCGGCGCAGGCCGTGGGGCCGGGCGACCGGGCGCAGGGCCTGGAGCATGGCGCGGACGGCTACCTCGTGGCGCCGGTGGACCCGGAGGAGCTGGTCGCCCAGGTGCACGCCCTGCTGCGGCTGCGCAAGGCCGAGCGCGAGGTGCGGGCGCTCTCGCAGGAGGTGGAGCACCAGCGCCGGCTGCTGGAGCTGGCCATCTCCAGCGCCGCGGACCCCATCGTCCTCTATGACGGCGCCGGGCGCGTGGTGTTCGCCAATCAGGCCCTGTACGCGGCGCGGGGCAGCCACTCCGCGCACGGCCCGGGGCTGACGCCCGCGGAGATGCTCGCGAAGGACCCCTCGCTGGCGTCCTACATCCGCCTGCTGGAGGACGCGCTGCGCACGGGGCAGGTGCAGCGGGGCTCCATCACCGTGTCCTCGGACCGGGGGCCCCGGCACTACGCCTTCGTGGTGTCACCCGCGGTGGGCCCCGACGGTCAGGTGGCGGCGGTGATGTCCTCCGCGCGCGACGTCACCGAGGAGCGCAGCGCGGAGGAGTTCCGCGAGCAGTTCATCGGCATGCTCGGGCACGACCTGCGCAACCCGCTCAACGCCCTGTCCATGTCCGCGCAGCAGCTCCAGCGCCGGGGCGGGCTGGACGAGCGCCAGTCGCAGCTCACCCACCGCATCCTCACCAGCGCGGACCGGATGGACCGGATGATTCGTCAGCTGCTGGACTTCGCCCGCGCGCGGCTGGGCGGCGGCATCCCCGTGCTGCGCGCGCCGTGTGACTTGTTCGACGTGGCGCGCCGCACCGTGGACGAGCTGCGCGCCAGCCACCCCGGGCGCCAGGTGCAGCTGGAGGTGCTGGGGGACGGCCGGGGCGACTGGGATGGGGACCGGCTGGAGCAGGCCCTGGGCAACCTGCTGGCCAACGCGCTGAAGTACAGCCCGGCGGAGAGCCCCGTGACAGTCCATGCGGAGGGAGGCCCGGAGGGCGCGGTGCTGCGCGTCCACAACCTGGGAGCGCCCATTCCCGCCGAGGAGCTGCCGCACGTCTTCAGCGCGTGGCGCCGGGGCCGCAAGCCCCGGTCCGAAGGGGGCTCGGCGGCGGGCCTGGGGCTGGGGCTCTACATTGCCTCCCAGATTGTCCGTGGCCACGGCGGGGACGTGGAGGTTGCCTCCAGTGCGCCGGGTGGCACCACCTTCACGGTGCGTCTGCCCCGATGATGACCACCTGACGGATGCGGTGCGTCGAGCCTCGCCCTTGGACAGGGTTGTTGCCACGTTCTGGTCATGGCGTCCGAGAAGCTCATCTTCGCTCAGTCCGTGGAAGCCCTCTTCGTGCGCGCGCTGGGGCCGCACCTCACCCGTGAAGGCCGGCAGCGCCTGAAGGCGGTGGGCCTGGATTTGTCCGAGCCGCTCCGCCCGCACTACACGGTGGACCAGTGGCGCTCCTTCCTGAGGGTGGCCGCGCAGGACATCTACCCCGGCCTGCTCCCGCACGAGGCGTGCTTCGAGCTGGGCGCGCGCTACCTGCAGGGCTTCCGGCAGACGTCGGCGGGCCGCTCCAGCATGTCGCTCGTCACCCACCTGGGCCCCCGGCGCACGCTGGAGCGGGTGCCCTACAACGTCCGGGCCGGCAACAACTTCAACGAGGTGCGCGTGGAGGAGTCCACGCAGGACTCGGCCACGCTGTGGATGAAGGACGTGACGGCGGACAACCCGTACTTCGCCGCCGGCTTCCTCGCGGAGACGCTGAAGTGCGCGGGCGCGGGGCAGGTGCAGGTGGAGCCGATTGCCTTCGACGGCACCGCCGCCACCTTCCGTCTCACCTGGGCAAAGGGCGTGGCCCGCGGCCCCGTCGCCGTGGTCAGCCCGCACGCCTGAGCTTCACTCACTCCGCCGGAACCAGGGCCAGCCAGGAACGTGCCGCGCCACCCGGGCGCGCTCGCGTGACTCAGGCCGCCTGGATGACGCCGCTGGCACCAGGCTGCCGGTGGGTGATGTCCGCCAGCACGCCGAGCACGCGGCCGATGCGGCCGTCCTCCGCGCGTGAGCGGGCCCGCAGTGCCTGCCGCCGCACCTGTCCGTCCGCCAGCACCACGCGGTAGTCCAGCACCACCTCGCCGGGGGACTCGGCGCAGCGGGCCAGCCGCTCCGCCACGCCCAGCCTGTCTTCAGGGTGGAGGCGGGACAGGAACGTGCCCAGCGGCTCCTCCACCGGCAGCTCCGCCTGTCCGAAGAGCGAGGCCGCGTTGCGCTCCCAGTGCAGCGTGCCCTCGGGCAGCCGCAAGTCGAAGAGCGTCAGCGACGCGGCGGACAGCGCCTGGAGCATCCGCGCCTCGTTGCGGCGCAGCGCCTCCTCCATGGCCTTGCGGTCGGTGATGTCGCGGCTGATGCCGAACAGGCCGAACACCGCGCCGGTGTCGTCCTTGAGCACGCCCTTGGTGGACAGCCACACGCGAGGCTTGGGGCCGCGCTGCGCCTCCTCGTAGGTGAAGGTGTGGCGGAAGGCGAGCACCTCGCGGTCATGCGAGGCCGTGGTGCGCGCCTCCTCCGGCCACAGCTCGGCGTCCGTGTGGCCGAGCACCTCCTCCACCGGCTTGCCCATCAGCTTCGCGCCGGCCGCGTTGATGCGCGTGTACCGGCCCGCCAGGTCCTTCGTGTAGATGGCGTCCGTGCAGCCCTGGAGCACGGCGTTGAAGAGGGCGCTGGTGCGCCGCAGGGTGTCCTCGGTGCGCCGGCGCGCGGTGATGTCGGCCAGGTACACCAGCAATCCGCCCGACGTGGGCACCGCCGTCACCCGGCAGTGGACCCGCGTGGGGGCAAGGCACTCCTCGAACTCCACGGTGCGTCCGCCGCTCAGCGCGCGCTGGAGCTGGCGGCGCAGGGTGGACTCGGGCTCCTCCGCGTAGGCGTCCCACAGCATGCGGCCCAGCAATTCGTCCCGGCTGGAGCCCAGCAGCTTCTCCGCCGCGCGGTTGGCGTGGCGCACCCTGAAGCCCGCGTCCAGCGCGAGGAAGGCGTCCGGCATGCACTCGACGTAGGCGCTCATCCGCTCCTCGAAGGCCTCCGCCTCCACGACGAAGCGCGCCTCCTCGGTGATGTCCGCCAGCCATACCGCGAGGCGGCCGTCCTCCATGCGCGCCGTGCGCGCGCGCACCTGGCGTGCCGTCTCGCCCTCGCCCCAGCCGAAGGAGTGCTCGGTGCGCGCGCCGGTGACGAGGGTGGCCGTCCACGGCGCGAGCATTCCGGCCAGCGCGGGCCGGCTCGCGAGCAGCGGTGGTCCGCTCAGCCCCGGGCCCAGCAGCGCTTCGGCGGCGGGGTTGGCGTAGTCACAGAGGAAGTCCGTGGGCGCCTCGGCGCTGCCTCCGTCGGGACGCAGGGCGAGGAAGCCATCGGGATTGAGCGCTTCGAGCGCGTAGCGGCTGGAGGAGACCATTGGGGGTTGGGAAAGGAGGTAGCACGCAAGGTGCATTCGACTCTCTCGTCCCGCCGCGCCGCGTCGCCGCACATGGAGAGTAGGTGACACCCGCCGCCGCGCGCCCGTCCGCGAGGTGACGCGTGTTCAGGGTTTGCCCCATGCATGTCGGGAGCTGTGCCCTCCAGGCGTGCGGGTAGCACGTAGCCCCCGGGTGCAGTGGCGCCGCGTTGACGACGGGCTGCACCTGTGTTCAGGCTGTTCCTGGAGAGTGCGCATGCCCCCGCAGATCAGCCTCGACTTCGCCGCCGAGTGCGCGGCGCATCCCGCGCTGGCCCCGTTCCACCCCGTGGTGCGGCGCTGGTTCGCCGAGCGTCTGGGCGAGCCCACCCGCCCTCAAGTGGAGGGCTGGCCGCTCATCCAGGCCGGCCAGGACGTGCTCATCGCCGCGCCCACGGGCAGCGGCAAGACGCTCACCGCGTTCCTCGCGGCGCTGGACTCCCTCTTCCGCCTCGCGGTGGAGGGCACGCTGCCGGACTGCACGCAGGTGCTCTACGTGTCGCCCCTCAAGGCGCTGGGCAACGACGTGCAGAAGAACCTGCTCCAGCCGCTGGAGGAGCTGCTCGCCCGCGCCCGCGCGGAGGGCTACACGCCTCAGGACTTGCGGGTGCAGGTGCGCAGCGGGGACACGTCCGCCTCCGAGCGCGCGCAGATGGTGCGCCGGCCGCCGCACATCCTCATCACCACGCCGGAGTCCTTCTACCTCTACCTCACCGCCGAGCGCGCCCGCGCCACGCTGCGCAAGGTGCGCACCGTCATCGTGGACGAAATCCACGCCCTGGCGCGCGACAAGCGGGGCAGCCACTTCGCGCTGTCGCTGGAGCGGCTCAAGGCGCTCACCGAGGTCCGCCCGCAGCTCATCGGCCTGTCCGCCACGCAGAAGCCGCTGGACGCCATCGCCGGCTTTCTCACCGGCGCCTCCCACCGTGAGTGCAAGCGCGTGGAGGTGGGCCACCTGCGCCCCTGGGACTTGACGCTGGAGATTCCGGACGCGGAGCTGTCCTCGCTCGCCACCCACGAGATGTGGGGCCAGGTCTACGACAGGCTGGTGGAGCTGACGGGGCAGCACCGCACCACGCTCATCTTCGTCAACACGCGGAAGATGGCGGAGCGCGTGGCGCACGATTTGGGTGAGCGGCTGGGCGAGGGCACGGTGGCGGCCCACCACGGCAGCATGTCGCGCGAGATTCGCCTGGCGGCGGAGGAGAAGCTGAAGGCCGGGCAGCTCCGCGCCATGGTGGCCACCGCGTCGCTCGAGCTGGGCATCGACGTGGGCAACGTGGACCTGGTGGTGCAGCTCGGCAGCACGCGCGCCATCGCCGTGCTGCTCCAGCGCGTGGGCCGCGCGGGCCACCACAAGGCCGCCATCTCCAAGGGCATCGTCTTCGCGATGACGCGCGACGAGTTGATGGAGTGCGCCGCGCTCCTCAACGCCGTGCACGAAGGTGACCTGGACGCGGTGCGGATTCCGCAGAAGCCGCTGGACGTGCTGGCGCAGCAGATTGTCGCCGCGTGCGCCTGCGAGGAGTGGGACGAGCGCGCCCTCTTCAGCCTCTACCAGCGCGCGTACCCGTACCGCGACCTGACGTGGGAGGAGTACCAGGGCGTGCTGGAGGTGCTGTCGGAGGGCATCGCCGCCGCGCGGGGCCGGGCGGGCATCCACCTGCACAGAGACCGCGTCAATCAGCGCCTCAAGGGCCGGCGTGGCGTGCGCATCACCGCGCTCACCAACGGCGGCGCCATTCCGGACACCTTCACCTTCAGCGTCACCGCCGAGCCCGAGGGCAAGGTGGTGGGGACGCTGGACGAGGACTTCGCGGTGGAGTCGTCGCCCGGGGACATCTTCCTGCTGGGCAGCACGGCGTGGCGGATTCAGCGGGTGATGGGCAGCACGGTGGTGGTGGAGGACGCACGCGGCGCGCCGCCCAACGTGCCCTTCTGGCGCGGCGAGGCGCCGGGGCGCACGGACGAGCTGTCCGCCCAGGTGGGCCGGCTGCGCGAGGAGCTGTTGAAGCGCGAGGACGCGCAGGCCTTCCTGGAGAAGGAGCTGCGCATGCCGCCGCCCGCGGTAGACGCGCTGATGGGCTACCTGCGGCTGGGCAAGAAGATGCTGGACGCGGTGCCCAGCCACACCACGGTGGTGGCCGAGCGCTTCTTCGACGAGGCGGGCGGGATGCAGCTCATCATCCACGCGCCCTTCGGCAGCCGCATCAACCGCGCGTGGGGGCTGGCGCTGCGCAAGCGCTTCTGCCGCTCGTTCGACTTCGAGCTGCAGGCGGCGGCCACCGAGGACGGCATCCTCCTGTCGCTGGGCGAGCAGCACTCCTTCCCGCTGGCGGACATCTTCGACTTCCTCCACCCGGACCACGTGGAGGAGGTGCTGGTGCAGGCGGTGTTGCAGGCGCCGATTTTCGGCACGCGCTTCCGCTGGGTGGCCACGCGGGCGCTGGCGCTGCACCGGTTCATGTCGGGCAAGCGCGTGGCGCCCAACCTCCAGCGCGCGCGCAGCGAGGATTTGCTCGCCGCCGTCTTCCCCGCGCAGGTGGGCTGCCAGGACAACCACGGGGGCGGTGATATTGAACTGCCGGACCACCCGCTGGTGAAGCAGACGATGGACGACTGCCTGCGCGAGGCCATGGACGTCGACGGCCTGCGCGAGGTGCTGCGGCGCATGCGCGACGGCCGCATCCGCCTGGAGGCGCGCGACGTGCCGGAGCCGAGCGTCTTCGCGCACGCGATGATTCACAGCCAGCCGTACACCTTCCTGGACGACGCGCCGGCCGAGGAGCGCCGCGTGCGCAACGTGGCCCTGCGCCGCGCCATGCCCGCCGAGGACGCGGCGGCCTTCGGCGCGCTGGATGCCGCGGCGATTGCCACGGTGGTGGAGGACGCCGCGCCGCCGATGCGCGACGAGGACGAGCTGCACGACGCGCTCCTGCAGCTCATCCTGGTGCACGCGCACGAGGTGCCGCGAGGGCTGGAGGTGCCGCTGTTCAAGCAGGGGCGGGTGGCGTGGCTGGAGCTGCCCGCGGGCCGCTTCCTCGTCTCCGCCGAGCGGGGCAACGCGGTGCGGGCGCTCTTCCCGGATGCGGTGACGCAGCCGCCGCTGCCGGTGCTGGAGTACGACAGACCGGTGGAGCGCGACGCCGCCATCTTCCAGGTGGTGCGCGGGCGCATGGAGATGCTGGGCCCCACCACCGTGACGGAACTGGCGCGGCTCACCGTGCTGACCGAGGACGAGGTGAATGTGGCGCTGCACGCGCTGGAGTCCCAGGGCTCCGTGCTGCGCGGCCGCTTCCGTCCGCTGGAGGCGCCGCTCGCCCCCGGAGAGATGCCGCCGCTGGAGTGGTGTGACAGGCGCCTGCTCCAGCGCATCCACCGGATGACGGTGGGGCGGCTGCGCCGGGAAATCGAGCCGCTGAGCGCGCAGGACTTCATGCGCTTCCTCTTCCGGTGGCACCACCTGGAGGACGTGGACGCGCTGCGGGGCTCCACGGGCCTGCTCAAGGCGGTGAAGCTGCTGCAGGGCTACGAGGCGCCGGCTTCCGCATGGGAGCGCTTCCTGCTGCCGGTGCGCATGCGCGGGTACACGCCGGACATGCTGGAGCGGGCCTGCTACGCGGGCGAGGTGGCCTGGGGCCGGCTGACGATGAAGGACGCGAAGCCGCCGCCGGGCCCGCGCCGTGGGGCGCCGGTGGAGGTGGAGCCCGCTCCGCCGCCGCGCTCGCGAGCCTCGCCCACGCGCAACGCGCCGCTGACCTTCACGCTGCGCGAGGACCTGGAGTGGATGCTCACCGCGGCGCGGCCCCATGCCGTCCTGGCGGACGGGGACGTGTGGACGCCGCCGGACTTGAGCGTGCCGGCGAAGGACGTGGTGACGGTGCTGGAGCGGCGGGGCGCGTGCTTCTTCCAGGACCTGGTGTCGCGTGCGCGGCGGCTGCCCGCCGAGGTGGAGGACGCGCTGTGGGAGTTGGTGGCGCGCGGGCTGGTGACGGCGGACGCGGTGCAGAACCTGCGCATCCTCCAGAGCCCTGCGCACCGCAAGCGGCAGAAGCTGTTGCAGCGCGGCGGCCCCGGGCGCTGGAGCCTGCTGGCCCCGGCCGAGCCGAAGCCCGCGGACGAGGTGATGGAGTCGCTGGCGCGACTGTTCCTCCAGCGCTACGGCATCGTCTGGAGGGATTTGGTCATGCGCGAGGCGCTGGCGCCCACGTGGCGCGAGCTGCTCTTCGTGTACCGGCGCATGGAGGCACGAGGCGAGGTGCGCGGTGGGCGCTTCGTGGCGGGCTTCGTGGGCGAGCAGTTCGCGCTGCCGGAGGCGGTGGACATGGCGCGCGCGGTGCGTCGCCAGGCCCCGTCGGGTGTGCGGGTGCAGCTCTCCGGAGTGGACCCGCTCAACCTCACGGGCGTGGTGACACCGGGCCCGCGCGTGCCGGCAATGCCGGGCAACGTCGTCACCTATGTGGACGGCGTTCCTCGCGGCGTCGATGAGCTGGAGGACGAGGCCGACGGCAACGCCGGGGATGACACGGAGGGCGGAAGCGGCGAGGTGCTGGCGAGCTGAGATTCGGCTCTCAATCGCAGGCGCGATGGTAGGGTGCCCCCACGACTGTGTCTCGAGGGGGTCTGTCCGTATGCGCCGTCTGTTGCTGCTGGGTCTTCTGCTGCTCACCGCCACTGGCTGCCCGGACGAGGACGATGACGATGACCGTCCCAATCGTCCCGACGCGGGCAACCCGGAAGCCACGGGTGTCATCCGGGGGCAGCTGACGCCGTTCCGCAGCAGTGACGAGTCCGCCGAGGGCGGCGCCTCCCGCGTCGTCCACTCGCCGCTGAGCCAGGCGGACCTGACGAAGCTGAAGGAACAGGTGCGGGGCATGCGGCTGCGCAAGCCCGGCCCGGTGGTGACGGACCCGGGGCTGCCCATCGTCCCGCCGCCGCTGGGGGCGCCGCCGCTGGCGCGCATCCCGACGACGGACCCCACGATTCCGGGCGACGTCATCCTGCGCTTCGAGGACTCGGGCCTGTCGCCGGAGCACGTGCTGACGGCGGCGAAGCTCCCCGGCTACCGCGCGGTGCACAAGGGCTACGCCAGTGAGCACCTGCACCTGGTGGGCTTCGAGGCGCTGGACGGCCACGCGGTGACGGCGGAGGAGACGCGCACGCTGGTGGCGCAGCTCGCGGCGCTCCCGGGCGTGCGCTACACGGACCGCAATATCCGGATGTACAAGCTGAAGGTCCCCAACGACAACGGCTACAGCGTCCAGTGGCACTACCCCACCATCAACCTGCCGGCCGCGTGGGACATCGAGTCGGACGCGACGGGTGTCGTGGTGGCGGTCATCGACACCGGCATCATCCCGCACCCGGACCTGGATGGCCGCCGGGTGCCGGGCTACGACATGATTCAGGACCCGAGCATCGCTGGGGACTTCAACGGCCGTGACGCCGACCCGCTGGACGAGGGCCGTGACGAGCCCAGCGGTGGCTCCTCGTGGCACGGCGCGCACGTGGCGGGCACGGTGGCCGCGCAGACGAACAACACCAGCGGCGTGGCAGGCGTGGCGTGGAATGCGCGCATCCTCCCGGTGCGCGTGCTGGGCAAGGGGGGAGGCACCAGCTTCGACATCGCGGCGGCCATGAACTGGGCCACCGGCGGCGCCGTGACGGGCGTGCCGCCCAACGCCAACCCCGCGAAGGTGGTGAACCTGAGTCTGGGCGGCTCGGCGCCGCCGCAGCAGATCTACCAGGAGGTCATCAACGCGGGCATCGGGCGCGGCTCCATCTTCGTCATCGCCGCGGGCAACGAGAACGTGGACGCCAGCAACAGCACGCCCTGCAACCAGGACAGCATCATCTGCGTGGGCTCCACGGGCTTCTCGGGCCGTCGCAGCAGCTTCTCCAACTTCGGGGCGAGGGTGGACGTCATGGCCTCGGGCGGCGAGATGCGCGAGGACCTCAACGGCGACACCTACCCGGACGGGGTGTTGTCCACCGCGCGTGACGAGAACAACCAGCCGGCCTACCTCTTCCTGCAGGGGACGAGCATGGCGGCGCCGCACGTGGCGGGCGTGGTGGCGCTGATGGCGGCGGCCTCTCAGCGGGCGGGGACGAGCCTCACGGCGGTGATGGCGGAGACCACGCTGAAGGCCACGGCCACCGCCATTCCGGCCGCGCAGTGCTCGGGTGGATGTGGCTCGGGCCTCATCAACGCGCGGTCCGCGCTGGCCCGGGTGGCCAACCTCAATCCGGACACGCTGCCTCCGCAGCTGAACGTCGCCACGGCCTCGCTCTTCTTCCGGGGCAGTGGGGTTCAGCAGGTCTCACTGAGCAACGTGGGCGGCCGTCAGGGCGGAGACCTGACGGTGACGGCCAGCGCCTCGGGGCCCGAGGCGGGCAGGGTGACGTTCCCGGGTGGAGCCTCTGTGTCGGTGCCGGCGTTCGGCTCGGCCGCGGTGAACGTGGCGGTGGACGCGGCGGGGCTGCCGGACGGGGACTACGTGATGACGCTGAACCTGGCGGGCTCCAACGCGGCGGGCGCGGTGGGCTCGGCGACGGTGGAGGTGAAGCTCAGCGTGGGGTCCACGCAGGACCTGGACGCCATCATCGCCTTCGTATGGCAGGACGCGAGGGGCGAGTGGCAGGTGGCGGAGGAGGCCATCACCTTCGCGCGTGCTTCGGCCAACTACGCGTATTCCATCAACCTGGTGCCGCGCACGTACTACTCGCTGGCGACCATCGACGACGACCAGGACGGGGACATCTTCGAGGAGAGCGAGCGCACCGGCTTCTGGCGCAACCTGGACTCGTTCGAGCCGCTGGTGCTGGCGGACAATCGGACGCTCGAGAACATCAGCTACGACCTGTTGCCGCTGGCGCCCGTGGACGACGACCCGGAGCTGGAGGTGGGCGGTGCGTGCACGGGTGATGCGCAGTGCCCCGGGGGTTACTGCCTGACGAACTACCCGGGAGGCTACTGCTCGCAGGACTGCTCCAGCGCGGCCTGCGCGGCGGGCTCCAAGTGCTACACGGTGGGCACGGGCACGCGGGCGTGTCGCGAGACGTGCACGCAGCAGGTGGGCACGGGGCAGGGTGACTGCCGCGCCGACTACCGCTGCTACAGCGACGGTACGGGCGTGGGCGCGTGCCAGCCGAGCTGCATCGGGACAGGGCTGACCTGCGCCACGGGCAGGACTTGCGCCGCGGACGGCTTCTGCCGCTGAGGCGTGGGTGAGAGGGGCTCCCGGCCATTCGGTGCCGGGGGCCTGCCTCAGCGGGTCTCCAACTCCTGGAACTTCACTCCGTCCAGTCCGAGCCCAGCCACGGCGTCCACGAAGCGCTCGGTGACGAGGATGACGGTCCAGGCCTCCGCCATGCGGAAGACGTCCACGTCGGCTGGGAGCGACGCGGCGTCGAGGACGATGGGACTGGGAACCTTGAGCCGGTCATTGCCACACGTGGGGCAGGGGGGCTTGCGGCCTTCAGGCAGGCACGACGGGTGAATTCGGCCGTGCAGCTCCAGCTGTAGTTCCAGTAGCTCAGGCGCGTTCTTGCCACGAAAGCCCACCTGGATGAGGCAACCGTGAAGACCGCGAACTCCGGCGGCCCGCAGCTGCTCCAGGGCTTCACGCCGGAGATAGAGCGACCAGGAGCTCTGCATGAAGAGCATGCCGAACCGGCCCGAACCTGAACCGGTCAGCGGGCCGAACTGCGCTCCTGGCTTCAACAATGCCCATGGGGGTGCAAACGGCTGTACCAGCTCGGCGAGCCTGGAGATTTCCTCGCGTGGAACGGGCCAGGGGTTGGAGAGCTTCTTGAGCTCGTGCTCGGGGAGACTGGACAGATCCACGCAGGGATATGCGAGCGATGGCGAGCCTCCACCCGTGCGGCACGTCGGGCAGGGCTGCACGCCGGGTAGCCCCCAGCGATGCACGGCGTCGAGGTAGCCCGTGTAGCCTGTCGATGCATCTGTTTCGGCTTCGTAGAACTTCACGATTCCTCTCTCTGCTGTAGCCCGCTCATCAGGGCCCATGTAGCTGGGGGCCAGGCGGAAAGGGTCCTATTCGGGTGTTGTAGGGCACGACAGGGCCGGTCAACTCGAAGCGGAAGATGAACTCAACTGCTTTGCGGTGAAGTTCCGCGGGCTGCACGGGCCTGTCTCCCAGGGCCCTTTTGTAGTCCTGCCAGGCTCGATTCCACATCCCTCCGCGGCCGGTGCCGCTGTGAATCTGCCGGTGGATGTGCTCCGGAATGAGCATGGTGAACTTGTGGATGTCCACGCCATTCTGGGCGAACCACAGTGCCAGCTCTCTCTGCTGCGGGAACAGGTGATGGTGCACGAGCTTGCCCGGCTCACGCGGTAGCGCCGGGAGGAAGCCCTGGCGGTAGCGGAGGTGGAACGTCATCCGCGGCCGTGCGTGGGGTCGGACGCCGGTGTTCCTCCAGTTGCGAAAGGCCGGAGGGCGGTAGGGCGGCCGGTAATAGCCCTGAGCCAGCTCCACCTCATGCGGCACGGCAGCCAGGGCTTGCGACTCCACGTCCTCGCAGTCGAAGAGGCCGCAGTCGCCACCTTCACAGGCAAGGGCGACACACTGCTCCGCGTCCGATTGCCCGCAGCGCTCCAAACGCTCCGCGTCCTCCCACGCGTGCCTCCCAGTCGAGGACGCGGCGCACGCCAGCAGAAGCACAGCGGGCAGCAAGGACAGCGACAGACAAACCCGGGAGCGCACAGTCATATCCCCGGACGATACCGCTCCACGGAAATGCAGCGACTCACCCGCCCCGCTGGAGCAGCACGGCCCGGCTGTCCACGTTCAACACCTGCGTCCCCCCATGCAGCACGGCCAGCGGCTCCTCCCAGTGCGCGTGCCCGCACACGACCAGCAAGCCCTCCCGTTGCTCCAGCACCTCGCGGATGACCGCACTGCCACGAACATCCGTGCCAGGAACATCCGGACCCGCGTGCAGCACGAGCACCTCAGGCTCGTCGCGCAGCACCTCGCGCATCAACCCCAGGTGCTCCTCCTCCTCGCGCCGCCCCAGCTTGTCCGGCCGACCGATGATGCCGCCCACGCCCCCCACTCGCAGCCCATCCACGTCCACCGCCTCGCCATCCAGCAGGTACACCCCAGGCTGCTGCTTGAAGCGCTCCTGCTCGCGCGCGCTGCCGAACGTGTCGTGATTCCCCGCCACGCCCACCACCCAGCGGTAGTGCGCCGCGAAGGCCTTCCACACGGACCGCACATCCCCCGAGGCCCCGCGTACATTCGCGCTCGCATCCGAGTACAGGTCCCCCGCGAGCACCACGCCCGTATGCGCCGGCAGGGGCAGTTCCCCCAGCTCCCCCAGCGACGCGAACGTGTCCGCCAGCACCTCGCCCAGCAGCGCCACGGCGCCGTCATGCAGCGCATGCGTCGCCACGCCCTGCAGGTCCGACAGCACCAGCAGCGCCTCCAGGTCCTCCGGCAGCGCGTCCACCGTGCCGCGCAGCAATGGAAAGTGTCGTATCTCCGCTCCGCCGCGCGGTGCCGCGGACAGGTAGGGCCAGGTCTGTGCCGGCACCGTGTCGAGTGTCAGGATTCGCATGGCCCCGAGGGTCGGATGGCGGCCCGGGTTCCTGACGGGCGCACAGGGCCCGCGCGGAGTCCCAAGCCCCCACGCGCCCGGTGAACACTCCGCCCCTGTGGGCCCCTCCAACCGTGCGTCAGGGTGATGCGGAGGTAACCGGGTGGACAGTTGACCAAGCAAATCGGTTCCCCCCGTGCAGGGTTGAGGCCATCTTCCAAACACCTTGTCCCTGCTGCAGCGATTGAAGACGGAGACGCGCCCCCACCACGAGCGCACCGAGGCCGCGGTTCGGCTGATGGAGCCGGGCCTCACGCCTGGCGACTACCGACGCCACCTGGAAGCCCTGTATGGCTTCTATGTCCCGCTGGAAGGGGAGCTCTCCGCCCGGCTGACGGAAGCCGTGCCCGCCCTGCGTACGCACGAGCGCTGGAAGGTGCCCCTGCTGGAGGAGGACCTGCGCGCGCTCGGCCATGACGCCGCCTCGCTGGCCCAACTGCCCCGCTGCCCGCACCTGCCGCCGCTGTCCGGAGTGCCCGAGGCGCTCGGTTGCTTCTACGTGCTGGAGGGCTCCACCCTCGGAGGTCAGCTCATCCTCCGTCACCTGAAGCGCCACTTCGCCGACGCATCGGTGGGGGACTTCGCCTTCTTCCGTGCCTATGGCGAGGAGGTGGGCCCCCGGTGGCGCGCCTTCGGCCAGGCCCTCACCGACGCGGCGGCCCAGGCGGCCTCCGCCGACTTCGATGCGCGCACGGTGAAGGGAGCACAGGACACCTTCGACGCCTTCGGGACGTGGTTGCTGCGGGAGACAGGCCATGCGTCCCTCCGCGCCTGAGCTGGACCTCTCGCAATGTGACAGGGAGCCCATCCACCTGCTCGGCGGTGTCCAGCCGCACGGCGTGCTGCTGGCCTTCCGTGAGCCGGACCTCACCGTGGTGGTGGTGAGCGCCAACGCCGAAGGGTTGCTCGGCCTGCCGCCCGAGTCGCTGCGAGGCCAGTCCGTCACCCGCGTGCTGGACGCGGACTCCCTGCGGCGCGTGCGCGCCGGCCCCGCCATCGGCCCGGTGTGGGTGACGGCGGGAGGCCGCGCCTGCTCCGCGCTGCTGCACACCCTCGACAGCCTGACGGTGCTGGAGCTGGAGCTCCTCGAGGACGAAGACGCGACGGCAGAGGAGGACGCACTGTCCGCCGTGCACCAGCTGGTGTCTCCGCTGGCGCTGGCCCGTGGGACGACCGCGCTCCTCCAGGCCGCCGCGGACGGGGTGCGCGGGCTCATCGGCTTCGACCGCGTCATGGTGTACCGCTTCCACGCGGACTGGCACGGCGAGGTGCTGGCCGAGAGCCGGAGCGCGGACGTGGATGGCTTCCTGGGCCTGCACTTCCCCGCCACCGACATCCCAGTCCAGGCCCGGGCCCTCTACACGCGCAACCCGCTGCGCCTCATCGCGGACGTGAATGCGCGCCCGGTGGCGCTGGTGCCGCCCACGCTGCCGGACACCGGCCATCCACTGGACCTGTCCGGCGCCGCGCTGCGCAGCGTGTCCGAGGTGCACCTGGAGTACCTGCGCAACATGGGCGTGGGCGCGTCCTTCTCCGTGTCGCTGCTGAAGGACGGCGCGCTGTGGGGCCTCATCGCCTGTCACCACCTCTCGCCGCGCCACGTGTCCGCCGCAAGGCGCCAGGCCTGCGAGGTGCTCGCGCGACTCCTGTCCCTCCAGCTCTCCGCCGAGGAGCGCGGTGCCGAGGCCGCCTCCCGCGCCCGCCGCGCGGACCTCCAGGGCCAGCTCGTCACGCGCCTTGGCGAGGGCCCCTCGCTGCCCGTCGCGCTGGACTCGCATGGCGAGCTGCTGCTGGAGCTCACCGGCGCCACCGGCGCGGCGCTGCTGCTCGGTGACGTCCTCGACGCGGACGCGCAGGGGGCCACGGGCGACACGCCGCTCCTCTTCGGGAAGACGCCCGGAGAGGCCGAGGTGCGGGCCCTGGCCGCGTGGCTCGCGGCGGAGGCTGGCCGGGGCGCCACCTTCCAGACGGAGCGCCTGGGCGCGCTCTACCCACCCCTGGCCGCGCGCACGGACGTGGCGGCGGGCCTGCTGGCGGTGCGGCTGGACCCCGAGGCGCCCCGCTTCGCCCTCTGGTTCCGCCCCGAGGTGTCTCACACCGTCATCTGGGCGGGCGACCCCCACAAGCCGGCGCGACCGGAGCCGGGACAGACGCGGCTGCACCCGCGCGGCTCCTTCGCCGCGTGGCGCGAGGAGGTGCGCGGCGCGAGCGCTCCCTGGACACGCGAGGACGTGGCAGCCGCCGAGTCCTTCCGGGGAGCGCTGGCCGGCATGGTGCTGCGTCACGCGGCGGAGCTGTCGCGCCTGTCGCGCGCGCTGGCCCGCTCCAACGCGGAGCTGGAGTCCTTCAGCGGCACGGTGGGGCATGACCTCAAGGAGCCGCTGCGCGGCATCCAGCAGTACACGACCTTCTTCCTGGAGGACCACGCCGACTCGCTGGACCCGGAGGGCCGCGAGCACCTCCAGGCCGTTGGCTGGCTCGCCCGCCGCACCCAGGCGATGCTGGACGACCTCTTCGAGTACAGCCGCCTCGGGCGCCTGGAGCTGGCCTGGGGCGAGACGGAGATGCAGGAGCTGGTGGACGAGGTGCTCGGCACGCTCTCCGCGCGGCTGGAAGAGGGGCGGACCGAGGTGCGCCTGCCCCGCCGCCTGCCCCGCGTCGCCTGCGACGCCGTGCGCATCCGCCAGGTGTGGGCCAACCTCCTCACCAACGCGGTCAAGTACCAGCCAGCCGAGCCGCGCTGGGTGGAGCTTGGCTTCCTCGGGCCGGGCGAGCCCCGTCCGGCGGCGGCGCACCGCTCGGACGCGCCCTACGTTTTCTTCGTGAGAGACCCGGGCATCGGCATTCCGCCGCAGTTCCACGAGAGCATCTTCGAGATGTTCCGGCGCCTGCACCCTGCGCAGGCCTATGGCGGGGGCTCCGGCGCGGGGCTCGCCATCGCCCGCAGGCTGGTGCGGCTGCACGGCGGTGACCTCTGGGTGGACTCCGCGCCGGGGCAGGGCTCCACCTTCTACTTCACCCTGGGCCGGGGGCCGGCATGACAGGGACACGACCCCTGCTGCTCGTGGAGGACAGCGACGCGGACGCGGTGGCACTGGAGCGCATCGCCCGGCGGCTCCCCTCGCCCCTGCCCCTGGTTCGCGTGCGCGACGGGGAGAGCGCGCTGGACTACCTCTACCAGCGCGGCACCTACGCGAGCGCGCCACGGCCGGCGCTGGTGCTGTTGGATTTGCACATGCCGGGCATGGGCGGCCGCGAGGTGCTGTCGCGCCTCAAGGCGGACCCGCGGCTGCGCTGCCTCCCCATCATCATCTTCTCCAGCTCGAAGGAGCCGCTGGACGTGGAGGGCGCCTACGCGGACGGCGCCAACAGCTACCTCTTCAAGCCGGAGCCCGGCGAGCAGCTCGAGGTCGCCGCGCGTGCCCTCCAGGCGTTCTGGCTCCACGCGGCGCGGCTGCCCGGCGCGGAGGACTCGACGGCATGAGCCTGCGCGTGTTGCTGGTGGATGACAGCCCCTCGGACCGGCTCGCCGTGCGCCGGGCCCTGGAGCGCGACATGGAGTCGGACTGGGCGCTGGAGACCGTCACCTCCGCCGAGGAAGCCCTGGCGCGAATCTCCGCCGCGCCGCCGGACGTCGTGCTGGTGGACTACCACCTGCCGGGGATGACGGGCGTTGGCCTGCTGCGCGAGCTGCACGCGCGCCACCCGGGCGGCGCTCCCGCCGTGGTGATGCTCACCGGCAGCGGCAGCGAGCGCGTCGCGGTGGATGCGATGAAGGCGGGCGCCCAGGACTACCTCATCAAGGACAACTACAGCCCGGACCGCCTGCGCCGGAGCCTGCGGAGCGCGGTGGACACCGTGCGCATGAAACGCGAACTGGAGGACCGCCGCGTGCGCGCCGAGCGCGCGGAGCGGGCCGCCCAGGAGGCGCTGGCCGTGCGCGACGAGCTGTTCGCCCTGGCCACCCATGACCTCAAGGGGCCGCTGCAAATCATCGCCCTCAACGCTGAGGTGCTGCGCCGCCAGTTCCCTCAAGGGGCCCTCAAGCCCACGCAGGAGTCGCGGCTGGAGCACATCGTCCGTGCCGCGCAGCGCATGGGCGAGCTCATCGACCACTTCCTCGAGGACACGCGCGGCCAGGAGCAGGCGCTGCGGCGCGAGCGCCTCGACCTGCGCGCCCTGGTGGGCTCCAAGGTGCACGCGCTGGAGGCGTCCGCCCGCCACCGCTTCGTCCTGCACACGGATGGTGAGGACCTCAGCGGCCACTGGGACGTCCAGGCCCTGGAGCGCGTGCTGGAGAACCTGCTGGGCAACGCGGTGAAGTACAGCGCCCCCGGCACCACCGTCACCGTCATGCTGGCCCGGGAGCGCGGCGACCCGCCGGACGGGGTGCGGCTGGAGGTGTCCGACGAGGGCATCGGCATCCCCGCCGAGGACCTGCCCCATGTCTTCGAGCGCTTCCATCGCGGGCGCAACGTGTCCCGGGACGTGTCCGGCAGCGGCGTGGGGCTGGCCAGCGCCCGCCGCATGGTGGAGCTGCACGGGGGCACCATCCACGTGGAGAGCCAGGTGGGCCGGGGCTCAACCTTCACCGTGCGCCTGCCCCGGGGCACGCCCGACGGCGGAGAGCTCCCATCGAGGCAGGACCCTGGCTCCGGGAAGGGCGGGGGCTCCCCCTCCGGCTCCACTCCCGCGCTGCTGCCCTGAGCCAGCGCCGCGCGCGCTGCGGACGTCCTACGGCACCGCCGGCATGCTGCCGCGGAGCATGAAGAAGACGACGACGCCCGTCACCGACACGTACACCCAGATGGGCGCCAGCCACCGCGTCACCTTGCGGTGCCGGGCGAACTCCTTGCGCCACGCGAAGTAGAAGGCCACCAGCGCCATGGGCACCACCGGCATGGACAGCAGCACGTGGCTGGCCAGGATGACCAGGTACAGCGCGCGCCACTCACCCGCGTAGCGCGTGTTGCCGTGCACGTAGTGGTAGGACAGGTAGCAGACCAGGAAGAGCGCGGACGCCGCGAAGGCGGACACCATCAGATACTGGTGCAGCCGCTTCGCCCCGCGCTTCACCGCCACCCACCCGGCGATGAGCAGCGCCGCCGCCGTCGCGTTGAGCCCCGCATTGACGGCCGGCAGGAAGCGCAGATCCACCCCGCTCACCGCGCCGCCGCGCCGCACCAGCAGAATCCACGCGAGGAACGACAGCGCGGCCACGGACACCACGGCCGTGAAGATGAAGAAGGCCCGGTCACTCACTCGGGGGGGCAGGGCAGCGGGGGCGGCGTTCGACATGGCCTCTATCTCTCTCGACAGGCACACCGTTGCAACCGCCACTGCCTTGCTGAAACGACCTGTTCATACATGTCGCATGAGCCATTGTTTCAGCAACGTTTGATCTTCAAACAGAAAACCCTGCATACTCCGACTCGGTCACCCCCGACCCCCCCTCTCGGAGGTCCCTCTTGGACCGTGTGCGTTGCCTTGCCGCCCTGGCCGGCGCCGCCTTGCTTCTGGCCGTGCCAGCTTCCGCCCAGGAAGCGGCCGTCTGTGCGCCAGTCGCCAAGGTGCCCCTGGAGCGGCACCTCCGTCAGCTGTCGCTGGACCTGCTCGGCCGCCCTCCCACCTATGAGGAGTTCAAGGCCATCCAGGCCAAGGGCTCCATCGGCTCGGAAGACATCCGCGCCCTGATGGAGAAGGAGGAGTTTCGCGCGCGCATCCGGGCGTATCACCGCTCGCTGCTGCGCTCGAACCTGTCGGCCAGCGTCTTCGACAACGGCAACTCGCGCCTGAGCGGCTCGGGCGCCGACACCAGCGCCCTCTTCCTGGGTGGCAACAGCGCCTCCGCCCTGCGCGGCATCAACGGCGCCGGGTGTGACGGCAGCATCGAGCAGGACTCCTGCCTCACCGCGCCCCAGCCGGACGCCCACGCGGCGCCCCTGCGGGAGCGGGTGACGACGTGCCGCGACGAGCGGGGCGTGCCCATGCCCGTCACCTTCGACTACGACACCAACCTCTATAGCTGCACGCCGCTGGCCACGTACACGGCCGGCGCCAACCAGGTGACCACCTGCGCGCAGGTCCGAGACCACGCCGTGTGGGGCAAGTACGTCTACTTCTGTGACGTGCGTGGCGCGAACCAGGACTCGTTCATGTGCCTGCCGGACCCGGCCCGCACGGCCACGGCGGCGCTGACGGTGGAGAAGCTGGAGGGCACCCGCGTCGTCGCCTTCGAGCACCCCAACCCCGCCTCCCGCCCGTCCCTCGTGGAGCTGAAGCGCTGCACGCTGGACCCGGACTGGCGCGACAACGTGAAGGGCAACTACATGCCCCGGCGCGGCTGCGTCCTGCGCGAGGGCTACGAGACGATGCCCCAGCCCTACTGGGCCACCGCCACCACGCCCGCCACCGTGAAGGTGTGCGCCATCGAAGCGCAGAACAACAGCGCGAATCCGTGGACCATGGCCTCCTGCGAGTCGGCGCGCTTCAACGGCGACCGCAGCTGCGGCTGCGGTGACAAGATGCGCCGCTGCGAGGTGCCCGCCATCGGCGCCCCGCAGAACGTCCGCAACGTGCACGACTTGCGCGTGGCCGCCTTCAACGAGGAGCCGCTGCGCATCGCCGAGTCGGTGGTGTCGCGTGACGAGCCCTACTTCAACATCCTCACCACGCGCCGCTCCTTCGTGAACGGCACCCTGTCGGAGTACTACCGGCAGAAGCAGGGCGTGGGCGTCTTCAACGTGTCCGCTCCCACGGCGGAGGAGGCGGTGCCCGCCATCCCCTACCAGGAGAACGGCGCCTGGGCGGAGTACACGCGCAACGCCACGCACGCGGGCGTGCTCACCACCCCCGCCTTCCTCTACCGCTTCCCCACCCAGCGCGCGCGGGTGAACCACTTCTACGAGGCCTTCCTCTGCAAGACGTTCTCCCCGCCGTCCGAGGGCTCGCTGCCTCCGCCCGAGGACTCCTGCAACCGGGAGAACAACCTCGCGGTGCGCTGCGGCTGCAACTACTGCCACGCCACGATTGAGCCCACCGGCGCCCACTGGGGCCGCTACGCCGAGCGCGGCGCGCAGTTCCTGCCCGCGGACCAGTTCCCCCGCTTCGACCCCAAGTGCCGCGACTGCGCCCTCAACGGCGACACCAACTGCGGCGGCGAGTGCAGCCAGTACGTCATGCAGGCCTATGACGGCGACGGCGCCAGCAGCCTGGGCATGCTCAAGACGTACCTCTACCGCACGGCGGACGAGGAGCAGAACATCGAGGCCGGTCCCCAGCTGCTCGTCGAGCGCATGCTGCAGACGGGCGACCTGGAGCGCTGCACCGTCAAGCGCATCTGGAACGAGTTCCTCGGCCGGCCGATGTCGGCGGAGGAGCAGCGGATGTACCTGACGCCGCTGTCCCAGGACTTCGCGAAGAGCGGCCACAAGCTCAAGTCGCTCATCGAGCGCGTCGTGACGACGGACGCCTACCGGAGGATTGACTGATGCGCCGCCTTGTCCTGACCGCCGCCCTGCTCGCGCTGGCCGCCGGCTGCACCAAGTCCGGAGAGCAGTCCACGCCTCCGCCGCTGGACGGGCAGCTGGAGCCCGTCCCCAACCCCCACCAGCCCGGTGACTTCGAGCCGCTGCCGGACCCCGAGGCCCAGGGCGGCAGCGTGGGCCGCGCCCCGCGCCGGCTCACCGTGTCCCAGCTGGACGCCGCCATCTTCCACGCGGTGGGCCGCCGCTGGATTACCCCCGACGGCCGCGACGGCATCGACGCCCGCGCCACGTCCCTCGGCCGCGCCGACTTCGCGCTCGTCGTCAGCGAGAACACCGAGCCCAACCTCGTCTTCGCCAAGTTCCTCGAGGACGGCGCCCGCCTGGTGTGCACGCTCCAGGCGAAGGACGAGCTGCTGCAGGCCGACCCCGAGCTGCGCGTGCTCAGCCGCACGCTGCCCGGCCGGTGGGACGATTTGCGCAAGCTGACCGACGCGCAGGTGCGCGAGTTCCTCGTCTACAACTCCACGCGCTTCTGGGGCTCTCCGCTGGCCGGTGACGAGCTGACGAAGTGGGTGGCGCTCTTCACCCAGGCAGCGACGCGGGTGGAGGCCATGAACCCCAAGCGGCGGGACCAGGCGCTGGCGGTGGTGTGCATCGCCATGCTGACGGACTCGCGCTTCATCACCTACTGAGCCTCGGAGTGACTGCGATGAAGAAGAACCGCCACGACGAGAACCACCGTCCCGAGCGCCGCACCTTCCTCAAGGCCGCCGCCGGCTTCATGGGCTCCACGCTGCTGGGCGGCGTGCCCTTCCGCGCCTTCGCCCAGGCCGCGGAGCTGGCGCCCGCGGACCGCTGCTTCGTCTTCGTCTACTTCTCCGGCGGCTGGGACCAGCTCCTCGCCTTCGACCCGAGAGACCCGGACGAGTTCACCGCGGACCGCGCGGCCGAGACGAAGATTCTGCCCGGCTACAACCTCATCAACGACTCGCGCTTCCAGGCGCGCCCCGTCATCCCGGACATCGCGGGCAAGGGCCGGTCGAACATCGACTTCGGGCCGGCGGTGGGCGCCCTGGCGGACCACTACGACTTGATGACCGTGATTCGCGGCATCAACATGAACACGCTGGGCCACGAGGTCGGCTACCGGTACTTCCTCACCGGGAAGATTCCCATCGGCAGCGCCGCGCGCGGCTCCTCCACGGCCACGGAAATCGTGGGGCAGATGAAGCCCCGCGTGCCCATCGCCTCCATCTCCTACAACGTGGAGTCGTACAACGACAGGTACCCCGGCTTCGCCAACGCGCTGCGCGTCAGCCGCCGGGACGACCTGCTGCTGACGCTGCGCCCCAGCGCGGACAAGCTGGACAGCGAGCTCGAGAAGCAGCTGCTCGACTTCCGCGGCCAGCCCATCACCTGCGAGCAGGCCGCGTACGGCACGCGCGGCGTGGGCACCACCTACTCCAACAGCCAGGACCAGATGCGGCTGGTGCAGTCCCAGGGGCTGGAGAAGTCCTTCCAGTTCCTCGACACCACGCTCCCGGAGATGGCCGACGTCCGCAGCCGCTACAACCTGGTCAGCCAGGCGGACGTGGACAGCGAGCGGGGCCGTGCGGCCACGGTGGCCACCGCGCTGAAGAAGGGCATCGCCCAGTGCGTCACCATCAACCTCACGGGCGGCCTGGACACGCACTTCGGCAGCCAGCTCACCCACGCCAACAACCAGCGCCGCGGCTTCGACGCGCTGAACAGCCTGGTGACGGACCTGCGCACCAGCCCGCACCCGGCCGGCGGCAACTTCATGGACCACACCACCATCATGGTGTTCTCCGAGTTCTCCCGCACGCCGCTCATCAACGCGTCCGGTGGCAGAGACCACCACCTGTGCAGCTCCGCGCTGCTGATGGGCGCGGGCTTCAAGCACAACACCGTCTTCGGCAAGAGCGGCGACATCGGCATGTCGCCGGGCACGTTCGACTTGCGCACCGGCGCGGCGGACCCGAACGGTGAGAACATCTTCCCCGAGCACGTCATCGCCACGGTGCTTGCCTCGGCGAAGCTGGACTACAGCATCACCCGCGTGGAGCCCCTTCGCACCATCCTCGCCTGAGCCGTCGACCTTCATGAGCACCCATCCGAGGACGTCCTCCTCCGTCGTCTCCCTGTCGTTCCTGGTCTTCGCCGCCGTGCTGTCCGCTGCGTGCGGCGAGGGCTACTTCGGGCCGGAACGGCCGAGGCCCACGCCGTTCCGCCCGGCCGAGGTTCCGGCGAAGGTGGAGCTGGCGTCCGCGTCGGGCTTCGCGGACCAGTCCGGAGGCGGCGTCTTCGCCAGCGCCTCGGGTGGGCTCGTCCGGCTGCGGCTGGACGGCTCGCGCGGCGCGCTGGAGCCCCACCCGGGCAACACGGTGGACTCCGGCACCGTGAGCGCCGTCTTCCGCCTGGGGCCGCACAGCGCGCTGGTGGAGGCGCAGAACGGCCTCTTCCTGGCGGAGTCCGGCTGGCTCATCGCCCCGCCGTGGCGCGACGCGCTGGGGGCCGGCGTCATCGCCACCGCGCAGTCGGCGGACGGCGCGGTGTGGCTGGCGCATGCCAGCGGCCTGTACCGGCTGCAGGAGGGCACGCTGTCCGCGCTGAAGGTGGACGGCGGCGCTCTCACGGGAATCACCTCCATGGCGGCGGCGCCGGCCGCGGATGGCTCCCCGGGCGTCTGGTTCCTGCGTGACGGGAAGCTGAGCGTGGCGGTGGCCACCGGGGTCACCACCTACCAGGTGCGCGAGGCGAGCGCGCCGCTGGAAGAGGGCGAAGCCGTGGAGTCGCTGGCGGGCCTGGGCCCGGCGGTGGGCAACGCCGGCGAGCTGTGGGCGCTCACCAACCAGGGCCTGCTGCGCCGCACGCGCGACGGCTGGCGCCGGGTGGACCTGGGCGAGCGGCCGGCGCAGTTGCTCGCGGCGGGCCGCTTCCTCTGGGTGAAGTCGAGCGACGCGCTGCTGCTGTACGACGCGGACGCGGGCACGTGGGGCGTGGCCTCGGATTTGGACATGAGCGAGTTCCGCTTCCTCGCCGCGGACGAGAGCGGCTGTGCGTGGGTGCAGCTCGGCGGCCAGGCGGTGGCCATCAGCCGCGCGCCGGTGCCGCGCGTGTCGGGGCTGCACCAGGGCATGCAGGTGGTGGAGGACGGGCTGGTGGTGCGCGCGGTGGTGCCCCCGGGCACGCAGCCCGCGCAGGTCGTCTTCCAGTTGGGCGGCGTGGAGGTGCCCGCCACGGGCCCCGAGTACAGCCTGGGCGGCGCGGAGGCGGACGGCACGCTCAAGCCCTACTCCTTCGCGGGCCTGGAGGCCGGCCGTCAGGCGCTGGACGTGGTGGCGCGCTTCGCGGACGGCACCGAGGCGAAGCGCTCCGTGCCCTTCGAGTACCAGCCGCTCTCCACGGCGGCGGTGGGCTGGGCGGCGGACATCCAGCCCATCCACAAGTCGCGCTGCGCGAAGTGCCACACCACCAGCCCGGGCCGTCCGCTGAACACCTACGAGCTGTGGAAGGCGAACGCCACCAGCATCACCGCCGCGGTGCGGGAGAAGCGCATGCCCGCGGACGGACCGCTGGACCCGCAGCTCATCACCTTGATTCAGCGCTGGGCCGCGTCCGGCGCGAAGCCCTGAAGCGAAGCCGCCGCACCCCCTCGAGGCACCTGACATGATTCGACTGACCCGCGCGGCCCCCCTCCTCGCGCTCCTCGCCGCCGCCTGCTCGGACGACCTGGACCCCGCGCGCGTGGTGCCGCTGCCGCCCACGGTGGACCTGTGCACGGGCCTGCCACCGCTGGCGCTCACCGCCGAGCCCGCGCGCGTGCGCGTCTCCGGCCCGGTGTCGCTCGCGGCCACTGGAGGCAGCGGCCACTACCGCTTCCTGCTGGAGCCGGGCGGCTCGTCCGGCGAGCTCATCGGCAACCGCTTCGTCGCCGGCCGCACCCCGGCCAGCGACACGCTGGTGGTGGAGGACGCGAAGTGCCCCGGAGACGCCCGCGCCACCGTGTCGGTGCTGGCCGCCTTCGACGTCGCGCCCGCGCGCGCGGAGCTGCCGCCGGGGACCTCGTTCCAGATTGCGGTGGAAGGGCTCCTGGGCTCGGCCACGTACACCCTGACGAAGAGCGACTCGGGCGCCACGCTCACGGCGGAGGGCGTCTACACGGCCGGCACGCGCGAGGGGCTGGACCTGCTCACCGTGCGCGACGCGTCCACGGGCGACGAGGCGCTGCTCCAGTACCAGATTCGCACGGGCGCGAAGCTGACCGGAGACCCGGCCTTCCTCGCAGTGCCCTCCGGCGCCTCGGTGCCGCTGGCCACGCGCGGCGGCAGTGACAGGGTGAACTGGACGAAGGTGTCCGGCCCCGGCGCGCTCGCGGGCGGGCGGCTGTCGCTGGAGGCGGGCGCCACCGGCGAGGTGGCGCTGACGGCGACGGACCCCTTCACGAAGCAGACGGCGCAGGTGAAGGTGCGGGTGCTGGACGAGCTGACCCGCCCGGGGCAGGCGCATGGCCGCCTCACGGACGTGGCCAGCATGGTGACGGCGGACTTCGACGGTGACGGGATTCAAGACCTCGCGGTGGGCCAGCGCGAGAGCGATTTGGGCCGGCCCGCGGGCGGCGCCGTCTTCATCTTCAAGGGCGGCGCCGGGGGCCTGCCGTCGGCGCCCACCTGGGTGCTCACCGGCACCACGGACACCGCGGCGTTCGGTGACGCGCTGGCCGCGGGCGACCTGGATGGGGACTCGCGCGCGGAGCTGGTGGTGTCGTCGCCGGGCGCGGACCTGGCCATCAGCAACGCGGGCGCGGTGTACCTCTACACCTTCAAGGGCGGCGCGCCGGCCCCGCTGCGCAACCAGCTCACCGGCCTGCTGCGGGACGCCGCGTTCGGCGCGGGCATGGCGCTGGCGGACATGGACGGGGACGGGGACATGGACCTGGTGGCGGGTGCGCCGCTGGGAGACCTGGCCCCCACCAGCGCCATCAACCGGCGCGGCACGGTGGACCTCTATTTCTCCGAGGCCGACAGCCCGGTGCCGGACCTGCCCACGATGCGGCTGGGCGGCGCGGACCTGACGCGCGAGGGCGCGCTGGTGTCGCGCAGCAACTCGGACCTGGGGCGCGCGGTGGTGGCGGCGGACCTCAATGGGGACGGCCGCACGGACCTCGCGGCGCTCGGCCGCGTGTCGCGCTACAACGCCGAGGGCGCCGTGTCGGGCTCGCAGGTGGCCATCTCCGTCTTCTTCGCGCGGCCGGACGGCTCGCGCTTCCGTCCGTCGCCGGACGTGTATGTGCTGCCCGCCAACACCGCGGACACCGCCGAGGGCACGTGGCGGCTGGGCTCCGTCCCCGGTGAGGGCTCGCGGCCTCCGCTGCTGGTGGCGGTGGCGGACCAGCTCAACTCGCCGGACCTGCGCTCCAGCGGCGGAGTCCAGTCCGGCGGCGACTCGGGTGGCGCGCTCCTGTTCGACTTGAGTGAGCGCCGGCCCACGGGCGAGCCGCCGGCCACGCCCCCCCAGGTGACGCTCGAGGAGGCCTTCGCCCGCATCTACGGTGACGCGGGCGGCATCCTCGCGGGCCGGAGCTGGGCGGTGCTGGACGTGGACGGCGAGGCGGGGCCGGAGCTGTTGCTGGGCGCGCCCCGGGCGTCCGGGACGGCGGCCAACAACGCGCAGCGCTGGATTGGCAAGGTGCTGGTGTACCCGCTGGCGACGCTCGCCAGGGGCAGCGTCATCAACAAGCCGCTGGCCTCGCTCAATGGGACGGCGAAGTCGGACACGCTGGGCGCGGGCCTGGCGTCGTGGACGCTGCCGGGCGGCGCGGTGCTGGTGGCCTTCTCGGGCCGCGCCTCGTCGGACCAGGGCGCCTTCACCGGCCGCGTGGAGCTGTACCAGCGCGCGGGCGCGTCGCTGGCCGAGTGGCCGCGCACGGGCATCATGGTGCCGACGAAGCCCAGCGTGGAGCGCTTCGGTGAGACGGTGGCGGTGGCGCGCGGTCCGCAGAACCGCGCCCTGACACTGGTGGGCGCGCCGGGCTGGTCCGGCGCGGGCTCCAACGCGGACGGCGACGCGCTGTCCATCGGCCGGGCCTACGTGCACGACGCGGCCCTGCCGGCCACGGCGCGCGTGGCGGAGGAGGGCGCGCCCTCGCCCAGCCGCGCGGGGCGGAGCGTGGGCGCGGACGTGGCCTTCACCGACTTCAACGGCGACGGGCGGCCGGACCTGGTGGTGGGGGCGACGAGCTTCTTCGTCCCGGGCACCGGCACCCCGGCTTCCAACACCGAGCTCACCAACACCTACGCCAGCGTCAACGCCGCGTGCGTCACCAGCGGCACGCTGTCCGTGGGCGGCGTGCTCGTCTCGTTGGGGCAGGAGGACGGCACCTTCAAGCCGGCCTACCGGCTGTGGGCGCCCACCCAGCTTCCGGGCTGCACACCGGAGACGGACGCACGGTGCAGGCGCAGCGCCATCGGCCGCGGGCTGGTGGGCGGCTTCGACTTCAACGGCGACGGCAGGGAGGACCTCGGCGTCCTGCGCGACAGGGGCATGGAGGTGTTCCTGGGCCGCGCGCCGGAGGACGCGTCGCTGACGAAGCTGACCATGGCCTGCGACCCCGTCTACTCGTGGCCCTCGCTGAGCCTCCAGACGTCCGTGCCGGCGACGCTGGAAGACCTGAACGGCGACGGCTGTGACGAGCTGGCCTGGCGCTACGCGGAGGGCACCCGCTCCGGCGTGGCCATCCTCTTCGGCTTCGACACGGGCGGGACGCGCTGTGGCGCCCGCACCACCGGCACCGTGCTGCGGGTGGCCGGAGACAGCGAGCTGAACCTCAACAACCTGGGCCTGGGCGTGGGCATCGCCCGCGCGGGACGGTTCCTCGGCGATGCGCGCGACTTCGTGGCGGTGAGCGCCTCCAGCCTTCCCTTCGAAGGCGTGACGCAGCCGGTGGTGCTCCTCTTCGACAAGGCGGAGTTGCTGTCGGAGATGAGCAAGCGGCAGACCGCGGGCCAGCCGCTGGTGATTGGCGCGCTGGGCGACGGGCTGGAGCCGGTGACGCTGGTGCACCGCACCCGCGCGGTCAGCTTCGGTGCCTCGCTGGCGGGCGGCCGTGACTTGACGGGCGACGGCGTGCCGGACCTGCTGGTGGGCGCGCCGGGCGCCTCGGATGCCTCGGATGGCGGCGGCGCCGTGTTCCTCTACGCGGGCGGCGCGGGTCAGGTGGGCGCGCTTTCCCCATTCCTCATGGTGGTGGGAGATGGCGCGGAGCGCAGTGCTCTCGGACAGGACGTGGCGGTGATACCCGGCGCCACCGGGACGCCGCCCCTGCTGCTCATCGGCGCGCCTCGCAGCTTCCGCACCGGCACCCAGAACGGCACGGCCTTCGCCCTGCCGCTCACCTTCTGAGGAGTCGGCCGCGACACGGTTGGTCTCCGCGAGGGAACGGGCCTATGCTGGTTCCGTTTTCCTTGTAGGAGTTTCATGTCACGGCAACGGGAGTGGCAGTTCGAGGGGCAGCGGGCGTGGGTGGAGCCACCGGAGCCGAACGTCCTCTGGGCGCGGTTCCGGGGCCCCGTCAGCGTGGAGTCGTCGCAGTGGTCCTGCAACGTCTACAAGGAGATGGCGGAGGGCGGGCGCTTCTACCTGGCGGCGGACATCGCCAGCTCGCACCTGAGCGCGGAGTCGCGCCGCTACCTCGTGGACCACGCGAAGGCGGACTGGTTCCAGGGCATCGTCTACATCGGCGCGGGGCTGGACCAGAAGGCCACCACGAAGAGCCTCATGGTGGGCGTCATGCTGAACGGCGAGCCGGTGGACGTGAACTACGCGGACACGCCGGAGCAGGCCCGCGCCTGGATTGAGCATCACCGCGCGGCGAAGGCGAAGCGCTGACGGTGGCGCTTCAGCGCGAGTGAGGCGCTCCGGCGGGTGGCGCGTCCCGCCGGGAGGGCTCGTTGGCGGGGATGAGGTTGGCGAGCGCGGCACCGCCGAGGATGAGCACGCCGCCCAGCAGCAGTGACAGGGTGAGGGGCTCGTCGAGGAACACCACTCCGACCACCACCGCCACCAGCGTGTCCAGCAACGCCATGGCCCCCAGCGCGGCGAGGGAGATGCGCGGCAGCAGCCAGTAGAGACACTGGTAGGTGAGCACGGTGCCGCACAGCGCGAGGTACAGCACGGCCAGCACCGAGCGCGTGCTCCAGTTCATCGGCTGGCCCGCTTCGAACAGGAAGGACAGCACGAGCAGCGGGAGCGCGCTGCTGAACGTCTGACCGAAGACCAGCACGTGCGCGGGCACGTGGCCCATGTGCTTCTTGGCCAGCACGTTGGCCACGGCGATGACCGCCACCGAGGTCAGACACAGCAGGCCCCCGAGCAGCATGTGTCCCGACACCTTCAGCGAGCCCAGTCCGGAGTGCTGGAGCATCACCACGCCCGCGACGCCCAGCCCCGCGGCCAGCAGCTTGGGGGCGGTGAGGCGCTGGTCGGGCAGCATGACCCGGCCCACCAGCAGCAGCCACATGGGGAAGGTGGAGAACAGCAGCGCCGCCCAGCTGGACGGAATCCACTGTTGCCCGACGAAGAGCAGGCCGAAGGGGATGGCGATCTGCAGCAGACCGAGCCCGGCGATGCGCCGCCCCATCCCTGGCCCGAGCGAAGTTCCGTGCGAGCGGGCGAAGGGCAGCAGCGCCAGCCCCGCCACCAGCATGCGGATGCCCACGAAGCGTAGAGGTGGCAGGTCTTCCAGGCCGACCTTCACCACGGACCACGTGGAGCCCCACAGCAGGAAGCAGGTGCAGTAGGCGAGGGCGACCTTCAGCGGGCCCCCGGGCTTCACGGGGCCCGGGACGGGGGCGGAGGACATGGCCGCGCCGGACTAACACCGGGCGCTCGCGCATGCACGGCCGGATGCGGCACCTGGCGTGTGCGGCGGGGCGGAGACCCCCGTGCGAGAGGAGGCGGAAGGAACCGTCATTCCGCATGGCCGCCACCAGGGAGCGGGGCTCCGTGGCGCGAAGGGAGGCGGAAGGAACCGTCATTCCGCATGCCAGTCGTCCGGGGACGGGGCCACCGGCACGAGAATCCGGTTCACTCCGGCAGCGTCTGCCGGTCCTTCATGGCCTCGGCGAAGAGGTCGCCCACTGAATCCAGCCGCTTGCGGAACGTCTTGAGGTTGAAGCGAGCCGGGTCCAGCTGCTTCGTCACCTCGCTCCACTTCACGGGTGCGGAGAAGGGCGCGCCGTCCTTCGCGCGGAGCGAGTAGGGCGCCACCACCGTCTTGCCGCGCGCGTTCTGCCCCGCGTCGAGGTAGAGCCGCCCGCCGCGCTTGTCGATGGAGCGCTGAGTGGTGGAGATGTCGCCCAGGTCTACCTCCAGCTCCGAGACGAGCCGGTTCGCGAAGGCCTGGGTCCGCGCGTACGTGTGTCCCGGCGCCAGCGGGACCACCACATGCAGGCCGCGCTTGCCGGATGTCTTCGGGTAGCCCCGCAGGCCGTGTGCCTCCAGCTTCTCGCGCAGTGCCATCGCCACCGTCACCACGTCGGCCCAGCCGCCCTTGCCCGGGTCCAGGTCCAGCACCAGCATGTCCGGCTGCGCCAGCCGGGGCGCGCGGCTGAGCCACATGTGCAGCGTCAGCGCGGACTGGTTGGCCAGCCACAGCAGTGGCTCCTCGTCCTTCACGTTGACGTGGCGCAGAGTCTTCTCTTCGTGACGCACGCTCAGCGTGGGCACCCAGTCGGGGATGCCGGACAGCTCGTGGCGGAAGAAGCCCGGCGCCTTGATGCCGGCCGGCCATTGCTGGACGGAGATGGGGCGGTCGGCCAGCACGGGCACCATCAGCGGTGCCACCTCGCGGTAGTACGCGAAGACGTCCGCCTTGGTCAGTCCGCTGTCCGGGAACAGCACGCGGTCACCGTGCGTCAGCTTCGCGCGACCCTCGCCCGTCTCGGCCTCTACGTTCTTTCCGCGCACAGCCGCCGTGCGCGCCGCCAGCGCCGCCGGTGCGCGTCGGGTGCCCGTGGCAGCCCGCGCCGGTGCGCGTCGAGTGTCCGCGGTAGCGCGCTTCGGCGTGCGCTGGGAACCCGGGGTGTCGCGCACCGCCGCGAGCCGGGTACGGGGGCCCGAGTCCTTCGGTGTGCGCTGCGAGCCCGGGGTGTCCCGCTCCACCGCGAGCCGGGGGCTCGTGGCCGCACGCTTCGGTGTGTGCCGGGTATTTGTTGCCGCGCGCTTCGGTGTGCGTTGGGGGCTCGAGCCATCTCGCCCCGCCGCGCGCTTCGTCTTGGATGTGCTCCGCATCTGCCCACCCGTCGTCCCTTCCCGCACCGGCCGTACATCGCGGCGCGCCGCGTCCGGCAGGGCCTTCGCTTCGTCCTCACGCTTCCGCGCCTGTCGGGCCACGGGGGCGGGCTGCTCGCGCACCACCTCCACCGGCCGCTTGTCCGTGCGCAGTCCCTGGTACACGGGGTGGCGAAGCCGTCCGTCCTCGGTCCACTCGGTGAACTGGACCTGCGCCACGTGCCTCGGCCGGACCCACACCGCGCCCTTGCGAGGCTCAGCGTCCATCGCCATCGGCTTGCTCACACGGTCCTTGTCGAGCAGCTGCCGCAGCGCGCTCCGGTCCTTCGAGCTGAAGCCCGTCCCCACCTTGCCGATGTCGCGGAAGCCGCCCTCGTCGTGGACGCCCACCAGCAGCGCGCCAAGCTCCGTCTTCGCCCGCTCGTTCTGGATGGGGAGGTAGCCGAGGATGACCACCTCCTGGCCCGCCAGCACCTTCAGCTTCAGCCAGTCAGCCGAGCGGGTGCCCACGTACGGCGAGCCCTTCCGCTTCGCGATGAGCCCCTCCCATCCGCGCCGCTGTGCCGTGGCCAGCGCGCGCCCCAATGGCAGCTCCACCCGCTCAGACACCTGGAGTGGCAGCTTCACGCCCTTCAGCAGCTTCTCCAGCCGTGCGCGCCGCTCCTCCAGCGGCAGCTGGCGCAGGTCCTCGCCATCCAGCCACAGCACGTCGAAGAGGACGTAGCGCTGCTCCACGCCGGCCTGGTTCTGCAGCAACTGGAAGCGCGAGCGTCCCTTCGGGTCCAGCGCCACGATTTCACCGTCCAGCACCACGTCGTGCACGTCCAGGCCGCGCAGTGCCTCCGCCAGCGCCGGGAAGCGGGCGGACAGGTCATTGCCCCGCCGGCTCTGGAAGGTCAGCTTCCCGCTCCGGAGCGCCGCCACCGCGCGGAAGCCGTCGTACTTCACCTCGTACACGTGCGTGGCGTCGCCGGCCTCTTCCGGCACGGACAGCCGCGCCAGCATGGGCGGCCAGACGCGCTCCAGCAGCGCCTCCGGAGTGCGGGGCGCCGCCAGCTTGCGTCCCTTCGCCACGTGCTTCGTGCGTCCGGTGGGCGCCTCTTCCGCGGGCTCCGGAGCGCGCTTCCTCGCGCCGCGCTTCACCGGGCCCCGAGTCTTCACCTGGCCGCTCTTCACCGACTCCGGGCGCGCCTCGGTGACGTCGTAGTCCGGGGCCGCCGTCTCGTCCTTCGCCTTGAAGCACAGCCACTGCGTCTTCTTCCCGCTGCCGCGCAGGTGGGTGCGGATGAGGTGCCAGCGTCCCTTCAGCTTCTCGCCCTGGAGCTCCACCAGCAGGCGGCCCTTCTCGCGCTGCACCTCGGCCTGCCCTGGAGGCACGGTGTCGAAGGTGCCGCGGTCCCACAGCAGCGAGTCCCCGCCGCCATACGCGTCATTCGGGATGTGGCCCTCGAAGCCGGCGTAGGACAGTGGATGGTCCTCGGTCTCCACCGCGAGCCGTTTCTCGCCCGGGTCGTAGCTGGGACCCCTGGGCAGCGCCCAGCTCGCCAGCACTCCGCTGATTTCGAGCCGCAGGTCGTAGTGCAGCCGCGTGGCATCGTGCTTGTGCACCACGAAGATGGGGGCGCCGTCCTTGCGTGCACGGGCGGCGGCCTCGGGAGCAGGCTCGGGCGTGAGACGGAAGTCGCGCTTGCTTCGGTAGGTCTGAAGGCGTGCGTTGGGGCGGTTCACGCTCAAACCTTTGGCATCCAGCGGGCCAGCGGCAAATCACGCGAAGCGCTGAGAAGTTGGGAGTCACGCGCCCCGGGCCCCCACCCATCGTCCGGAAAGCCGCCAGCCAACCGGGCCCCGCTGAGACCGGGCTCGGGACGCGTGTCTGTGCGTACTGCACACCCCCCAGTTCTCAGGGTAGGGGCTCCCGTGCGCGTTGCATGCCGCGCTCCGGCGCATGGCCGAAGAGGAGGCGGGCACCGCCGGATGTCCTCCCGTGAGCACGTGCGCATCCTCAGTGCCCGGAGGGTCCATGGGGTCCGAAGCCATCGGCTGGTTCAGCTCGCTCATCCTGGTGCTGACCATCGGCAAGCAGGTCCACAAGCAGTGGAAGTCCGGCTCCAGCGAGGGCGTGTCCAACTGGCTCTTCGTGGGGCAGATAACAGCCTCCACGGGCTTCACCATCTACAGCCTGCTGGTGGGCAACTGGGTCTTCGTGGTGACCAATGCCCTGCTGTTGCTGAGCGCCGTGATTGGCGTGGTCATCGTCTTCAAGCACCGCCGCGCGGAGCGGAGGCGTGGAGTGCTGGCCGCGAGCGCCAATCGCGAAGGCCGTGAGCCCGCCCGCCCCCTCCACGCCTGAGCCCGAGGCCGTCTCGGGGGGCCGCACTCCGCTGGGCCCGACCCCCGCCCCTGGGGCGAGAGGGCAGGGGAGGACGCCTCAGCTCAGTGGCCGGAGCGACTCCTGCCGGCGCCGCTCCTCCGGCGACTTGATGAGGGACGCGTTGTCGCCGTGCTTCAGGCGCTGGTCCTCGTCGTAGGGAGCGGAGAAGGTCTTCACGATTTTGTTGTAGATGGCGAACGCGATGATGGTCGGCGCCCACTGACCCACGAAGAGCGCCGCCTGCTTGCGGCCCAGCGCCATCAGCGTCGCGCTGGCCACCACGGAGCCCACGGCGACGCCCAGCAGGCCAATAGAGGGGATTCGCTTGGTCGCTTCCTCGACGCGGGTGGTGGCGAGGTCCTCGTTCTTCATGGGGTTCCTCCAGCGGAAGGGTTGCGGGTCAAAAGTGCGCATGCCGGGGCCCGGCTCCCTCGCATGCCTGCCCGCCTGCTCTCGGACCGGGCCAGGGGTACTTCCCGGGGACAGGTTGGCCTGCGGGAAGAGCCATCTCACATTGGCCAGGGTCCGCTTCCAGGAGGTCGACATGGCCGAGAATTCCGCAGTCGCGAAGCTTCGCAGCCTGGCCCAGCTCGACGCGGATGCGGTGGGGGCGTACGACGCCGCGCTCTGTCGCATCCCGGAGCCCCTGGTACGTGAGCGGCTCAACGACTACCGCATCGACCACATGCGGCATGTCCAGGACCTCAACACCCTCATCCACCAGCTCGGAGGCGAGCCCGTGGAGCTGCGCCCGGACCTCAAGGGCGCGGCGATGAAGGGGCTGACGGCCATGACGAGCATGATGGGCACCGAGGCCGCGCTGGTCGCGATGATGGGCAACGAGGAGTACACCAACCGCGTCTACGAGCTGGCCCTGCGGTTCGAGTGGACCCCGGACGTCCGCGCCCTCATCGAGAAGCACCGCGAGGACGAGCGTCGCCACGTCATCTGGATTCGCGA
The DNA here is from genome assembly GCF_010894435.1 of Pyxidicoccus trucidator. Classification (NCBI taxonomy): domain Bacteria; kingdom Pseudomonadati; phylum Myxococcota; class Myxococcia; order Myxococcales; family Myxococcaceae; genus Pyxidicoccus; species Pyxidicoccus trucidator. Next base: position 1,065,605 of record NZ_JAAIXZ010000001.1, on the reverse strand, counting down.
GGCCGTCCGCAGCCGCCCATGGGAGCGGGAGCGCGCCGTCATCCACGGAGGCTCCGAGGCCCAGGCCTGAGGTCGCCCGTGTCCGTGCGTGTCCGATATGCCCCGGACGCGCCCTCGTTCCCCTCTCGAGGTTTGCTCTTGAGGAGGGGTAACACATGCGCTTGGTGGCCTACGCGGCGGTAGCACTGGCTTTGGTGATGACGGGCTGCGCGGCCCGCATGGGTGACCTGGACATCCCGGACCGGGAGGCCATCTACGACAGGCCCCTGGATGAGATGTGGCCGGAGGTGCGCACCTTCTTCACGCAGAACGAGCTGCCCTTCCGCGAGGACAAGGGCAGCATGGTGCTCCAGACCGAGTGGCGCCAGGAGTTCGGCGGCTCGAAGGTGGCGGGCTTCTGGCACCGCTACCTGGTGCTGGGCAAGCGTGAGTCCCCCACCCAGAGCAAGCTGTGGATCATCCGCATCACCAAGAGTGCCAACAGTGCCCTGTCGGTGGCGGGCAAGGAGCTGGACTGGGGCGTCAGCCGGGCTGGACGCGGCGGCGGTGGCAGCGAGAACGGAGGCACCCCGACCGGGGGCGAGTTCGTCCCGCCGACCACGAGCCCCGAGGACTGGGAGGAGATGATGGACGCGCCGCGCGGGGACAACTCCTACTTCGCGGAGTCCGGCCAGGGGTCGCGAGACCTGCTGATGGAGTGGAAGGTGTTCCGCTCCGTCGCGCCGAAGCTGGCGAAGGAGGAGAACGCGCCGCAGCCGATCCGCGTCGCAAAGGCGCCCACGGCGAAGGAGGCCCCCAATGCGATGGCGATTGAGTGCGGCCTGCCCATCATCGGCCTTGGCAAGCAGGTGAAGAAGGGCGCCGTGCTGCTGCTGGGCGAGATGCACGGCACGCAGGAGGTGCCGCGCTTCGTGGCCCAGACGGTGTGTCAGTCCATGGTGGCGGGCACGCCGGTGACGGTGGGCCTGGAACTGCCCCTGGAGAGCCAGACGCGCGTGGACGCGTTCCTGGAGAGCGCCGGCACCGAGGAGGACTGGCTGAAGCTGATGGATTCTCCCTTCTGGCGCAGCCCCTATCCGGACGGCCGAGGCAGTGAGGCGGTGGCCAACATGCTGGAGCAACTGCGCCAGCTCCGCTCGCGCGGCCTGGACGTGGAGGCCTTCGTCTTCGACCACCCCAAGGCCCAGGGGCAGCAGCGCGAGAGCGCCATGGCCGCCACGGTGAAGCATCAGGTGGAGTCGGCGCCGGACCGCTTCTACGTGGTGCTCTCGGGCAACATCCACGCGCGCACGAAGTCGGGCCTGCCCTGGGACAAGAAGTACCGTCCCATGGGCCTGCTGTTGGAGGAGGAGCTCGACGACGTGGTGGCGCTGGACATGGCCTACGACAGCGGCTCGGCCTGGATTTGCGCGGTGGACAGCAAGGGCGTGAAGGACAAGCTCGACTGCGGCATCCGCGATGCGAAGGGCAGGGACAACGGCGACCGCTTCTTCGTCCACCGCTGGGATGGGAGGAACGATGCGGGCTACCACGGCGTCTTCTACGTGGGCCCGGTGAACGCGTCCGCACCGGCAGTGCATAAGGGGCTGGGTCGACCGGGTGAGAACGACAACTCGGTCCACCCGCTGAAGGACGAGGGCTCCTCGTTCGCCTCCGTCCGCTGACGGTGGCACCCACGGCCACGCGGGCGGGGGCTCGCGTGGCCGATATGTCGCGTGTAGGCTTCCGTTACCTCCTGGGTCTGGATTGGAGGGAGTTGACGATGCGCCTCTCGGCATATGTGGTGGCGGTACTGGCTTTGATTGTGACGGGCTGCGCGGCCCGCATGGGTGACCTGGACATCCCGGACCGGGAGGCCATCTACGACAGGCCCCTGGAGGAGATGTGGCCAGAGGTGCGCACCTTCTTCACGGAGAACAACCTGCCCTACCGCGAGGACAAGGGCAGCATGGTGCTCCAGACGGAGTGGCGCGAGGAGTTCGGCGGCTCGAGGATCGCCGGCTACTGGCACCGCTACATGGTGCTGGGCAAGCGTGAGTCCCCCACCCAGAGCAAGCTGTGGATCATCCGCGTCACCAAGAGCGCCAACAAGACGCTCTCCATTGCCGGCAAGGAGCTGGACTGGGGCGTGAACCGGAACCTGAACGACGGCAATGACGACTCGGTGGGGGGCGTCTCCGTCGAGGACTTCGAGGACCGCTTCGATGCGCCGCGCGGGGAGAACTCCTTCTACGCGGAGTCCGGCCAGGGCTCGCGAGACCTGGTGATGGAGTGGAAGGTGTTCCGCTCCGTCGCGCCGAAGCTGGCGAAGGAAGAGAACGTGCCCAAGCCGGTGCAGGTGGCCAAGGCGCCCGAGGCGAAGGAAGCGCCCAACGCGATGGCCATTGAGTGCGGCCTGCCCATCATCGGGCTGGGCAAGCAGGTGAAGAAGGGCGCCGTGCTGCTGCTGGGAGAGATGCACGGCACGCAGGAAGTGCCGCGCTTCCTGGCGCAGACGGTGTGTCAGGTGACGGTGGCGGGCACGCCGGTGACGGTGGGGCTGGAGCTGCCGCTGGAGAGCCAGACGCGCGTGGACGCCTTCCTGGAAAGCGCCGGCACCGAGGAGGACTGGCTGAAGCTGATGGATGCTCCCTTCTGGCGCAGCCCCTATCCGGACGGCCGCAGCAGCGAGGCGGTGGCCAACATGCTGGAGCAACTGCGCCAGCTCCGCTCGCGCGGTCTGGACGTGGAGGCCTTCGTCTTCGACCACCCGAAGGACCAGGGGCAGCAGCGTGAGAGCGCCATGGCCGCCACGGTGAAGCACCAGGTGGACTCGGCGCCGGAGCGCTTCTACGTGGTGCTCTCGGGCAACATCCACGCGCGCACGAAGTCGGGCCTGCCCTGGGACAAGAAGTACCGTCCCATGGGGCTGCTGCTGGAAGAGACGCTCGACGACGTGGTGGCGCTGGACATGGCGTACGACAGCGGCTCGGCCTGGATTTGCGCCGTGGACAGCAAGGGCGTGAAGGACCGGCTGGACTGCGGCATCCGCAATGCGAAGGGCAAGGACAACGGCGACCGCTTCTTCGTCCACCGCTGGGATGGAGCGAACGACTCGGGCTACCACGGCGTCTTCTACGTGGGCCCGGTGAACGCGTCGGCGCCCGCGGTGCACAAGGGGCTGGGCCGGCCGGGCGAGAATGACAACTCGGCTCATCCGCTGAAGGACGAGGGCTCGTCGGTCGCCTCCGTTCACTGACGGAGACTCCCCAGCACCCGCGGGCATGTGCTCGGGCGGTCGATATACCGTCCGAGCGCATCCGTTTCCCTGCTCGAAGCTCAATCGAGGGGAACGTGAATGCGCTCGGTGTTCTACGCGGTGGTGATGCTGGTCTGGGGCCTGTCGGGCTGTGCGGCCCGCATGGGTGACCTGGACATCCCGGACCGGGAGGCCATCTACGAACGGCCCCTGGAGGAGATGTGGCCCCAGGTCCGCGAGTTCTTCACGGAGAACAAGCTGCCCTACCGCGAGGACAAGGGCAGCATGGTGCTCCAGACGGATTGGCGCCAGGAGTTCGGCGGCTCGAAGATCTCCGGCTACTGGCACCGCTACATGGTGCTGGGCAAGCGCGAGTCGCCGACGCAGAGCAAGCTGTGGATCATCCGCATCACCAAGAGCGCCAACAAGACGCTCTCCCCGACGGGCGGTCAGCTGTCCTGGGGCGTCAGCCGCGCCCTTGGCGGCGGCGAGGAGCTCAGCGTCGAGGACCTGGAGGCCTACTTCGACGCGCCGCAGGGAGAGAACTCCTTCTTCGCGGAGTCCGGCCAGGGCTCGCGGGACCTGGTGATGGAGTGGAGGGTGTTCAACTCCGTGGCGCCGAAGCTCGCGAAGGAGGAGAACGCGCCCAGGCCGGTGCAGGTGGCCAAGGCGCCCGAGGCGAAGGAAGCGCCCAACGCAATGGCGATTGAGTGCGGCCTGCCCATCATCGGCCTGGGCAAGCATGCGAAGAAGGGCGCCGTGCTGCTGCTGGGCGAGATGCACGGCACGCAGGAGGTGCCGCGCTTCGTGGCCCAGGCGGCGTGTCAGGCCATGGTGGCGGGCATGCCGGTGACGGTGGGCCTGGAACTGCCGCTGGAGAACCAGACGCGCGTGGACGCTTTCCTGGAGAGCGCTGGCACCGAGGAGGACTGGCTCAAGCTGATGGAGGCGCCCTTCTGGCGCAGCCCGTACCCGGATGGCCGCAGCAGCGAGGCGGTGGCCAACATGCTGGAGCAATTGCGCCAGCTCCGCTCGCGCGGCCTGGACCTGGAGGCCTTCGTCTTCGACCACCCCAAGGCCCAGGGGCAGCAGCGTGAGAGCGCCATGGCGGCCACGGTGAAGCACCAGGTCGAGTCGGCGTCGGAGCGCTTCTACGTGGTGCTGTCCGGCAACATCCACGCGCGCACGAAGTCGGGCCTGCCGTGGGACAAGACCTACCGTCCCATGGGCCTGCTGCTGGAGGAGAAGCTCGACGACGTGGTGGCGCTGGACATGGCGTACGACAGCGGCTCGGCCTGGATTTGCGCCGTGGACACCAAGGGCGCGAAGGACAAGCTGGACTGCGGCATTCGCAATGCGAAGGGGAATGACAACGGCGACCGCTTCTTCGTCCACCGCTGGGATGGGAGGAACGACGCGGGCTACCACGGCGTCTTCTACGTGGGCCCGGTGAATGCGTCCGCACCGGCGGTGCACAAGGGAATGGGCCGGCCGGGCGAGGATGACCACTCGGGCCACCCGCTGAAGGACGAGGGCTCCTCGTACGCGTCCACCCGCTGACGGTGGCGTGCGGCGGTCCGCTCCGTCGCTGCTGCGGCCCCCGGTCGGCTGACGTACGCTGCCGGGGTGACCGACCTCACCGTCTACCAGCCGGACCTCCTCTACACCGGAGGCCGGTTCCACGAAGGAAGGGCCCTGTGCGTGAGCGCGGAAGGGCTCGTCGTTGCTGAAGGCCCCGTGCCCGCCGGAGCGAACACCGTCCGGCTGCCGGGGCGCGCGCTGCTGCCGGGGCTCGTCAACGGCCACTCGCACGCCTTCCAGCGCCTCATCCGCGGGCGCACCGAGTACGTCGCCTCCGGCCGCGAGGCTGACGACTTCTGGAGCTGGCGCGAGGCCATGTACCGCGCCGCCGAGTCGCTGGGGCCGGACGACGTGTACGTCGCCTCGCGGCAGGCCTTCGTGGAGATGGCCCTGGCCGGCATCACCACCGTGGGCGAGTTCCACTACCTCCACCACCAGGCGGACGGCACGCCGTACGCGGACCGCAACACGCTGGCGCACGCCGTCATCCGCGCCGCGCGGGACGTGGGCCTGCGCATCTGTCTGCTGCGCGTGGGCTATGCGCGCGCCGGCTTCAAGGTGCCGGAGAACCCGCGCCAGCGGCGCTTCATCGACGGGGACGTGGACGCCTTCCTCGGCTCGGCGGAGTCGCTCGTGCGAGAGACGCGGGACGACGCGGCGGTCAGCGTGGGCCTCGCGCCGCACAGCGTGCGCGCGGTGCCCCGGGAGTGGCTGGCCGCGCTCTCCAGCTCCGCGGCGAAGCGCCTGCCCGTGCACATGCACGTGGCGGAGCAGCCGAAGGAAATCGAGGCCTGTCTCGCCGAGCATGGCCGGCGGCCGGTGGAGCTGCTCTCGGACCTGGGGTTGCTCGGCCCGGGCTTCACCGTGGTGCACGGCGTCCACCTGACGGACGAGGAGGTGGCGCTGCTGGGCCGGGCCGAGGCGACGGTGTGCGCGTGTCCCTCCACGGAGCGCAACCTGGGCGACGGCATCGTCCCGGCGGACGCGCTGGTCCGCGCGGGGGCGCGCATCAGCCTGGGCTCGGACAGCCAGGCCACGGTGGACCTGCTGGACGAGGCACGCCAATTGGAAGGCCACCTGCGGCTGGCGCGGCTGCGGCGCGCTGTGCTGGACCCGGGGCGTGGCGCCATGGACGGCCTGGCGGCGCGGCTGCTGGGGATGGCCACGGTGGAGGGGGCGCGCAGCCTGGGCCTGTCCTCTGGAGCCCTGGAGGCGGGGGCTCCCGCGGACTTCTTCACGGTGGACCTGCACCACCCGTCGCTCACCGGCGCGAGCCCGGAGTCGCTGCTGGCCGCGATTGTCTTCGGCGCGGACAAGGCCGCCGTGCGCGAGGTGGCGGTGGCCGGACGCGTGGTGGTGCGTGACGGCCGCCACCCGCTGGCGGAGGAGAGCGGGCGGAGCTTCCAGGCCCTGTCCCGCACGCTGTACCCCTGAACGGTGGTCCACGGGAGCGCCTCCAGGGGCTGGCGCGCCGCGCGTGGCGGTGGCATGACGCGGCTCCTGGAGGTCGTACCCATGAGCGACACGCTGCCCGCGCTGCGAGCCACCCTGACGGAGTTGGTGGCCATGGACACCACGTCCGCCCGTCCCAACCACCCGCTGGTGGACTACGCGCAGGCGAAGCTGGAGGCCGCGGGCTTCACGGCCGAGCGCCAGCACTACCTCGACGACGCGGGCGTGGAGAAGGTGAACCTCGTCGCGGTGAAGGGCGGCTCCGGCCGCGCCGAGCTGGCGCTGGTGGGACACACCGACTGCGTGCCCTTCGACGCGGCGTGGACGGACGCGCTGCGGCTGACGGAGAAGGAGGGGAGGCTCTACGGGCGCGGCGCGTGCGACACCAAGGGCTTCATCGCCTGCGCGCTGCACGCGGCCCTCAAGGCGGAGCGCGTGCGGGCCCCGCTGATGGTGGTGCTCACCGCCGACGAGGAGGTGGGGCTGGTGGGCGCGAAGAAGCTGGTGGAGGCGGGCCTGGGCCGCGCGCGGCACGCGATTGTCGGCGAGCCCACGCGGCTCACCCCGGTGCGCGCGAACAAGGGCTACTGCCTGGCGGAGGTGGAGGTGCTGGGGAAGGAGGGCCACAGCGCGTACCCGGACTCGGGCGCGTCGGCCATCTTCCGCGCGGGGCGCTTCCTCCAGCGGCTGGAGCTCCTGGCCAACACCGTGCTGCGCGACGAGCGTGACGAGGGCTTCCAGCCGCCCTTCACCACCGTGAATGTGGGCGTCATCCAGGGCGGCAAGGCGAAGAACATCATCCCCGGCGCGTGCCGCTTCCTCGTGGAGTGGCGTCCCATTCCCGGCCAGTCGCCGGAGCGGGTGCCCCAGCTGCTGGAGACCATCCGCCAGGAACTGGTCCGCGACGAGCCGGCCTTCGAGGCCCACATCCGCGTGGGGCGCACGGACCGGGGAGTGAATACGCGGGCGGACGCGGAGGTGGTGCGCTTCCTGGAACAGGTCAGCGGCAACGCGTCCACCACGGTGTCCTTCGGCACGGAGGCGCCGCAGATGACGGAGCTGGGCGCGGAGGCGGTGGTGTTCGGCCCCGGCGACATCCGCGTCGCGCACCAGACGGGGGAGTACGTCCCGGTGGAAGACCTGGTGCGCTGCGAGGCCGCGCTGTCGCGTGCCGTGGCCCACTTCTGCGGCGCGCGCTGAGTCGCCGAGTCGCCGGAGTCAGGGGCGGCGCATGGACGCCCCTGACCACGGACTCACGGCTCCTGGCCGGGTCGGTCGTCGAAGAGCTGCACCCAGCGCCCGTCGAAGCCGCCCTGGGCCGGCAGGTACCAAGGCCCGGGCAGCCAGAAGCCGGCCTCCACGCCGTCCGTCGAGTCGACGGTGCCGGTGTGGACGAAGTAGTCGTGCTGCCACCAGAAGGAGTTGGGCGAGCTGGTGTAGCCGCTCGCGCTCGCGCGCGTCTGTCCGCGCGAGTCCGGCATCGTGCTGGCCCACGCGTTGTCGTGGAAGGCGCCCGAGCCGCCGCCGCCCGTGTCCGAGGCGCTGGCATTGAGCTCATAGGTGCCGAGGAACCACTTCTTCGCGATGTAGCCCTCGCGCTCGTCCTCGTTCTCGATGTCGCGCGTCTGCGGGAAGAAGCGGTTCATGCCGGGGGTGACCTCAGCCGCGCCGGCCTCGTTGGTGAGGCCACTCTCCATCCAGAAGTCGAGCGGGTTGGTGCCCAGCCAGTGCGTCGCGTAGCCGCCGTGCTGCCAGTGCGTCGGGAGGATGTCCGCGATGTCCTGCAGCTCGTAGGTGACGCGCTTGACGCCAGGCCACGTGACGGAGCTGCCATTGTCGGAGCGGCTCGCGAGCGAGTCCGCCGTCGCGTAGGTGATGGCCCGCGCGCCCAGCGTGGAGACCGCCGCGGGCGAGCCCTGCGGCACGAAGGCGTAGTGCACCTTCTTCCGGCCGTCGTCGTTGTTCACGTCGACCTCCGCCTTCGCGGTGGGCGTCGCCAGCTGCGTGGCAATCCACGCGTACGAGTCGCCGACGAAGCGCAGCTCCTGCCCGTGGGGGGCCAGCAGCTTGTCGGACCACTCGGCCTGCCAGATGAGCAGGTGCTTGCCCGTGGCCGTCTGCATGAAGTTGAGCTCGGTGCTGCCCTGGGCCCGCACGACGTTGCGCTTGTGCTGGGTGACGACGGCGAACGCGACGGACTCGCCATTGCCCGGCGAGCCGACGACGCCTCTCACGTGCAGCTCCACCCGCTCCCAGTCGTGGAGCTGGTAGTCGCCGGCCGCGTTCTTATCGAGCGCGTGGTAGATGTGGTACGTGAGGACGAGGTTCTTCCCTCCGTCCATGTACTCGACGAGGTACGTGTAGAGGGTGGGGCGGATGCGCCAGTGGCTGTACGCGCCCGTCCCGGCGCGCGCCGCATCGACGTACCGCTCGATGTCCTTCCAGTTCAGCTTGTTGTTGGAGAAGTTCCCGTCCTGGTCGAAGTCGAAGTTGGTAATCCAGTCGTAGCCATGCCGGCTGTCGTTGCCGTTGGCGCGCTTGAAGACGACGGGGGCGTAGTAGTGGAGGAACTCCTGCCGCTGCGCCTTGCTCAGCGTCCACGCCTGCGCCTGGGCCGGGGACGCGGAAACCACCAGGCACGCGAGGGTGACGGCGAGCAGGGCAGGGAGTCCGAGCCTTCTTGGTGTTCTGGTCTGTCGGGTATTAAGGGTCATGGCCCGGGTAGACGATGGAGGGCGCGCCTGTGTCAAGCCTCGGGGTCATCCGGCGTAGGGCACGCAACCGTCCCCGGACGTGGCGGCTTCACCACGACGAGGTCCGCGAGCCACCGCCGCGCCTGCGCGCGGACCGCGGAGTGCTTGTGCTCGAGCAGTCGCTCCACCACAGCCACTGCCCGCTGCCGTTCCTCGGGAGGCAGTTGTTGGTACGGAGGGTCCCGCCACGCCTCCATGACGGGGACGGCCTCGTGGTCCGCGCCCGCCTCGGCCGAGGCCTCGATTCGCGCCAGCATCAGGTCGACGAGGGCGGCCGGCACGTCCGTGGCGAGCCGCTGCAGCAGGAAGTGGCACCATGGGCCCAGCGAGCGTGGCGCCCGCAGTGCCGCCGCCAGCGCCTCCTTGTCCTCCACGCGACACGCGTCGTAGACGCGAAAGCTGCCCACCGCCAGGGCCCAGACCTTCGCTGTCGCCGGCTCCTCGATGTCGGAGCCACGGTGTGTGAGCAGCAGTCGGGCGAGGACCTCCCCGGCAAGCACGCTGTCGTTGCCCACCCGCTTGAAGGCCGCGACCCGCACGGCGCGCTCCGGGTGGGTGAGCAGGCGCTCGTGAATGGCGAGGAGCCGCTCCGCGCCCAGGACCTCCAGGTACTTCGGACCGAAGCCGAGGGCCATGAGGAGGTCCTCATGGCCTTCCTCGCGCAGGGCATCCACCAGGACGCGCGCGAGCTCGGGTTCCGAGTGCACCAGTGGCCAGAGCAGGGCTTCCATGTCATCCCGCAGGGGATGCGTGGGCTCGCGCATCATCACCTGGCCCCAGTGGAGCAGGGCCTGCGGCGAGATGCTGGCGACCGTCTGGAAGAAGTCCCACACCCGAGGAAGATGACCCGCGTCGCGCAGTCCGCGGATGCTCCAGGTCAGCCGGGCCAGGGCTTCTTCGGGAGTGGCGCAGGCGTCCAGCAGCGTCCGCGCCGCCTGGTCGAGACGCTCCTGGAGCAACTGCTTGCCTTGGTCATCTCGCGGGAAGTCTCCGACCAGCACGAGCTCGAGCGAGTCCCCGAGGTTCTTCCCCTGCTCCTCGGCGGCCGCGGTGACCGCGGCACTGACCTCGGGCGCTACCCAGGGCTGGTTCACGGGGTGTTCGAGGGGCGGGGCCAGGGGGGCTCCGTCGTCGGCCGGGCGCGGCTCCTCCGGTGCGTCCGACACGGGAAGCGCCTGGACGAGGATGTCCCGCGCCTGGAAGCCCTGTCCCAGCAGCATCGCCTTGAGCGCACCGAGGCGGCTGGTGCGCGTGGTGAGCACCAGCCGCGGGCCCTCATCCCTGTTGCGAGGGGGAGCGTCGCTCAGGGTCCGCACCAGGGCGTGGGTCTCCCGAGCCGGGCGCTGGTCCACCTCCTCCACGAAGAGGGCCTCCTGGTTGCCGAAGTAGGGCTTGAGCAGCTCGGGGAGGACAGGCACGTCCTCCCGTAGGAACCGGAGGGGCGCTCGCGAAGCGGCGTAATCGAGGGCAATGCGCTTCAGTTCTGGCCCTGGCGGCCCATGGAACACCAGGACCTCCTCTTTGCCGCGATGGGGGACGAGCTCGTCGACGCGCACGGGCTCGAACCGGGGGACGCCGTGGAGCACCCTGAACCGCTGTCCCTCCAGCAGCAACCCTCCCAGCGTGTTCTGCTCCCACGCGCGGACCGCGCGGACGAGCTCCTGGAGGAGCTCCTCCGGTGAGTCGACGAACTCGGTGATGCCCCGCTCGGCGAGGAGCCGCTCCTCGAACCTGCTCCGGCTCCTCCCTCTCAGCGCGAACATGAGGCAGGTGCCTCCCGCCGCCTCCGCGCGGTCGTACTCCTGTTCGAGGGACGGGACGTCCCCCACCACTCCAACCAGGATCACCGGGCCGTCGCGCTGGCTCCAGCGGTTCGTCTGGAGGTCCTCGGGCCTGGCGTCCTCCAGTCGCTCGAAGCGGTAGCCGGGCAGCGCGAGGGCTCCTTCCAGCACGGTCAGCAGCCGCGCGGAGAGCCCGCTCGCGTCGTCATTGCCCATTCCGCCCAGCACGACGGTCCGGGACGGAATCCTGTTCGCTGGAGGCGCGACCGCCATGGACACTCCTGTGTGCACCTGCGCCGAGCCTATCAAGGCGCGGAACCGGGCCGCCTGCTCCCGACGGAGGGGTCGGAGGGCGCAGCGCTCCACGTGTGTGGGGCTGGCACTGCCCGGCGGAGTGACGCGTGCACTTCTGCGTCCGGCCCGGTGCCCTGTTAAGAGAGCGCCACTTCCTTTCTGGACCCGCCATGAGCTCCACCCCCTCGACTTCCCGCAGCGTCCTCTTCCTCTTGTCCAGCTCCCGCGTGGGCGGCAACGCGGAGCAGCTCGCCCGCCGCGCCGCCGAGGCGCTCCCGTCCGGCACGGCGGTGGAGTGGCTTCGCCTGGAGGAGCACCTGCGTGAGCCCTTCCGTGACTTGCGCCACGCGCCGGGCAGCAGCTACCCGAAGCCCGTCCCGGAGCTGCTCGCGCTGGCAGAGCGCACGCTGGCGGCGGACGAGCTGGTCATCGTCTCGCCCATCTACTGGTACCACCTGTCCTCCACGGCGCAGCACTACTTCGAGCACTGGTCCTGGTGGCTGCGCCTGCCCGAGCTGCGCTTCCGCGAGCGCATGCAGGGCAAGGTGCTGTCGCTTGTCACCGCGCACTCCTCCGAGGAGGACGACGGCGTGGCGCAGCCGCCCATCCAGAGCCTGCAACTGACGGCGGGCTACATGAGCCTGCGCTGGCGGGGTGCGCTCATCGGCCATGGCTCCGCGCCGGGGCAGGTGCTCACCGACACGCGCGCGCTCGAAGCGGCCCGCGAGTTCCTGGTGCGGCCGGTGGCGGCGGAGCCCCAGGCCGCCTGAGCCTGTTACCTGGGGCCGCTGCGAGGCCGCTGCTCCTGAAATGAAAGAGGCCCGGAACCCTCAGGTCCCGGGCCTCTTCTCTTTCACGACCGTGCCTGCCCGCCGCGCTACGCCTGCGGCAGCGCGCAGTGGCTCAAGTCGCGGAGCACCTTCTTCGCCTCGGCGATGAGGTCATGCCCGCTGGCGCCCTGGGGCACGCGGGCAATGAGCTTCATGTCCGGGGTGAGCCGGTAGACGCCCTTCGAGCGCTGCACCAGCCCCGCCACCTTCGCGCCGTCCAGCAGCGCGTCCGCGCCCAGCGTCACCACCAGCCGGCCGGTGCCCACCTCCAGCGCGCGCAGCCGCAAGTCGCGCATGTCGATTTTCAGCAGCGTCAGCTCGGACAGCGAGTCCACCTCGTCCGGCGCCTCGCCGTAGCGGTCCACCAGCTCCGCGCGCAGGTCCGTCACCTCGTCCGGGTGGCTGGCCTGGCTGAAGCGCTTGTAGAAGAGCAGCCGCTGGTGCACGTCGCTCACGTAGTCGTCCGGGATGAGCGCCGGCATGGGCAGCGTCACGTCCGGCTCCACCTGCACGCGAGGCGGCTGGCCCTGCATCTCCGCCACGGCCTCTTCCAGCAGCTGCGCGTACATGTCGAAGCCAATCTCGGCGATGGCCCCCGACTGCTTGTCGCCCAGCAGGTTGCCCGCGCCGCGAATCTCCAAATCGTGCGAGGCGATGGAGAAGCCCGCGCCCAGCTCGGTGAAGTTCTGGAGCACCTCCAGGCGCCGCTGCGCGTCCTTCGTCACCGCCCGCCGTGACGGCACCAGCAGGTACGCGTACGCGCGCTCCTTGCTGCGGCCCACGCGTCCACGGAGCTGGTAGAGCTGCGCCAGGCCGAACTGGTCCGCCCGGTTCACAATCATCGTGTTGGCGCTCGAGATGTCGATGCCGCTCTCGATGATGGACGTGCACAGGAGCACCTGGTGCTTGCGCTCGGTGAAGGCCAGCATGACCTTCTCCAGCTGGCCCTCGCCCATCTGCCCGTGCGCCACGCCGATGCTGAGCTGGGGCACCAGCGTCTTCAGCTGCTGCTCAATGGACGGGAGCGACTCCACGCGGTTGTGGACGAAGAACACCTGCCCGCCGCGCGCCACCTCGCGCTCGATGGCCTCCTTGATGACGGCGTCGTCGTGCTTCATCACGAAGGTGCGGATGGCGCGGCGGTCCTCGGGCGGCGTGGCGATGATGCTCATGTCGCGCACGCCGGACATGCTCATGTGCAGCGTGCGGGGGATGGGCGTCGCCGTCAGCGTCAGCACGTCAATCTGGGAGCGCCACTTCTTGAGCGACTCCTTCTGCTTCACGCCGAAGCGCTGCTCCTCGTCGACAATCATCAGGCCCAGTTCCTTGAAGGCCACGTCGCCGCCCAGCAGCTTGTGCGTGCCGATGAGGATGTCGACCTTGCCCTCCTTGGCCCGCTTGAGGATTTCGCGCACCTCCGGCGCCTTCTTCATGCCGGAGATGACCTCCACCGTGACGGGGTAGTCCTTGAAGCGCTTCTTGAAGGACAGGAAGTGCTGCTGCGCCAGCACCGTGGTGGGCACCAGCACCGCCACCTGCTTGCGGTCCAGCGCGGCCTTGAAGGCAGCGCGCATGGCCACCTCCGTCTTGCCATAGCCCACGTCGCCACAGACGAGCCGGTCCATCGGCTGGGGCTTCTGCATGTCCGCCAGCACGTCCTCAATCGCCTTGGCCTGGTCCGGCGTCTCCTCGAACTCGAAGTCCGCCTCGAACTGGGCGAAGTACCGGTCCGGCGCGCTGAAGGCATGGCCCGGGTGCGCCTTGCGCGCGGCGGCAATCTGCAACAGCTCCGCCGCCATCTTGAGCAGCTGCTCCTTGACGCGCTTCTTCGTCTTCTCCCAGCTCGTGGTGCCCAGCTTGTCCAGCTGCACCGTGTCCGGGTCGCCGCCGGAGAACTTCTGGATGAGCCGCATGCGGCCCACCGGCAGGTAGATTTTGTCCCGGCCCGCGTACTCCAGGACGAGGAAGTCCCCGGGCACGCCGTTGACCTCCATCTTCGTCAGGCCCGCGTAGCGGCCGATGCCGAAGTCGGTGTGGACGATGAGGTCGCCTTCCTTCAGGTCTCCGAAGCCCGAGGCGAACGCGTCCAGCTTCTTGCTGCGCTTGGGCCGCCTTCGCGCGCGGACGCCGAAAATCTCCTCGTCCGCCAGCACCGCCAGCCCGCCCGCGCCGTCCACGAAGCCGTGGCTCACCTCGCCGGTGAAGAGGTGGGCCCAGATGGACGGCTCGTACAGCTTCGACGCGTCCGCCAGCGGCTCCGTGTGCACCTTCACGATGACGCTGCGGTCCTGCAACAGCCGCTTGAGCCGGTCCGCCTGGCTCAGCGTGCCGCACGCCACCGCGCACGCCACACCCATGTCCCGCCACCGTTGCAGGCGCTCCACCAGCGGGCTGAGGGCGCCCTCCTCGCCATGGTGCGCGAGAATCGCCTCGCGCAAATCCTGGGTGCCGCCGAAGCTGAAGAGCACCGGGGGCCGCTCCTGCTGTGCCAGCGACAGGCCGCCGCCCTCCACCACGCGGAAGGCGCCCAGCCGCTCCGTCACCGCGTCGCGCGTGAGGAAGTGCTCCAGGGGCGGGGACACCAGGTCCTGCCGTTCCTCCGCCGCCGTGAAGGAGCGCTCCAGCTCCGACCACAGCTCGTCGGCCGCGCGGTCCGCGCCCAGCGGGTCGTCCAGGTAGAAGACGGGCGCCTCCTGCCCCCACGTGCGCAGGAAGTCGAACACCGTGGCGAGGCCGCCCTCGAAGAGGCCGGGCAGCAAGCCCTCGATTCCGAAGCCGGGCAGCCCCTCGCGCAGCGCCTCCAGCCGCTCGCGCAGCTGAATGGTGGGCAGGTTGATGCGGTCCGCCACCGCGCGGGCCGCGGCCTCCGCGCGCGGGCGCGTCTGGTCCGTGAGGAGCACCTCGCGCGCCGGCACGAGCATGACCTCCTTCAGCGAGTCCACCGTGCGCTGCGACTGCGGGTCGAAGGCGCGGATGGAGTCGATGGTGTCGCCGAAGAACTCCAGGCGCACCGGCTTGTCGTAGAGCGGGCTGAAGACGTCCAGCAGGCCGCCGCGCACGGAGAACGTCCCCACGTCCTCCACCAGCGGGCTGTTCCGGTAGCCCATGCGCGCCAGCTTCAGCGCCAGCGAGTCGCGGTCGAAGTCCTGCCCCACCACCACCCGCTCGGACAGCGACGTCATCATGTCCAGCGGCAGCACGCGGCGGTACAGCGCGCGCACGGACAGCACCACCGCGGGAAAGCGCGTGCCCTGGCCCAGGTGGAAGAGGGCGCCCAGCCGCTCGGTGACGGTGCGCGCGTCGGGCGAAAGCTCGTCGTACGGCAGCATCTCGTCCGCGGGCAGCCGCAGCACGCGCGGCTCCAGCAGGCTGCCGGTGCCTCCCAGGAAGAAGGACAGGTCGGCGGCCAGGGCATCGGCTGCCTCCTCGTCCACCGCCACGCAGACCAGCGGCGCCTGCGTCGCCAGGTGCAGACGGGCGAGCACGTGGCCGCGCGCCGCGCCCTTCAGCCCCTGCGTCCGCGCACGGCGGCCGGGCTGCAGTGCGTCCAGCAGTTGCGCGAGAGGGTCGCCTGCCACCGGAGGCATGCCGCCGTGCGGCGCCGCCTCGCCATCCAGCCTCTGAGTGAAGGGAGTGTCCATGAGTGGACCCTGAGGGCCCCGGGGTAATTAGGGGCCCGCCGTGGCCAAATCAACGACAGAGCGCGCCGCCTGTCGTGTTGTCAGGGGGTACATCGCCCCCCAGGTTCGCTCCGGCAC
This sequence comes from Pyxidicoccus trucidator, assembly GCF_010894435.1. NCBI lineage: Bacteria > Pseudomonadati > Myxococcota > Myxococcia > Myxococcales > Myxococcaceae > Pyxidicoccus > Pyxidicoccus trucidator. The sequence goes on along the minus strand of NZ_JAAIXZ010000001.1, from coordinate 1,049,918 downwards.
GCTTCGGCCACCCCGGGGGCCGGTTGTCCCCCTGCCCACCCCCAGGCGAGGCTTCACCCAACGGCATCGCTGGGGGGTGCCACGCCACATGCAATCGGGTCGTGGGAGCAACAAGCGCTCGGGGAGTGGGGGAGACCTGCCGCCGTCCGAGGCAGTCGTCGTGCTGCGCAGCGTCCGCTCCGCGGTGGGAGGCATCCTCGACTTCGAGTGTGTCTCCGCGAACGCGCACGCGGAGCGCTGGCTGGGCCGCGAGGAGCGTCCGCTGGTGCGCCAGCGGCTGCTGGACGAGGCGCCGTGGGCGGGGGAGTGCGGCCTGTTCGCCGTGTGCGTCCGGGTGGCCGTGCGCCGCGAGCCCGAGGTGGCGCGCCTGTCCCGCCAGTCCCCCGTGGGCACCGTGTGGCTGCTGGCGCGCGTGTCCCCCTGGGAGGACGGCGTCGTCCTCTTCCTGGAGGACCTCACCGAGCGCATGGCCGCCCAGGAGGCCCTGCGGAGGGACCATGACCTGCTGCACGCCGTCATCGAGAGCGCCACGGACGCCATCTACGTGAAGGACTTGCACGGGTGCTACGTGCTCATCAACCCCGCCACCGCGCGCGCCTTCAACCGCGAGCCCCACGAAATCCTCGGGCGCTCGGACGCGGAGCTGCTGGGCCCCGACAACGCCAGGCCCACGCTGGAGCATGACCGCGCGGTGGCGGAGTCCGGGCAGACGGCCACCTACGAGGACTCCGAGGGCGGCCCCGGCACCGACTGCATCTGGCAGACGACGAAGGGCGTGCTGCGCCGGGGCGACGGCACCGTCTACGCCCTCTTCGGTATCAGCCGGGACGTCACCGCGCGGCGCCGGCTGGAGCTGGAGCGCGAGCAGGAGGCGCGCTTCCAGGAGCGCTTCATCGGCGTGCTCGGGCACGATTTGGGCAACCCGCTGGCCGCGGTGCGCCTGTCCGCCGCGGCCCTGCTCGCCAGGGACACGCTGACGCCGGACGTGCGGCGCGGGGTGGAGCGCATCGACGGGAGCGCCGGGCGCATGGCCCGGCTGGTGAAGCAGCTGCTGGACTTCACCCGGGCGCGCATGGCCGGGGGCATTCCCCTGCGCCCGCGCGAGGTGTGCATGGAGGAGGTGTGCCGCCGCATCATCTCCGAGCTGGAGCCCGCCCACCCGGAGCGCGGCGTCTGCCTGGAGGTGCAGGGCGACTCGACGGGCGTCTGGGACGAGGAGCGGCTGGGACAGGTGCTGTCCAACCTGCTCGGCAACGCCCTGCAGCACAGCCCTCAAGGCACGCAGGTGAGGGTGCGGCTGGCCGCCGCCGACGGCCACTTCCAGCGGGTGGAGGTGCACAACGGAGGGCCGCCCATTCCGGACTCGCTGCGCACGCGCCTCTTCGCGCCCTTCCACCGCGCGACGCTGGAGCCGGGCCAGCCGAAGCCCCAGCACCACGGGCTGGGCCTGGGGCTCTACATCGTCTCGCAGATTGTCACCGCCCACGGGGGCTGGGTGGACGTGGCGTCGTCGGTGGACGCCGGCACCTGCTTCGCGGTGACGCTGCCCCGCGTGGCCCGGCCGCCGCCAGGGCCCCGCTAGCGGGCGCCGAACCGGAGGCCCGCGCTCACGCGGAGGACGTCTTCCAGGGCGCCCGGGTCCACCAGCTCCAGGGCGGCATGCTGGGACAGGCCGGAGTAGCGGGCGCGGTACTCCTCCTCGTCCTCCTCGTCGTCCTTGCCGCCCTTCTTGTCGTCATCCCCGCCGCCCTTGCCGTCGTCCTTCTTGCCCAGCAGCGACAGGGGCTCCGGCCGGGACAGGCCCTTTTCAATGCGCACGGACGACACGGCGTCCGCGCGCAGCGACGTGAAGAGGCTGGCCATGGATGCGCAGAACACGAGGGCGACGGTGAGGTTCTTCATGGGCGGCTCCGTTTCTCACCCCCCATGACGCGCGGCCTCGCGGGGAAATTCAAGCCAGCTACTTTCCCTTCAGGGTGCGGATGTATCCCACCAGGGCGTCAATCTGCTGGGGGGTGAGCCTGTCCTTGAAGGCCTTCATCCGGGTGTTCTTGGGGGAGCCGTCGGCGATGACCTGCCGGATTTCGGCGTCCGACTCGGCCTGCTGCCAGGCGGGCTGGCTGAGGTCGACGATGGACTCCTTCTGGCCCATCTTCGTCTTCGCCTTGCCGTCTTCGCCGTGGCAGGACTTGCACTTCGCCTTCCACACGTCGGCGACGTCGTCCGCGTGGGCGCTCGTGGCCAGGCTGAGGACCATCACCAGGGCGAACCGCTTCATCATCTTCAGTGTCTCCTCGGGAGGGGCCCGCGGGGCTCGGTGCCCGCCTCGCGGTGGCGCGGGGCGGGGGGAGCATATGTCGGGAGGGGGCCGCCCGAAGCGCTTCAGAGAGGGGGGCACTCGGCGGGGCGCGGGGTGTAGGTGCAGTCCACGCTCTTGAAGGCACCCGTCAGGGCATTCATGGTGAAGACCTGGTCCACCTGGTAGTTGCCCGCGCCGTCACCCTGGCGGAGCAGGAGCGTGCCGGCCGCGGGGGGCGGGTTGGCGGGGGCGCATGTCGTCGCCCCGGCGCGGGCCACCACCGTCCCGGCCTCGCCGTCCAGCCAGCACAGGCCATCGAGGCTGCTGACGTCCAGGTTGGGAGGCAGCGGCACCGGGGTGCCCGTCACGGAGCAGGTGCAGCCGCCCGTGCCGCAGGCCTGTGCCCGGCACGCGGGAATGGGGCACTGGGAGCCCCAGGTGTCGCCGGCGACGCAGTCGAGCTGCTCCCACCTCAGGGCGGGGCTCGTCCGCCCGTTCTCACCGACGGAGTCGATGATGGCCAGCCGCACCGGCTGGCGGCTGCGGCGCGCCTGCTGTCTCGCCTCCAGGGTCTGCTGGAAGATGGCGCGCTGGGCACCGCTCATGCGCCGCTTGTTGATGGTTCCCTGGAGGCTGGGGATGGCCAGGGCCATGAGGATGCCGATGACGGCCACGGTCGCCATGAGCTCCAGGAGCGTCATGCCACGGGGTAGAGCGCGCATGTCAGCCTCCCGAAAGCGCGAAGTTGCGCGGTGTGATGCGCTGGATGAAGTGCCGTCGCTTGAAGCCGTCCACCGGGTTGCCCTCTTCGTCCAGCGTCGCGCCATTGGCGCCCCGGGCCACCTCGTCCACGTCCGCCTGCAGCGTGCGCGCGGTGATGAGCACCTCCACCAGCCGCACGCGGCGCATCAGCTCGTCACGTGCGCTGCCAGGCCCTGTGTCGCTGACTCCCTGGGTGCCCGCGTCGTCCCCCGGCACCCTCGCCCAGCACGTGGCGTTGGTGCACTGGTCCACCGCGGGCTGCCCCGCCGCCACGTCCGGGAAGAAGAGGACGTCGTTGTTGGGGAGGCTCGGGGTGTACAGTCCCAGCCGCACCTTGATGCGCTCGATGTCCTGCGCCATGGGCTGGTACGCGGCGACGCCAGCGGAACCGTCCGGGTCCATCTCCAGCACCGGCCGGCCCGTAAACCAGTTGACCCGGTAGGAGCGCACGCTCAGGGGCATCAACAGCGAGTTGTTGACTCCGGGGGCGCCGAAGATTGCGTCCGGCCGGCCAGGGTCGGAGCAGACACTTCCCGGAGGCAGGGGGCGGCCCGGCACTCCGGCCGTCCAGGGAATGGTGGTGGCCGTGGCGCCGGCCCCCACCACTCCGACACAGGCCGTCTCGACCGCGGGGTTCGTCACCACCGCGAGGCTGTTCGCGGCAGGCCCCCCAGCAGGGACGTTGTGGGCGCACAGGACGGTACCCGTCCAGACGCTCCCAGGATAAGGAGCAACATTACAAGTAGGACCGGTGGCGAGCTGCACCGCGCGAGCCGAGTCCGCGTCCCAGATTTCCACCGCGTCCGAGATGAGGCCCGCGTAGACGCCCGTGGGCGGCGCGAAGGTGGCATCGCCCGGGAAGGCCGCGTCGGTGGTCACCCACACCGCGTAGCGCTGGTCCACCTGGGCGCCGTTGCCGCCCACGTTGAGCCGGGCCCTGCCGAACCCCGCGCCCGCCCGCTGGATGGCCGGGACGATGAGGTCTCGCGCGGCACGCCCGGCGTTCTGGGCCTCCATGGTGCGCTCTTCCAGAATCCCGCGCCGCTGGAGGTAGACGCCCACGGAGATGGCGCCGGTGAGGACCAGCAGCGACAGCGTGCTGGCGACCATCACCTCGATGAGGGTGAAGCCTCGGGGAAGAGGTCGAAGCGACTGACTCATGGGACCATCCGGGTCTGCAGGACCACCGCGCGCCGCGTGTCGGGCGCCAGGCCGCTCATCAGGTTGTCCTGCCAGCTCACCAGCACCCGCACGTTGATGACCTGCTGGAGCTGCTGCCCGTCGACGAAGCGATTCAGGGCGGGCGAGCCCATCGCGACTCCCTCATAGAGCCCCGCCAGGTTCGGGTCCACGTCCACGGCCACGTCGAACAGCAGTCCCGGCGGGACGGGGCCGGGCACCACCACCTCCTGGGGCTGGCCGCTCACCGCCCACGCCATCCGGCGGGTGAAGCCATCCAGCCCCTGGACGTTGGAGCAGGGGGTGGGCGGCACACCCGTGCAGCCCATGGCGATGATGCGCTCCAGCTCCCGCTCCGCGATGACGCTCGCCTGCGCCTGGATGAGGTTACGGCGGTTCTGCCGGGAGGCGGCGAGCACCGTCAGCGACACCGCCAGGATGCCGACAATCAGCACGACCATGGTGGCCATGGCCTCCATCAGCGTCGCCCCCCGGGGGGCGACCGCCGTCCCTTGCCGCGGACTGCTCACGGAATCACCTCACGAATGTTGCCGCCGGGGCGCACGTCCCAGATGAGCACCCGCGACGTGCTGCCTCCAGCGTTCCCCTGTGGAGGGTCCACGAGGCCGGTGCCCTGGGGCGTACCCGTCCCCGCCGTGGAGTTGAAGATGATGAGCCGTTGGCCGACGGCCAGCGGCGCGCTGAAGCTGTGGCCGCTCAGCTCGGTGCCACTGCCCGGCAGCGCGTCGCCGCTGCTCCTGCTGAGCGAGTAGAGCCTGCCGCTCGTGTCATCGCTGACGCTGCAGACATCCGCCCGCGAGCCCACGGCGGTGGCCGCGGTGATGGCGTCCTCGCGCATGGCCAGACCACCCCAGACCGCCTGTCCCAGGTCCAGCCGCTGGACCCACTGCTGGGTCACCGTGCAGCTGGGGGTCAGCGGAGTCGGGTCCCTGAAGGCCATGATGTGGTAGCGCCGCGGCGTGGCGGCCAGGTCGTCCGGGTCCGTGTCGGTGTCCGGGTTGTTGGCCGTGCCGAAGAAGATGTCGACGGTGGCGTTGGAGCCCGTCCGCGTCGTCCGCACCGTGAGGTTGGAGTAGATGCGCTGGCTGTTCGGGTCTTCGACGGTGGACCCATTGGAGTAGGTGGCCGTCTTCGCGTTCGCGATGACACACGAGCTGATGGCCTTGCCGTAGCCCCGGCTGGCATCCACGTCCCGCAGGTTGATCTTGTAGACCTTGCCCGACGTGGACGGCACGTAGAGCACGTCGTAGGTGCCGTCACCGTCCACGTCCACGCTCGAGGGGCTGCCGCCAATGCCCTCGTTGTGGTCCGTCAGGGCGGTGGTGCCCAGCGTGACGACGCCCGCCAGCTTCTGCTTCATGCCGGAGCCGTGGTTGACCGTGACGGGCTGACCGGTCTTCACGTCCATGAGGTAGAGCGTGCCCGCGGTGCCGGTCCTCGGCGTGAAGTCCGTGGCGAAGGCCGCCACCCACTTCTTGCCGCCGCGCGTCCCGAAGTCCATGCGCACCAGCAGCGGGTTGTGCCGCGAGCCGCGCGTGTCCGCCAGGACCGGGGTCGCCGCACCGAGGTTGGCCTGGAAGATTTCGGCGATGTTGCGGCAGTCCGGGTGGCTGCTGCGGTTCACGCAGGGGACGTTGGAGCTGTCGTTGGTGTGGTAGTACTCGTTGTTGATGTCGTACTCCCACATGGGCCAGGGGTAGTTGGCGTTCGCGGGGTTGGGGTCGGTGACATCGAGCGCGAAGAAGACGCTCTGGCTGGGACCCGCGGCGCTGGCCAGCACCGTCTTGGCGCCGGTGTTCAGCGTGGGGTCGGTGTTGAGCGTCCACGCGTTCGCGCCGGGCACATAGCCCCTTCTCGCGTTGTAGTCGTTGGTGCCGGTGCTATCCACGTTGGTGTTCGGGCCCAGGTCCACGGACGCGAACGTGGGCGAGGAGTCCATCGTCGCTGGCGGCCGGTCGACGCGCGGCGTGCGCAGGTACGTCTCCACGTAGTTGCGCAGCATCTTCCCGGGCAGATAGGCGAACAGCTCCTCGCCAGAGCCATACTGGCGCGTATTCGAGCAGGGGCTGGTGTTGGTGAGCTCGAAGTGGCCGCTGTACTCCGTCGCGTCGGTGCAGGGGTCGTTCTTGGCGTTCCACTTGCCCACGCTCAGCGCGTGCAGCAGGCCCTGGTTCGTGCCGACGAAGGCCACGCTCCGGCGGCCGGCGATGGCGGTGGCGTCCTTGAAGCCCGTGCGGAACCGCGTCTTCTCCGCCTCGGTGACCAGGGGGTTCGACATCCAGGCTGGCTCGGTGACCGGTCCCACCATGGCAGGCGTGGACAGGTTGATGGAGCCCATGGGCCAGGTCCGCCGGGGCGACAGGGTCGCGTTGTTGGGGGCCGCGGGGTCCAGCTTCTCCCAGCCGTAGAGCCAGTCCTTCAGCACGGTCCGGTCGGCCGGGTTGCACAACCCATCGTTGTTGAGGTCGTACCGCGGCACATCGGTGCACAGGTTGTCCGTGCCCGTGGTGGGGAACAGGGGGTGGGTGTTGTTGGTGATGTTGGTCTTCACCTCGGTGCGCGTACCGCCCACCAGGGTGTAGAGCTTGCGGGCGTCGGGGTCTCCGTTCCTGATGGAGAGCCGCTGCACCTCACCCGCGTCCCACACCGGCGGGTTGGTGACGTTGCTGTCGTCCAGCAGGACGGATGGGTTCTCCGGCTCATACAGCTTCTTCAGGTACACGTGGCCGCGCGGGCTCATGTCCGGCCGGCCGTCCTTGAGGCGCAGCGAGGGGCTCAGGGTGGCGCTCTCCACCCAGTTGCGGCCCGGCACCTCGCCCACGCCGAAGAGGGCGGTGTTGGCCACGCGGATGCGGCTCGAGCGGGCGTACTGGCCGGCCTTCTGCGCCTTGTAGGACACGTTGACGTTGGCGATGGTGGGCTGGCAGCCCTCCCCGGGGCTCTCCATGACGGCGCGCCAGCACAGCTGCGTGCCCGTGTAGCCACGCTCCAGCAGGTTGTCGATGGAGGCAATCGCTCCCACGCGCTGGCCCGGAGGCGCGGTGGGGTCCGTGAAGGGCACGGTGACCCACTCCGGCTCCGTGGGCTTGGGCTCGAACTGGGGCCCCAGCACCGGGTCGGTGCTGGTGCTGTCGCAGTTGGCGACGCAGACCTTGCAGTCCAGGGCCACCTGGTAGGTGATTTTCGGCCGCGGCCTGAACGTCGTCCCGTCCGGCTGGGGGATGGACGGCGTGCAGGCGCCGCTGTTGCCGTTCGGGTCGTAGAACGGGTGGTCGTCGATGGTGAGCGTGACGGAGGTGATGGTGTAGTCACGCGAGATGCTGGGCGAGATGTCCGACACCACCTCGGACTTGAACACGCCGTTGTTCTGCTTGTTGATGAGGATGACGATGTCGTTGTACGTGCGGTTGCCGCCCGAGTTCTGGTCCTCCCAGCCGAGAATCCAGACGCGCGGGTTGTTGTTGGGCGCGCCGACGATGGTGTGCGCCGCGCGCTGGCCGTACGAGCGGACCTCCTTCGGCTGGTCCTGGTCGAAGAAGACGCGGCCGTACAGCGGGTCCTCCAGGCGCGCGTACGCGCCGTTGCCCAGCCACCCGGTGCGCAGGTTCTTGGTGGTGACGAGGGGGTCCGCCGTCTGGTGGAGGTCCATGTTGAGCAGCGTCTTCGAGAAGAAGACGTTGATGTCGCCATGGGCCCACAGCTGGCACTGGATACGGCCCCCAGCCACGGGCCGCGTCATGAAGCAGGAGTCGGTGGAGTCATGGCCGCCTTCGCCGTAGATCTGCTCCACGTAGGTGACGAGGAAGAAGACGATTTCCTTGTTCCCCTGGACGCGGCCAATCTTCACGCGCCGGTCCTCCTCGTTGGCGGCCGCGGTGGGGTTCTTGCCGGGGATGAGGTGACCCCGGTTGTCGAAGGCGCTGGCCTTGTAGTCGGGGATGCCGTCATTGGCGCCGGAGCGGTCCCAGACCGGGCCCACCTGCGTGCCGCCGTCGCTGCTCCAGGCCATGCGCGGCTGGAGGCACTCGGACGTGTCGGAGCCGGGGCACGTGTTCCCATCGTCGTCCGTGGCCAGGAAGGCGAGGTGGCCGATGCCGTCGTCGCCGTTCTTCGGGTCCTTGGGCTCGAGCAGGTTGGGGATGTGCGGGAAGAGGCCCTGGTCGCTGAACCAGCCGTCCGTCTGGGTGTAGGCCGGCCCGTTGCCGTTGATGGTCAGGGTGCGGTTCGTGTGCGGAGGGTTGAGGTCCGCCCACCGGACGGCCCGGCCCACCGCGCCTCCGCCCGGCCTGGGCTGGGGGTAGCGTGCGTCACCGTCCGGCCAGCGCCGGGGACCTCCCGCCGAGGTGTAGGTGCTGGGCTCGGTGCAGGCGCCGGTGAGCAGCTCCGGCTCACGCAGCTGAATCGTGGTTCCGTCCGCCCGGGTGTGGGTGAAGTTCGGCTTGAGGGGGCACCGGGGATTCAAGCCGATATAGGGGCGGGCCGGGTTGAGGTTGAACAGGTCCTCGTGGAAGTCCGGCACGCCGCTGTTGTCCGCGTCGATGAGGGTGTCGTCGTTGGCGTCTTGCTCGTCGTTGACGGCGATGTACTGCTTGTCGATGAGGTCCTGGTAGTAGAACCAGCCCAGCGTGTGGGACGCGCCGTTGCCCGCCTGGTCGTCCACGATGAGCGCCTCGAGGTCCTGCTCGAAGGGCAGGATGATGCGCTCGGGGTCCAGGACGTTCTGGTTGGTGTTGAGGCGCAGCTTGGGCGGGGCGTCGTTGGTGAGCAGCACCGCGCTATAGCCGCCGGCGTCGGCGGTGAAGTCGGGCTGGCGGTCCTGCCCGGTGGTGTCGATGCAGGGATTGAAGGTGGTACCGGCGTCCTGGGCGCGCACAGCGCCAGGCACGGCGAGGACCAATGCGGTGATGAGGACGCTAGAGAGGCGCATGGCGTGTCCTTGGCGGGTAGGCTTCGCGTGCTTCGGAAGGAGTCGGGAAGAGGGGCTCAACCCTCATTCGATTCGCAGCCCAGCTCGTGGCAGGGCGGGCCCTCTCCCCCGCTCGTGGCAGGGGTGATGAGGAGGCGGACGATGGAGCGGTGGGGCAGGCTTCCCGGTGGGCCCGTGACTTCACCCACCGCCACCAGCCAGGCCCGGCTGTTGCTGTCGTTGGTGCGGGGGGAGCCATCCTCGTCATCGACGAGGAAGACGCGGTAGCGCACGTTGCTGGAATCGGGAAAGTCGGGGATGCGCACGCCGTCCGGCCCGTTCATCTCCCGGTTGGCGCCCAGGACGTCCGCGTCGACCGCCATGCCCAGCGGCGTGGTGGTCAGCGTGTAGGGCGTCCAGGGGAGGACCTCGAACCAGGGGACGTTGAGGTCGCTCGGCAGGCCCGTTTCGACGACGTGGGCCGTGCCGGAGCCGGTCCGCGCCTGGTATGCGACTCCCAGTCCGGTGATGACCCCGTTGAAGACCGTCTCGGTCCCCAGCCTCTGGCGCACCAGGTCCCGGCCCTCGGCCAGGCCTGCCTGGGCGGCGAAGAAGGCCTCGCGAGCGCGGCGCTCATGGCCTTGCAGGGCGCTCTCCGTGGAGACCGCGCGCAGGGAGATGAGCGTCGCCGCGGTGATGAAGGAGATGAGCGCGATGGCCATGATGAGCGCGATGCCGCGCTCCTCACGCCGGTGGCCCCCGAGCCGGCTCTGCCGATGGGCGGACGGGCGCACGAGCGGCCTCATGTAGGGCTGGGGACGATTCACCTGGAGCTCCTTGCCGGACAGCGGCAGCGGGGAAGAGCGGGTGAGTCCCTCAGCAATCCCCGGGCCTGCTCACACGGGGCGTGGACTCCAGTTTTTTCAGCCCCTTGCGGCCACCCCTGGGTGGAAGGTGACACGTGTTGACCTGACAACCTTTGCGAGGTCCGCAAAAGTTGCGAGGCCAGGTGGAGGGTTCATGGCACTTGCAACTGGTTTCTCAAAAACTGTGAGGCACCGGATTCTCCGTCAAAGACGGGAAAGCGGGGCGCGCCTCAGGCGCCCGGACGGGGCCAGAACGGCACTTCGCGTCCGGGCGGGGTGAGCCACACGGACTGGAGGAAGCGCACGGCGTTGCGGTCCGCGTCGTCGTGCTCGGTGGTGAGCGCGTGGAAGGTGGCCAGCAGCGCCAGCGTGGCGAGGCCCGCGCCCACGGCGCCCGCGGAGGGCCAGCGCCGCCCGGGCGCGCGCGCCACCTCGCGGTACACCCACGCGGCCAGGGCCAGCAGCAGCGCCCCGGGCAGCGCGCCCGCGAGCGGCTGGGGGAGGCCGAGGAAGGACACCACGCCCGGGGGGAAGAAGCCCGCGCCCAGCAGCGGCAGCGCCAGCCCTCCCACGGCGTTGGAGACGTCGTCGGGGATGTAGTTGACGAAGGTGGCCACGCCGGTGGTGAGGACGGACGCCGCGCACAGCATGGCCGCCGCGCCCGGCGCCCATGTCCGCCCGGACGCGCGCAGCCGCTCCAGCCACAGCCCCGCGGGCAGCAGGAGGAAGGGCACCAGCCCGGTGAGGTGGCGCGGCCCCGTCGTCCAGCCCCACGAGTCATAGGAGAACGACGAGGTGAAGTACGTGTAGCCGGCCAGCAGCGCCACGCCCATCCACCCCACCGCGCGCGCCTCCGCCGTCAGCCCCCGCCGCCGCAACATGAGGATCAGCCCCGGCGGCGCCAGCAGCAGGAAGGGGGACAGGGTGAACAGGCCGCGCAGCGGCGAGAAGAAGGACAGGGCGAAGGCGCGCGGGTCCGGCGTGCGGATGCCGAGGAAGCCGCCCAGGTGCCACGGCTGGTAGGCCGCGTCGTTGAGGTACTTGTAGCCCGTCGTCAGCGGGTGGCCGAAGGTGGCCTGGTGGTAGAGCGCCAGCGCCACCACGAAGGGCAGCGCGCCCAGCGTGGCCAGGCCCGCGGCGCGGCCCAGGCGCCGGAGGCGCTCGCGCGCGGGGAGGGGCTGGAAGAGGACGGTGAGCACCGCGTACAGCACGAGGCCCAGCACGCCGAGCGCGCCGGTGTACTCGGCGGCCACGGTGGCCCCGGCGCACGCGCCCGCCAGCACGTAGCCCCGCTCCCGCCAGTCGCCGCGCGCGCACCGCCACAGCGCGTAGAAGCCGGCGAAGAGCAGCACCGCCGTCGTCTGGTGGCTCATGAAGAGCAGCGAGTAGCTGAAGGCCAGCGAGCCCAGCCCGTACGTCACCGTGAGCGCGTCCGCCACGGGCGCCTCCAGGTGCGCGCGCAGGTAGCGGCGCACCAGCCACAGCAGGAACAGCGTGGGCAGCACGGTGAGGAAGAGGCGCGAGAAGAAGACGAGCGGCACCTCCGGCACGGCGTGGCGGTGGCCTCCACCCACGGCGCGCAGGGTGGCGTACAGCGGCACGGCGGCGAAGGACAGCAGCGGCGCCTTGCTGGGGTAGTACTTCCCGTCCTTCACGGACAAGTCACCGACGTAGCCGTAGTCGCGCAGCGCGCCGTTGATGTCGAGCGTGCCGTACTCCACCAGCGCGCGCGTCTGCCACAGCCGGCACAGCTCGTTGGGCGAGCGCAGGCCCGGGTGGTACGGGAACAGCAGCACGTACAGTGCCGCGAGCGCGGCCCACACCGCCCGGGGCGCACCGGCCGCCGTGGCCACGGGGCGCTCGGAGGCGCGGGAGGGCGCGTCGGGCGGCGAGGGCGCTCCGGAAGCGGTGGACTGGGGGGCGGCGCTCATCCGTGGGTCCTGCCTCCAGGGGGTGTCGGGCTCGGGGCGTGGGGGCTTCCGCCGCGCGGGCCGTCGCCAGCGCCGCGGGCCGGTGTCACGCATCGCTCCCGGTGACGCGGGCCACGGCGAAGAGGCTCATGCCCACGGGCAGCTTCACCAGGGACTCGGCCTGGGCGAACAGGGGCGCCAGCGTGTCGTAGAGCTTGAGCTGCAGCTTCGGCACGGCGCGGCGGCGCAGCAGGCGGCTGTTGACGAACCAGCCCGGCATGCCGACGAGGTTCATCCACTCCAGCTTCTCCACCGCGAAGCCGTTCTCCTCCAGCACGGCGCGCAGCGTGGCGGGCGTGTAGCGGCGGTGGTGGCCCACGGCCTCGTCGATGGCGCCGAAGAGCTGCGGCAGCGCCGGGACGAGGATGACCACCCGGCCGCCAGGGGCCAGAATCTGCCGGAAGCGCCGCACCGCCGAGGCGTCGTCGGGGATGTGCTCCAGCACGTTGGAGAGGACGATGGTGTCCAGCTTCTCCGTCTTCAGGGACTCCCAGTCCGCCAGCGCCACGTCGGACAGGTAGGGGCGCACGTGGGGCTTGCCGCGGAAGAGGTTCTTCAGGCGGTCCACGTAGAAGCGGTCCACCTCCAGCGCGATGAGCAGCTCCAGGCCGGACTCCAGCTCGCGCGTAATCGTGCCGATGCCGGCGCCAATCTCCAGCACGCGGCGGCCCAGGTGCTCGCGGAAGCGGCGGGCCAGCCACTGGTTGTAGTGGGTGGCGCCGTCCATGCGCTCCAGCGTGGTGTAGCCCTCGTGCTGGTTGTCGGCGTCATCGCGCACGGTGGCGTAGCGCAGCAGGGTGCGCAGGCGGGACAGGTGCGTGGCGCGCGGGCGGCGGGACTCGGCCTGCACGGGCGGCAGGGCCACCTCGGTGAGGCGGAAGAGCTGCGCGGCCAGCTTCACCACCAGCTCCGCGTCCACCGCGTCGTCGTCGCTGGTGAGGGTGACGGAGCGCAGGGCCTCGGTGCGGAAGGCGCGCAGGTTGGTGAGCGGGTCCGCCAGCGCCACGTCGGTGACGAAGCGGGTGACGTGGCCCAGGGCGCGGTCCGCGAGCTGCTCGGGCGCCAGGCCCTTCAGGCCCGGGCGGCTGCGGCGGCCGAACACCGCATCCGCGGTGTCCGCGTGGATGGGGCCCACCAGCGTGTCGTACACGTCCGGCGACCAGGCGGTGTCCGGGTCCTGCAGCACCGTCACCGCGCCCGTCACCCGGGACAGGGCGGCGCGGATGGCCGCTCCCTTGCCTCCCTGCACGGTGAGCACGTGCAGCCGGGGGCCGGGCGTCACCTCCACGGGCCCCTCGCCGGCGAGCACCACCTCCGCGGTCCGGGACAGCTCCCGCGCGAAGCGGGCGGCGGTGTCGGCGTTTCCAGGCGTGTAGGGCAGGACGAAGGAGAGCGCGGGAGTCACGCGGCGCTGACTAGCACAGGCCGCCAGGACGCGCGCGTCCGTGGCCGACGAGGTCTGGAAGATGAATGGATGGGGGGCGTCCAGGCGACGGTGGAACGATGGACAACCCCGCGTGGAACCGGCACGCTCGACGGCGCTTGATAGGTGTAGGTGCAGGTCGGGCGGATGGCCTCCGGGCCGGGGCCGCGCCAGAGGAACTCCAGGAGAGACGCGACGTGGATGGAACCGGTATCGACCCGGCCGGCGGTGCCGGCGCCCTGACGCCCGCGGGCATGATGCAGCACGTGCGCGCGATGTGGCGGCGCAAGTGGGTCGTGCTCGGCGTGGCGGTGGTGGTGGCGGCGCTGTCGGCGGCCTACACGCTGCGCCAGCCGAAGGTCTACTCCGCCAGCACCTCGCTCATCATCGATGTGATGGCGCCGCGCTTCCTCGACGGGGACGTCAAGGAGGTCATGGGCGAGGAGCGCAGCAACTACTGGTTCAACAAGGAGTACTACGCCACGCAGAGCGAAATCATCACCTCGCGCGCGGTGGCGAGCCGGGTGGTGGACAAGCTGGGCCTGGCGACGGACGCGGACTTCCTGGGGCTGTCCCAGGTGCAGGACGAGAAGCTGCGCGTGCAGGCCATGCAGTCCGCGGACGCGGTGGCGGCGCTCCAGGGACGCATCCGCGTGGTGCCGGCGAAGGACTCGCGGGTCATGGACATCGCGGTGGATGACCTGGACCCCAAGCGCGCGGCGCTGCTGGCCAACGAGGTGGCCGCCGCGTACATGGCGGAGAACCTGGCCCTCAAGCTGCGCATCACCGAGGACGCGCGCACCTGGCTGGAAGTCCGGCTGTCCGAGCTGGAGACGACGTCCAAGTCCAGCGAGCTGGCCGTCTACGACTTCAAGAAGGACGCGGACATGCTGTCCACGTCGCTGGAGTCGCGGATGAGCATCGTCAGCGAGCGCATCAACTCGTACAACCTCAAGCTGACCGAGGTGCGCATCCAGATTGCCTCCCAACAGGCGCGCGTGGAGGCCATCAACAAGCTGCGCAAGTCGTCGCCGGAGGACGAGACGTGGGCGGAGGCGCTCACCGGGATGAACGAGGGCCCCATCCAGGACCTGCGGCGCACGTACACCGAGACGCGCGTGGCGTGCGCGGAGCTGGGGGAGCGCTACCTCGCCGAGCACCCGAAGCTGCTGGAGTGCAACCGCAAGTTGTCGGTGGTGCGCGAGGACTTCCTCAAGAGCCTGAGCAACATCGTGCGCGGGGCGGAGACGTCGCTGGCGGAGGCGGTGGCGCAGGAGAAGAACCTGGTGCGCCTGCTGGACACGGCCAAGGAGGAGGCCTTCGCGGTGAACAAGAAGGCCATCGAGTTCGACCGGCTCAAGCGCGATTCGGACAGCAACCAGCGCCTGTACGAGCTGGTGGCCAAGCGCCTCAAGGACATCGAGCTGTCGGGCCTGCTGCGCACCAGCAACGTGCGCGTGCTGGACCCGGCGCGGCCCATCTTCGCGCCGGTGAAGCCCAACGTGCGGCGCAACCTGATGATGGGGCTGGTGATGGGGCTGGTGGCGGGCCTGGGCATGGCGCTGCTGCTGGAGGTGCTGGAGAACAGCGTGGCCACGCAGGCGGACGTGGAGGAGCGGCTGGGGCTGGCCTTCCTCGGCGTGGTGCCGCGCATCGAAGGCAACAAGGCGCCGCGTGACCGTGACTTGCACGTCCACCGCGAGCCCAAGTCGACGGTGGCGGAGTGCTGCCGGGCCATCCGGACCAACCTCCTCTTCATGTCGCCGGACAAGCCCTTCAAGACGCTGGTGGTGACGTCCAGCGGCCCGCAGGAGGGCAAGTCCACCACGTGCATCAACCTGGGCGTGGCCATGGCGCAGAGTGGCAACCGGGTGCTGCTGCTGGACACGGACATGCGCCGGCCGCGGCTGCACCGCGCCTTCGGGGTGCCCAATGAAATGGGCATCTCCTCGCTGGTGGTGGGGGAGGGCACGCTGGAGAAGGCGGTGAAGAGCACCGAGGTGCCCGGCCTCTTCGTGCTGCCGTGCGGCCCGCTGCCGCCCAACCCGGCGGAGCTGCTGCACACGCAGGCCTTCGCGGACCTGCTCAAGGCCATGGGCGAGCGCTTCGACCGCGTCATCCTGGACAGCCCGCCCATCAACGCGGTGGCGGACGCGGCGGTGCTGGCCACGCAGACGGACGGCGTGGTGCTGGTGCTGAAGGCGGGGAAGACGAACCGCGAGTCGGCGCGGCGCGCGCTGCGCTCGCTGGCGGACGTGCAGGCGCGCATGTACGGCGCCGTCCTCAACGACGTGGACCTGAAGGCGCCGCGCTACGGGGACTCGTACCTGGCCTACCAGGGCTACGGGCAGTACGCCGAGGACTCCAAGGACGGGGTGGCGCAGTCGTGAGCGCGCCGTCCGCGGGCGCGGGCCTCCGGGTGCTGCACCTGGGCAAGTTCTACCCGCCCGCGTCCGGCGGCATGGAGGCCCACGTGCAGACGCTGGCGCGGGCCCAGGCCGCGCTGGGCGCGCAGGTGGAGGTGCTGTGCGCCAACCACTCGGCGGACGGCGCGGGCACCAGCCACGAGTTCCACGGCCGCAGCGCCACGCGCGAGGACTGGGACGGGACGGTGCGCGTGGTGCGCCTGGGCCGCGCCGCCTCCGTGGCGCGCATGGACGTGATGCCGGACCTGCCGGGCGTGCTGCGGCGCGCGCTGGCGCGGGGCGTGGACGTGCTGCACCTGCACACGCCCAACCCCAGCATGCTGCTGGCGCTGGACGTGGCGTTCCGGCTGCCGCCCCTCTTCGTCACCCACCACAGCGACGTCATCCGGCAGCGGGTGGCGGGCGCGCTCTTCCGTCCCTTCGAGGCGCTGCTGTACGCGCGCGCCCGGCGGGTGCTGGCCACCAGCGAGGCGTACGTGCCGGGCTCGCCGCTGCTGCGCGCCTTCCGGAGCAAGGTGCGCGCGCTGCCGCTGGGAATCGATGTGTCGCCGTACCTGCACCCGTCCGCCGAGGCGCTGGCGGCGGAGGCGCGCTGGCGCGAGGAGGCGGCGGGCGCGCCGCTGTGGCTGATGGTGGGGCGGCTCGTCTACTACAAGGGCCTGTTCACCGCGCTGGAGGCGCTGACGCGGGTGCCGGGCCGGCTGGTGGTGGTGGGGCAGGGGCCCTTGCAGGCGGAGGCCCGCGAGCGCGCGAAGGCGCTGGGCGTGGAGGATCGGGTGACGTGGGCGGGCTACCTGCCGCCGGAGGCGCTCGCCGGGGCGTACCGCGCGGCCACCGCGCTGTGGTTCCCGAGCAACGCGCGCAGCGAGGCGTATGGCCTGTCGCAGGTGGAGGCGATGGCCAGCGGGCTGCCGGTGCTCAACACCGCGATTCCGCACTCGGGTGTGGCGTGGGTGAGCCGTCACGAGGAGACGGGGCTGACGGTGCCGGTGGGTGACGTGGCGGCGCTGGCGCTCGCGGCGCGGCGGCTGGCCGAGGACCCGGCCCTGGCGAAGCGGCTGGGTCACGCGGCGCGCGAGCGGGCGGTGGCCGAGTTCCCCCATGACGTCATGGCCACGCGCAGCCTGTCGCTGTACTCGGAGGCGCTGGGCCGTCCCGCGCCGGTGGTGGACGAGGCTCCGCGCGCCACGCCGCGCGCCGTGACGGGGAGGGTGTGAGCCCCTCCATGCGCGTGCTGCATGTCTACAGCGGCAACCTCTACGGCGGCATCGAGACGTTCCTGCACACGGTGGCGCGGGAGCAGGGGCGCCAGCCCGGGCTGACGCATGAGTTCGCCCTGTGCTTCGAGGACAGGCTGGCCCGCGAGCTGCGCGAGACGGGCGCCGCGCTCCACCTGCTGGGCGAGGCGCGCGTGGGCCGTCCGTGGACGGTGTGGCGTGCCCGCGAGGCGCTGAGGGAGTTGCTCCATCGCGAGCGCTACGACGCGGTCCTCTGCCACGCCATCTGGCCGCAGGCGCTGTTCGGCCCGGTGGTGCGCGCGGCCGGCGTGCCGCTCGTCTTCTACCAGCACGACGCGCTGAACGGCCGGCACTGGCTGGAGCGCTGGGCCCGCGTCACCGAGCCGGACCTGGTCCTCACCAACAGCCGCTACTCCGCCGGGACGCTGGCCAGCGTCTACCCGCGCGCGCGCTGGCGGCTGGCCTACCCGGTGCTCGCGTCGGGGCCGTCGGAGGCGGGCGGCGCGGAGCGCTCGAAGCTGCGCGCGGAGCTGGGCGCGGCCGAGGGCGACGTCGTCATCGTCCAGACCAGCCGCATGCAGGAGTGGAAGGGACAGCGGCTGCTGCTGGAGGCGCTCGGGCGGCTGCGGCAGGTTCCGGGCTGGCGAGCCTGGGTGGCCGGCGGCGCGCAGCGGCCGGAAGAAGTAGCGTACCTGGCCGGACTGCGGGCCCAGGCGGAGAGCCTGGGGCTGACGGAGCGCGTGAGCTTCCTCGGGCAGCGCTCGGACGTGCCGCGCCTGCTGCGGGCCGCGGACCTGCACTGCCAGCCCAACGTGGGCGCGGAGCCGTTCGGCCTCGCCTTCGTGGAGGCCCTGCACGCCGGGCTGCCCGTCGTCACGACGGCGATGGGCGGGCCGCTGGAAATCGTGGACGCCACGTGCGGCGTGCTCGTCCCGCCCGAGCCCGCGCCCCTGGCCGAGGCGCTGCGGCGGCTCATCGAGGACCCGGCGGCGCGCGCGCGGCTGGGCGCGGCGGGGCCGGCTCGCGCCGCGAAGCTGTGTGACCCGTCCGTGTACCTGCGGGGCCTGGACGAGGCCCTGCGGGACGTGGCCGCCCCGGAGGCGCGCGCGTCATGAGGAGCCCGCGTCCTCCGAGTGCGCCCGGTGTGGCGAGGCCGCAGCTCCAGGGCCCGGGTGTGCTGCGTCGCCGGTACGTGCGCCGCGCTCCCGGGGCTCCGCTGGAGGCCCTGCCCGACGCCGCGCCCGTCCAGGGGAGCAAGCCCCGGGGCCTGCTCGAATCGGGGCGGCTGGTACCGCTCTTCATCCTCATGCTCATCGTCTGCCAGCTCGCGCTGCTGGTGCCCGCCCTCGCGCCGGTGCGCATGCTGGTGCGCATCACGGCCTTCGGCGGCAGCCTGGCCCTGCTGGCGCTGGTGCGGGGACGCAGCCTGAAGCACCCGGCGCTGCCCTTCGTCCTGGGCGCGCTGGGCATCACCACGCTCAACTTCTTCCACCCCGGCACCATCAGCCCGCTTGCGGCCCTGGTGCAGCTGGGCATCCAGCTCTCCGTCATGGCGCCGCTGCTGTGGGTGACGCGGGTGCCCATCGACGCGAAGTCGTTTCGCTACACGCTGGCGCTGCTCTTCTTCTTCAACGTGGCGAGCGCCACCGTCGGCGTGCTCCAGGTGTACTTCCCCGGACGCTTCCAGCCGGCCGTGTCGTCGGTGGTGCAGGGCCTGGGCGAGGGCTACTTGCGCAGCCTCGAGTTCGAGACCGCCAGCGGCGAGCGCGTGCTCCGCCCCATGGGGCTGACGGACATCCCGGGCGGCGCGGCCACGGGCGGCTTCTATGCCGTGCTGCTCGGTGGCGGCTTCCTGCTGTCGGCGCGGCGCGGGTGGGTGCGCGTGCTGAGCGTGGGCGGCATCCTGATGGGGCTGCTCTGCCTCTACCTGTGCCAGGTGCGCGCCACCTTCGTCACGCTGGCCGTGTGCCTGCTCGCGATGGCGGGAGTGCTCGCGCTCAGCGGCCGGCTGGTGCGGCTGGTGGCGCTGCTGGCGGTGGTGGGCGGCGCGGGTGTGGCCACCTTCGGCTGGGCGGCGGCGGTGGGCGGGGACGCGGTGGTGAAGCGCTGGTCCTCGCTGTTCGAGGAGAATCCCGAGGATGTCTACCGGAAGAACCGGGGCGGCTTCCTGGTGCGGACCTTCGAGCACCTCGTGCCGGAGTACCCGCTGGGCGCGGGCCTGGGCCGCTACGGCATGGCCAACGCGTACTTCGGCGACAACAGTGACCGGGAGCACCCGGCGCTGTGGGCCGAAATCCAGTGGACGGCCTGGGTCTTCGACGGCGGCGTCCTGGTGCTGGTGCTCTACCCGCTGGGCATGCTGGCCACGCTGTGGTGGGTGTTCCGCGTGGCCCTGCGCAAGGACGACACGGGGGACGAGTTCTGGCTGTGGGGCAGCGTCATCTTCGCGTACAACCTGGGCGCGCTGGCGCTGACCTTCAGCTATTCGTTCTTCATGAGCCAGACGGGCATGGAGTTCTGGCTGCTCAACGCGGCGCTCTTTGGCGCCATGGCACATGCGAAGACCGTACACCCTCATCGCCGGTGACTTCGTCGCCACGGGCGGCATGGACCGGGCCAACCTGGCGCTGGCGCTCTGGCTGGCGAAGCAGGGCGGCCCCGTGCGGCTGGTGGCGCACCGGATTGCCGACGAGCTGCGGGGCTACTCCAACGTGCGCTTCGTGCACGTGCCCAAGCCGGGCAACGCCTACCTCCTGGGCGAGCCGCTGCTGGACGCGGTGGGCCGCGCGTGGGCGCTGCGCACGCGGGCGGAAGGCGGGCGCGTGCTGGCCAACGGCGGCAACTGCCCGGTGCCCGCGGCCAACTGGGTGCACTACGTCCACGGCGCCTACGTCTCCGAGCCCTCGGGCGGCGCGCTGCGGCGGCTCAAGGGGCGGGTGAGCCACCGGCTCTACCTGCGCGGTGAGCGCGAGGCGCTGCGGCGCGCGCGCGTCATCATCGCCAACTCCGAGCGCACCCGGGCGGACCTGGTGGCGGCCACCGGCGTGCCGGAGTCGAAGGTCCGAGTCATCTACTACGGCGGGGACCCGGAGCGCTTCCGTCCGTCCTCGCCCGAGGAGCGACGCGCGGCGCGGGCGGCGCTGGGCTGGCCGGAGTCGCGGCGCGTGGCGCTGTTCGTGGGCGCGCTGGGGGACCGGCGCAAGGGCTTCGACTCGCTCTTCCACGCGTGGGCGCGGCTGTGCGCGCGTGGGGACTGGGGCGTGGACCTCAAGGTGGTGGGCGTGGGCGCGCAGCGCGAGGCGTGGGAGCGCGAGGCGGAGGCGAAGGGGCTGGGCGGGCGCATCCAGTTCCTCGGCTTCCGCAAGGACGTGCCGGTGCTGCTGTCCGCAGCGGACCTGCTGGTGGCGCCCACGCGGTACGAGGCCTACGGGCTGGGTGTCCACGAGGCGCTGTGCGCCGGGCTGCCCGCGCTGGTGAGCCGCACCGCGGGCGTGGCGGAGCGCTACCCGGCCTCGCTGCACGGGCTGCTGCTGAATGACCCGGACGACGTGGACGGGCTGGTGCGGCGGCTGGAGGCGTGGCGCGAGCACGAGGCCGCGTGGGCGCCGCACGTGGCCGCGCTGTCGGAGTCGCTGCGCGCGCAGACGTGGGACGGCATGGCCGCCTCGATTGTGGATGTGGTGGAGCGCGAGGGCTGAGCCGCCCCGCGACTACTTCCGGTCCAGCGTCTCGCTGAAGAAGTCCAGGTGGGCCCGTGCCACCACGGGCCAGGCGAAGCGGGTGACGGCACGCTCGCGCCCGCGCTCGGACAACTCGCGGCGGCGCTCCGGGCTCTCCAGCAGCGCGGCGAGCGCGGTGGTCCACGCCGGTGGAGAGGCCTCCGGCAGCACGAGGCCCGCGTCGCCCACGGTGCGTGGCACCTCGCCGGAGTCGCTGCCGAGCACGGGGACGCCGCAGGCGAAGCCCTCCGCGAGCATGCGGCCGAACTGCTCCTTCCACTTCGGTGTCGTCTGGCTGGGCGCGCAGAGCATGTCCATGGCGTTGAGCACGCGCGGCACGCCACCGTGGGGCACCCCGGTGAGGACGCGCACCCGGTCTCCCTGGCGTGAGGCCCAGTCCCGCAGCGCGCCCTCCATGGGACCGCCGCCGACGAAGAGGGCCCGCCAGGGCGTGGTCAGCCGTTCCAGCGCCTCCATCAACAGCGGCACGCCCTTCTCCGGCACGAAGCGCCCCAGGTAGCCGACCACGGGCGGCCCCGAGGTTTCCCAGCCGAGCTCCCGCAGCACCTCCGCACCGGAGGCGCGGTCCGGGCGGAACAGGTCCACGTCCACCCCCATGGGGATGAAGCGCGCGGGGCGCTGGGCGTAGCCGGGCCGGGAGAGCAGGTTCTCCTTCACCGTCTCGCCCCAGGCCACCCAGCCGGCGGAGCGCTGGACGACGAAGCGCTCCATCTGCGCGAAGGGCGGTGGGTAGCGCTTGGAGAGGTTCTGCGCGGTGCAGAAGACGAACGGCACGCGGCGCGGGGTGAGCAGCGCCACCTCCAGGCCCACCAGCACGTACGGCTCCTCCCAGGCGTGCACCAGGTCGACAGCTCCGGAGAGGCGCGCGCGCAGCTCGGGTCCGTAGACGAAGGTGTGCAGCGAGCGGCTGAAGAGGGCGCGCACGTCCTCCACCCGGGCGAGCTCCTCCGGCTCTCGCCTCAAGGTGAGGGGGCTCAAGTCGCCATGGAAGAAGCGGGGCGCCACGACGGTGACGTCCCATTCGCCGCCGCCCACGCGCGCCATCTCGTTGGCGAGGCGCCGGTTGAGTGTGACGACGTAGGAATGCGAGATGGTGACGAGCCGGCGTGGCCGCTTCACGTGGGAGCCCTCGGGTGCGCGTGCGACCGAACCAGAGCCGTCAGGGCGGGTCAAGGCATCGTCTCGGGAGGACTCCCGCGCCGGACACCTCGGGCGGTGCGAGGGCTCAACCCTCGCCTCTCGTGCTTCGACAGCCAGCCCGACAACCTGCCCTGACTGTGAGGTCGCCTCAGCGCCCACGCACGAGCGAGCGGTACACCGCGAGCACCTCGCTCGCATACCGCTCGCGCGAGAAGCGCTCCACCGCCGTACGTCGAGCCGCCTCACCCAGCCTCGCCCGCAGCGCGCCGTCCTCCAGCAGGGTGCGCAGCGCCGCCACCAGCGCGCCCACGTCTCCCGGCGGCACGGCCAGCGCATCCACTCCGCTGCTGAGCCCCTCCGCCGCGCCGCTCGCGTGGGAGACGACCGCCGGCCGTCCGCAGGCCAGCGCCTCGGCGATGGTGAGGCCGAAGGGCTCGCGCCGGGTGCTGGCATGAACGAAGACATCCAGGGCGCGGTACACGGCGGCCGGCTCCGGCTGGAATGGCACCAGCCCCACGCGGCCACTGAGTCCCCACGCCTCGATGAGCCCGCGCAGCTCCTCCTGAGAGAACTGCGAGCCGGGCGTCCGATACAGCGGCGCCCCCACCAGGTAGAAGCGCACGGGCAGGGTGGGGTGCGAGCGCGCCAGCTCCGCCGCCGCCTCCAGGAAGACGTCGTGCCCCTTCCAGCGCGCATACGTGGCCACCAGCCCCACGCGCAGCGTCCCCTCGGGCGCGGGTGGCAGGGTGGCCAGCGCATCCAGCCAGGCGCCGTCCGCCGGGCCGGGAGAGAAACGCTCCACGTCCACGCCGTTGTACACGACGTGCACGGGCACGCGGCCCAGCACCTCGCGCGTGTCCTCGCCCACCGCACCCGAGTTGGCGATGGCCGCGGAGGCCAGCGGCGCCAGCGTCCCCAGTGCACGCCGCACCAGTGGCCGCTCGCCCAGGAAGTCATGGATGTGCCACACCCGCTTCAGCGGCAGCCCCGCGGTGAAGGGGCTGAGCAGGTGCGTCTTGATGCCGTTGGAGTGCAACAGGTCCGGACGCAGCGCCGCCACCTCGCGCCGCAGCGAGCGGCCGTAGCCGGCGAGCAGGAGCGGCGTGGGCGCCAGGCTGCTTGCGAAGCGCAGGGCCTCCGCGGGTCCCCGGCCGCGCAGGGCGCTGTCACCCAGGGAGGACAGTCGCTCGGGCAGTGGCAGCAGGCGAGCGTCCACGCCCAGCGCGCTGGCCTCGTCCAACAGGGGCCCCGGTGTGCCCGCGAGCAGGTGGAGCGACAGCCCCGCGTCCAACCGCTTCAGGCACGCCAGCAGATCCAGCAGCGCGCGCTCGGCTCCGCCGAGGATGCCCACCGGATTGAGGAAGAGGATGCGCAAGACGGAGTGGACCGAAGCAGACGCCTCCGGACCGGTCAAGGCAGGGCGCACTCCCCATATAAAGGGTGCGGGCTTGCCCGGGGTTCCCTGCTCCACCCTGTCTCCGGCCCCCGTCGCAACCCGTGAGACATGTGAAACATGAAAGTCGCAGTGTCGCGGCGTGAGGCTGCCTGCCTTTTCGAAGTTTTATTGCGACATCCGGCGCGAGACATCGTTGCTCCCACAAGGCGTGTGGGCTCGTCCAGAGGGGGAAGGGGTCGAGTGAGACCCTTTCAAGCTGGGATAGCCATTGCGTATGGGGACGGGCGATGATGAGCGAAGCAATGAGCAATTTTCGTAAGTGTGCCCGGTGCGGGTCTGCCCACCCCGCGGGCACCACCGTCTGCCCGCCCAACACGTCCGAGCTCGTGGCGCCTGGTTCCTACAGCCCCTACGGCGCTGCCGAAGACGACGCCACCGTCAGGCGCAAGCCGGACGCGACTCCCGCCTCCGCGCGTCCTCTCGTGTCGGGCGCGCCCGCGGCCTTCGTGGCGGAAGAAGGAGAGTGGGAGAAGTCCGTCTCGCGCGATGTGATGGTGGGCAAGCAGCTCGGCGACTACGTCGTGAAGCGCCGCATCGGCGCTGGCGGCATGGGCATCGTCTACGAGGGCGAGCACCCCGTCATCGGCCGCAAGGTGGCCATCAAGGTCCTCCGCCCGGACTTCGCCGAGGGCGCCCGCGCGAGAGACCTGGCCTCGGAGGCGCGCGCGGCGGCGTCCATCCGCCATCGCGGCATCATCGACATCTTCGGCTTCGGCACCATCCCCGGCGTCGGTCAGTACCTGGTGATGGAGTTCCTGGACGGCCTGCCCCTGGACGAGGTCATCAACCAGCGCGCGCCCATGCTGGAGGTGGAGGTCGTCACGGTGCTGGATGACCTGCTCGGCGCGCTGGGCGCCGCGCACGCCGCGGGCGTCATCCACCGAGACCTCAAGCCGGGCAACGTCTTCGTGGTGCGTGACGGCTCCGGCAACGAGTACGTGAAGGTGCTGGACTTCGGCCTCGCCAAGCGCAGCGAGGCGCCCAACGGCAGCACGCCGCAGACGCGCGCCAGCATGATGGTGGGCACCCCCGAATACATGGCGCCGGAGCAGGCCTGCGGTCAGCAGGTGGGCCCGCCCACGGACCTGTATGCGGTGGGCGTCATCGCCTTCGAGATGCTCACGCGGCGGCTGCCCTTCGAGGGCGCGTCACCCATGGCCATCGCCGTGCACCACGTGCGCACGCCGCCGCCGTCGCCCTCCACCTATGTGGAGCTGCACCCCGCGCTGGAAGCGTTGGTGATGCAGCTGCTGGCCAAGACTCCCGAGGAGCGCCCCGCCTCCGCGGAGGCCGTGCGCCGCGAGCTGAAGGGCATCCTCAAGCAGCTCTCCCGCGACGCCACGCAGCTGTCTGCGCCGCCCCGGGTGGGCGCTGCGTCCACCCTCTCCCAGGAGTCCGTCGCCGTCCCGCCGCAGCGCGTGCGCACCGAGCGCTACGGCCAGCCCGGCCGTCGCACCGGACCCCCCGGGGCTACCAGGCGCGCGACCCCCTACCCCTCGGCTCCCCTGTCGTCAGGGCTCACCCACGCGGAAGCTGCGCTGGCCATGGGGCCGACGTCGAAGGACCTGCCGGCCGTGCCCTCGGGCCGCGGGCGCGCGGTGATGTTCGGCGTGGGCGGCGCGCTGCTGCTGGCCCTGCTCGTGGCGGGCGCGTCCTGGATGTCGCGGGGCGGCGAGCCCGTTCCTCCCACGCCAAGGACGCTCACCGCGGGCGCCGTGGGCGTGACGATGCCGCTCCGCGAGCGTCCCACCGCCAGCGAGTCCGCTCCCGAGCCGCGGGCCGTCGCGATGCCGACCCACGAGACGCCACCGGACCGCATGGGCGGCATGGAACCGGGCTCCACCGGAGCCAATGATGTCCAGCTGGCGGGCGGGCAGACGCCCACGCTGGCCGCCACCGTCCTGGCGAAGGACTCGCGGGCCCTGCGCGTGGACGAGCCGGTCCGCACGCGGAGGACGACGCGCGTCGTTGGAATCGCGGGAGGAGGCCGCACCCCGGCGGGCCGCACCGACGCCGCTCGCGAGGCGCAGGCCCGTGAGCCCGCGACAACGGCCATGGGCACGCTGACGCTCAAGGTGAAGGGCTACGTCAAGGAAGTCCTCGTGGACGGCAAGAGCCACGGGCGGAAGTACCAGCTCGAGCTGCCCGCGGGACTCCACAAGCTTGAAGTGCGAGGCAACGCCTTCACGCTGCCGTACAGCAGCCACGTCACCATCCTGGCGGGTGACCAGACCGAGCAGCACGTCGTGCTCGAGCCCATCCAGTGAACCCCGCATCGAGAGCCTGATGAAGTCGAGCATCCTGTTGTGTGTCCTGTGGCTCCTGCCTTCCGTGGCCCTGGCTCAGTCCCGTGGTATCGCGCTGTACGAGCGGGGCGAGTACGGCCAGGCCCGCCGCGCCCTGGAGTTGGAGCTGCGGGACAGGAGCCTGGGAGCGCGTGAGCGCGCCGCCGCGCGCCTGTACCTCGCGGCCTCCCTGCACGAGCTCGGTGAGAACGCGGACACGCGGCTCCAGTTGGAGGAGCTGTGGCGCAGCCACCCGGAGCAGCCGGTGGACCCCGCCCTCTTCCCGCCGGAGTTCGTGCTGCTGGCCGGAGAGCTTCGCAAGAAGGTGATCGCCGAGCGCCAGCCGTCCCCGGACGTGAAGGACCCGATGGCGGCGGACAGCACGGAGTCTCCCGGGGAGCCCACGGAGGAGCCCGCTGCGTCGGGCCGCTCGTGGCTGCTGCCGGAGGTGTTCGGCTTCATGGACCCGGCGGGCAAGGCGGTGGGCGTGGGCGGCGGGCTGACGTACGGCAGCGGCTCCTTCGAGCTGGGCGCGCGCGCGCTGCTGGGCCGCGAGGTGGGCGCGGGGCTCCAGCTGGGCCTCGTGCTGGGGGACGGCGCGTTCCGTCCGCACGTCGCGCTGCGTGGCACGGCCATCCCCGGCCTGTCCGCGTATGGCGGCGGTCCGGTGGTGGGCGCCCGCTTCGCCCTGGGCCCGAGCTTCACCGCGCTCGTGGACGTGGGCGCCGAGCTCTTCAAGGTGTCCGAATCGGGCTACCGCTCGTTCGCGCTGACCGCTTCCGCGGGCTTTGGCTTCGACTTGTTGTCTCCGTGATGGAAGGGATGTCCGTGCACCAGCGCTTCCTCCGTGGCGCCCTCGTGGCCGCCTTGTTCTCCTCGTTCGCGCTCGTCCTGCTGCCGGCTCCGGCCACGGCGCAGGCAGAGCCCACGTGGACTCCGAACATCACCTGGAACACGTACCTGGGCGGCGGCACGCTGCCCGACGGCGGCGTCGACACGGGCTTCACCACGGATGAGGTGGAGGGGCTCGCGCTGAACGAGCAGGGCCAGACGGTGGTGACGGGCAGGACGGACGCCCGCACCTTCCCGGCCGACGCGGGCCTGCCGAGCGCCACCTCGAACGACGATGTCTTCGTCGCCCGCTATGCCGAGTCCAACGACGGGGCGCTGCAGTGGACGCGCGTCTTCGGTGGTGACGCCGATGACGTCGGCCGGCGGGTGGTGGTGAACTCTGAAGGTGTGGCGTTCGTGGTGGGGACGACGCGGTCGCCCACCATCAACATCGCCCCCGGCGTGCCCGCCAACGTGGTGGCGCCGTTCCAGGGCAAGACGTACCAGGGAGGCAGTGACGCCTTCGTTGCCCGGGTGGAGCCGGATGGGCGACTGGGCTGGTTCATGTACCTGGGCAGCGCGTTCAATGACGAGGGGTATGACCTGGCCCTGGGGGCCGGCGGCGATGTGCTGTACGTCGTCGGTGCTACCTCGGGGCGGAGTCCCTCCACGCCCTTCCCGCCAGGCACGGCGGAGAGCAACGTTCGATACCGCAGCGGCGAAGACACCGTCAGCGAGGGGTTCGTCACCCGGGTGGATGTCAGCCTGCCGGCATTCCCCATCGTCGAGTGGACGCGCATCATCGGCAGCAGCGAAATCGACCGGGCCTACGCCGTGGCGACCTCCGGGGACCGCGTGTACGTCGGAGGCTGGATGGGAGACCTCGTGGCGGGAGGGCTCACCTCCCTCTCGCCCTGGCCGTCCGGGGACTACAACGGCTTCGTCACGCGCCTGAGCAGCACCGGCGCGTTCTCCTGGTTCACCTATGTCGGTGGCTCGGGCGATGACGACGACGTCCGCTCCATCCAGGTCGGCTCCGGTGGGGACCTCGTCCTCGTGGGCAACACGGACTCCAGCGACTTCCTCAGCCCCGGCCTGGGCGGGAAGGACGTCTACCTGCTTTCCATGTCCTCTAGCGGTGCCAGGGGACAGGGCATGCGCGTGGGCGGTCCCAACGACGAGCGGACGGAGGGGCAGGCCGCCATCGACACGGTGGGCAACCTCTACGTGGGGGGCAGGACCTTTTCCCCGACGCGGTTTGCCCTCAAGGGGTTCGACTCCGACCTGGCGGCCGGTCCCAACAACGGCTCCGATGGCTTCATCGCCATGGTGAACCCGACGGTGACGGAGAAGCTCTGGGCCTCCTATGTGGGCGGGCAGAATCTGGGCACGGAGTCCGAGTGGGTGAAGGGCATCGCCGCGGGTCCGGGTGGGCAGCTCACGCTCGGCGGAGTCTCCAACGCGCCCAACTTGATGAATCAACTCACGGGCGCGGACACCACGTCGAACGGCGGGCTGGACGGCTTTCTCTTCCGCCTGGAGGTGGACCGCTTCGCTCCAGACTCCGGCACCGTGACGGCCCGGCTCCTCCCCGGGGGTGGCCTCGACATCTCGTGGGCGGGCTTCACCGACGCGGAGAGCGGCATCATCGGCTACGAGTGGGCCATCGGCTACGCGGAGCAGAGCGAGGACGTGCAGAGCTTCCGTGCCGAGCGGGCCGATGTCACCCACGTCACCTACCCCAACTTCCAGCCCGCCCCGCAGCAGACCTGCTTCGTCACCGTCCGGGCCAGGAATGGCGTGGGGCGTACCAGCTTCGCGTCGACCAGTGTTCTTGTTCCCGCCGACACGGATGCCGGGACGGGCACGGACGCCGGGACCGACGCGGACGCCGGGACGGATGCGGGCACGGGGACGGACGCGGGCACCGATGCGGGCACGAGGCCGGACGCGGGCACCGCGGATGCCGGCACGGGCGGTGGCACGGACGCGGGCACGTCTGACGGCGGCACGGACGATGAGGGCGACGCGCCCCCGCTGGGCTGGTCCTGCGCTGTCGGCGGTGGCCCGGGAGCACTGGCGCTCACCGGGCTGCTGGTGATGGTGGCGCTGCTGGCGATGCGTCGCGAGCGCTCGGCCGTGCCTCGCGGCTCGCGGCGCTGAAGCCGGTTCAGCTCCTGGAGCCTGTCTCCAGGAGCCGCAGGTACGCGTCCAGCACGGTGCGCGTGTGCGCGGCCCAGGTGAAGCGCGAGGCGCGGGCCAGCCGTGCCTCTCTCGACGGGGGCGGCTGGCGTCCGGTGAGCAGCGCGTCCACGGCCTCCACCCAGGAGGGCACCTCGCCCACGGGACAGTAGGCGCAGGTGTCCTCGCCCACCTCGCGCAGCACGGGCAGGTCGCTGGCCACCACGGGCGCGCCGCAGGCCAGGGCTTCGATGACGGGGAGGCCGAAGCCCTCTGCCTCGCTCGTCACCAGCACGGCGCGGGCGCGGCGGTAGAGCCCCGCCAGCGTGGGACGCTCCTGGCGGGTCGGCTGGAGCAGCGCCTCGCCAATGCCGAGCGACTCCACCTGCGCGCGCTGCGTGGGGCCCAACGTGCCGCCCTGCTGCACCAGTCGCAGCTCCGGATGGCGGGCCCGCAGCGCGGCGAAGACGGCGAAGAGCACGTCCAGCCGCTTGCGCGGAATCGCGCTGCCCACGTGCAGCAGGTAGGGCCGGCCGCCCAGGGGAGCGAGCACCTCCTCACTGCGGTCCGTGGGGTCCGGCCCGGGGTGGAACTCCGGAGACACGCCGTAGGGCGCCCAGACGAGCCGGGACGGGTCCACCACGCCGCGCGCGAGCAGCTCCGAGCGCACCGCCTGGGTGCTGTGGAAGACGAGCGCGGCACGCTCCATCCCCGCGAGCTGGGCGCGGGCCATGAGGCGGAACCAGGCCGGGCGCGACTCGCGCTGGGGCTCCAGCACGGAGCGGAAGGCGTCCAGGTCATGGCAGAAGACGCCGGTGCGCCCGGCCGGCAGCGCGTGGACGAGCTGCGAGTACGTGTGGTCCACCACGTGGAAGGCGTCGTAGCGGCCTCTCGCGAGGAGGGCACGGCCCGGGTACAGGCCGAAGCGGGTGAGGAGGCGGTCCGCGTTGAAGGCCGCGTTGCGAAGGCCCAGGCGCGGCAGCCGGCGCGCCACCTGGGGCATCGGCGGACGCACGCTCACCGCGGAGACCTCGGTGGGGTGCGCGGCCAGTCCCTCCAGGAGCGCCTCGCCCACCAGGTCCATGCTGGGCCAGCCCTCTTCACGCGGGTCCATCAGCAGGGCCAGCCGGGGCCTCGGGCGCGTGCTCACCGTGCCCCGCCTTGCGGGCGCAGCAGCGCCTCCACCGTGCGCTCCAGCGCGAAGCGCTCGCGATAGACGCGGGTGGCTCGCTCATGCAGTGCGGCGCGCTCCCCGGCGTGGGCCAGCAGCCGCTCGGCCGCGTCGAGCCAGGGCCCCGGCGCGGTGCCCTCCACCAGCTCCACCGGGCCCAGCTCTCGCCACAGCGGCTCGGTCAGGTGCCCCGTGTTGGTGATGATGGGCAGGCCCAGTCCCAGCCCGCCCATGACACTGCCTCGCCGTGCGCTGACGCCGTCCGGATAGGGCTGCAACAGCAGGTCGCAGGCTCGCAGGTGCGCGGCGGCGTCCTCGGGAGCCAGCCCACCCGCGGCATGGAGTCGGCCGGCCAGCGCCGGGTGGCGGCCGGCCAGCGCCTCGCGGAACGCCTTGCTGCCGTGACCGAGCAGCAGCGCCTGGCGCTCCGGGTCGGCATGCAGCAGCGGCACGAGCACTGGCTCCAGCAGGCCGCTGATGCTCGTCCCGTACGTGCCGAAGTGGCCCAGCACCAACCCATTGCCCAGCCCCGAGCGAACCGCCTGGACGGCGGCCTCGGGCGCCTCGGTGGGAAGGTTGCTGGGCACGGGGTGCAGGCCCGCGCCACGGCGGGCCCGGGCGGGCAGGTGCTCCAGCCACGCGGGAATGGAGACGAAGACGCGGTCCGCGGCGCCGGCCACCAGTCGCACCATCAACCGCGTGGTGCCCGCGAGCACCTGGTGGCGCAGCGGCGCGCGCGGGCTCCAGGGGTACACCACCTCGTGGAAGAACACCCAGCGCTCGTCCTGTCGGCGCGCGGCGAACCACGCGCAGAAGGGGACGTTCATCGCCTTCAGGCCGAAGGCATGCGGCACGTACTGGAGCAGCAGCCGGCGAGGGCCCGGGCACGCATCCAGTCCGCGCGACAGCCGGGGCAGGCCCAGGGGCGTGTAGAGCCCGGGGAGGCGGTGCACGGTGACGCCGTCCTCCACGCGGGTGCCGGCGTCCCCTGGCGCCCAGACATGGACCTGCTGCCCGGCGCGGGCGAGGGCGAGCGCCACCAGCCGAGAGTAGTCCCCGACGCCGCCCGGCTGTGGCGCGTACTCACCCGTGAGGAGGTGCCAGGCGGGGGCGGAGGGCATGGGCGGCTCCAGCCACCGGGCCGGGGCTAGGACGCCTCCATGTCGCGGATGGCGAGGAGCTGGAAGGCATGGCGCGGGAAGCGCGTGGCGAAGGGCTCGGTGAGGATGGACAGGCGGCTGCCCAGCAGGAACGGGCGGATGCGCGGCAGCGCGTAGTCGCCGCGCAGCGGCTTCCACCCGCTCATGCCGGTGACGCGGTAGCCGCGCAGCTCGAAGTCGTAGACCTCCCAGCCGGAGCGGTGCACCTGGTGCACGTTGCTGTCCCACTCGTCCTGGGGGAGGAAGCCATTGGGCGTGAAGATGATGACGCGCTTGCGCGCCAGGGACTCCATCATCTCCAGCAGCCGGAAGCCGTCGGGCTTCTCGAAGTGCTCGATGACGTCGAGCGCCACCACCGCGTCGAAGCTCTTCGGGCCGAAGCGCTTGCCCGCGTCCATCAGCTCCATCTGGTGGTACTCGCGGTGGATGCCCGCGGCGCGGCTGCGCTCGATGCTCGCCGGGTGGCCGTCGATGCCCACCGTGCGCGGAATCAGGTGCGAGAAGCTCTGCAGTGGCGAGTGCGAGCCACAGCCGATGTCCAGCACGCTGTCGCAGGTGCCGACCAGCGCCTCCTTCAGCGTACGGCGGAGGACCTGGTGCTCGCCGACGAGCACCTCGCGCTTCAGGAACTGGAAGATATTGCCGCCAGGGAGCATGCGCGGCGGACCGTAGCCCTGGCACTCCACC
This sequence comes from Pyxidicoccus trucidator, assembly GCF_010894435.1. NCBI lineage: Bacteria > Pseudomonadati > Myxococcota > Myxococcia > Myxococcales > Myxococcaceae > Pyxidicoccus > Pyxidicoccus trucidator. Next base: position 1,018,177 of record NZ_JAAIXZ010000001.1, on the reverse strand, counting down.
CTCGCAACAAGCGCGCGAGCGTCCAGGCAGGCAGGGGCGCACGGCAGGCGAGCCTCCAACCTTCGCGCGAGGCCCTCGCGTTGCTTGTGGGCCTGGGGCGCCGCCGGTAGCATTTCGCCCCCTGCTCGCGCCGTGCGGCTCTGAGCCACTGCCCGGCCGGACCGACCAGGACCATGACCGAGACCGCTGTACCCGAAGTCAGCACCGGAGAGGTGAAGGCCCGTGCCCTGAAGGGCATGTTCGTGTTGGCGGCCCGCACCCTGGCTTCGCAGGGCCTGCGGGTGGTGAGCGCGCTGTTCCTGTCCCGGCTGCTCTTCCCCGCGGACTATGGCCTGTTCGGCATCGTGTCCTACGCGGCGTCGCTGGGTGTGTTCCTGGGCGACCTGGGCCTGAGCGCCGCGCTGGTGCGCCAGCCGCACGAGCCCACCCGCGACGAGACGTTCACCATCTTCTGGTGCCACCAGGCGCTCACCGCCGTCATCGTCGCCACCGTCTGCGCGCTCGCGCCCCAGCTCACGCGCGGTTACGCGCTGGGAGACGGGGCGGTGCCCATGGTGTGGGCGCTCGCGCTGGGGTTGTTCCTGTCCTCGCTGAGGGTGATTCCGCTGATGGCGCTGGAGCGGCGGCTGGCCTTCTCCGTCATCGCCCGCGCGGAATTGGTGGAGAACGTGGTGCAGGTGGTCACCACCATCGCCCTGGCGGCGCTGGGCTTCGGCGCGTGGTCGCTGGCGCTGGGCGGCCTCGCGCGCGGGGCGGTGGGGCTGGTGCTGGTCTGGTGGGCGTCGCCGTGGCGGCCCCGGGGGGCCTTCCGGCTGGACGTGCTCAAGCGGCTCCTGGGCTTCGGGCTGGCGTTCCAGCTCCCGCCGCTGGTGGCGGCGCTGGTGGCCGGCTGGGTGCCGCTGGTGGTGGGGCGCATCCTCGGCAAGGAGGCGGTGGGCCTGGTCAACTGGGCCTGGGCGCTGGCCTCCACTCCGATGATGCTCAGCGTGGTCCTCAACCGAGTGGCCTTCCCGGCCTACTGCCGCCTGCAGGACGACCCGGCTGGCTTCGCCGAGTACCTGCGCACGTCGCTGCGGCGGCTGTCCGCGGTGCTGCTGCTCGCCATTCCCTGCGTGGTGCTGGTGCTGCCGGTGGTGGTGCCGCTGTTTTTCGGCGAGCGGTGGGTGCCGGCGGTGGCGCTGGTGCAGTGGTTCAGCCTGGAGGTGGTGCTCACCACGCTGACGGGCCTGCTGGCCACGGCGCAGAACGCGGGCGGGCGCCCGTGGGAGCGGCTGGCCGTCGTGGTAGGGGTGGGCGCGGTGAGGTGGGCGGTGGGCACGTGGGTGATTCACCGCTTCGGGCTGGCGGGCATCGGCCCGGTGGGCCTGCTGGTGGGGCTGGTGGAGCTGTGGGTGACGGCGTGGCTGGTGACGCGCCTCAACGCGGCCATGCGCGGGCTGGTGGCGCAGGTGGTGGAGCCCTTCGTCACCGTGGGACTGCTGCTGGCGGGAGCGTGCGTGGCGGCACTGGCGATGCCGGTCGCCGGTACGCTGGCGCGGGCGCTGGTGGGGGCGGTGCTGTTCGCGGTGCTGGTGCTGGCGCGCGAGCGGCTGCCGGGGACGCTGTCGCTCCTCGGCGAGCTGAAGGACATCCTGGGCTTCGTCCGGGCACGGCGGGCGGCGTCGGCCGCTCCGGCGGGCCCGGCTACGTGATGAAGGACGCGAGCGATTCGATGAAGAAGGTCGACCTGGTCATCTCCATCGTCAATCACAGCAACCCGGAGTTGCTGCACGACTGCCTGCGCACGCTCTACGCGACGACGCGCGACATCACCTTCGAGGTGTGGATAGTCGACAACGCCACCGACGGCCGGGGCGTGGAGGCGATGCGGCGCGACTTCCCGCAGGTGCGCTGGCTCTTCAACACGGAGCGCAAGGGCTTCTCCGCCAACCACAACCAGGTGCTGCGCGCGGCCCGGGGCCGCTACATCTGCATCTTCAACGACGACACCATCGTCCACGACGGGGCGTTCGACGCGCTGGTGCGCTTCATGGACGAGAACGCGCGTGTGGGCATGGCCGGTGCGCGGCTGCTGAACGCGGACGGCACCATCCAGAACTGCACCTTCCGGCCCATGTCGCTGTCCGGGCAGCTCTTCGACCTCGTCTTCCTGCCGCGCCCGCTGCACTTCCTCAAGGAGCGGGAAATCGACCCGGCGCAGTACGGGCACGAGGAGGCCCGGGTGAGCTGGGTGCTGGGCGCCTGCATCGTGGTGCGCGAGGAGGCGCTCGCGGAGGTGGGCCTGCTGGACGAGCAGCTGTCTCCGCTGGGCAACACCGAGGACACGGACTGGTGCGTGCGGGCGTGGAAGGCGGGCTGGGAGGTGGCGTTCTGTCCGGAGGCGGTGATTACGCACCTGGCGAACCGCTCCTTCCGTCCGTCCGTGACGGGGCCGGACAAGGTGCGGATCGAGCTGTGGCGCACGCGGCTGGCGTACTTCCGCAAGCACCACGGCCGGCTGCACGAGGTGGCGATGCGGGCCATCCTGGTGGGTACGCTGCCCTACAACGCGGCGGTGCTGACGCAGACGCTGCTGCGCGGGCGCACGAATGTGACGGAGTACCGGCGGCAGCTCGCCACCTTCCTGCGCATCTCCGAGATGGGCCTGCGCGCCCGGGTGTGAGGCCGTCCTGAGCATGCCGTTCTTCTCCATCGTCATCCCCACCTACAACCGGGCACGGCTGCTGGAGGACACCCTCGCGTCGGTGTTCGCGCAGGAGGAGACGGACTACGAGGTGCTCGTCGTGGACGACGGGTCCACCGACGACACGCTGGAGACGCTGGCGCGGCATGGCGGGCGGGTGCGGCTGCTGCAACAGCGCAACGCGGGCCCGGGCGCGGCGCGCAACCTGGGCATCCAGGAGGCCCGCGGCGAGTACGTCGTCTTCCTGGACAGTGACGACCTGTGGTTCCCGTGGACGCTGGCCACGTACCGGCAGGTGCTGCGAGCGCAGGGCGGGCCCTCGGTGGTGATGGGCACGGCAGCGTCCTTCGCGCGTCCCGAGGAGCTGGCCGGGGTGACGTGTGCGCCGGTGCGCGTGGTGGGCTTCCCGGACTACCTGGCGAGCGCTGGGGACGCGACGCCGCGCACCGCGTGCGTGGTGGCGGTGCGCACGGAGGCGCTGCGGCGGGTGGGCGGCTTCACCCCGAAGCGCATCAACGGCGAGGACTACGACTTGCTGTACCGGCTGGGTACGGAGCCGGGCTTCGCGTGGGTGCGCGCGCCGGTGACGGTGGGCTACCGCCAGCACGGAGGCTCCTCGTCCTCGGCGCTGGAGCTGAGCTACCAGGGCACGCTGTACCAGTTGGAGCAGGAGCGGCTGGGCCGCTACCCAGGAGGCGCGGCCCGCAGGCGCGAGCGGCTGGAGATGCTCCTCTACAACCTCCGCCACGTGTCGCACTGGCTGCTGTCGCTGCGGCGCGCGGACCTGGCGCTGGGGCTGTACCGGCGTGGCCTGTCGCTCCACCTGGCCGCGCCGCGCTGGCGCTACGTGCTGGGCTTCCCGCCGTGGGCGGTGGCCACCTCCGTGCGCCAGCGCGTCGTGGGGCGCTGACGCACGGCTTCATTCAGTCATTCATGAAGCTGGCGGTTGAGAATCTTCATGTCGCTTCTCTGCACCGTGTAGGTCGCCCCCGCTCCCGACATGAGGTCCCCTTTCTCGAGGCAGACGGTGGTTGGGATGAAGAAGACCTGGATGTCCTCATTCAGGATTCCAATCGCGACCTTGTAGCTGGTCAGCTGGCTCATGCATCGCAGGAAGTCAGCCTGCTCGCCGCCAGTGGGAAGGCCCTTGAGGACCTGCTCGAAATCCGCGCGCGCGACACCGAGTGCCTGTTGATACTGGCCACCCACCTCCTTGCAGAGGGGGAGCCCGGCGACCTGGTTTGAGTGACACACGAGCAACGGACGGCCCGCGAGGTCCTGTGGCCCCGACCAGTGTCTGCACGACGCGAACAGTACGCAAATGATGGGGATGAGCTGTCGCATGGGTTCACTTGGAAAGGAAGATCGCAGCACACCGCCAGGGCGCACGCGAGGCGCGGCCCCCTCTCGAGCTGTTCCAAGATGTCTCCGGATGTGCCCGTCGCCGCGCAGGCGGAAATGCCTGCGGCTCCCAAGGACATGGGAGGTGTGCTGCGAGGACGACTCCTCACGGACAGCTGCGACGGGGCGGTGCCTTGAACCAGAACGGTAGATCGGCGTCAAGCCGCGCACAGTGACGCAAGCCACGCTTCACCTGAACGCTCCGTGGAGGCGCAATCCCATCCCTGGGTGCTCAGGATTTACCGCTCCCTCGTCACACTCAGGAGCGCGAGACGGAGCCCGTCGCGGGGACGTCCGCGGGTCGGGCCCGCCCGATTCGCCGGAGCCACTCGCGCCCGGGTTCTTCGACTGCCTTGAAGAGGACGAGCGAGCAGGCGATGGCCACCGGTACCAGCAGCAGCGCGACCCCGTTGTGGGGCAGGGCGAGGGTGCGCGTGTTGAGCGCGAGCGCGTAGCCCATCATCGTGCCGTGCGTGAGGTAGAGCGCGTAGCTGGCCCCGCCCAGCAGCACGAGCGGGCGCGTGCCCAGCAGCATTCCCTTCCAGGCCACGCCCCCCGCGAGCAGCCAGATGCTCAGCGCGAACAGCGGCACGAGCAGGCCCATCTGCACCACCGGCGAGGGCTTGGGGGGAAGCAGGACGATGAGCGTCACGAGCACGGCGCCGGTGGCCAGCAGCCCCGCCGTCCGCACCGCCACGCGGCCCGCCTGGGTGCGGCGGCAGAAGAGCAGCCCGAGGCAGATGCCCACGATGAACTCGGGGAGCCGGGTGACGGGGATGAGCTGCGCGGGGAGCTGACCGAACGCGCGCAGGCCACTGCCCAGGAGCGAGGTGGAGCCCTCCAGTCCCCACCACGAGACGGCCGCTCCGGCGATGAAGGGCGTGGTGCCCAGCAGCCAGGTCCCGACCGCCACCGCGAGCAACCGCCGGGTGCCCTGCCGCGCGAGCCACGGGCCCACCAGGGGGAACAGGAGATAGAAGAACGCCTCCGCCGACAGCGTCCACGCCATGATGTTCCACGTGGGCCGGCCCAGCTCCAACCACGCCTGCGTCAGCGTGAGGGTCGTCAAGGAGATGCGGGCCACTTCGCCCGCCGTCGCGGCGGGCTCAATCATCTGGATGCTGCGGATGAAGAAGGGCACATCCACCACGAGCGCCAGCAGGTAGATGGGGTAGATGCGCGCGAAGCGGGCCCGGTAGAAGTCCCGCTTCGTCCCCACGAAGCCACCGCGGTCGTCCAGGTAGTTGTAGGCCAGGATGAAGCCAGACAGGACGAAGAACAGGCTCACCGTGGTGAAGCCCGCCTGGAAGAGGTTGCCGAGAAACGTCGGCGCGCCCGGCTCACAAGGCGGGCAATAGAAGTGGTAGCCGACCACTCCCATCGCGGCGAGGAAGCGCAGCCCGGTGCAGGCGTCGAGCGGAGCGCGGCGAGGGGCGGAAGAGGAAGAGGACATGGAGGGGAGTCCGCGTCAGCGTACCAGCCCCTCGGCCCTCCTCCGCCAGACAATGCGTGGCACCCGGGGTGGGCGCCGTGCGCTGCTGCTCGCCCGGCTGCCCTCCCTGGAGTCGGCGGGCGTGCTCAGTGACCGCCCATCAGTCCGCCGAGCAACCCTCCCAGGCCGCCACCCCCGCCGGGCGTGCCGCCGCCGCTACCGCCGGACAGCATCGGCACCACCGCGAGAACCTTGCTGATGAGCCCCGGGTCCAGGCGCGACTTGAGGAAGTCGAGCAGCAGCGGGGCCACGAGCGACGCCTTGCTCGCGTCGATGTTGAAGCGCCCCAGCAGCGAGACGACAGCGGCCACCTCACCGGCCTGCGCCGCCACGCCACCAATCGAACCCAGCATGGCGCCCATGCCGCCCCCGCCCCCGCCGCCCCCGCCCCCGTCGTTGCCACGCACGAGCCCACCGATTGCGTCCATCAGCCCGCCGCCAGCGCCCGGCATGGGCTGGGGGGCCGACGTGCCCGCCTGCTGCCAGGAGTCCATCTCCGGAATGGCGCTGCCCAGTTGGTTCGCGGCGTCCGGACCCAGCTTCTCCTTCACCGTGCCCTGCACCAGCTTCAGCAACGAGCCCGCCACTCCCTGCGCCTGCGTACCGTTCACACCGAGCTGCTGCGAGAGCTGTCCGATGAGGTCCATTCCGTGCTCCTTCCGTGTCCCGAGCCCAACTGAGAGGCGTCGTTCTAACCCAGCGAGCCTCGACGATGGGCCTGTGCGAACCGTCACGGAAGCGTTTGTCGCGAACAGCACGAGGCTCCGTCGCGCCGTGCGTCGCCGACACGGGCCCTGCTGGCGGGCGCGCGGACTGCTTCCCTGCCCTCCGAGCGCTCCCGCTCCGCCCCGCGGGGGACTGCGCATCTTTGTGGGAAGGCAGCCCGGGCGGATGGGGGCTCCGGAGGCGGGAGATGGACAAGGCAACCTCGGTGGACGTCGAGATGACGAAGGAGCCCTCCTCCGACACGTCGAGTGTCTGGGGAGGCATCGACCTGGGCGGGACGAAGATTGAAGCCGTGGTCATCGACACGGCTGGCGCCGTCCTCGGTCATGCCCGGCATCCGACGCCCGGAGATGGCAGCGTGGCTGACGTGGTGCAGGCGATGTACGGCACCCTGCGGGAAGCCACGCATGCCGCGGGCGTGACGCCCCAGCGGCTCGCGGGGGTGGGCGTCGGGGCGCCGGGCTCGGTGGATGCCAACAAGGGCACGCTGTCTCACGTCAGCAACGTGGGGCAGGGCTGGAAGGAGCCGTACCCCGTGGCCGCCGACCTGGGAGACCTGGTGGAGGGCAAGGTGGCGCTCGGCAACGACGTGCAGGTGGCCGTGGCCGCGGAGTACCGCCTGGGCGCGGGGCGGCCGTACCGCTCGGTGCTGGGCGTGTGGTGGGGCACGGGCGTGGGAGGAGGGCTCGTGCTGAACGGCGTCCCCTGGCGCGGACGCGGCGCGGCGGGGGAAGTCGGCCACGTCGTGGTGAAGCCGGGAGGCGCCCGCTGCGGCTGCGGCCGGCGAGGCTGCATGGAGGCCTACGCGGGCCGCGCGGCCATGGAGCGCAGGGCGCGCAAGGCCGTGCGCAGGGGCGAGAAGACGATGCTCTTCGAGCTGATGCACAAGAAGGGGCGCCCCCGCCTGACGAGCAGCATCTGGTCCAAGGCGCTGGCGGACGAGGACACCCTGGCGACGTGGCTCATCGACCGGGCGGTGAGGATGCTCGGCGCGGGCCTCGCCTCGGCCATCAATCTACTGGACGTGGAGGCCGTCATCCTCGGCGGCGGACTGGGCACGCGGCTCGGGCCCGACTACGCGAAGCACATCCACGAGGCCATGCGCCCGCACATCTTCGTCCCCGAGCGCCAGCCTCCGGTGCTGGTGGCGGAGCTGGGGGAACTGGCGGGCGCCATCGGCGCGGCGCTCCTGGGGCAGCCTCCGATGAAGTGAGCGCGGCGCCCCGCGCTCGCCCGGCTGCCTGGAGTCCGGTGGCAATCCCAGACAGCACCCACCTCATGGGGCCCGGGGGACGGAGCAGTCAGGCAACGGCCCGGCGTCTTGCGTTGCGCTTCCGTTGCACTTCATGGAATAGACCGTGGGGACCCACACTTCCTGTCCCTCACGCCGGTACGCGCAACCCGGAGACGCTCGCAGTTGGCACGCCGTCCACTGAACCCGCAGGCGCTCTCGTTCCAGGAGAAGCGGTCCGTCCTCTGGCCATGCCTCGGCGTCATCCTGGCCTCCGCCGGGCTTGTCGCCGCGACGGAGCTGTCCATCGCGGCGTTCTCACCCGCGGGCCTTCAGGGCATCCACGAGCGCAACCTCTGGTCGATGGCCATCAGCGTGGGCGTCCTCACCGGCGTGGTGGGGCTGCTCTGGACCGCGACGGACCGGCTCGGCGTCGCGCTGGGCCTGGTGGGCGCGGGCCTGCTCTTCACGTCCTCGCTCCACATCCGGAAGCTCCAGCTCATCGGCAGGCCGCTGGTGCCCTGGGACTTCCTGGAGTGGCGGCAGGTGACGTCGCTCGCGCCCACGCTGCTTCCCGGCGCCGGGGCCTTCGCCGCCATCCTCGCGGGCCTCGTCCTGCTGGCCGCCGTCGTGGCCACCGTGCGCGCCGTGAGGCGGGGCCGCCCCCGCTTCCCGCTGCCCGGGCGCGCGCGGGCAGTCCTCGCCGTGGCGTCGCTGGCGTACCTCGGCCTCATCACCTTCTTCGCGCACGTGCCCCTGCTCCCGAAGGCCTTCATCCGCTTCGGGGTCATGCATCAGGTGTGGGACCAGCGCTCCAACTTCCAGGTCAACGGGCTGCCGCTGATGCTGCTCTGGAACTGGGAGGGGCTGCGCCTGGAGCCAGGGGCCGCGTACTCGGTGGAGGCCGTGCGCTCCGCCCTGGGCCGTGACGCGGAGGCGCCCGCCCCCGTGCCCGCCGAGCCGGTCGACGTCGTCATCTACATGGCGGAGTCCCTCTGGGACCCGACGCAGCTGGGCGTGCGGCTCAGCACGGACCCGCTGCCCTTCCTGCGCGGGCTCGCCGCCACCCACAGCGCGGGCCACCTCATCAGCCCGGCCTTCGGTGGAGGCACGGCCAACGCGGAGTTCGAGCTGCTCACGGGCATGTCGGCCTCCTTCGTCCCGGATGGCGCCTTCCCGTACCAGCACTACGTGCTGAAGCCCGTCGAGGCGCTCCCCTCGCTGTTCCGGGACGCCGGCTACCAGACGACGGCCATCCATCCGTTCCACGCCTGGTACTGGAGCCGCGACGTGGTGTACCCGCTGCTGGGCTTCGACGCGTTCCAGCCGCTCACCGACTTCGCCTCCGCGAAGCTGGAGGGCCCCTGGGTGTCGGACGAGGCCGTCGTGGACCACATCCTCCAGCAGCTCGAGGACACGGGCCGGCCCCGGTTCGTCATGGCCGTCACCATGTCCACCCATGGCCCCTACAGCCTCCCGCTCACCGGCGCGGAGGAGGTCCAGGTGCTGGGGGAGCTGTCGCCCGAAAACAAGCTCCTGCTGACGAACTACGCGCACAAGCTCCGACAGGCGGACCGCGCCCTGGAGCGGCTGGTGCGGGCGCTGGAGGCGAGGCCGCGCAAGACGCTGCTGGTCGTCTTCGGCGACCACCTGCCGATGCTGGGCCCCAACTACTCCCTCTATCGGGAGACGGGGTTCCTCCAGGAGCCCTGGACGGACACCCAGCGCGAGCGCATGGCCGAGGTCCCCGTGGTCCTCTGGTCGAACTTCGCGATGCCGAAGCAGGACGTCCACCTGAGCATGGGCATGCTCACGCCGCGCATCCTCGAAGCGGCGGGGATGAAGCCCCACGGCTTCTTCGCCTTCCTCACCGAGCTGTCCCGCGCTGTCCCGGTGGTGAAGGGCGACGTGCTCAAGACGGCCTCCGGCGAGTACCTGCCGCTGTCGGAGCGCGATGCCGTGTCACCCGCCCCGGGCTCCGCGGCCGAGTGGCTGCGGCGCTACCGCCTGCTCACCTTTGACCGGCTGGCGGGCGAGCGCTTCAGCGTGGTGCCCGCTCGTAGGGACAGGGCGGCGGGGCCCTCGACGGCCGAGGCTCCCGCGCCCTGATGGGGACGCGCGAAGGAACCCGGCTATGGTCGCGCCCGAGATGAGGACCGTGCCCTCGGAGCCCCTGCGCCTGCCCGGCCACCTTCCCGCGCTGGACGGCCTGCGCGGCGTGGCGGTGCTGTTGGTGATTGCCTACCACTCGCTGGGAGAGATTCAGACCGCGTCGCTCGGCGGCCTCTTCCAGGCGGGCTGGGCGGGGGTGGACCTCTTCTTCGTCCTCTCCGGCTTCCTGATTACCCGCATCCTGCTGCAGACGCGCGAGCGCGGTGCCTACTTCCGCACCTTCTACGTGCGGCGCGCGCTGCGCATCTGGCCGCTGTACTTCCTGCTGCTCGCGTTCGTCTTCGGCGTCATGGGCCTGCTGCTGCCGGCCATGGCCTTCGATTCCGAGCGGTATCCGTGGACGCTCTACGCGCTCTACGTGCAGAACCTCTGGCTGCCGGACTTCGGGCCCGAGCCGCTCAACGTGACGTGGTCGCTGGCCATCGAGGAGCAGTTCTACCTGGTGTGGCCGCTCCTGGTGTTCTTCCTGAAGCCCCGGCAGCTCCGCGTCCTGCTGTGGGCGTGCGTGCTGCTGTCTCCCGTGGCGCGCTATGCCGCGCTGCTGGAGGGTGTCTCGCCCTTCCGCGTCTACACCTTCCCGCTCTTCCGCCTGGATGGGCTGGCGCTCGGAGGGCTGCTGGCGCTGGGGGTGGTGGACGGCCAGCACACGGCGGAGCGCCTGGAGCGGTGGGGGCGGCGCCTCGCGGTGCCCGCGCTGCTCACGGCCTTCGGGCTCGTCACGGTCTTCTTCAACCGGGGGCACTCCATCCACACGCCGGAGGCGCTCGTCGGCGCGGGTGGCTCGCAGCTCCGCACGCTGCTGGTGGCGGGGGTGTACACGCTGTGGACCGCGGGCTTCGCCAGCCTGTTGGGGTGGGTGCTCACCGGACGTGTCCGGGTGCTCGACGCCGTGCTCCAGTGGAGGCCGCTGCGCTTCATGGGGCAGGTGAGCTACGGCCTCTACCTGTTCCACGCGCTCGTCTTCCCGGTGGGGGCCCACTACTCGCGGCCCCTCTTCCAGCGCCTCATTCCTTCGAGTGTCGTGGCCACCGCGCTCGCGCTGCTGTTCGAGTACGCGGTGCTGCTGGCGCTCACCGTCGTGTCCTGGCGGTGCTTCGAGCGGCCCCTGCTGCGCCTCAAGGACCGCTTCACCACGAAGGAAGTCGCCGACAAGGTCGTCCCGCGCGCCGCTTGAGCGGTGGGCTCGCGTGCCAGTCGCGGGCCCCGGTCAGCGCAGGTGGGTGTACGGCCCCTGGACCTGCGCCCAGCGCCGAGCCAGCACGAAGAGCACCTCGCGCACCGGGTCGCCTCGCAGCGCCAGGGCGGGGCTGGCGATGCCCGCGCCCACCAGCCGCGCGCAGGCCTTCAGCCGCGCGAGCCCCTGGAAGCGCCGGCCCAGGTAGCGCGCCTCGAGCGTCTGCTCGCTGCGCACCACGCCCACGATGAGCCGCAGGAAGTAGCGCGTCTCGAAGCGCGAGCGCGGGATGATGTGCCACACCTTCAGGGTCGGCCCGTAGCGGCGCTCATGGCCGGCCTTCCCGAGGAGGTAGCCGAACTCGATGTCCCCACCGCTCAGCAGGCGCGTGCCCAGCCGGTCCGGCATGAGCTGCTCGGGGGTCTGCCACGGCACGGACTCCAGGAAGGCGGCGCGGCGCAGCCACAGCCCGGCGCCGATGGTCGGCGCGAGGGTGGGCCGGGCACCGAAGTCCACGACGGCGTCGCCCATCCGGTGGTTGATGGCCAGCAGGTGCTCGCGGCGTCCGATGCTGGGCGGGGGTGGCACCTCGTAGCGGGGGAAGAGCCGAGAGACGACGACGCCGACCTTCGAGTCCTCGAAGAGCGCGAGCCCGTCGGTGACGAAGTTCGGCTCGGGGACGTTGTCGTCGTCCAGGAAGCACACGATGTCCCTGCGGGCCTCGTGGATGCCGCGCAGGCGCGCGAAGAGCAGCCCCTGCCGGGTCTCCTGCACCACCCGCACGTCCACGCCGCGCTGGCGAAGGCCCGCCGCGGACGGGCTCGTCTCCACCGCCTGGGCCGTCCCGTCCTTCGAGTTGTTGTCCACCACGACGACTTCGAAGGACTCGGGCCGGGCCTCCTGCGCGAGCAGGGCGCGCAGCGGGTCCTCGATGCGGCGGGCCCCGTTGTACGTGGGGATGACGAGCGTCACACCAGCCGTGCTCATCCGTGGGCCTCCTGACGACGGGCCCAGAGCAGTCCGTTCTCCTCACCCGTCCAGATGCCGGCGCGGACCTCGTAGCCCATCTCCGCGAGGGCGCGCTCGCACCAGGCCTTGCCGTCCGGGTGCTCGGAGGTGCGGTGCCACTCCATGACCAGCGTGCGGACCTGGAGTCGGGCGAAGCGCGGGTCCTTCAGCAGCGGGTACTCGCCTCCCTCGATGTCCATCTTGAGGAGGTCGATGGGCTCCGGCCCCACGGTGTCGAAGAAGTCGACCAGCGGCACGCGGAGCGTCGGCCCCGACGCCGCGTCCACGATGGAGGAGCGGTTCTCCGCGTCGAGGAACTGGACCTCGCCCGCGCTGACTCCCGCCGCCGCGCGGTGCAGCGTCAGCCGGCCGGACAGCGCGTTGAGCGCCACGTTGCGCTCCAGCAGGTCCAGGTGGGTGGGGTGGGGCTCGAAGGCCACCACGTGGGAGCGGGGATACTGCCGGCCCCAGAAGATGAGCGAGTGGCCGCAGTTGGCGCCCACGTCGACGATGCGGCGCGTGGCGTCCGGCTCCACCGGGAAGGGCGGGCGATAGACTTCGGCGACGAACAACTCGAACGCGGTGTCCAGGTCCGTGGCGGGGAGCGGCCGCAGCATGAGGCGCTCACCCGAGCGCAGGCGCACCGTCAGCCGTCGCCCCAGCGGCAGGGCACGCCAGGCCAGGTAGCGCAGCCGGCTCAGGGGCGTCAGCAAGTCTCTCAGTCGCATCATGGGGGCCTTCATCATCCGTTACCCTGCATCGCGGCTCGTGAGCCGAACCGCAGCCGCCGGAGCAACGCGGGCGGCCGGTCCTTGAGCGTCAGCGCCGGTTTCTCCACCCCATGCCAGGACAGCGCGGCCAGCGCCACCACCACGGGGAAGGACACCGCCGCGTTCACCCACCACTCCGTGCGCCCGCCCAGCAGCGCGGTGACGGCCTGCTGCACGGGGAAGGCGTAGACATAGACGCCGTAGGACAAGTCACCGCGGCGCCCGAAGTGCGCCAGCGGGCCCGCCGGCAGGAAGGCGAGGTACAGCACCACATAGGAGCCGAACAGCCCCGTGCCGATGCGGCCATACCCGAGCCAGGTCAGGGCGAGCCACCCCACCGTGCACGCCAGCGCCAGCCACGGGCTCATCCGCACCTTGTCCCGCCAGAGGTACAGCGCCACGCCGCCGCCGAAGTACAGGTAGAGCTCCGGCCAGAAGCCCAGCCGCCCGGTGACGAAGGGCGCCACCGCCGCGCCCACCCAGCCCACGGCCACCATGCTCTTGCGGAGCAGGCCGGCGAGCCCCAGGCCCAGCGTCAGCAGGTAGAAGCCCACCTCGTACTTCAGCGTCCACAGCGAGCCGTTGACGGCCTTCGAGTACGCACTGGACTCGAAGACTCCGGGCAGCTCCCACTGGGGATTCACCAGGGTGAGGTTGCGCAGCCAGTACAGGTGCGTGTCCGCGGACAGCAGGTAGTCGCGCAGCGGCAGGGTGGTGAAGGCCGGGCCCAGCACCAGCGTGGTGAGCAGCAACATCACCGCCAGGCCCGGGAAGATGCGCAGCACGCGCGCCCAGGTGAAGCGCGCCAGGTCCGGCGTGCGCTCCCAGCTGCGGGTGATGAGCACGCCGCTGATGACCAGGAACACCGCCACGCACAGCCGGCCGAGCGAGAGCTGTCCCCGCGAGAAGAGGTCCAGGGGCTCCACGGTGCCGCGGCCCTCGCCCAGGGGGAAGGCATGGCTGAGGATGACGCCCGACGCGGCCGCGAAGCGGAGGAAGTCGAGGTTGTTGCGGCGGCTGTCGAGGCACGCCTGCAGCGTGGGGCGGAGGGAAGGGGACATGAGGGCGCGGCCCACGGCAGCGGGCCGGCCATTGTCTTCCGGGGCGCTCGCGCGTCAATAGCAACCAGGGGGGCGGCCGTCCGGAGGAAAGGAGGGAACAAGAAGTCGCCAGGGCGCGGCGCGATGGCCTAGAAGGCACCCCGCTCATGCGAGTCCTCCTCGGCATCCACCATCCGCTGGACCCGGACCTGGGCGCCCCGGGCGTGACGCTCGCGCTGGGCCAGGCGCTGTCCGCGCTGGGCTGCGAGGTGGACTACTACAGCTACCACGAGGCCTTCCCCACCCGGGACTGGTACACCGTCTGGCATGGCGTGCGCTTCCCCTGGAGCCTTGCGCGGTGGCTGGCGCGCGAGGCCGCCCGCTTCGACGTGCTGGACATCACCACCGGAGACGCGTGGCCCTGGGCGCGCATGGGCCGTCCCGGTGCGCGCGCCCGCCATGCGCTGGTGACGCGCAGCCACGGGCTGGAGCACGTGGTGTCCGAGCACCTCCGTGCCGACGCTCGCGAGGGGCGCGCCCGGCTGAGCTGGAAGTACCCGCTGTACCATGGCGGCCTCCGCCTCTGGGAGGTGCGCCAGTCGCTGTTGCTGTCGGACCACACCGTGCTCCTCAACGAGGAGGACGCCGCCTTCTCACGCGAGCGGCTGGGCCTCCCCGCGGACCGGCTGAGCGTCATCCCGCATGGCCTGGACGAAGCCTTCCTCGGACTGCCACCGCCGAGCGGCACCCGCGACGCCGTCAGCGACAGCGCGCCCCTGCGGGTGGCCTTCGTGGGGAGCTGGATTCAGCGCAAGGGACGTGACGACGTGGTTGCAGTCGCCACCGGGCTCTCCGCGCGCGGCGTTCCCTTCCGCCTGTCGCTGTACGGCACGGGGCTGGGAGAGGACGAGGTGCTGGCGAGCTTCCCCTCCGCCGTGCGCGAGCGGCTCCGCGTGGTGCCGCGGTACGTCCACGCCGAGCTCCCCCGACACCTGGCGGACGAGGAGGTGCTGCTCTTCCCCAGCCACGCGGAGGGCTTCGGCATGGCGCTGGTGGAGGCCATGGCCTGTGGGCTCGCGCCGGTGTCATCTCCTGTGGGTGTGGCGCTCCAGGTGGTGCGCGAGGGAGTGACAGGGCGGCTCATCCCCATTGGCGACGTGTCGGCGCTGGTGGGTGCGCTGCGCTCATTGGCGGAGGACCGTGAGCGACTGCTGGCGCTGCGCACGGCCGCCCAGGCCGAGGTGCGGAGCATGACCTGGCGGGGCATCGCCGCCCGCACGCTGTCTCTCTACGAGGCACTTCTCCGCCAGCACTGAAAGCCTCGAATTTCGCAGGGTTGGTGGCTGGGTAAGCAAGCGTAGGGTCTGGTTGTTATCACACCGTGCCGCGCATTGACGCGCCGAGCCAGGGGCCGTCACGATGTCGGGCAGCACACTCGAATGATCACCTTCTTCGTCGCGTTCCTCGTCTCCCTCATGGTGGCCCTGGTGCTCACGCTGCTCGTGCGCAACCGGGCCGTGGCGTGGGGGTGGCTGGACCAGGCCAACTCCAGTCGCAAGGTGCACGTGCGCCCCATCCCGCGGCTGGGAGGGATTGGCATCGTCGGAGGCTTCTTCGCGCCGCTGTGCGCGCTGTTCCTGGTGGACTCGGGGGTGGGGCACAACTTCCGCTCGCACCGGGAGCTGGTGGCGGGCCTGTTCATCGGCGGCGCGGTCATCGCGGCGCTGGGGCTGTATGACGACCTGAGGGGCTCGGGCGCGCGGCTGAAGTTCGCCGTGCAGCTCTCGGTGGCGCTGGGGCTCTACGCGCTGGGCTTCCGCATCGAGGTCATCGCCAATCCCTTCGGTCCGGAGCTGACGCTGGGCGCGCTGAGCCTGCCCTTCACGGTGCTGTGGGTGGTGGGCGTCGTCAACGCGCTCAACCTCATCGACGGCCTGGACGGGCTGGCGGGCGGGGTGGCCTTCTTCGGCGTGGGCACCAACTTCATCCTCGCGCTGTCGCGGGGGGACATCCTGCTGTGCCTGCTGATGGCGGCGCTGGCGGGCGCCATCCTCGGGTTCCTGGTGTTCAACTTCAACCCGGCCTCCATCTTCATGGGGGACACGGGGAGCATGTTCCTGGGCTTCGTGCTGGCGGCGGTGGCCATCAAGACGAGCACGAAGAGCGGGACGACGGTGGCCATGCTGGTGCCGGTGATGGCGCTGGGGCTGCCCATCATGGACACGCTGCTGGCCATGGTGCGGCGCTCGATGCTGGGCCGGCCGATGTTCAGCGCGGACAGGGAGCACATCCACCACCGGGTGATGAGCCGCATGGTGCTGAGCCATCGCTCGACGGTGCTGGTGCTGTACGGGCTGTGCGGCCTCTTCGCGCTGACGGCGCTGGGGCTGAACTTCGCCAACAGCGCGCAGAGCGCCATGCTGCTGTGTGGCATGGGCGTGGTCATCGCGGTGCTGATGCGCAAGCTGGGCTACCTGGACCTGCGGCGCGCGTCCGACGTGCAGCAGGTGCGGCAGCGCAACATCCGGCTGCGCTCGCTGGTGAAGGACGTCACCCGCTCGGTGCGCCTGGCTCCGTCGCTGCAGGACGTGTGGAATGCGGTGCGGCCGCTGGCGGAGGCGCTGGACTTGTCCCGGCAGGAGCTGCGCTTCCAGCGCGTGTCGGACGGGCAGACGGAGGGCATCGTCTTCGAGACGCAGCGTCCCGCGGGAGCGGGAGTGCCGCTCGAGGTGAGCATCGACGTGAAGGACGAAGAGGAGGTGCTCGGGTCGCTGCTGCTGGTGTGGCGCGACGGGCGGTCGGCCATCAACCGCGACGAGGAGCTGGCGCTGGAGGTGGTGGCGGACGCGGTGGCCGAGCGTGCCGTGCGGCTCCAGGCGCTGCCGGAAGTGCCGGAGCCCGGGCGCGTCATCGCGCTGCGGCGGTGACGGCGGTGGACGCGCGCGCCCTCGGGGCGTTGCTGCGGTCCTGGCCCCAGGCACCCGCGCGCGCGGCCCCGGTGGACGCGGAGGCCGACGGGCTGGTGCGCGCGGCCGTGCACCATGGGCTGGCGGGTTTCGCGGAGCACGCGGTGGCGCGGGCCGGGTGGGTGCTGCCTCCTGAGTCGAGCGCGCTGCTGCGCCGCGAGTCCCTGCTGGGCGCGGCGCGGGTGATGCGGGTGAAGGCGCTGCTCACGCGGAGCCTGGACGCGCTGGCGGCGGTGGGCCAGGTGCCGGTGCTGCTCAAGGGATACGGGCTGGCGCAGCGGCTGTACCCGGACCCGCTGCAGCGGGCCACCACGGACGTGGACCTGCTGGTGGCGCGGGGAGACGTGGACGCGGCGGTGCGGGCGCTGACCGGGCTGGGGCTGGCGGTGCGGGCGGGGGACGGCGCGCGGCATGGCGAGGAGGACTCGCACCACCTGGAGCTGGTGGGGCCGGCGGGACTGGTGGAGCTGCACTTCCGCGCGCTGGCGGGCTGGGGGCAGGCGCTGGAGGGTGATGCGCTGATGGCGCGAGCGGTGGAGGGGCAGGTGGAGGGCCGGCGCGTGCGGTGGCTGCGGCCGGAGGACGAGGCGGTGTACCTGTCGCTGCACGCGAGCAACCACCTGTTGCAGCGGCTGGCGTGGGTCTTCGACTTGAAGTTGCTGGCGCTGGCGGGGCTGGACTGGCGGGGCGTGGTGGAGGGCGCGCGAGGGACGGCCTTCCCGCATCTGGCCTGGTATGGCTGGGAGGCGGCGCGGAGGCTGCTGGATGCGCCGGTGCCCGAGGAGGTGCTGTCGGCGCTGGCGCCGCCCCGGTGGCAGCGCGTGCTGGCGGGGCGGTTCTTCTCGGACGAGCGGCTGTTGGGCGCGGAGCTGGCGCGCAGCAAGCCGGCCTGGGTGGCGGCGAAGCTGCTGCTGGCTCCCCGGCCTGGAGCCATGGCCCGCTATGCGCTGCGGCGGGTGGGGAACGCGGTGCGGACGCGGACTCGGAGCTGACGCGCGCTGTGCGGCCGGGGCTTCACCTCCAGGGCTGCATGGAGGTGCGCCCCGGAGAAGTCAGTCGCCTTCACGGCCTCACGGGCACAGCGGACTGCCACCCATGCCCGACGGGCACGCCTGGCCCACGCAGTACTTCGGCCCGCTGTCCCGCGCCACCAGCTGTCCATACGACTCGCGCGGCACGTCCACGGTGCAGCTCCCCGCCGCCGAGTTGCCGGACGGGTCCTCCACCACGTAGTGCACCGTGTACACACGTCCGTCGCCCGTGTCGTCGCGCTCGGCGCGGAGCTGCACCGACGTCGCGTTCACCCGCACGTCCATGTCGTCGCACGTGGCGCCGTCACAGGTGCCGCCCACGTCCTCGGACTCGTCCGACGTGACGCGGACAATCCGGCCGTAGCGCTCCAGCGGAAGGTCGCCCGCGCACGCGTCCTTCGCGACGCCCGCGCACTCGGCCAGCGTCACCGTGCGGTACTGGTGGTCCACCGGCCACAGCCGCGCCCCCACCGAGCTTCCCGGCTGAGGAGGCCGCGTGTCGCGCACCGTCACCGAGAAGCCGCACCCGCACGCATTGCCCGAGCCGTCCGTCGCGTTGCAGTCCACCACCGTCCGTCCCAGCGGGAAGGAAGCCCCCGTGGGCGGCGTACACGTCACCGTCACCGGGCCGCAGTTGTCCTCCGCGCGCGCCACGTAGGACGCCTTCGCCCCGCCCGCGGTGCACTCCAGGACTTGAGGCGCCGGGCAGACGATGTGCGGCAGCGTCGTGTCCACCACCGTCACCGTGCCCGTGCACACCGCGCTGGCCTCACCGTCCGAGGCCGTCAGCGTCACCGCATGGCTCCCCAGTCCAAACGGCCCCGGTGCCGCCTGCGTCACCGTGAAGGGGCCCGGCTGCCCATCCGGGTCATGGCTCCCGTCATCCACGCCGGCCGAGGCCCGGCACATCGCATCCGCGCTCACCGTGACGTCCCGACACACCGCCACGGGCGGCTCGTTCACCGAGCACTCCAGCCCCACCAGCGCCGAGCCGGTGTTGTTGTCCTCGCGGCACTCCAGCTCCCGCCCGGAGCCGGTGCCGTCGTCATCCACCACCGCGAACACCTCGCCCCGGCCCCCGGGCGCCGCGTCGAACTCCAGCTCCACGAACACCTCGGCCCCCGCATCCACCTTGTCCTCCACCGTGGCCACGCCCAGCAGCGTGCCGTCAGCAGCGGCCCCCCGGTAGAAGGCCACCCGCACGCCCGCCGAGGCCGCCGCATCTCCGTCGTTCCGCACCCGCGCCCCCAGCGTCACGCCGCCCGCGCTGTCACACGTGGCGGACACCGCGTCCACCACCAGGTCCGGCGCGGCGAAGGGCTTCACGGTGCCCGTGCCCTGGCTGTTGGTGCGGAAGGTGTTGAGCCCCGGCGTGAGCCAGTTGGTGGCGGGGCGGGCGGGGATGGAGCCGTCCTCCTCCACGTTGGTGACGGAGTACGCATGCTGGTTCCAGATGCGCCGTGTGTTCACCCAGCCGTCCTTGCTGTCCCTGAACACGCGGATGCCGTGGAACGGGCCGAAGTCGCACGCGGTGTTCTGCGCCACCACGATTTCGGCGTTGCCGTCACCGTCCACGTCCACCACCACCGGATTCTCATACGCGGTGCACGAGCTGTGCGGCGTCTCGAAGCGCACCTCGCCGGTGGCGCCGTCATGGATGCGCAGGGCCGTCTCGTCCGCGTAGACGACCTCCGCGCGGCCATCGCCCTCGAAGTCGAAGGTGGACGAGCCCGTGCGGTTGGAGCTGTGGTCCTGCGTCGGTCTCAGCCACTTCACCGTCCCGTCCGCCTCGAAGACGGAGTACCAGGCCGCGCCGGCCACACCGATTTCCGCCTGCCCGTCCGCGTCGAAGTCCGCGATGTTCGGCGGCCCGCCCACGCCACCGCCCAGGTGCTCCACCGTCCAGCGCACCGTGCAGTCGGCCTCCATCAGCGACACGTGGCCGTCCCACACCACCACCACCTCGCCCGCGGGGTCCGCGTCGAAGTTGCCCACGCCGGACAGGCCGTGGCCCAGGGCCTCGGCCGTGCACCTCAGCGTGCCGTCATGCCCGTAGATGGAGCGGCCGTTCACCACCTCCTGCTTCCCGTCCCCGTCCAGGTCCACGGCGAACGCCAGCGGGCCGGTGTCGTTCGGCGGGCCGCCCACCCCGTCGCTGCCCACCCACTTCAACTCGCCGGTGCTGTCATAGACGTGGTTGCCGGCGATGATTTCCACCGACCCATCGCCCTCCAGGTCCGCCAGCGACACGCCGCCCCAGTCCAGCCGGGGCCCATCCGCGCGGAACTTGAAGGCGCCGGTGTGCTCGAAGCAGATGAGGCCCAGCGCGCTCTCCGGCACGGTGCACAGCTCCACCCGCCCGTCGCCGTCGATGTCCCCCGCCGCGACGCTCGCCGCGCCCCGCGTCCGCAGGGCCGGGTCCGTCACCGCCCACAGGTCCGAGCCATCGGTTCCACTGATGGCTCGCAGTACCCCGTTCGTCTTGAAGTTCCAGCCCTCGAAGCTGTTGAACACCACGTCCGGCACGCCGTCGCCGCTGACGTCCACCACCACCGGCGTCATCTCCACGTTGGTGTGCGTGGGCATCAGCGGGCTGTCCGTCCACGCCCACTCCACTTCGGGCTCGAAGTGGGGCTCGAAGGGGGGCCGCACCTCACAGCGGGCTTCGGCCTCCACCACCGCCGTCGTCCCCTGGGCGGCCGGCTCCTGTGGGGCGCTGCCGCTGCACGCCACCAGCCCGAGCGCTCCCAGCACACACCACGAGCCCGCCCGTCTGTCCGTCCAGCCCTGCTGCCCCATGAAGAGACCTCCCACGGATGCCTGCCCGGCCGCAGACGAACCGAGCCCCGAGGTATTCATCCACCCGGCCTTCCGGACCCACCCCGAAGGGCTGGCGCGTGTCGCCTGGGCACCATTCCTACCCGGTTGTGTCCGGCCGCGCACACAGCAGGGGTACGAAGGCGGGCGTTGCAGGCCCGGCGTCCGGCCCGTTAAAGGGGCCCCCATGCCGCCGAGCCTCCTCGACACCTTCCGCGTCCTTGCCTCCTTCGACCCACCGCGAGGCTCGCTGCGGGGCGCGCCGTGGGAGGAGTACGTGGACTGGGCCATCTCCCAGGGCCTGGCGCCCCTGGCGGCCTACAACCTCCAGTATCGGCTCGGCGGCGCCAACGTACCGGAGTGGGTCCGCGACAGGCTCCTGGCCATCTACCAGGGCTCGGCCAACGACAACGTGATGAAGCTCGTCAACTTCAAGCAGATGGTGGACGACCTTCAGGGCCGCAGGCTGGTGCTGTTCGGCGCGGCGGCCTTCGCCGACTCCCTCTACCCGCACGTCGCCTTCCGCCCCGTCACGGAGCTCCAGTTGATGATGCGCCGGCTGGACGTGGACGGCTTCGCCGGCTTCCTCGCCAACCACGACTTCAAGCCGGAGGACGCCGAGGGCACCGGCGCCACGAAGGCGGTGTCCGACGGGCGCACCCTCATCTTCCTCTACTCGGACGTGCTGGGCCCCCAGCGCCGGGAGCAGGCCGCGGGCATTATCGAGCGGGCGATGCCGATGAAGATGTACGGCCCCTCCGTCTTCCGCGCGAGCCTGGAGGACGCGGTGCTGCTGGTGGCCCTGGAGCACGCGCGCCACGGGTACGAAGTGCCCTGGCTGTCCTTCCTGGACCTGCGCGAGCTCATCACCGGCGCCAAGGCCATGGGCGGCCCGTACTCGCGCCCGGTGGACGTGCCCGCGCTGCTGGCCCGGGCCGCCGAGTGGCGCCTGGAGCGCGCCCTCTACACGTCCCTGGCCATCGTCGCGCGCCTCTTCCCCGAGGCCGCCCCGGACGCCACCGCCGCCTTCCCCCCGCTGCGTCGGGCTACGCGCGAATTGCTGGACCGGACGGTGGTGGGTGCGGTGAGCACCCCGGGGCGCACTTCGGCCCTCAAGGGGCTGGAGCGGGTGCGCCGGCTTCTCACAGGCCAGTAAGGCCGCCCGCCTGCCCTCCAGCCCCCGGGGACGGGCTTCCTTTCGGTGCGCCTCCCGGCGTATGAGTCGTCCGCTAGACACATCCCAACTGGGACTCTTTCAATGCGTATTGCCATCATCGGAACGGGCTACGTCGGCCTCGTCGCGGGCACCTGCTTCGCGGACTCGGGTAACGACGTCACGTGCGTGGACATCGACGAGCGGAAGATCCGCATGCTCCAGGCGGGCGAAGTGCCCATCTACGAGCCGGGCCTCGAGGAGCTCATCAAGAAGAACGTGCGCGAGAAGCGCCTCTTCTTCACCCGGGACCTCCCGGAGGCCGTGGCCACCGCGCAGGTGGTCTTCATCGCCGTGGGCACGCCCGAAGGCGAGAGCGGTGACGCCGACCTCCAGTACGTGCTGGCCGCCGCCGAGCAGATTGGCAAGGCGATGAAGCAGTACACCGTCGTCGTCGACAAGAGCACCGTGCCGGTGGGCACCGCGGACAAGGTCCGCGCCGCCATCAGCAAGGTGACGAGCATCGAGTTCGACGTCGTCTCCAACCCCGAGTTCCTCAAGGAAGGCGCCGCGCTGGACGACTTCCTCAAGCCGGACCGCGTCGTCATCGGCGTGGACTCCGAGCGCGGCCGCAAAATCATGGGCGAGCTGTACGCGCCCTTCGTGCGCACCGAGAACCCGGTCATCTACATGGACACGCGCTCGGCGGAGCTGACGAAGTACGCCGCCAACGCGATGCTGGCCACGCGCATCTCCTTCATGAACGACATCTCCGCGCTCTGCGAGAAGGTCGGCGCGGACGTGGACTTCGTGCGCAAGGGCCTGGGCTCGGACAAGCGCATCGGCTACCCGTTCCTCTTCCCGGGCGTGGGCTACGGCGGCTCCTGCTTCCCCAAGGACGTGAAGGCGCTGGTGGCCACCGCGCGCGACTACGGCCTGGAGCTGGACCTGCTGCGCGCCGTGGAGCGCACCAACGAGCGCCAGAAGAAGCTGCTGGTGAACAAGGCCGTGAAGCACTACGGCTCGCTCGAGGGCAAGAAGTTCGGCGTGTGGGGCCTGGCCTTCAAGCCGAAGACGGACGACATGCGCGAGGCGCCGGCCATCGAGGTCATCGAGGGCCTCATCGGCAAGGGCGCGCAGGTGGTGGCGCACGACCCCGTGTCCGCGCACTCCGCGAAGCGCGTCTTCGGTGACCGCATCCGCTATGCCTCGGTGCCCTACGAGGCGCTGGAGGGCGTGGACGGCCTGTTCGTCGTGACGGAGTGGAACGAGTTCCGCCACCCGGACTTCGAGCGGATGAAGGGCCTGATGAAGTCGCCCGTCGTGTTCGACGGTCGCAACGTGTACGACCCGGTGCGCATGCGCGAGCAGGGCTTCACGTACTACGGCATCGGCCGTCGATGAAGCAGGGCGGGGCGCTCGACGGGCTCACGGGGCTGCGCTTCTTCGCGGCCCTCCACGTGGTGCTGTTCCACTTCGGCAAGCCGTGCATGGACACGGCCCCCGAGGGGTTGCGCAACTGGGTGGGGGCGGGCTACTCCGCCGTGGGTGTCTTCTTCGTCCTGTCGGGCTTCGTCCTCGCCTGGAACTACCTGGACCGGGACGGTCGGATGGAGACGGGGCCGCGCGCCTTCCTGGCCGCACGCGTGGCCCGCGTCTACCCCGTCTACCTCCTGACGTTCCTCCTCGCGGCGCCCTTCACCATCGCCGCGTCCGTGTCCGACAACGGGTGGTTGGTGGCCGTCGCGAAGCTGGTGGTCGGCGGCCTGGGCACGCTGGCGCTGGTGCAGGCGTGGATTCCCCTGCTGGCGCTCTACTGGAACCCGCCCGGCTGGTCCGTGGCGGTGGAGGCCGTCTTCTACGCGCTGTTCCCCGGGCTGGCGCGCGTGCTGCCGCGCCTGCGTCCCTCGCTGCTGCCGGTGGCGCTGGGCGCGGCGTGGGTGCTCGGGCTGGTGCCGCCGCTGCTGTACCTGGGGCTGCAGCCGGAGGGGACGGCTCCGACGGATGCGGGCACCTGGACGACGTGGCTGACGGTCATCAAGTTCAACCCGCTGCTGCGCCTGCCCGAGTTCGTCTTCGGCGTGCTGCTCGGCTGGTGCTTCGTGCGCGAGCGCGCCTCGGGCGGGGCGAAGCAGGGCAGCGGCGCGGTGCTGGCGGCGGTGGGCGCGGCGCTGCTGGTGGCGGCGGGCGCGGCGGGCCCGCGGATTCCGTTTCCGCTGATGCACAACGCGCTGCTGGCGCCCGCGTCGGGGCTGCTGGTGTACGGGCTGGCGCGTGGGGGCGGCCCGCTGGGCTGGCTGCTGTCGCGCCCGCTGCTGGTGCACCTGGGCGGGGCCAGCTACGCGCTCTATCTCCTCCAGTTCCCAGCGTCGGGGCTGGCGCACGCGCTGGCCAGGGTGCTTCCGCCGTCGCTGGACGTGTACTCGCCCGTGACGTTGCTAGCCTTCGTGCTGGTCGTGGGCGTGCTGGCGTCGGTGGGGGTGCACCGCTACGTGGAGACGCCCTTCCGCTCGAGGGTGCGCAAGGCGCTACAGCCGTGGGTGGACGAGGAGTCCAGCATCCCCGCGCGGCCGGTGGTGCCCGGGGCCTGAGTCCCGGGGCGGGGCTTCAGCGTGACAGGCCGCAGGCGCGCTTGCCGGCCTCGGTCTCCACCTCGCGGCAGTTGCAGCTCTCGACGAGCTGCTCGCAGACGGCCTCGTCCTCCTCGGTGGGCTCCACGCGGCTCTCTTCCTGGGCGGCGCGCTGGAGGCACAGCTCCTTCTCCACGGAGTTGGTGGAGCAGTCGCAGAGCTTCTCGGACAGCTCGCGGCAGGCGCCCTTGCAGCCGGCGAGGCCGGACAGGGTGGAGCACAGGAGGGCGGCGGTGATGAGGAGGCGGCGCATGGGTGCGGCGAAGATGCCAGAAGGACCCCTGGATGCAAGCCGTCCGCGATGCCAGTCGTACCGGGGTGGATGCTAGGGTCGCCCGCCTGCCCCACTCCCGGGAGGACCCGCCCATGCTGTCGCTCGTCGCCGCCGTCCTGCTGACCGCCGCGCCTGCTTCCCCGTCCCCGTCCCCGCGGGCCGCCGAGGCCCTCTTGTCCGGGCGCTACCTGTCCGCGCGCCTGCTGGTGGCCCAGGCCCCGCCGGACGCGCCGTCGGAGGCCGCGCCGCCCGCGCCTCCGTCCGAGCCTCCCGCCGCGCCGCAGATGGACCCGGAGCTGGAAGCGCGCATCCAGGACCTGACAAGCCAGGTGGGGCTGCTCCAGAGCGAGATTCGCTCCATCGACGTGAACTTCCCCATCGGCTCGCTGGTGATGGCGTACTTCGGCTACGTGCTGTCGCCCCTGCTGCTGATTGGTATCCCCCTCATCATCATCGGACTGAACGCGGACGACAGTGATGACAGGTCCACGCTGGTGGGCCTCGGCACGGGCCTGTCGGTGACGGGCGCGGTGGGTGTGGGGCTGCTCGTCGGCGGCCTCGTCACCGGCTCGCGGGAGTCCAGCGCGAACCGCGCCCGCCGCGAGGAGCTCATCCGCGAGCGCATCCGCCTGGAGGACGACCTGCGCGACTTGAAGACCCGCCGCGACGCGCGAAGCACGCTGCAGGCGCGCCGGTGGCGGCCCCATCCCACGCTCCCCCTGGTGGGCCTGCACTTCTGACGCGCCGCCCCACGCACGGCCGGTCCCTTTGCGGCCGGGAGTGGGGGCGGGAAGCGGGCGGTCGTTTCGGGCCGTGACATACTCCAGCGCCCCCCGCCCCCGAGCATGTCCTACCCACACCGCGGCACGTCCCGATTCACCCTGCTCGCCGAAGCGGCGCTGGCGTCGCTCGTCGTGCTCGGCCCCGTGGCCCTCGGTGGCGCGGCGCGCTGGGTGCTCTGGCCGCTGGTGGCGCTCTCCGGCGCGGCGGCGGTGCTGGCGGCGGTAGGTGCGAGACGACAGGGCCAGTCCCTGCGCTTCCCACTGCTGGCGGTGCCCCTGGCGGCGGGCGCGGCGCTGTGCGCGCTGCAACTGATGCCGCTGCCGGCGGGCGTGCTGGGCGTGCTGAGCCCCGAGGCCGCGGCGCTGCGGGAGTTCGCGCTGGTGCCCCTGGGGCTGGAGGGCGCGCGGCCCGTGTCGCTGGACCCGCCGGCCACCTGGCGTGAGCTGGCGAAGCACGTGGCGTACCTCCTGGCCTTCCTCGCGGCGGTGCAGGTGTGCCGCGCGCGCCCCAGCCGGGAGCGGCTGCTGGCGGTGCTGGCCTTCACCGGCGCGGCGCTGGCGGTGGTGGGGCTGGGCCACTCGCTGCTGGGCGTGCAGTCCCTCTTCGGCCTGCTGTCATGGGTCCACGCGCGGCCCCCGCTGGTGACGCCCTTCGGCAACCCCAACCACCTCGCGGGTTTCCTCGGGCTGTCCTCCACGGTGGCGCTGGGGCTGGCGCTCACCACGCGGCCCCGCTCGCGTGCGCTGCCATACGCGCTGGCGGCGGGAGCGGGGGGGCTGGGCGTGGTGCTGTCGCTGTCGCGCGGAGGCATCGCCTTCTTCGTCTTCGGGCAGGCGCTGCTGGCGTTGCTGCTGCTGCGCCGTCGCCGCGAGGCGGTGGGGCGCGCTCCGCCCGTCTGGGCCCGGAGCGCCGCCGCGCTGGTCGCGCTGCTGGCCGTGCTGGGAGTGGGCGCGTACGCGGCGGCGGACCGGCTGTGGGTGGAGGCTCGCAGCGCGGACAGCGTGGAGGAGTTGCGCCACTCCAAGGTCTCACTGTGGCCGATGATGGCGGAGGCCGCGCGGGCCTTCCCGGTGCTGGGCATGGGACGTGGCGCCTTCGAGGCGGCCTTCCCGCGCTACCAGTCCGAGCCCAACCCCAACACCCTCACGCACCCGGAGAACGCGGTGCTGCAAGGGGCGGTGGAGCTGGGCGTGCCGGGCCTCGTGCTGCTGGCGCTGGCGGTGTGGGGCTTCACGCGGCTGCTGCGCAGCGAGGGGCTGGACGCGCTGGAGCTGGCGTCGCTCGCGGGCGTGGCGGCGCTGGCGCTGCATGACCTCTTCGACTTCAGCCTGGAGCTGCCCGCGTGCGCGGTGGCGGCGCTGGTGGTGTTGGCCTCGGTGGCACGTCCCCGCGCGCGCCAGCGTGCGGCCGGGAAGCCGGGCGGCCTGAAGCCCTCCGCCTGGGTGCTGGGCACGGGCGTGGCGCTGACGGGGCTGGGGCTGGTGGCGCTGGTGCCCGGCCGTCACCACCTGTCGGACGCGGAGGCGGAGCTGGCGGGGCTCGTCACCGCGCGAGCGCCCGAGGCCGACGTGCGCTCACGCGGGCTGGCGCTCATCGACAGGCACCCGTCGGACTACCTGCTCTATCGGCTGGTGGCGTCGGCGTACGCGGCGCGGGGGCGCGAGGGGGCGGAGCAGTCCCTGGCCTTCGTCAACCGCGCGCTCTACCTGTCGCCCGTGGACGCGGTGTCGCACCGGGTGGCTGCGCGGGCGCTGCTGACGCTGGGGCGTGGCTCCCAGGGCTTCCTGGAGTACCGGCTGGCGTACGAGGCCGGGGACCTGGGGGCGCTCCAGGGCGAGGCGCTGCGCCTGGCGCGCTCGCTGGAGGATTTGGTCGCGTTGACGCCGGACTCGCCCGAGGTGGCGGTGCGGTTGCTGGACGCGCTGGGCAGCATGCCGGGGCGGATGGACCTGGCGCTGGCCTACTCGGGCTGGGCGCGCGAGCACTTCGAGGGCCGGGCGGGGCTGGCGACCCTGTGGGCGCGCGAGGCCCGGCTGCGGCTGCGAAAGGGCGAGCTGCCGGTGGCCGAGGCGGCCTGCGCCGAGGTGGAGCGCCGCGAGCCCGACGCGCTGGACACGCACCTGCTGCGCGCGGAGGTGCTGCGGGCGCAGGGGCGGGGTGAGGAGGCGCTCCAGACGCTGGAGCGGCTGCTGGCGCGCTTCCCGGGCCACGTGGAGCTGTCCTTCACGCTGGCCGCGCGGCAGCTGGACGCGGGGCTGACGCGGCGAGCGAAGGACACGCTGCAAGCGGTATCCCCCTTCCTCACGGACTACGCGCAGCGGGCGCGGCTGCTGTCACTGGAGGCGGCGTGCCTGGAGCGCGAGGGGCTGCTGTCCAGCGCGGTGGAGCGCCGGCAGACGGCGGCACGGCTGGCCCCCGGGCCGGATGCGTGGTTCGCGGTGGCGCGCACGCAGGAGGCCCTGCGGCGGTATGACGCGGCGGCGCGCTCGGTGCACGAGGGCATGCGCCTGTTGCCCGCCAGCGCCCGCAAGGACGCCGAGGCCTGGGTGGCCCGGCTGGAGTCCGCGGAGCGGGCGCGGGTGGACACGCGCCGCGAGCAGCTCTCGAAAGACCCTCGAGCCGAGGAACTGGAGCACCTGCTGGGCAATACGGGCGGCGCGGGTGAAGCGTCGGACACGCGGTAGCCGCCCGCCCGGGATGCCTCAGGCGGGCGCGTGGGATTCCAGCTGGGGCTGGGGTGTGCTCACCATCTGGCGCTGCGGCGCCTGGATGAACGCGGCCACCAGCGGCCACTCCAACGTGGCGAAGTCCTGGAAGCGCATCTCCAGGGCCTCTTCGTGGGAGCCCGCCCGGAAGAGCAGGCGCTCCGTCAGGCTGAGGGACTCGTCCACGGCCACGGGCAGCTTGTACAGCTCGCCGAAGGGGGGCTCCGCGCCCACCTCGCAGTCGGGGAAGTAGCTGGAGAACTCGGACTCCGTCGCCAACCGTACGTTGCGGGCACCGATGATGTCGCGGACCTTGTGCAGGTCCACCGTGCCCGCCGCGGGCACGACGACAATCCAGGGCTGCCGGTCCGCCATGACGATGACGGACTTGGCAACGCGCCAGCCGGAGACGTGCAGCGCCTCCGCCAGCTCCTGGGCGCTCACGGCGTGGGGGTGCCAGTAGCGCTCGAAGCGCACGCGGTTTCGACGGAGGTAGTGCTGAATGGATTCCGGAATCATTGGGAATGTCACCTCCTTGTCAGAGAAGGTGGTGACCCCGGCCGTGTCCGACCATCGGGCGCGGACGCCGACTGCTTCCCTCGTGGCCACTCCGACCCTGCGGCGGCCCGGCGGGCCGCCAGTAGGGCAGGGGAGCATGGACGCCCGACTCAGTGCTGGAAGTCGTAGACGTTGCCCAGCTTGAGCAGGCGCGTCAGCTCGTCCAGCGCGCTCATCGTCTCGCGCACCAGCTGCGGGTCCTGCAAGTCCTTGGGCCGCAGCACCTCGCGGTAGTGGCGCCGCACCCAGGCGGCCAGCGAGTCATGCAGCGCCGGCGTGTAGAAGACATCCGCGGTAATCGCCTTGCGCTCCGCGTCCGTCAGCCACACCCGCTGGCGCAGGCAGGCCGGGCCGCCGCCGTTGTTCATCGACTGGCGCACGTCCAGGTAGTGCACCGCCTTTACCGGGGTGTCCTCGGCCACCACGCGCTCCAGGAACTGGCGCGCCGCGGGCGTCTCCCGGCTCTCAATCGGCGCGACAATCGCCATGGTGCCATCCGGCAGCGTCAGCACCTGCGAGTTGAACGGGTAGGACTTCACCGCGTCCTTCGGAGGCAGCTCCGCGCTGCTGGCCACCACCGCGCGGAAGTCCGGGCCCAGCTTCTCACGCAGCACCTGGAGCAGGCCCGGGTGGTCCACGAAGGCCAGCTCATGCAGCATCAGGAAGCGCTCGTTGCCCACCGCCAGCACGTCCGTGTGGAACGCACCCGCGTCGATGCCGTCCGGGTTCTGCTGCGGGAAGAGCACCTGCTTCGGGTCCAGCTTGTGGAGCCGTGCCAGCGCCTGGCTCGCCTCCAGCGTCTGCCGCGCCGGGAAACGCTTCGGGCCCTGCACGTCCTGCCACGCGCTGCGGCCCCAGGCCAGCAGGTGGACGCCGGGGTGCCCCGGGGTGGCCAGCCGGGTGTGGTTGGCCGCGCCCTCGTCGGCGAAGTGGCCGCTGCCCGGCAGCGGCGGGTGCACCGTGAAGTGCCGCTCGCTCGAGAAGATGGCGCCCAGCACCGAGTGCGTCGTCTCCGCTTCGATGGCGCGGTGGTACATCTGCGACAGGTTGGCCGGCGTCAGGTGGACCCGGCCATCCGCCGCGTCCGTGCTCGGCGCCACCGTGGCCGCGTTGGCCGTCCACATGGCGGAGGCGCTGGACGTCAGCCGCAGCAGGTGCTCCGCCTCGCGCGCGGCGCGGGTGATGATTTCCTCGTCCGAGCCGGTGAAGCCCAGCGCCCTCAGGGCTCGCAGCGACGGGCGCGGCTGGGGCGGCAGCACCGCCTGCCCCACGCCGAGGCCGGACACGAAGCGCATCTTCTCCAGCCCCTGGAGCGCCGCCTCCCGGGGGTGGCTCGGCTCACCGACGTGACTCTGCGACGCCAGGTTGCCGGGCGAGAGGCCGCCATAATTGTGGGTGGGGCCGACGAGTCCGTCGAAGTTGTATTCGCGCATGGGATATTGAACGCCTCGTGGAGCGTCCTCCCTTAGCAAAGCGCCTCAAGCGTTTCCTCCGCTACCTGCTCATCCGCGGGCTGCTGTTGCTCCTTCAACCCCTGCCCCTGGGTGTCGCCCGGGCCCTGGGCGCGCGGTTGGGGGCAATGGCCTACACCGTGGCCGGTGGCGAGCGACGCAAGGCCCTGAAGTCCCTGGCCGTGGCCTTCCCCGAGAAGTCCGACGCGGAGCGGCAGGCCGTGGCCCGCGCCGCCTTCCGCCACCTGGGCGCCGCCGCGCTGGAGGTGGCCTGCACCGGCGCGCTGGACCGGGGGCTGGAACGCCTGGTGGCCTGGCCGGAGGGGGACCGTCGCGTGCTGGAGACGGCCCTGGCGCGCGGAAAGGGCGTCGTCTTCGTCTCCGGACACGTGGGCAACTGGGAGCTGCTCGCCCGCCGCGTGGCGCGCGCGGGCTACCCCAGCCAGAGCATCGCCAAGGAGACGACGGACCCCCGCCTCACGGAAATGGTGGGCCGCTTCCGCGCGCGCGGCGGCGTGCGGAGCATCTGGCGCGGCCAGGAGGGCGCCGCGCGGGCCATGCTGCGCGCGCTGCGCAGCGGCGAAATCCTCGGCATCCTCATCGACCAGGACACGCGGGTGCAGTCGCTCTTCGTGCCCTTCTTCGGACAGCTGGCGGCCACGCCCCGCGCCGCGGCGGACCTGGCCATCCGCACCGGCGCCGCCGTGGTGACGGGCTTCTGCCACCGCGTGGAGGGTGGGTACCACCTGTCCATGGAAGAGGTGCCGGTGCCCCAGACAGGAGACCGCGAGGCCGCGGCCCTGGAGCTCACCACGGCCCTGTCCGCGCGAATCGAGGCCGCCATCCGCCGCACGCCCGAGCAGTGGGTGTGGATGCACCAGCGCTGGAAGACGCGTCCCGAGGCGGCGCCCTCCGCGGCCCGGTGATAAGGAGAGGCCCGTGCCGCGACTGACCGCCGCCTGCTTCGCAGCCCTGCTGCTCGCCACCGCCTGCTCGCCCCGTCCCCGCGCCGAGGGCCCCCAGGAGGAGCCACCACCTCAAGTGGTGCTGTATGGCGCGCGCCTGAGGTCCTACCAGGGCGAGCAGGTCACCCTCTCCGGCACCGCCGAGCGCCTCACCTACCAGCGCGCCGGGGGCGACGTGCAGGGGACCAACGCCACGCTGAAGGTGCCTCCTGGACAGGGCTCGGTGAGGGGCCCGGCGGGCACCTCGGGGGGCATGGAGGTGAGCGCTCCGAATATGGAGGGCAACCTCGCGTCCAAGCAGTTGGTGGCCTCTGGCGGCGTCGTCATCCGCACGGAGGAAGGCATGGTGGTCGAGACGCCCCGGTTGACGTACGACGCCAACACCGGGCAGGCGAGCGGCAACGAGGGTGTGAAGGTGAGGGGCCCTGACTACCGGCTCCGGGCGGACCGCTTCGAGCTGTCCACCCGGGAGGAGACGTTCATCTTCGGAGGCTCGGTGGAAACCGTGCTGGGAGCGGCAGAGTGATTGAGTTCCTCGTGATGGCCTTCTTCGTCGCCCAACCCGCGCCCGCCGCAGCGGCCCCGGCTCCCGCCGACGGTGGGACTCCGCCCGCGGCCGCGCGGCCTTCGAGCTCGCTGGCGCCGGTGGACATCAAGGAGCCGGTGCAGATTTCCGCCGACCTCATCACCGGCGAGAAGACGCAGGCCGTGCTCACGGGCAACGTGAAGGCGAAGCACCGGACGATGGACCTGCGGTGCGACCGGATGACTGCCTACTACACCCAGCCCCGCGTGGTGACGCGCGTGGTGTGTACCGGCGGCGTGCAGGCGGAGGACGGCGACCGCATGGCCCGAGGCGAGCGCGCCGAGTACGACGTGTCCAGCGGCGTGCTCGTCGTGACTGGCTCCCCGGAGGCCCGCCAGGGGACCACGTACATGAGGGGGACGAAGGTTCGCCTCACCCTGGGTAGCGAGCGGCTCGAAGTGGAGAACGCCGTCATCATCTTCGAGCCCCCGCCCTCGCAGACGCCCACGCCCCGCCGGAAGGGGACGGGCACTCCTGGCCGTTCCACCCAGGCTCCGGTGACTCCGGGGACTCCGGCGGCGCAGCCCGCGCCCGCCCAGAAAGGGACGTCGAAGTGAGCGCGAAGCTTTTCGCCGAAGGCCTGGAAAAGTCCTACCGCAGCCGCAAGGTGGTGGGTGGCGTGTCCTTCAGCGTCGCTCCCGGCGAGGTGGTGGGCCTGCTGGGCCCCAATGGCGCAGGCAAGACGACGAGCTTCAACATGGTGGTGGGGCTGGTGACGCCGGACGGCGGCCGGGTGCGCGTGGGCGATGAGGACCTCACCCACCTGCCCATGCACCGCCGCGCGCGCAGGGGCGTGGGCTACCTGCCCCAGGAAGCCTCCGTCTTCCGCAAGCTCACCGTGCGCGACAACTTCCTCGCCGTGCTGGAGCTGCAGAAGGGGCTGGACAAGCGCGCCCGCGAGCAGCGCGCCGACGCACTCCTGGAGGAGTTCGGTCTCACGCACGTGGGCGAGTCGTTCGCCGGGGACCTCTCCGGTGGCGAGAGCCGCCGCACGGAGATTGCCCGCAGCCTCATCCCCCAGCCCCGCTTCATCCTCTTCGACGAGCCCTTCGCCGGCGTGGACCCCATCGCAGTGGGCGACCTCCAGCGGCAGATCTTCCTCCTGCGCGAGCGCGGGCTCGGCGTCCTCATCACCGACCACAACGTCCAGGACACCCTCGGCATCTGTGACCGTGCGTACATCATCGCACAGGGGCAGATTCTCGAAGAGGGGACCCCCGCCCAGATTGCCGCCTCCCCCAAGGCGCGCGCCGTCTACCTGGGGGAACGGTTCCGCCTGCAACAGGCCCTCTGAGCACCACTACCCACCAGCCAACCGAGTGACTAGGATGGGTTGGCCCCACTTTTGCGTCGTGGGGTGAACACCCGCGTCTCACGCGGAGTGTGTGTAAGTTGTTGGTTTCCTTGCAGATTTTGAGCTGTGCAAGCAAGAGACCACCTTTCCCCCACTAGACGAACCCCAGGCATCTTGTTACGTTGGCACGGTCTTTGATTGTGGTCCCGGTTTATAAGGGACTGAATCAGATCGGGAGCCCCGTCTCATGGCGATGGAACTGAAACAAAGCCTGAAGCTTGCCCAGCAGCTGGTGATGACGCCGCAGCTGCAGCAGGCCATCAAGCTCCTCCAGCTTTCGCGGATGGAACTGCTCGAGCAGGTCCGCGAGGAGATGGAGCAGAACCCACTGCTTGAGCAGCCAGACGAGCAGGCGCCTGGCGACGTGGCTGATAAGGAGCCGGGCGAGGCCTCGCTGGAGGCGGACAACGCCGAGGTGCCCCGCGACATGGAGATGCCGGCCGCCACGGCCGACACCGCCCCCGAGTTCAAGGCCGACGGCGAGGGCCCTCCCGAAATCGACTGGGAGCAGTACCTCAACAGCTACCAGTTCAACGAGCCGACCACCGCCTCCAACAAGGGCAACGTGGCCACGGACGACCTGCCGTCGTTCGAGGCCAACCTCGTGAAGAAGGAGGACCTGGTCGACCACCTCCAGGAGCAGCTCGGCACGCTGCGCCTGAACGAGGCCGAGCGCCGCGTCGCCATGCTCATCCTCGGCAACCTGGATGACGACGGCTACCTCAAGCTGCCGGACGTGGATGGCGACCCGCTCATCCGCCTGACGAACGAGGCGGACGTGCCCATGCACGTGGCGGAGCGCACGCTGCGCCGCATCCAGTCGCTGGAGCCCCGCGGCTGCGGCGCCCGTGACTTGCAGGAGTGCCTGCTCATCCAGATTCAGGGGATGAAGGAGAAGGGCGCGGCCCTGCTGGGCCTCATCATCAAGCGCCACATGAAATATCTGGAGAGCAAGAACCTGCCCGCCATCGCCAAGGACCTGAAGGTCCCCATGGAGGAGGTGGTGGAGGCGGTGAAGCTGCTGCCCAAGCTGGACCCGAAGCCGGGCCGCAACTTCAGCGGCGACGACGCGCAGTACATCACCCCCGACGTGTTCGTCTACAAGATGGGGGAAGACTACACGGTGGTGCTGAACGACGACGGCCTGTCCAAGCTGCGCATCTCCGGCACCTACCGGAACGCGCTGAAGACGGGCGCGGTGGGCCCCGGCCAGACGAAGGACTTCATCCAGGACAAGCTGCGCAGCGCGATGTGGCTCATCCGCTCCATCCACCAGCGCCAGCGGACCATCTACAAAGTCACCGAGAGCATCATCAAGTTCCAGCGGGACTTCCTGGACAAGGGCATCGCCCACCTCAAGCCGCTCATCCTCCGCGACGTGGCCGAGGACATCGGCATGCACGAGTCCACGGTGAGCCGCGTCACCACCAGCAAGTACGTGCACACCCCGCAGGGCATCTTCGAGCTGAAGTACTTCTTCAACTCGTCCATCGCCCGCGTCTCCGGTGAGGACACCGCGAGCGAGGCGGTGAAGCACCACATCAAGCAGCTGGTGTCGCAGGAAGACCCTCGCAACCCGTACTCGGACCAGAAGATTGTCGAGCTGCTGCGCGCCCAGGGCACCGAGATTGCCCGCCGCACGGTGGCCAAGTACCGCGAGGTGCTGGGCATCCTCCCCAGCAGCAAGCGCAAGCGCTACTACTGAGCCACGGGGTGCCCCCTTCGCACGAAGGGGGGCCTCCTCCCGCGGGTGGAGGCCGTGAGGGTGGCCGGTCCCGGCCGTGTCCTCCGGCATGAGCGCTTGCTCCCGGCGGGCCCGTGACTGTGACGGCCGCCGGCCCTGGAGACTGTCCCTGGCCCGGAGGTCCGCGCGGGGGCACAGTGCGGCGTCATGAGCGCCTCCCCTCCGTCTGATTCCGACCTGCCCCGCCGCGAGCTCGTGCCGCTCGTCGTCCCGCCTGTCGTGCTGGAAGGGCAGGCCGTACGCCTGGAGCCGCTGCGCCTGGAGCACGCGCCGGCGCTGGCGGCCCTGTGCGAGCCCGAAATCTTCACCTGGTTCTCCCGCGTGCTGAGCACCCGGGCGGACGTGGACGAGTTCATCTCCGGAGCGCTCGCGGGAGCGGAGTGCGGCACGGACCAGGCCTTCGTCATCCTGGAGCGCGAGACGGGCCAGCCGGTGGGCAGCACGCGCTACCTGGACATCCAGCGTGAGTATCGGACGCTGGAGATTGGCTACACGTGGCTGGGCCGCCGGGCGTGGCGCACGCGCATCAACACCGAGTGCAAGTACCTGCTGCTGCGCCACGCCTTCGAGACGCTCGGAGTCATGCGGGTGCAGCTCAAGACGGACCGGCGCAACACCCGCTCGCGCGCGGCGATTGAGCGGATGGGCGCGAAGTTCGAGGGCGTCCTCCGCAACCACATGCTGGTGCGGGGCGGCTTCGTGCGCGACAGCGCGTACTACAGCGTCATCGACACCGAGTGGCCCGAGGTGAAGGCCCGCCTGGAGGGCTTCCTCGCCCGCTGAAACCCGACACCCGCCCCGCCGTGCGCTCCCGTTTCCGGGGCCCGACGGATATAGGGTGCGGCACGTATGCACCTCTCCCCCTCCTTTCTTCGTCGGGGCGCCGTCGTCGGCGCGCTCGTGGCGCTCGGCCTGCTGGCCGGCTGTGGCGGCAGTGATGACTCCGAGACGATTGGCCTCTCCGGGCTCGCGGACCGCACGCTCACCTGGGCCATCAACGACGTGGACATCTTCGAGGGCGTGGAGCCGGCCGGCGCCCACCGCGTCTCCCTCACCTTCTCCCTGGCCGCGGGCGGCCGCTGCACCCGCCTGGGCGAAGGCGTCACCGCCACCCTCAATGGCACCGCCATGCGCCTGGAGGCCGGCGGCATCAACGACACCGCGGGCCGGGACGTGTGCGAGCCCAC
Organism: Pyxidicoccus trucidator; assembly: GCF_010894435.1. Classification (NCBI taxonomy): domain Bacteria; kingdom Pseudomonadati; phylum Myxococcota; class Myxococcia; order Myxococcales; family Myxococcaceae; genus Pyxidicoccus; species Pyxidicoccus trucidator. Next base: position 982,276 of record NZ_JAAIXZ010000001.1, on the reverse strand, counting down.
CCGCGCCTTCCTCGACTTCGACCCCAACGTCTGGGCGCAGGAGCCCCTCGAGGACGCCCGGGTCGTCCTGCAGGACGGCAGTGGCACCGTGTCCCTCATCATCCAGGGAGGGAAGACCAAGCGCCGCTTCGCCTTCGAGGGGGCGGGGGCCGCGGACCGGCTGGCGCGCGGGCAGGCCTACTCGTTCCGCTGGCAGCCGGGCGAGGAGGTGCCCGGCCCCATCACCGTCACCCTGCTGCGCGAGGGCGGCCTGGCCACCGCCACCGTGCCCTCCACGCAGGAGGAGGGACTCGTCACCTTCACCATCCCCGCCAACACTCCCGTCGCCAACCACCTGCTGACGCTGAGCGGGACGGCGCCGGGCGCGGTGCTGGAGTGCACGGGCGTGGCCGCGTGCGAAGGGGCCGTGTTCCACTCGGAGGAGCGGGTCATCACGATTCAGTAGCCCCGGCACTCGGGGCACCCGCGTCACCGTCGCTCGACACATCTCGTGGAGCTGACGCGGCGCGTGATTCTAGCAGGGTCGCCGGCACGGTCCATTCATGGGGGGCCGTGCCAGCGACGCCGGGTGCCTTCCGGATGTCCGGCCTCGGACGGGTGGTGCGGCCGGGAAGAGGGAACCTGGGGGGGCGGGTTGCTTTCGCGGGGGCAGAGCGTTTCTGATCTGTCACGGAGCTCCCCTTTCACCCTAGGAGGCAGCCACGCATGCAGTTCAACATCACCTTCCGTCAATTCGGCACGTCGGATTCCCTCAAGGAGTACGCACGCGAGAAGGTCGAACGGGTGAACCGACTGCTGGACCGGGCCGGGGAAGCCCACGTGGTTCTCTCCTTGGAGCGTCACCTCCACCACGCCGACATCACCATCCACTCCGGCGCCTGGGTGCTGCGAGGGCGCGAGAAGAGCGATGACATGTACGCGTCCATCGACCTGGCGATGGACAAAATCGAGCGCCAGCTGCGGCGCTACCGCGACAAGCTGAAGACCCATCATGGCAAGGAGCGCGTGCACCACCGTCAGGACCTGGTGAACCAGCTCAGGGTCCGCCACGCCGTGTTCGAGATGCCGCCGGACGTGGAGGCCATGGACGAGGCAACCCCGGGAATCGCCGCGGTGGCCGAGCCGAAGTCCCTCTCCGTGGCACCCGCCGCCGAGGTCCCCCCCTCCGCTCGTGTGGTGCGGGCCACCCACCTCGCCGTCAAGCCGCTCTCGGTGGACGACGCGGTGATGCAGATGAACCTGATGAACAACGACTTCTACGTCTTCCACAACGTGGAGTCGGACTCGCTGTGCATCGTCTACCGGCGCAAGGATGGGCAGTACGGCCTCATCGAGCCCCACGCGCCCGCGACGGCCACCGCCGCCACGGGCACCTGAGCGGGCCGCGCGCCGTCGCAAAAAAAGATGGCGCGCTCCGTCACCCCCCTCGAGGAGACGGAGCGCGCCTTGCCCTGGCCCGGTGTGTGGCCGGGGCGCGTCACTTCGCTGAATGGCGCCTTCGCCCCGGGCATCCACGGAAGGGGCGCCCCCCGCGCCTGCTCCCGCCCGGCTGGGCCATTCCCCCGGAAGAACGTGCGCCGGCGCGGCGCATATCTCCCGGGTGCCCCGCCGGGCCTCAGAAGCTGGCGTAGCGGCAGTCGCTGAACTTGTTCATCCGCTCCACGCCGCCCCGGGGCTTGAAGCCCATGATGGGGGCCACCGGCGCGGACTTGATGTTGACGAGCATCAGCGTCATCAGCGCGGCCCGCTCGCCCACCGGCCGGGTCGCGAGCGCCTGGGGGAAGGACACGTGGATGTCCTTCTCCAGGGTGCCCCCGCACTCCCGCATGCCCTTGAAGCCGTCCCCCTCGCGCTTCAAGGCATAGGCGCAGGTGCCCACGCGGCCCTGCAGCCACGTCCCGTCCTCGGTGAGGTCCACCGGCGTGCCGCCGAAGGCGCCCCAGACGCGGGTGTCGTCCCCCTCGGCGAGCTGCAGGCGGGTGGCCAGGTCGCCCACCGAGCCCGTCAGCTGCTGGTAGTCCCACTTGAGCGCGACGGAGTGGGTCCGGAAGCGGCCCCGCATGCCGTCCTCCTCGATGACCAGGGAGGAGTGGGGGCCGGTGATGGCCGCGCCCTCCAGCCGCAGCGGCTCGCCGGACGCGTCGCCCAGGGCCACGCCGCTGGCGGCGCCCTGGGCACCCGAGGTGGCGGCGCAGCCGGTGCCGAGGAGGGAGAGGGCGGTAAGGGTCGACATCAGCAGGCGGTTCATGGAAGGTCCTCCGTGTTCGGGGTGTGGAGTGGACTCGTCTGGAAAAACGCCATGCCGTGAAGCGCATATCGTCCGCCAGTACGGGAGGGCGTCGCGTCGTGTGGCGCTCCCTTCTCCCGTCCGCCATGATGCGCAGTGAGCGCAGTCGGGGGCCGGGACGGCAGGCGACCCTTGCGCTAGAGAAGGGTGAGGAGTAATTGCGGCCATCAGGAGCGCCAGCGCGGGAGCGTCAGTGAGAATCGCCGAGTTCCTCAGCCCCCAAGCCGTCATCGCCGACATGCAGTCGCGGACGAAGCCGGAGGTGTTGCGCGAGCTGAGCGCCACGTTGGTGCGCGCCCACCCGCTGCTCTCCGCGGACCGACTGGTGGAGGTGCTGCGCGAGCGGGAGAAGCTGGGCAGCACCGGCATCGGCGAGGGGGTGGCCATTCCCCACGGCAAGCTGCCGGGCATGGCGCAGCTCCAGGCCGCCTTCGGCGTGTCTCGCGCCGGGGTGGACTTCGAGGCCATCGACGGCCGGCCCACCCACCTGTTCTTCGCGCTGGTGGCGCCGGAGAACAGCGCGGGGGTGCACCTCAAGGCGCTGGCCCGTATCTCGCGCCTGTTCAAGAACCCGCGCTTCCGGACGTCCATCCTCGAGGCCCCCACGGCCGCGGACATCCACGCCCTCATCATCCAGGAAGATGCACGGCCCTGAGCGGCTGGCTCCGGGGGGAGCTCCATGGATGTAGTCCTGAGACCGATCAACGATCGGTTCTTCCACGAGCAGGTGTTGCCCTTCCTCACCCGTGCCATGGGGGACGCGTCGGGCGCGTTGGAGTCCATGCTCGACGGGGTGGCTGACGGCCAGGCGCGGATGCTCTGCGAGCGGCTGCTGTCCACGGCGGTGCCCGGCGGGGTGGGCGCGGTGGACGCGGAGCCCTGGTCGGACCTGGTGGACCGGCTCGTCTTCCTGCCCTGGAAGGAAGGCCCCTCGGGCTGGGAGGTGGGCGGGATGCAGGGCGGCTACGCGGACGCCTGGGACGAGGCGCTGCACCTGGCGCTGATGCTGGAGGAGCCGGGCTACCCGTACTGGGACGCGCGTAGCTCGCGCGAGGTGCGGGACGGCATGCGCTTCCGGCCGATGGCCGACATGGGGCTGGCCTCGCTGCTGTCGGGGCAGTGGGAGCCCTTCCCTGAGTTCCCACCGGACCGCGTCTTCAGCACCCAGGGCCGGGGTGAGTACTTCCCCAGCGAGCGCTTCGCCTTCGCGGACTGGGCCTGGCGTCCGGCGCGGATGGTGGCGCACTGGCAGGTGAACCTGCCGCGCAAGCTGGAGCGGCTGCTGGCGCGCGAGCAGGAGCGGATGAAGCTGCCCTCGCTGCCGGAGAAGGACGAGGTGCTCGGCTACTGGCTGGGGAAGGTGGCCCAGCCGCCGCCGCTCACGGTGGCGTTCTCCGGCCTGGGCCCGCGCGCGGCGAACTGGATTATCGAGCTGGGCGCGCTCACGGCGCACATCCGCCACGCGGCGCTGGCGAAGCAGGGGCTGGCGGCGCTGGTGACCAAGGGCTCCGGCGTCCGCATCTAGGGCTTCGGCGCGGCGGGGCCGGGGCTCTCCAGGAGAATCGTGACGGGGCCGTCGTTGACGAGGGCCACCTTCATGTCGGCGGCGAAGATGCCGGTGCCCACGGTGAGGCCGCGCTGGCGGAGCAATTCGCAGGCGCGCTCGTAGAGGGCCTTCGCGCCGGCAGGCTCCATGGCGTCGATGAAGCTGGGCCGCCGGCCCTTCTGGGCGTTGCCGTAGAGGGTGAACTGGCTGACGACGATGAGCTGCTTCGAGGTGTCCTCCAGGGAGAGGTTCATCTTCCCGGCGGCGTCCTCGAAGATGCGCAGGGTGGCGAGCTTCTCCGCCATCCACGTCACGTCCGCCTCGGTGTCGCCCTTGCCCACGCCCAGCAGGACGAGCAGCCCCGGGCCGATTTCACTCACGCGCTGGCCCTCCACCGTCACCGACGCCTCCAGCACCCGCTGCACCACGGCTCGCATCGACGTGTCCTCCTGGCCCGGGCGCAGGCCCCGGCCCGTGGGGCCTTCCGTTACCGCTCCAGGTGGCGCGGGTCCAGCGCATCCCTCAGCGCGTCCCCGAGCAGGTTGAAGCCCAGCACGGTGAGGGCCAGGGCCACGCCAGGGAAGAGGGCCACGTGCGGGGCCACCAGGAGGTACTGCGTGCCCTGGTCCACCAGCGCGCCCCACGAGGGAGTCCCGGGCGGCACCCCCAGGCCGAGGAAGCTCAGGGACGCCTCGGCGAGGATGGCGCCCGGCAGCGCGAAGGTGGCCTGCACCAGCAGCGGCCCCGCGGCATTGGGCAGCAGGTGGCGGAAGAGGATGCGTCCCGGCCCGCTGCCCAGGGCGCGTGCGGCCTGGACGTACTCGCGCTCGCGCAGGGTGAGCACCTGTCCCCTCGCCAGCCGTGCGTAGCCCGTCCACCCCGTGAAGGAGAGGGCGAAGACGACGTTGGCGAGGCTGGGGCCCAGCACGGCGGTGATGAACAGCGCCAGGAGGATGCCCGGGAAGGCGAGCAGCACGTCCACGACGCGCATCAGCACCTCGTCCACCCAGCCGCCCGCGTAGCCGGCGACACCGCCCAGCGTCACGCCGACGAGTCCGGACAGCGCCACCGCGAACACGGAGACGAGCAGCGACACGCGGGCGCCGTACAGCACGTGGGTGAGCACGTCGATGCCGTTCTCCCCCGCGCCCAGCAGGTGCGCGGCGTCGGGCGGGGACAGCTCCGAGGGCAGGTCCACCCTGTCCGGCGCATAGGGCGCGAGCACGGGTGCCAGCAGCGCGGTGAGCACCCAGAGGGTGGCCACCGCGAGCCCGAAGCGGGCGCCCCAGGAGGACAGCCGGAAGCGGCGCGGTCTCCGGCTCACGAGCGCCTCCGCACGCGCGGGTCGGCCAGGGCGTAGGCGGCGTCGGTGAGCGTGTTGACGGCCACGTAGCAGAGCGTGAAGACCAGCACCGTGGCGCGCACGGTGTTGTAGTCGCGCTTCTCAATCGCGGTGAGCAGGAGGGTGCCCATGCCGGGCCAGGCGAACACCTTCTCCGTGACGATGGCCCCGCCCAGCAGCGTGCCGAACTCCAGTCCCAGCACGGTGAGCAGCGGCAGCAGCGCGTTGCGGAAGGCGTGTTTCCACAGCACGGTGCGCGGGGACAGGCCCTTGGCGCGGGCGACGGTGACGTAGTCCTCGCGCAGGGACTCCAGCATGGAGGCGCGAGTCATCCGCGCGAGGAAGGCGGCGAGCGCGGTGCCCAGCGTGAAGGCGGGCAGCACCAGGTGACGCCAGGACTCCGCGCCCGAGACGGGCAGCCAGTCCAGCTTCAGCGCGAAGACGATGATGAGCATGGGGCCCAGCCAGAAGCGCGGCAGCGCCACGCCCGCCACCGATGTGCCCATGGCCACCGCGTCCACGGCGGAGCCCCGCCTCGCCGCGGCGGCCACGCCCAGCGGGAGGGCCAGGGCCAGGGCCACCAGCATGGACGCCACGGTGAGCGCCAGCGTGTACGGCAGCGCCGCGCCGATGGAGGGCAGCACCTTGCGCTGGAAGGGGGGCAGCGACGTGCGCAGCTCTCCCGTGACGAGCTGCCGGGTGAAGACGCCGAGCTGCGAGTACCACGGCAAGTCCAGCCCCACCGCGCGCCGCAGGGCCTCGCGGTCCACCTCCGTGGACTGCTCGCCGAGCATGACGTCCACCGGGTCTCCCGGCACGAGGTGCAGGAACAGCGACACGAGGAGCAGGGCGCCCACCAGGGCAATCACCGCGGACCCGAGGCGTCGGCTCACGGTGTCCTCTTTCCCGCGCCCGGAGCCAGTCGCGCGCGGGCCAGCGGGGTGAGCAGGCCATGGGCGCTCGGCTCGAAGCCCTCCAGGCGGGTGGACACCACGGCCACGCTGTCCTCATGCCACAGCGGCAGGATGGGCATCAGCGCGTCCAGCCGCTGCTGCGCTTCCATATAGAGGACCTTCCGCTCCTCGCGGGGCACGCGCAACGCCTCCTCCAGCAGGGCGTCCAGCGACGCGTCCCGCAGCGCCCCCCGGTTGAAGCCGCCCCAGTGGTTCTCCGGCCCGGGGATGTTCGCCGAGTGGAAGGCGCCGCGCAGCAGGTCCGGCTCCATGACGGAGGCCCACTTCAGGGTGAACAGCTCGAAGCGGCCCCGGCGCACGTCCTCGAAGAAGGTGCCGAACTCCAGGGCGCGGACCTCCACCTGCACGCCGCCGCGCGCGAGCTGCTCCTTCAGCACCAGCCCCACCGCGCGCCGCAGCCGGTCCGTGCTCGTCTTCAGGGACAGCGTCAGCCGGGGCCTGCCGCCCGGGCCGTCCGGGTCCGGGTACCCCGCCGCGTCCAGCAGGCGCGCGGCCGCCTCCGGTGAATACCCGCACCCGGCTGACGGCGCCCAGGCCCAGTGCGCGCTCGGCAGCAGTCCCCGGGACGCCTTCGCCAGTCCGTGCAGCTTGTGCTCCACCACCGGCCCCACGTCGACCAGGTGGCACAGGGCCCGCCGCACCCGCGCATCCGCCAGCGGGCCCTCGCGCAGGTTGAGGCCCACGTAGGCGAAGCCGGTGCCCGGGCGGGACAGCACGCGCAGGTGGGACTCGCGCCGCAGCACCGGCAGCACCGCCGGAGACACCACGTTGACCGCGAGGTCCGCGCGCCCCTTCAGCAGCTCCAGCACGCGTGTCGTCTCGTCGCGCACCACCCGGAAGCGCAGCCGGGGCAGGGCGGGTGTGCCCGCGTGCCAGCCCGCGAAGGGCGCCAGCGTGAGGTGCTCCTCGTCCGGCCAGGACTCGAAGCGGAAGGGCCCCGCGCCCACCGGGTGCTCGCCCTGTGCCACCACGCTGGCCGCGCTGGCCCGCTCGGCGGGGATGATGCCGGCGGAAAGCTCCGCCAGCAGGGGCGCATGGGGGCGCTTCAGGTGGAAGCGCACGGTGCGCACGTCCACCGCCTCCACGCGCTCCAGCACCGCGTACCGCTCCGCCTTGGGGCTGCGCACCGCCGCGTCCCGCAGCCCGTCATAGGTGGCCTTCACGTCCTCCGCCGTCAGCGCGCTGCCGTCGTGGAACGTGAGGCCGGGGCGGAGGGTGAACTCCATGAGGGTGGGGGACACCTCTCGGAAGGACTCGGCCAGCACCGGCGTCGGCTGGCTCGCGTCGTCGAAGGCCAGCAGCCCCGGGGTGATGAGCGCCGCCAGCCGCTGGCCGTTGGCCGTCAAGGCAAACCGGTCGTCCAGGCTGTCCGGCGGCGATTCCAGCAGCACCGTCACGCCGTCCGCCGGCGCCTCCTCGCGACACCCGGACGCTCCAAGCCCGCCGAGCAGGGCCAGCAGGCCGGATAGGAGGGCGCTCCGGAAGGACCGGAGCGCGCCACTCGGAGGGATGGAGGCCCGGGTGGGCGGAGGAAGGCGCCTGCGGAACGTATCTGTCACACGATTACAGGGGGGATGTCAGAGAGAGCCGGCATTCTACGCCCGTGTAGTCTTGGACTCTGAGAGAGCGCAGTGAAAAGAAGTCCACATGCCAGGCATCCGCTTGCCGCCTGGTGGAACAGCGAGCGCCCAACCGTGGACTCCCGCTGCCTCTCTCCCTTGCCGGGCTTTCGCCCCCTTCCCCATAATGGCCAGCAACTTCCCCGGAGAGAGTGTGCAGGTCCATCGAGCCAGCCCCTTCTTGGCCGCAACGGCCATTATTTTCCTGACACTCCCGAGCCCCGCGCTCTCGGCGCCTCCATCCGCCGCCGAAAAGCGGGCGGACCGTGAGGCGCTGAAGACGGCCCTGATGGAGGTGCTCCAGCGCGCGCCCTTGAAGGCGAGCCGCGTCGGCGTCTACATGCAGAGCCTGGACGACGGCGCTGTCGTGTTCAGCCACAACGCCGACGAGCTGCTCAACCCGGCCTCCAACGTGAAGCTGGTGACGTCGGCGGCCGCGCTCGTGTCGCTCGGGCCCGAGTACCGCTACGACACCGAGTTCCTCGTGGACCCGGAGCTGGGTGCGGACGGCAAGGTCAAGACGCTCTACGTGCGCGGCAAGGGCGACCCGTCCATCACCACGGAGCGCATGTGGGGCATCGTCTCCGAGCTGTGGCACACCGGCGTGCGCGAGGTGGGCGAGATTGTCGTGGACGACTCCTGGTTCGACGCCGAGCGCACGCCGCCCGGCTATGACCAGGAGGACACGGACCGCCCGTACATGGCCCCCACCGGCGCGCTGAGCCTCAACTGGAACGCCGTCGCCATCTACCTGCGCCCCGGCAGCGGGCCCGGGGCCAAGGGCACGGTGGAGATGGAGCCGCCCAGCGACTACTTCAGCGTGGAGAACCAGCTCACCACCGGCTCGCGCCACTCGCGCCGCGTGTTCGTGAAGTCGGCCCCGGCCGGCTCCCAGCAGAAGATTGTCGTCCGCGGCGTGCTTCCCGAGGAGCGCGGCGCCGCCGCCAAGGTGTGGAAGAAGATCGACAACCCGCCCATGTACTTCGGGCAGACGCTGAAGCAGATGCTGGCCACCCGTGGCGTGAAGATGAAGGGGAAGGTCAGGCTGGGCTTGACGCCCTCCAAGGCGAAGATGCTGCACGTGTCCCCGTCGGACACGTTGGACGTCATCCTCAAGCGCCTCAACAAGCTCTCCAGCAACTTCGTCGCCGAGCAGCTGATCAAGACGATGGGCGCGGAGCTGCGGGGCGCGCCGGGCTCCTTCACCAAGGGCATGGACGTCGTGGAGCACTTCCTCGAGCGCGACGTGGGCATCCCTCGCGGCACCTACGTCATGAAGAACGGCGGCGGTCTCAACGACGCCAACCGCTTCTCCGCGACGCAGCTCAACCGGCTGCTGCGCCACATGTCCGAGCGCTTCCCCTTCGCCCCCGAGTACCTCTCCTCCGTGCCCATTGCCGGCAAGGACGGCACGCTGAAGTACCGCTTCGAGGGCAGCGACGCGGTGGGCCGCCTGCGCGCCAAGACGGGCACGCTGGAGAGCGTGTCCGCGCTCAGCGGCTACGTGACGAGCGCGGGCGGTGAGCGCTTCACCTTCTCCATCATGGCCAACGACTTCGCGGGCCGCGCCGGTCCGATTATCGCCGGCCTGGACGCGCTGGGCGCGGCGGTGGCCGCCACCGGCTCCAGCCTGGGGCCCTCCAACGCGGTGGCCGCGCTGGCCGACAGCAGCCGCCCGGCGAGCGCCATCAACGACGTGGCCGCCCGCATCAAGACGTACCTGGACCTGGGCAAGCAGCGCGACCAGCGCAACATCGGCTTCCTGCGCACGGCGTGGCGCAGCGAGAGAGACCCGGCGGTGCGCGCGGTGCTGGCGGAGAGCCTCTACCAGTCCAACCCGCATGACTACCTGGGCGCGCGCACGCTGCTGGACAGCTACTCCGCCACCGGCGAGGTGTATGGCCGGCTGAAGGAAGTGGCGCGGGTGCTCGCCGTCGAGGTGCCGGGCGTCAGCAGCATGGTGGAGCTGGCCGCCGGGGGGAACACCGAGGCGCTGGCCCGCGTGCTGGAGCTGGCCGGTGCCGCCGGGACGGACCCGCAGGCGCAGCAGGAGATGTCCGAGGCGCTGGGCGAGGTGGCCCGCACCGCCCCCGAGGAGCTGGTGGTGGCCCTGCGCGCCGCCAGCGCCGGGGACCGCGACGCCTCCACCTCGCTGCTGGCCCGCGCGCTGGTACAGGCCGGCCAGGCGGACCACCCCTTCTGGAAGTCCCTGCGCCGCATGCTGGGCGCCTCGGACCCGCGGCTCGCCGCCTTCGCCAAGGGGCTGGACTCGACGCTGTCGCAGAAGGTGGCCGAGGCCAAGGTTCCGCCGCAGGACGGCCTCGACCCGGTGCAGGTGGTGGCTCCGGCCGGCGCCGCGCCGCGCCCGCCGAGCCGCTCCGGCAACCCGCCCGAGGCGCGCACCGCCGAGACGAGTCCCGGCGGGTAGTCTCCGCGTTCCAGAGCTACACCTACCCCGGGCGTGAGCCTCCTCGCCCGGGGAGCAGCCGTGCGTCCAGGCCCGGGGGAACATTTTTTGCGCGGGCCCGCATGTCGGTGTGCACTGCTATAGGTGGAAGCCAACCTGCCAGGAGCTGTCCTGGCGGGGTGCAACCGGCCCGTGGTGGGTCGGTTCTCGTGAAAGGAACGCAGTCATGGCTGGAGGCGTGAACAAGGTCATTCTCATCGGCAACCTGGGGGCGGACCCCGAGGTTCGCTTCACTCCGGGCGGTCAGGCGGTGGCGAACTTCCGCATCGCCACCAGCGAGAGCTGGACGGACAAGAATGGCCAGAAGCAGGAGCGGACCGAGTGGCACCGCATCGTCGTCTGGGGAAAGCTCGCGGAGCTCTGCGGCGAGTACCTGAAGAAGGGACGGCAGTGCTACGTCGAGGGCCGCCTGCAGACGCGCGAGTGGACCGACAAGGAGAACCGGAAGAACTACACCACGGAGGTCGTCGCCAACGCGGTGACGTTCCTCGGGGGGCGTGACGCCGGTGAGGGCATGAGCAGCGGCGGCGGTGGTGGTGGCCGCCGGCAGGGCCCCGCCCAGCGCGGCAACGGCAACGGCATGGACGGCGACTACGGCCAGCAGCCTCCTCCCATGGACGACAGCAACATGGGTGGTGGCCACAGCGGTGGCGACGACGACATCCCGTTCTGACGCAGCGGCACTCCGAAGCCCCTGGAAATGAAACCGGCCGCTCCCCGAGTCCCTGGGGGGCGGCCGGTCTGTCTTCCAGCGCCGTGGCCCGCGCGGCCCGTGCTGGCGCCGCGCTCGGGGCCTCACGGAGGCGAGGCGCCCACGGGGCTGAAGGCGGCGCCCGCGGTGTAGAGCGCGTAGATGACGGCCCAGCTCATCGCCGTCAGGAGCAGGAACAGGCCGATGACCACCGGCTCGAAGCGGCGCATGGAGCGGTCGCTGGCGAAGATGCCCCAGGACATGGCGAAGCTCTGAAGGCCGTTGGCCAGGTGGTACGCGGTGCCCAGGGTGCCCAGCAGGTAGACGATGAGCGTGGGCATGTGGTGGTGCATCTCCCGGGCGATGTCGGAGAACGGCTCCGGGTGCCCCTCCACCAGGCGCGGGTGCAGGAAGGCCAGCCAGATGTGGGCGCCGAGGAAGAAGAGGACGCCCACCGCGCTGATGCGCTGAACGAGGTACTTGAGGTTGCCGTAGTTGCTGTAGCTGACGTTGTTCGGCTTGAAGCTGAACAGCCGGACGATGCCCCAGCCGGTGTGCATGAGCAGCGGCAGGAGGACGATGATGAGGGTGAAGGCCTGGGCGAACGGGTTGGAGTAGCTCGTCACCGAGGTCTCCCACGCCGCCGCGCCGTTGAAGGCGGACAGGTTGTCCCAGAGGTGGTTGACCACCCAGATGGAGAGCGGCACCACCGCCAGGAACGAGCCCAGGCGGGACTTGAGGAGCGGAGTCTTTGTCGGCACGGCTTCGGCGGCTTGGCTGCTCATCGGGTCTCCAGCGACGGCGCGCGGGCGGTGCTACCGCGTCCAAGTCAAGTGACAGTCGGTCGGCGGTTTATAACCGTTCCCGCCGGAGGGCTGGATTTCTTCCGCACCCCCGGACGCCAGCCACCCCACACGGAGGCATAAGGCGGACCTTATGCGTCCCCCTGGCCGGGGCTGCTGCTCCCCTGGCGAGCGGCACGGCGCCCGCCTTCTGTCGTTGGCGGGCAATGCGGGCTCGGGCACGCTAGTCGCTTGCCTATGTCCGATGAGCTTGTCAGTGGATTGCTGAAGAATACGGACCTGCGCGTGGTGCTGGCCACCACCTCGGAGCTGTCGCGCCAGGCGCGGACCACCCATGGCACCGCCCCCGCCGCCGCGGCCCTCCTGTCGCAGGCCCTCACCGCCGCCGCCATCATGGGCGCCCTCCAGAAACATGACGCGCGCATCAACCTCCAGGTGGAGTGCGACGGCCCCCTGCGCGGCCTCTTCGTGGACGGTGACGCCTCCGGGCTCGTCCGCGGGTACGTGAAGAACCTCCTCGTGGAGTACGTGGGCGGCGAGGGCCAGTACCACTGGCGTCCGGTGCTGGGGAACAAGGGCTTCCTGTCCGTGCTGAAGGACCAGGGCGGCGGCGAGTTCTACCGCTCCTCGGTGGAGCTGGTGCACTTCGACCTCGCGGCCGACATCGAGCGCTACCTCCACCAGTCGGATCAGCTCCCCTCGCACCTGCTGCTCGCCCAGCTCCCCTCCGCGGGCGACGGCAAGGCGGACCTGCTGGGCACCGTCGCCGGCCTGCTCGTCCAGCCGCTCCCCAGCGGGGACATGGACGCGTTCAAGGAACTGGGTGTCCGCCTGCGCCGCGACTTCGAGCCCGTGCTCCAGGCGCACGCGGCGGCCGGCGCCTCGGCGGTGCTGCGCGCGCTGCTTCCGGAGTCCGATTTCGAGGTGATGTCGCGTTATCCGCTGCGCTTTGGTTGTTCGTGCAGCAAGGACCGCGTGAAGCGTGCGCTGCTCGCCATGGGCCGCGAGGAGCTGACGGACCTGCTGGAGAAGGAAGGCCAGGCCGAGGCCACGTGCCAGTTCTGCACGACGCGCTACGTCATTCCAGGAGAGGAAATTAGGGCCATGTTGGAGGCCGGTGCGATTTGACTTGAGCGGGCCTCAACGGTACTTGCCGCCGCGCCATGAGCTACTTCACGCAACTGCTCGAGGGCGGCTACGAGGCCGTCCACCTCCTGAGTGATTCCAAGACGGGGCTGCGCGCCATCGTCGGCATGCACAACACGCGGCTGGGGCCCGGACTGGGCGGCACGCGCGCGCTGGCGACGTACACCAGCGAGGAGGAGGCCGTCGCGGACGCCCTCCGGCTCGCGCGCGGCATGACGTACAAGGCGGCGCTCGCCGGGCTGCCCCACGGCGGTGGCAAGGCCGTCATCATGCTGCCCCGGGGCAACTTCGACCGCGCGAAGCTCTTCGAGTCCTTCGGCCGCGCGGTGGAGTCGCTCGGCGGCCGCTACATCACCACCGAGGACAGCGGCACCAGCCCGGACGACATGGAGCATGTGCGCAAGCACACGAAGTACGTCGTGGGCCTGAAGGAGCGCAGCGGGGACCCGTCGCCGGTGACGGCGTACGGCGTGGCGCGCGCCATGGAGGCCACGGCCAAGCACCTCTTCGGCCGTCCGGACCTCAAGGGCCTGCGCGTCACCGTGCTGGGCGTGGGCCACGTGGGCATGTACCTCGTGAAGGAGCTGCACGAGCGCGGCGCGAAGGTGTGGGTGAGCGACATCAACGCCGCCAGCGTGGAGCAGGCCGTGAAGCAGTACGGCGCCACCTCGGTGACGGCCGATGCGCTGCACCGGATGGAGGCGGACATCTACGCCCCCTGCGCGCTGGGCGGCGCCATCAACGACACCACCCTGCCGCTGCTGCGCGTCAAGGCGGTGTGTGGCGCGGCCAACAACCAGCTCCTCACGACGCGTCATGGCGAGCAGCTGGCGAAGCGCGGCATCCTCTACGTGCCGGACTACGCGGCCAACGCCGGTGGCCTCATCAACGTGGCCCAGGAGTGGGCGGGGTATGACCGGGACAAGGCCTACGCCCGCGCCGCGCTCATCTTCGAGACCATCGACACGGTGCTGGCGCGCGCGAAGGACTCCGGTCTTCGCCCCGAGCAGGTGGCCGACCGCATGGTGGAAGAGAAGCTGTCCGCCTGAGCGGGTGGGGTTGCTCCCACCTCTTCGTACGGACCTGAAGAGGTGGGGCGACGCGGGCGGAGGTGGCCAGGGCGCGTGCCTCGGGGTATGACGGGGCCGCACGCACCTCATCCGGAGTTACCGCTGTGGCCACCAAGCGGGCAGCGCCCGGGCCCAGTGCCCAGGGCAAGCGCAAGCCCACCACGAAGCCCTCTGTGAAGAAGTCCCCCTCCAAGCCCTCTGCCGCGCCGAAGACGTCCCGGCGCCAGGCGGAGAAGCTGGTCTCCATTCCCGCGGACCTCGTGCTGGCGCCGCAGGTGGAGGCCCCCCGCCAGCCCACGGGCAGGGACCAGTCCCGCGGCCGGTCCGCCACCGGCCCGCGCGAGCTGACCTGGGCGGAGTTCGACCGCGCCGTGCAGAAGCTGGCCGGCGCCATCCGCGAGTCCTTCGCGCCGCAGGCGGTGGTGGGCGTGGCCCACGGTGGCGTCTTCGTGGGCGGGGCGCTGTCGTCGGCGCTCGGCTGCGAGTTCTTCCCCGTGCGCATCAGCCGCCGCAGCCGTGACAGGGGGCAGGGCGCGAAGACGCGGGGCAACCCGAAGCTCAGCGGGGAGATGCCTCGCGAGCTGAAGGGGCGCCGCGTGCTGATTGTGGACGACGTGGCCTCCAGCGGGGACACGCTGGAGCTGGCGTCCCAGCTGGCGCGCGAGGTGGGCGCGAAGAAGGTGGAGACGGCGTGCCTGGTGGCGCGGCCCGAGGGCTTCGCGCCGGACTACTGCGCGCTGGCCACTGCCTCGCTGGTGGTCTTCCCCTGGGACTACGAGCCGTCCACGGGCGACGCCCGCTTCGACGAGGACCCGGACAAGGCGGGGGCGTGAGCCCCGGCGGGGTGGGGCGATGATTGTCGGGACGGCGGGCCACATCGACCATGGCAAGACGTCCCTGGTGAAGGCCCTCACCGGCATCGACACCGACCGGCTGAAGGAAGAGAAGCGGCGCGGAATCACGCTGGAGCTGGGCTTCGCGCACCTGACGCTGGACGACGGCACGGTGGCCGGCGTGGTGGACGTGCCCGGCCACGAGCGCTTCGTGAAGGCCATGGCCGCGGGCGCTGGCGGCGTGGACCTGGCGGTGCTGGTGGTGGCCTCGGACGAGGGCGTCATGCCCCAGACGCGCGAGCACCTGGACATCTGCCGGCTGCTGGGCGTGAGGGCCGGCGTCATCGCCCTCACCAAGTCGGATTTGCTGGCGGAGCTGGGCCCGGAGTGGCGCGCGCTGGTGGAGGCGGACCTGGGCGCGCTCACCGCCGGCACCTTCCTGGAGGGCGCGCCCGTGGTGCCCTGCTCCTCGAAGACGGGCGAGGGCCTGGACGCGCTGAAGGCCGCGCTCACCCGTGCCGCCGGGGCGCTGCCGAAGCGTCCGGCGGAGGGGCCCGCCTTCCTGCCGGTGGACCGGGTCTTCACAATCAAGGGCTTCGGCACCGTGGTGACGGGCACCCTGCTGTCGGGCACGGTGGCCGTGGAGGACGCGGTGGCGCTGCTGCCCGGGCTGCCCGGCCCCTTGCGCGTGCGCGGCGTGCAGGTGCACGGGCAGCCGGTGCCCAGGGTGGACGCGGGCCAGCGCGCGGCCGTGAATGTCACCGGCGTGGAGCCGGAGGCGCTGCACCGGGGCATGGTGCTGGTGCGCTCGGGGGAGCTGCCGGAGACGCGGATGCTGGACGTGGAGCTGGCCCTGCTGCCCGCGGCGGAGGCCGCGCTGCCCCGGCGCAAGAAGCTGCTGCTGCACCTGGGCACCGCGCAGGTGGAGGCCACGGTGGCGCTGCTGGACGTGGAGCGGCTGGAGCCCGGTGAGACGGCGCTCGCGCAGCTGCGCCTGGACGGCCCGGTGGGCGCGCTGGTGGGCCAGCGCTTCATCCTGCGCGGCGCGCGCGCGCTGCCCGGCCGTGGGGCCACGGTGGCGGGGGGGCGCATCCTGTCGATTACGCCGCCCCGGCGCCGCGGGGGAGGCTCGACGGTGGTGGCGCCGCTGCTGGAGGCGGACCCGGCGGGGCAGGTGGCGTGGCTGCTGCGGCAGGCCGGCTACCGGGGGCTGACGCAGCAGGAGCTGTTCGGCCGCTCGGGGCTGGGGCCAAAAGTACTCACGCGCGCGCTGGAGCTGCTGGGCACGCGGGGCGGGGCGCTGCTGGTGGACCGGGAGCGGCGGCTGTACCTCTCCGGCGAGGTGTTCGAGGGGCTGCAGGGGCGGGCGCTGGCCCTGCTGGCCGCCTTCCATGAGCGCGAGCCCCTGCGCGAGGGCCTGCCCCGCGAGGAGCTGCGCCAGCGCCTGTCCGCCGAGCTGGACTCGCGCACCTTCCAGCGGGTGACGCAGGCGCTGGTGGACGGCGGGAAGGTGGAGCTGGACAAGGAGGTGGTGCGCCTCAAGGGGCGGGGCCGCACGCTGTCGCTGGGGGACGAGGCGGCCCGGACGAAGCTGGCGGCGGAGCTGTCCGCGGCGGGGCTGGCGCCCTCCACCCTGAATGAGCTGGCGCAGAAGCTGCTGCTGCCCATGCCCCGGCTCCAGGAGCTCTTGAAGGTGATGGTGGCGGAGGGGACGGTGGTGCGGGTCAGCGAGGAGCTGTGCTTCGACGCGGGGGCACTCGCGGGCCTGCGCGAACGCCTGGTTGCCCACCTGCGCGAGAAGAAGGAGATTACCACCCAGGCCTTCAAGGAAATGGTCGGCCAGAGCCGCAAGTTCGTCATCCCGCTGTCGGAGTACTTCGACCGGGAGAAGGTGACGCTACGGGTGGGCGAGAAGCGGGTGCTGCGTCGCGGATGAGCACGAAGCGTTACAGCGAGGCCGACCTGCGCGTCCTCATCGAGCCCTACGGCAACCCCGTGCTGGCGGTGGTGGACGGACGTGTGTCCGCCGTGAATGACGCGTGGCTCGCCATGCTCGGGCTCCCGCGGGAGCAGGTGGAGGGGCGCCCGTTGATGGACTTCGTCCAGCCGGAGGAGCGCAGCCGCCTGTCCGAGCGCTACCGCCTGCTGGAGGCCGGCGCGCCGCTGGAGGCGCGGACGCAGACCTACCAGGTGCCCTGCGCGGGCGGCGTCAGCCGCGAGGTGTCCCTCTTCGCGACGCGCCTCCCGATGGAGGGCGGCGCCGGGGCGCTGCTCCTCAACTGCCTGCTCATGGGGAACCGGCCCCCGGAGATGGCGGTGGCCGAGTGCCTGGTGGAGACGTCCGCGGAGCTGGTCACCGCGCACTCCGAGGACGCGGTGCGCCGCGTGGCGCTGAAGGGCCTGCGGGACGCGGGCTTCCGGGGCCGCCTGCTGCGCTGGGACGGCGAGCGGCTGCTGGCGCACGACGGCGAGCCCCTGCCGGAGGACGTGCGCCTGGGCATGGAGTCGCTGGCGGACGGGCGCCCCGTCTTTGGTGGCGCGGACCGGGCCGCGCCCTCGCACGTGTACCTGCCGGTGGGTGGCCCTCAGGCCGAGGTGCTGTGGGTGGAGGGGCCGTGGGTGGCCCCGCGCCATGGCTCGGTGCTGACGCTCTTCGCCAAGGTGGTGGGCGCCGCGCTGACGGACGCGCGCGTGCAGGCGGACGGCGCGCGCAGCCGCTGGGAGGTGGAGGCGGTGGCCCAGGTGGCCCGCTTCGTCGCCCAGCCCGTGCCGCCCTCGCTGGAGGACTTCCTGGCGCGCGTCTCGGACTTGCTGCAGGGCCGCGCCGCGGCGCTGCACCTGTCGCCTCCCCAGGGTGGAGCGCTGGCGCTGGCCACCCACGTGGGGCTGGCCGACCTGGTGCGTGACAGCGCGCACGCGGAGCAGCTCACCCGGCTGCTGGCGGTGGCGGACGAGGGGGAGGGTGGACTCTCCACGGACGACCAGGGCGCGACGCTGGGCGGGCTGTCCGGCGGGCGGCTGGGGTGCGGAGCGGTGGCGCGGCTCACGCGCGGCGGCGAGGTGTGCGGCAGCCTCCAGGTGCTGCGCGCCGCGGGCCAGCCCTTCGACATCCGGGACGTGCGGCTGTTGGGGACGCTGGCGGAGCTGCTGGTGACGCTGCTGGAGCAGCGCCGGCTGCGCGCCGAGTCCTCGCGCCAGCTCGCCGAGACGCGCCTGCTGCTGGATTTGGCGCGCACCACGTCGGGCGTGCTGGAGACCTCCAGCATCCTCGACGTCGCGTCCGACTTCCTCGTCCACCTGCTGGACGTGTCCAACTGCTACATCATGCTGTACGACGAGTCGGCGAAGCTGCTGCGCGGCGCCGCCGCCTCCACCGTCCACCGCGACTTCTTCCGCACGGTGGTGCTGCCGCTGCACGGTGACAGCCTGGCCACGCGCGTGGCCCGCGAGCGCCGGCCCATCGCCATCGACGACGTGGCGGCCGCCGGCGGGGGCTTCGACTCGCAGCTCGCCCACCGCTTCGGGGAGAAGGCGCTGCTGGCCCTGCCGCTCACCTCGCGCGAGGAGCTCATCGGCGTGGTGGTGGTGGACGACACCCGCCGGCCGCGCTCCTTCGGGCCGGAGCTGGTCGAGCTGGCCGAGGCCACCTGCGGCCAGCTGGCGCTCTCCATCGCCAACGCGCGCCTGTACGAGTCCCTGTGGGCCAGCTACGCGGAGCTGGCCGCCACCCGCGCGGAGATGGTGAAGCGCGAGCGGCTGGCCGCCCTGGGCGAGCTGTCCGCGATTGTGGCCCACGAGGTGCGCAACCCGCTGGGCGTCATCTTCAACGCGGTGGCCTCGCTGCGCCGGCTGCTGGACCCGGGCGGTGACGCGGCCATGCTGCTGGACATCCTGGGCGAGGAGAGCGACCGGCTCAACCGCATCGTCGGAGACCTGCTGGACTACACACGTCCCAGGGACCCGGTGCTCCAGCACGAGGATTTGGGGCGCGTGCTCCAGGACTCGCTGGAGGCCGCGCGCGTGCAGGGTGGGGGGCCGGAGCGGCCCGTCCACATCAAGTCGGACGTGGAGCCGGGGCTGCCGCCGGTGCCCATGGACCGGCGCCTCATCCGCCAGGCGCTCGTCAACGTGGCCGTCAACGCCATCCAGTCCATGCCGCAGGGGGGACTGGTACAGGTGCGCGCGCGCCGCGAGGCCCATGCGGGCAGGGAGCAGCTTCGCATCGACGTGGCGGACCAGGGGCCGGGCATTCCCGCGGAGCTGCTCCACCGCGTCTTCGAGCCCTTCTTCACCACCAAGGCGCAGGGCACCGGCCTGGGCCTGGCCGTCGTCAAGCGCATCCTCGAGGAGCATCGGGGCGAAATCGCCGTGGAGAGCACGCCCGGCCGCGGTACCACCTTCACCTTCCGGCTGCCCCTGTCGCAGCCCCCGTCCTTCCCATGACCGACGCGAACACCCCGCCCTTCCGTGGACGCATCCTCGTC
The DNA here is from genome assembly GCF_010894435.1 of Pyxidicoccus trucidator. Lineage (NCBI taxonomy): Bacteria > Pseudomonadati > Myxococcota > Myxococcia > Myxococcales > Myxococcaceae > Pyxidicoccus > Pyxidicoccus trucidator. Next base: position 963,014 of record NZ_JAAIXZ010000001.1, on the reverse strand, counting down.
GTGGACGACCAGCGCAACATGCGCGCCACGACGGCGCTGCTCCTGCGCGCGGAGCACTACACCGTCTTCGAGGCGGCCACCGGCGAGGAGGCCCTGGCCCAGCTGGCCGGCGGCAGCATCGACCTGCTGCTGACGGACTTGAAGATGGAGCCCATGGACGGGCTCACGCTGCTCCGGCGCGCGCTGGAGGTGGCCCCCCGCCTCCAAATCATCATGATGACGGCCTTCGGCTCCATCGAGAGCGCGGTGGAGGCCATGCGCCTGGGCGCCTACGACTACGTCACCAAGCCCTTCAAGGAGAGCGAGCTGCGCTACCGCGTGGAGCGCGCCCTGGAGCGGGCCCGCCTGCTGCGGGACGTGGACAACCTCGCCACCGACTTCAACCAGCGCCACGGCCTGTCCGCGCTGGTGGGCCGCAGCCCCGCCATGCGGGACCTCACCACGCGCCTGATGCGCGTGGCCCAGAGCGACGCCACCGTCCTCATCCAGGGCGAGAGCGGCACCGGCAAGGAGCTGGTGGCCCGCGCGCTCCACGCTCACAGCCGCCGCAAGGTGCGCTCCTTCGTCCCCGTCAACTGCGCCGCCATCAGCGAGTCGCTGCTGGAGAGCGAGCTGTTCGGCCACGCCAAGGGCGCCTTCACCGGCGCGGTGAAGGCCCGCCGGGGCCTCTTCGAGGAAGCGGACGGCGGCACCCTCTTCATCGACGAGGTGACGGAGACCAGCCCCACCTTCCAGTCCAAGCTGCTGCGCGCGCTGCAGGAGGGCGAGGTGCGCCGGGTGGGCGAGTCCACCGCCCTGCGCGTGGACGTGCGCACCGTCGCCGCCACCAACCGCGACATCGAGGTGGAGGTGCGCGAGAAGCGCTTCCGCCAGGACCTCTACTACCGCCTCAACGTGGTGGCGCTGCGCGTGCCGCCGCTGCGTGAGCGCCTGGAGGACGTGCCCTCGCTGGCCGAGCACTTCCTGGAGCGCGCCAACGCGCGCAGCCCCAAGCCCAAGCGCCTGTCCGCCTCCGCCGTGTCCCACCTGATGGGCTACAACTTCCCCGGCAACGTGCGTGAGCTGGAGAACCTGGTGGAGCAGGCCGCCGCACTCTCCGAGGGCGATGAGCTGCTGCCCGAGGACTTCCCCCTGCGCCAGGGCCGGCTCACCCCGTCCCATGGCACGCCCAGCGTCGGCTTCATGGACGGACAGGGCGGCGTCAGCCGCCCCGCCGGCACCGGGCCCACGCTGGCCCAGGTGGTGGAGGAGGCCGAGCGCCACGCCATCACCCAGGCCCTGGAGCGGCACGGCGTGGACCTCGCTCGCGTCGCGGACGAGCTGGGCGTCTCGTCCACCACCCTCTGGCGGAAGATGAAGCGCCTCAACCTCCGCCCGCCCAGTGAGCTGGCTCGCGAGTAGGGTGGATGTGGGGGGTAGGCCCACCGCTGTAGCTTTCCCGCACCCTTGGATTCAGATCCGAAAACGGGGGTTCATCGGTGAAAAGCGCAAGTGCTCGAAATCACTTGTAGTTTTCACTTCTGCAACTCCATTTCAGGGCTGCAATGCAATCGAGGGGGGCCAGTAGCGTCGGGTGGTGAGCCAAGTCCTTGAGAAAACTGGACTTTGGCTTCGCGAAGACGCTGGCACGGCGGCTGCTAAAGGAATGCGCGGGACACATCGAAGCGGGGCTGAAGGCGGTTCCCCCCCACCCCTTCAGCACTTCCGGTGAGTCACCTTGAGAAGACCCGCGGCCCGGCACCCTTATGGGGTGTCGGGCCGCCTTCTTTTCTACGTCCAGAAAGCTTTCGCGTTTCCGTCAGTCCCCTTCCAATGCGTGAGGAGGGGTGCCTGATGGCGGTGGACGTGGGACAGCAGGGCTCATCGTGGGTGTTGCGAGCCGGTCGGCCCGAGGACCATGCACTCTTCATCCGGCTGTTCGCGGAGCTTGGGGTCGACGACCCCCCACCTCCGCCGCCGGTGTGGGAGTCGGAGCTCGCCCCGTTGACCGTCTTCGCGGAAGGGCGGGGTGGGGTGGTGGCCTACGCGATGACAGAGTCCCTGGGCGAGGTGGGGTACGTGGGGCAGCTGGTGGTGGACCCATCCGCGCGGGGGCAGGGCCTGGGTCGGTGGATGATGGCGCGGCTGGCGGAGCGCCTCCGGGCGCAGGGTTGCCAGCGCTGGGCGCTGTACGTGAAGCGGGACAACCTGCCCGCGCTGCGCCTCTACACCTCGGTGGGGATGCGGCCCGTGCGCGAGGCGGCGACACTCCTGGTGACGCGGGCCCAGGTGGCGGCGCTGCCGGCCGCGCCGCCGGGGCTGCGGCTGCTGCCGGTAGGCCTGGAGGAGCATGCGCCGCTGACGGCGGCCTTCGGGATGATTCCAGGCAAGCTGGCGCGCTTCGCCGCGAAGCCCTCGCACCAGCTGTCCCGACTGGTGGACCCGGCCGCGGCCTCGGACGCCCCGCTGGGGGTGATGGACCAGCGCGCCGCCGGGCGGCTGCTCTTCCCCTTCTTCGCGGTGTCCCCCGGCCATGCGCGGGCGCTGCTGGAGGCGGCCTTCGCCCAGCTGCCGGACGACGTGGCGGCGCTCAACCTGGTGGTGACGGACGACGCGCGCCTGGACGGGCTGCTGCGCGAGGCGGGCGCCGAGGTGCGCCATGAGACGCTGGAGCTGCGCGGGCCGCTGCCCCCGCCCGGCCCCTGAAAAGCCAACGCCCGCCCGGGCACGAGGCCGGGGCGGGCGTGGAAGGGCGGGGGCGTGCCCCCGCCGCGAGGCCAGGGGCTACTGGCCGAAGATGGTGCTGGCCTGCATCAGCCACCCCATGACGGGGCCGGGGATGATGCCCAGAATCACCACCGCCGCCGTGGAGAGCACCAGGGCCAGCTCGGTGGACCAGCTCCGCTCGAGCACCTGCGCGCCCTCGGGTACCGGCCGCATGAACATGTAGACCACCACGCGCAGGTAGTAATAGACGCCCGCGGCGCTGGAGAGCACGCCCACAATCGTGAGGCCGATGAGGCCCGCGTCCACCGCGGCCTGGAAGATGAGCAGCTTGCTCATGAAGCCGATGGTGGGGGGAATCCCGCCCAGCGACAGCATGAAGGCCGCCATGGCGAAGGCCCAGCCCGGCCGGCGCTGCGCCAGCCCGCTGAAGCGCTCCAAGTCCCACGCGGTGCCCTTCTCCTCGTCCTCGCGGCGCTCCAGCGCGGACACCATGGCGAAGGCGCCCACCGCGCTGAAGGTATAGGCCAGCAGGTAGTAGAGGATGCCGCGCAGCGCCTCGGCGCGGGCCGCGTCCAGCGGCGTGCCGCCCGTCAGCGCGGAGGCACCCAGCAGGCGGAACTGCTCGCCCGGCGCGGTGACGAAGAGGGCGGCCACGCCCACCAGCAGGTAGCCGGCGTGGGCAATGGACGAGTACGCCAGCATGCGCTTCACGTTGCGCTGGGGAATCGCCAGCAGGTTGCCCGCCACCATGGTGAGGAAGGCCAGGGTGGAGAACAGCACCAGCAGCATCTGCGGGTCGATGCCCTTGCCCACGGTGATGAACACGCGGACCATCGCCGCGAAGGCCGCCGCCTTCACGCCCGCGCTCATCAGCGCGGTGACGGGCGTGGGGGCACCCTCGTACACGTCCGGCGTCCACATGTGGAACGGCACCGCCGCCACCTTGAACGCGAAGCCCGCGCCCACCAGCACGACGCCCGTGTACACCAGCGCCGGCTGGCTCTGGATGGCCGCGCCCAGCGGGCCCACCATGGCCGTCAGCTGCGTGGTGCCGGTGGCGCCGTACAGCAGCGCCGCGCCGTACAGCAGCACCGCGGAGGAGAAGGCGCCGAGGATGAAGTACTTGAAGCCCGCCTCGCTCGGCCGCGTGCCGCGGCGCAGGTACGCCGTCAGCGCGTAGGTGGCGATGGAGAGGACCTCCACGTTGACGAAGAGGGTGATGAGCTCGTTGGACATCGCCAGCAGGCTCATGCCCGCCGAGGCGAACAGCATCAGCGCGTAGAACTCACCGCGCTCGGCGCCGCGCTTGCGCAGGAAGCTCACGGAGCTCAGCGCCGCCAGCGCCAGGCCCACGCACACCACGAAGGTGAGGAAGCTGGAGAACGGGTCCAGCACGCCGAAGCCGAGCATGACCTCTTGCGCCGGCTCGAACATCACCGACAGCGCCACGCCGCCGGCCGCCACCGCCGTCACCACGGTGAGCACCGCCTGGTAGGCGCGCGACGAGGTGGCGGAGAGGAAGACCTCCGACAGGAGCAGGATGGAGGCGCCCACCACCATGATGATGGCGGGCAGCAGCGGGAGGAAGTCTGCCAGGGAAAGATTGGGCAGGTTCATGATGGGGGCTCTGGCGGCCTACTGCCGCTGCGAGGGGACGGCGGCCAGCGGGACGGGCGCGAAAGGCGCGGCGGCGGTGGTGCTCGGGGGCAGCGGCATCACCTCCACGCGGACCTGGTCATCCTGCACCGAGGCCCCCGGGGTGCCCACGCGAGCGCGAGCGAGGAAGCGGTCCGTGGACGGGGCGATGCGGTCCAGGAACGGCTGCGGCATCAGCCCCATCACCAGGACGAGGACGACGAAGGGCAGCACCGTGAGCCCCTCGCGCAGGTTCATGTCGCGCAGGTGCTGGTTCTCCCGGTGGGTGAGGCCCCCGAAGAACACCTTCTGCACCATCCACAGCATGTACGCCGCGCCGAGGATGACGCCCAGCGTGGCGAAGGCGCCGAACACCGCCGTCAGGTGCGGGTTGCCGGCGGCCGCGCCGAGGTCGCTCTTGAAGGTGCCCAGCAGCACCAGGAACTCGCCGATGAAGCCGTTGGTGCCCGGCACCGCCACCGACGAGAAGGTGATGATGAGGAACGACGCGGTGAACACCGGCATCACCTTGGCGATGCCGCCGAAGTCCGCCATGAGCCGCGTGTGGCGGCGCTCGTAGAGGAAGCCGAACAGGAGGAACAGCGCGCCCGTGGACACGCCGTGGTTGAGCATCTGGTACGCGCTGCCCGTGGCGCCCTCGGCGGTGATGGCGAGGATGCCCAGCATGCAGTAGCCCAGGTGGCTCACGGACGAGTACGCAATCAGCTTCTTGATGTCCCGCTGCGCCAGGCACATCAGCGCGCCGTAGACGATGCCGATGACGGACAGCACCGCCAGGAACGGCCGCATGTGCTGCGCGGCCACCGGGAAGAAGGGAATCGCGAAGCGCCAGAAGCCGAAGGTGCCCATCTTCAGCATGACGCCGGCCAGAATCATGGAGCCGGCCACCGGCGCCTGCACGTGCGCGTCCGGCAGCCACGTGTGCACCGGCCACATCGGCACCTTGATGGCGAACGCCAGCGCGAAGGCGCCGAACAGCCACGGCCCCCACGTGTGCAGTGTGCTGGCCAGGCCGGTGAGCGAGCTGCACGCCCCCTCCGGTCCACTCGAGCACGCGGACAGCTGGCGGTTGGCGTCCAGCAGCCCGTTGTAGATGGCGGCGTAGTCGAACGAGCGGCTGCCCGCGGGCGCGCTGATGAAGTACACGGCGATGATGGCCACCAGCATCAGCAGCGAGCCGGCCAGCGTGTAGAGGAAGAACTTCACCGCCGCCATCTGCCGGTCCTCGGCGCCCCACACACCCACCATGAGGTACATGGGGATGAGCATGGCCTCGAAGAAGATGTAGAAGAGCAGCACGTCCAGCGACACCAGCGCGCCCAGCATCGTCGTCTGGAGCACCAGCAGCGCCAGGTGGAACTCCTTGATGCGGTGGCTGATGTACGTGGTGGAGGCCAGCACTACCAGGGGGCCCAGGAACACGGTGAGCAGCAGCAGGCTCACCGCCAGGCCGTCCACGCCGAGGTGGTAGCTGGTCCCGAACATCTCGAACCAGGGCACCCGGTACTCGAGCTGGAACTCCGGCCCGCCCGGCACGTAGCGCATGTAGGCCCAGACCCCGAAGACGAGGTCCACCACCATGCCGATGAAGGTGACGGTGCGAATCTGTCCCGCCTCGCTCCCGGGCAGCAGCAGCACCAGCGCCGCGAAGACGAGCGGCAGGAAGACGACGAGGTTGAGCAGGTGGTTGTCGAAGAAGCTCATTGCATCACCTGGATGAGGGCGTAGGCCACGCCGCCCAGCAGGGCGATGGCCATCACTGCGGCGTAGGCCTGGGCGTCGCCCGTCTGCACGTAGCGCAGCGCGCTGCCCACTCGCGCCGTCACCCACGCCGTGCCGCGCACGGCCACGGTGTCGATGAGGAGCGCGTCCACCACGCGGAAGAGGATGAAGCTCATGAACTTCACGGGCCGGATGATGACCAGCTCGTACAGCTCATCCACATAGAACTTGTTCTGCGCCGTGCGGCGCACCGCCCGGGCGAAGGCCGGCACCGGCTGCCCCACCCGCGCCGGGAAGAAGCGCAGGTACAGGAAGGCCGCTCCCACGCCGCCCGACAGCGCCACCACCCACGCCTTCACGTAGTCGACGATGCTGGGGACGCTGGTGTCCAGCTCCGCCGTCTTCGCCGCATTGGCGATGCGGCTCATGGCGCCGAACACCGGGCTGAGGAAGTTCTCGAAGACCGGCTGCGGCTGGCCCGAGCCCGAGCTGCGCATCAGCGGCAGCGCGTACACCAGGGACAGCACGCTGAGCACCGCCAGCACCACCAGCGGCAGCGTCATCTGCCAGGCGCTCTCGTGCGCGTGCGCCACCCGGGCCTCCTTCGAGCGGGGACCCTCGAAGGTGAGCAGGTACAGGCGCGTCATGTAGAACGCGGTGCACGCGGCGATGAGCAGGCCCACGTAGTAGAGGGCGCCGGACACCCACTCCAGCCCGTGCAGGTGGTTGTGGTGCACGCCGTGGAAGATGGCGTCCTTCGAGAAGAAGCCGGACAGCGGGATGATGCCCGTAATCGCCAGCGTGGCCACCAGGAAGGTGCCCCACGTCCACTTCATCTCGTGGCGCAGGCCGCCCAGCTTCTTGATGTCCGTCTCGTCCCCGTTGCCGTGCATGACGCTGCCGGCGCCCAGGAAGAGGCAGGCCTTGAAGAAGGCGTGGGTGACCAGGTGCAGCACCGCCGCCCAGAAGATGCCCATGCCCACGCCCATGAACATGATGCCCAGCTGGGACACCGTGGAGTAGGCGAGCACCTTCTTGATGTCGTCCTGCGCGAAGGCGATGAGCGCCGCCAGCAGCGAGGTGAGCGCGCCGATGATGGCCACCGTGGCCATGGCGGTGGGGCTCAGCACCAGCAGCGAGGCCATGCGGCTGAAGAGGTAGACGCCCGCGGTCACCATCGTCGCCGCGTGGATGAGGGCGGAGACCGGCGTCGGGCCCGCCATGGCGTCCGGCAGCCAGACGTAGAGCGGCAGCTGCGCGCTCTTGCCCGCCGCGCCGAGGAGGAACAGCAGCATCGCCGCCGTCATCACCCCGCCGAAGGTGTAGCCCTCCAGCGGGCCGGCCTCGATGGGCGTGGTCAGGTCCACCTTGTCGGTGCCCGTGTCCACCATGCCCTCGGCCAGCTTCTCCAGGCCCTTGAAGGTGAGCGGGCCCTTCTCCTGCAGCGAAGACGTGTAGCGCGGGCCGCTGCTGCCGGCGTTGGCATAGTCGGCGGAGTTCGCCTGGCGCGTGAAGGCGGAGACCAGCAGCACCAGCAGGAAGGTGCCGATGAGGAAGGCGAAGTCGCCGATGCGATTGGTGACGAAGGCCTTGCGCCCCGCCCAGGCCTTGGCCGGGTCCGTGTACCAGAAGCCGATGAGCAGGTAGCTGGCCATGCCTACGCCCTCCCAGCCCACGAAGAGCAGGACGAGGTTGTCGGCCAGCACCAGCGTCAGCATCGCCGCGACGAAGAGGTTGAGGTACGCGAAGTACCGCCAGTACCCGTCGTCGTGCTCCATGTAGCTGGTGGAGTACAGGTGGATGAGGAAGCCCACGCCGGTGATGACCAGCAGCAGGATTCCGGACAGGTGGTCCACCGCCAGCCCGAAGTTCACCCGGAAGTCGCCCGCCGCGAACCACGTGCCGTAGTCATACGCCAGCGCGTAGCGGACGAAGTCGGCCTCGATGCCGAAGGGGTTCCGGTAGAAGGCCAGCAGCCGTCGCGTGCCCTCCGCCGTGCCCGGGCCCGTGTGGCTGGTGGCCCAGAAGGCCAGCACGCTCAGCACGAAGGCGCCGGCCACCGCGGAGCAGGCGATGAGGTGGACGTTGGCCCGGCCCAGCATCCGGCCGAACACGCCACAGATGAACGCGCCCAGCAGGGGCAGCGCGATGATGAGCCACAGTGAGGGCGCCAGCAGCTCCGGCGGGACGGGCGCCACCTGGAAGAATTCAGCGAGGTTCATGAAGGAAGGCTCCTGGCGGGGCGGGCGTCAGTGCTTCATCGTCCGGATGTCTTCAACCAGGACGCTGCCGCGGCTGCGGAAGACGGCGATGACGATGGCCAGGCCGATGGCCGCCTCCGCCGCCGCGACGGCGATGACGAAGAATGCGGACACGTGGCCGGTGTTGTCGCCGTGCATGCGCGCGAAGGCGAGGAACGTCAGGTTCGCCGCGTTGAGCATCAGCTCCACGCACATGAAGACGACCAGGGCATTGCGGCGCACCAGCACGCCGAACATGCCCATGCAGAACAGCGCGGCGGCAAGCAGGAGGTAGTAGGTGATGGGGACCATGGGCCGATTCGGCGCCTCGCGAGCGGCAACGTCCGCCGCCATGTAGCACAGTAAAGTTGTCCGGGGACGGCGATCAGATTCGCGACTTGGCCACCACCACCGAGCCCACCATGGCCACCAGCAGCAGCAGGCTCACCGCTTCAAAGGGGAAGAGCCACTTGGTGAAGATCTCCCAGCCCATGGTGGCCATGGTGCCGAAGGCCATTTGCTCCTTGGTTCCGGCCCCCAGGTCCGCCACGCCCTCGGGCAGCTTCAGGATGGCAATGGACAGCACCGCCAGCAGGCCCACCGTGGCCGCGCCACCCGCCAGGCGCGCCAGCGTGGGCCGGCCGCGCGTGGGCGACTCGCCCAGGTTGAGCAGCATGATGACGAAGAGGAACAGCACCATGATGGCGCCCGCGTACACGAGCACCTGCATCACCGCCACGGTGTGTGCCCACAGCAGCACGTAGATGCCGGCCAGGAAGAAGAACGTGGACACCAGCGCCATGGCGGAGTTGATGGGGCTCCGGGCGAAGATGACCATGCCGGCCGACAGCAGCGTCAGGAGCGCGAACGCCCCGAAGAGGATGAGCTCGATGTTCAAGACCAGTCTCCGAACGAACCCCAGGGCTTGTCGCCGAACGGGCAGCGGTGCTCACGGATGTGCGCCTCGAACTCGTCCCGGTACCGCATGAGGAACGAGTGCGTGGGCAGCGCGGCCGCGTCGCCAAGCGCGCAGATGGTGTTGCCCAGGCCGATGGGCGGGTAGGGGGCAATCGAGGACGCGACGTTGGACAGCATGTCGATGTCGCCCGGCTCGCCGCGGCCCTCTTCAATCTTGCGCAGCAGGCGCGTCTGCCACGGCGTGCCCTCTCGGCACGGCGTGCACTGGCCGCAGGACTCTTCCGCGTAGAAGCGCGCCACGCGCCACAGGCTGCGCACCATGCAGGTGGCGTCGTCCATGACGATGACGCCGCCGGAGCCCGCCATGGTCTGCTTCACCTTGAGGGCCTCGAACTCCATGGCCACGTCCAGCTCGTCCGCGCCCAGCACCGGCGCCGAGGAGCCGCCCGGAATCACCGCCTTCACCTTGCGGCCCGCCGGAAGTCCCCGGCCGTACTGGTCGTCGTAGATGAGCTCGGACAGGGTGGTGAACATCGACACCTCGTACACGCCCGGCCGGTTCACCGAACCGGAGAGGCAGACGAGGCGCGTGCCACCGGACTTGTCGGTGCCCAGCTTCGCGTACGCGTCCGCGCCCTTCTGGAACACGGCGGGCACGCTGGCGAGCGTCTCCACGTTGTTCACCACCGTGGGGCAGCCGAACAGGCCCACCACCGCGGGGAACGGGGGCTTCAGCCGGGGCCAGCCCTTCTTGCCCTCCAGGCTCTCCAGCAGCGCCGTCTCCTCGCCGCAGATGTACGCACCCGCGCCGCGCACCACGTAGCAGTTGAGCTCGAAGTCCTTGCCCAGCAGCGTCTTGCCGAAGATGCCGGCCTTGTAGGCCTCGTCGATGGCCGCCTGGGTGCGCTCCGCCTGGAACTTGAACTCGCCCCGCAGGTACACGTAGCAGGTGTGCACGCCCAGCGCGTAGGACGCGATGGCGATGCCCTCCAGCATCATGTGCGGGTCGTCGCTGAGGATGTAGCGGTCCTTGAAGGTGCCCGGCTCGGACTCGTCGCCATTGACGGCGAGGTACTTGGGCTTGGGGCTGTCCTTGGGGACGAAGCTCCACTTCAGGCCCGTGGGGAAGCCCGCGCCGCCGCGCCCGCGGAGGTTGGACTTCTTCACCTCGTCGATGATGGCGGCCGGCTGCATCTCCAGCGCCCGCTTCAGCGCCTCGTAGCCGCCGCGCTTGCGGTAGCTGTCCAGGGTCCAGGACTGCGGCTTGCCCCAGGCCGCCGAGATGATCGGTTCAATCGCCTTTGCCGTAGAGGCCATGTGGATGACGTCCTGAAAAGGAAGGGGTGGAGGATCAGCTCAGCTTGGCGAGGATGGCGTCCAGCTTCGCCTTGGTGAGGCTCTCGTGATGATCCTCATTGATTTGCAGGCACGGCGCCGTACCGCAGGAGGCGAGGCACTCGGTCTCCCGCAAGGTGAACTTCTCGTTGGCTTCACCTGCCTTGAGGCCGAGCTTCTCCTCCAGGTAGGCGAGCATCTTCTCCGCGCCCCACAGCGAGCAGGAGAGGTTGGTGCAGACGTCGATGACGTACTTGCCCGGCTTCTTCAGGTGGTACATCACGTAGAAGCTCGCCACTTCCATGGCGCGCTCGGGCGTGACTTCCAGCTTCTTCGCCACGAGCCGGAGGCCCTCGGGCGGCAGCCAACCCTTGAGATCCTGGAGCAGGCGCAAGGCGGGGAGCATGCCCGCGCTTTTGCGATCCGGGGGGTAGTGGGAGATGATCTCCGCGATTCCCGCGTCGAACTTCTTCTGCTCTTCAGGGGTGAACAGGGGCTCCGCCATGGCGGGGCGTACGTATTGCCCCAATGGCTGCGTTGTCAACATAAACCCTCGACGCTACACTGGGCGGCCATCAGCAAATTGCCGAGCGATTTCAACGCCTTGTTATGAACCCGGGACCAGAGAACAAGCGTCAGCACACCCGGGTCCCGGCCGTGCTGAGGGTGGACTACACGGACGGGCGCCAGGCCCGTGACGTGACGGAGAACCTGTCCCATACGGGACTCTTCGTGCAGACCGAGCAGGCATTCACCCTGGGAGACCCGGTGCGGCTCGCACTTTCTTTCCCGGGGCTGCTGGATCCGGTAGAAGTCACCGGAACCGTGGCCTGGGTCAGGCCGGCGGCCTCCGATCATCCCGGGGGCGTTGGCGTCCGCGTGGAGCACGAAGAGGACCGGCGGAAACTGGGTGACATCTTGAGTGCGGCAGGAGCAGACAGCCAACCGTCCCACGCAGAGCACGAGGGGTACCGTGTGCTCATCGTCGAGGACAACCCGCACATCATCGAGATGTACAGCTACGTCCTCAAGAAGCTGGCCAGCGGCGAGCTGCACGGGAAGGTGCCCCTGGAGGTCCACTTCGCGCCGGACGGGCACCACGCCCTGCTGATGCTCCGCGAGGGCCGCTTCAACCTGGTGATGACGGACCTCTACATGCCGGTGATGGACGGCTTCGCCCTCGTGGAGCGCATCCGCGAGGAGGAGGCCCTGAGGGCCATCCCCATCATCGCCATCTCCGCCGGCGGCAAGGAGGCCCAGGACCGCGCCATGCAGCTGGGCGTGGACATCTACCTGCGCAAGCCGGTGCGCTTCGTGGAAGTGCTGGAGACGGTGAAGCAGCTGCTGCGCATCAAATGATGCGCGCTTTACCTGTAGTCCTACGTTGAGCGGTGGCGCGGGGACGGCGTAGAGTCTCCCACCCATGCCGAAGCCCGCCATCAACCGCGACACCGTCAGTGGCGAGGCGCTGTTCATCCTCCGCAACCTGAGGGAGAACGGTCGTCTTGGACGCTCGAACAAGCTGGCCGACGTCAAGGCCGTGCTCGAGCCGTCCGTGTCGCTGGAGTTCGACAACTACTTCTTCTTCCTCCGCAAGTTCCACTACATCGCCATGGACCGCGAGGCCCAGCTCAAGCTCACCGAGCAGGGTGAGCGGGTGGCGGGAGGGGACCTGCAGGACCGCTTCACCACCGAGGTGGGCGAGTTCTTCGCGGATCAGCTCGCGTCCGCCGAGGACGAGCCCCCCGTGGCGCCCGGCACCGATGAGCCGCTGGTGATGCCGCCGCCTCCTCCAGAGCTGCTGCTGGACGAGACGGAGGTGCTGCCGCCGCCTCAGCCTTCGGCCCCGCCCGCGCCACCCCCGTCCATGGCCCCGGCCCGGCCCTCGCGCACGGCCATGCCGGCGCTGGAGGTGACGGCGCCGCAGGCCGCGCCCATCCCCCTGCCGCCTGCTCCCGCTCCCGCCGTGGCCCGGGTGGAAGCGCCTGCTCCCGAGGCCCGTCGCGAGGCGACCATCATCGCCCCGGCGCCCTTCGGGAACACCACGCCCCCGCCCGGCTCCGCGCCGCTGCCCTCCATCACCTCGCCGCTCGCCGCCGCCCCCATGCCTCCTCCCGCCGCCCCTGCCCCTGCCGCGCCGGCCGCCGCTTCCTCCGCCCCGAAGGGCGCCGAGCTGGACCTGCGCTACCAGAAGTTCGACCCCATCGGCACCGGGCCGCTCGGCACCGTCTTCAAGGGCCGCGTCACCGCGCTGGGGCTGGACATCTGCCTCAAGGAGCTGAAGGACATCTTCGGCTACTTCTCCTTCCTCCAGCGCGGCGAGGTGCTCCGGCGGCTGAAGAAGGAGCTGTGCGCCCAGGCCCAGGTGCGGCACCCGGGCGTCGTCCAGGTGGTGGACCAGAACGTGGACGCGGCGCGGCCCTACTTCGTGCTGGAGCTGATGCACGGCAGCCTGCGCGAGCGGCTGGACGCGGGCGGTGGCAACGGCGTGCCGGTGTCCCTCGCGCTGCGCGCCTTCCTCCAGATGGCGTATGGCCTGCGGGCCGCGCACGCCGCGGGCCTCACCCACCACAACCTCAAGCCGGAGAACGTCCTCTTCGACGCGTACGGCAACGCGAAGCTGGCCGACTTCGGCCTGGGCCGCGTGGTGGAGGTGGACGCCACCAAGGGCATGCCCCAGGTCTTCATGGGCACCGGCGGCATGTCCTATATGGCGCCCGAGCTGATGAACCGGGGGGCCAAGGAGCCGGGCGCCTCCGCGGACGTGTACGGGCTGGGCATCCTCCTCTACGAGATGCTCACCGGGCAGATTCCCGGCCGCCGCTCGGCGCTGCCCTCCGAGGTCAACCCCGAGGCCCCCAGCGGCCTGGACCAGCTCTTCGACAAGGCCACCCAGGACAAGCGCGACCAGCGCTACCCGGACGTGGACGCCATGCTGGAGGACTTCTACAAGGCCTTCCCGGACAAGGAGTTCCTCGGCCGCGGCGACCTCGTCCTCTCCTCGGACGCGCCGAAGGAGTGACGGGCGGGCGGGCGGCCCCGCCGCACTCCGGGCTCGCCCGGCGTGTGGGGGGCTGCCAGACTGACGGGTGACCATGACTCCGCCCCCGTCAGACCGCGTGCTCGTCACCGTTACCGGGAAGGACCATCCCGGCATCACCTCGCGCCTCACCGGCCTGCTGGCCGAGTCCGACGCGGAGCTGCTCGACCTCGAGCAGGTGGTGGTGCAGGGGCGGCTCACCCTCTGCCTGCTGGTGCGCCTGTCCGAGGCGCGCGGCGTCCTCAAGGAGCTGCTCTTCGCCGCGCACGAGCTGGGCGTGGCGCTGGACTTCCAGGTGCTGGACGCGCCCGCCCCGGTGCCCGAGGGCGCGAGCCCCGTGCGCTACGTCGTCACCGCCGTGGGCCGCGCGCTGGGCGCCCTGGAGCTGCACGCGGTGGCCTGGCGGCTGACGGAGCACGGCGCCAACATCGAGCGGATTACGCGCCTCACCGAGACGCACCTGGGCTCCGTGGAGTTCCACCTCACGCTGCCGCCGGGCACGGCCCCGGACGCGCTCAAGCGCTCCCTGCTCTCGCTGTCCATGGAGGCCGGCTCCTTCGACGTGGCCCTGCAGCGCGAGAGTCTCTTCCGGCGCGGCAAGCGGATGGTGGTGATGGACATGGACTCCACGCTCATCCGCATCGAGGTCATCGACGAGCTGGCGCGCGCGCATGGCGTGGGCGAGCAGGTGTCGCGCATCACCGAGCGCGCCATGCACGGGGAGATGGACTACGACGAGTCGCTGCGCCAGCGCGTGGGCCTGCTGGCGGGGCTGGACGTCGCGGTGCTGCGCCGCCTCGCCGACAACCTGCCGCTCACCGAGGGCGCGGAGACGCTGGTGCGCGTACTCAAGCGCCTGGGCTACCGCACCGCCGTCATCAGCGGCGGCTTCTCCGTGGCCGCCGAGGCGCTGAAGGCGCGGCTCGGCATCGACCACGCCTACTCCAACGTGCTGGAGGAGCAGGACGGGAAGCTCACCGGCCGCACCGTGGGCCCCATCGTCAACGCGCGCCGCAAGGCGGAGCTGCTGGAGGCGCTGGCCCGGCAGGAGGGCATCCTCCTGGACCAGGTCATCGCCGTGGGCGACGGCGCCAATGACTTGCTGATGCTGGAGCGCGCCGGGCTGGGCATCGCCTTCCGCGCGAAGCCGAAGCTGCGCGAGGCGGCGGACACGTCCATCTCCGCGAGCGGCCTGGACGCCATCCTCCACCTGCTGGGGCTCACCGCCCGCGAGCTCCAGGAAGTGGGCTGAGGCGGGGCGCGCAAGGCCTGCGCGCCGCACGCAAGCGCTGCGCGGCCTACAGCCGCATCTTCGCCGCGAGCTCCCGCTGCTGGAGCTGGCCCTTCTCCAGGAGCAGCTCCAGCAGGGCGCGCAGAATCTTGGAGCTCTTCTCCTGGTTCTGCTGCACCGTCTGGAGCCGCTGCAGGTCCTCCTCCGTCCACTCGGGCGTGGCCGTGCCGCCCGCGAGGATTTCGTCCAGGATGTCCGAGGCGCTCGAGCCGGCGCCGGGCACCGGCGGGCCCGGCTTCTCCGCGGCGCGCGCGGCCGGGGCGGGCGGGGGCGGGGGCGCGACGGCGGGCGAGCCCGGCGGGACGATGTCGGAGATGCGCTTCACCACCGTCTTGCCGCTCATGTCGACGACCTTGAAGTCGTCGTCGTCTCCCTGGTCGTCGAACTCGCTGCTCGCCGACTGGGACGGGGAGTTTCGGAAGCGCGCGCTCGTTGCCGGCTCCTGGTTCCGGTAGTGGCGCAGAATCGCGTGCTCGATTTCCAGCTCGCTCGCCACCATGACCACCACGCGGGCACGGCTCTTCGCCGCCACCTGGTCGATGGTGGCGAGGTCCGAGGGGTCCGCCATGGCGAGCACCAGCGTCTTCCCGTTGTCCTTGAGGCCCACGGGGAAGATGCCCTTCTGCTCCGCCAGGCTCACGTCCACGCGCGCCAGCGCGCCCGCGTCACGGGTGATGTTGCCCAACTGCACGCGCTGCATGCCCATGCCCTGGCAGATGGCCTCGGCGATGGTCTCCTCGCTGGCCAGGCCCAGGTCCGCGACGATGCGCGACAGGCGGCCCCCCCACTGGTCCTGCGTGGCGAGCGCGCTGCGCAGCTGCAGGTCATCGAGGACGCGAGCCTTGACGAGGATTTCTCCGATGCGGTTTCGGGAAGGAGCGGCCATGGTTCAACAGTCTACCGTCTGAAAGCGCGGACGCTGAGTCCATGACTCACATGCCCGCCCCGAAAGCGAGGAGGCACCCCATGCAACCCTTCGCCGAAGCCGCCACCCAGCTCTGCCCCTACTGCGGTGAGGAGGTGGAGGTCGACGTGGACCCCATCGGGGCCAGCTCCGAGTCGTACATCGAGGACTGTCCGGTGTGCTGCCGGCCCTGGAACGTCCATGTGTCCCGCGAGGAGGATGGTGTCTCAGTCCACCTCGGACGCGACGACGACTGACGAAAAAGGGCAGGCGGGCGGGTGGGCGGACGGACTGGCCGCGTGCCAGGCAGGCGGGCAGGCGGGTTCCCAAGTGCGCTCTGAAGCGGGCTCCCAGGCGGGCTCCGGAGACGGGCCTGGGAGGGCGCCCCGGGCGCGCGGGGGCGTTGCTTGACACGTCTTCATCCATGGTTCTCTTGAGTCTTGTGAGGCGGCGCTGGAGCCCGGTGGGGGCCGCGGCGACCGCGAACCAGGACAACCCAAAGCTGTTCATGCCGTGCGCCCAGACAGGCGACACGAACAGGAGAAGACCATGCAGACTCGCAACCCGTTCAACTCCGCCGTCGTCGTGAACCCGCTGATGCGCGACTTCGACGCCCTCGTCCGCGAGCTGACGCAGCCGGTGTGGCGTCAGGCGCCCCGTGAGCGCGTGCCCGCGGCCGACATCATCGAGTCCGAGAGCGGCCTGACGCTGCACCTGGACATGCCCGGGCTGGACGCGAAGGCCCTCCAGGTGAAGGTGGAGAACGACGTCCTCACCGTGCAGGCCGAGCGCAAGGCGGAGCCGAAGGCCGAGGGTGTCACCGTGCGCCGCCAGGAGCGTGCCTTCGGTACCTTCGCTCGCTCCTTCGCGCTGCCGGACACCGTGGATGCCACCAAGGTGGAGGCGAAGTACGAGAATGGTGTGCTCACGCTGACGCTGCCCCGGCGCGAGGAGACGAAGCCCCGCGTCATCGAGGTCAAGGTCCAGGGCTGACGCGCACACACCTCTCCAGGGAGGCCGCTGCCGGATGACGGGCGCGGCTTCCTCCCCACTTCCCCCCTGTCCAGGGCTTCCGCGAGGGGTGGCGGAAGCCCTGACTTCCTAGCGCTTGGCGCTGAGCGCCAGCGGCACGCGGAACAGCTCCAGCACCTGCTGCACGTCCAGCGGCTTGGCCATGCACGCGAGCGCGCCGGCCTGCTTGGACTGCTCCACCACCTCGGGCGTGTGCAGGGACGTCATGGTGATGAGCCGCACGCCCTCCATCTGCTTGCGCGCGCGAATCCGCCGGCAGACCTCCAGGCCGTCGATGTCCGGCATGTTGAGGTCGATAATCATGCCGTGCGGCTTCTGCTCGGACACCAGCAGCAGCGCTTCCACGCCGCTCGTCGTCGTCTGCAGCTCCACCTGCGCCGCGTAGGGCTTGAAGGCGCGCTTGATGGCCTCCAGCACCGGACGCTCGTCGTCCACCACCAGCAGCCGCACCGTGCCGCTGCCGAGCTCGTCCGGAACCGGCATCTGGTGGGTGATGAGGAAGGCTCGCAGGTCCGCCGAGCGCACCCGGCGGTGACCGCCCGGAGTCCTGAATGCCATCAGGATGCCGCGGTCAATCCACTTGCTCACCGTGGACGGATCCACCTGAAGCAAACGACTGATGTCGTGCGTCGTGTAGAGCTGGTCCGTCATCGCCGTACTCCCCTCTTGCTGCATCATTCCGCTGCCCATGGAGTAATTCACCTACCTTGAATACGGGGTTTCATCAACCTCTCTGCACACCGCGTCCATCAGCCCCCCTCATGAGACCCACTGCGTCCTGCCAACGGCCACTGGCCTTGAGGCAGAGCTCCACGAGCTCCCGAGCGGCCCCTCGACCGCCTGGACTCTGGGTAACGAAGTGGACTTCCTGACGCACCTCCGGAACAGCGTCCGCGGGACATGCGGCCAGGCCCACCCGTGACAGCGGGCCCAGGTCGTTGTGGTCATCTCCCATATAGGCGCAGGCCTCGGGGGAGACACCGAGCTGCTGGAGCAGCTCATCCAGTGCGGCACCCTTGTCGCGGCGGCCCTGGAATACGGCAGCCAGCCCGAGCTCCCTCCCGCGGACCTCCACGATGCTCGAGGTGCGGGCGGTGAGGACGGCGGCGGGCAGACCCGAGAGCCGGGCCATGACCAGGGCGTGGCCGTCCTTCACGTCGAAGCGCTTCATCAGCTCACCCTCGGCGCCGTAATAGAGGCCACCGTCGGTGAGGACCCCGTCTACGTCGAAGACGAGCAGGCGCACGCGCGCCGCGCGGGACGTCAGCTCTTCCTTTCCAGGTTTGGAAGGCGCTTCCGTCACCATGGCTTGCCTGGCTCCTCCCCGTGGTTCAACCGCATCAACCGGGCTCGTGTCCCAACACCCGGCGGATGTTCAGCACATTTCGTACCACGTCCTCGAACATCTGTGGATTCAGGGAACACGGACCGTCACACAGGGCACGATCCGGATCCTCATGGACTTCCGTGAACAACGCGTCAATCCCGGCAGCTGCGGCAGCCCTGGCGAGCAATGAGACGAACTTGCGCTCGCCTCCCGTCTCGCCGTTACCGCTGCTGGGCAGTTGTACGGAGTGGGTGGCGTCGAAGCATACGGCCAGGCCCGCCTCGCGCATCTGGGCGAGGCCGCGCATGTCCACCACGAGGTTGTTGTAGCCGAACGTGGAGCCGCGCTCGGTGACGAGGATGTTGGGGTTGCCCGTCTCGAACGCCTTGCGCGCCGAGTGGACGATGTCCTTCGGGGCCACGAACTGGCCCTTCTTGAGGTTCACGCCCTTGCCCGTTCTCGCCACGGCTTCCACCAGGTCCGTCTGCCGGCACAGGAAGGCCGGTATCTGGATGATATCCACAACTTCCGAGGCAGGCCCGACGTGGCTGGTTTCGTGGACGTCCGTGAGCACCGGGACGCCTACTTCATCCCGGATGCGTGCTAGGATTCGCAGCCCTTCCTTGAGGCCCGGGCCTCGGAAGGACTTCCCGCTGGTCCGGTTGGCCTTGTCGTAGGAGCACTTGAAGGCGTACGGCACGCCCAGCCGGCCCGTCATCTCCTTGAGCATGCGGGCGTGGCGCAGCGCCATCTCCTCGGACTCGATGCTGTCCGGGCCGGCGATGACGAAGAGCTTCTGGCCGGGGCCGACCTTGAAGCCACACAGCTCAATCGGGAGGGTACCGCTCATGCGCGCACCTGGCCGGCCGCCGCGGTGGCGTCACGCTGCTCGAGCGCCGCGCGGATGAAGCCGGAGAAGAGGGGATGGGGAGCAAACGGCTTGCTCTTGAACTCGGGGTGGAACTGGCAGCCGACGAAGTACGGGTGGTCCGCCAGCTCAATCATCTCCACCAGGTTCAGCTCCGGGTTGTGGCCGGAGATGACGAGCCCGGCCTCCTGGAGCTTGCCACGGTAGGTGTTGTTCACCTCGTAGCGGTGGCGGTGGCGCTCTTGAATCATGTCCTGGCCGTAGAGCTTGTGCGCCAGCGAGCCGGGCTTGAGCGCGCAGGCGTAGCTGCCCAGGCGCATGGTGCCGCCCTTGTCCTGCACCTTCACCTGGCTCTCCATGAGCGTCACCACCGGGTGCGGGGTGTGCTCGTTGAACTCCAGGCTGTTGGACTGCGTCAGGCCCAGCACCGAGCGGCTGAACTCCACCACCGCCATCTGCAGGCCGAGGCAGATGCCGAAGAAGGGCACCTTCTTCTCGCGCGCGTAGCGGACGGCGGCAATCTTCCCTTCCGTGCCGCGCACGCCGAAGCCGCCGGGCACGAGGATGGCGTCCACGCCGGCCAGCAGCTTCTCCGGCCCCTGCGTCTCCACGTCCTGGCTGTCCACGAAGTGCAGGTTCACCTTCACGTCGTT
This sequence comes from Pyxidicoccus trucidator, assembly GCF_010894435.1. NCBI lineage: Bacteria > Pseudomonadati > Myxococcota > Myxococcia > Myxococcales > Myxococcaceae > Pyxidicoccus > Pyxidicoccus trucidator. The sequence continues at coordinate 943,322 of NZ_JAAIXZ010000001.1, read as the reverse complement.
GGCGATGCCGCCATGGAGCAGCGCCTCGTTGAGGCTCTTGTAGCTCTCCGTGAGGTTCACGTACTTGCCCACAATCGCCACCTGCACCTGGCCGCGGCTGGGCTCGTACACCTTGCGGATGATGTTCTCCCACTGCTGCAGGTGGGGCGCGCGGCTCCAGATGTTGAGGACCTCCGCGAGCCGCTCGTCCAGACCCTGGCGGTGCAGCTCCAGCGGCAGCTCGTAGATGCTCTTCACGTCCGGCGAGGTGAACACGCTGCGCGTGTCCACGTTGCAGAACATCGCAATCTTGTCCTTTATCTCCCGCGACACCTCGCGGTCCGTGCGGCACACGAGGAAGTCCGGTTGGATTCCAATCTCGCGCAGCTTCATCACCGAGTGCTGCGTGGGCTTGGTCTTCACCTCGCCGGCCGCGCCGATGTAGGGCAGCAGCGTGAGGTGGACGTAGACGACATTCTCGCTGCCCACGTCGTAGCGCATCTGCCGGATGGCCTCGAGGAAGGGCAGCGACTCGATGTCGCCCACGGTGCCGCCGATTTCGACGATGACCACGTCCGCGTCCTGGGCCGCCTGGCGGATGTTGGCCTTGATTTCGTCGGTGACGTGCGGAATCACCTGCACCGTCTTGCCCAGGTACTCGCCCCGCCGCTCCTTCATGATGACGGAGTGGTAGATGCGGCCGGAGGTGAAGTTGTTGAGCCGGCTCATCCGGGCGTTGGTGAACCGCTCGTAGTGGCCGAGGTCCATGTCCGTCTCACCGCCGTCCTCGGTGACGAACACCTCGCCATGCTGGAACGGGCTCATCGTGCCCGGGTCCACGTTGATGTACGGGTCCAGCTTCAGCAGGGTGACGGCCAGCCCGCGGTTCTCCAGCAGGGCGCCAATGGATGCCGAGGCGAGGCCCTTGCCGAGGGAGCTGACCACTCCGCCCGTCACGAAGATGAACTTGGTTTTCTTGGAGCGCATGTCCCGTTCTGCCAACTGAGGGAGGGATGCGTCAATTATTCTGTTTCGGGTGCACAACCAGGCAGGGCGGCGTCAGTTGCCGTCCCAACCTCCGGGACGGGCCACGGCGAAGTCCCGGGCGGTCGGCTGGCCGACGCGGAACTGGCGGAGGTCGCAGTTCCGGCAGCTCCACCCCTCCCAGCCGCGCTTCACCACCAGGTGCAGGCAGGCGTCATAGTTGGGGCAGAACAGGTTGCGCTGCGTATCCACGGCCTCCTCGTCACGGAGGGCGGTGGGCAGGGGGCTGGGGCAAGGAGTAATGGACACGGCGGGAACTCCCGGATGAAACGTGTTGGGTCGGCCACTCCCCCCGGGGCGTCGGAACAGGGAGGTCGGGTCGGCATTCCCGAGCGGACATAAAAAGGCCCGTCCCCACCAAGGCGGGAACGGGCCCGAACCGCCGGCGTCTGCCACCGCTTCAGGGCCTTTTCAGGCCACCGAAGCGGAGGTGGACGCCTGAGTCTTGCTGTCGATCAAGGCATCACCTCCTTTCGAGGAGCCGGATTTAATCCCGGCCTGGAGGCCGCGCCATACTCCTTGGACCCATTAATGCGCCTGAAAGGTAGGCAGGCGTTCAGGCGGCGACAAACTGCCGCTCCACCAGCCGGCGGTAGAGGCCGTCCTGGCCCATGAGGGCGGCGTGGGTGCCGCTCTGGATGATGAGGCCTCCCTCCAGCACCAGCACGCGGTCCGCGTTGGCCACGGTGGACAGGCGGTGGGCGATGATGAGGGTGGAGCGGCCCTTCATCAGCCGCTCCAGCGCGTCCTTCACCAGGTGCTCGCTCTCCGAGTCCAGCGCGCTGGTGGCCTCGTCGAGGATGAGCAGGCGCGGGTCCTTCAGCACGGCGCGGGCAATGGCCACGCGTTGCTTCTGGCCGCCGGACAGCTGCACGCCGCGCTCGCCCACCTGGGTGCCGTAGCCCTCCGGGAAGCGCTGGATGTAGGCGTGGGCGTTGGCGGCGCGGGCGGCCTCCTCGATTTCCGCGTCGGTGGACTCGGGCCGGCCGTAGCGGATGTTATCCGCGATGGAGCAGGAGAACAGCTGCGGCTCCTGGGCCACCATGCCGATGTTGCGGCGCAGCCACTCCGGGTCCAGCGAGGTGAGGGGGTGGCCGTCCAGCAGCACCGCGCCGCCCTGCGGGTCATAGAAGCGCGACAGCAGCGAGGCCAGCGTGGACTTGCCCGCGCCCGAGGGGCCCACCACCGCCACCACCTCGCCGGGGCGCAATTCCAGATTGAGCCCCTGGAGCACCGGCACGTCCGGGCGCGTGGGGTAGGCGAAGCGCACGTCGCGGAACTCCACGTGGCCGCGCACCTCGGGCAGGCGCTCGCCGCCGGAGGCGATGGCGGGCTTGCGGTCCAGCAGCTCGAAGACGCGGTCCGCGGCGCCGCTGGCGCGCATGAAGTCCGCCCACAGCTCCGCCATGGCGCTGAAGGAGAAGGACACCAGCATGGTGTAGATGAGGAACGAGGTGAGGGCGCCCACGCTCAGATTCCCATCCACCACCAGCCGGCCGCCGTACCAGAGCACCGCGGCGATGCCGCCATAGCCGGCGATGGAGACGGCCCCCATGAACACGGAGGACTGGAACGTGCGCTGGCGCGCGAGCATGAAGGCGCGGTCCACGGCGGTGCCATAGCGCTCCACCTCGTGTGGCTCGGCCGCGAAGGAGCGCACGGTGCGGATGCCGGACAGGTCCTCCTCGGCCACCTCGCTGCTGGCCGCCAGCGCGTCCTGCACCTGGCGGGAGATGTGGCGCACGCGGCGGCCGTAGAGCACCGCGCCCACCGCCACCGCGGGGATGATGGCGAGCATGACGCCGGTGAGCCGGGCGGACGTGTAGAAGAGGAGCCCCACCCCGCCCAGCGCCTGGACGGCGTAGCGCAGGGCCATGGAGATGTTGGCGGTGACGGTGTTCTGCAGGACGGTGGTGTCCGAGGCGAGCCGGCTGGTGAGCTCCCCGGTGCGGCGCGCGTCGAAGAAGGCCACCTCCTGGGACAGCAGGGCGCGAAAGAGGTCCTTGCGCAGCCGCGACACCACGCGCTCGCCGGCGGTGTTGAAGAGGTAGGCGCGCAGGGCCATGGCCACACCCTGCACCACGAAGACGCCAAGCATCATCAGCGCGAGCCCGTCGAGCATCTCCCGGCTGCGGGAGCCGAGCGCCTCGTCCACCAGCCCGCCGATGGCCTTGGGGTAGGCGAGGGTGGCCGCGCTGCTCACGAGCAGGAAGAAGGTGCCCCCGACCAGGCTGGCCAGCTCGGGGCGCGCCAGGGCGAGCAGGCGTCGCAGCGGGATGCGGGTGGGGGGAGGCGTGGACGAGGACTTTTCTGGAGAAGACACCGGCGGAGCCTAACGCGGGCTCTCCAGGCGTGCACTTCAGGGGGCTGCCAGTCCTTCCGGGCGGTGCTAATCCTTCCGGAGCGGATTGCGCGTCATGAGGTGTGCCATGGAGAAGCGCCGTTTTGGTGGCACGGGCGTGGAGGTGCCCGTCCTGGGGCAGGGGACGTGGCAGATGGAGGACGACGACCAGGCAGGCGCCATCCGCGCCCTGCGGGCGGGGCTGGACCTGGGCCTGACGCACGTGGACACCGCCGAGCTGTACGGCTACGGCAAGGTGGAGGAGAGCATCGTCTCCGAGGCGATTGCCGGCCGCAGGGACGAGGTGTTCCTCGTGTCCAAGGTGATGCCCTCCAACGCCACCTACGAGGGCACGCTGGCCGCGTGTGAGCGGAGCCTGAAGCGGCTGCGCACGGACCGGCTGGACTGCTACCTGCTGCACTGGACTGGCCGACACCCGCTGGAGGGCACGGTGCGCGCCTTCGAGAAGCTGGTGGCGGACGGGAAGATTCGCTCCTGGGGCGTGAGCAACTTCGGGGTGGAGGACCTGGAGGAGGCGCTCGCCCTGGCGGGGCCGGGCCGCATCGCCTGCAACCAGGTGCTCTACCACCTGGAGGAGCGCGCGATTGAGCACGCCGTCATCCCCTGGTGCGAGGCCCACGGTGTGGCGGTGGTGGGCTACAGCCCCTTCGGCAACGGCAGCTTCCCGACGCCGGACAGTCCGGGCGGCAAGGTGCTGGGGGCCATCGCCCGCGCCCACGGTGCCAGCCCGTACCAGGTGGCCCTGCGGTTCCTCGTGCGGCGGCCGTCGCTGTTCGCCATTCCGAAGGCCAGCCGCGAGGCCCACATGCGCGACAACGCCGCGGCCGCGGCGCTGACGCTCTCGCCGGAGGAGCTGGCCCGCCTCGACGCGGCCTTTCCTCCAGGCCCCGACACCGGCGAGCTGCCCGTCATCTGATTCCGGCGGCGAAGGCCTTCCGGAACGCGGACACCGTGGGGTCTCCAGCGCCGGGGGCCACCGTCACGGTGCCCGTGTCGCCTTCCATGGCCACGCGCGTGTCGCGCCCCTTGATGAAGCGCACGGTGAGGATGCGGCGCAGCACCTCGCGCCCCTGCTCCTGCGCCAGCGCGCGCAGCGCGTGGCCCGCCACGTTCATCGCCGTCTCCAGCGCGCGGCGGCCCGACTCGTCGTCCAGCCCCACCCAGTCCACCTCGAAGCGCAGCGGGCGGCCGCCCAGCGTCGCCTCGCCCGGCCAGAACTGCTCGGTGATGGCGTGTGGCAGCTTCTCCATCAGCGACATCACGTCCTGCCGCGTGGGGTTCGGCCGCACCAGCGGCGCCATGTCCAGCAGCTTGTCCGCGTTGCCCACCGACACCGCCACCACCGTGGTCAGGTCCACGTAGGCCACGGACGCGGAGCGCAGCAGGCCCTCCTTGCCCAGCGCCATCAGCACCGACTCGCGCGGGACGTAGTCCACCACCTCGCCCGTCATCGAGTGCCCGTGCGCCAGGTGCAGCGTGACGGTGAGCGAGGGCACTTCCTCGCCCGTGCGCGCTCGCGCCGCCATCGCCCCGAGCTGCTCCAGCACCCGCTCCACCTTGCGCGACAACAGCCGCTGCACGCCCTCCATGTCCTCGTCCTCCTCCTGCTGCTGCGCTTGCTTGCGGGTCTCGGGTTTCGGCTTCGGCGGTGGGGCGGGCCTGGGGGGCTCCGGCTTCGGTTCCGGCGGCGCCTGCGCCTTCTCCGTGGCCGGTGCACTGGAGGCGGGTTCCTCCTTCGCCTCCTGCTTCTTGCCGCCGAACAGGTCACTCCAGAAGCCCATGGCTATGGCCTCCGCTCACGCATGACGGTCTCCACCTTCGCCACGTCCTCGGGCACGTCCACCGCCACCGTGCGCCAGGACACCTGCGCGCAGCGGATGGAGATGCCGTGCTCCAGCGCGCGGAGCTGCTCCAGCTTCTCCGCCTCCTCCAGCGGGGTGGGCGCCAGGCCCGCCAGCGACAGCAGCACGTCCCGCCGGTAGCCGTACAGGCCGATGTGCCCCCAGCGCCGCACGGACGTCCCCGGCTCGCGGACGAAGGGCACCAGGCTGCGGCTGAAGTAGAGCGCGTCCCCGTTGAGCGCGAGCACCGCCTTCACCACGTTGGGGCTGCCCGCCTCGTCAGCCTCCAGGGGCCGCACCAGCGTGCCCATGCGCACGCCCGGGTCCGCGAAGAGGCCCGCCAGCACCCGGAGGGCGGCGGGGTCCACCAGTGGCTCGTCGCCCTGCACATTCACCCAGACGTCCACGTCCGGACGCCCTCGCGCCACCTCCGCCACCCGGTCCGTGCCGGTGGCGCAGTCGGGGCGGGTCATCACCGCCCGGCCGCCGAAGCCCTCCACCGTGGCGCGGATGCGCTCGTCGTCCGTGGCCACCCACACCTCGTCGAAGGTGTTGGCTTCCTGGCAGCGGTTCCACACGTGCTCAATCATCGGCCGGCCGGCGATGGGGGCGAGCGGCTTGCCCGGAAAGCGCGTGCTGGCGTGGCGGGCGGGGATGACGGCGACAGTCTTGGAGGCGGGCGACGCGGACATGACACATCCCGTCTATCAGATTCAGGACGCATCTCCGCCACCCATGGGGGCGCCCACCTTCAACCACTAGTCACCTGCAAGTCAGTGCCTAGCTTCGCTGGCGACATGAAGAAGGTCATCCACATCGTCGGCGCGCGTCCCAATTTCATGAAGGTGGCCCCCATCTACAAGGCCATCGCGGCGCGCACCTCGCTCCAGCAGCTTCTCGTCCACACCGGACAGCACTACGACGTCAAGATGAGCGACGTCTTCTTCTCGGACTTGGGACTCCCGGCGCCGGACGTCCACCTGGGCATCGGCTCGGGCAGTCACGCGCAGCAGACCGCGCGGATGATGGTGGAACTGGAGAAGGTCTTCCTGGAGCACCAGCCAGACCTCGTCTCCGTGGTGGGTGACGTGAACAGCACCCTCGCCGCCGCGCTGGTGACGTCGAAGCTGGCCATTCCCCTGGCGCACGTGGAGGCGGGCCTGCGCAGCTTCGTCCAGCACATGCCGGAGGAGGTCAACCGCCTCGTCACCGACCGGCTGTCGGACCTGCTGCTGACGCCCTCGCGCGACGCGGACACCAACCTCCTGAAGGAGGGCTGCGACCCGGCCCGCATCCACTTCGTGGGCAACGTGATGATCGACTCGCTCATCGCGTCCAAGGAGAAGGCGGAGCGGCTGCCCACGCTGAAGGACCTGGGCCTCACCCCTCGCGGCTACGCGGTGTGCACGCTCCACCGTCAGTCCAACGTGGATGACCCGCGGCTGCTCGGCGGTCTGCTGTCCGCCGTCGCCCACGTGTCCACGCGCCTGCCCGTCATCTTCCCGGTGCACCCGCGCACGCGGAAGATGATTGCCGAGCAGGGCCTGGGCCACTGGTTCGAGCGTCACCCGAACCTGCGCCCCGTGGACCCCATGGGCCACATGGAGTTCGTGGGGCTGATGTCGCAGGCGAAGCTCATCCTTACCGACTCGGGTGGCCTCCAGGAGGAGACCACCGCGCTGGGCGTGCCGTGCCTCACCCTGCGCGAGCAGACCGAGCGCCCCATCACCGTGGAGGAGGGCACCAACGAGGTGGTGGGCACCGACCCGGACCGCATCCGCCAGGCCGCGGACCGCATCCTCGATGGTCAGGGCAAGAAGGGCCGCATCCCGGACCTCTGGGACGGCCGCGCCGGCGAGCGCATCGCCGACCTGTTCGCGCGCTACCTGGGCGTGGAGAACGCCCCGCTGCGCGCGGTCTACGCCTGAGCGGCGGACGCGCCTTCCGACAGTGACGTGACGGGCACCGGCCGCGTCTCCCGACAGGGGGGCGGGGTGGTGCCCGTTTCGCTGTCAGGGGGCCTGGCGTCCATGTGGACTGTGCGGCGGGGTCGGCCGTGTTAGAGCGCGCGGAAGGCCCATGCACAGCGAGCAGGACACACCCGCGGACTCCCCCGCCTTCGTGACGACGGACGAGGCCCCCGAGGGCTACGTCGACATCACCTACGTCGTGGAGCCCAACTACGCCGGGTGGCGGTTGGACCGATACCTGGGACAGAAGATCCGCCGCATGACGCGCGAGCGCCTGCAGGGCGTCATCCGGCGCGGCATCCTCTGCGACGAGCGGAAGCTGAAGCCGTCCACGCCCGTCTACCCGGGCCTCACCTTCCGCCTCCGCCGCCGCGCCAGCGAGGAGCCCGAGACGCCCACGGACCTGCCCGTGGTCTTCCAGGACGAGTGGCTGATGGTGCTCGACAAGCCGGCGGGGCTGCCCATCCACCCCACGGCGCGCTACCACAAGGGCACCCTCGTCACCCTCCTGCGCGAGCGCTTCGGGGAGCGCCACGCCGAGCCCGCGCACCGCCTGGACCGCGAGACGAGCGGCCTCGTCGTCTGTGGCCGCACCACCGACTCCTGCCGTGTGCTGGGCCGGCTCTTCATGTCGCGCGACGTCCACAAGGAGTACCTCGCCGTCTGCGAGGGGCATCCGCCCGAGGACTCCTTCGTCGTGGACGCGCCCATCGCCGAGGGCACCGAGCTCATCCGCATCGCCGTCCGCATCGACGCGGTGGAGGGCAAGGAGAGCCGCACCCGCTTCCAGGTGCTCCAGCGCTTCTCCCGCGACGGCGAGCCCTTCGCGCTGCTGCGCTGCTTCCCGGAGACGGGACGGCAGCACCAGATTCGCGTCCACCTGCGCGAGGCGGGCTTCCCGCTGGTGGGCGACAAGATGTACGGGCCGGACCCCGGCTACTTCGACCGCTTCAGCAAGCACTGCCTGGAGCCCGAGGCGTGGCTCCGGCTGCGCCTGCCCCGGCACGCGCTGCACGCCGCGCGCATCGTCTTCCCGCACCCGGGCTCCGGTCAGGAGTGCGCGTTCGAGGCGCCGCTGCCCGCGGACCTCACCGACTTCATCGACGGCAGGCCGCTGCCTGGCGCGCGGCCGGAGTCCGAGCCCGACGCGGCCTGAGCGCTCCGGGCCCCGGAACGTCATCGAAAACTCCCGGCGCAACTTCCGGCGGGCACCCGGGTTCATGGGGGAAACACGCTGTTTCCCTCCCTGGAGCCCACCATGCGCCGCACCCTCGTCGCCGTCACCGCCGCCTTCGTCCTGGGCGGCTTCGCCAACCAGGCCCATGCCGACCGCCAGCCGAAGATGCGGGACGCGCTCGCGCACCTGGAGCGGGCGCTCACGTCGCTGAAGAACGCGGACACCGACAAGGGCGGCCATCGCGTGAAGGCCATCGGTCTCACCGAGCAGGCCCTCAGCGAGGTCCGCGAGGGCATCAAGTTCGACAACCGCCACTGAGGCTGCAGAAACGCCAAGGCCCCCGACCCGGTGAGGGCAGGGGGCCTGGCGGGTGAGGCCACGCGGAGCGCGGCCTCAGGCGGTCAGCTTGCTGGGCCCTTCCGAAGGGGAGGTCAGCTCGCCGACGAGGTACTGACCGGAGAAGCACGCGGTGCAGAACTTGTCGCGATTCGGGTCACCCACCGCCGTCCCCAGTCCTTCGATGGAGATGTAGCCGAGCGAGTCCGCCGTGACGTACTTCGCGATCTCCTCGATGGAGTGCGTGGCGGCGATGAGCTCCTGCCGGCTCGGCGTGTCGATGCCGTAGTAGCAGGGCCACTTCGTCGGCGGAGAGGAGATGCGCAGGTGCACCTCCACCGCGCCTGCGGCCTTGATCATCTTCACGATTTTGCGGCTCGTGGTGCCACGGACGATGGAGTCGTCCACCACCACCACGCGCTTGCCCTTGAGCACCTGCCGCACCGCGGACAGCTTCAGCTTCACGCCGAAGTGGCGGATGGACTGCTGCGGCTCGATGAAGGTGCGGCCCACGTAGTGGCTGCGGATGAGGCCCACGTCATACGGAATCCCGCTCTGCTGCGAGAAGCCGATGGCCGCCGCCACACCCGAGTCCGGCACCGCGATGACCAGGTCCGCCTCGGCCGGCTGCTCGCGGGCGAGCTGCATGCCCAGGCGCTTGCGCACCTCGTACACGTTGTTGCCGAACAGCGTGGAGTCCGGCCGCGCGAAGTACACGTGCTCGAAGATGCACTGGGCCAGCCGCTTCGGCTCCGCGAAGGGCTTGCTGGTGCGCATCACGCCGTTCTCGATGACGAGCAGCTCGCCCGGCTCCAACTCGCGAACGATGTCCGCCTCGATGAGGTCCAGCGCCGTCGACTCGCTGGCGAGCACATACGCGCCTTCCTTCATCCGCCCCAGCACCAGCGGGCGGATGCCCATCGGGTCTCTCACCGCGACGAGCTTGTTCTCGGTGAGGACCAGCAGGCTGTACGCGCCCTTCACCCGGCGCAGCGCCTCCACGAGCTTCTGCTCGAAGGTGGCCTGCTTGGAGCGGGCCAGCAGGTGCAGGATGACTTCCGTGTCCGCGTCCGACTGGAAGATGGCGCCGTCGGCCTCGAGCTGTTCCTTCAGCTCGGCCGCGTTGACCAGGTTTCCATTGTGCGCGATGGCGCACTGGCCGCCCGCGTACTGCACGAAGAGCGGCTGCGCGTTCTTGAGGGCGCTGCCACCCGCGGTGGAGTAGCGCACGTGCCCGATTGCAGCCTGTCCGGGCAGGCTGGCAAGCACCGGCGCGTCGAAGATGTCCGCCACGAGCCCCATCTGCCGGTGCGCCCGAAGGCCGCTGCCGTCAGAGGACACGATGCCCGCGGACTCCTGCCCGCGGTGCTGGAGGGCATGCAGTCCCAGGTACGTCAGGTTGGAGGCCTCGGCGTGCCCCACGATTCCAAAGATGCCGCACATGGCGCGTGCCTTACTCCTTTCGGGCGATGAGCGGAACAGGAACGCATGCCCCTCTGGTGGGTATTCCACCCGCCGCCAGAGTCGGCTCATGTGGGCCATGAGGCATCGCGGGACGCGGGGTGTACGGGTACTCTGGCCGGCGAAATGGCCTTCCTGCGACATGTTCCCTGGCGTTCCCTGATTCCCCTGGTGTTGCTCACCGTGGGCGCCGCCTATTCGCTGGCGTCCTGGAACTGGTGCGGCGTCTGGGCGGAGCGCGCGCCCGTGGTGCTGTCCCAGGCTCGGGGCGAGGGCCCGCTGCGCGCGGGCGCGGCGAAGGTGGCCCTCGCGCCGCCCTTCCCGGTGGTGGTGGCCGGCTACTCGCCGCCCCGTCCCGAGGCAGGCCAGGCGGACCCTCCGCTGCATGCGCGCGCGGTGGTGCTGGAGGCCGGGGGAGCGCGCGTGGGGCTGGTGTCCCTGGAGCTGCTCTCCGTCACCAGCGAGGTGATGGAGCGCGTGCGCTCGCAGGCCACCGCCCTGGGCTTGAGCGAGGTGCTGGTGATGGCCACGCACACGCACTCGTCCCTCGGTGGGTATGACGAGCGGCTGGTGGCGCAGCTCGTCGGCACCGGCCGCTTCCGGCAGGAGTCGGTGGATGCCATCACCGCCGCGGCCGTGGATGCGCTGGCGCGGGCGCACGCGTCGCTCACCGACGTGAAGCTGGAGGTGGGTGAGGTGCGCGAGCCCGGACTCGTCTACTCGCGCAGCGGGGGGACGGCGCCGGACGGAGCGATGACTCGCGCGGTGCTGCGGGGGGCGGCGGGGCCGGTGGCGGAGCTGCTCCTGTACTCGGCGCACCCGACGATGGTGCCTCGCGAGCGCGCGTACGTGGACCCGGACTATCCCGGCCGGCTCAGCGCGCTGCGGGAGTCGGAGGGCAGCGGCGTGACGCTGCTGTTGCAGGGGACGGTGGGCAACGCCTCGGTGGCCTTCTCGGAAGGGAAGGGGCTGGAGCGCGTGTCGGGCTTCGCCCGGACGCTGGCGACGCTGGCGGGCACGGTGGCCCTGTCACCCGTGGGCGAGTCGGTGCGACTGTCGCTGGCGCGCGTGGAGGTAGCAATGCCCCGTCCGGATGCGTCGCGGCTGGTGCCGGCGTTCACCCGCGCGGCCGGGGACAACCTGCTGTGCAGCTCCGCGCAGCGCGTGGCGGAAGTGGGCGCGCTGGCGCTGGGACCGCTGGAGCTGCTGGCCGTGCCGGGTGAGCCCACGGTGGACGCGGGCGCGGAGCTGGTGCGACGCACCGGCGCCACGGGAGTGCTCGGGCTGGCGGATGGGTACGTGGGCTACGTGGAGTCGCCGGAGCTGGTGAAGGACCGGCGCGGTGAGTCCATGCGCCAGTACTTCGGGCCGGTCCTGTTGGAGAGGCTGGCCGAGGGCGCCGAGCTGGCGGCGGAGACGGCGGGCTTCACGCGCTGACGTCGCGGGCCGGGTGATGTGCCGTGGACGATGCTTGGCCGTCCTCCGGCCACAAGGCGATGTGCGGCGTCCCTGGGACGGGTGAAGATGCCCGGCGACTCTTCGCCCCTCGGGAGCCCCATGAGCCAGACCGACCCCCGCATCACCCTGGAAGTGCGTGGCCACATCGCCGTCATCGGCATCAACCGTCCCGAGAAGCGCAACGCGTTCGACCTGGGCATGCTGCGCGCGTTCGCCGGGGCCATGACCGACGCGGACCGCAACCCGGACGTGCGCTGCATGGTGGTGTACGCCGTGGGAGACCACTTCTCCGCCGGTCTGGACCTGGCCAGCGTGGCGCCCGCGCTCGCCCAGGGTGAGGGGCTCGCGCCGAAGGGCCTCATCGACCCGTGGGCCACCCAGGGCGATGTGCGCACCAAGCCGCTCATCGTCGCCGTCCAGGGCCTGTGCCTCACGCTGTCCATCGAGCTCATCCTCGCCGCCGACATCTCCGTCGCCTCCGAGGACGCGCGCTTCGGACAGATTGAAATCAAGCGCGGCATCTTCCCCTTCGGCGGCGCCACCCTGCGCTTCCCGCAGGCGGCCGGCTGGGGCAACGCCATGCGCTACCTGCTCACCGGTGACGAGTTCGATGCGCGTGAGGCGCACCGCATCGGGCTCGTGCAGGAGGTGGTGGAGCGCGGCCGTCAGTTGGAGCGCGCGCTCGCCCTGGCGGAGACGGTGGCGAAGCAGGCGCCCCTCGGTGTGCAGGCGACGCTGGCCTCCGCCCGGCAGACGCTGCACGAGGGGCCCGAGGCCGCCGCGAAGGCCCTGCTCCCCCGGTTGCTCCAGCTGGTCGGCTCGGAGGATGCGGCCGAGGGCGTGCAGTCCTTCATCGAGCGCCGCGAAGCACGCTTCACCGGCCGCTGAGCGGCGGCGCGAGAGGGCCTCGTGCCGTGGGGCTCAGGGAGCGGGTGTGAGCGGGCAGGAACTCGTCACTTCCATCATCGCCCGCTCTCCGGGGCCCGCCAGGTCCAGCACCGTGAGCCGGTAGCCCCGGCCATCCGGGATGCACACGGTGGCCACCCAGCCCTGGGCGTTGCGCTCCACGAAGGCAGGCAGCGCGGTGGACTCCGCGAAGCCGCCGGACACGAGCAGCGTGGCGAACTGCACGCGCTTCGTCGCCGTCCGCCGCCAGCGCAGCGTGAAGCCCGGCTCCTTCTGCTCGAACTTCGCGGAGTGCCAGCCCTCCATTGGCGTGGCGTGTCCCTTGCGGACGTTGACGGTCATGCTGCTGGCCGTGAGGACCTGCTGGATGGCGAGCAGGGGCTTCCCGGTGACGGGGTCCAGCGCCCTCGCGCGCAGCCGGTCCATCTGCAGGTCCGCCTGGGGGAACAGGTGCCAGGTCTGGTCGTACGTATGCGCGGTGTCGCTGGCGAGGTCGTCGAGGACGAGCACCAGGTCCTGCCGCAGCAGCGCCACCGCGCGCTTGTGCACCACGCCGTCGTAGAGCGCGTGCCAGCCGGACTGGTACGCCCAGCCGCCCGGCGGGCCTCCGGTGGAGAGCCCCGCTTGCGCGGTGCCCTCGCGCTGGTCCTTGCCGTCCACCAACACCGTGTTGTGGGAGCGCGTGCCCCGGAAGTAGTCGTAGCCCGCCGTCTCGGGCTCGTTGGTGAAGTGGCCCGAGTCGGGCAGCAGCGTGCGCCCCGCCGAGTAGAGTTGCACCGCCAGCGCGTCCAGGTGGCTGTGTAGCGTGCGGTAGGGCCCCACGTCGAAGATGACGTGGGTCTGCATCTTGAAGTTCTTCACCGTCCCGAAGCTGGAGCGCAGCACGGCCTGTCCAGACGAGGGGAAGAGCACGCGAGTCTCCGGGGGCGGGGTTCCCGTGGCGCCGGCGGAGAGGACATAGGCGAACCTCGGGTCCAGGACGGCCATCTGCTGGTACAGCGGCGTGTCCTGGGACTTGCGGATGTTGCGCTCCACGCTGGAGCCAATCATCGGGATGTCCCCGTCCGGCAGGACGATGTGCGTGGCGTAGCGGAGCATCTGCACGATTCGCTGCTCGGCACCCGGGGACAGCAGCACGCCGTGGGAGTGCGCCCAGTGGTAGAGCTGCCAGAAGCCCGTCAGGAAGTAGAAATGGTAGAAGGGCGACTGCTCCACCTCGACGCCGTCCGCGTCGAGCACCTTGTCGAGCAGCCCCTCCAGCCGCGCTACCGCCGTGGCCCGCCACTCGGGCGCGGCGTCGAAGCCGGGGAAGTTCTCCGCGATGAGCAGCAGCGCCCCGGCCTCGGCGAGTCCGTGGTTGTAGTCATCCTCGAAGTTCTTCGGATCTCGGAGGAAGACCCCCAGCTCCTGGATGCGCAGGCGCAGCCGGCCCGCCAGCGGCTCCTTGAGGCTCTTGTCGGACAGCAGCTTGACGTAGGTGTTCACCAGCACCATGGCCCGGAAGGCGGCGGTGTGCTTGTCCCAGGCGTGCTCGGACTGGTGCCCGCGGACGACGAAGCCCTCCAGCACGTGGAGGAGCTTGTCCCGGTAGCGCGGGTCTCCCGTCTGGCGCCAGGCCCAGAGCAGGTGGCGCGTGGGCCGCATGCCGTAGAAGGTGAAGCGCCAGTACTTCTCCGCGAAGGGGTCCTCGGTCCACGTGAGCGACGGGCCGAGGTGCACCGGCTCGAAGCGGGGCACGGGCCAGCGGTCCGCGAGGATGAGGTCCGCGTCCGCCAGCGTGCCCTCGTCGAGGAAGGCGTAGATGACCTCGCGGGCCGACGCGGCCGCGACAGGGAGACAGCCCTCGGGACGCAGTGAGCAGTCCGCGCCTTCCAGAGGGCCGGCGTCGAGCGGGTGCAGTCCCTCGTCGGAGACGAAGGACTGGCCCAGGGCCATGGACCCCGGGACGAGGAACAGCAGGGCAATGGAAGCGAAGGTCGCGGGAACTCGCATCACCCCGGAAGCTGGGGTGCGGCGCGGTGGGGGCCATTGCCTTGCCGGATGACACAGGTGTGCATCCGGCGGGTGGCGGGTTCTACCCGGGGGGAAGGGGAGGTGCGGTGGATGCAGTCGGGACCGTGTGCAGACGTAGTGGCCCTGGCGTGAGCATCATCGTCCTTTCTGGGAACGGAGCGCGGATGCGGCTAGCGTGTTCGGCCGAGCCATGTACCTGACGCGATTCACTATCGAGAACATCCGGGCCATCCGGAAGCTGGAGTGGGAGGTCCCACTCCAGAACGCACCGGGCTGGCACGTCATCCTAGGAGATAACGGATCCGGGAAGTCTTCGGTCCTGCGCTCTATCGCACTGGCGCTCGTGGGGCATCTTGGGGCGTCCGCGCTCCGTGTCGACTTGGCACGGTGGCCACGGCACGGGCCGAATGGAGCCGTTCACCTGACACTCGCGCCTGAACCCAGGTTCGACAAGAGCAAAGAAAAACAGTCGCAGAACCGCGCGATTCAAGCTGGTTTCCAGCTTGCGCCTATGAAGTTCGGGTCAAGGACCGTGACCGCCTTCATTGATCACGCGCCCGCGTGGTTCTCGCAGGGGGATAGAACAGGATGGTTCTCTGCCTCGTACGGTCCCTTCCGGAGGTTCACCGGGGGAGATAAGGACTACGACCAGCTCTTTTCCTCCAACCCCGAACTTGCTCGCCATCTGTCTGTTTTCGACGAGAGCGTTGCCCTCACTGAGGGATTGAAGTGGCTTCAGCAGTTGAAGTTCAAGGCGCTCGAGAAGGGGCCCGAGGGCCAACTGCTGCGCTTGCTCAAGAAGTTCATCAATCAGCCTGACTTCCTGCCGCATCATGCGCGCTTGGAGGAGATTACCTCGGACGAGGTGATCTTCGTGGATGGCAATGGGCACCATGTCCCAGTGGAGGAACTGAGCGATGGTTATCGCTCCATCTTGAGCATGACCTTCGAGCTTATCCGCCAGCTCGTGGCTGCCTATGGCGCCAAACGGGTCTTCGACGCGAAGGACCCTACACGCATCAACGTGCCGGGCGTGGTGCTCATCGACGAGGTGGACGCCCACCTGCACCCGACGTGGCAGCGCAACGTGGGGCTCTGGTTCCGGAAGCACTTCCCGAAGATGCAGTTCCTCGTCACGACCCACAGCCCCCTGGTTTGTCAGGCAGCGGAAGAGGGGACGGTCTGGCGGCTCCCCAAGCCGGGTACGGATGAAGAGGCTCGGCAGGTGACCGGCGTGGAACTGGACCGGCTCATCTACGGCAACGTGCTCGACGCCTATGGCACGGGCGTGTTCGGCGAGGGAATCACCCGGTCGGAGCGCGCGAAGGAGAGGCTCCAGCGGTTGGCCGAGCTGAACATGAAGGAATTGCGGAAGGGGCTTACCGCTGCTGAGCGCAAGGAGCAGGCAACCCTGCGCGCGAGCCAGCCCACCGCGGCGATGACCGTCCATGAATCGGAGGCGTGGGGCAGGGAGTGATCAAGCTGCCCGACATTCCGCTGCCCACGACCGCCGCCCGGCAGCTCATGAGCTGGCAGGCGGAAGTGGATGCACTCGCGAGCCATACGGCGCGCGTCGAGGCCGCGAAGCGAATCTTCAAGCAGCGCAACACTCCCCGGAACAGGACGTTCGCGGAGGTCCGCCGGCAGCTCACGGCGATGTGCTCAGGGGCTCAACGCTGCGGGTACTGTGAGGACTCCGCCGCCGACGAGGTCGAGCACATCCGGCCCAAAGATCTCTATCCGGAGCTGGTCTTCGCCTGGCGCAACTACCTGTATGCCTGTGGTCCGTGTAACGGGCCGAAGAACAACCAGTTCGCGGTCTTCCCAGGCTGGTCACGCAAGCCTGTCGAGGTCAGCTCTTCTTCCCGTGTTCCCTCACGGCCCCCACCCAAGGGCGAGCCCGCGCTCATCGACCCGCGCGGTGAGGACCCGATGGCCTTCCTGGTCCTCGACCTTCAGGGCACCTTCATGTTCGAGCCAATGGACACGAGGGGCACACGCGACTACGAGCGGGCCGACTACACGCGGCGCATCCTGCGGCTGAACCGGGAACTCCTCACGGTCGCCCGGGCAGAGGCCTTCGGTTCCTACCGGGCTCGCCTCGCTGAGTACATCACCCTTCGGGAGGGTGGCGCCTCGCGTGCAGCGCTCCAGCGGCGCATCGAGGCCATCCAGCTGGCGGCGCATCCTACGGTGTGGTGGGAGATGAAGCGGCAGCAGCGGCAACACCGTGAACTCCGGGCGCTCTTCAGCGAGGCGCCCGAAGCCCTGTCCTGGTAGCGCCTGCCCTTAGAACTTCTCGAACTTCGACTTCTCCTTCCGCTTCTTGAAGAGCAGCGCGGTGCGGCCCAGGAGCTGGGCCAGCTCTGACTGGGTGCCCTCGGCCATCTTCGCGGCGGCCTCCTGGCGCGTCTCCGGGCCTTCGTTGATCTTCACCTTGATGAGCTCGTGGTCCGTCAGGGCCTGATCGAGTGCGGCGATGACGCCCTCGGTGACGCCGTGCTGTCCGACGATGACCACCGGCTCCAGGTGGTGTCCTAGCGCGCGCAGGGCGCGGCGTTGCTTCCCGGTGAGCGGCACGTTCCTCAACTCCTTCTTGGTAGGTGGCGGGGGCAGGGCGCCCCGGCCGACGACGACGGGGGACGCACCCTACTTCTTCTGCGTCGCCATGCGGATCTCCCGCTGCGCGTCGATGTGGTCTGGCTGAAGCTCCACGGTCCTCTTGAAGTGCTTCAGGGCGCTCGAAGCATCGCCCACCAGCTTGGCAATCACCCCGAGGAAGTAGTGCGCGGGCGCGCAGCGCTCATTGCGCTTGATGGCGTTCTGGATTTCACGGAACGCCTCGGGCTGCGCCGCCTTCTTGTCCGTGGCCATGAAGAAGCGCGCGTAGCCCCGCCACGCGTAGAACTCCGCCTCCTCGGCGTTCAGCTTGATGGCCTCGTCCAGCATCTTCACGGCCTCGGGGAACTTGCGCGCCTTCACGAGGATGCAGGACTTCTGGAACAGCTCCTCGGCCATGAGGATGGAGTTGATGTCCACGTCGGCCCCGGCGCCGCCGCTCTTCAGCTCCTCGATGTACTCGGCCCGGCTCTTGTCGTCCGAGAGCATCCGGTACGCATCGCCGATGTACGCGAAGACCTCCGCCTTCAGCTTCTCCAGCTCCGGCGGCGCCCCCTGCGGCAGCGTGTCCGGGTGGTACAGCTTTGCCAGCCGGAAGTAGGCAATCTTCACCGCGCTCGCGTTCGTCTGCTCCGTCAGGCTGAGTCGCTGGAAGAAGTTCTGCTGCTTCATCGCCATGGCCAGCTGACGCAGCGCGGGAATCTCCTCGGAGCCCGGAGCATTCGCGGGCGCCGCGGCGACCGTGGGAGGCGCCGGACGCTGCGGAGCCTGGGGCGCGGCGACGGGAGGACGGGGCTGCGCCGCACCGGCGGCGGGCGGCGGCGCACCCGGAGGCCGCGCGGCGGTGGCACCCGGACCCGCGACGGGCGCGGCACCCGCGGGACGGGGAGGGGATGCCGCTCCGGCGCTCGGGCCCACGACGGGCGGGCCGGCGGGACGGGGTGCGCCGGGCTGGGCGGGAGCACCTGGACTGGACGCGCCCACCACGGGCGGCGGGCGCTGGGCGCCAGGCCCCGCCTGGGGAGCGGCGGCGGGCGGTGGTGCACCCGGAGGCCGCGCGGCGGTGGCCTGGGGCGGTGGCGCGGGCCGCTGCGCGGCGGCCGGCGGGGGCGGCGTGGCCGAGGCGCCAGGGGGCGGTGACACGGCGGCGGCCCTCGCGGGCGCGGCGAAGGACACCGCGTCCAGCTCCTTGAGCAGGAAGGAGATGCGCAGCAGGTGGTCGGCGTCCTGCGGGAAGTCGTTCAGGAGCTGCGCCACCGAGCGCACACCGTCGATGACAGCCAGCGCGCGGACCTCGTGCGGGGTGAGGCGCAGCTCGCTCGCGGCCACCAGTCCGCCGGACTTCATGATGGGAAGCTGGAGCACCGGCGCCAGCCGGCGCTTGAGGTCCCCCGTCGGCAGGCGGCGCACCGTGTCGCTCAGCACCGCCCAGCGGTTGCCCAGCGGCATCGCCTTCTGCCCCGGCAAATCACGCGGCTCGAAGGTGAAGGTGCCGGACTCCGCGCGCAGGCCCTTGGACAGGATGCTCACCGCGCGCTGCGCCAGGTACGTGAAGGCGCTGGCCGGCTGGAGCAGGCCCTGACCGAAGAGCGCCGCGAGCAGGTCCCCGCCGAAGCGTTCTCGCGAGGACTCGGCCTGCTGGAGCTGCTCGGGCGTGAGGAGCTTCGCCCCCACCAGGGACGTGCCGAGCGCGTCCTCCGCGTGCGACGAGTCGACGAACTCCGGGTTGCCCTTGCGGAAGTGGATGAGGACGGTGCGGTC
This sequence comes from Pyxidicoccus trucidator, assembly GCF_010894435.1. Classification (NCBI taxonomy): domain Bacteria; kingdom Pseudomonadati; phylum Myxococcota; class Myxococcia; order Myxococcales; family Myxococcaceae; genus Pyxidicoccus; species Pyxidicoccus trucidator. The sequence continues at coordinate 924,395 of NZ_JAAIXZ010000001.1, read as the reverse complement.
CGACAGCAGGAGCGACAGCAGGCCCGTCTGCTCCCCGGCGGCGATGCGGCCATAGAGCCGGATGGAGGAGTGCTGGTCCAGCGGCCCCTGGGCTGGGACCGTGAAGGGCGACGCATCTTCCGGTACCACGGCGGGGCCGGGCGCGGGCGGCGGTGCGGCGACGGGCGCGGCGGCCGTGGGGTTGGCGAACGGAGGCGGTGTCGGGGCCGTGGCGCCTCTGGCGACGGCATTCGGCGCCACCGTGGGGCCCGCCGCCTGGGGCGTGCCGGGCGCAACGGGAGGCCTTCCCGGCACGGCACCGGGCTGCGGGGCGGCCACCGGGCGCCCCGGGGGAACCTGGGGACCGGGACCTGCCGCCGGAGCCGCTCCCGGGGCCACGGGCGGGCGGGTTCCCGGGCCCGCCATCGGCATGGGGCCCTGGGGCGGACGGGTACCGGGCCCCGCCATGGGCGCTGCGCCCGGGCCCGCCATCGGCGGACGGGTGCCGGGGCCTGCCATGGGCGCCGCGCCCGGGCCGGCCATCGGTGCCGCACCCGGGCCCGCCATCGGCGGACGGGTGCCGGGGCCCGCCATCGGCGCCGCGCCCGGGCCTGCTACAGGCGCTCCCGGCGGGGGCTGGCCGCCCGGAGCCGCAGCGGGCCTGGGACCCGGCGAACTGGCGGGCGCCCCGGCCGGGACCTCCGGCGCTCCATCGCCCCACAGGGCTCGGGGGAAGGAGTCGCGGGCCTCGGGGAAGCGCCAGGGGAAGGCGAAGTTGAGGCCGTCCTCGGAGACCTGGAGCTTGCCCTTGATGGAGCCGCTCTCCACGAGCAGCTCGATGGTCGGCAGGGTGAGGGGCCCCCACATGGTGCCCCTGTCGTTGCGAACCCAGTACTGCCGGACCTCACCCTCCGCCATGCGCCGCTCGACTCCGAAGAGGTTGCGAGAAAGGAGAACCCTACCGCTGTCCCCGGGTGTCTCAAAGCAGACGACCGGGCGGGATGCCCGTATTCCGCGTCAGGGCGTCGCGCCGTCCAGCGCCGCCAGCCCCAGCGCCGCCAGGCACGCGGCATCCGCCTGCTGCTCGGCGGGCGGGTCGAAGCAGAACACCTCTGAATCGAACACCTTGCACATCCCCGCGGGCGTCGAGGCGCAGTCCGACTTCGAGAACGCTGTCGTACACCCGTAGCCGCACACCGGCCCCACCTCGCTATTGCGGCACTCGGGCGTGGGCAGCGAGCGCTTCCAGGCGCACAGCGCCGCCGGGGACGGGTCGAAGCAGGTGATGCGGCCGCTGGCCAGCTTGCACACACCCGCGGGCGTCCGGGCGCAGCGCACCCCCTCCGGGGCATTCACACAGCCATAGCCACACGTCAGCTGCACCCCGTTGGTGCGGCAGTCCGCGGGGGGCGTCTCCTTGCCGTACACCGCGAACACCACCGCCGGCGGGTCGAAGCACTCCACCTCGCCACCGCGCCCCTTGCACACCCCGGCCGGAGACTTCGCGCACTTCACCTTGCCCGGCTGCATCGCGCAGTTGTAGCCACATGCCACCACCCCATCGATGTTCTTGCACTGGGGCTCTGGCAGCGCCGAGCCGTACGCCTTCAGCACGTAGGCCGGCGGGTCGAAGCACACGGCCTGTCCGTCCACCACCTGGCAGCGGCCCTGGGGTGTCTGCGCGCACCGCACCCGCTGTCCGTCCGACTTGCACCCGTAGCCGCAGGACACCTGCCCATCGATGGAGCGGCAGGTGGGCGCGGACGGGTCCTGCGAGGGCGGAGCCGAGGCCAGCGTGAGCGCCAGCACGGTGATGAGGGAAGCGAGCACGGGGACCTCGGGCAGGGAAGCGGAGTCGCGCCGCCATTGACGCCCAAGGCGTGCGGCGACGCAAGAAGCGGGCAGCCGCGACGGCGCACGCGGAGCGTGGTACCCAGGCGCGCCCGCGCGGAGGTGGGCTCCCGGTGGACGTGGACGTCAGCACGCTGCACATCATCCTGCTCTGCCTGGCCGCGTTCACCGCGGGCATCGTCGACGCCATCGCCGGAGGCGGCGGGCTCATCACCCTGCCCGCCGTGCTGGCCGTCGGCCTGCCGCCGCACGTGGCGCTAGGCACCAACAAGGGGCAGTCCGTCTTCGGCTCGTTCGCGGCGCTGGTGCGCTTCTCCCGCGCGGGGCTGGTGGACTGGAAGCTGGCGCGGGTGACGTTCCCCTTCGGCCTGGTGGGCGCCTTCGCGGGCGCCGGGCTGGTGCTGCTGGTGAAGCCGGAGGTGCTCAAGCCGCTGGTGCTCGTGTTGCTCATCGCGGTGGCGGTGTTCCTCACCTTTCGCAAGGCCCCGCGCCCCGGTGACAGGCCCGAGCCCGGCCCCCGCCCCCGCGCTCACGCGATTGGCGCGCTCATCGCGCTGGGCATCGGCGCCTATGACGGCTTCTTCGGGCCGGGCACGGGTACCTTCCTCATCGTGGGCTTCTCCACGCTGCTGGGCCACGGCCTGGCGCGCGCGTCCGCCGACGCGAAGGTGGTGAACTTCGCCTCCAACCTCGCCTCGGTGGCGATGTTCGCCTTCAAGGGCGTGGTGCTGTGGAAGGTGGCGCTGCCCATGGCCGGCGCCCAGTTCGTCGGCGCGTACGTCGGCGCGCACCTCGCGGTGAAGGGCGGCGACACGCTGGTGCGCAAGGTGGTGCTCGGCGTGGTGCTGGCGCTGGTGCTGAAGCTGGGGAGCGATTTGGTGATGGGCTGAGGCCCGTCAGCCGATGTGCACCAGCAGCGCGTCCCCGCGCTTCGCCACGGTGGCCATGAACTTCTGGAGCTCCTCGAAGTAGGAGATCAGCTCCTCCAGCGGGTCCACGTCCTCTTCCGGCTCGTCCCAGGTGCCGGGGTAGATGTCCTGGGCCTGCATCTCCACCGGGTCATACCGGCGGCGCAGTGTGTCCTCGGACACCTTCTGGAGCGCCGCGGAGAGCGCCTTCACCTGTGCGGGCGTGAAGCTGCGCGCCGTGCCCTCGTCCGAGGGGATGTCCCCCACGTCCTCGCCCCCGCGCACCAGGAAGTCCAGCGGCGCGGCGCCCTCCCAGGGCGTGCCGGTGAGCAGGTACTGGAGGCCGTGCCAGGCCTCGCCGATGTCCAGCTCCACGAACGCCGCGCCCTTCGAATCGCCGAAGTCCTCTTCGTCGTCGACGAAGGCCTCCAGCCGCTCGGGGGCCTGGAGCAGGGCGTTCCGCTGCGCCTCCGTGGCGCTGCGAAGGGTGCAGAGCATCTCCATGCGATGACCTCGGGCGCGCGGGAGGGGAATGGCGCGGGGGCGGACCTTACCGCCCGCCGCTCGCCAACGGAACAAGGGAGGCGCTGGCGCCCAGCGGTAGCTCGACGGTGAACGTCGCGCCCTGTCCCGGGACGCTGGCCGCGGAGATGGTGCCGCCACTCGCCGTGACAATCCTCCGGACGATGTAGAGCCCCAGCCCCAGGCCGCCGAAGTGACGTCCCGACACGGCCCGCTCGAAGCGATTGAAGATGCGCTCGAGCGCCTCGGGAGCGATGCCCAGCCCCTCGTCCCGAACAATCAGTCGCGCCCGGATGTCCTGGCGCTCCAGCCGCACGTGCACGGGCTTGCCGGCGCCGTACTTCAGGGCGTTGGACAGCAGGTTGTCGAGCACCTGCTCGAAGCGGAGCGGGTCCACCCGTCCCATCACCGGCCCGTCCACCTCCAGCGTGAGCGCGCACCCGACGCGCGCCGCCTCGGGCTCGAAGCGCACCACCGCGTCGTGGACCACCGCCGCCAGGTCCACCCGGGTGGGGTTCAACTCCATCCGGCCCGCGGAGATGCGCGACACGTCCAGCAGGTCATCCACCAGCTCCGCCAGCTTCTTCACCTGCCGCTGGGCCACGTCCAGGTGGGCCTGGACGCGCTCGGGTGGCGAGGGGGGCGTCGACGCCGACAGCTCACGCCGGAGTGTCTGCAGCTTGAGGCTGAGCGGCGTGAGCGGCGTCTTGAGCTCGTGGCTGGCCACCGAGAGGAACTCGTCCCGGGTGGACACCGCCTGCTCCGCCAGCTTCAGGCTCCGGCGCAGCCGCGCGGAGTCCACCGCCAGCAGCCGCAGCGTCAGCCCCACGCTCGCCATCACCGCCACGGCGAGCACCCACCGCTGGAGCGGCAGCGGAGGCTGCTCGACGAGCGGCGGCAGGAGGCCGTCCACCACCATCACCCACGTGTCCACGCCAAAGGCGGCCAGCATGTAGCGGCCGAGCGCGGGCCGCTCCAGGTATGGCAGCACCAGCGCTACCCCGCAGACGGGCATCAAGAGCAGCGCCGGATGGAGGAAGTGCAGGAACAGCGCCCCGAGGGCGACCATCACCAGCAGCGCATGGCCGATGACCCACGCTGCCCGCTCGGTGCTCCCGCGAAGGGCCAGCCTGCGGGCCCAGGCGAGCGCCACCGTGTAGATGCCCACCGCCACCATCCCGCCCGTGAGCGCCGGGCTGCGCAGCACGAAGGCGAAGACGGCATAGACGAGCAGGAAGCCCACCGCGACGGGGAACATCCACTGGAGGAACTGCCGGAGCCGAAGCTGCTTCAGCTCCTCTTCGGAAGACTCATGCATCCTGGAGGGCACCGACCTGATGACACGCGCGGCGACCGAACCATGAATGCCGGTTCATGTCATTGGCGGACCTGGAAGCGGGGTTGAGTGCCGGGCGTCCTGGCCAGGCGGGTCTGTTGGAATCCATGAAATGCTGAGAATCTGTCGTGAGCAGCAGGCGTCGCTGGCCTGGGAGTCAGATTTCTGAGCCGGGGTGTCGCCTCCGTCACAGGTGCCGCGTCTCCGGGGAGGGTCTGCTCCGGGGGCAGGGCGCTGGCATCCGTGTTGCTCAAGCGGACCTACCTCTCTTCTCGCAGGAGCCACTCCATGCACCCGATGTCGCTGCGCCGACTGTTCAACCGAGCCCTGCGTGCCTCGCTCGCCACGCCGCTGCTGCTTGCCGGCTGTGATGGGGACACGGATGTGGACCTGACGGGGTACGCCGCGCCTGCCTGTGAAGGCGGCGTCCTCGCGGTGAGCGGGCTGTCGCCGGCGGCGCCGGTGGACTTCGTGCAGCTCCGGCACGTCAGCTCCAACGGGGGCGTGGAGGGCAGGTCCGAGTCGGTCGTGGCCTCCTCGGGCATGTCCTGCGCCTCGGCCACCGACCGCGCGGCCTGCGAGTCGTCCCTGAGCGCCCTTCGCTCGTCGAGTGGCTTCCGCCGCTCCTGCGAGGACGTGTGCTCGGAGTACTACGTCGCGACGACGCGGGGCGACGAGGTGACTGCCCACTCGACACTGGAGTCGCTTCGGAGCCTGCTGGGCACCATCGACACGGCGCAGGAGGCCGCGTTGCTTGCCTTCGCCGACGGCTACAGACTGTCGTGCGAAGACCTGGAGCGCGGCGCGGTCCGGGCGGAGTCCGGGGGCACGTTCAGCGTCATCGGCACCACGGGCCATACCTGCGGGAAGGACACGGCGTTGAAGCGCTTCGTCCTGGAGGTGTCCCCCTCCGGAGAGATTCGGGAGGTGCGCAGCCACATCCTCGAGCGGGGCAACCCGGGCTGCTCCATCGGCCGTCGGCCCGTGGGCCTGCGCGACGCGGGCCCTGTCGCCTGCTCGGACGCGCTGGGGCGCCACTTCGCGACGGTGGCCCATCTGGAGGCCGCCTCCATCCGGGCCTTCCTGCGGCTGCGCGAGGAGCTGGAGCTGCACGGCGCCGACGTCGCGCTGCGGGACGCGGCGCTGGTCAGCGCGCTGGAGGAGGTGATGCACACCGACGTCAGCACGCGGCTGGCCCGTCGCTTCGGCGGGACGCCCATGCGGCTCGAGGTGGACTCGCCGCCGCCGCGCGCCCTCTTCGACGTGGCGCTGGACAACGCGGTGGAGGGCTGCGTGCGGGAGACGTTCGGCGCGCTGGTGGCGCACCACCAGGCCCTGCACGCCAGGGACGAGGAGGTGCGCGGCGCCATGGTGCGCATCGCCGAGGACGAGACGCGGCACGCCGAGCTGTCCTGGGCCATTGACGGCTGGGCGCGGGAGCGGCTCTCCGCCTCCGAGCGCGAGGCCCTGCGCGCCGCGCAGCAGCAGGCCGTGGCGAAGCTGCGCGAGGAGGTGGCCCAGCCGCTGGACGCCGCCCTCGTCACCGAGGCTGGCATGCCCGCGCCCGAGGTCGCCGCGTCGCTGGTGGACACGCTGGCCGCGCAGCTCTGGGCCTGAGCCCTCGCGCGTCGGGACGCCGGGCCCTGCCAGGCCCGGCGGACTACTCCACCACCACCAGCTTCGCGTTGTTCTCCACGGCGGTGCCTTCCTTCGCGAACAGCTCGGTCACCTTGCCGGCCTTGGGGCTCTTGAGCTCGTTCTCCATCTTCATCGCCTCCACCACCACCAGCCCCTGGCCCTCCTTCACCTCGTCGCCCACCTTCACCACCTTGCCGGGCATGGGCGCGGTGATGAGCTGCCTGCCCTCCACGGAGAAGGCCGCGGTGCCCGCGCGCAGGCGCAGCCGGCGCTCGTCCGCCACGTCGATGCGGTTCACCTGCCCGCGGAGCAGCACGCCCACCTCGTCGCCGTTCTCCTCGAACTCGACGCTGTAGGACTGGCCGTCCACCAGCATGGTCATGGTGCCGTGCTCCAGCATGAGCGCGTCCACCTGGTACGTCTGACCATTGACGGTCAGCTTGTACTGGTCGTTGCCCAGCGGCTCCAGGTCCACCGGCACCGCTTCCTTCTGGCCCTGCTGCTTCGTGAAGTAACGCATGGAGGTCTTTCCGAGCTCGAAGGGGAGGGGACTACCGGCGCGTGCGCAGCGCCAGCTTCCACGGGGAGACACCGCCATTGCCGCCGCCCTGGCCACTGGCCGCGGGCAGCGTCTTCGCGCGCTTCTGGTCTCGCTGGTACGCGTGCACCGCGCTGGCCAGCAGGGCCATCTCGCTCAGCTTCGCGTCCTCCACGCCCAGCAGCGTCTCGTGCTCGCGGGTGAGGAAGCTGGTGTCGTAGTCGCCCTCGATGAACTCGGGGTGCGCGAGAATCGCCTTCAGGTAGCGGATGTTGGTGGTGATGCCCTTCACCACGTACTCGGACAGCGCGCGCTGCGCCCGGGCAATCGCCTCGCGCCGCGTGGGAGCCCACACGGACAGCTTGGAAATCATCGGGTCATAGAAGTTGGGCACCGTGTAGCCGGGGAACACGCCCGAGTCGTCGCGCACGTTGGGGCCGCCCGGCACGCGCAGGTACGTAATCTTCCCGGGGCTGGGCATGAAGTTGCGGCCCGGGTCCTCCGCGTACACGCGCACCTCAATCGAGTGGCCGCGCGGCTCGGGCGCCTCGGTGAGCGGGAGCTTCTCGCCCTCGGCGGCGCGAAGCTGCATGGCGACGAGGTCCAGCCCCGTCACCCACTCCGTCACCGGGTGCTCCACCTGGAGGCGGGTGTTCATCTCCAGGAAGTAGAAGTTGCGGTGCACGTCGACCAGGAACTCCACCGTCCCGGCGCCCACGTAGTTGACGGCCTTGGCCGCCTTCACCGCCACCTCGCCCATCTTCGCGCGCATCTCCGGCGTGAGGATGGGGCTGGGCGTCTCCTCCACCACCTTCTGGTGCCGGCGCTGCGCGGAGCACTCGCGCTCGTTCAGGTGGATGGTGTTGCCGTACTGGTCCGCGAACACCTGGATCTCCACATGGTGTGGCTTCTCCAGGTACTTCTCGATGTAGACAGCGTCGTTGCCGAAGGCGTTCATCGCCTCGCTCTTGGCGGCGCGCCACGAGGAGTCGAAGTCCTCGGCGCGCTCCACCTTGCGCATGCCCTTGCCGCCGCCACCGCCCGCGGCCTTGAGCATGACGGGGACGCCAATCTTCAGGGCGTAGGCGCGCGCCTCTTCCAGGCTGGCGAAGGGCTCGGTGGAGCCGGGCACCACGGGCACGCCGGCTTTAATCATGTTGGCGCGGGCGCGGGTCTTCTCGCCCATGGCGTCCATGGCGGAGGCCGGCGGGCCGATGAAGGCGATGCCGGCGGCCTCGCACGCCCGGACGAAGGAGGCGTTCTCGGACAGGAAGCCGTAGCCGGGGTGGATGGCATCCGCGCCGGCCTGCTTGGCGGCGTCGATGATGCGCTGCTGCACCAGGTAGCTCTCACGCGAGGGCGGGGGGCCCACGAAGAACGCCTGGTCGGCGGTGCGGACGTGAAGGGCGGCGCGGTCCGCCTCCGAGTACACCGCCACGGTGGCGATGCCGAGTTCCTTGCAGGTGCGCATCACCCGGATGGCGATCTCGCCGCGGTTGGCGACGAGCACTTTGCGGATCTTGGGCATGGGCGCCCCTCTAGCACGGGGCGCCTCGGATTTCGCGCCCCTACTTCCGGTTGCTCCGGTACTGCTCCATGTAGACCTTGGCCTGGGCCAGCTTGGCCTCCACGAAGCGGTCATCCTCGTCCGGCTCGGGCGGGGAGGGGGGCTTGACGCTGCCCGGCTCGTTGCCGAAGTCCACGGCCGCGGCCAGCAGGTTGCGGGCCGCGTTGCCGCCACCGAACAGCTTGGCCAGCATGCCCGTCTCCACGTCCAGCCAGCGCGCGGCCTGGCGGAGGACATCCAGCACTTCGCCTTCCACGGCCTTGGACGGACGGCCCGGGCCGCTGACGCAGGTGCGCGCGTAGCTGTGCTCCCGGTCCACGAAGACGCCCAGCGCCCTGTCGCGGAAGTCCTGGGCCAGCGCCTGCGTCATGGCGTCCAGCTGCTCCTCCAGGAAGGGCTGCTCGGACTTGCGGGCCTTGCGGCCGGGGGCGGGGGGCAGCTCCAGCTCGGCGGCGTGCCAGCCGGCCTCCGCGAGGCCCTCGGGTGGCGTCTCCACCCACTTCACTTCAGGCGTGGGGAGCTCGACCGCCTCGCATACGCGCTTCAACGTCTGGCGCAGCGCGGTGAGGTTACCTTCAACGTCGGAGAGAAAGAGGATGAGTCGGCGGTGGGACAAATGGGGTTCCTTTCCTGGCAACCTGAAAGCCCGTCCGCCACCCTCAAATTTCCTGGATGGCGCGTGCCTGCCTGCCCTCCAGGCAGGGGAGGGCAGGCGGGACCCACACGGGAGAGGCCTACAGCGGGATGTTCCCGTGCTTGCGCGGCAGGTTCTCCTGGCGCTTGTCCTTCAGCATCTCCAGGGAACGGATGACGCGCGAGCGGGTGTCCTCCGGGCGGATGACCTCGTCGATGTAGCCCAGCTCCGCCGCCTTGAAGGGGTTGGCGAACTTCTCGCGGTACTCGGCGGTGAGCTTCGCGCGCTCGGCGGCGGCGTCGGGCGCCTTGAGCAGCTCGTTGCGGAAGATGATGTTCACCGCGCCCTCGGGGCCCATGACGGCGATTTCGGCGGTGGGCCAGGCGTAGTTGATGTCCGCGCGGATGTGCTTGGACGCCATGACGTCGTAGGCGCCGCCGTAGGCCTTGCGGGTGATGATGGTGACCTTGGGGACGGTGGCCTCGGCGTAGGCGTACAGCAGCTTGGCGCCGTGGGTGATGATGCCGCCCCACTCCTGCGCGGTGCCGGGGAGGAAGCCGGGCACGTCCACGAAGGTGATGAGGGGGATGTTGAAGCAGTCGCAGAAGCGCACGAAGCGCGCGGCCTTCACGCTGGCGTCGATGTCCAGCACGCCGGCGAGCACCGCGGGCTGGTTGGCGACAATGCCCACGCTGCGCCCGTTCATGCGCGCGAAGCCGACGACGATGTTCTTCGCGAACTGGTCCTGCACCTCGAAGAAGTGCTTGTTGTCGACGACGGCCTTGATGACTTCCTTGATGTCGTAGGGCTTGTTGGGGTTGCTCGGGACGATGTCCTTGAGCGACGCCTCGGCCCGGAACGGGTCGTCATCACACGGCTGGGCGGGCGGGTCCTCCTGGTTGTTGGAGGGCAGGAAGGACAGCAGCTCGCGCGTCATGACGATGGCGGCCTGCTCGGTCTCCGCCGCGAAGTGCGCCACGCCGGACTTCTGGTTGTGCGTGAGCGCGCCGCCCAGCGCCTCCTTCGACACCTCCTCGTGCGTCACCGTCTTGATGACGTCCGGGCCGGTGATGAACATGTAGGAGGTGTCCTTCACCATCATGATGAAGTCGGTGATGGCCGGCGAGTACACCGCGCCGCCCGCGCAGGGCCCCATGATGAGCGAAATCTGGGGGACGACGCCGGAGGCCAGGGTGTTGCGCAGGAAGATGTCCGCGTAGCCGGCGAGGCTCTCCACGCCTTCCTGGATGCGCGCGCCGCCCGAGTCATTCAGGCCGATGACGGGCGCGCCCATGCGGGTGGCCATGTCCATGATCTTGCAGATCTTCTGGGCATAGGCGCCGGACAGCGAGCCGCCGAAGACGGTGAAGTCCTGGGCGAAGACGAAGACCTTGCGGCCCTCCACCGTGCCGTAGCCGGTGACGACGCCGTCGCCCGGAATCTTCTTGTCGCCCATGCCGAAGTCGCTCGAGCGGTGGGTGACGAACTTGTCCAGTTCCATGAAGGAGCCCGGGTCGAGCAGCAGGTCGATGCGCTCGCGGGCCGTGAGCTTGCCGGCCTCGTGCTGCTTGGCGATGCGGTCGGCACCGCCGCCCAGCTCGGCCTGCTTCTCCAACTGCTGGAGCCGTGCGCGGAGGGGGTTCTCGGAGGTCTCGTCCATGGGCGCCCCCTCTAGCACGATTGGGCGGGGTGCGCGCTCCCTGGAAGCACGCCGTCCACGGCCTCCAGGTCCAGGGCAAAACGCTGGCGCACCTCCGTCAGGGGCAGCTCCCACATCTGGCGCCAGGGCACGCCGAAGAGGAGGCCGGCGCGGCGGCCCAGCAGCCACCCCCGGACGATGGCGCGCATGCGCACGTCCCGCTCGGAGAAGGCGTAGAGGAGGGTGTTGGCCAGCCCGCCCGCGAGGATTCCCAGGGCGAAGGGGCTGCCCACCTGGGCGAGGCTGAAGGCCTGGACGCCCAACTCGCCGGCCACGTCGGTGTGGAAGCCGGTGAGCACGTGCCAGATGTCATGGGACTCCAGCATGTGGGCCCGCACGTACTCTTCGTCCGTGTGGGCCTCCAGGTAGGGGAGGGCATCCGGGTCCAGCCCGTTCTCCACCAGGTGGTCCGCGAAGGCGCGGCCCAGGGTGCCCTCGGGCAGGGTGCGCAGCGACGCCAGGTGGAGGAAGCCCAGGCGCGGGCGCTCGACGAAGGCGTGGGCGGCGGAGTCATGGTGCATCAGCCGCTCCACCAGCCGGCGCATGGCGGTGGGTGGGGCCAGCACGGCGGCCAGCTCCAGGATGTCCTGGAGCTGCTCGGGATTCCGGAGGGTGCGCGCCATCCGCCACGCCGTCCGGGCATACGCGACGGGGTTCCGCATGCCTGCCTCTCGAGATGGGTGTCGCGACACCGGCCGGGCGTCGTGTGGCGCCAGGGTACGCGCCCGGGGGAAGGACGGGCGCGCGGCCCGGAGAGGTGCTCGCGGGCGGACATCCCGAGCGCCCGGGAGCCGACACTGGGGGGGCGGGCGGTCGAACGTGCCTTTCCCGGGCCCGTGCGGATGGCCGGGAGGAGACGGACGTTTCGAGTCTGGAGGTCCGCCATGCGCGCTGCTCGGGGTTCTTTGCAGGTGGGCGCGTTTCGCGGCATTCCCATTCGCGTCCACTTCACGCTGCTGCTCGTCCTGCCGCTGCTGGCGGTGATGTTCGGCGGAGCGTTCCGCCGGGCGGCGGAGGTGGCCGAGGTGCCACCGGAACGGTTGCTCGGCTCACCCGCGCTGTGGGGGCTGGGCGTGGCGGTGGGGTTGTTCGCGTCCGTGTTCGTGCACGAGCTGGCGCACACCGTCTACGCGCTGCGGCGGGGCGGCAAGGTGCGCTCGATTACGTTGATGATGGTGGGAGGCGTGTCGGAGCTGACGGAGGCACCGCCCCGGCCCAGGGACGAGGCGTTGATGGCGCTGGTGGGGCCGCTCGCCAGCATCTTCGTGGCGATGGCCTTCGGCGTGGCGATATGGCTGTTGCAGGGCACGCGCTCCTTCAACCTCCAGTTCGCGTGCTTCTACCTGGCGAGCCTCAACCTCTTCCTGGGTGCGTTCAACCTGCTGCCCGCCTTCCCCATGGATGGAGGTCGCATCGTCCGCGCGGCGCTGACGGGGCGGCTGGGCGCGGTGCGCGCGACGCGGGTGGCGTCGGTGATGGGACGGGGCTTCGCGGTGCTGTTCGGCCTGTGGGGCGCGTTCGTCCTCAACCCGTTCCTGATGGTCATCGCGGTGTTCATCTACCTGGGCGCGGAGGGTGAGGCGCGGCAGGTGCGGATGAAGGCCACGCTGGAGCGCGTGCCGGTGTCGGCGCTGATGACGCCGTGGCTGGCGGGCGTGGACGCGGGCGCGTCGGCGTGGGAGGCCATGTGGGCGCTGCGGCAGGCGCGGCGGCTGGCGCTGCCCGTGACGGAGGACGGACGGCCCGTGGGCTGGGTGGGGATGGAGGCGGTGGGCGGGGTGTCGGAGGCGGAGCGAGCCACGCGGACCGCGCGCGAGCTGATGCGTCCGGTGGAGGTGGTGGGCGTGGAGGAGGACGGGTGGACGGCGCTGCGGCGCATGGCCGAGAAGGAGGTGCCGCAGCTTGCCGTGGTGGCGGAGGACGGGCTGCTGGTGGGCACGCTGGACCTGGCGGACGTGCAGCGCGGCCTGGCGCTGTACGAGGCGCGCGCGGAGCGGGCCGGGCGCGCGGAGCGGGGCTTCCGGCAGGAGCGGCCGGCGTGACTCAGGAGAGGCGACGTCGAGGTCGACTCTCACTGCTCCTGGCGCTGGTCCTCTCGGGCAAGGCGGTGAAGCCTTCTCGCCAGTCCTCCGCAACTCCTGACAATGAATCAGGCCCGCAGTGCGAGCTACGGCTTGCGTAACATGGGTTCGACCGTCAGGCGAAGATTGAGCAGGGACTGCTCTGCTTTCCGGAGTGTGCTTACCGCGTTTTCAAAGGCTAGGGCGAGCTCCTTGCGCTTCCTCCATAGTTCCATGGGAACAGGTAGCTTCAAGAGCGTTTCCTCACCGAATCTTGGATGATGCCCGCCTTCTTGCGCGGCCGCCAATGCCGCCTGTACCGTTGTAGTCATAAGGAGCGGCACCAGGAATGCGCCGGAGCCCTCACCCAGATGACGGAGAACAAAGAACTCCGTCGATGCGACGAATTGAGGGGGGCTATCGCTTGTGAACAAGCCCGCGTCCAGAAAGCCAACCTGTCTCAGGTAGGGACGAAGCCGCGAGATGATAACATCGCCAGGACACAGTAGCTTCTTGTTGCTTCCCAGGGTTGCAACTGGCACCTGTGGTTTGTTTCCATGGATGACTCCTTCGAGGGCGTCTGAGGTGTCTAGGACAATAATGGGCTGCTTGAAATCGCTAGTCGCGGAGATGGTCTCCCGTCGAAGAGCGAAAAAGTCCCCAATCATCCCTGCCGTGTCGGCTCTGGTTGCATTCACGCGGCGCCGAGGATCATACCGCTCGGGAGCGAGTACCAATCCGGGGGCTAGGTCCGCAAATGACTGAATCACACAGATTGCCATGGTCAGGCCTCCTTGGAGAAGCGACGTTCCCGAACACAGAATGTGTCGAAGGCACTCACAACCTCGTCGAAGTCATGATCTACCTTGTTCCACAGTGAGTTACTCTCGTGACCTTTTAGAATGTACTGTCCCTTGGAGTCCTTTCCGTCCCTTTCGGAAATGGCAAAGAAGATATTTGCCGCTTTGGAGGACTGCGAGCCAAGTTGATTCTTCTGCAGGACAAGAATGCTTGCTTTCTGGTGTGTGTGCGGCAGGAACGTATTTCTCCCCAGCCCAATTACTGCTGTGATTCTCGCATGGGCGGCAACATGTTCTCTCACGTAGCTGTACGACTCTGCTCCGAACTTGTTGTGGGGAAGGACGATGGCCATTCTTCCTCCAGGTCGTAGGAACTGAAGGCAGCGCTCAATGAATAATACATCGCGCTCAATCCGGTCACGCCCATGCGCGAGAGAATAGGTGCTAAGAAGTTCCTTCTCTCGCACCTCTCCAGCGAATGGTGGATTGGTGAGGACGACGTCAAAGCCCTTGTTTTTTGTGAAGACTTTATGGATGATTTCTTCAATAGATAGTTGTGATGCTGGGCTTTCGTCGAAAAGGCCCGGAAGGAGCTGTGGGTTGAGACGCGACTTCAGCAAGCTGTTTGCCCTGAGGATGTTGCTATTGCTGCCGCCAGAAATGATCATCAGGGCCTTTGCAACCCGGATGGCCTGGGCGTCGATATCAACGCCCCAGATGCATTTCTTGCAGTAGTCCGCGAGTTCTCGGGCCGACGGGTTGGCACTGCTCCGGATGTAATTCAAGGCGTGGATCAGGAATCCGCCTGAGCCGCAGGCTGGGTCGAGTATGGTTTCACCCAGTTGCGGCTTGAGCATCCGTACGCAAAGCTCGATTACATGTCGAGGGGTGAAATACTGCCCCTTCGCTCCCTTTGCCTGCCGGGAAATCAGGAACTCAAAGAGGCTATCCATCACTTCGAACCCCTCTGAAGACAGTTGATGAGGTTCGAGTGCCTCAACGCACACGGCGAGGTGCTCGGGAGAGAGCCGGGAGTGTATCTCCTCGCCGAGCACGCCTGGCCAGATTCGCTCGGCATCCCCCAAGAGCGTATTTATGGCGGTTGCGGTCTGCTCCGGGGAGCGATGTTTCCCAAATCGGACAGCCATTGATGCGCGCTCAGCACAGAGCTTCGCGATAACTAGCTTGAAGATCTCCTCGAACTCATCCTCTCCCGAGTTCGCCAGGACAAGTTCCTCCAGTCGCAAGAAAATCGACTCCATTCTGCCGACGCGGGCAGCATGTCGCTTTGCCATGGAGTCAGGGGATGACACATGGGTCCGCCATCGTCAAGACAATCGTCTTGATGTGTCGATCGAATCCCAATTTGGGATAGTAGCTTGTGCGTTGCACGATGCTAGCTCGTGCGCTCTGACCAGATCCGACACTAAGCCATGCCATCAGCGCGGAGGCCCACTTACGTGGAGTTCGTTGCCCTGCTTCGACGCGAACGGCGGCGGTTGGGCGTCAGCCAAGAAGAACTTGCCAAGCGCCTTCAGCGTCCACAGAGTTTTGTATCGAAAGCGGAGGGGACGGAAAGGCGGCTCGATTTCGTCGAGACTCTTGAGTGGTGCCGCGCGTTGGGCGTCACGCTTGATGACATAACCCCCAGCGAGTTTCGCAAGAAATCGGGAGGCGCATGACTCCCTCTCGTCCGCGAATCTCCGCCAGCGACCTGACATCGCTGAAACGCGTCCTCAGCCCCCTAGTTGGGACGCAGATCCGACACTTGGCTCTTCCGAAAGTAGCTCTTACGGCTTTTGAGCCATCGCAGCTCGGCTCAATTGTCGGAGCTCTGATGGACGCCATGATTCCTCACCTCGCCAAGGAGATGCCGAATGTCGGCCTGACCAAGCACCGCGGCATCATGGGCGACCGAGAAGGATATCCAGACTATGAGCACGTGCTTGGCTTTCGCCTCGAGCTCAAACTCCTGTACGACGATAACCCCGAGCTCAAGACAAAGAAGCCTTCGACGAAGCGAGAGGCGTCGGCCAGGCTCACGCAAAAGGTAACGGTAAAGAACGTCTATCCTGCGAAGGACGCGATGTTGCTGATTGCTTACCAATTGCAGGACTGGGATGATGACAGCTCGGTTGTCAGTCCTACCATCATCGACCTTGCGGTTCTGTCGATGATAGAGCTGGTCGAAGCGAGGGATCAACGGCTTGAAAAGGGGGGCGGTCGCTGGTTTGGGAATTTTGAAACTCCAACCGTGATTAGCAAGATTGGTCGGGCGAAACGTAAGCTTAATAAGCTTCTGGATTTATCAGGTTATGGAAGAAAAGAATCTGAGGGCAGGGATTTTAATGAAGACACGAACTTTGGGAAGCTCAAGCGTATCCCACATGCTGAGCTGCAAGCCTTCCTCAAGAAGCACCGCCCGCTTTGACGCTAAGATCAGTTGAGCTGAAGGAAGGATAGGCAGTCAGGTCTGGGGCAGGTGCCGGTGATGACCCTGAGCCGCTCCCGGATCGAGGCCTACTTCGCCGCCGGCAGCGTCCACGTGAAGGAGAAGCGGTGCGCATTGCCGGGTGCGCTGTCCATCCACCCCGTGATTCGCTCGCTCTGCTCCAGCAGCGGGCCCAGCTCGGAGCTGACGGCGAACAGCGCGGCGAGCTGCTCGTCGGCGAGCACGTCCGCCAGCGACACCTGATTGAGCCCCCGCGCCAGCTTCTTCGGGTCCAGCGAGAAGTCCGCCGCGCGCTCCAGCTTCGCGCTCGTCACCGGCAGCGCTGCCAGCGTGGCCTGCGTCACCGCCTCGTCGTTGCCCACCACCAATTGCTTGTCCTTCAGCCGCACGAAGACGTTGCCGCCCTTCACCGCCAGCGCCCAGCCATCCGCCAGCGCCTTCGCGCCCGGGAATCTGCCCAGGGGCGTGAGCGCGGACTTCACCGCCGCCGCGTCCGTCACCTCCGCCGCCAGCGCCTGGCGCACGGCGAAGAAGCGCGACTCCGGCGCGCGCAGCGAGCCGCGCACCTGCACGTTGTCCATGTTCACCAGCATGTTGCCGGTGAGCTGCTTCGCCACCGCGTCCGTCATGGACTGCACCTGCTCCCTGGGACACGCGGGGCACACGGCCTGGATGGTGGCGCGCAGCGAGCCCACCGCCTGCGACACCCCCGCGGGCGCTACCGCCACGCGCGAGAAGAGCATCCCCTCGGACTTCATCGTCCCGTAGGGGCTGGTGCTCCGCGCCTGGAAGGGCGGCAGCGGCAGCTTCGCCGCGGTGCCCTCCACCTTCAGCGCGCTACTCGTGCCGTCCAGCCCCAGCACCGTCCCTCCGGAGGTGAGGTACGCCACGCCCGGCAGCTTGCCCAGCCGCGCGTCCTGCGCGGGCGCCTTGCCCACCAGCTTCACCGCCTCCTTGAGGAGCGCGGGGCCGCCGGTGTCGGTGGCGCCGAAGGAACACACCTCCTGGCCCTTGAGGGCATAGCCCATGGCGCCACCCGCCGAGCGCTTCACGCTCACCGTCGTCACGCCCTTGGAGGTGGTGGGCTTCACTTCCTCGCCGCCGGCGGCGGAGATGGCCTCGGCGGCCTTCTCCTGGAAGACCTTCGCGTCCTTCACCCGCAGGCAGGACACGCGGCCATCGTCACGCAGGGACACCGTGGCGGGGCCCGCCGCGTCCAACCCGGCCGAGGCGAGCGTCTCCGGTTTCGTCGGGTCGATGACGAGGAAGGGGTGCAGCTCCGCGCGCCAGGCGGAGGGGCGCAGCAGCGCCGCGTGGTTGCCCGCGCGCTCCAGGAAGGAGGACAGGCCGGCCATCGCATCCAGCCTGGGGACGTGGACGACGGTCTGCGCCGAAGCGGCGGAGCGAGGGGCGGGGGCCGCGGCCAGGGTGGCCGCCAGGACGAGCGAGGAGAACATGCCCCCCGTGAGAACAGCCGGGCTCCGCCTCTGTCAAGGAGGACACGCCCGGGTGCCTGCCCGGAGTGTCAGCGGTTCGAGAGAAGGCGCTCGCCTACAGGCGGCCGGCGTTGGCCCACTCAATCATCCGCTCCGCCAGCTCCACGGCGTTGCGGCGCAGGTGCGCGAGCTGCAGCACCTCGTCATCCGTGCGGGCCAGCGCCATGCGCAGCGCCAGCGTGTCCGCGAAGCGCACCACCTGCGCGACGCTGATGATGTCCTTGTCCTCCGACGTGCCCGCGTAGCGCGCCACCTCCGCGTCCACCGTGAGGCCCTCCGCCACCAGCGCCTGCACCAGCGCGCCACGTGCCACCGGAGTCTCGTACTCCCCCGGGTCGCGCAGCTGACGGCGCCACGACTGCGCCTCCCACCGCGTCCGCGCGGGGTCTCTCAGGGCCCGTTGCGTCCGTGACGGTGTGCTCCGCATCCCCTGCATGCCGGCCAGGCCCGGCGACCAGATGTTCATCTCCATCACTGCCCCCTCTCCACTACGGGGTCCGCCTACGGGCATGAGCGACATCGATGCTTCTCCGTCAGTCCCGGGTTTCGGACTGCACACCTCTAATTACGACCAGGCCGCGAATCCTTGACTTGCCCCGGGGCGCCAACCTGTTGCGTGGGGACGACAGTGATGTCGTTGACACGGCCCATGCCGCCCGGGACAGTCCGCGCGCCATGCCCACCTACCCCGCCTCACCTCGCGATGCGTTCCACCTGCTGCGTGCCCTGTCGGAGGACCTGTCCCACCCGGACCGACGTCCGCGCGCGCTGGTGGAGCTGCGTGAGCTGGCGGAGCTGGCTCGCAACCGGCCGGAGACGGCGCCGCTGCGGCTGGTGACGGTGACGGTGGTAGTGGGCGCCTCGCAGGAGCGGCTGGAGCTGTTCCTGCTGCCGTCCATCTTCGCCCCCGAGGCGTGGGCCTACACCTTCATGGAGGGCCTGCTGAGCGTGCCGCTGGACGAGTACGCCGGGAAGCGGCTGGTGGAGGTGGGCGCGGGCTCGGGGTGGATTTGCATCGCCCTGGCGAAGTTCACCCGGCTGGCGCACATCCACGGCGCGGACCTCAACCCGCACTCGCCCGTGGTGGCCCGGTGCAACGCGTGGCTCAACGGGGATGAGGCGCTGGTGTCGCGCCTGTCCTTCGGGGAGAGCGACCTGCTGCGCGGCGTACCCTTGGAGGCCTCGTGGGACTTCGTGGTGGGCTGCATCCCCCAGGTGCTGCGCGGCGAGGAGCTGCCGTCGGAGCTGTCCCAGGCGGACGAGCAGGCGCTGTATGACTTGTCCAACTACTGCACGCTGCAGAACGTCTACGAGGACCACTTCGGGCTGGGGCTCATCGCGCGGCTGCTGGATGAGGCGCCGGAGCGGCTGGCGCCGGGCGGGCGGCTGCTGCTCAACCTCGCGGGCCGGCCCGGGCGCCTCATCATCCAGCGCATGCTGACCCGGCGCGGCTTCACTACGCGGGTGCGCGTGGCGCGGCGGGTGATGCAGGCGGCGGACACGGACATCCGCCCGCTGGTGACGCTGGAGCAGCGCACCGGACGCGAGTTCGAGTTCTTCATGGAGGCGCACAGCCCGGAGCCGCTGCGCGCGGCCACGGCGCTGGGCTGGCTGCAGGCGGGCCACCCGGTGTGGCACGAGGTGGCCGTGTGGGAGGCGCAGCTCGCGCTGCCTCGGGAGACGCTGGCGCTGCGCGCGGCCCTGCGGCAATTGGGCGCGGCGCCGTTGCAGGAGGAGCTGGATTTGGGCGCGGCCTCGGCCGAGCAGCTCGGCTTCGTGGCGGACCTGTCGGCGCGGCTGGCACGCGGGCCGCTGATGCCCTACGCGCACGAGGCGGGGGACGCGTCCTTTCGCCGCCGCGTGGTGCGCTACCTGGACCGGTACTTCGGGCTGCGGCTGACGGAGGAGGAGCTGTTCGTCGCGCCCGAGCGGGAGCAGGCCGTCTACTCGCTGCTGATGGCCACGTGCGACGTGGGCGACGAGGTGCTGGTGTCGCGCAACCTGCAGCCGCTCTACGCGCGGGCGCTGGAGAAGGCGGGCGTGCGCACCACGGTGACGCACACCACGCTGGACGAGGTCCGCCAGTTGCTGACGGCCTTCGACGTGAAGCTGGTGCTGCTGACGGTGGAGCCGGGCGAGCGCACCAACCTCGCCGTGCTGCGCGACATCCTCGCGGAGGCAGCACGGCGGGGCATCTGGGTGGTGCTGGACGAGAGCGCCTTCTTCAACATCACCGGCGCGGTGGAGCCTCACACGCTGTTCGAGTTCCTCGCGCGCGAGCCGTACTCGCCGAACCTCGTCGTGCTCTACGGCCTCATCAAGAACGCGGTGTGGCCGGACCTGGAGCTGACGCTGCTGCTCCCCGTGCCGGAGCCGCTGCGGGCGGACCTGGAGGTGGCGGCGGAGGTGACGTACTCGCGCATCAGCACGCTGGCGCAGGGGTTCTACGAGCGCACCTTCGCGGACCTGCTCTCCTTCCGCATCTCCTTCGCGGAGCCGGAGGCGCCCGCCGTGCGTCCGGCGCCCGCGGTGCCGCTGCCCCGCTCGAAGCGCATCGCCCGGCTGGCGGGCTTCCCCGCCTTCGCGCCCAAGGTGTTCCGCGAGGATGACGCGGAGCTGGTGCGGCTGGACTACGGGGAGAATGAGGGCCCGCTACCCCCTCCGCTGGTGGAGGGGCTCATCGCCGCGGGCACCGCGCCCCGCGACTCCGGCGCGCAGACGGGCCTCGCCGAGGCGGTGGCCGCCTTCCTGCTGGAGACGCGCGCCGCGCGCTACGCCCCGGAGGACGTGGCGATGGCACCGGGTGTCTGGCCCCTCATCCACCACCTGGGCGTGGCGCTGCGTCGGCGGCTGGGGCGCGCGCCTCGCGTCTTCCTCGCCACTCCTTGCTACGGCGTGCTGGCGCCCACCTTCGTGTCCGCTGGCTGTGACGTGGAGCTGGGCCCGCTGTCCGGCCTCCTGGCGCGGCGGGGGCAGGGCGGCGTCGCGCCGGACGCGGTCGTCGTCTCACAGCCCTCCAATCCCACCGGCACCTATCTCACACAGGAGGAGTTGGTGGCGCTGGCCACCTATGTGGTGGAGCAGCGCTGCCTGCTGGTGTCGGACGAAATCTTCGGGCTGGTCAACCTCACCAGCCCCACGGCGGAGACGGTGCACAGCCCGGTGACGCTGGAGGGCGCGGTGCCGGGCGTGGGCGCTCGCACGGTGCTGCTGGGCGGCCTGTCCAAGGAGTTCGCCGCGGGCGGCCTGCGCGTGGGCTGGCTGGCCACGCGGGACAGGGCCCTGGCCGCGGCGGTGCGCGACAGCGGCCCCGGCGTGCTCCATCTGCTGACGGCGCGCGCCGCGGCGTACCTGTACGCGGCCTATGCGCGCAGCCCGGACGGACAGCTCCTCTACCCGACGCGGCACCGCGCGCTGCGCGCCTTCCTGACGAAGATGCGGCGCGAGCTGGCGGAGAAGCGCGAGCTGCTGGCGCAGGCGCTGCCGGGGGATGGGCGCTCGGACGCGGGCGACGCGGGCGGCCTCTTCCTGTCACCCCGGATGACGGCGTGGCTGGGCCGCGAGGTGGACGGCGAGCGCCTCACGCCGGAGAACCTGCCCGCCGTCGTCTACGCGCACACCCACGTGGTGCTCAACGGCGGACCGTGGTGCGGTGACCCGGAGCGGGCGCGCGCGGTATTCTCCATCCCCCGTGAGAAGCTGGTGAAGGCCCGCGAGCGGCTGCTGGCCTTCGGTGCGAAGCTGCGCGCCACGACGCCGTGACACCGGGGCCGGGCGCCTGTTCACCCGGGGACAATCATCTTGCCCCTTCGGTCTATGGGCCCGTGCCGGTAAGTCCCGCATGGTGGGAAATCCCGGAGCAAGGCCGGTCCGGGAAAGTGGCTCGAACCATCCAAGCATCCGGGGGGATGCCATGCCGAATCTGCTCGACCTGCCTCGCCAGGCATTGATGGATCTGCGCTCGCGGCTGAGCCACCTGCCACTGGTGTCCCAGCTCCCGCTGCGCAATGTCGTGCCGGACCTGCTGTCCCTGTCCAGCCCCGCGCCGCAGGACCACGCGCTGGCGGACCCGGAACGGGTGGACGTCTGGCAGAAGGCGTGTGAGCGGTATGTGCGCCCCGGGCACGTGGTGATGGATGCGTGCACCGGCACGGGTCTGCGCACCTTCCTGGCGGCCTCCCGTCATCCGAAGAAGCTGTACGCGGTGGACGGCTCGCGGCTGCTGGACACGGCGCAGTGGGTGGCGCGGCGCAACGGGCTGGAGCACATCGACTTCGTGCGCTCGCACCCCTGGCAGTACCACCCGCCGGAGAAGGTGGACGTGCTGCTGCACGAGCTGCTGGGCGACGCCCTCTTCGACGCGGGCCTGGTGCCGAGGATGTTGGATTTGCGCACCCGCATGCTGAAGCCGGGCGGGCGCATCCTCCCCAACCGCTTCGAGGTCTTCGTGGAGCCGGTGCAGCTTCGCGACGAGGCCTGCCTCCCCTTCATCTGGAGCCAGCGCTTCCCCAGCGTGGACTACAGCTGCCTCCAGACGCTGCGCGAGGCGATGAACCCGTCCTACTTCACGCGCGTCATCCGCTCGTACGAGGTGGACCATCTCCTGTGCGACCCGGAGCCCGCCTTCGCCTTCGATTTGGAGACGATGGCGGCGGATGGCCTGCCGCACCGCGTGCGCTACGAGCGGCCCGTGGTGGACGAGGGCCGGGTGGACGGCTTCTGCCTCTTCTACAAGGTGGCCTTCGACGCGGAGCTGTCCTTCACCGTGTCGCCGCTGCGCGGGCAGAACCACGCGGGCATGACGCTGCTGCGCGTGGACTCGCGCGAATTCGAGCGCTTCGACACGCTCTCCTTCGAGCTGGAGCTGCCGGACCCGGGCGACGTTCGCACCTGGCGCTGGCAGTTCACCTGAGGGCAGAGCCCTCGGGCGCAGTGCTAGCGGGTGGACAGCCCGGGAGGGGGGAGGCTGGGGCCCGGTGGGGGCGTGGCTAGCTTTCGCCGAGGCATGCCCTCTTCCCGAGTCCTCCTCGCCGTCGTGTCCCTGTCGCTGGGCGCCGCCGCCCTGGCCGCCGCCCAGACGACCTCCGAGCGCCCTCGCACCGTGGCCGGCGTGTGCGGCGCCACCAACTGGGCGTGCGTCGCCGAGTGCATCGACGCCGAGTGCGTGGACCGGTGCCTGCGCGAGGACTGCGAGAAGGCGCTGGCGCGGCTCAAGCTGTGTACGGAGAAGGCCGGGTGCGCTCCGGATGACACCCAGTGCTCGGCGCGCGCCTGCGGCAACACCTGCAAGCGCTCCTTCGAGCCGGCCCCGCCGAGTCCGGAGAAGGAGAAGGCGGACCCGTGCCAGGGGCTGCCCGCCTCCGCGGCGAAGGTTCCCAAGGAGCTGGTGGGGACGTGGACGCTGTCGGCGGCCAGTCTTCCGGAGGAGGTGGACGGCGGCGGGCCCGAGCGCCTCGAGGCGCAGCCGCGCGCGGACTACGAGCGCACGCTGCAGGTGATGCCCAACGGCTGCTTCGTGCTGCGCACCAAGCTGGAGGACGCGACGCTGGGGCAGGGCAACCAGCTGGTGGTCCGCGCGTGGGGCCTGGTGGAGCTGTCCGGCAAGGACCGGGTGTCGCTGCGCACGAAGGACGGGCAGGCGGTGGGGCCGGTGTGCGGCGACAAGCGCGTCATTCCCCTCACCCGCAAGAAGCTGAAGTTCCGCGGCGGCACGTACCGCTGGGACCTCGAGGAGGGCACGCTGACGCTCATGGTGGACGACGCCAGCAAGCAGACCTTCCAGTTCGACCGCACGCCACCGGAGGGCGGGATGAAGTAGAACCCCGCGCACCTGGGAGGGACGCGGAGCAATGGCGGCGCACGAGCGGATGGCCAGCGTGGATGCGCTGTGGTTCCACATGGAGGAACCCGCGAATTTGATGATGATTACCGCCGTGCTCTGGTTCGAGGGCCGGCTGGACTTCGAGCAACTCCAGGCGGTGGTGCGTGAGCGACTGGTGGAGCGCTACCCGCGCTTCCGGCAGCGCGTGGTGCCAGGCCGCGTGGGCGTGCCCCACTGGGAGGACGTGCCGGACCTGGACCTGGACGCGCACCTGTCCCGGCTGACGGTGCCGCCCCCGGGAGACCGCGCCGCACTGGAGACGCTGGTGGGGGAGTGGATGAGCACTCCCCTGGAGCGCTCACGGCCGCTGTGGCAGTTCCACGTGCTGGAGGGCGCGGAGGGCGGGGACGTGCTGCTGTGCCGCCTGCACCACTGCCTCGCGGATGGGATTGCGCTGGCGCGGGTGCTGCTGACGCTCACGGACGCGCAGGGGGCGGAGAAGGGCGTGGCGCCCGGGCTTCGTGAGGTACGTGCGCCTTCTGAAGGCGGGCTGTCACGGTGGATGCGTGGGGCGCGGGCGGTGGCGGGGACGGCGCGCACGGTGCTGAAGAAGGGCGCGGAGCTGGCGGCGGAGCCGATTCTCGCGGGAGACCTGGTGCGCCAGGGGGCCAAGGGGCTGGCGGCGATGGGGAAGCTGCTGGTGATACCCCAGGACCCGAACACGCCGCTGCGCGGGCCGCTGGGGCAGGAGAAGCGCGCCGCCTGGTCGGCTCCGGTGCCGCTGGCGCAGGTGAAGGCGGTGGGCCAGGCGCTGGGCGGCACGGTGAACGACGTGCTGCTGGCGGCGGTGACGGGGGCGCTGCGGCGCTACCTGGAGTCGCGCGACGTGGTTCCGGAGGATGTGCACGCCCTGGTGCCGGTGAACCTGCGTCCGCTGGACGAGCCGGTGCCTCGCGAGCTGGGCAACCGCTTCGGGGTGGTGTTCCTCCGGCTGCCGGTGCACATCAGCAATCCCCGGCGGCGGTTGCTCGAGCTGGCGCGGCGGATGGACATGGTGAAGCGCTCACCGGAGGCGGTGCTGACGTTCGGCGCGCTGGAGGTGCTGGGGTATGCGCCCGCGCCACTGGAGCGGACGATGGTGGATGCCTTCGGCTCCAAGGCGACGCTGGTGGCCACCAACGTGCCGGGCCCTCGCGAGGCGGTGTCCGTGGCGGGCACGAAGCTGGGCGGGCTCACCTTCTGGGTGCCGCAGGCCGGACACCTGGGCCTGGGGGTGAGCCTCTTCAGCTACGCCGGGCAGGTGACGGTGGGCGTGGCCGCGGACGCGGGCCGGGTTCCGGACCCGCATGCGCTCATCCGCGCATTCCATGACGAGATGGAGGCACTGGCGGGGGCGATGGTGCCCACGGGCGAGTGAGCGGGCACCGAGCCCGGGGCCGCGCGCCGTGAGGCCGGCGCGCGGCGTGAGGTGCGGAAGAATCCGGGTACCTCAGTACAAGTGCGTGCTCACACCGTCGTTGTCGAAGCCGATGACGTCGGCGCGGCCGTTGCCATCGATGTCCGCCAGGGTGCGCGGGTGCTGCTCCACGCGCCAGCCCTGGTTGTAGCCATACTCCGGCAACCAGATCTGGCCAGCGGCGACGCCGGTGCCGGTGGACAGCGCGACGTACAAGCCCCCATTGGCGAAGCCGACGATGTCGGCACGCCCGTCCCCATTCACATCGGCAGCGGTGCGCGGGTGCACCTCCACGCGCCAGCCCTGGTCATAGCCAAACTCCGACAACCAGATCTGGCCAGCGGTGAAGCCGGTACCGGTGGACAGCGCGACGTATACCCCCCCATTGGCAAAGCCGACGATGTCGGCACGTCCGTCTCCATTCACATCGGCAGAGGTGCGCGGGTGCTGCTCCACGCGCCAGCTCTGGTTGTAGCCATACTCCGGCAACCAGATCTGACCAGCGGTGAAGCCGGTGCCGGTAGACAGCGCGACGTACACGCCCCCATTGGCGAAGCCGACGATGTCGGCACGTCCGTCCCCATTCACGTCCGCGGCGGTGCGCGGGTGCACCTCCACGCGCCAGCCCTGGTCATAGCCAAACTCCGACAACCAGATCTGGCCAGCGGTGAAGCCGGTGCCGGTGGACAGCGCGACGTATACCCCTCCATTGGCAAAGCCGACGATGTCGGCACGTCCGTCTCCATTCACATCGGCAGCGGTGCGCGGGTGCTGATCCACGCGCCAGCCCTGGTTGTAGCCATACTCCGGGAACCAGATCTGGCCAGCGGTGAAGCCGGTGCCGGTAGACAGCGCGACGTACACGCCCCCATTGGCGAAGCCGACGATGTCCGCGCGTCCGTCCCCATTCACGTCCGCGGCGATACGTGGATGCGTCTCCACACGCCAGCCCTGGTTGTAGCCATACTCCCGGATCGACAGCACGTCACCGTAGAGCTGCACAACGCCCGCGATGTCGGTCGCGCTCAGCTGTCCGTTCCCGTTCCAGTCCGGGTTGCAGTAGTTCATCACCGACCGGAGGTCCCAGGCGCCAATCATCAGGTTGCCGTTGGAGCCCTGCGCGGGCTCAGTGCAGGTGGACGGCCGGTCCGGGCGGTTCTGCTCGTGCGCGAAGCCGAGCGCATGGCCGAACTCATGCACCGCGATGGCCCGGATGCAGAACTCCCGCTGGGACTGGCAGCTCTGGCCCCAGTTGGCGAAGGTGAAATTGAGCTCCATGCCGTTGACGTAGCCGTCCAGCCGGCTGCCGAGCTGCTTCACGTGCGGCCCCGTGTCCGCGATGCGGATGCGGATGCCGCGTGAGGTCGAGGTGCACGTGCCCCAGCCAACGAAGTCCACCCGCGACACACTGCCCCATGTGCCCTCGGCCGCGTTCTGCACCCAGGCCCGCTCGGTAGCGTTCGCGGTCGTCGGATTCTCCCAACAGACGCTGATGACTGGAGAGATCCAGAGCGAGGTGGTGTCGACGTACAACTCGCTCGTGTCGGTCGAGAGGGACTGCTCCTGGGCGACGGGTGCAGGGGGCTGCTCGCCTGCACCACATCCCGAGGCGAGGAGGGTGCCCGATAAGGCAAGGAGGAACGGCAGGGCTCTGGAGATGGGGCTTCTCTGCACGAGGCTCTCGCTTTTCAAGGGGCGGGACTGTCCGGCCCCGGTGAGAGCAAAGCAGAAATTCGGGTATTCTGATTGAAGCCCGTGTGAGGCCCGCGGTCTGCCTCAGAGCAGCCCGTGCTCCTCCAACTTGTTGTAGAGCGTGCGCCGGCTGATGCCGAGCAGCCGCGCCGCGAGCGTGCGGTTGTCGCCCGCGCGCTTCAGTGCGTCTACCAGGGCCTGTTGCTCCATGCCCTTGCGCTGGGACTCCAGCGTGAGGCCCGAATCCGTACCTCCCGCCGGTGCGCTCGCGGGCTGCAGAGCGCCCGGGCCAGGCCTCGCCACGGCCATGATGGTGGGGGAGGGTGACAGTCCTGGCTGGCGGGCCAGCTCGTGCGTCACCTCCGCCGCCGAGAGCACCTGTCCGTCCGACAGCACCACCAGCCGCTCCAGGAAGTTCTGGAGCTGGCGCACGTTGCCCGGCCACGGCTGCGCCTGGAGCACCGCGAGCCCATCATCGGTCAGCGTGAAGGGCGGCCGGCCGTTGGCCTTCGCATGCGCCTCCAGGAAGTGCCGGGCCAGCGGCTCGATGTCCTCCGGGCGCGCGCGCAGCGGGGGCAGTTCCACCGGCACCACGTTGAGCCGGTAGAAGAGGTCCTCGCGGAAGCGGCCCTCCTTCACCAACTGCTCCAGCGGCTGGTGCGTGGCCGCGACGAAGCGCACGTCCACCTTCACCGGCTGCGTGCCGCCCAGCCGCTCCAACTCGCGCTCCTGAATCACGCGCAGCAGCTTCACCTGCATGGAGAGGGGGATGTCGCCCACCTCGTCCAGGAACAGCGTGCCGCCGTGCGCCAGCTCCACGCGCCCCGGCTTACGAGTGGCCGCGCCGGTGAATGCACCCTTCTCGTAGCCGAACAGCTCGCTCTCCAGCAGCGTGTCCGGCAGCGCCGCGCAGTGCAGCTTCACGAAGGGCCCCGCACGCCGGGGGCTGCCGTCGTGCACCGCCTTCGCCGCCAGCTCCTTGCCCGTGCCGGACTCGCCGCGCAGCAGCACCGTCGCCGTGCCCGTGGCCGCCTTCGCCAGCATGGTCTGCACGTCCGCCATGGCCCGGCTGCGGCCGATGAAGGGGCCCGGCGCCCGGAGCGGCTCGCGCGCCGTGTCGTCGTGCGCGCGCAGCAGCGCCTTGCGGACGGTGAAGAGAATCTCCTCCCGGTCGAACGGCTTGAGCACGAAGTCCGCGGCGCCAGCCTTCATCGCCTCCACCGCCAGCGGCACCGTGCCGTGCGCGGTGAGCAGGATGACGGGCACGTCCGGCCAGCTCTTCGCCACCTCCGACAGCAGCTGCATGCCGTCCATGCCGGGCATGCGCACGTCGCTCACCACCACGTCGATGGGCTTGCGCCCCAGCAGCGCGAGCGCCTCCTGCCCGTCTCGGGCCGTGTGCGTCGTCAGCCCCGCCTGCGTCAGCAGCGCGCCCAGCACCTTGGCCACCGCCGGGTCGTCGTCCACCAGCAGTACGTTCCCCTTCAATGGCTCGCTCACGCGGCCTCTCCTTCCCCGGTCGACATGTGCGGGATACCCGCCGGCAGGCGCATGCGAACCACCGTACCGTGACCCTCCCGGCTTGTCAGGGACACCTCGCCGCCGTGTGCCTCCACCACCCGCCGGACGAACGCCAGCCCCAGGCCGCTGCCCGAGGCCTTCGTGGTGTAGAAGTCGTCGAAGGCGCGCTCACGGGTGCGTGCGTCCATCCCCTCGCCCGTGTCCTCCACCTCCACCGCCACGCCCGGGCCATCCCGCAGCGTGCGCACGGTGAGCGTGCCTCCCTTCGACATCGCCTCGAAGGCATTGCGCACCAGGTTCTCCAGCGCGTTCGCCAACAGGTCCTCGTCCCCCGAGCAGGGCGGCAGGCCCGGCGTCAGCTCGCGGAGGATGGACACCTGCCCCGGGCTGGCGAAGGACTGGAGCGACAGCACGCCCTCCACCAGCCGGCCCAGGTCCACGGGCCGGGGCAGCGGCTCCACGCGCGCCAGCCGCTGGTACGTGTCCACCACCCGGTCCAGCCGCTCCACCTGCTCCAGCAGCAGGTCCAGGAACTCGCCGTGCCCGTCCCACGGCTGCCCGCGCGCGTGCTCCTCCTTGAGGTACTGCGCGGCGCCCTTCATCGCGGCGATGGGGTTCTTCAGGTCATGCGCCATCTGCGCGGAGAAGCGGCCCAGCGTGGCCAGCCGCTCCATGCGCTCGCTCCGAGTGACGTAGGCGGTGACGCCCCGGCGCGTGGCGGCCACCAGGCCGAACGTGACGGCCGTGGTGCACACCACCAGCGTGGCGGCCTGCGCGGCGAAGAGGCGGAAGACGGTGAGGTACGCCAGCACGCCCACGCCCGCCACCGCCGCCGCGTGCAGCGCCATGCGCGGCGCTCCCGCGTCCCGGCCGAAGAGTCCGAAGCGCAGCGCCGCCGTCCCCATCACCGGCAGGCCCAGCAGCGTGCCGATGTTGCCCAGCCGGGGAACCAGCAGCCCCAATTCCGCCGCCAGCTCGGTCAGCAGCAGCGCCACCAGCAGCGTCAGCCCCAGCAGCACCAGCCCCGCCCGGGCGCGCTCGTCCGGCTGGTGCGTGCGGCGCAGGTGCAGCACCAGCAGCGTGAAGCCTCCGCCCAGCGGCGGTGTCACCAGCGCCGTCACCGTCAGCCCGAAGCGCAGCGAGAGCAGGTGCTCGGCGAGCGACGGCGCGAAGAGCCCGGCCAGCATCACCAGGCCCAGCGCGCTGAAGACGGCATAGCTGCCGAACATCGCCCACGCCGAGCGCCGCCGCCGTCCGACGAACGCGAGGATGAAGTGCAGCGTGCAGGGCACCGTCATCAGCCCCGCGGCGAAGCCCAGCAGCCGCCAGCCCCCATCGTCCAGGCGCTCCAGCGCGAAGCCGGAGAAGTTCCAGGTGGCCAGGGTGATGGACAGCAACGACAGCGGCAGCGCCAGCGGGCTGCGGCCCACGCGCGAGAGCGCGAGCCCCGCCAGGGCGAGCAGCCCCACACACGCCACCAGGCTGATCCACATCCCGCCGGTCATCGCGGCCTCCTGGGACGGAGCCCTACAGCATGCCCAGCCGGCGCGCGTTGGCGGGGGCTACCGCAGAGGCTTCCCAGCGGCGCACCGCCACCTCGCGCTCGGCCTCGGGGGCGTCCGCGTAGTAGCCGAGCGTGTCGTTGAGGGCGCGGCTCAGCTCTTCAATCGCCGCCAGCCGCATGTCCAGCTCGCGGTGGCGCAGGGCGGTGATGAGCCAGTCCGCGCGGCGACGG
This sequence comes from Pyxidicoccus trucidator, assembly GCF_010894435.1. Taxonomy (NCBI): domain Bacteria; kingdom Pseudomonadati; phylum Myxococcota; class Myxococcia; order Myxococcales; family Myxococcaceae; genus Pyxidicoccus; species Pyxidicoccus trucidator. The sequence continues at coordinate 894,690 of NZ_JAAIXZ010000001.1, read as the reverse complement.
CTGCGGTTCTCCGCCCACCACTGCGTCCACTGGCGCGGGCTCTGGCCGAAGGTCGCGCGCGTCACGTCGCGCAGCGCCTCGGCGGCGGCCTGGGCGCACATCTCGTCGTCGCTGCCGGTGAGCTGGATGAGGCCTTCCACCGCCTCCCGGTCATGCAGCGTGCCCAGGGCGCGCGCGGCCAGCGCACGGCGCATCGCGTCCCGGTTGCGCAGCTCCTGGCGCAGGTCGCGCAGGGCGGCGTCCAACCGGGGAAGCTGCTTGAGGGCGGAGGCGGCCACCCGCGCGGCGCTGTTGATGTCCGGCTCCAGGTCGAACAGGCCGCGCAGCACGCCGTCCACCAGCTCCACGTACGGCAGGTTGCCCGCCGTCAGCAGTGCGAAGTAGCGCGTGTCCGCGTCGTGCGAGTCCAGCAGCGGCGCCAGGGCATGCGCGGCGGGGCGGCCCAGCCGCGAGAGCGCGCCGGGAATGGGGCCCAGCTCGTCCGCCTCGGGCAGCTCCACCACGGGCAGGCGGCTCCACGCGGTGGGGCCGGGGAAGTGCTGCGCCAGCACCTTGGCGCTGGCCTCGGGCGAGCGCGCCAGCTCCGCCATGGCGTTGGAGCGCTGCGCGGCGTCCGGACCCGTGAGGCGCTTGAGCAGCGGCGTGAAGTCCGGCGGCGGGCGCTCCTCCTGCGACTGCGCGCGGGGCGGCAGCGCGGCGGCGCGGCCCATGGTGCCTCCGGCGCCCCGGCCGAAGAAGGGGCTCCAGCCCAGGCCCGCCACCACCGCGGGCGCGGGGGCTGGCAGCGCGGCGACCGGCACGTCCACGTCGATGGTCAACTCCTCCTCGTCCGGCGCGCGCAGCTCCGACAGGCGCTGCTTGCGGAAGAGGATGAGCTCCTGGAACGCGGCCGGCAGGTCCTGGCAGAACAGGATGTAGTCGGACAGGCGGCGCTGGCTGATGGGCTTCTGCCCGCAGTCACCGTAGAGGATGGCCACCAGCCGGCCCTTCACCTCCACCGGGTACAGGAAGACGGTGCGCGGCGTCTGCCGGCCGAACAGCTCCAGGTAGTGCCGGGTGAGGGCGTCCGGCGGCAGCGGGCCCGCGTAGCTGCCTCGGGTGACGGCCACCGTGCGGAAGACGCTGCTCGCGTCGAGCGGGACGGACACCTGCGTGAGCGGCTCGCCCGTCATGCCGTCGCCGCGAGCCTCCAGGCCCTGTGCGGCTCCGCGCACCACGGCGAAGGAGGCCACGTAGTCGAACGTGCGGCGGCCGAAGCGCAGCGCCACGTCGATGAGCCGGTCCCGGTCCTTGGTGGCTTCCTTCAGCGCGGCGCGGGCCTGGGTCAGCGTCCAGTCCGGCACGTCCTGTCCCACCGGCGCCTGCGGCGCGCGGGCCTCGGGCGCGGCGGGCTGCGGGCGCGGCGGAGCGCTGGGGTTGGGGAAGACGAGGAACGCGGGCTCTCCCGCGGGCGCGGGGCGTGGAGGAGGCGCGACGACAGGCCTCGCCGCCACCGGCGCGGCAGCGGGCTGGGCGTTGGCGGGCGGCCACACCTGGGGCGCAGCCGGAGCGGCGGCGGGCGCGGGCGGCCACACCTGGGGCGCAGCCGGAGCGGCGGGCCGTTGCTGGGGTGCGGCCGACGGCTGCGGTGCGCCGGGCTGCACCCCGTTGGAAGGCGCGCGAGCGGGGCCGGTGGCAGGAGCCGCCGAGGCGGGCTGCAACACCGCCGGGGCGCTTGTTGGAGGCGTGGCGGGCCGGGCCGCGGGCTGCGGGCCGCTGATGACAGGAGGGGTGGCCACCGCCGGAGGGGTGGCGGGACGGCTCGCGGGCGGCGGGGCCTGGATGGCGGGCGTCGCCGTGGGACGCGCCGCGGGCTGGGCGCTGGCGACGACGACGGGCGGCGCGGCCTTCGGCGCGGGAGGGGGCGGCGCCTGGGCCGGCTCGTCCTTCGGCATGTTCAGCCGCAGCGGTGCGCGGACGAAAGCCGGCGGGGCCGGGTTGGCCGCCTCGGGCGGAGGCGGAGGCGGGCGCTGCGGCTCGGGAGGCTTCGGCGCTGCGGCCTCGCGCGGCGTGGCTCGCACCTCGGTGGGAAGCGGCTCCTGCGCCACGGAGCGCGCCAGGCGCTCCACCATGTCCGCCGTGAGCGAGTCTTCCTGCGCGGCGGCCGGGGGCGGAGGAGGGGAGGTCGCGGCGCGCCGCTCGGGGTCCAGCGCGGCGGAGAGCTGGGCGAAGCGCGGCGCCAGCGGCTGGCGGTAGATGATGGAGACCCACTCGCGGATGCGCACCTCCGCGGCCACCCACAGCTCGAGCGGCTTGCCGAGCAGGAAGCCCACCTCGTCGAGCTCCTTCTTCGGCACCGGGTAGCCGCAGGCCACGTGCAGCGTGCTGCCGTCCAGCGACAGCGGCACCACGCACAGGCGCTCGGCGAGCTTCGGTGGGATGAAGGAGGCGACGTCCGGGTTGGGCTCGAAGTCCATCAGGTTCACCGGCCGGAAGCCGGAGACCTCGCCCAGCAGCGCGAGCACGTCGGCCTCACCGGCGACGCCCCGCTCCAACAACAGCGTGTCCAGGTGCCCGCCCTGTGCCTGGTGCTGGCGCAGCACCTCCCCCGCCTTCTCCTGGGAGAGAAGCATGCGCGAGACGAGAAGCTGGGCGAGGCGGGCGGGCATGTAGGACGCGGCATCTTACGGCCGCGGCCGCAAGGCACAATGAAACGGAGGGTCAGCTTGGTTGAACGACGAAGGTGGACGTCAGCTTGTCATGCAGTGTCTGCCCGCGTCGGTCGAAAAGCGCCATCCAGAAACCGCCCAGGAAGAGCACGAAGGACAGGCTGGAGAGCATCGCGCGCACGATGGCGCGACCCGGTGCCGGGGCCAGGCCATGCGTGTCCACGAGCCTCAGACCCAGGAGCAACCGGCCAAGCGTGCGCCCGTTCCACAGGAAGGCCGCCACCGCGCAGTACACGACGGCCAGGACCAGCACCAGGAAAAACCCGGGCAGCAGCACGGTATGGAGCGCGCGCAGCCACCCCACGAAGGCATCCAGGCCCGTCAGCCCGGCCTCGGGCGCCTTCGTCCCCGTCACCGACGAGGCGAGGGTGATGTAGAGCGCGGCCACGCCAGCGATGGCCGCCGTGTCGATGGTGAACGACAGCAGCCGGCGCCACAGCGAGGCCGGACGCGCGTGCACCTCGCCCTTGCTGGAGGCGGGCTGGGGCTTCGCCGTCGCCGCGGAGGGCGGAGCGCGGATCGCCTCGGCGCGCGCGATGCCGATGTTGGCGGTGGCGGCGGGTGTCGGCGGCAGGGACTCCATGCGCGGCAGACCCGACGGAGCCGGCGCCGCGGACTCCATCCGAGGCAGCCCCGCCGGAGCGGGCGCAGGGGCCGCGGCCGCCTCGGGCATCGGCGCCTGAGCGCGAGGTGCCGGAGCCGTGGGCGTGCCATAGGCGGGAGTCATCGGAGAGAACGCGGCCGGAGGCTGCGCCGCTCGCGGAGCCGCGGGAGGCTGCGCGACCTGCACGGGCGCCACGCGCGGAGCAACACCGGGAGGCGGAGGCTGCGCGGGGGCCATGCGGGGAGCGGCGGCCGGAGGCGCCGCGCGAGGAGCGGCCACGCCCGGGGGCTGCGCGGGCATGCGCGGCGCGGCGACACCCGGGGGGGCGGCCTGGGGTGCGGCGGCACGCGGCGCGGCGGGAGGCGGCAGCGGCGCGGCGAGCGGGGCCACCGACGGAGGCGCATGCGCGGCCTCGACGAAGGCTGGCTCCGCGGCGCGCTCGGCCGTGCGACGGTCAATCCGGATGTCCCGGTCGAGCAGGCTCGGCACCGGGGTGTCGTGCAGGGTACTGGCGCAGGAGGAGCAATCCCCCACGGGCGGAAGCATGGCACCGCACTTCAGGCACTTGGACAACGGGACTCCTCCGGCTTGGACGGCGCTACATGAAAAGACGTCCATGAGCGGGGAGCAAGAAAAGTGCGAGCCCCCGAGGTTCCTTGCTTGGGGAACCGTCAGGGGCTCGTCAACCGCTGGCTCAGCACGTCCCCTTGGGGACGTTCCGTGTGGGGGCATTCACCCCTAGGCATGGACGCGCCGACGTCCCGCTGCCCCGACCAACAAGAGTACGGCGATGGCGCCAATCACCGACATGATGATGCCCGCCGGATGGAGGTCGAAGAGCCGCCCGTCCCGCTGGAAGAGCGAGCCAATCAGACCGCCGACGAGAGAACCGACCATGCCCAGCAGCGTCGTGGCCACCAGACCCATGCTCTGCCGTCCCGGAAGGATGGCGCGGGCGATGAGACCCGCGATGAGGCCGATGACGATGAATGCGATGATCCCCATGAGTGTCTCTCCTAGGTTGAGGGACCGCATGAGGTCCCGGACGGCAGAAACCTAGGAATCACCATCCAACATTGGGAACCCGCTCAGCCCGGGCGTACGCCTGACCGCCTGCTACCCGAGTTCCCCGTCCAGGTGCATCATCACCGCAAGGGCCGCCAGCGCCGCCGTCTCCGTACGGAGAATGCGCTTGCCCAGGGTGACGTTGCGCGCACCGATTTTCCGGAGCTCTTCGACTTCCTCGCGAGCGAGCCCTCCCTCGGGGCCCACCACCAGCGCCACCGGCGTGCCCGGGCCCGCGGCGCGGAAGGCCTCGCCCAGCGGCACGGCGGACTCCTCCTCGTCGAGCACCAGCAGCACCGTGCCGGGGGGCAGCGCGCGCGCCGCGTCCAGCAGCGCACGCGGGGTCTCCACGCGGGGCACGTCGTCACGGCGGCACTGACGCGAGGCCTCCTCGACAATCTTCGTCCAGCGCGCGGTGCGCTCCTCGGCGCGCTTCGGCTCCAGCTTCACCACGCTGCGCGCGGTGGCCACCGGATAGAACGCGGTGGCGCCCAGCTCCGTGCCCTTCTGCAGCACCAGCTCCAGCTTGTCTCCCTTGGGCAGTCCCTGCAGCACGCCCACCGCGCGGCGCGGAGGGGCCACGCGCGCGGTGCCGAGCGACACGCGCACGGCCTCCTCGCCCACGCTCGCGACACGGGCCTCGAAGGCGCGGCCCTGGCCGTCGAAGACCTCCAGCGCGTCGCCTGGCGCCAGCCGCAGGACATGGAGGAGGTAGTGGCGGCGTTCTCCGGTCAGGTCCACGTCGGTGGGGGCGGGGTCGGGCAACGGGACGAAGAGGCGGAGCACGGCGGCTTTCTCCAGCGGGGCGGGCTCGGACGTCCCGCGTCAGGGGGGCGCGACTTCAACAGCAAGCCGGCGCCGTGCGCCAGCGCCAGCCACTTATCCCCTGGGCCAGGGCAGACAGGCGGACTGTCCGGGCGTGGGAGGGGGCCGCGCAAAGCGGCGCCGGTCCTGCTATGGCGCCCTGCCATGTCGACGCTCACCATCGAGACCACCCGCTCGGGCCTCGTCGAGTCCGTCCATGCCGTGTCCGTTGCCGTGGTGGACACGGAGGGCGCGCTCGTCGCGCAAGCCGGGGACCCGGAGCGCTTCACCTACTGGCGCTCGGCCGCCAAGCCCTTCCAGGCGATGCCGCTCGTGCAGGACGGCGTGGCGCAGCGCTACGGCTTCGGCTCGCGCGAGCTGGCGCTGGCGTGTGGTTCGCACTCCAGCGAGCCGGTGCACCGGGCGCTGGCCGCGTCCATGCTGCGCGCCTGTGGCTGTGAGGAGCACCAGTTGGCCTGTGGCCCGCATCCGCCGCTGTCCCAGGCGGTGGCGGACGAGGCGCTGCGCGCGGGTGTCGTCATCACCCCACGCTGGAGCAACTGCTCGGGCAAGCACGCCGGCATGCTCGCGCTCGCGCGCCACCACGGCTGGCCCACCCAGGGTTACGAGCGCGCCGGCCACCCCGTGCAGGAGCGCGCCCTCGCGGAGGTGATGCGCTGGACGGGGCAGTCGCGCGACGCGCTGCGCCTGGGCGTGGACGGGTACACGGCGGTGTGCTTCGGCCTGTCCCTGCGCGCCATGGCCACCTCCTATGCGCGCTTCGGCGCCTCGTCGGAGCCGGCGGCGCGGCGGCTGCGCGAGGCCATGGTGGCGCACCCGGAGCTGGTGGCGGGCACGGGACGGCCCTGCACGGACATCATGTCGGCGGCGCGGGGCGCGGTGGTGGCCAAGGTGGGGGCGGAGGGCATCTACTGCGCGGCGCTGCCGGCGCTGGGGCTGGGTGTGGCGCTGAAGGTCGAGGACGGGGACATGCGCTGCTCGCCTCCCGCGCTGCTCTCGGTGCTCCGGCAGGTAGGCGAGCGGCGGGGGCTCTCGCTGCCCATCTCGGAGTTGAGGCAACATGCGGAGCCGGTGCTGCGCACCACCCGAGGCGAGCCCGTGGGCGAGCTGCGGGCCACCGGCGCGCTTCGCTTCCACTGAAGCCCCTACCTCGGACGAACCCGGAGGAACACGTCACCATGCGCCGACGCGACAAGGGCCAGGGCCGGGACACCACGGTGGCGCGCTTCGCGCTGGCTCGGGCCAACGAGGAGATGGTGCTGGCGGACAGTTCGCTCCGAGGCGAGCGCCGCGTGTCCGTCGTCCGCCTGACGGTGTTGTGCCTGATATTTGTCAGCCAGGGCGGCCTCGCGAAGGTGAGCCCGGACCCCTCCAGGCTGGACCTGGACCTGGACCTGAAGCGCCTGCTGTTCTTCGGCGCCTATGCGGTGTTCGCCCTCGGTGCCTTCTTGGTGCTGCGCGCCGAGAGGCCCCACGCCAAGCGGGCCCGGTGGGCTCCGCTGCCGACAACGCTGGTGGACACCGGCTTCTACTCCTTCATGGCTCGGTATGCCTGGGACCGCACGGGCCACTTCGACGCGGGGATGCTGGCGGCCAGTCTGGGAATGGTGCTGGCCTTCTCGGTGGCTCGCTACTCGGGGCTGCACGTGCTGCTGTCCACGGCGCTGTCGTCCGCCGCGTACTCGCTGGTAGCGGTGCATACGGGGCAAGGCTCGTTGTCGCGAGTCAGCTTCGTCGTCTTCTGCTACGTGGCCCTGGGCACGCTCATCGCCATGACGAACGCGGAGGTGAGCGGCATGTTCCTCAACCTGCGCCGCCGCGATGGACTCTCGCGCTTCCTGCCGAAGCAGGTGGTGGAGCGGGTGATGCAGCTCGGGGACGCGCCGCTGCAGCCGGTGCAGCGCGAGGTCACCATCCTCTTCAGCGACATCCGGGACTTCACCTCGCTGAGCGAGACGCTCCAGCCGCGGCAGGTGCTGGAATTGCTGGACGACTACTTCGGGCACATGACCCACATCGTCCTGGCGCGCGATGGCATCGTGAACAAGTTCCTGGGCGACGGGATGCTGGCGTGCTGGGGTGTGCCGGACGACCGCGAGGACCACGCGGAGCTGGCCATGCGAGCGGCGCTCGACATGCGCGCGAAGCTGGAGGAAATCAACGCGCACCGGGAGCAGCACGGCCAGCCCCGGCTGCGCATCGGAATCGGCCTGCACACCGGCGTGGTGGCGGCGGGCATGCTCGGGGGCGCCGAGCAGCACGAGTACACCGTCATCGGCGACGCGGTGAACCTGGCGTCGCGCGTGGAGGGCCTCACCAAGGCGCACGGCGTGGACATCCTGGTGAGCGAGAGCACCTGGCGGAAGGGCGGTGGCCGCTTCTCCGGCGAGCGCCTGGGCGAGACGCACGTGAAGGGCCGGCGCGAGGCGGTGGTCGTCTATGCGCTCGACGGCCGGCTCCCCGCGGATGCGGTGCCGTCCGTCCAGGCCGCTACCGGGACGTAGGCGGCGGGCCCGCGAGTCGCTTCCACGGGCCTGCTTCAGTCCGTCACGCCGAACGTCTGCCGGGGCGCGGGCCTCTTCCACACGGGTGGAGGAGGCCCCCTCTTCAGTCCGTCACACCGCCAGCCGGGCCACGGGCGCGCCGCCCGCCGTCACCCGGGCGTGCAGCTCGCGCTTCAGCCCCAGGGCGAACAGGGCGAGCGTGAGCAGGTACACCGGCTCGATGAAGAAGAGCAGCGGTCCGCCCAGGGACAGGCCGTGGGTCTTCTTCTCGAAGACGACGTGCGCGCCGACGACGAGCGCGAAGCGCACCACCATGACACCCACGGCCACGGAGGCGGCCGTGCTCCCGGGCAGGGCCGCCACGGCGCTGGCGGCGGCGAGCGTGGGCACCAGGGGCAGGGCCATCAGCAGCCCCGCCGTCCACTCCAGGGCGATGGCGTAGAGGGCCACTGCCACCACCAGCGCATGCGCGGCGGTGAGCTCCATGCCTCCCACCGGCAAGCGCACGAGGCTCAGTGGCACCAGCAGGGAGAAGCTGAACAGGTACGCGCCCACGAAGTGCACGGCGCGGCTGACGCCGTTCTCGTGCAGGGGCATCCAAGCGCGCAGCTTGTCGGCGAAGCTCATGGGCGCGGCGCTCAGGCGCGGACCGGGGCCGCGGCCGGCTGCTGGGGCTTGAGGACGTAGTCACCCATGAGCACCGCGACGAAGAAGAGCGGGCCCACCAGCGCGTGCACGAGGTTGGTGAGGAACGAGGGCGACTTCTTCTCCCAGACGCTGTGGCCGGCGAGCTGGACGAGCCAGCCGAATACGGCGATGGCCACCACGCTCCACGTGGGCAGCATCCGGCCCAGCGGGAAGCACGCGGCCATGAAGGCGATGACGACGAGGCCCAGCTTCACGTCGGCCCGCAGGTACCAGATGGCGGACGTCGCCAGCGATACCATGCCCAGCGTCAGCACTCCTCCCGGGAGCACCGGCACGGCCACCAGGTGCACCCAGTCCAGCATCGTGACGATGTGCAGGACGATGAGGGGGATGGCGATCTTGTGCGTGAGGCGGTTGGTGGGGTGCTGGTGCGAGGAATAGTACTCGTCGAAGAGGGCGACCACCTGGGGCTTGAGCATGCGTCCTCCGGGGAAGGGAAGTTGGAGCCCGGTGACGGTATGGGAAGTCGCGCCAGGTTTCCTGGCCGGACGCGCCAAACTCCTGGCAGCGGACGCCAGACTCCGTGGGTTGGGGGCCGGGCTCAGCCGCCCTCGCCGCCCTCGCGCCAGACGCGGGGCGTCATTCCCGTCCAGCGCTTGAAGGCGCGGTCGAAGGTGCTCAGCTCGGAGTAGCCCAGGAGGAAGGCCACCTGGCTGACGCCCAGGTGCGCGTCCTTGAGGTACTGGAAGGCCAGCTCACGGCGCACCGTGTCGACCTCGTCCTGGAAGGACGTGCCGTGCTCGGTGAGGCGGCGCTGGAGGGTGCGGAGACTGACGTGGAGCCCCTTCGCCACGTCGCCCACCTGGGGTGTTCCTTCCCGGAGGGCGGCGCGGATGACCTCGCGCACGCGCTGGACGAAGTCGGGCGCCGGGGGACTGGCGGGCGGGGTGGCGGCGGGGGGCGCTCCGGCCGCGCGCTCCAGCACGGAGAGGAGGACGGGGTCGGCGCCCACCACGGGCAGCTCCAGGGTGGCCGCGTCCAGGGTGAGCGCGTTGCGGCCTCCGCCGAATTCCGGGGTGACGCCGAAGTGCTCCACCAGGGGGCGGAGGTCCGCCGGGGCGGGGTGGGCGAAGACGATGGCGCGCGGGCGCCAGGGGCGCTCGGTGAGCTGGCGGCCCACGTGGACGAAGAGGGCGAGGCCGTACTCGCTGGCGTGGCGGCCGTAGGCCAGGGGCTCGCCGGGGATGCCGTAGGCGAAGGTGCCGCTCCCGTCGGCGGCGTCGTGGAAGGACGCCAGCCACGCGGGCTCCAGCAGCGCCATGTAGCGGGCCAGGGCGCGGAAGGTGTCGCGCACCGTGGGCGAGGCCCGGGCGATGTACTCCACGAGGCCATAGGTGCCGCGCGGCACGCGTTGGGCAACGTGCAGGCCGAGGAACGCGTCGCCGGAGAGGGTCTCCGCGGCGTCGAGGAAGGCGTGCAGCGTGGCGAGCGGGAGGCTGAGCTCGGGCAGGAACGCGGCGTTGGCGGGGAACCCGAAGCGCTCCACCAGCGGGGACGGGTCGTGCCCCGTCGCACGCAGGTATGCGAGCAGCGGACCCACGAGCTGGGACCGGACCTCGGCCGGGGGCCTGGAAGGGGGCGGCGTCTCCACGCGGGGCGGGACGCTACCCCGTCCCGGGGGCGTTCACGAGGGCAGGCTATAGTCACGGCCCCTCGCCTCACGGGAGTGCTTCGCGTCCATGGACAACCTGGCCCACTCGCTCGTCGGTGCGTGGATGGCGGAGGCGGGGCTGAAGCGCACCACGCCGCTGGCCACCGCGACGCTGGTCATCGGCGCCAACCTTCCGGACGTGGATGCCGTCTTCGCCTTCGGGGGCACGGACGTGTCGCTCTACTGGCGCCGGGGCTGGACGCACGGCGTGCTCGCGCTGAGCCTGTGGCCCTTCGTGCTCACGGGGCTCATGCTGCTCTGGGACAGGTACGTCCGCAGGCGCAGGCACCCGGACCTGCCGCCCGCGCGCTTCGGCCCGCTGCTCGTGTGCTCGGTGCTGTCCGTGCTCAGTCACCCCGCGCTGGACTGGCTCAACACATACGGCGTGCGCCTGCTGATGCCCTTCGACGGGACGTGGTTCTACGGCGACACGCTCTTCATCGTCGACCCGTGGGTGTGGCTCCTCGCCGGTGCGTCCGTCATCATGGCGGATGCGCGTACGCGCCGCTCGGCCGCGGGCTGGCTGATACTGGGCGCGGCCACCACCGCGCTCGTCACCATCCCTGACTTCGTGCCGTGGCCCGCCAAGGCGCTGTGGAGCGTGGGCGTGGTGGCCATCCTCTGGCTGCGACTGCGGGCCTCGCACACCCTGTCCGCGCAGCGCGTGGCCACGGTGTGCGGCGTGGCGCTTGTCCTCTACCTGGGCGCCATCCTGCTGGGCTCGCAGGTGGCGGCGCCGGGAGCGCAGGCGTGGCTGCGCGCGCAGAACCTGCCCGTGGAGCGCACCATCGCCGGCCCGATTCCCGCGAATCCCTTCGTGCGGGACATCATCGCCCTGACGCCGGACCGCTATCACTTCGTCAGCGCGAACTTCCTGGCCGGGGAAGCAGACCGCTTCCGCTTCACCGACGCGAGCCAGCCGAGAGATACGCAACCCGGCCCCGTCATCCAGGCCGCCCTGGCCACGCCGGAGCTTCGCGGCCTCGCGAACTGGCTGCGCCTGCCGACCTATCAAGTCGCGGAGACGGCGGACGGCTGGCGCGTCCGCATCAATGACGTGCGCTACTCCCGCATGCAGAGCGGTGGGCTGGGCTCCGCCGTGGTGGAGCTGGACCGCGAGCTGCGGCCCGTGCGGGTACGGACCCGGGAGTAGGGCACCGTCCCTCGATGCCGGAGGGACGGTGACACCGCGCCGCGCCCTCAGCGCTTCAAGTCGATGCGCACCCACTCGCCCTGGGCGTCGCCGGGCAGCACGGTGAGGCCCTGGTTGCGGTAGGCCGCCTCCACGTCCGCGCGCTGGTGCGCGAGCACGCCCGCGAGCACCAGCCGGTCCTTCACCTTGGCCACAATCAGCGGCGCCAGCTCGATGAGCGTGTTGGCCAGGATGTTGGCCAGCACCAGGTCGAAGGTGCCGTCCACCAGCGTCAGCTCCTTCCCCGACACGTCGATGTCCGGCGTCCCGTTGTCCGTCAGGTTCTCCTGGGCCAGCTCCACGGAGATGGGGTCATTGTCCGTGGCCACCACCCGGCCCGCGCCCAGCTTCTTCGCGGCGATGGCCAGCACGCCCGTGCCGGTGCCCACGTCCAGCACGCTCGCGCCGGGGTGGTCCTTCATGTAGGCGTCCACCGCCGCCAGGCACAGCGCCGTCGTCGGGTGGTCTCCGGTGCCGAAGGCCATCTTCGGCTCAATCACCAGCCGCACCGCGTCCGCCGGCGCGTTCGCCACGTCCCACGGCGGCCCCACCCACAGCCGGCCCACGTGCACGGACTTGATGAGCGACTTCCACTGGTTGCTCCAGTCCTGCTGCGGCTGCTCCTCCAGCCCCACGCGGGCGGCGGGGAAGGACTCCTCCACCTGGGCCTGGGCGGCCTCGGCCGTCTCCCGGTCCTCGAAGTAGCCGATGACGATGGCCTCGCCCGGCTTCGGACCGCGCACGCCCGGCATGAGGGGCGCCTCGCGGTCCCTCACCTCGAGGCCCAGCGCGCCCGACTCATGGATGAGGTCCTGTACGGACTCGGACGCTTCCTCGGGCAACTCCACTGTGAGTGACAGATAGGTCTGGGACATGCGGGCCGTTTAATCCTCCCGTGTCTAGCGTGGAAGCGCCGTGAGATACCTTCGTTTCCTGGGACCCCTGGTCTTCCTGTCCGCCTGCTCCGGCCCCGCCGCGCCGGACGCGGCGGTGTGTCAGGATGTCGTCATCCGGCTGTGCCAGACAGCCTCCTGTCCCGGCGTGGGGACGGAGCTCGCCCCGGGCACCGACTGCGTGCTCTCCCTCCAGGAGCGCACCGGCTGTGGGGGGGTGGACTTCACCTTCACCTCGCCCACGCGAGAGCGGTTCCTGGACTGCCGCGAGCTGCTGCTGAGCAACGGCACCTCCACCGAGCAGCCGCCGGCATGTGACGACACCCTCCGCTTCCTCTTCGAGTGCCCGGACGTGGCGGGCTTCTTCCAGGGAGGTCAGCCATGAAGCGGCTCGGCGTGGCGGTGCTCGTCCTCGCGGTGGGCTGCGCGCCCCTGGACGTGGAGCGGCGCACCGAGCGCGGCCCGGTGGTGCGCACCTACACCCAGGAGAAGACGCTGGGCGAGCGCCTGCCCTTCGCGGACATACGGGTCCAGTGGCCCCAGCTCTCCGTCAGCTTCACCACGGCGGACATCTGCCGCACCGAGCACCACGAGGAGTACGCCGAGGAGGTCATCTCCACCCGCTACTCGCAGGGCGCGGCGGCGGCCGTGAGCTTCGGCGGCATCCTCACCGCGGTGGGCGGGGGCCTGCTGCTGGGGCGCTCGCTCTTCTCGGACTCGCCGGACCGGAGCGCCATCGACCGCGAGGGCCACTATGGCGCCTCCAGTCGCGAGGTGGCCACGGGGTGGGGCGCGGCGCTGACCATCCTCGGCGTGCCCGCGCTGGTGACGGGCCTCGTCATGCTCAGCCGGAGCGGCGAGGACCGCGAGACGCGCAAGGCGGATGAGATGGTGGCCCTGCGCGAGGTGCCCTGCCAGGCGAAGCCCTCGGACGGCGTGGTGGAGCTGGCCGGTGGCAGCGGTCCGCCGCCCCAGCCCCGCCTGACGTCCAATGGCACGCTGGTGCTCACCGCGGACGAGGTGCGAGACCTGTCCTTCACCGGCCTGCTGCTGGACGGCACCCCCGTCATCCTCAAGGAGGATGAGCAGGCCCGGCTGGAGACGTTCCGCACCTGCGCCACGTTGCTGGCCGCGCCGGTGGACCCGGAGGCATTGGCCCGCGAGGCGAAGAGCCACCCGGAGCGGCTGCGCATGAAGCGGGACCTCGCGCGCGCCTGCACCACGCTTCCCGGCGCTCCGGTCGGTCCGCTGCTGGAGGCCATCGACGCGGCCGTCGGTGGTGGGGACGCGCCTGCCTCCGGGACGACACCCGCGTCGACGCCGGGTTGACACCCGCTCCTCCCGCGCCACGGGACACAGTTCGCTAATCCACGCACCTGCCCTCCGGTACGGCGTTCAACCGGAAGCGCGTGTCCACCGTTTATTCCGGGCGAGGCGGTTGGCGGCGGCGAGCGGGCTCGTACGCAGCATGTGCGAGGGCCACGCAAGACTCACAGCTCGGGGGGCTGGGGCGGGGGCGTCGGCGTGACGTGCTCGAAGAAGGTTCCTGTCTCCCGCAGCGGATTCGCGGCTGTCCAGCCGTTGCGGAGTGCCGATGCGACGTCGTTCAGGGGGATTCTCGCTCGTCGAGGTGGTGGTCGTCCTCTCCATCCTCTCCATCCTCGTCAGCCTGTCCGTCATGGCGCTGGGTGTGCTGCCCGCGCGGGCTCGGATGTCCGGTGGAGTGCTGGAGCTGAACGCCGCGCTGTCCGCGGCCCGCTCCCACAGCCTGGGTCGCGGGGTGCGCACCGCGGTGCTCATCGACACCGCGGAAGGTGCGTCGGGGACGGACGTGCGCATCCGCTACTGGACGGTGGTGGACCCGTGGTTCCTGCTGGATGAGGCCATGGCGGCGAGCCCGCGCTGGAGCACTCCGGAGGAGCTGCTGCCGCCGCTGCCGGTACCGCCCGGCGTCGGGTTCCGCGTGCTGTCCTCGGGCCGCTTCGGCGAGTCCGTGCGGCTGGCGCCCTCGGGCTTCCGCTCGCTGGTGAGTCCTCCCATCCAGCCGGCCTGTGTCGACGCGCGGGCGCCCGCGGTGGAGCTGTCGTCGGGCACCATGGATGGCTCCTGGGCCTTTCCGCCTCCGTTCTGCCAGGTGCCCGACAACGCGCCCTGCACCTTCTGCTCGCTGGCCGGCGGCACGGTGCGTGGCGCCATCTTCTTCGAGCCGGACGGGCGCGTGGCGCTCCTGAATGCACAGGGCCAGGAGGACGCGCGCGGCGCGGGCTCCATCGTCTTCAGAGGGAGCGAAGGGGACGCCGAGGTGCGCGCCCTCGTGCTGCTGGACACCGGCTTGTTCCGCTCCTTCGAGGGGAGCCCGTGAACGCCATGCGCCCCTCCCACCCACGCCGCCGGGCCGCCGGCTTCACGCTCATCGAGGCGATGGTCGCCTCCGTCGTCTTCATGCTGGGGATGACGGGCCTGCTCGGCGCCATCATCCAGGCCCGCACCTCCACCGCCAGCGCCCGCCGGCACGTGCATGCGGTGGCGGTGGCCACGGACCTCGTCGCGCAGGTGCAGCTCTGGGCGTATGACGACGCGCGGCTGGTGCCCTCGGACTCGCCGTGCGCGGACGACCCCACCGACGGGGCCGGCGTGCTGCTGGATTCGAACGCTCCCGGCCATGCGGCCTTCCTCGCCTGCGCCCATGGCGAGACGCAGCTTCGCTCGCAGCCCTGGCACGGCCTGTCGGAGTCGGACTTCCCCGTGGGCGACGGCCAGTGGGACCGCTACCGGCGCTACTTCGTCGTCAGCGAGGTGGACGCGGACGGGCGCCCGGTGCCCGGGGTGCTGGCGCACTCGGGGGCGCGCAAGGTCGTCTGGGTGCTGGTGACGTGGAGCGAGGGCGGCACCGTCCGCCGCGTCACCAGCCAGGCCATCAAGTTCAACCCGGTGTCGCTCACGGGCATCAGTGGGGGGCGGTGATGCGCTCACGGCGAGGCTTCACGTTGATGGAGATGTTGGTGGGCACCACGGTGGCCATGCTCACCGTGACGGCGGTGGCCGCGGCCTTCATCGCCTTCACCCGGAACGTCTACACGCAGGAGGGCATCCGCGGAGGACAGGCCGGCCTGCGCTCGGCCCTCCATGATTTGACGCGGCAGCTCCGCATGGCGGGCTACGGCCTGGAGCCCGCGTATGCCTTCGGCGTGCCGGACGGCTGGGCGGGCTCGGGGCCCAATGCCTCGGACCGGCTGGTGGTGCGCTCGCGGGACTTGATGTTCAGCGCCGCCGTGTTGCACGAGGGCGCCTCCACTGGCGGAGTCCGCGTGGCGTCGCTGCCGGTGTCGCTGCGCCGGGGACAGGTGCTCCAGGTCGTCTGTCCGGGCGCCATGCGCTGGGGCTACGCGCGGCTGTCCGAGGACGTGGCCGCCGCCAACGGCCCGACGATGCTCTCGCTGGAGCGGCCCACCGGCACCTTCCCGGACCTGGGCGCGGTGTTCGACGAGCCCTGCTTCGACGGCGCGCCCGGGCTGCCCGCCCGCGTCTTCAAGGTGGACGTGCACGACTACTCCGTGCAGCTGGTGGACGAGGACAGCGACCCGGCCACGCCGGAGCGGCCCTATCTCTTCCGCGCTCATGGCCTGGGCATGAGGCCGGACGCACTGGGCGAGCCGGTGGCCGAGGGCATCGAGTCCCTGCGCGTCACCTTCCTGCGGGAGAGCGGCGAGGCCTTCGTCCCCCGGTGGAACGTGGCCCACCCGCCGCCCGAGTACGAGACGCCGACGGGCTCGCCCCTGCGCCGCAACGACAACCCGGCCAACGTGCGCGCGGTGCGGCTGCGGCTGGTGGCGCGCGCCACGCGGGCGGACTCCGTGCTGCGCGAGGCGGGGCTGGAGGCCAACATCCCCTCGCTGCCCGGCGAGACGACGCTGCCCGCGCCGGCCGGCTACCGGCGCTTCCTCTACGAGACGACCGTCCTGCCCCGCAACCTCCGCTCCACGGAGCTGCCGATGCCGTCCTACTCCCAGGACACCACCACTCCCGGCGCGTGCTCGGGCCGTCTGCCCGCCGACGGGCTCCTCTGTGCTGGAGGCTGAACCATGAAGAACACACCCGTGCGCTCCCCCCGGGGCGCGGTGCTGCTGCTGGTGGTGGTGCTGCTGGCCGTGGTGACGGTGCTGGCGCTGGCCGCCATCGGCTTCTCCGGCTCCGAGCGCGGCGCGGCCAGCAGCTTCCGCTCCAGCGAGGAGCTGGTGGCCTGCGCCGACGCCGGCCGCCAGTACCTCCTGTCGCGCTTCCGGCTCATCGGCAGCTCACCCACGCAGCTCACACCCACGGACCAGCGGCTGGACCTGGCGGGCCTGCCCGGGTGCGACGGCGGTGTGTCCGGAGATGACGTGCGCTGCATCCGCAGCGGACACCTGGGCGAGTCAGCCTCCGTCAGTGGCGTGAGGCTGGTGCCCCAGGTGACGCACGGCCGTCGCTCCAGCGCGAGAGACCTCACCAACGTCGTCGCCCCCACGTCCAGCCTCGGCGGACAGACCTACCAGGTCATCGTCCACTGCGTGGACGCCCGGGGCGCGGAGAGCGAGGTCGAGTTCACCCTCCGCTTCGGCCTGTAGCCCCGTCCGGCACGGCGTCGCCGTCCGGTCCCCATTCCTTCCCCACGCAGGAGCTTCCCCATGCGCCTGTCTCCCCTGTTCCGTCGTCATGCCCCGCGCCGTCGCGCCGCCCTCGTGGGTGGCCTGACCGGGGCCGCCGTCCTCCTCACCGCCGGGCTCGCCCTCTCCGGGGCCATGGACCCACCGCCCCTCGCCGCCTGCTGCACCGGCCCGCTGGCCATGGGAGACGCGATGCTTCAGCCTCCCTCCGGCGCCGACAAGGACTTCTTCGAGGCGCAGACGCGCCCGCCCGCCGCCATCTTCCTGCTCGGCAACAACGCCAGCATGCAGGACTTCCACACGCCGCTGCCGGAGCCGGAGGCCATTCCCACCGTCACCGGCTGCGCGGACCCGAACCTGCGCGCGGGCATGGCCTGGTTCGACCTCGCGTCCCCGGAGGCGCGCATCAACGGCTCGCGCGTCTTCGACCCGGACGCGGCGCTGGGGGCGGGGCGCGGCTTCTTCGACCCGGACCGGTACTACCTGTCCTACGGCACGCGGCTGCCACTGCAGCGGCTCGGCAACGGAGACAACACGGGGGACTCGACGACGGCGTACACGGTGCTGCGCAACTTCGAGGGCACCCTGGGCAGCGACCAGCCCGAGGCCGCCTGCGGCCGCTTCTGGTCGGGGGACGCGGCGAAGCGGGCGGCCTGCGCGGCCTGCCTGCGCACCGTGGGCTGGTATCGCGGCGAGAAGGACAACGGAGGCCGCCGCCGCTGGGTGCTCAGCGGACGCGTGCTCAACGTGCGTCCGCCCAAGTTCGTCACCGCGCGCAAGGTGCTGAAGGACGTCATCAACACCGTGCCGGACTTGCGCATGGGCGTGGCCACCTTCAGCCACAGCGATGACCTGTTCGACCCCGCGTGGCTCCTGCGCCCGCTGCGGCCTTCGTGCGACAGGTCCTGGCCCCTGTTCTCCGAGGCGGACCTGGGGCGCGCCGGGCTGGTGACGGCCGTCAACGCGGTGGAGTTCATCAACAGCGAGCGCTCCATCGGCGAGTCCCTCTACAGCCTCGGGGCGTACTTCTCCTCGCAGCGGCAGGACGACGTCTGGGCGCGCTGGTTCACCAACCCCCTGGGCTCGACGGCGGGCTACCCGGGTGAGCCGAGCGGCACGCGCGATGACAGGGACGGCCGCGGCAACACGTGGGCGCGCAAGACGTACGACTTCACCCACCTGGGCGGCAACTACGAGGACCCGCTGCCGCTGGAGGGGCCCGGCGACCAGAAGTCCGTGTGCGCCGCGTGCCAGGCCAGCGCCGTCATCGTCCTGTCCGACGGCCGCCCGGACAACGACAACACCGTGCCCGTCTTCAAGATGCTGCGGCTGCTGGTGGACGCGGGCGCGAAGCACCCGGACGGCACCCCGCTGACCTTCAACCCCGGCGTGGATGGCAACCCGGGTGGGGTGAACTACTGCGACCGGTACGGCGTCACCAAGGAGGACTGCGACTACTTCCTCGACCTGGATGGCGACGGCCTGGACGACGACGACAGCGGCCCCAAGGGAGGCGATGCCCACAACCGCAACTACATGGACGACGTCGCCTTCTTCCTCGCCAACATGGACCTGCGCGGAGACCTGGACGGCGTGCAGTCGGTGCGCACGTACACCATCGGCTACGGTGACAACAGCCCCATGCTCCGCAGCATGGCGCGGGCGGGCGGCGGCCACTTCTACCGCGCGGACGAGCCCGGCCAGCTCCGCGACGCGCTGATGACCGCCATCGGCGACCTGCGCGAGACGGCCACCTCGTTCTCCTCCGCCAGCATCGCCAGCGTGCAGGCCGGCAGCGCCCAGACGTCCGCGTACGTGCCGCGCTTCATCCCCCGCAAGGGCCAGCCCTACGAGGGCCACCTGTACCGCTTCTACTTCTATGGCGAGTTCGCCCAGGGCTGTGACGCGGCCCGCGCGCGCACCCAGGACGGGGACCCGCTGGACCTCAATGAGGACGGCGACTGCGATGACTCCTTCTACCTGGACCGGCCGGCGGGCTTCACGCCGGGGACTGGCCGGGTGCCGCAGCCCACCGCCTTCACGCGGAACAACATCGTCGAGGAGAACGTCTCCGGCGAGTGGGTGAAGGCCGCTACCGCGCGCCGCAACAGCGCGGGCCGGCTGGAGGGCGGCGACGCGGCGGTGCCCTTCTGGGATTTGGCGGAGACGCTCGGCCGCCGCAGCGCCTCCGCGCCGTGCGAGCAGCTCGGCAGCCCCGGCACGCCCGTCCGCGAGTCGGGGGGGCGCTGCGTCTTCACCATGAAGGACCGGGACGGCAACGGGCGCCTGGACCAGGAGGACAACCCGCCGGTGCCGTTCGACGTGCAGCACGCGGAGGAGCTGCGCCCGCTGCTGCTGTCGGGCGGGGACACCGTCTGCTCGGACGTCTTCGCGCGGCTGGACAGGGTGTGGACGGGCGGCGCGGCCGAGGAAGCCGAGTGCGCCCGCGCTGTCATCCGCTTCGTCCGGGGGCAGGATGTCTTCGACGCGGACGGAGACAGGGACCGCGACGAGGACCGGCCCTGCGTCGGGGACAGCAGCCGCTCCTGCAAGCTGGGGGACATCTTCCACTCGTCGCCCATCCTGGTGGAGCCGCCCGCGGAGCCCTTCCTGTGCGACCTCGGCCTGGCCCCGCAGTGCCTGCGCACGCTGTACGCGGACTACGTGCAGGAGGGCACGCCGCCCACGTCGGAGCCGCTGTGTACAGGCGGCAGCTCCGTGAAGCCCTGCTACCAGGCCACGCCCATGCAGCCGCCGCTGCGCCTGGCCGAGGGGAGCTATGGCGCGTATGGCGAGTACCTCCAGGAGCAGGGCCGCAGGGACCGCTTCCTGCTGGTGGGCTCCAACGGCGGCATGCTGCACGCGGTGCACGCGGGGCGGGCCATCGACTCGCGGGAGCGCGGCAGCGCGCTGGACGACCTCTACGATTTGGGCACCGGCCAGGAGCTGTGGGCCTTCATCCCTCCGGACCTGCTGCCCAAGCTGGGGCTGCTCATCCGGGGGCACGAGTACATGGTGGACGGCACCCCCATGGTGCGTGACGTCTGGGTGGACGGGCTCGACGACAATCACGTGGGCAGCAACGAGGGGAAGGGCCGGGGCGACGGCAGGAAGCAGCCGGCGGAGTTCCGCACCCTGGCCGTCATCACCGAGCGGGGTGGGGGACAGCGCTACAGCGCGCTCGACGTCACGGACCCGTATGCGCTGCTGGGCAATGTGAGCGGAGCGGCCGGGCCCTTCCGCTGGATGTTTCCCCAGGCGTGTGACCCGGAAGCGGCCCGCATGGGGCAGGGGTGGATGAGCTTCGCGCCCAAGCCGCCGCCCATCGGCCCGGTGCGGCTGAAGAGCGCCAGCGAGGCGCGCGGCTGGGAGGAACGCTGGGCCGTCTTCATCAACGGTGGCTACAGCGCGGACCTCACCCGGGGCCGCGGCCTGTACGTGCTGGACGCGTGGACGGGGCAGAAAATCTGGACGTTCACCGGGGATGCGCTGATGCCCGTGGCCGCCGCGCCCGCGCTGGTGGACGTGGGCAAGGCGCTGGACATCAAGGCGGACCAGGACGGCTTCTTCGACACGGTGGTGGTGGGCGACCTGGGCGGGCAGGTGTGGACGTTCCGCCTCTTCGAGCCCGGGGATGACGCCAGCGGCACCGTGACGAACTGGCACGGCGCGCGGACCTTCGAAGTCGCGCGTGGCCAGCCCGCCCACCAGAAGACGCCCTTCTTCAGCATCGCCTCCAACACGCTCCAGCCGGAGACGGGCTGGCTGCGCACGTACCTGGGCACGGGAGACCGGCAGCACCTGCGGGACACGGAGGGCGAGGCGTGCGGGCCGGACAACCTGCTGGCCTGCATCCGGATGAAGTGCGACGTCTCCCTCACCCTGGATGGCGCGGTGGCCGGCGTGTCGCGCACCCACGTGCTCGAGTACTCCGGCGGTGTGCTCAACCGGAGCCAGGACCTGACGGCGGGCACGCCGGTGAACGTGTGCGCCCCGGGCAAGCTGGAGCTGACGCGGCTGTCCATCGACTGCAACGGCGGGGCGCTGGGCGCGGGCAGCTACAGGTACCCGCCCAACGACAGCGTGCCGTCGGGCTCACGGAGCGAGTGCACGTTGGAGGCGGGCCGGTGGAGTTGCGAGACGCAGCGGCTGGCCTCCGGCAGCAAGGGGAGTCTGGGGCTGAGCAACGAGGACCGGAGCGTGGTGCCGCGCAACACCTACGTGGGCTTCTACAACTACGGAGGGGCGCGCGTCTTCTCGGACCGGGCCTCCGCGGAGGCCCTGGACCTGCGGCGCTGGACGGACTCGGATGACGCCTGCCCCACCGGCCAGAACTGCGGCCTGCGAGACGTCACCGTCCCACAGGGCGTGCTGCGGGCGCGCCGGCTGCCGGATGGCTCGCTCCAGAGCTACGTCACACCGGAGGCGCTGGCCCTGCTGCCGCGCGCGTCCACCACGGCCGGGGGCTGGTACCTGCGCTATGGGGGGCTGGACGAGAAGACGGCCGCGGGCTCCAGCATCCTCGGCGGCATCGTCTTCTGGTCGTCCTTCGCCCCGCCGGTGTCGGTGCCCGGGGACTGCAGGATGACGGGCGCGGGCGACCTGGGCCGCTCGTGGCAGATGGACATCATCACCGGCTGGCCGGACCAGGCGGAGAGCTTCAAGCTCTTCGACGACGACGGGAATCTGGTGGGCTACATGCCCTTCAAGACGCGCGAGGTGCTGTCACCGCCCGCGGAGCCGGCCAGCGTCATCACCCTCTCGCGGACGGGCGCCATCCGCTACACCACGCTGGACACGGGCGTGGGCAAGTCCCCCACGCAGGAGACGCTGCGGGAGAACACGGACCCCGCCTCGGACATCTCCTGGGTGGAGGTGCCGCGCAGCGTCCACGTCTGCCGCCACGTGGACGCGCGCGCCTGCAAGTAGGCTCTGGAGCCCGACAGCGTTCCTACGGGCCCACCACGGTGAGCGCGCTGCGGTTGAAGTCGATGACCCGGCGCGCCACCTCCTGGACCTCCTTCGACGTCACCGCGGCCACGTGGTCCGCATAGTGGAGGAAGTTGTCCAGGCCCAGGCCGTAGCAGGTGTCCATGGCCAGCAGCCCCGCGCGGGCGCCGTTGCGCTGCAGGCCAATCTCATGCGTGCCGATGAGGTGCTGCTTCGCCCGCGCCAGCTCCTCCTCGGGGATGGGCTCGTCGCGCACGCGCTCCAGCTCCGCGCGGATGCCGGCCAGCGCCGCGTCCACCTTCTCCGGGCTGGTGCCCATGTAGACGGCGAAGTAGCCCGGGTCCACGCCTTCAATCGCGAACGAGCTGACGCTGTAGGCCATGGAGCGCTTGTCGCGCAGCTCCACGAAGAGGCGCCCGCCCTGGCCGGAGAGCACCGTGGAGAGCACCTCAAGCGCGTGCCGCCACGGGTCTCCCACGCGCGCGCCCGGGAAGCCGAGCACCAGGTGGGACTGGGCGCGGGCCAGCGACTGCTTCTCCTGACGGGGCGCCTCGAGAGGCGGCTCGACGGGAACCTTGGGCGGCGGGGCGGCCTTCCCGCGCGAGGCGCCGAAGTACTCGCGCGCCAGGGCGAGCACCTCGTCCACCTTCACGTCGCCCACCACGGTGAGCGTGAGCTGGGACGGGTCCATGTACGCCGCGTGCCACGCGCGCAGCTTCTCCGGCGTCAGCGCCTCCACCGAGGCCTGCTCGCCCAGGGACGGCATGCGGTACGGGTGCGTGCGGTACATCGTCTTGCCGAAGAGGTCGAAGGCCACGCTGGCCGGCTTGTCCTCGCGGGTGAGGATGTCCTGGAGCAGCAGCGTGCGCTCGCGCGCCACCTCCACCTCGGGGAAGGAGGGGTTGAGGAGGCAGTCCGCGAAGAGGCGAAAGGCCGGCTCGAAGTGGCGCGAGAGGAACTCGCCGCGCAGGCCCACCGAGTTGCGCCCGCCCTGGCCGCCCAGGCTGCCGGCATACGCGTCGATGGCCTGGGAGATGTCCTCCGCGTCATGGGACGGCGTGCCGCGCGTGAGGCAGCGGGTGAGCAGGGTGGTGAGGCCATTGTCGGCGGGCGTCTCGTAGCGCAGGCCGCCGGCGAAGGCGGCGCGCATGGCGAACAGCGGCACCGCCGGCTCCACGCGCACCACCAGCGTCGCGCCCGAGGGCAGCTTCTCCTGGATGATGTCGCTGGGGCCGGAGGCCGACGCCTTGGCGATGCGCATGGGCGGCTCGCCCGCGGGCGTCTTGCGCGCCTTGCGCTCGGGCGGGGCGGCGGCCGGCTCGCGGGCCACGCGGTCCAGCAGCTCGTTCACCTGCGCCTCGGTGAAGTCCGTGCCCGCGGGCAGCAGGCCGGTGATGATGGCGCGGTCGAAGCGCAGGTAGCGCTCCGCGGCCGAGCGCAGGTGCTCGGGCGTCAGGCCGCGCACCGCCTCGTAGTAGCGCGCCTCCGCCTCCAGGCTGCCCATGCCGGACTGGTAGAAGCCCATCTTCCGGGCCACGCCCTGCACCGTCTCGCGCTGGTACACGGCCTCCGCCTCCACCAGCGCCTTGGCCGTGGACAGCTCGTCCGCGGACACCGGCGTCACGCGCAGGGTGGACAGCACCCGCGCCGCCTCTTCGATGGCCCGGGCCGCGTGCCCCGGCTGCGTCGTCAGCGACACGGAGAACAGGCCCGGGTCCCTGGGCGTGTAGGCGAAGCAGTGGACGTCGTTGGCCAGGTTGTGCCGGCGCTTCACCTCGCGCACCAGCCGGGACGCGTCGCCCTGGCCGGCAATCATCGCCAGCACGTCCAGCGCGGGCGTGTCCGCGTGGTCCGCCTGGGGGATGCCGAAGGACAGGTGCAGCCACGCCTCCTTCACGTCATCCGGGCGCAGCAGCACGCGGCGGCCGGAGGGGACGGGCTCGTCCGGGCGCTTCACCCCGCCCTCGTACGGGCGGCCCCAGTCCCCGCCGAAGATGTCCTCCACCCACTCGCGCAGCTCCGACTCGCGCAGGTCTCCGGACACGGAGAGCACCAGGTTCTTCGGCGTGTAGTGCCGGTGGTAGAACTCCAGCACCTTCTCCCGCGTGAAGCTCCGCACGCTCTGCTCGGTGCCGATGACGGGCAGCTTGTAGGGGTGCACCTGGTAGGCGGTGGAGAAGAGGTCGCGCGAGGCGCGCCGGGAGGGCGTGTCCTGGCTGCGCTTGATTTCCTCGCACACCACCTCGATTTCGCGGGCCAGCTCGTCCGCGTCGAAGGAGGAGCGCCGCACCGCGTCGCCCAGGATGTCCAGGCCCGTCCGGGCGAACTGGCTGGCGATGACGATGTGGTAGACGGTCTGGTCGTAGGACGTCCAGGCGTTGATTTCGCCGCCATGGGACTCGACGTCGCGGGCGATTTCACCGGGGCCCCGGCGCTCGGTGCCCTTGAAGAGCATGTGCTCGTGGAGGTGGGCCAGCCCGGCCTGGTCCGGTCGCTCATCGGCGCTTCCGGCCTTGACCCAGACCTGGAAGGCCGCGACCTTGGCGGCGTGCTGTTCCTCGAAGACGACGGTGAGACCGTTGGGAAGCGCGTAGCGGATGGCCATAAGGAACGTTCGAAGCTGTCACCGGCCTCGCGGGTCGGCAAGACAAGGTGAGATGTTTCCCCCACTGGCTAACGCCGGGGTTCCCCGGAGTCGAGGGGACTGTATGGCTGCCGTCCAGCCAGAAGGGCGGAAGTTGCACGCCCCCTCCCCCAAAGCGTCCCTGGTGATGCGCGCCTCCGGGCGGTAACCTGCGAATGCCCATGCCGTCACCACCGGAAGAGGTGGATCCGCTCGCGGACCTGCGCGACAGCCTGGGCCTGGAAGAAGTCGCCCCCAGGCCCCTGCCCAAGCCCCCGCCCTCGGCTCCACCGCCCGCTGCTCCACCCCCGCTGCCGCCCCGCCGAACGGCCGCCCCCCCGGCCGCCGTGCCTGCCGGCACCGGAGCGCCCGCTACCCCGGCGGCTGCCCCCGCGGCTCCGGCCGTGGGCGCGGCCCCGGCGGCACGCGCCCCGCGGACCCCCGGGAGCGACCCCTTTGGCGAGCCGCCCGAAATCCGGATGCCCATGGGGGGCTCCCCGGACGACAAGCTGGAGTACTTCCGGGCCGTGGTCCGTCAGAAGACGGAGACGCTGGCCCGCGCGCGCACGCTGTACGCGGAGCGCGACGGTGAGCTGAACGGGGTGAAGCAGTCGCTGACCCTGGCGCGCAAGGAGGCCGCGGAGGCGAAGGCGCAGCTGGTGGCGGTGAAGGACGCGCCGGCGAAGCTGACCCAGGCCTCAGAGGCCCTGGCGCGCGCGGAGGCGCGGGCGGCGGAGGCCGAGGCGAAGGTGGCCGCGCTGGAGGCGGAGCTGGCCTCGGCGGAGGCGGACCGCAAGGACCTGTCGCGGGCGCTGGCGGAGGTGGAGTCGGAGCTGCCGGGCCTCACCGCCGAGCTGCAGGAGGAGCGCGAATCGCGCGGCGCGGTGGCCGAGGAACTGGTGGGCGCGAAGGAAGCGCTGTCGCTGGCCCAGGACCGCGTGGCGGAGCTGGCCGCGCAGAAGTCCGAGTCGCAGGGCGCGCTGGAGGCGGTGCAGGAGCAGTACCAGCAGGTCGTCTCGGACGTGGAGCGGCTGGGCGGCGAGCTGGAGGTGGCCACCGCGGAGAAGGAGTCGCTGGCGCTGCGCACCGAGCAGCTCGAGGCGGCGCTGGCCGAGGCGCAGTCCGGGCTGAGCGCGCTGGAGAGCGAGAGCGAGTGGTCCAAGAGCTCGCTGGTGGAGGCGCAGGAGCGCGCCCGCACGCTGGAGTCCGAGCGGGACGAGGCGCGCAAGCAGCTGGCGGTGGTGGAGGACGGGCTGCGCGGCCTGCAGGGGCAGGTGGCGGAGCTGGAGCGGGCGCTGGCGCTGAAGGACGCCGAAATCGTCGGCCTCCGGGCGGCGCTCACCGCGCGCACGACGGAGGCGGCGGAGCTGCCCCCGCTGCGCCAGGCGCTGGAGGGACGCAGCGCGGAGCTGGCGCGGGTGAACGCGCTGCTGGCGGCGGAGACCTCCAAGGCGGCGGAGCGGACCCAGGCCCTGGAAGAGGGGCTGTCCCAGGCCAGCGAGCGCGCGCAGGTGGCGGAGGGTGAGGCCGCCGCGCTGAAGGAGGCGCTGGAGGCGGCCGAAGTCGAGCAGGTGTCGCTGCGGGACCGGATGGAGTCGGACGCGGCGGCGCTGGGCGAGGCCGCGCACCAGGCCGAGGCCCGCGTGTCGGAGCTGTCCGGCGCCGTGGAGGCCGCGCAGGCCGAGCGCGAGGAGCTGAAGAAGCAGCTCGCCGCGACGGAAATGAAGGTGGCCACCAAGGACGCCGAGCGCGTGGGCCTCGCCGCCCGCGTGTCCATGCTGGAGGCGGCGTCCGGGCAGCGCGAGGCGGAGCTGGCGCGGCTGCAGGGGGCGCTGGCCCAGGCGCAGGGCGCCCTGACGCAGGCCCAGGGTGCCGCGGCGCAGGCTCAAGAAGAAGTCTCGCTGGAGCGGGTGCGCCGAGAGGCGGCGGAGGCCGAGCGCGCGGACGCGGAAGTGAAGGCGGCCGAGTTCGAGGCGCGGGTGGACGCGCTGTCGGCGGGGCAGGGCGGCGCCGAGGCGCAGGCGGCGGCCCTCCAGGAGGAGCTGGAGGCGGCGCGCTCGGAGGCGGACAAGGCGGAGCGCCTGCAGCAGCAGGTGAAGATGCTGGAGGGGGCGCTCCAGGCCGCGAAGGCCCAGACGGCGGCGGCCGGCAAGGTGGATGCGGCGCGCGCGGAGGCGGAGGCGAAGCTGGCGCAGGTGGGCGCGGCGCGGGCGGAAGCGGAAGCGGAAGCGAAGCTGACGCAGGCAGGGGCGGCGCGGGCGGAAGCCGAGGCGAAGCTCACGCAGGCGCGGACGGAGGCCGAGGCGAAGCTGACGCAGGCGCGGACGGAAGCCGAGGCGAAGCTGACGCAGGCTGGCACGGCGCGCGCGGCGGCCGAGGCGAAGCTGTCGCAGGTGGAAGCCTCGCTGAAGGCCGAGCAGGGGGCCCGGAAGGCGCTCGAGGAGAAGCTCGCTGGCGCGGCGGCCTCGGCGGTGCCGGCCGACTGGGAGTCGGAGCGCGAGGGGCTCAAGGCGGACGTGGCCAACCTGAAGCGGAAGCTGATGGCAGCCGAGACAGCGCTCGAGAACGCGGCCGGCTACAAGGCGAAGATCGCCAAACTGGAGGCGCAATTGAAGGGCAAGAAGTAGAGGTTTCCCTCTCATGCCCTTCGACGCGCCAGTGGACTCACTCACGGGGATGCAGGCGGCCCGCTTCGGGCTGTACCTGCACTTTCCCTATTGCCTGGCCAAGTGCCCCTACTGCGACTTCGCGGTGGCGGTGGCGCGGCAGGTGCCGGAGGAGCGCTACGCCCGCGCGGTGCTGGCGGAGCTGGACTCCCGGCTGGCGGCCCTGCCCGCGCTGAGGCACAAGCCGCTGGAGTCCATCTTCCTCGGCGGCGGCACGCCGTCGCTGTGGCACCCGCGCTACGTGGCCCAGGTGCTGGAGGGCCTCGCCGCGCGGCTGTCGATGTCGCCCAACGTGGAGGTGTCGCTGGAGGCCAACCCGGAGCGCGCGGACGCGGAGCGCTTCGCGGGCTACCGGGCGGCGGGGGTGAACCGGCTGTCGCTGGGAGTGCAGTCCTTCCAGCCCGGGACGCTGAAGGCGCTGGGACGCGCGCACGACGCGGCCATGGTGGAGGGGGCGATGAAGGCGGCCCGGGGGGCGGGCTTCCCGGTGGTGTCCATGGACTTCATCTATGGCGTGCACGGGCAGACGGTGGCCGAGGTGGAGGCCGACGCGCGGCGGGCGGTGGCGCTGGAGCCGGAGCACCTGTCCACCTATGCGCTGACGGTGGAGCGCGAGGCGCTGGCGGAGGACACGCCGCTGTCGAAGCGGCTGAAGCGCGGCGAGCTGGAGCTGCCCCCGGACGACGAGGTGGTGGCCATGGCGCGGGTGGTGCGCGAGGTGTACGGCGCCGCGGGGCTGCACCGCTACGAGGTATCCAACCACGCGCGGCCGGGCTTCAGCTCGCGGCACAACGCGCTGTACTGGACGGGCGGCGAGTACCTGGCCCTGGGCGTGGGCGCGTCCGGCATGCTGCTGGAGCCCACGCCGCACCGGTACACCAACCTGCGCAGCGCGGAGAAGTACCTGGTGGAGGCGGAGGCCGGGCGGCTGCCGGAGGAGGGCCGCGAGGCGCTGGGCCCGGAGGAGCTGTTCGCGGAGCGGCTGGCCATGGGGCTGCGGCTGGTGTCCGGGGTGGACTGGGAAGCGGTGTGCGAGCGGTACGGGCAGCCGGTGGCGCCCCGGCGCGCGGAGGTGGCGCGGCTGGTGGAGCACGGCTTCGCGACGCTGCGCGACGGGCGGCTGGCCTTGACGGAGAAGGGCGCGGACGTGCACAGCGCCGTGTGCGCGCGGCTGCTCTAGCGTGCGGTCCGCTGGAAGGACTTCGAGGGGCGAATGAGCAAGTGGATGTTGTGGATGTTCCTGAGCCTGCTGACGGGCAGCCCGCTGCTGTCGCTCGGGTTGATGGTGGTCATCGTCCTCGTGGCGGACCGCTTCACGTGGCAGCTGCTGCCCAGCCCGGTGCGGCTGCTCAAGCGCTTCCAGCGCGCGGGGCACCTGGCCGGCGTCATCCTCACCAACCCGCATGAGCGGCGGGCACGGCACGAACTGGCGGACATCCGCGTGGCGCAGAAGCGGTACGCGGAGGCGGTGGACATCCTCAAGCCCAACCTGGAGGCGGGCGACGAGGACGTGGACACCCTCTACCTGCTCGGCGTGGCCTACCTGGGCGCGGGGGACCCGCAGCGCGGGGAGCTGCTGCTGGACGAGGCGGAGAAGCTGGACGCGGGCTACCAGCTCGGCGCCATCCACCTGGAGCGGGGCCGCTTCCGGCTGAAGCGCGGGGACGTGATGGGCGCGGTGGAGGCGCTGGAGCGCTTCAACACCGTGCGGCACGGCTCGGTGGAGGGGCGCTTCCTCCTGGCCCAGGCGCTGGCGAAGGCCGGGCGCGCGGACGAGGCGAAGCGGGCACGCGACCTGGCGTGGAGTGACTACGTGGTGGCGCCGCGCTTCCAGCGCCGCAGGGAGCGCAAGTGGGCGTGGCGCGCGCGCCCCAGCCGGCCGCTGATGTACGCGGCGGTGCTGGCGGTGGTGCTGGGCACCGCCGGGGCCGTGGTGAGTCGCATGGACCTCACCCCGCGCTCCCGAGGCTACGGCGGCTATTACGAGCAGGTGCCCTCGGCCTCGGGGATGGAAGAGGACCTGGGCGAATAGCGGTAGGCTGTACCGGCTCCCGGACTCCACACCGAGGCTCCCCGCATGTTTCCCACGCCGTCGCAGGTGCTCCGCCAGCGCGAGGGAACGCTGGCCGACACGCCCTTCCCCCTGCTGCTGCACTCCCTCATGGTGGAGGAGCGCACCTGCACGCTGGAGCTGAAGGTGCGCCAGCGTGAGAAGCGCATCGTCTTCGAGGACGGCTCTCCGGTGGGGTGCCAGTCCAACCTGCTCCACGAGACGCTGGGCAAGTACCTCGTGGAGAAGGGGAAGCTGGCGGAGACGGACTACCAGAAGGCGCTGGCGGAGAGCGTCTCCTCGGGCCTGCAGATGGGCGCGCTGCTCATCCAGAAGGGGCTCATCAGCCCGTTCGACCTCTACAAGCAGCTCCAGGCGAACCTCGCGCACAAGCTGCTCGACTGCTTCCGGTGGACGGACGCGAAGTACCGGCTCATCGCCGACGTGGAGTCGCCGGACGCGAGCGTGCGGATGAATACCGCGCAGCTCATCCTCACCGGCGTGGCCAGCGTCATGCCCTTCGACGCGGTGGCCACGCACTTCACCTTCACCGACGAGCGCCGCTTCGGGCAGATGCCGGGCGTGGAGGCCGGGCTGAAGCTGTCGTCCAAGGACGCGCGCCTGTTCCAGGCCCTGCGCCAGCGCCCCACGTTCAACGAGCTGATGGAGCGCACCGCCTTCGACACGGAGACGGTGCTGCGCCGGCTGTACGCGCTGTGCCTGCTGGAGGTGTCGGGCTTCGCGGAGGACGTGGACGCCCGCGCCGCGAAGCTGGCCGTGGCCGCCCCCGCCCCGGCGCCCATGCCTCCGCCCGTGGAGGCCCCGGCGCCCGTGCCGGTGGCGCAGCAGCCCCAGGGCACGCCCTTCTCGGACGAGGACGAGGCGGCGCGAAACGCGCTGGTGAGCGCCTTCCTCGCGCACCGGAGCATGGACCCCTTCGCGCTGCTGGAGGTGCCGGAGGACGTGCAGCCCGTGCCGCTGCGCAAGGCCTTCCTGGCGTGGGCGGACCGGTACTCGCCGCTGCGCTTCCAGACGGCCGAGCTGCGGGAGAAGGCGGAGGCGCTGCTGGCGGCGTACGCGAAGGCGTTCGGCGCGCTGTCGGACACGGAGCAGGCCCACCTCTGGCGCAAGCGGCGGGCGGCGCAGCGCGAGAAGGAGCGCGGCTCCGCGCGGCCGAGCACCGCGGAGCAGTTCCGCATCCGCACGGACCTGCTGGATGCGACGACGCAGTTCGAGGAGGCGAAGCGCCGGCTGCAAGGCCGCAACTTCGCGGGCGCCTTCGAGTACTTCGAGTATGCGTGCGACATCGACCCGAAGCCGCTGTACCAGGCTCACCGCGCCTTCGCGCGCTACCTCATGAAGCCGGACGCCCACGGCCGGCTGGCGCTCCAGGAGCTGCAGGAGGTGGTGCGCCAGGAGCCGGGCATGGAGGAGGGCTGGGCCTTCCTGGGCGAGGTGGCGCAGGGCGAGAGCCAGCTGCCGCTCGCGGAGGACGCGTACCGCAAGGCCTTCAAGCTGAACCCGAAGAACCGCCGCTACGTGGAGCTCATCCAGGAAATCGCGAAGCGGAGGTGAGCAGGCAGGCGAGCTCGGAGGTCTCCTCAACGCCACGTGCGCTCCGTTTTCGCAGGCGATGGGAAAAACAGACGGGCTTATGCGGGCTTTTCACGATGCCACGCGGAAGGGATGCGCTGTCTTTGTCCGTTTTTCAGCGAGGCTTCAACGCCCGCCCTCGGGGCATCGGCCACTTGACGGAATTGATCCGCGTCGGAGACCCCAGCTAGCTTCCCGCCATGCATCGCCAGGGGAGCGACAGCCGAGGGGGGACCCAGTCTGGTCAGGCGGCGGTGGAGTCCGCCATCGTCCTGCCGCTGTTCGTGTTCCTCATCCTGGGCACCCTGCAGCTGGGGCTGATGCACCAGGCGCGGCTGATGACGAAGTACGCCGCCTACAAGGCCGTGCGTGCCGGCTCGTTGCACAACGCCCATGTGGAGGAGATGGAGAAGGCGGCGCTCGCGGTGCTGCTGCCGCTGGTGAGCGCCCGGGCCTCGGGGGCGGGCGGCATCGAGTACATCCGGCCCGTGGGCAGCGCGCAGGAGTTCAGCACCAAGTGGAACGAGGTGGTGACGAACCAGATGCCGGGCATCCCCCTGAAGTACGCGGAAGTCACCGTCTGCGGACCGACGCGGGAGGACATCGGCTCCAGCGGGTCCGAGCTGGACTTCGATGACCCGAACAACACCAGCCCCAGCGGGTGGCGTGAGAGCGAGCGCACCAAGCTGCGCGTCCAGGTGACCTTCAACTACCGCATGTTCGTCCCGTTCGCGGATTGGGTCATCTACCACACGGCCCGCGGCCGCGAGCTGGCGGAGGTGCTGCGCACCGGCAAGGTGAAGGCCGCGGAGCAGAGCAAGGTGTCGACGCGTAGATTCGCCGGCGCGCAGACGTCCGAGAGCACGTACGAGAACGCGGCGGCCCAGCGCATCTACATCATGCCCATCCGCGCCACCTACACCATGCGGATGCAGTCGAACTTCTACCTGAACACGAGAAGCCTGCCGGAGAGCAACGAATGCGTCTTCCCGTTCTCCTACGACTGAGGCAGCGCGCCCGGCGCGGGCAGGCCATGGTGCTCAGCGCCCTGTGCTTCCTCATCCTCGCGCTGATGGTGACGCTGAGCTTCAACCTCAGCCATGCGCTGCGCCAGAAGATGAGCCTGCAGCAGCACAGCGACGCCATGGCCTACTCCATGGCGGTGCTGGAGGCGCGCGCGCTCAACTACTACGCGGTGGGCAACCGGGCCATCGCCGGCTCGTACGTGGCGATGAACAGCCTCCACGCGTACATGACGGCCATCAGCGTGACGGGCGCGATGATGCGCGCCGCGCGCAACAACTTCTATCAGATTGCCCTGATGGAGCTCATCGAGTGCTTCGCCTGCTACCCCCCCTGCGTCGAGCACTGCGAGCATGCCGCCGAGGCGGTGCAGATCGCCGGTGAGTTCAGCGACGAGGGCAGCGAATACGACAAGCAGAGCCGTGGCGTGGAGCCCACCTTCCGCACCGCCATGGAGGGGCTGGACCTCATGGTGGACAACCTCCACATCGCCCAGCGGGAGGTGCATGACAAGACGCTCCAGTCGGTGAAGGACGGCAGGAGCAACGGGTTGGATCAGCTGACGGAGTACAACGCGCCGGGGGCCACCTACCTCGCGCAGGACGTGGGCGGCATCAACGCCAACGAGTTCAACTGCGCGGTGGACGGGATGGAATGCCAGGGCAGCGTGGCGAGCTCGGCCACCGAGGCGCGCGCGCGGGTGATGACGGAGGTGGCCAACGCGAGCCGCTCGGGGTGGCCGGCGACGCGCGCCATGCCGAGCGGTGGTGGAATGGGGGTCCAGATTCCGGCCCACCTGCACTCGGACTTCATGCAGAAGTTCCAGGACATCCCCGACGACGGCAACTACCAGGTGCTCCGGCACGTGGGCACCGCGAAGACGGTGCAGGACAAGGGCAGCGTCAACGGGCCAGGCAAGCAGGGCGGCAACGAGGGCCTCACCATCGCGGCCTCCGAGGAAGGCGCCATCACCCACCAGTGGAAGCACGGCGTCGGGATATCGACCTACAAGGCCGAAATCTGGAGCGACGAGAACGGCGGCGGCCACACCCCCGATGATGCGCACGACGGCGAGCACCAGTTCGAGGGCGTCAACGCGAGGGCGCTGACGGCCTGCTCGCAGTCCGGCAACTGCTTCATGAAGTTCCGCGCCAACCCCTCCGAGGCCCGGGACTGGGGCCAGCCGCGCGTCTACAGCTACGTCACCCGGCGGTTCCGGGGCGGAAACCCGAACCAGACGCCCTGGGAGCTGAACTCCTCGGCCACGGTATCGTTCGAGCACGGCGAGCAGGGCACCGGCCGGCTCACGCTGGCGGCGGACGAGGGCATGGCCGTGTCCAAGGCCCTGGTCTACTACCACCGCTTCGGGGAGGGCGGCTGGCAGGAGGCCCCCAACCTCTTCGCCCCCTATTGGCGCGCGAAGCTGCACCCCTTCCGCGACGGAGACGAGGCTGGGCGGGTGCTGGAGGCGGCGGGCAACAGCGACGCGGCCGAGCTGGCGCGCACGCCGGGGGTGTCACTGTGATGAGGCGCGTGAAGTCCCGTGCGGCCCGGGGCGCCGCCGCGGTGGAGACGGCCCTGAGCCTGCTGGTCTTCGTCCCCGTGTTCCTCTACGCCCTCTTCCTGGACGACATGCTCCGCCACGCCCTGGACGCGCAGGAGGCGGCGCTCTCCACCATCTGGGACTTCACCGTCCAGGACTATGCCAAGGAGCCCCAGAATGGGGAGCCGTTCGACGGCTTCTCCAACGTCGCGGGCTACGTGCGCTTCATGTACTGCGACCACGAGTCGGGCATCGACAGCTTCGACACGGGCGTCGAGCCCCGGGAGTGCGGCGACCTCGAGGACCACCACCAGGAAGTGGTGTCGCACGCCTGCTGGCTCATCCCCGGCGCCCAGCAGGTGCAGTGCACGCTGAACGGCGGCGGCAGCGAGGTGGGGGCCTATGGGGTGTCGCTCCACCAGTCCTATATGGACGAGTTCGGCCGCGGGGGGCTCATCCGCTGCTCGGCGCGCATCGGCGTGCAGAACTACCTGCTGCAGCGCAGCGTCTTCGCGGAGTTCTCCAAGGTCGACCTGGCCAAGGACAAGCAGGAGAAGGGCAACGGCGTCCACGGCAACGCCTCGGGTGGCAACGAGAGCAATGCCTACCTCCTGCCCTGGGAGCGGATCTCCATCGTCACCGACACGTGGGCGCTCACCCGGCCCAACGCCGACATCCGTCCGGGCGCCAAGGAGGGGCAGTTCTTCGACCGCGTGGCCCACGTGTACACGAACCAGGAGAACCAGGGCTACACCCAGATGCAGGGGGACGCGGAGCGCGTCGTCCAGGAGGGCGTCCAGAACCAGCAGCTCGCCGATGGCCTGCGACTGAGCGACAGCACGCCCTCGGGCGATGACCCGCGCCAGCCCAGCATCGCCATCAGTCCGCACGTGAGTGGCGAGCCGGAGGAGTCGATTACCCAGCAGGGCAGCCAGCAGAGCTACTTCAACAGCGAGTGGCGCGACTGGGGGTCGAACAACAACGAGCGGACCTACCAGGGCCGGGGTAACTGGTACATGGGCTGTCAACGCCAGGAAAGCTGCTGATGGCCGCGGCTTCAGGGCGGGCCATCCGCATTCCTGCCCTCCTGTTCTCCGTTGCGGTGGTGGGCGGCCTCATCGGCTTTGGCTGGGAGCGCGTCTCGTACCGCGAGCGCTCGCCGTCGGAGGAGTGGTCTCCCCCCGAGCTTCCCGGGCACGGAGAGGTGGGCTCGCGGCGAGGGCTGCAGCGCACACCCGAAGAAGAGGCCATCCTCCAGCGGGCCCTGGTGCACTTCCCGCCCTACCCGCGAGGCAGCCGCCCGGACGTGCTGGCGGCGGACTACCTGGGGCCTGGCGTGCCCATGGCGGTGGCGTGGTTCTCCACGCAGGACACCCCCAGGCAGGTGCTGGACCACTACGCGAAGGCGCTGCTCGACGCGGGCCTGCCCGTCATCCGGGAGAACCACGGGGAGAATGGCGGCTACGTGGGCTATTGGACTCCCGATACCCTCGAGGTGCGTCTGGTGTCGGTGCTGGCGCAGGGTGGAGAGACGCTGGTGTTCGTGTCGGCCGGCCAGGTGAAGCCGTTGCTGGAGCGCGGGATGACGGTGCCGGCGGGGGTGCCGTTGCCGCCGGGGCTCTCGGCGCCCGTGGCGATGCGCTTCAACATGGAGGGCACCACGCACCAGGTGGTGTCCGGCCAGCTCCCGGAGGACACGCTCGGCGGCGCGGAGGCGCGCTACCGCGCCACGCTCCGTGAGCAGGGCTGGCGGGCGGGAGCGACGGAGCCGGTGGAGACGGGGGGCATCGCCTTCGACGTGGAGCGAGGAGAGACGCGCGGCCGGGCCGTGCTGCGCGAGCAACCGCCGGGCGTGGAATGGCGGCTGTCCTTGCTGCAACGGGGCGCCACGCCATGATGGATTCTGGAGGGATGTACCGAATGAAGAGAACTCGGGGGATGCTGGCCCTGCTGGCGGGCCTGTCACTGGGCCTCACGGGGGCGTCCGCGTGGGCGGCGGACCGCTGTGTCGTCGCGTGTGAAGAGGACGCGACGGCCTGTCAGGACATCTGCAAGCAGTACAAGGGCAAGAAGAGCGTCGTCCTGCAGAAGTGCCTGAAGCTCTGCTCCGACGCGAAGCAGACCTGCCTGGAGGGCTGTGAGTCGTCCGGCGCGAAGACGCCACCGGCTCCGGCTCCGGCCCAGGCGCCGACGCCCGGTGCTGCCCCGAAGAGCACTCCGGGTGGCGGGGGCGCGAAATGAAGGCCGGGCTCCGTGCGCGCGCCCGCGGTCAGGCCATGGTGGAGTACTCCGTGGTGACCGCGGCGCTGTTCGGCTTCACCGTGCTGGGCTGGCCGTTCCTGGTGCAGCTGCTGAACGGGCTGCACCGGTACTACCAGTCCATCTACTACATCATCCAGTCGCCCATCCCCTGAGGCGCGGGCGACGCGCGGGGCCGTGGGCTACGGCTTCACGGTTCAGAGGTTTCTGAGGACTCGTGCCGTCTTGAAGCTCGCCGTGGCCGGGTGGCTCTCTCCGGGGAACGGGTGCTCGACGCCGAGTGCCGAGGCGATGTCCTCGAAGAGTGAGCGGGCGAGCCGTACGCGGTCGCCGTGAGCGAAGACCTGTCCCCAGGCAAGCTGGTTCAGGGCGCTGGCTCCTCCACGCGTCTCCACATACCGGTCAGTGAAAGGGTTCGACGGCTCGCACAGGAAGCGCAGGTAGTGCTTCGGATGCCGGGCGCGCTCTGCAATCGCCCAGGACTTCCGCCGCTGCTGGTGGGGGACGGCCGGGTGCTGGATGAACTCCGGGTCGTCCGTGAGGAAGTTCTCCAGGTCCATTCTCGAGACGGCGAGGCGCGCCAGCCGTGTGGCTCCCGCCCGTGTGAGGGCCTCGGGCTCGGCGAAGAAGTAGGCCTCGACCATGGGGGCGAACAGGTGGAATGAGCAGCGCTCCCGGACGCGCTGGACGACTCTCTGACGCGTGGCCTCCGACGACCAGTCGTGGTGTTCGAGGTGCCGGCTGACCGCGTCTCGCACGCGGCGCCCCACCAGCTCGGGGTGTGGCGCGTTGACGAGCTCGAGGTCATCGATGGCCACCACCAGGTCGGGAGGCTCGTCTTCGACCGCCGCGACGATGCTCGCCGCGAACTTCGCGAGCGTCGTGGGCACTTCTGGCTCCGGTACCTCCCGCAGGTCTGCGCTGGTGAAGGATTCAATGCGGTCGAGCAGCTCGAACCGAGCCTCGGGAAAGATGCGTCCGAGCGAGTCACCCAGAGCCTTCTCTTCGCACTTCCCAGTCACCAGCAGCCCGACACGCACGCTCACTCTTCTTCCACCCCTGCGGGTGCCCCGTACTTGAGGCGCTCGTAGAGGTCTCCCAGCGAGAAGTGTGCCAGCCAGCTCCGCTTCTTGAGCTTGTCGAGCGGCACCGGTAGCACTTCGTGGCCCGGCTCCATCACGAAGACCTTCTCGGGGTGCTCCTTGAAGGTGTCGAGCAGGACAGGGGAGTGAGTGGCCAGCAGCACGGTGACGTCGTGCTTGTCCGACCACTCCCTGAAGGCCGCGACCAACTGCCGAATGGCGAAGGGGTGCAGCGCGTTCTCGGGCTCATCGATGGCCACGACGGAGTGCTTCTCCGACGACGCGACTGCGCAGAGGTGGAGCAGCGTGACGAGGAAGCCATCCGGCAGCAGGCCAGGCGTCAGCGTGTTTCCCCGTGGCGTATGCACCTCGCAGGAGACGATGTTGGCGGCGATGGGGAACGAGAAGTCAGCCAGCATTTCGGGGAAGCAGGCCCGCAGGTGGTCCATGACGAACCGCCAGCGCTCGCTCTGGTCACGCCGGTTGTGCCAGTTCATCAGCACCGAGAAGAGGTTGCGCCCATCCTTCGCGAGTGTCAGGTCGCCGCTCAGGCGCGAGCCCTCGCCGCGTAGGGCCTGGAGTGCGTAGTGGCGATGGTGGTGGTATCCGCGGATCAGCAAGCTGATCCTCAAGCTCGACACTGAATCCTCTAGGGCGGGTATGTAGTCCAGCAACTGGTCGTCCGGTAGATGGGACCCGTGGCGTCCCATGGGGCCAGTCTCGCTCCGCTGTTCGTAGACGACCGTGTTTCCATCCAGGAGCTTTTCATTGAAGGGGAGGCGGGCCCCTCCAGGACCCAGGCTGACCTCGGGCTGGAGCACCCAGTGCGCAGTTCCGAGCCGGACCCCGAAGAGGACCGGCTCGTCGCTGGGGGCCTCGAAGTGACGCAGTCCATAGGCACCACCGTGCTGCTCGAGCGCCTTGGTGAAGCCGTAGCCCGTTGCATCGCTCAAGAGCTGGAGCACGTCGATGAGCGTCGTCTTCCCGCTGCCATTGGGCCCTACGACGGCGCACACACCCGAAGGCGTCCACTCGACGCGGCGCAGGCCACGGAAGTTGTGCACCTCCAGCGTGAACTCCATGTACCGCCTCCTGAACTGAAAACGCCCCTCCGGCGATGATGGGCATCTGGCCGGAGGGGCGCCACATTCTTCCCTGGAAGTGCCCGGCCCGCGGGCTACGGCTTCACGGTGGTGACGAACTCCGCCTTGCCGCCGGCCACCTTCAGCACCACGGCCTCCTTCACCGCGTCGCGGTTGGCGTCCAACGTGATTCGCCCCGAGACGCCCGGGAAGTCCTTCGTCGCGGCGATGGCGTCGCGCAGGGCCGGGCCGCTCAGGTCCGGGGCGCGCTTCATGGCCTCAATCGCCACCCGGGCCGCGTCGTATGCCAGCACGCCCACGCTGTCCGGCAGGGCGCC
Organism: Pyxidicoccus trucidator; assembly: GCF_010894435.1. Taxonomy (NCBI): domain Bacteria; kingdom Pseudomonadati; phylum Myxococcota; class Myxococcia; order Myxococcales; family Myxococcaceae; genus Pyxidicoccus; species Pyxidicoccus trucidator. The sequence goes on along the minus strand of NZ_JAAIXZ010000001.1, from coordinate 856,688 downwards.
GTAGGTCTCCTTGTACTTCTTCAGGAACTGCTGGAGCACCGGGTCCGGGTTGTCCGCCGAGTAGTGGTTGGAGAAGTAGCTGCCCTCCAGCGCGGAGCCGCCCAGCTCGTACAGCTTGTCGGAGTCCCAGCCGTCACCGCCCAGCAGCGGCACCTTCAGGCCAATCTCACGCGCCTGCCGCGCGATGATGCCCACGTCCGTGTAGTACCCCGGCACGAAGACGGCTTCGGGCTTGAGCTGCTTGAGCGCCGTGAGCTGCGCGCGGAAGTCCGTGTCGCCCTTCGAGTAGCTCTCGTCGCCGATGACCTTGCCGCCGAACTCGGTGAACTTCTGCTGGAACACGTCCGCCAGGCCCATGGAGAACGCGCTCTTGTTGTCGCGCAGAATCGCCACCTTCGACAGCTTCAGGTTCTCCCGCGCGAACTTCGCCATGACGAGCCCCTGGAAGGGGTCGATGAAGCAGACGCGGAAGATGTAGTCGCCCTTCTGCGTCACCTCGGGGCTGGTGGACGTGGGCGTAATCATCGGCACCTTCGCCGCCTGCGCCTTCTCCGCCATGGCCATGGACACCGAGGACGCGGCCTCGCCCAGGATGACCACCACCTTGTCCTGCGTAATCAGGCGCGTCACCGCCTGGGCCCCTTCCTCCGGGCGGCCCTGGCTGTCGTACAGGCGCACGGCCAGCTTCTTGCCCTTCACTCCACCCGCCGCGTTGGCCTCGTTGATGGCCAATTCGATGCCGTTGCGCGCGGAGATGCCGAAGGTGGCCTCGGAGCCCGTCAGGCTGCCTACCTCCCCGAGCAGGAGGGTGTTCGCATCCACGGGAGCCGCCTTCGAGGGCGAGCTCGCGGCGCCCGGCTGTCCGCCCGGCTGGGGCTCCGTCGGCGCGGGCGCGGACTTCTTCTCGCAGGCCACGGCGGCCAGGGCCAGCGTGGCGAGCAGCATCAGGGGACGACGCATGGGGCGGATTCCTCCAGGGGAGCAGCGGGCGCCTCACCCTAGTCCACGCCCGGCTGCTTTCCAGGGGTTCCCAGACCCCGGGGTAAAAAGCAATGTGGACTAAATTGGTCCAGATTAAATAAGACGCTCCCCGGGGCCCGGTGGCCTCGTGGAAGTCCTACCTGGAGAGGAGACACCCGCACCCATGCTTCGGATGAGCAAGATGACCGACTACGGCATCGTGCTGATGACCGAGCTGGCACGCGCGGAGGGTGACACGCGCACCACCCGCGAGCTGGCGGCGCGCACGCGCGTGCCGTTGCCCTCGGCCAGCAAGGTGCTCAAGAGCCTGCTCCAGGCGGGCCTCGTGGTGTCCCACCGGGGCGCCAACGGGGGCTATGGCCTGGCCCGGCCCGCGCCCGAGCTGTCGCTGGCGGAGCTCGTCTCGGCACTGGAAGGCCCGGTGGCCCTCACCGAGTGCGGCGTCCATACCTCGGGCGGCGCGCCCTGCGAGCTGGAGGCCGTCTGCCACGTGCGAGGCCACTGGCGCCTCATCAACACCGCCATCCAGGAGGCGCTGGGGCGGCTGACGCTGGCGGACCTGGTCGCCCCCGCGCCCCGCATCCCCGAGCGCCTGGTGGGCCTGGGCGTGCCGTCACGGCCCGCGGCCCCGGCTGGCGCGCCCCCACCTCCTTCCGTTTCCGTCACAGGAGTCCGTTCATGAGCACCGACACCCTCCAGGAGCTGACCCGCCGCCCGTACGAGGCCGGCTTCGTCACCGAGGTGGAGTCGGACACCTTCCCCCCGGGGCTGAGCGAGGACGTCATCCGCCAGCTGTCCGAGAAGAAGGGCGAGCCCGCCTTCATGCTCGAGTGGCGCCTCAAGGCGTACCGCCACTGGCTCACCATGAGGGAGCCCAACTGGCAGGCCGTGAAGTACACGCCCATCGACTACCAGGCCATCCGCTACTACTCGGCGCCGAAGCAGAAGCCGAAGAAGGGCAGCCTGGACGAGGTGGACCCCGAAATCCTCCGCACCTACGAGAAGCTCGGGATTCCGCTGCACGAGCAGAAGTTGCTGCAGAACGTCGCGGTGGACGCCGTCTTCGACTCGGTGTCCGTGGCCACCACGTTCAAGGACAAGCTGGCCAAGGCGGGCGTCATCTTCTGCTCGTTCTCCGAGGCCGTGCGCGAGCACCCGGAGCTGGTGAAGAAGTACCTGGGCTCGGTGGTGCCGTACTCGGACAACTACTTCGCCGCGCTCAACTCGGCCGTGTTCAGCGACGGCTCGTTCGTCTACATCCCCAAGGGCGTTCGCTCCCCCATGGAGCTGTCCACGTACTTCCGCATCAACGCCGCGGAGACGGGCCAGTTCGAGCGCACGCTCATCGTCGCGGACGAGGGCGCCTCCGTGAGCTACCTGGAGGGCTGCACCGCGCCCCAGCGTGACACCAACCAGTTGCACGCGGCGGTGGTGGAGCTCGTGGCGCTGGACGGCGCCAACATCAAGTACTCCACCGTGCAGAACTGGTACCCGGGCGACGCGGAGGGGCGGGGCGGCATCTACAACTTCGTCACCAAGCGCGGCATCGCCCACCGGGGCTCCAAGATTTCGTGGACGCAGGTGGAGACGGGCTCGGCGATTACGTGGAAGTACCCGAGCGTCATCCTCAAGGGCGACGACTCCGTGGGTGAGTTCTACTCGGTGGCGCTCACCAACAACCTGCAGCAGGCCGACACGGGCACGAAGATGGTGCACATCGGGAAGAACACCCGCAGCACCATCGTGTCCAAGGGCATCTCCGCCGGGCGCGGGCAGAACACGTACCGGGGGCTGGTGAAGGTGCTGAAGAGCGCGGAGAACGCGCGCAACTACACGCAGTGCGACTCGCTCCTCCTCGGGGACAAGTGCGGCGCCCACACGGTGCCGTACATCGAGGTGAAGAACGCCAGCGCGCAGGTGGAGCACGAGGCATCCACGTCGAAGATTGGCGAGGACCAGCTCTTCTACTGCCGGCAGCGTGGCATCTCGCAGGAGGACGCGGTGTCGATGATTGTGAATGGCTTCTGCCGACAGGTCTTCAAGGAACTCCCGATGGAGTTCGCGGTGGAAGCGCAGAAGCTGCTCGGGGTGAGCCTCGAGGGGAGCGTGGGGTAGGTCATGGCATTGCTGACGGTTCGCAACCTGCACGCCCGCGTGGCGGGCAAGGACATCCTCAAGGGAATCGACCTGGAGGTGCGCCCTGGAGAGGTGCACGCCATCATGGGTCCCAACGGCTCCGGGAAGAGCACCCTGGCCAGCGTGCTCGCGGGCCGCGACGGCTACGAGGTGACGCAGGGCGAGGTGCTGTTCGACGGCAAGCCGCTGCTGGAGCTGTCGCCCGAGGACCGGGCCACGTCGGGCGTGTTCCTCGCCTTCCAGTACCCGGTGGAGATTCCGGGCGTGGGCAACCTGCACTTCCTGCGCACCGCGCTCAACGCGCAGCGCCGGGTGCGGGGGCTGGAGGAGCTGGACGCGATGGACTTCCTCCAACTCGCCCGGGAGAAGTCGAAGCTGGTGCAGCTCGACGCGGCCTTCATGAACCGCTCCGTCAATGAGGGGTTCTCCGGCGGCGAGAAGAAGCGCAACGAAATCTTCCAGATGGCGGTGCTGGAGCCGCGCCTGGCCATCCTCGACGAGACGGACTCGGGCCTGGACATCGACGCGCTGCGCACGGTGGCGGGCGGCGTGAATGCGCTGCGCTCGCCGGAGCGCGGCATGGTGCTGATTACGCACTACCAGCGACTGTTGGACTACATCGTCCCGGACCAGGTGCACGTCATGGCGGCGGGCCGCATCATCCGCTCGGGCGGGCGCGAGCTGGCGCTGGAGCTGGAGGAGAAGGGCTACGGCTGGCTGGGCCTCCAGGACGGCAAGGCCGCCGCCGCGCCGAAGGGCGGGGAGGCGCGGCGATGACGCCGGCCCTGGCGCACTACCTGGACGTGGCCTCGCGCTTCCACGCGAGTGACGCGTCCGCGCCGGCCTGGCTGCGGCGCGTGCGCGGCGAGGCGCTCGCGCACCTGGAGCGGCAGGGCCTGCCCACCAACCGCAACGAGGCGTGGAAGTACACCCGGCTGGCGCCCCTCGCGGAAGGAACGTTCGTTCCAACCCCGGCGGCGCGCGGCGCGAGCGACCTGGCGGCGGTGGTGGAGGGGCTCGGGCTGCCGGGCCCCCGGCTCGTCTTCGTGGACGGACGGCTGGCGCCGGAGCTGTCCTCCGTGGCGGGGCTGCCGCGCGGGTTGACGCTGAAGCCGCTGCGGGACGCGCTGCGCGAGGACGGGGAGCTGCTGGAGTCCATGCTGGGCCAGCGGGCCCTGGCGAAGGACTCGGCGTTCACTGCACTCAATGCGGCGCTGCTGGAGGAGGGCGCGCTGCTGCGGCTGGCTCCGGGCACGGTGAGCGAGGTGCCGGTGCAGCTCGTCTTCCTCACGCGTGGGGACGCGCCGGTGCTGGCCAGCCCGCGCATCCTGGTGCTGGCGGGAGAGAGCAGCGAGGCCACGCTGGTGGAGACGTACGCCAGCGCGGGTCCCGGTGGCTCTGGCGCCACGTTCACCAACGCGGTGACAGAGGTGACGCTGGAGGACAACGCCAGCCTGCACCACTACAAGCTCCAGGCGGAGGCGGACACGGCGGTGCACGTCGGTGGGCTCCACGTGCGACAGGGCCGCGACAGCCGCTTCGCGTCGCATGCCTTCTCCTTTGGCGGGCTGCTGGCGCGCAACGAGGTCCACGCGGCCTTCGCGGGCGAGGGCGGGGACGCCACGCTCAACGGCCTGTATGTGGGCCGGGGCGCGCAGCACCTGGACAACAGCACGGCGCTGGACCACGCGGTGCCCCGGTGCACCAGCCGTGAGCTGTACAAGGGCGTGCTGGATGACCAGTCGCGCGGCACGTTCCACGGCCTCATCCGGGTGCGGCCGGACGCGCAGCGCACGGACTCGCGGCAGCAGAACCGCAACCTCCTGCTGTCGGAGTCGGCGCAGGCGGACGCGCGCCCGCAGCTGGAAATCCTGGCGGACGACGTGAAGTGCGCGCACGGCGCGGCGGTGGGGCGGCTGGACGCGGGGGCGCTGTTCTACCTGCGCTCGCGCGGCATCCCCCAGGCGGAGGCCGAGCGGATGCTCACGTACGCCTTCGCTCGCGAGGTGGTGGAGGCGGTGCCGGCGGGGCCGGTGCGCGACAGGGTGGAGGGCCTGCTGGCCCTGAAGCTGCCGGGCGCGGCCCGGCGGGAGGCACGGGCATGAGCGGCTTCGACGTGCAGAAGGTTCGCGCCGACTTCCCCATCCTCCGGCAGGAGGTGCGGGGCCGGCCGCTCGTGTACCTGGACAGCGCGGCCACCTCGCAGAAGCCGCAGGCGGTCATCGACGCCATCGTCCGCTTCTACCAGCACGACAACGCCAACGTTCACCGCGGCGTGCACGTGCTCTCCGAGCGCGCCACCGAGGCGTACGAGGGTGCGCGCGAGACGGTGCGCCGCTTCATCAACGCCCGTGACTCGAAGGAAATCATCTTCGTGCGCGGCACCACCGAGGCCATCAACCTGGTGGCGCAGACGTACGGCCGCAAGCACATCGGCCCGGGCGACGAGGTGCTCATCACCCACATCGAGCACCACGCCAACATCGTCCCCTGGCGGATGCTGTGCGAGCAGACCGGCGCCGTGCTGAAGGTCATTCCGGTGGATGACCGGGGCGAGCTGAAGCTGGACGCGGTGGACGCGCTGCTGACGGAGCGCACGCGCATCCTCGCGGTGACGCACGTGTCCAACGCGCTGGGGACGGTGAATCCGGTGAAGGAACTGACGCGCCGGGCGCACGCGAAGGGCATCCCCGTGCTGGTGGACGGGGCGCAGGCGGTGACGCACTTCCCGGTGGACGTGCAGGACCTCGGCTGCGACTTCTACGCCTTCAGCGGGCACAAGATGTTCGGCCCCACGGGCATCGGCGTGCTGTACGGCCGCCTGGAGCGCCTGGAGCCGCTGCCGCCGTACCAGGGCGGCGGGGACATGATCCTCTCCGTGACGATGGAGAAGGTGACGTACAACCGGGTGCCGCACCGCTTCGAGGCGGGCACGCCGGACCTGGCGGGCGCGGTGGGCCTGGCGGCGGCCATCCGCTACCTGGAGGACCTGGGGATGGCGGCCGTCGCGGCTCATGACCAGGAATTGCTGGCGTACGCGACGAATGCGCTGGAGTCGGTGCCGGGGCTGCGCCTCGTCGGCACGGCGCGCGAGAAGTCGGCCGTGCTGTCCTTCATGCTGGACGACATCCACCCGCACGACGTGGGCACGATTCTGGACCGCGAGGGCATCTGCATCCGCACGGGCCACCACTGCGCGCAGCCGGTGATGCAGCACTTCAAGGTCCCGGCCACGTCGCGGGCCTCGCTGGCGCTCTACAACACGCAAGAGGACGTGGACGCGCTCGTCCGCGGGCTGCACAAGGTGCTGGAGGTGTTCAAGTGAGCTCGGACCTGTCGGACCTCTACCAGGAGGTCGTCCTGGAGCACTCCAAGCGGCCGCGCAACTACCGCGTGGTGGAGGGCCACAACCGCGAGGCGGCGGGGCACAACCCGCTGTGCGGCGACCAGCTCTCCGTGACGATAAAGGTGGAGGGCGACGTCATCCGTGACATCGGCTTCCAGGGGCAGGGCTGCGCCATCTCCAAGGCGTCCGCGTCGCTGATGACGGGGGCGGTGAAGGACAAGACGCGCGCGGAGGCGGAGGCCCTCTTCGAGCGGGTGCACAAGCTGGTGACGGAGGGGCCGGAGGGTGTGGACATTGAAGCGCTGGGCAAGCTGGCGGTGCTGTCCGGCGTGAGCGAGTTCCCGGCCCGGGTGAAGTGCGCGAGCCTCGCGTGGCACACGCTGCGCGCGGCGCTGGAGGGACGCGGCGAGGCCGTGTCCACGGAATAGGGGAGGCAAGGCACCATGAGAGGACTGACAGCGGTGCTGGAGCGGGACGTGTCCGCGACCATCATCCCCAGTGGAGACAAGGTGTCGCTGCCGGCCGGCGCGGAGCTGCGGGTGACGCAGACGCTGGGCGGCAACATCACCGTGCAGGACCCGTACGGCCAGCTCTTCCGCATCGACGAGAAGGACGGCGGCGCCCTGGGCGAGGAGTACGCGCCGAAGGAGAAGGTGGCGGCGGACGACGGCACCTTCAACGAGGAGCAGGTCTGGGAGCAGCTGCGCACGGTGTATGACCCGGAGATTCCGGTGAACATCGTGGAGCTGGGCCTGGTGTACGCGTGCAAGGCGGAGCCGCTGCCGGAGGGTGGGCAGCGGGTGGACATCCAGATGACGCTCACTGCGCCCGGCTGCGGCATGGGCCCGGTGCTGGTGGACGACGTCCGGACGAAGGTCTCCTCCGTGCCCGGTGTGAAGGAGGCCAACATCGAGCTCGTGTGGGAGCCGCCCTGGAGCCAGGAGCGCATGACGGACGTGGCGCGCTTGCAGCTCGGGTGGATGTGACGGCGCGGGCCCGGTAGTAGGTCCGGGCCCCACGCCTGCCGGTGTCAGCGCAGCGCCGCGAGCCTGCGCGCCCCGATTCCGAGCGCCGCCGAGGCCAATCCGCCCGCGAGCAGCTTCGGCCACCGCTTCCGGGGCGCTTCGACCTGGGGCGGGACGCGGATTGCCACCTCCGGCATCTTCTCCGCGAACAGCTCCACCATTCCATTCAGGAAGGCGAGCATGTCGTGCGGGCCCCGGCTGGAGACCCAGTTGCGGTCCCGGATGACGGGCTCGTCCACCCACTCCGCGCCCGCGTTCTTCACGTCGTCCTTGATGCCGGGCCAGGACGTCAGCTTCCGTCCCTCCACGAGGCCCGCGGACACCAGCACCCACGGCCCGTGGCAGATGATGGCCATGGGCAGGTTGAGGATGTCCGCGTCGCGCACGAAGTCCTGGGCCAGAGCGCTCTGCCGCAGGAAGTCCGGATTCACGAAGCCGCCGGGGATGAGCACCGCGTCGTAGTCCGCGGCCTTCACCTCCTGGAGCGTCGCGTCCACGGTGACCTTCCTGCCGGGGTACAGCAGGTTCATCCCGCGAATCTTCCCCTTGTGGAGCGAGACAATCGACACGTCCGCGCCCTCGCGCTTCAGCTTCTTGACGGGAATCGTCAGCTCCACCTGCTCGAAGCCATCCGCTGCCAGCACGGCCACTCGCAATCCCTTCAGCTTCTGCATCGCGCTCACCCTGTCGTCCCGAAAGGCTGTCGCTCCTGACCCTGTGCATGACCGCCGGGCCCGTGAATGGAGGAGGGAGCGGGCAGGGATGCCCCTTCCTCTCCGCCCACACAGTTCCGTTGCGCCGCAGCCAGGCACGGCCGAGGCGTTGTGCCTCCCTGGAGGGCGTGCTACCGACCCGACGAACCGACTGGTGACAGCGGGTGGAGTGCGCTCCGTCCAGACGGTTGCGGTTGATGACGCGTGGTCCTCGTCCCCTTGGATGCTTCCGGAGGTCCCCCCGAATGCTCAGCTCGCTCTCTCCCCTTCACCGCGGACTCATCGCGGGCACCGCGCTGCTCCTCGGCCCCGTGGGCTGTACCAGCGTCGAGTCGGCCCGCGTGGAGTCGTCCCGGATCTCCACCGATGACACGCCCGCCACGAAGCCGAAGTGGGGCCTCGTCATCCACGGCGGCGCGGGCGTCATCTCCCGGGAGAACCTCTCCCCTGAGCGCGAGGCCGCGGTCCGCGCCGTGCTCACCCAGGCGCTCCAGACGGGCCATGCCGTGCTGGCGAAGGGCGGCAGCAGCCTGGACGCGGTGTCCGCCGCCATCCGCGTGCTGGAGGACTCGCCGCACTTCAACGCCGGCAAGGGCGCCGTCTTCAACCACGACGGCGTCAATGAGCTGGATGCCGCCATCATGGATGGGACGACGCGCATGGCCGGCTCGGTGGCGGGCCTGCGGCACGTGAAGAACCCCATCGACCTGGCGCGGCGGGTGATGGAGAAGTCACCGCACGTGATGATGATTGGCGAGGGCGCGGAGACCTTCGCGAAGGCCCAGGGCCTGGAGTTGGTGGACGCGAAGTACTTCTACACGGAGGAGCGCTGGCAGGGGCTCCAGCGCGCGCTGCAGAAGGAGCGCGAGCAGCAGCAGGCGGCGCCTCCGGGACAGCCGTCTTCCGCGCTCCCGCCCGGGTATGACCCGGTGACGGGGGACCACAAGTTCGGCACCGTGGGCGCGGTGGCGCTGGACCAGGCCGGCAACCTCGCGGCGGGCACGTCCACCGGAGGCATGACGAACAAGCGCTACGGGCGGGTGGGGGACGCGCCCATCATCGGCGCCGGCACCTATGCCGACCCGCGCTGCGCCGTCTCCGCCACGGGCCATGGTGAGTTCTTCATCCGCTACACGGTGGCGCGCGACATCTGCGCCCGCGTGGAGTACCAGGAACTGCCCCTGCCCGAGGCCGCCAACCTTGTCGTCAACGACGTGCTGGTGAAGGCCGGCGGCGAGGGCGGCATCATCGCCATGGACCGTCAGGGCAATGTGGCCATGCCCTTCAACTCCAGCGGCATGTACCGCGGCTACATGGGCGAGGATGGCCAGCCCCACGTGTCCATCTTCAAGGACCCGCCGCAGCCCGCCTCGTCGAAGTAGCGCGGCGCACGTCAGGAATCCGCAGGCCCCCTTGCTGTAAGGGCCCTTCGCGGCCCGCTTCGTCGAAGTAGCGCGGCGCACCCGGAGAATCCGCCGGGCTCGCTTTCTGTAATCGCCCCTCGCGGTGTCTGAGGAGCATGCGCTTCTTCCTACTGACGATTCTGGGGTTGGCCCTCCTGGGAGGGCCGGCCCGGTCCGATGCCGCGAGTACCGGGTTGATGGTGACGGTGCTCGGCACGGGACAGGCCGAGGCCGGAGGCCAGCTCTGGCAGTACCAGCTCCTGCGGTTGCAGGAACCCGGCAAGGCGCCCACGTATGCCCAGTGGTTCCCGCCCCGGAACCCGGGCGTCTCGCCGACGATGATGCTCACGCGCCCCTACGACGGAATCTCCTGGACGGGGGAGGCGGTGGACGCGAAGTGGGCCGCACGCGGACCCGGCATCCACCCCGACGACAGCGAGCCGCACTACCACGCCGGCTCCTCGGCCATCGCCTACTCGCTCAGTCCTCCCGAGTTCATCACGGCGGAGGCCTTCTATTATCTGTTCCACGACTTCGGTGTGCTCGCCGTCTTCGGCCGCTTCTACGCGGGCGGCAACCTCCAGAACGACCGGGACGACATGCACGCGGGGATGAGCTTCCTCGCCCAGGCTCCGGGAGTGGACCGCTCGCGCATCGGTATCCACGGCGGCTCCTGGGGCGGCTTCGAGGCGCTGTACGCCGCGGCGGATGCCCCGGCCGGGTCCCGCCCGAAGGTGGGCGTGGCCCTGTTCCCGCTCTCCGACTTCGCGCGGGAGGTGGAGTACCTCTTCAACGTCCTCCCCACGCGGGTGACGGACCCGACGCTGCGGGGACAGTACGCGACGTTCTTCGAGCCCTACCTGCGCCGCATCTTCGCCACCACCGGCGGCGCGCCGGGCGCTCCGGGTACGGACTACAGCCGGTGGACCCGGGAGCACCTCGCCTCGACGCTGAGCGTTCCCTTCCTCGTCCTCCACGAGGACTGGGACACCCTGGTGCCGGTGGAGCAGACGCAGACGCTGTCGGCGCTGATGGGCTCGCGGATGTCGGCGCTCTACTTCCAGCACTGGGACCCTGTCGACTGGAACACCCGGGACCTCTCGCACGGCCCGCTGACGTCGGCGTACTGGAGCGTCGTCCAGACGGTGTCCCTGGGCTACCTGCTGACGGAGCTGGGCCGCCCCACCCAGTTCCTCGTCGTCCCCTTCACGGAGGTGACGCTGGCGACCTGGATGTGGGACGTGCGAGTGCTCCAGTGGTACGGCTACGACGTGAGCGCCGTGGCGCCCCGGCTCCGCGAGCTTGCCGACGCGCGCGTGCTGCTGTTCGAGCCGTCCAGCGGCAGGGTGGTCGCCGGAGCCGAGTGGGTGGCGGCGGTGGTCAATGCCATCTGGGGCACAGGGTACACGGCCGCCAACATCCGGGAGGCGCTCGCGGTGGGGCTGCCTCCCTGACCCGGAACCCCGTGCGTCGCAAGCCAGGCTCGCCGGCTCACGCCGTGCGCAGGGGGCTCGCGGCGTTACGTGCCATGCCGCCGACCACCAGGTGGTGGAAGGGCCGGATGACGTTGAAGTACACCGGCCCCGTCCACTTCCGGTAGTGCACCAGCGTCACGACGTGGAAGCGCCGCCGGGGCCCTCCGGTAGGCTCCATGACGACGGCCAGGGTGGCGTCCAGGTGCGTGTCCGCCGCGCTCACCACCCAGACGTGCTCCTCTTCGGCATGGCGCACCGTGAAGAACGAGGCGGCGCTGCCCGGCACCATGGGGATGTCTTCCGGGCGCGCGCGCTGAGGCCGAGGCATGCCGTGCTGGCGCATCCCGAGCAGCCGGACAAAGACGGCGCGCACCCCGTACAGGGCCGTCACCCACGCGGGTTGGTACGACAGCAGCCCGGCGAGGAAGGCGCGAAGCGAGGCCTCCGACTCCACCGTCTTCACGTCCACGTGGTCCGCGCCCTCGGCGAAGGGGCGCAGCACCTCCGGCAGCGGCGTGGACGTTCGGGCCTGGAACAGCACCCGCAGGCCGAGCGGGAAGAGGACCCACGCTCCGGTGATGGGCATGGGCACCACGCAGAAGAGCGCCATGCCGAGCAGGCCCCAGCCGAAGCTCGCGGGTGGCGGGCGGTCCAGCTCGCGCTCGAGGTGGCGGAGCAGCGCTCCCATGAAGATGAGGCCCCAGCCCATCGCCAGGAACCAGAAGGCCGCCGCTCGGACGCTGGTGTCCTCTCCCACGCTGTCGAAAACGCCTGCTCGCACCATCTCCAGCAGCGGCTGCCGGAAGAGCACCAGGCCCACCGCCTGGTGAAGCCCTCCGGTGAGCATCAGCAACGTCCCCGTCGTCACTTGCATGCGCGGCCTCGCTTCCTGTCTATCGGATACGGTCCCGTATCGCGATACGCCACCGTATAGGCCAGGGCAGACAGGGACGCCGCGCTGGACGCCAGGGAAGGGGTCCGCCAGACTGGGGGCAACGATGAGCCGCGCTTCTTCCCGTCCGGCGCAGCCCGCGCCCTTCCGCAGTCTCGACGACATCCGCAAGCAGCGCCGGGGCCCGGGCCTCACGGCGGAGGACTGGGCGGATGGCGCCCTGTGGAGCCTCGCGGACGGTGTCGAGGCGCTCTCGGTGGAGCGGCTGGCCCGGAAGCTCGGGGTGACGAAGGGGGGCTTCTACTGGCACTTCAAAGACCGCGCGGAGCTGCTCCAGGCGGCGCTTGCTCGCTGGGAGCAGCTGGCCACCACCGGAGTCATCGCCCGGCTGGAGTCCCTGCCGGACCCGAGGGAGCGTCTGAGCCAGCTGCTGGCGCTGACGTTCGAGGCCGACCCGCACGGGAAGATTGAAGTCGCCATCGTCGCAGGGGCTGCGGCGGACCCGCGCATCCAGCCGGTCCTCGCGCGGGTGTCGGAGCAGCGCATCGACTACCTGGTGAAGCTGTATCGGGCGCTCGGCCTGCCGGCCCGCGAGGCGCGCAACTGGGCCCTGCAGGCGTATTCCACGTACGTGGGGCTCCTGCATCTCGCCATCGCCAGCCCGGAGACGCTCAGCTCCAGCCGCGCCCGGGCGGAGTACGTCAAGCACATCGCCCGGACGCTCATGCCTGCTTGAGCGCCCGGGCGAGTCACTCGCCAACAGTGTGAGGCCTTGTGGTGCTCAGCGACGGTCGCCACGGTTCCGGGAGTGAGTGCCCCCGGGAGACGCGGAGTGCTGGCGTGACTCCCGCCCGCGTCCCTGGTCCCGGCCCCTGTAGCCGTTATCACGCTGCCGGGAGCCATTGTCCCGCTGCCGGGAGCCGTTGTCCCGGTGCTGATAGCCGGTGTCGCGGTGCCTGTAGCCGTTGTCCCGGTGCTGATAGCCGGTGCCCCGGTGCTGATAGCCGGTGTCCCGGTACCGGTACCCGGAGTCGCGGTTGCGATACCCACCGTCCCGGTAGCGGTAGCCGTGGTGGCCCCCGTACTCGTAGTGGCGCACCACCGGATAGCGGCGCCAGGAATGGGCGAAGTAGTAGGGGTGGCCCCACCTCACGCTGATGCTCGCGTGGCGGTAGACGGGGACGGTGACGCGGACCGAGCCTCGGACCGCCCAGCCGCCGCACGAGAAGAACCAGGACGGTCCGCGCCGGGTCCACCTGGGCGCGACGTAGACCAGGTTCGGCTGGGGCGGCTCCACCCAGGTGCCACCCACCCAGGCCCAGTTGTCACCGGACCAGTACCAGTAGCCGGGCGTCCACGTGAGGTCCGGAGCAGGAGCCGGCGGCGGCGCTTCGACCTGGAGTGCCGGCGGCGCCTGGGTGGTGGAGAGCGCTTCGCTCGTGGGGGCGACGGGAATCTCCACCATCGTCGAGTCGGGCCGGGCCCAGCCGCCGGTCACCCAGCGCCAGCCCTGGCTGTCCTGCTCCCAGTAGCCGTTGATGAACCGGTAGCCGGGCATCGCGGCCAGCCACGTGCCCGCGTTGTAGCGCCACTCGCTGCCGTCCCAGTACCAGTGGCCGGAGGCCCACACGGCGCCCGCGAAGGGCCGGGCCGGGGGATTCTCCTGAGGCAGCTCGGGGGGCGCGTAGGGCGCGGTGGGGACGTCCTCCTCCTCGGGCTCCGTGCCGTCGTAGGCGCCGTCGTACTCCTCGTAACCCTGGGCTTCGGGGTCCTGGGCGGGGAGCGGGCTCGTCTGTCCATGCACCACCGGCGCCGCCAGCAAGGCCACCAGGCAGACCCAGAATCGAGGAGTCATGAAGTCATTCTCCGTTGAGTGCGGAACACGTTCCGCTCCAGGCCAGGGAAGGGGCACCCCGGGTCCTGGCACGAAGGTGAGGACGGACGCCGCCTCCGTCTATTCACTCTCCGACGGCGTTTGTGGGGGCAGCCAGGGGGGGGCTGGCGGCCGGGGCGTACGGCCCCTGGAGGGAGGGGAGGTCGTCGCGCCCCCTCCTCCTGTTGCAAGTCTCTGAATTCAGAAGAAACTGCCGGCATGTACCTTGTCGCCGCCGTGGTGGCCCTGGTGGTCCTGTCCCTGCTTGTTTACCGCACCCTCCGCTCCCGGAGGGATCTGTTGGCGACCATCCGCCAGGGGAACGCTGCCCGGGTGGAGGCGCTGCTGCGCCGCAAGCCGGAGGCGCTCGCCGCCGCCAGGGCGTCCCTGCGCGGGCCGCTCCAGGCCGCGGCGTCCCAGGGCAGCGGCGCCATCGTCGAGCTGCTGCTGGCGCGCGGGGTGGACCCGGCGGGAATCGACGGCTGGGGGCAGGGCGCGCTGCACGTGGCGGCGCTGCAAGGCCACGTGGACCTGGTGAGGCGCTTCCTGGAGCTGGGTGTGGAGGTGAATCAGCGGGCGCGGCTGGCCACGTCGGACAGGGTGCCGGCCCGGCCGGGCGCCACCAGCCTGCACTTCGCCTGTGGGGCCGGGCAGCTCGCGGTGCTGGAGGTGCTGCTGGAGAAGGGCGTGGACTGGAACGCGGTGGACGAGCGGGGGCTCACCGCGCTGCACGAGGTGGCGGCGCGCTCCGGCTCGGTGGAGGTGGCGCGGCGGCTGCTGGAGCTCGGCTGCGCGGTGGATGCGGTGGACTGCCTGGGACAGACGCCGCTGATGCTGGCGCTGGCGTACAAGCGCACCGCGCTGGCCGCGCTGCTGGTGGCTCGCGGGGCGAGTCCCCACGCGAGGGGCCCGCTGGAGTTCACCCCGCTGCACCTGGCGGCCCTGCGCGGGCTGGAGGACCTGGTGTCGGCGCTGCTGTCCGCGGGCGCGGACCCGTTCGCCAGGAACGACCTGAAGCAAACGCCGTTGGACGTGGCCCGCGCCGAGGGCCACGCAGCCGTCGTCAGCCTCCTGGAGGCGGCCGTGCCCCAGCCCGACCAGGCGCCTACTGCTTCACCAGCACCAGCTCGCGGGTCTGGATGAGGTCCACGTCGCCGGTGAAGCCGGAGAACTGCTCATACTGCTTCGGCGCGACGCGGTTGCGAGGCAGCCGCAGCGACTCGTTGATGGTGAGCGTGCCGCCCTCCTGCTTCTCCGCGCGGGTGAACCGGCCGAAGACGGTCTCCACGTTGAGTGACGCCTGCGGGTCCGCCAGCCTCCAGCCCTTCGGCATCTCCAGCGTCACCTGCGTGCGGCTGGCCTCCGTGTTGTCGATGTAGAGCGGCGTGCTGCGCGTGCTCAGCTGCACGTAGCGCCGGCCCAGCTGCGCCGGGAAGGTGAGGGGCCCCAGCGCCATCCGCGTGTCGCCCTCCATCCGCCCGAAGCGCGGCACGGTGAACTCGTAGCGCAGCACGAAGGGAGCGCCCACCTGCTCCTGGTGGTCCAGCTTCACGCTCGACAGCGATGCCCCGCCGAAGTACCGCGCCACCGCGCCCTGGAGCGCCTGGTTGCGGCTCTCCGCCGACAGCTGGCTGAACGCCTCGGCAATCTGCGCCGCCTCGAAGCCCGAGTACGTCTCCTCGCCCTTGCCGGTGAGCTGCCCGTCCGCCGCCAGCTTCAGCGACAGCCGCACCTCCTTGCCGGGCGCCTCCTTCATCGCCGGCGTCGCCACCTTCTCCAGCGTGCGGCCGGGCTCCGGCAGCAGGTACGCCTCGAGCCCGCCCATGGCCGTCTCCGGCAGCTCGCCGAAGGGACCGAAGCGCACCGAGGTGTCCACCCACACCGGCTCGCTCCCCGGCACCTCCACCCGCAGCGCGGCGAACGGCAGCAGGCTGTCCTGCGGGAAGAGGTAGGGCGCCGGGTCCGTGTTGAACGTGCGGATGGCCACCACCCGCGACGGAATCCCCAGCGTCTCCAGCCCCGCCTTCATCAGCATCAGCCGGCTGCCCCGGTCCTGTGACAGCGTGGACGCCGCGGACTGCCCCAGCCCCGAGTCCCGCCCGGAGAAGCGCTGCATCACCGCCGCGTGCAGCGCCTTCACCGCCTCCAGCCCCTCCTTGCCCTCCGCCGCCTTGCGCGCGAAGGCCTCCACCTCCGACGTGCGCATCCACCGGTCCTGGAACACGTCGCCGTAGATGCGCACCAGCCCGTCGTTGCCCGTGGCGCCGGCGCCCACGATGACGAAGGGCAGGTACTCGTTGCTCGACGGCGGCGAATCCGGCTCCGCGATGAACGGCGGCACCCGGCGCGCCTCGTAGTGGAAGACCTCCACGTCCCCATTCACCTTCGGCGCGGGCGCCTTCATCCCGTGCGCGTCGACCTTCATCCCAACGCCCTTGGGCGCCACCACCGTGTAGGTCGTCCAGGCGTTCGGCTGGTTGGCAATCTGGAAGTAGAACGCGGACGCCGTGAAGCCCGGCTGCGCGGGGCCGCGAGGGCCCTCCGCCAGCAGGTACTCCACCTCGATGTAGTCGCCCACCGCCACGCCCGGCAGGCTCACCGTGTCCTTGCCCTCGATGTTCTCCGGCTCCAGCACCCGTCCGTCCGCCTTCAGCGTGCGCAGCGACAGCACCTGCGCGCCGCGGGGCACGGTGACCTCGGCGATGTCCTGCACGCCGGACTGCTCCAGCGCCTTCTGCACCGTGTGGATGCGGTTGACGATGCTGCCGTCCGGGTACACCCGTACCGCGGCCGCATCCAGCACGAAGGCCGCCGCGCTGCCGCCGCCGATGGGCTCCGCCTCGTACGCGCGGATGGCCTCCCGTCCGTCGATGGCGAACTCCTGCAAGAGCTCGCGGCCCGTCTTCGCCCGCTCCACCGCGCGGCGCAGCGACAGGTCCTCGCCCTCCAGGGTCAGCGCCTTCTCCCGCAGCGCCAGCGCCTCGGCCGGCTGGCCCGCGTACTCGCGCACGTCCGCCATCCGCTTCACCAGCTCCGCGCTGCGCGGCCACACCTTCGCCAGCTCACGCAGCACCGCCGTCGCGTCGTCGTAGCGGCGCAGGGACACGTAGATGTTGGCCAGCGACGTGCCGGTGCTCACGCTGCTGGGGTCTCGCGTCAGCAGCTCCGCGTACAGCTTCGCCGCGGTCTCCATGTCGCCCCGGGTGCGCGCGTGCTCGGCCTCGCGCGCCGCGGTGCCGGGGCAGCCGCGCTGCGCCTCCACCAGTGCGTCCCCGCGCTCCACCGCGTCACGCCGGCGCGCCAGGCTGTACTGGAGCCCCAGCGCCTCACACAGGCCCGGCTGCACCTCCAGCGCGGCCTCCAGGGACTCCTCCGCCAGCGCCTCCACGTCCAGCGCCAGCGCCGCGCGCGCCCGCAGCAGGGACACGAGGTGGGGGACGGGGCCCTTCGTCGCGTCCACCGACTTCAGCGTCTCCATCGCCGCCGCCGGCTGCCCGTCATCCAGGAAGAGGTCCGCGCGCACGAGCAGCGCGGCCACGTTGCCCGGGTCCTTCGACAGCACGGACTCGAGGTCTCGCGTGGCCCGGCCCTTCGCCACCTTGCTGGGCACGGTGCGGTCCGCGGCCGCCGACTCGGCGCGCAGCGCCATCAGGCCCGGGGTGGTGGCCTCCACCGCCGACATCAGCCGCCGCGCGCCGTCCGGGTCCCTCGCCAGGCCGTCGCGCGCCGCGAGCACCGTGGCCAGCAGGTCTCCGGCCTCGCCTTGCAGCGCGACCTTCAGGGACTCCGTCGTGGGGTAGACGCCCGGCGTCTCCTCGGAGCCGCTCGGCCCCTTGCCCCACGGCTGGGGTGCGGGCCCGGAGGCCGCGGTGAAGCGCACGCCGGAGGGCCGCCCATCCACGCGAAGCAGGGAGAGGGTGAGCACGCCCGAGGTGCCGGCCTTGAGCTGGCGGATGAGGAAGCGGTGCTTGCCGGCGGGCAGGTCCACGGTGCGCGCGGAGACGGTGGAGGTGGCGCGCGCCCAGCCTCGGCGCTCCATCAGCGGCGTCCCGTCCAGCAGCACCTGGTGCGACGTGCCGCTCACCGAGCGCACCACGTACGCGCCCGGCTCCGTCACCTCCGCGTCGATGGCCAGCAGGTACAGGTCGCCCTCGCCGGGCTCGCCGCCCAAATCAAAGCGGCCGTCCGGCGCGCGCAGCGTGCGCACGGGGAGCGGACCGAAGGGGCTGGGGAAGGGGCCTGTCACCGAGCCGTCCTTGCGCACAGGGTCCTGCTCGTCCCAGGCCAGCACGTGGAAGGGGGAGAAGGGGCCGACCAGCGACGCCTCGCCCGCGCCGCCCAGCTCGCGCAGCGTCGCGTCCCGCGCCTTCGCGTCGCCCCGCACCACGTGCACGGACAGGCGCGCGCCGCGCAGCAGGTAGGCCGTCTCGCCCTCCGCGCCCGCCGCCAGCGCCCGCTCCACGCCCTTGAGGATGTCGTCGTCCTGCGCGCGCGACGTCCCCACCGACTCGAGCACGTACCGCGCCGCGGGCACCGCCAGCGGGTGCCGGGGAGCGCGGGCGGCCAGCTCCAGCGAGGCCGCCAGCGCCCGGTCCACCTTGCCCGCGCGCCGCGCCATCAGGTGCTGACCGGCCAGCGCGTAGACGTCGCCCGCGTCCTTCGCCACCGCGGAGTCGAAGCGCTGCTGCGCCAGCGCGGCGTCACCCTTCACCAGGTACGAGTGGAAGCCCGCGAGCGCGAGCGTGCGGGCCTCGTCGGAGCCCTTCTCGGCCCGCTCCGCAGCGGACTCCAGGACGTGGGGCGTGACGGAGGAGGAAGACTTGGGGCAGCCCGACAGGGCGGCGACGAAGGCGAGCGCGGCGAGTCCGCGACGGAAAATGCGCATAGGAGGGCCGAGGGATAATGCAATCCCTCGTGGGTGGCCATATTCCCCTGCGTCGAGATGTCCGATGCGGGCGCTTGGCGCCCGTTACCGCTTCTTGCCGCCCTTCGGGGGGGCCTTGACGGGCTGCTTCTTGGGCGGCGGAGGCGGCGGCGCCTTCTTGGGCGTCACGGCCTTGGCGGGCACCGTGTTGGCCGCCACCGCCCTCACCACGGGCGTCGGCGGCACCGGGGCCGTTGTGCCCGGGGGCGGCGACTGCCGCACGGTATAGGTGAACCCCTCGGCGCGGCAGGTGCCTTCGATGCAGCCGAAGCCGGGTTCGGGCGGCGCGTCGCCGAAGTGTTCCATCCAGCCGGGCCCCAGGGTGAGGGGCTCGGCGATGGCGCGCTGGTCCCTGCCCTTGCCCACGTACGCCCGGAGGATGCCCTCCGCGTCCACTTTCAGTTCCAGCACCGCTTCGCCTTCCGGCGCCGCCAGGCCCAGCATGGTGCCGGTGCGCTCTCCCAGCGACCACTCCAGCTCCAGAGGAGTGTCGGGGCCCTTGTGGATGAGCGCCACGTAGCGGCTGTCACTGCCCATCAACAGCAGCGCCGACGCCGGCTGCGGAGGAGCCCTGCCCACCATGGCAAGCGCATGGTCTGCCCACGTCTTCTCGGGGGTGTCCGTCCGCACGCGCGCGCTGAGCGAGGCGATGTCGCCCGCCATGCGCGGCGTCACGTCCACGTGGGTACGCCCCACGCGGGACTGGCCGTCCGCTGGCGGGAAGACGAGCGTCTTCTCCTCGAAGCTCACCAGCCGGCCCGCGACCACCAGTGCCACCCCGTCGTTCGGCCCATCCCCCACGGACACCGCGCGCTTCTCGTGGCCGTTCTCCAGGCGCCCGGGGCCGGTCGTCTTCAAGGGTGGCCCGAGTCCCAGCCCGGACGTCAACGCCGAGCCCGGCCGCACCTGCGGAAGGGGATGGCTGGTGTTCCACCAGGCAAGGCCCAGCACGCCCACGGACGCCACCACCGTCGCCATGGCCGCCACGCGCACCGTGGTCCGCACCACCTTGCGCACGCCCTCGCGGAAGCGCTGGAAGCGCGTCAGCTTCACGGGGGCCATGGACGCCAGGCTGCCGGGCACCAGGACCATGAGGTCCGCGATGAGCGCCGTCACCGACGGGTAGCGGTCCTCCGGGTCCGGCTTGAGGCACCGGGTGACGATGTCGTCCAGCCGCGGGTCCATCCCCTGACGGCGGCGAGAGGGCAAATCGAAGGTGCCCAGCGGCACCTCGCCGGTGAGCCACTCATAGAGGATGACGCCCAGCGAGAAGATGTCCGCGCGCGCGTCCGCGTTCTTCGCGTCCACGCGCTGCTCGGGCGCCATGTACGACAGCGTGCCCATGGACACGTGCGTGGAGGTGAGCGCGTAGCGCGAGGACGGACTGGCATCCGCCAGGAACGAGGCCAGCCCGAAGTCCGACACCTTGGCGATGCCGCCGGCCTGCTGGTCCAGCAGGATGTTCTCCGGCTTCAAGTCCCGGTGGATGACGCCGCGGCCATGCGCGTACTCGATGGCCCGGCAGATTTCGAGCATCCGCCGCAGCGCCCCCGGCACGTCCAGCTCCGGCGCGCGGATCAGCTCGCGCAGCGACGGGCCATCCACGAACTCCATCACCAGGTAGTAGGTGGTCTCCGTCTTCCCCTTGTCGACGATGGAGACGATATGGGGATGACTCAGCGCGGCGAGCGCGGCGGCTTCCTTCTGGAAGCGCGCGATGAAGGCCGGGTCCTTCGCCAGCTCCGGGTTGAGGAGCTTCACGGCCACCGTGCGGCCCAGCGAGAGCTGGGTGGCCTTGTGTACCTCTCCCATGCCGCCGCTACCGACCAGCTTCTCGAGGTGGTAGCCGCTGATGAGGTCCGGAGTGCGTGGCCGGCTGATCGCGGTGGGGTCGATTGAGGACATGGCGGTAGGCGAGGGGGCCGCCAGGGTAGCAGAAACGCGCCGCCGTACTATCCGCTCCATTCAGGGGTCGCCGCCGCCCCCCCAGGCGGGCGACCGGGCGACCGTCAGTGGCCGGAGACCGGGGTGCGGCTCACGGCCGCCCGCAGGCTGTTGCGGACCTGGTCCAGCGAGGAGCGCATCTGCCCGTGGCGCACCGACGCGGCCACCGCCCGGGACAGCGACTTGAGGAGGCTGATGTCCTCGGGCTTCCAGATGCGCGGCTTGCGGCAGTCCTCGAAACCCACCACGCCCCACCACTGCTGCCGCGAGGGGTTGATGGGGCACAGCAGCACCGACTGTGTTCCCTGGCGCTCCAGCAGGTCCTTCATCATCGGCGGCGCGTCGCGCGTGGGGCAGGCCACCACCATGCCCGCCTCCAGCATGTCCACCCAGCCCGGCGCGAAGTCCCGGAAGGAGAAGGCGCGCAGCACCGGGTTGGCCAGCGGCGACGGCGTGGGCGCCTCGGCCCAGGCGTGGCGCATGTCCGTGATGAACCGCCCGTAGGTCTGCTGGGTGCGGTTCTCGAAGATGTAGGCCCGGTCCACTCCGAGCGCGTGGCCCACCATCCGCAGCGCCTCCCCGCCGGTGCTCGCGCAGAGGCCCTTGTCCAGCATCAGCTTCGAGGCTTCCGACACCTTCGAGAAGGCTTCAATCATTGGGGGGCAATCTCCAGCAAGGACGGGGGTGGGGGGGACCGAGTTCCGGAACTCACCGGAACCGGCTGTCATCCTCTGAAGTCACATTAAGCAGGATTCCTCTGTCCCTGTCAAATCTCAAACTCATTGAATTGAGCTGGTGCGTAACGAGAAAAATGACCCGGGCGGGGTGGATGTGACTCCCATGTCTCTCCCCGAGTGGGTGCCTGTTTCGGAGAGTGAAGTGGGTGGGCTTGGACCCGGAAAAGACAGCGGGGGCGCCCCCCTTGGATGGGGCACCCCCGCCTGTTGCTACCGAAGCTGTAAAACCGGATTACTTGGTGTCCGCAGCCGTCTCCGTCTTGGGAGCGGCCTTCTTGGACTTCTTCGCGGGCTTGGCCTCGGCCTTGGGGGCCTCGGCGGCGGCGGGGGCAGCTTCGGCCTTCTGCTCCGCGGCGGGCGCGGCCTCGGCCTTGGGGGCCTCGGCGGCGGCGGCCGGCTTGGCCTCGACGGCGGCGGCGGCGGGAGCCGGGGTGTTGGCGAACGCGGTGGCGGCGGCGAGGAGGGCGGCGGCGAACACGGTCTTCATGGAAAGCTCCGTTCGGGGGGGACGACGCTGGATTGCGTCGCTTGTGGTGAGCCGTCCCTTGAGCAGCCGGCGTGCCAGGGCTGCTCCCAGAGGAGGGCGCGGGCGCTGGTGGCCGCGGTCTGGGGAGAAACTCCCCGGTTGGCATTCCAACGGTGTGGCCCTGCTCCCCAAGCAGGCGCTTGTCGCTTTGACGACACCGGAGCAGTTGAGCAAGCTGCATGCGTCACCCGGTTGCGCTGGGTGGCAGGCCCGGGTCCTTCGCCGCGCATGTCGCGTGGCCGCGGCGCGGGAGAGACGGTGTATGCGGTCCCTGCGGCTCGTTACGGCGGTGGCATGGCTGGGAGTCGGGTGCGCGGGAATCCCTCCCGAGCAGCTGAGCGCCCAGGTGCTGGAGACGGAGCGCTGGCGGCGCGAGTACGAGGCGGAGCGTGAGCGCACCGAGGCGCTGGCGGCGCGGCTGGCGGCGCTCGAAGCCACCATGGAGCGGCTGTCGCTGGAGCGGGCCGAGGCGGAGCAGGGACGCGCGGTGGTGTTGGAGGAGCTGGTGCGCACGGAGGCGGACCGGCATGCGCTGGAGGAGCACAACGCACAGCTCCTCACGCTGGAGCGCCAGCTGAACGAGCTGAAGGAACTGAAGGAGATGCACGAGGAGCTGTCGGACGTCTGGTACGAGTCCGCGCTGGAGCGCGCGAAGCGGCGCACGCAGCCTCCCCGTGAGCCGGGCCCTCCGCCGGGCGCCGCCAACACGGGCACCCCCTGAAGGACGGGCGGGCTCCGTGGTAGAGGAGTAGGCCCTCGTGAGCTCCCGTAAGTCCATCCGTGGCTACCGCGCCGGTTTCTTCTTCGTGGTGGTCCTGCTGTCCGCCGTCACCGCCTTCACCCTGTGGACGGAGGTGCGCACGGGGCGGCAGGTGGACGCTCTGGTGCAGGAGGCGCTGGAGCGCGCGAGCCTCATCGGCCGCATCCGCGTGGACGCGCTGTCACTGGAGTCGGCGATTGAGGCGCACATCCGCGCCACGGATGACGACGAGCGCCGGGCCGCGGACGCGGTGATGGAGGAGATTCTCGGCGACATCCGCGACGCGTCGGAGGCGTACACGCGCAACCTGCCGCCGGGAGAGAAGGCGGTGTGGCAGCGCTTCAACGCCGCGTGCCAGGGGCTGGCGGGGCAGGTGCGGGCGGCGGCCGTCTTCTCGCAGCGGCGCGAGGCGGACCGGGCGCGGCGCCACCTGGCCGAGCGCATCCGCCCCCTGGCGGCGGAGCTGGACACGCTGGCAGGCACGCTGTCCCAGGAGAACGCGGCCGAGGCGCGCGCGGTGGTGGGCCGGCTGGCGGACCTGCGCGTGCGCAACACCGCCCTGGGCGCGGGCGCCACGCTGCTGGCGCTGCTGCTGTCGCTGGGGGTGGGCTGGCACATCACCTCGCTGCTCAAGCGCCAGGACGCCACGATTCAGGGGCAGCTGGAGGAGCTGGGCCGGCACAACCAGGAGCTGGACTCCTTCACGCGCCGCGTGGCGCACGACCTCATCTCGCCGCTGGCGCCGCTCAAGGGCTACCTGACGCTCATCCGCCGCACGGGCGCGGTGAAGGACGCGGAGGCGCTGGAGATGCTGGCGCAGTGCGAGTCCAGCGCGGTGCGCATGGGCGAGCTGATTGAAGCGCTGCTGCGCTTCTGTCGCGCGGGCACGCGAGGAGAGCGCACGGTGGGCGAACTGGACACGGCCGTCACCACGGTGCTGCTGGAGGTGGCGCAGACGGCGGCGGCGCAGGGCGTGGCGCTGGAGCGGGAGCTGGAGCCGGGCGTGGCGGTGGACTGCCCGGGGCAGCTCCTGCAGGTGAGCGCGCGCAACCTGCTGACGAACGCGGTGAAGTACACGGCGGGCCGGCCGGAGCCGAAGGTGAAGGTGCGGGTGGCCACCGAGGGGCAGGAGGTGGTGCTGGAGGTGGAGGACAACGGCATCGGCATGGCGGCGCCGACGCTGGCCTCGCTCTTCCAGCCCTTCTTCCGCGCGCCGGAGGTGCGGGGGCTGCCGGGCCATGGCCTGGGCCTGGCCACCACGAAGCGCGTGGTGGAGGCGCACGGGGGCACGCTGGTGGTGCGCTCGGAGGAAGGGAAGGGCACGCGGGTGGTGGTGCGCTTTCCCCGCGTGGTGCGCCCGGTGGCGGCGGGTGGCACCGGTGAGTCGCTGGCTTCGTCCGCCGCTTCCGCAATGCGCAAGGTCGGCACATGAGCACAGCCCGCATCCTCGTGGTGGACGATGACCCCCAGGCCAGGGATTTGCTCCAGCGGTTGCTGGGCACGCTGGGGGCGGTGACGCAGGCGCCGGACCCGAAGCGCGCGGCGGAGCGACTGGCGGAGGGGCCGTTTGACCTGGTGATGACGGACATGGCCATGCCCGAGCCGGGGGATGGGCTGAAGGTGCTGCAGGATGTGAAGACGCACCTGCCGGACACGCCGGTCATCGTGGTGACGGCGTTCGGCAACATCGAGGGCGCGCTGGACAGCATCCAGCAGGGCGCGTTCGACTACCTGGCGAAGCCGTTCGACGTGGACGCGATTCTGCGCGTGGCGCGGCGGGCGCTGGAGCAGAAGCGGCTGGTGGAGGAGAACCGCTCGCTGCGGAAGCAGGTGGAGCGCACCTCGCTGGTGCTGGTGGGGCGCAGCCCGGCGCTGCTGGAGGTGTACAAGCACGTGGCGCGCGCGGCGGCCAGCAACGTGCCGGTGCTGATTACGGGGGAGACGGGGACGGGGAAGGAGATGGTGGCGCGTTCGCTGCACAAGCGCTCGCCACGCGCGGGTGGGGCGTTCATCCCGGTGGACTGTGGGGCCATCACCGAGTCGCTGATGGAGAGCGAGCTGTTCGGCCACGCGAAGGGCAGCTTCACGGGCGCCTCGGGCGCGCGGCGGGGCGTCTTCGAGGAGGCGAGCGGCGGGACGCTCTTCCTGGACGAGATTGGCGACGTGGGGATGAAGGTGCAGTCGCAGCTCCTGCGCGTGCTGCAGGAGGGCGAGATTCGCCGCGTGGGCGAGAGCGTCCCGGTGAAGGTGGACGTGCGGGTGGTGGCGGCGACGAACAAGGACCTGAAGGCGCGGGTGGTGGAGGGGCTGTTCCGCGAGGACCTGCTGTACCGGCTGGACGTGGTGCACCTGCACCTGCCGCCACTGCGGGAGCGGCGCGAGGACGTGCCGGCGCTGGTGGAGCACTTCGCGGGGCGGCACGCGCGGGGCGGGGTGCGGCCGGTGGTGACGCCCGAGGCGATGACGCGGCTGACGGGCTACGACTGGCCGGGCAACGTGCGGCAGCTGGAGAACGTGGTGGCGCGGGCGCTGGCGCTGAACGTGACGGGCGTGCTGGGGCCGCAGGACTTCCCGGAGCCCATTGGCGATGCGACGCAGAAGCTGACGGGGCTGGCGGGAGACATGCCCAGCCTCGCGGAGCTGTCGCGGCGGTACGCGGCGCAGGTGCTCCAGCACGTGGGCGGCAACAAGAGCGAGGCGGCGCGGCTGCTCGATGTGGACCGCAAGACGCTCTACAAGCTGCTGGAGGCGCCGGAGGCCGGCACGGAGTCGTAGGTCGAGAGACCGTGCCACGACGCTCCGAGACGCGCTGTCGCGAGACGCGCACCGGGCCGTCACGGGGAGGCCGGCGGCTCGCGCGGCACGGCGACAGGGACCGCGAGCTGCACAGTCCCTGTCACCCGGCGCTGAGCTTCCGCCTCCGTCAGTTGGCGGAGTAGGTGGTGTGGAGGATGGCCCCGCCTACGCTCTCGATGAAGAGGCTGACGCGGGTGCCCTGGGTAGCGGCCTGGTTGGCCTGCTGGAACAGCTGCAGCCGCTCGGCCTCGCTGTGCTGGTAGCCCGAGTTGGAGGCGCCCGACCCCAGGTACTGGTACGTGCCGACGACACCGCCGGTGCAGCCCGGCGCGGCGTACACCTGCACCTGCACCCAGCCATTGCCATAGAAGACGTTGTTCTGCCGCGTGTACGTCGCCGAGCAGACGTAGCCGCTCACCGTCGTCGGCGCGGCGTGCGCGGGGCCTGCGAAGAGCACCGACATCATCACTGCGCAAAATGCGGACACTCGCTTCATTGCTGCCTCCTCGGGACGTTGCCCGGATGCCGTTGGGAGTCCTGCCCCCGCACGGAAAGGAGAGCGTATGGAGCCCTCCTGACGTACCGAACGAAGCGAGCCGCCAGGATTCCCACCCCATTCACCTGACGGTGCCGGTGTCGCCGCTGCCTCCGGGTGGGTCGCTCCCAGCGCACTCCTGGGAGGTCGGAAAGTCGCACCTCACACGGCTTCGCAACCCGCGCTGCTTGCTGGAAGCCCTGCGCTGCCCGACTGCTGGACAGAGGGCGACGGGGGTCCTTGCCGATTGCCGTGCCAGGTGCCAATCAGCCTGACTATCCAACCGGGTGGAGCGCGTTGTGCCCCAGTACGGCTCTGCTCTCACCGCCAGTCATGACCCTCCCCCCGCCCGTCTCCCACCTCCGTGAGGTCATCGACCAGTTGCTGATGGTGGACCGGGCCCGTCCCCGCGAAGGGGGCATGCTGGGCGACCGGAGCCTCATCGAGAAGCTGCTGGTGACGGTGGACGCCGCGCCCGTGCTGCTCGCGTACGTGGACGCGGAGGAGCGCTACCGCTTCTGCAACCAGACGTATGAGCGCTGGTTCGGTACCAGGCGGGAGCAGGTTCTCGGACGAAGCGTGCGCGAGCTGCTGGGCGACTCCGCGTACCAGGCCGTCCTGCCCCACCTGCGAGCTGCCTTGTCCGGGCAGCCGGTGCGCTTCGAGCGCGCCATGCCGTACCGGGACGGTGGCACGCGCGTGGTGCAGGCGGACTACCTGCCGCACGTGGATTCGGACGGCCGCGTTGTCGGGTACGTGGGAATGGTCTCCGACGTCACCGAGCTGCGCCAGGGGGAGGAAGCCGGGCGCATGGCCCGCAAGCTGCGCGAGAGCGAGGACCGGCTGCGCCTGGCCCTGGAGGCCGCGGACCTGGGCACCTGGGACCGGGAGTTCGCCTCGGGCGAGCGAAGCTTCAGCGAGCGGAGCCTGGAGCTGCTCGGCCTGCCGCCAGGCCACCCCGTCGAGCCCGGGATGCTCCGGGAGTGTGTGCACCCCGAGGACCGCCCCTGTCTGGACGTGGCCCTGCGGAGGGCGGTCGACCCGGAGGGTGACGGAAGCTTCCACGTCGAGTTTCGCGCGGCGGGCCCCCTGGTGACGCGGGAGCGCTGGTTGTCCGCGCACGGGCGGGTGCACTTCGATGCGCGCAAGCAGCCCCTGCGCTTCATCGGCACCCTGCAGGACATCACCGCGCCGCGGCAGGCCCGCGCCCGCGCGGACCGGCTGGCGGCCGTTTCTTCCACGCTGTCCCGGGTGCTGCTGCCCGACGCGCTGGCGGAGGTGGTGGTGCGTGAGGGGGCCGCGGCGCTCGACGCCGTCTCCGCCTCACTGGTGCTGCTGAGCGAGGATGGCACCGCGTTCGAGCTGCGCGCCGCGCACGGCTTCTCCGAGGAGTCGCTCGCGCCCTGGCAGCGCTTCCCCGTGGACACGCCCATCATGTACCGCGAGGCCGTGCGCACGGGCCGGCCGGTGCTCTATGCGGACCTGGAGACCTTCCTCCGGGACTATCCGGGCCTGAGGGACGAGCCCACCCTGCTGGGCCGCGCCTTCGCCGCGCTGCCGCTGAAGGTGGACGGGCGCACCCTCGGTGCCTTCGGCTTCAGCTTCGCGCAGGAGCAGGACTTCGAGCCGGAGATGCTCCAGTTCATGGAGTCGCTCGGCCAGCAGTGCGCCCTCGCGCTGGAGCGCGCTCGCCTGTACGACGCCGAGCGCCGCGCCCGCGAGGAGGCCGAGCAGCTCCGGGACAGGCTTGCCGCAGAGCGGGGCCTGCTGGAGGCCGTGCTGGACCAGCTCCCGGTGGGTGTCGTCCTCGCCGAGCCGGGTGGCCGGCTCACCCGGGGCAACGCGGCGATGGAGACCATCTGGGGCCACCCCTTCGTGGCTTCAAGGGACATCCCCGAGTACGTCGCCTACCAGGGTTTCAGGCCGGACGGCACGCCCTACCAGCCGGAGGAGTGGCCCCTGTCGCGCTCGCTGCTGCATGGCGAGACGGTGCTGCGTGAGCCGGTGCGCCTTCGCATGCGCGACGGCGACGCGCGCTACATCGACCTCAGCACCACACGGGTCCACGATGCGCAGGGGCGCCCCCTCGCGGGAGTGGCGGTGTCCATCGACGTCACCGCGCACCATGTGATGCAGGCCGCCCTGCGCCGCGAGGCCGAGACGCGAGACCGGCTGATGGGCATCGTGGGGCACGACCTGCGCAGCCCGCTGCAGGCCATCGCCATGTCCAGCACCATGCTGCTGCGCGACAGCGACCCGGAGTCCTCGCAGCACAAGCGCGCGGCCCGCATCCTCATGAGCGTGCGGCGGATGGACCACCTCATCCGCGACCTGCTGGACTTCGCGCGCGTGAGCCAGGGGGGCACGCTCCCCATCCAGCGCCGACGTGTGAGCCTGGGCGATGCCTGCCGCATCGTCGTGGACGAGCTGGTGACCGCGTACCCGGACCGGGACATCCACCTGGGCCTGCGCGGGGACCTGGTGGGGGAGTGGGACCTGGACCGGCTGGCGCAGTTGGTGGGCAACCTCGTCGCCAACGCCCTCACACACGGCGCGAGGGGCGTCCCCGTGGAGGTGCGGGGAGACGGCGACGGTGACGAGGTGGTGCTGGAGGTGGCCAACGCGGGCAACCCCATTCCCCCCTCGCTGCTGCCCCGCCTCTTCCAGCCCTTCACCCGCGCGGAGGAGGGCGGCGACCCGCTGAAGGGAGTAGGGCTGGGCCTCTTCATCGTGCAGGAAATCGTCAACGCGCATGGAGGCCGCGTCGAGGTGCGCTCCACACGGGAGACGGGCACGGTGTTCCAGGTGCGGCTGCCCCGCGCGAAGCGAGGCTGAGTCGGGGCCCCGGGCTCAGGCGGCGCCGCGGTGCGGCCGCCGGTGTGACTCCAGGAAGGCCACCAGGTCGGCGAGCTGCACGGGCTTCACGAAGTGGTGGTGGAAGCCCGCCGCCTCGCTGCGACGCCGGTCCTCGTGCTGGCCATAGCCGGTGAGGGCGGCGAAGGTGGGGCTCGCGGCGCCCAGGCGCTCGCGGATGAGCGCGGCCAGCCCGTAGCCGTCCACCTCCGGCAGGCCGATGTCCAGGATGGCCACGTCGGGGGTGAAGGTGTCGAGCCGCTGCAGCGCCTGGCGGTGGTCATGCGCCATGGCCACGGTGTAGCCGGACATCTCCAGCAGGTCGGCCAGCGCCTCGGCGGCGTCCACGTTGTCGTCCACCACCAGCACGCGCAGCGCCGTGGAGGGGGCCTCGGACGGACGGACGTCCTTCGTCGGGGAGGCTCCGGCCAGGTGCTCGGGCGGGGCGGCGTGGCGCGGCAGCCAGACGGTGAAGGTGCTGCCCTTCCCAGGGCCTTCACTGTGGACCGCGACGCGACCGCCGTGCGCCGTCACCACGCTGTGCACCAGCGCCAGGCCGATGCCGAGCCCGCCCGCGCCGCGGTCCACCGAGCGCGGCCCCTGCACGAAGGGCGTGAAGATGCGCCCGGCCAGCTCGGGCTCGACGCCCTCGCCATCGTCCGTCACGGTGAGGACGACCTCGTCCGCACCGGACTCCGCCCGCATCTGGAGCCTCCCTCCCGGAGGGGTGTACTTCGTCGCGTTGGTGAGCAGGTTGGTCACCACCTGGGTGAGCCGGTCCGGGTCGCCCAGCACCGTCAGGCCCGTGGACGGGACGGCCACCTCGAGGGTGTGCTGGCGCTTCTCGACGAGCGGCGCCACCACTTCCACGGCCCGGGTCACCACCGCCGACAGCTCGAGCGGAGCCTGGTGCAGCGACATCTGCCCGCGCACGATTCGGGCCAGGTCGAGCAGGTCGTCCACCAGCCGCACCACGTGGCTCAGCTGGCGGCGGATGACCTCATGCTCGGGCGTCTGCGCCAGCCCGCGCAGGCGCAGCAGCTCCAGCGAGGAGACGATGGGCGCCAGCGGGTTGCGCAGCTCGTGTCCGAGCATGGCGAGGAAGGCGTCCTTGGCCTGGGTGGCGGCGATGGCCTCGGCGCGGGCGGCCTCGGCCACCTCCAGGTGGGCTTCACGCTCGCGCTCCTGCGCCTCGAGCAGCCGCCCGGAGCGCACGAGGGCCTCGTTGAGCCGCGCCAGCTCGCGCACCTCCGAGGGCTCCACCCGCACCGGGGCGCCGCTGGCGAGCGCGTCGGCCGCGTCCGCGGCGCTGGAGATGGAGCGCCCGATGCGCCGGGAGAACGCCCAGGCCCCGGCGGCGCTCAGCAGCAGCATGGCGAGCCCGAGCAGGCCCCCCGCCAGCAGCGAGCGCCGCGCGGGCGCATCGAGCACGCGCCGGGGGCTGACCACCGTGGTGGTCCACCCGTACGCGGAATGGCTGAACGCCGCGTAGACGGGCTCGCCCTCCATGGAGAGGTCCGCGTAGACGCCCTCGAACGCGCCGCGCGTGCGCTGGAGGAAGGGCACCGTCGCGGACTGCCCCACGAAGCGTGCCGGGTCTCGGGTGCGGGCGGCCACGACGCCCCGGGTGTCCACCAGGGTGCGCGTCCACTCGACGTCGTCCGAGTCCTGCCGCCCCACCACCTCGTGGAATGCGGCGGCGCTGATGACCGCGGTGAGCACGTAGCGCAGCTCACCGTCGCGAAGCACGGGAACCCGGATGGGAACGGCCAGCTGCTTCTTTTCCCCGCGTCCCCGGGCCAGGTCCCCTACCACGGGCCGCAGCGTGTCCCGCACCCTGGCCAGGCTCTCCGACTCCGCGAGGGCCGGCAGCGGGCTGCCCGGGGGGAGCCCTGCGTTCAACAGCGGGACGCCGTCCGGCGACAGCAGGATGACCGTCAACCAGCCGCGCTGGGTCTTCAGGACCCGCGTGCACTGCGTGCGGAAGCCCTCCAGGTCGCTCGCGTCGAGCCAGGCGGAGGCGGCCAGCGCCTCGAGCGTGTGGAGCGAGCTCTCCATCTCGCTGTCGAAGGCGTCCGCGAGCGCGCGCGCCGAGGTGAGCACGCGCCGCTCGGTGGCCTCGCGCTCCGCGCGCGCGAGGAAGAAGAACAGGCCGCAGGCGAAGGCGGTGACCGGCAGCAGCGTACCCAGCACGAGCCGCACCAGGTGCCAGCGCAGCGGCAGGGGGTCACGGGGGCGTTGAGCCATGGTCCGGGTGATTCTGCGAGGTGGGACTGCGCCCGCCCTGGGAGGGGCGAAGCGCCCGGGAGCCGACCATTCCCCTGGCCGCGCCGCAAGTCATCCGCGCGTCACACGTCCAGTACGAGGAGGAAGGACAGCGGGCAGGCGTGCACAGCTGGACGTCCCTCTACCGAGGCGGGGGGGGGCGTGAGGGTGTGCAGGTCTCCGGGCGGGCGGGCGGGCGCCCGCCTTCACCAGTTGGTGTGGCGGTAGTCCTTGAAGAAGTTGCCCCACACGAAGTGGCCGGTGTTCTCCGAGGAGATGACCGGGTCCACCACGCGGGCCGCGCCGTCGACGATGTCCAGCGGCGGCTGGAAGTCGAGGTCCTGCAGCTTGCGCTCCGCGAACAGCGCCGGGTCCTCGTCGGTGACCCAGCCGGTGTCCACCGCGTTCATGTAGATGCCGTCCTTCGCGTAGTCGGGCGCGGAGGTGTGCGTCATCATGTTCAGCGCGGCCTTCGCCATGTTGGTGTGCGGGTGCCGGTCCGTCTTCGTCCCGCGCGAGAAGCTGCCCTCCATGGCGGAGACGTTGACGATGTGGCCGGGGGTGGAGCGCTCGCGCATCATCAGCGGCTTCAGCTTCCCGCAGAGGATGAACGGCGCCACCGCATTCACAAGGTGCACCTCCAGCATCTCCGCCGTCGGCACGTCCGCGAGCTTCATCCGCCACGAGTTCATGTCGCGCAGGTCCACCTGCTGCAGGTCCGCATCCAGCCGTCCCTTGGGAAAGAGGGCGCGCGTGTCACCCTCCTGCTCCAGCGCATATGGGAGCAGCGACAGCGCGGCGGACGAGTGGATGCCCAGGGCCGGGTCGTTGCTGCGCCAGGTGGGCGCGAGCGCCGGCGCGTCCGGGCCGCCCGCGCCGAGGGCCGGGTGCACCGCCTCGACGCACGCCAGGTGTCCCGCGAGCAGCGGGCGTGCCGCCTCGGGCAGCTCGGCCACGCGGCGCAACTCACCCGCCAGCAGGTGCGCATAGAAGCCGGGCGGCCGGCGCACCGTCTGCGCCGCGTTGTTGATGAGGATGTCCAGCCGGTGGTGCGTCTGCTCCACGTGCCGCGCGAACAGCTCCACGCTGGGGGCGTGTCGCAGGTCCAGGCCATGGATGTGCAGCCGGTGGGACCACTCCGAGAAGTCGGGCTCGCGCAGGTAGCGCTCGGCCGCGTCGTTGGGGAACCGGGTGGTGGCGATGACGCGCGCGCCCGAGCGCAGGAGCATCAGCGACGCCTGGTAGCCAATCTTCACGCGCGCGCCGGTGATGAGCGCGACCTTCCCGCTCAGCGGCGCCCGCTGGGCCCGCTTCGCGTAGTTGAAGTCCGCGCACTCGGTGCACATCGCGTCGTAGAAGAAGTGCAGCTTCCGGTACTCCGCCTTGCACACGTAGCACTTGCGCGGCTCGGCGAGGATTCGCTCCGGGCCCTCCTCCGTCGGAGGCGGCGGCGGGAGCTGGGGCACGGTGAAGACGGCGGCCTTGCGCAGCGAGCGAATCTCGGTCGTCGCGCGGACGGTGCGGTCATGGCTCTGCTTCGCCTGCTTGCGCTCGCGCCGCATGGTCTTCACGAGCCGCGTCTTCGTCTCGCGGTCCGGGAACACCACCTGCGTCGCCGCGGTCAGCAGGGCGACCTTCTCCGTCTCGGGCAGCTCCACCATCAGGCGGCGGTCCCGGGCCATGGCCTGCAGCAGCCGGGTGCACTGGCGCACCTCGTCCAGGGACACGGCGGTGGGGGGGGCTGCATCCGGGGGCAGGGAGAGAGTCTCGGCGTCCTTCATTCCCAGGTGAATACCCTTCGGAGGGACGAGAGGGAAGAACGGCGTCTGGCGCGGGCTCGACGGGCGGCACGCCGGGCGAGAGGCCGGGCCAGGGCTCCCACCCGGCCTCCCGGCTTCAAGGCCCGGGTAGCCCCGGCCTCACTTCGGGTCCTTTGCCTTGGGGAGCGGGGACACGTGGCTGGCGACGATGCGCCACTTCCCGCCGCGCTTCACCAGCGTGTCGGTGAATTGGAGCTCGGCGGCGAAGGGCTGTCCGCCCGACGTGCCCTTGACGGACGTGATGCCATTCACCACGGCCGTGTCGCCGTAGAGCCGCACCTTCATGCCGTGGTTGCGGAACACCTCGTAGCGGGGCTCCTTGTTCCGGAGCTCGGTGAGGGTCTGCTCCAGGGAAGTCACATTCCCGGACGAGTCGGTGAGGGTGAAGCCTTCCCCCAGGAAGTCGGTTGCCGCACGGACATCTCCGGTGCGGAACGCCTCACACCCCGCGTGGAGCGCCTCGATGACGGCGGTCTCCTCGGACTTCGGCGCCGCGAGGGCGGGAGCAGTCATGGCGAACAGCATGAGACACGCGGCGAGTGGCTTCATCATCGGTTCCTCCTCCGTGCGGGGGCACGCGGCCGGGGAGCGTACCCGGAAGCGCCCGGAGGCCGTTCCGAAGGCCACCACCGCGAAAGTTCCAGCCAATTGACGGAAGGGGCCGCCCGCACCCCGCGGGCGGCCATGCCGGGTGGGATGTGCCTTGTCTCGGGGCTCCCGGCCTTACAGACTCCGCGGGATGAACTTCCGCGCGCTGGCGACCTCCATGCTCCTGCTGGCCTCCACCCTGACGGCCTGTGTCTCGCAGCCTCGGAGTCCCGAGGCGGAGCCCGTGGAGGCAGGCCCTCCGGCCCGCCTGTGGCGGAGGAGCGCGGTGGAGCGGGACTTCGAGCGCTTCACCCGTGAAGGGACGGCGCTCGCGGCGGATGGCGCGCTGGAGTTGGACGCGACGGCCCGCTCCAGTGGTGAGCCCTTTACGGCGGGCGTGGAGGCGGACGGCGGAACGCGCTACCTCGCTGGGGAGTACCGCTACGGCATGGCGGTCTCCGACACGCAGCTCGTCCCGGGTGGGTTCACCAGCGTGGTGCCTTCCTTCGACGCGCTGACGCCGCCCGGTACGTGGCTGAAGGTGACGCTCGCCGCGCGCATCGACGGCGCCTGGACGCAGGACTACGAGCTGGGCGTGTGGGCCTTCGACAAGGAGCCCGTGGCCCGGCACAGCGTGAATGGCCAGCGCGACGCGGATGGCACGGTGTCCACGGACACGCTCAACCTCAAGCGCCGGGCGGACGCGTTGCGGATGACGGTGTGGCTCTACTCCTCGCGCCCGGAGGCCACGCCGCGGGTCCGCGCGCTGGCGGCGACGGTGAGTGACAAGCACGGCCTGCCCGGGGACGGCGTGTCGGACCGGACGGCGTGGGGGACGGTGCTGGACGTGCCGAACTACTCGCAGATGCTGTACCCGGACGGCGGGCCGGTGTGGTGCTCGCCCACGTCCACCACGATGTTGCTCGACTACTGGGGCCAGAAGCTGGGGCGGCCGGAGCTGCACACCACGGTGCCCGCCGCGGCGGACCGTACCTATGACTGGGCCTACGAGGGCACCGGCAACTGGCCCTTCAACACGGCGTATGCCTCGGCCATGGGGGGCGGGGCGCTGCACGGCATGGTGCTGCGCCTGGACAGCTTCACGCAGGTGGAGCGGCTCATCGCCGCGGGCATCCCGGTCATCATCAGCATCGCCTACGAGGAGGGAGCGCTGGCGGGCTCGCCGGTGCGCCGCTTGGACGGGCACCTCATCGTG
Organism: Pyxidicoccus trucidator; assembly: GCF_010894435.1. Taxonomy (NCBI): domain Bacteria; kingdom Pseudomonadati; phylum Myxococcota; class Myxococcia; order Myxococcales; family Myxococcaceae; genus Pyxidicoccus; species Pyxidicoccus trucidator. Next base: position 821,880 of record NZ_JAAIXZ010000001.1, on the reverse strand, counting down.
GTGAAGGGCTTCACGGCGGAAGGGGACGTGGTGTGCAACGACCCCGCCTTCAAGACCAATGAGACGGTGGAGGTGACCTACAAGCGCGAGCAGCTCTGGCGGGCCTGGCGTCACTCGCGGCATGCCGCGTATGTGCTGTGGCCGACGGGCACCGCGCTGCCCGCGGACCTGCTCAGCATCCTGAGGTGAAGTTCTTCCAAGCCTCCGCTGCCCGTTCAGGTCGAAATCCGCGCTTCCATTTCCAGGGGGAACCTCCCGTGTCGTCGACCTCATCACCCCTCGCGGTCCCCGAGCCCTGGGACCTCGTCGTGCCCGAGTACGTGCGCGAGCTGCTGCCCGTGTTCGAGAACTTCTCCCGCGACGCGCTCTCACGCGCGGCGGTCAGCCGGGGCTCGCGCGTGGTGGACGTGGCGGCCGGCCCCGGGACGCTCTCGCTGCTCGCGGCGCGGGAAGGCGCGAAGGTGACGGCGGTCGACTTCGCGCCCCGGATGATTGCCGCCCTGCGCGAGCGCGCGGCGGAGGCCCGGCTCGAAGTCGAGTCGCTCGTGGGAGATGGCATGGCGCTGCCCCTGCCGGACCGGACGTTCGACGCGGCGTTCTCGATGTTCGGGCTGATGTTCTTCCCGGACCGCCCCCGCGGCTTCCGCGAGCTCCACCGGGTGCTCGTCCCGGGCGGCCGCGCCGTCGTGTCGAGCTGGATTCCCTTCGAACGCTCGCCCGTGATGAACGTGGTCTACAAGAGCTTCGCCGAGCTGATGAACGGGGGCGGGGCACCGCGCGACGGCATGATGCCGCTGTCGGACCCGGAGACGTGTCAGCGGGAGATGTCCGGAGCCGGCTTCGCCGACGTCGCAGTGCACGAGGTGGTGGCACAGGCGGCGTACGCCTCCACGGCCGCGCTGGTCGACGCGATGATTCGCTCGAGTGCGCCCATCGTGCTCGCGCGCAAGGCCCTGGGCGAGAAGTGGGACGACGTCGCGCGGGCCCTGCTGGAGCGCGTGTCCGCTGCGCTGGGCCCAGGTCCTCAGGTGGCCGCGTTCAACGCGTACCTCACGGTGGGCACGAGGCGGACGGATTGAGACGGCTGTCTCGGCTGTCTTGGATGGCGGCGGCTCCAGGACGGGTGCTGAGTCGTTTATTCCGTTACATGTGACAACCACCGCTGCGGACGCACGGAATGCGCACTCGCGCGGGGCCCCGCGCAGGCGACCTCACCTCAGACGACGTTGAGCCCCGCCGCACACCTTCGTACCGTGCGACATTCCATGCGTCGTTGGCTTCCGCTCGTCCTGCTCCTGCCTGGCATCGCCTGCACTCCTCCGTCCAAGCCGGAGCAGTCGCGCGTGGATGGGGGCGTGATTGCGCACGGGAGTGAGTCCGCGCCGGATGCCGCCCTGGCGATGGTGCCCACGTCCATTGCGGCTGCCTCCCCGCCTGGCGGTGCGCAAGCAGTCCCGGCGGCGGGTGAGCCATCCACCACTCAGGGCGTGCCCCTGGACGCGGGGGCGCCAGCCGGGGCGGGCGATTCAAGGGTCGCGGCAGGTGCCTCCCCGAGCGTGGCCGTCGATGCGCTGGCGATGGGAGCCCAGGCTGCCACTGACGGCGGTACGGGCGAGCAGGCCCTCGAGGATGAGGACTCCGCTCACGCCTCCTCGGAACACCTGCTCGCGGCGTGGCAGCGTACCGACCGCTCCTTGAGCGCGGATGGCGGCGTTGCTTCCGGCGCGCAGGTGAATCACTCCGTGCAGGACCTCGGAGCGCTCATTGGCCCCAACGTGAACGTGGGCCTCGTCGTGGCCTCGATGCTGCCGGGTGCCGACGGCTCGCGAGCCGAGGGGCCCGCGCTGGCCAATGACCCGGCCTTGAGCGTCATGCCCGGGCCCGAGCCTCGGGAGGACCCGGACGCGGAGCAGGCCCCGGAGCCCCTCGCCGCCGAGCAGCTCGTCGTCATCCCGGACCGGAAGAACCCGGGCGAGGAGCTGGTGCTCGGCCCCGACGGGGAGCCGCTGGAGGACACGGGGCTGGTGCTCGACGACATCGACCCGTCGCTGGACCCTGAGGAGTTCGAGCCGGGTCTGGAGACCGTGAGCGGCGCGGACGCGGGCACGGCGCCCTACGCCATTCCCTATGCACCGGACGCGGGCTCACTGCGTGTGAGGCGCTCCATCGCCGTGCGCCTGGAGCCTCGCCGGGACGCGCCGCCCGTGGGCACGGTGGCGCAGGACATGCGGGTGCGCTGGAAGGGCGACACGGCGATGCGCGGGCCGGACTGCGACGCGTGGGTGGAAATCGAGCCTCGCGGCTGGGTCTGCGAGCGCTACCTGGAGCCCAACTTCCGCGAGCCCCGCGTGCGGGACGTACCGAAGCTGCGCGAGGGCGAGCTGACGCCGGGCATCTACGCGCGTGTCGTGGGCAAGCGCGTGCGCGCGTATCCGAGCCTCGCCCTGGCGAAGCGGAAGCGGAAGGGCGTGCTGCTGAAGGGCTCGGTGACGGTGCAGTTGCGCGGGCAGGTGCGCGAGGGCCGTCGCACCTTCTGGCGCACCACGGACGGCCAGTACCTGGAGGCGCGGGTGCTGCGCGAGTACCGGCCCTCCGACTTCGAGGGGGTGGGCGCGGAGACGCTCGCGGAGCTGCCGACGCCCTTCGCCTGGGCGCAGTCGCGCACGCGGCCCCGGGCCAACGTGGAGGTGCGGGTAGCGCCGGATGCGAGGGCCGCGCGGGAGACGGTGCTGCCGCCGCGCACGCTGGTGGCGGTGCGGGAGCTATCCACCGACGGGAACTGGGTGCTCATCTCGGAGGACCACTGGGTGGCGCGGGAGGACCTGCACGTGGCCTGGTTCACGCCCACGCCGCCCGGGGTGGCGCCCGGCGAGCGGTGGCTGGACGTGGACCTGGAGGCGCAGGTGCTCGTCGCCTACGAAGGTGAGCGGCCGGTGTACGCGACGCTCATCTCCTCGGGGAAGCCGGGCACGGACACGCCGGAGGGGCTCTACCGCATCTGGATAAAGTTCGCGGAGGCGGACATGACGGGCAACGGCACCGCGGGCAACGAGACGTACCGCGTGGCCACGGTGCCGTGGACCATGTTCTTCCAGGACGACTACGCCCTGCACACGGCCTACTGGCACGACCGCTTCGGCGAGCCGATGAGCCACGGCTGCGTCAACCTGTCGCCGAAAGATGCGCGAGCTCTCTACACCTGGGCCGCGCCGGAAGTGCCTACCGGCTGGTCCATGGTCCACGCGACGCCGGAGGCCCCGGGCTCCTGGGTGCGCATTCGCGGCCAGGCACGGGCGAAGGGCAACGCGCGGAAGGTCTCCGTCGCGGCCACCGCCCGGCGCGAGCGCTAGCGGGGACGGCGGAACTCAGCCCACCACCGACACCGTGACACGGCGGCGGTGGTGTGACGTGCGGTGCTCCCAGACGTAGACGCCCTGCCACGTGCCCAGGTCCGCCGAGCCGTCCTTCACGGGGATGCTCAGCGAGTTCTGCGTGAGCACCGTGCGCACGTGCGCGGGCATGTCATCCGGCCCCTCCGCGTCGTGGACGAAGAGCGGGTCCCCGTCCTTCACCAGCCGCGAGAAGAAGGACTCCAAGTCCCTGCGCACGTCCGGGTCCGCGTTCTCACACAGCAGCAGGGACGCGCTCGTGTGGTGGAGGAACACGGTGCACAGCCCCTGCCGGGCGCCGCTCTCCGTCACCGCGCGCTGCACCTCGCCGGTGATGTCGGTGAAGCCGCGGCCCCGCGTGGACACCGTCAGCTCCTTCGCGTGGTACATGCCTCAGCGCCCTCCCAGCCTCGCCGCCAGGAACGCGGCCATGCGCTCCAGCTCCTCGGGGGCAATCGTGTGGGGCCCGTCGAAGGGGAGGAAGTCCACGGCCAGCCCGGACTCCGTCAGCACGTCGCGCAAGCGCTCGGCGGCGGAGAAGGGCAGCACGTCGTCATGGCGGCCGTGGCCCTGGAACACCGGCAGTCCCTTGCGCGCCTGGGCCTTCTGCCGCCACTCCGCCTCCGAGGTGAGCGTGCCGGACAGGATGCACAGGCCGGCGGGTGCCTCCTCCAGCCGCAGCGCCACGTCCGTCGTCACCATGCCGCCCTGGCTGAAGCCGCCCAGGACGATGCGGCCGTAGGGCAGCTTCATCGACGCGGACACCGCGTCCACCACGCTCATCAGCCCCCGGCGCGCAGCCGGCAGCCCCGGCGGCACCTCGCGGGCGAACAAGTCCCAGTCGCGCAGCTGCCCGCGCATGATGGCCTCGGGCAGGTGGAACCAGGCACGCCCGCTCGGCATGCCCCACGCTTCCAGCGTCAGTGGGGCGCCGGGGAACACGAAGCGCACGCGCCCGGCGAGCGACTCCTCCACGGACATCAGCTCCGGCGCCAGCGGCACCAGGTCCGTGGCCGGAGCGCCGAAGCCGTGGCAGAGGACCACGACCAGCTCGGGCGTGGCGCCCTCGGGGAGCGCGTCCACCACCTGGCAGTCCAGCTCGCCCAGGCGGGTGGTGAGGCGTCGCGCGGTGCGGCCGCCCATTACTTCTTGCCCGACGGAGCCTGGTCGCTCATCGCAATCTTCTGGATGACCACCGGCTGCAGCGGCCTGTCGCTCCGGTCGCGCTCCACGTTGGAGATCTTCTCCACCACGTCATAGCCGCTCACCACCTCACCGAAGATGGTGTGCCGGTTGTTGAGGTAGTCCGGCATGGACGTGGTGATGAAGAACTGGCTGCCGTTGGTGTTGCGGCCCGCGTTGGCCATGGCCAGCAGGCCCGGCTTGTTGAAGGTGCGGCCGCTCTGGAACTCGTCCTCGAAGCGGTAGCCCGGGTCGCCGCGGCCGGTGCCCGTGGGGTCTCCGCCCTGAATCATGAAGCCCGGAATCACGCGGTGGAAGATGACGCCCTGGTACAGCGACTTGCCCTCCACGCGCTGGCCGGAGTTGGGGTCCGTCCACGGCTTCTCGCCCGTGGCCAGGCCCACGAAGTTGGTCACCGTCTTCGGCGCGTCCTTGGAGAACAGGCGCACGACGATGTCACCCTGGTTGGTGCTGAGGGTGGCGAAGACCTCCTGGCCGGCCTGGACCTTCTTCGACCACTCACCGGAGGCGGCGGCCTCGGCGGGCGGGGCCTGCTCGGCGGGGCTGGAGGGCCGCGCGGGCTGGGCCGGCGTGGCTGCGGGAGGGGTGGCGCTGCCGGTGGGCTCCTTCTTGTCGGAGTCCTTGCAGGCGGCGAGGGAGAGGCAGAGGAGGACAGTCGTCAGGATTCGGGTCCGCATGGCGTGCGCACCTTAGCGCCGGCTCCGATGAATTCCAGGGGGTTACGTGGGCCCTCGTCGACGGCCAACACGCACTTGGGGTAGAAAAGGCGCAAAAGCGCCGTCGCGACGCAACTTGGGGCGACAAAGCGCGATGATCCACGCAGAGCTTCACGAAGACCCTTTTGGAGTCAGTCGCCATGGCGCCCATCCGTAACGAGCCCCGTCCTGTCCCCACCCCGACCGTGCGCCCCACGCCCACGCCGGCTCCCGCGCCTCGCGCGGAGGCCCGTCCGGCCGGGCAGCCGCAGTCGGACCGGTTCGAGGAGGCCCACAACCAGGTGAGCCAGGTCGCCAACGGGGCGAAGTCCATCTCCGACGGCGTGGCCGCCACGCAGGTGCGCCGCGCTCCAGGCCCGCAGCGGTTCGGCCCCTGGGAGATTCCGGGCCGCGCCGGCGGCGCCACCGTGGAGGGCGTCAACACCCGCGCCTCGCGAGGCGCCGGCGTCGTGGGCACCCTGGCCAGCGCGGCTCAGCTGCCGGGCGCCGCCTACACGGCCTTCCGCGACACGCGTGACTTCTTCCGCAACCCCTCCGGCGCCACCGCCAACAAGGCGTTCGGCTCCGTGGCCGGCGCCGCCTCCACCGCCCTCAACGTGGTGAAGGGTGGCCTGGAGACGGCCGGCAACATCAGCAACCTGCGCGCCGCGACGAACGCCGCTCGCACCGCCTTCACGCAGGCTGCGCCGGACGCGGCTCGCGCCGTGGCCAACCGCGTCGCCACCACCGCCGCCCGCGAGGCGGTGGAGGGGGGCTCCCGTCAGGTGGTTCGCGCCGTGGCCGCCCGCGCCGCGGGTGAGGGCCTGGAGGCCGCTGGCCGCCTGGGCGCCAACGCCGCCCGCACCGCCCTGCACGGTGGCGGCACCGCGGTGGCTCGCGCCGCCGGCCGCTTCGCCCCGGGCCTGAACGTGGCCATCGCCGTGGCGGACACCGCCGTGGCCGTGAGCACCATCGCCGACCCGAACGCCTCCACGGGCAAGAAGGTCACCGCCGGCATCACCGCGCTGGGCTCCATCGCCGCCGCCACCAACATCCCGGTGGTCAGCCAGGTGGGCGCCGCCGTCTCCACGGTGTCCAGCTTCATCGGCTCCTTCTTCTAGAGGACGCCGCCGTTCCGGCTCGCCGCTCCGGAGCTTCGGTCCCCCTGACGGGTGTGGTATCCGAGGCTTCCGGAGCGAGAGACCATGACGAAGAAGGACGATTCAAAAGGCGGTGGTGCGCGTTCGCTGGCCGAGCTTCATGCGCTCGGCATCATGAAGCGGATGCCCGCCGCCTTCTCTCTGGACAGCACCGAGCCGGTGGACCTGCCGACGGTGGAGGCTCCCTCATTGGAGGGGCTGACGGTGGCCCTGGTGGCCCCGGCCCCGCTGACGGAGCAGGACCTGGTCGAACGCTTCGACTCGCTGCGCCGCCAACACGCCGAGCGCCGCGAGCGCAAGCCGGGCGAGGACGTGGGCGCCGGGGACGAGGTGCTGCTGGACGTGCTGGGCTTCGCCAACGGCCGGCTGCTGCCCTTCTCCGCGCGGGAGAACTGGTGGACGTACGTGGCCCAGGACCCGGTGCTGCCGGGCTTCTTCGAGACGCTCGAGGGCGCCAAGGTGGGCCAGTCCTTCGGCATCGAGCTGAAGCTGCCGGACACCTACCCGGCGGAAGCACTGCGCGGGCAGACGGCGCGCTTCCTCCTGGACGTGAAGGCGGCGCGGGAGCTGCAACTGCCGGCGGATGACTCGCCCGAGCTGCTGAAGAAGCTGGGGAAGGGAACGCTCACGGACGTCATGCGCCACCTGTCCGATGAGCTGGCCCGCGAGCGCATCGAGGAGATGGACCGCCTCACCCAGGAGCGGGTGATGGACGCGCTGGTGGAGCGCGCGCAGGTGTCGCTGTCCTCGGCCTTGGTGGACGAGGAGATTCGCCGCCGCTGGGCGGAGGCCGAGCGTCCCATCCTGGCCCGCAAGAGCCTCCAGCCGGACGAACTCCAGGAGGCGCTGGAGGGGTGGCTGGCGGACCCGCTCACGCGCGCGGACGCGGCGCGGCGGCTGACGCTGGCCCTGGTGCTGAGGGCCATCGCCACGCGCGACGGCGTGCAGCCGGACCGCAAGGCCACGGACGCGCTGATTGATGACCTGGCCAGCCTCTCCGGTGTGTCCCGCCAGGAGCTGGGCAGGTCAGTGAAGGAGGACCCGGCGCTCGCCCGGCGGCTGTACGACCTGGCGCAGCACCTGGCCACCGTCGACCATGTGATGAAGAAGGTGAAGCTGACGCCGCCCGCGCCGTGAGCTAGCGGGCGTCCAGCGCCAGGGCCACCATGGCCTCGGTGAGGTCACCGGGGTGGTAGCGGCCCAGGCCGGGCAGGGCGCGCAGCGCGGCGTCCGCGTGGTCCAGGTCGTCCAGGCGGACCACGCCCGCGCCGGGCACCTCCGCGTCCAGGGCCGTCACCATGCCGTCGGACGCGTAGCCGTACCTGTCGTGGAGGTAGCGCTCCAGGGGGTACAGGCTGGACAGGCGCGACAGGCGCGAGGTGGCCAGGGACACGGTGGGGACCCCATCCGGATAGGGGTGCTTTCGGATGAACTCCATCCGACTTGTATAGGAAAGCTCCTCCACGGACCGGGACACGCCATGGAACAGCAGAGGGAAGGCGAAGTCGATGAGCCGCCGCATCTCCGGCGCGGTGGCCAGGTCATGGGCGATGGAGGAGCCGCCGTAGGGTGCCTGCAGCGTCACCACCGCGCGCACCACCCGGCGCAACTCCGGGTGCAGGGCCAGGGTGGCCGTGCACTCCACGCCGCCCTTGCTGTGGCCCACCAGCACCACCGAGCGGCCGAAGTGCTCCGCGTCCAGCAGCGCCTCGCGCAGCACCGCCACGTTGTCCGCCATCAGCCCTTCGGTGTCCACCGAGGCCTCGCGCACCTCCAGGCCCCGCTGCTCCAGCCGCTGCACGTTGTCCAGCAGGTAGCCGGGCAGCTCGTCGCCCAGCATGCCGCGCACCAGCACGTACTGGTGCCGCTTCGCCGCGTCCGGCAGCACCGGCTCGCCCTCGCGCACGCGCGCCAGCAGCGCCTTGAAGCGCGGGGTGAGGTCCTCGGCGGGGAGCGCCCCGGCGGACCGCTGGAGCCAGCCGGCCATGCCCCCACAGCCGGGGCCCCACCAGCGCTCCGCGGGCGGCAGGCCGCGCAGGCTCCGCGACAGCCGGGCGATGGCGCTCGACTCGCGGACCGGCGCGGGCGTCGGGGTGGGAGTGGGGGGCGGGGGAAGGGGAGCGTCGGGCAGCGACTGCGTCATCTCACCCGGCAGCGTACCGGGAAGGTGACTCCGCGCGCCAACCGCCCGGCCGTGCCTGCCCGGGTGGTGCTCATGGGGTCGCCCCCCGGGGAGGGGGCTGTGATAGGAAGCTCACACGCAGGAGGGAGTCCGACGCTGACGACCGGACAGGAGTGGCTGGTTGACGCGAGTGGCTGCACGCCCGAGCGGCTCAAGGACGCGGCGTCGCTCGCCGCGCTCTTCGAGGAGTTCATTGTCTTGCTGGAGCTGAAGGTGGTGGGCCAGCCGCAGTGGCACGTGTTCCCGGAGCCCGGGGGCATCACCGGGCTGACGCTCCTGGCGGAGAGCCATCTGACCATCCACACGTTTCCCGAGCACGGCTTCGCCGCGCTCAACGTCTACTGCTGCCGCACCCGCGCGCGCCCGGACTTCGAGTCCCTGCTGGCGCGGCACCTGGGTGCGGCGTCCTGTCACGTGCGTGAGCTGAAGCGGGGGGTGACGGCGTGACGCAGGAGGGGCAGTGTCCGTCATGTGGCGCGGCGATTGAGTTCACCGCCGGCTCGGCGCAGGTGGTGGTGTGCTCCCACTGCCAGACGGTGGTGGCGCGCAGCGGTGCCACCTTCGAGGCCCACGGGAAGATTGGCCGTATCGTCCCCACCGACTCGCCGCTCCAGCTTCATGCTGAGGGGCGCTTCGCGAGGGCCGGCTACCGCATCGTCGGCCACCTCCAGAAGGACCACGGCGCCGGTCCGTGGGACGAGTGGTACGTCGAGTTCGACGACGGGCGCACCGGGTGGATCAGCGAGTCCGAGGGCGCCTTCCACCTGCTCTTCGACGCGGGCGTCGAGGAGGGGCTCTCACTGGAGGACCTGCACCCCGGCGAGCGGCTGCGCCTGAGGGACCGCGCCTGGGTTGTCGAGGAGCGCGGCCACGGTCGCGTGGTGTCCGCGGAAGGGCAGCTCCCCAGCGACGTGGACCCCACCCAGGACGGCTGGTACGTGGACGCCACCGGCACCAAGGGCGCCTTCGTCACGCTGGACTTCGGCACCCGGGGGCAGGACCCGGAGGTCTTCACCGGCGAGGCGCTGAAGCTGGAGCAGCTCGGCATTCCAGCCGGGCAGCTCCGCCCGCGCGCGCGCAAGGTGGAGCTGAAGCAGGCGCGCTGCACCCACTGCAACGGCCCGCTGGAGCTGCGCGCGCCGGACAAGTCCCTGCGCGTGGCGTGCCCCTACTGCGGCGCGCTGCTGGACGTCAGCCAGGGGAAGCTGTCCTTCCTGCGCCTGCTGGACAAGCCCGCCGACGCGCCCCTCATCCCCCTGGGAGCGAAGGGCCGGCTGGAGGACACGGAGTGGATCTGCATCGGCTTCCTGGTGCGCTCGTGCACCGTGGAGGGCGTGCGCTACCCGTGGGAGGAGTACCTCCTCTACAACGCGGCGCGGGGTTTCACGTGGCTGATGCACTCCAACGGCCATTGGGTGTTCCTCAAGCCGCTGCCCGCCGGTGACGTGTCGCTGGCACCGCATGTGGGCGCCTACTACGAGAGCCGGCGCTACAAGGCCTTCCAGGAGGTCATCGCCGTCACGGAGGCGGTGCAGGGCGAGTTCTACTGGGAGGTGACGGCGGGCGAGACGGCACGGGCCTCGGAGTACGTGGCGCCGCCCTACTCGGTGAATGTGGACGCCACCGACAACGAGGTGTCGTACACCCACGGCGAGTACCTGGCGCCGGGCGTGGTGAAGGAGGCCTTCAAGCTGAAGGAGGCCCTGCCGGCGCCGCACGGCATCGCCCCCAGCCAGCCCAACCCGCACCAGGCGGGGCTGCGCTCCACCTTCGTGTGGATGTTCATCTGGATGGTGGGGCTCTTCGTCATGTCCGGCTTCTTCGCCGCGCGTGCGGACAACCGCGTGGTGCTGGAGCACGCGGTGGTGGTGCCCCCGGACGCCCAGCCCGGCACACCGGCGGCCATGAACTTCAGCGAGCCCTTCGAGCTGACCAAGCGCGGCAACATGGAGGTGGAGATTTCAGCCTCCGGGCTCGAAAACGACTGGCTGGGCATCCAGGGCGACCTGGTGAACCAGGACACGGGCGAGGTGGTGGGGTTCAGCGAGGAGCTGGGCTACTACAGCGGGAGCGACAGCGACGGCTCTTGGAGCGAGGGCTCCCGCTCTGGCAGCGCGAAGCTGTCCCCGCTGCCGCCGGGCAAGTACGTGCTGCGCACCACGGCGTCCTTCGAGCAGGGGAATGGCCGCCCGCGCGCGTTCAACGTGAAGCTCACCCACGACTCGCCCAACGGGAGCTGGTTCTGCCTGGCCTTCATCCTGTTGGCGCTGGGCCCGGCGTGGGCGCTGTTCCGCTCGCACGGCTTCGAGACGCAGCGGTGGGCGGAGAGCAACTTCGGGGACTGAGTCCATGACTCACGGAGGCACGGAATGAAGTACTTCGGTGGGCTGGTGTTGCTGGGCTATGCGGCGTTGACCGTGTCCGGCTGGTGGCCCTTCAGCAGCGAGCAGCGGGACCAGGTCCCCGGGAACGTGCGGCGCGGGCCGGGCGGCATCCTGCTGTGGACCGGTGGCTACCAGGGAGGAAAGTGATGTTGCTACTCGGCGTTGTGGTGAGCCTGGATGGAGTGCTGGCGAGCGTCATCTACTCGCTCATCGGGCTGGCGGTGTTCGTGGCGGGCTTCTACGTCATCCGCCTCATCATGCCCTTCGACGTGCACAAGGAGCTGGAGGTCGACCAGAACACGGCGGTCGGCGTCGTCATCGGCTCCTTCATCATCGGCCTGGCCATCATCGTGGCGGCCGCCATCGGTGGTTGAGGGGCGCGCCGCCTCCCGTGTGAAGTGAAGTGACGACTTGAACAGAACGCTGCTGTACATCACCGTCCTCGTCATCGCGACGTGCGGGCTCATCTACGAGCTCGTCGTCGGGGCGCTCGCGAGCTACCTGCTCGGGGACTCCATCACCCAGTTCTCCACCGTCATTGGCGGCTACCTGTTCGCCATGGGCATCGGCAGCTACCTGTCGCGCTTCATCGAGCGCGGGGTGGCGCAGCGCTTCGTGGAGGTGGAGCTGGCGGTGGCGCTGCTGGGCGGCCTGTGCGCGCCGGTGCTCTTCCTCACCTTCACGCTCACCGACATGTTCCAGGTGGCGCTGTACGGCAGCGTGATTGCCATTGGCACGCTGGTGGGGCTGGAGATTCCCCTCCTGCTGCGCATCCTCAAGGACCAGCTCAAGTTCAAGGACCTGGTCAGCCAGGTGCTGTCGCTGGACTACCTGGGCGCGCTGGCGGCGAGCGTGGCCTTCCCGCTGCTGCTGGTGCCCAAGCTGGGGCTTGTGCGCACCTCGCTGCTGTTCGGCGTGCTCAACGCGGCCGTGGGGCTGTGGAGCACGTGGCTGCTGGCGCCGCTGCTGGGCAACCCGCTGCGGCTGCGCGTCAAGGCGGTGCTGCTGACGGTGTTCCTGCTGGTGGGCTTCGTGCTGGGGGACAGGCTCACGACGTTCTACGAGGACCAGCTCTACGCGGACGACGTGGTGCACGCGTCCAGCTCGCCGTACCAGCGCATCGTCCTCACGCGCGGCAAGCGGGGCTTCTCGCTGTTCCTCAACGGCAACCTCCAGTTCGCCAGCATCGACGAGTACCGCTACCACGAGTCCCTGGTGCACCCGGCCATGGTGCGGGCGGGGAAGGTGGAGCGGGTGCTCATCCTCGGCGGCGGGGACGGGCTGGCCGCGCGCGAGGTGCTGCGCCACCCACAGGTGCGCTCCGTCACGCTGGTGGACCTGGACCCGGCGATTACCGGGCTGGCCACGAGCTACGGCGAGCTGGCGCGGCTCAACGGACGCGCGCTGTCGGACCCGAAGGTGCGGGTGCTGAACACGGACGCCATGCGCTTCCTCGCGGAGGGCGACGAGCAGTACGACGTGGTGGTGGTGGACTTCCCGGACCCGAACAACTTCGCGCTGGGGAAGCTGTACACGACGGGCTTCTACAAGCTGCTGAAGAAGCGGCTGGCGCCGGACGGGGTGGCGGTGGTGCAGAGCACCAGCCCGCTGTTCGCCCGGCGCTCCTTCTGGTGCGTGGCGGAGACGCTGAAGGCGGCGGGCTTCTGGACGGAGCCGTACCACGCGCTGGTGCCCTCCTTCGGCGAGTGGGGCTACGTGCTGGTGGCGCACCAGCCCCAGGGGCGGCACCGCCCGCTGCCGGAGGGGCTGCTCTTCCTGGACGAGCCCACGCTGGAGTCGCTCACCCGCTTCCCTCCGGACATGGGCCCCACGCCCGTGGAGGTGAACCGGCTGAACAACCAGGTGCTGGTGCACTACTACGAGGAGGAGTGGCGGCGGTGGAACTGACGCGGCGGGAGCTGGTCGCCGCGTTCCTCGGCTCGGCGGTGGCGGCCAGCGCGTGCAAGCGCTCGGGGACTCGCGAGCCGGTGCCGGGCGCCATCATCGACCGCGCGGTGGAGGTGGGGCACAAGCTGCGCGGCGGGCCGCTGCCCCGCGCGGACGTGCTGGAGCCCGTGGACGTGCTGGTGGTGGGCGCGGGCGTGGCCGGCCTGTCCGCGGCCTGGCGGCTGGCGGGCGCGGGTGTGAAGGGCGTGCGGGTGCTGGAGCTGGAGGCGGAGGCGGGCGGCACGTCGCGCTCCGGCCGCAACGCCGTCTCCTCGTACCCGTGGGGCGCGCACTACCTGCCGGCGCCGCTGGAGGACAAAGGGCCGGTGGTGCGGCTGCTGCGGGAGATGGGCGCCGTCACCGGCGTGGACGCGGAGGGCTACCCCACCTTCGACGAGCCGCTCCTCATCCACGAGCCGGAGGAGCGCCTCTTCTACCGGGGGCACTGGTACGAGGGCCTCTACCTGCGCGCGGGCGCGAGCCCGGAGGACGTGGCGGAGCTGGCGCGCTTCGAGGCGAGGATGAACGCCTTCGCCGCCGCGCGGGACGCGAAGGGACGCAAGGCCTTCGCGGTGCCCTCCGGACTGTCCAGCGACGACGCGGAGTGGACGGCGCTGGACGGGCTGAGCATGGCGGCGTGGCTCACGCGCGAGGGCTTCAAGTCCCCCCGGCTGAAGTGGGTGGTGGACTACGCCTGCCGGGATGACTACGGCACCACGTCCGAGCACGTGTCCGCGTGGGCGGGCATCTGGTACTTCGCCGCGCGGCAGGACGGGAAGGGGGAGCGCAGCGACGGCTTCCTGAGCTGGCCCGAGGGCAATGGCCGGCTCGTCCAGCAGCTGATGTCCGCGCTGCCGCCCGGGGCGGTGGAGCGGAACGTGCTGGTGCACACGGTGGAGCCCAACGCGGGCGGCTGCCGGGTGGACGCGCTGGAGGCGGGCACGGGGCGGCCCAGGGCCTTCCAGGCGCGGCAGGTGGTGCTGGCGTGCCCCCGCTTCCTGGTGGCGCATGTGGTGGCGCCCTGGCGGCAACAGCGGCCCGCGTGGCTCGCGGACTTCTCGTATGGGCCGTGGGTGGTGGCCAACCTGACGCTGTCCTCGCCGCCACGCTCGCGCGGCTTCCCGCTGGCCTGGGACAACGTCTTCTACGAGAGCCGCAGCCTGGGCTACGTGGTGGCCACGCACCAGTTGCTGCGCCAGGACGAGCAGGGCCCCACGGTGCTCACCTGGTACCTGCCCATGGACGGCGCGGACGTGAAGGCGGAGCGGGAGAAGGCGCTGTCCGCGACGTACGCGGACTGGGAGGCGCTCGTCATGGCGGACCTGCTGCCGGCGCACCCGGGCATCGCCGCGCAGGCGCAGCGGCTGGAGGTGCAGCGCTGGGGACACGCCATGGTGCGGCCCTCGCCGGGCTTCATGTGGGGCGCGGCGAAGAAGGCGGCGAAGGAGAGCCTGGGGCGGAGCCTGCACTTCGCGCACACGGACCTGGGCGGCATGGCCCTCTTCGAGGAGGCCAACTGGTTCGGCGTGCGCGCCGCGGAGCGCGTGCTGGCGGAGCTGGGACGGCGCGAGGCGAGCTGGCTGTGAGCGGGCCCGGCGCCCGGGACTTCGGGCCCGGAGCGCACGGCCCCGGGCCCGTCACACCTGCCGCGAGGGCTCAGGCGTTGGCGATGGACTTGGGCGGCAGCTTCAGCACCTGGCCGACCTTGATGGTGTCGGGGTTCTTCAGCTGGTCCTTGTTGAGCTCGAAAATCTTCGGGTAGAGCTTCATGTCCCCGTAGATGTCCTTGGCCAGCTTGCTCAGCGTGTCCCCCGACTTGACGGTGTGGACGCCGTACGCGTCGTTGTTCGTCACGTCGAGCATGACCATGACTTCGCTCTGCCAGTTCGAGTGCTTCGCCTTGATCTGGTCCCAGATGCGGTCCCGGTCGTAGGCGTAGTTCGTCTTCCCCTTGATGATGAGCTTGCCGTTCTCCTCGCGAGACTCGACCTGGGCGCCCACGCTCTTCGCGACGTCCAGCACGTCCTTGTAGTTGTCCTGCAGGGCC
Organism: Pyxidicoccus trucidator; assembly: GCF_010894435.1. NCBI lineage: Bacteria > Pseudomonadati > Myxococcota > Myxococcia > Myxococcales > Myxococcaceae > Pyxidicoccus > Pyxidicoccus trucidator. The sequence goes on along the minus strand of NZ_JAAIXZ010000001.1, from coordinate 806,873 downwards.
ATGGCTCCTCCTCAGGTGCCGCGCGACGTTGCGCGGACACACACCGGTACGTGAGGCCGGGCAAGGTATGGGGGCCACGTGTGGGTCTCAATCGACACGCGTGGCAGGCGCGTTGGCATGCTCGGCGCTCAACGCTTCGCAGCGAGCGCCTGACAAGAAGTCATCGTGAGGAATATTGCGGGGCAGTCCCGTTCAGGGGGAATGAAATCAAGGACTCTCTCCTACGGGGCGCTGCTCCCACTCGTTCTCACCGCCTGTGGAGGCCCTCTCGACGAGGCGCAGCCCATGAGCCTGGGCGAGCAGGAACAGCCCGAACTGGTCGATACCGTCGCCGAAACGTGTGTCCTGCCGGACCCCTCCGGCTTCGAGTCGCTGGAGACGGCTTCCGGTGGCGAGCTGGACGAGTGGCGTGAAGTCGTGGACGCCCTGCCCGCGTCCACGCTCCGCACGGACTTGCAGAACCGGATGCTCACCCACCTGCGGAGCCCGTACTCCGCCTTCGCCACACCGGCCGACGCCCAGTCCTTCCTGCGCAACCTGCGCACGCCGCTGCCGCTGCGGCTGCCCTTCGCCTCGAACTCGCCCTTCATCTCCGGCACCGAGGTGCGGCTCGGCCATGGCTGGCGCTACAACGGTGGCGGCATCCACCGGGGCCTGGACATCAGCCGCGCCAGCACGCCTGCTGACGCGGACCCCAGCTTCGACGTGCTGGCCATCGCGGAAGGCAGGGTGATTGGCATCTACTTCGACGGGCCGTCCGGCGGCGGCGGCAACACGGTGGTCCTCGAGCACACCGGCGCCAACGGGAAGAAGCTCTACAGCTTCTACATGCACCTGCGGAACGGCCGCGCCAGGGACGTGGCCGCCGTCAAGGCGATGACCTGCAACGTGGGCAATGACTGGTGCGCGCGCTACCAGTTGATGGCGAAGAACTACCCGAACCACCCGTCCTGGGGCACCGACAGCGACGCCATCCCCGTCTCCCTGGGGCAGTGGGTCAGCGCGGGGCAGAAAATCGCGAAGTCCGGCAACACGATGACGGCCGGCACGCTCGCGACGGACGGCGAGCCCGCCAGCAACCACGCCAACAACCACCTGCATGTGTACATCGGCGCGCCCACGCCCACGGACCCGAAGGTGGCCGTGGAGGTGGACCCGTACGGCGTCTACGAGAAGGTCTCCACCGGCTGCTACGACGGCTTCCAGTCCACGTACTACCCCCGGCTGTGGATGCCCCACTACCCGGACTTCCACAACGTCACCTGGGACACCTTCGTCGAGCTGCCCGAGTACTACAGCGGCATGAGCTACCGTCCGCGGACGCTCACCTACTACGAGGTGAACGGCGCGCTGCGCGTGGCGGGCTCCTACTCCTACTCCACGGACAGGCAGTGGGGCGTGCAGGCGGGCCTGGACAGCGCCAGCTTCGACGCGGTGGTGGACCAGTGGAAGCAGTCCGGCTACGTGCCGCGTGAGACGCGCGTCCGGCTCAACTCCTCCGGCCTGGCCCGCTACAGCACCATCTTCGGCAAACTGCGCACCAACGAGGTGGTCCGCTTCGAGCACCGCCTGACGCAGGCCAGCCTGGACTCGCTCTACACCACCTACGTGGTGAACTCGGGCTGGCGGGTGGAGGACTTCTTCGCGTACCGCGAGGCGGGCGTGCAGCTGTATGCGGTGCTGTTCAGCAACACGGACAACAACACCCGCTGGCTCCGCTACAACGCGTCGGAGTCCTTCGCCGAGACGGAGATTGCCTCGCTGCCGGGGCAGGGACTGCATGTGGAGAACATCGTCGCGGACCCGACGGTCAGCCCGCCGCGCTTCGCCTACATCGCGAACGATGCCAGCGGCTGCGCTCCCCATGTCTATGTGAACGGGGCCATGAGCGCCTACCAGTCCGCCTACAGCACCGAGGCGAACCTGGGGTACGGCCTGCGCAAGCTGCAGGTCTACAACAACGGCGCCAACTTCACGGCCATCTTCGACAAGGCCAGCGGCACCTGCCAGTGAGCCCGTGACGTAGCCGTCCTTCGAGGCCCGGCGTCCACCTGTCCTCCAGGTGGGGCCGGGCCTTCTTCGTCACCGCGGCTACAGCGTGAAGGTGGGCAGCTCGAGTCCCAGGAGCAGGCCGCCCGTCAGCTCCAGCGTGGCCGGGGCCACCATGGCGTGCTGGGTGGCGGTGTGGACGTCCCGGAAGCAGCGCTGCAGGGGGCTGGAGCGGAAGACGGCGGTGCCGCCCGCGGCCTCATACATCCGGTCCACGGCGCGCGCGGCGCTCCGGGTGGCGTGCGTCATCGCCAGCCGCAGCTCGGCGCGGGAGCGCACGGAGACGGGGCCTCGCGTGGACTCGGCGTGGATGGCGTGGAGGGACTCCAGGAGGAAGGCGCGGGCGGAGCGCACGGTGGCCTCGGCGTCGGCGACGGCTTCCTGCGCGGCGGGGCGCGCGGCCAGCAGGCGGCGCTCCAGCATCAGTGTCTTCTGCCGGGACAGCGCCGTCAGCTCGTCGATGGCGCGACGGGCAATGCCGAGCGCCACGGCCGGGATTCCCATCCCCAGCAGTCCGAAGGGGAAGCCGTAGAGCGGGCGGGCGACGCGCGGCGGCTGGCCCGCAAGAGAGAACGTGTACTCGTCCGGGATGAAGAGGTCCTTGACCTCCATGTCTCCGCTGCCCGTGCCGCACAGGCCCGAGGCGAACCACGTGTCGTGGAGCACCGCGCGCTCCTGGGGGAAGAAGAACATGCGCACCTCCGGCATGCCCTCGCGGACCATGCGGGGCTTGCCGCCCTCCGTCACCACCCCGCCTCCCACCAGCCAATGACAGTGCTGGCTGCCGCTCGCCCAGGGCCAGCGACCGGAGAGCCGGTAGCCACCTTCGACGCGCTCGGCGCGGCCGATGGGCGCCGCCACTCCGCCGGTGATGACGTCCGGGCGGGTGAAGATGGCCTGGGCCGCGGGCTCGAACAGCCAGGCGGAGGTCAGCGCCGTGGCGGCGCCAATCATCACGCACCAGCCCGTGGCGCCGTCCGCCCTCGCGAGCGACTCCATCACCTGGAAGGACACGGCCGGGTGCAGCTCCAGCCCGCCGAGGGACTCCGGAATCATCATCCGGAAGTAGCCGTCGCGGGCGAGCTCGGCGACCAGGTCCGGAGGCAGCCTGCGTGCGTTCTCGATTTCATCCGAGCGCGCGGACAGGCGCGGGAACAGCGCCTCGGCGGCGGCCAGCAGCGGGTGCGGAGAGGCTTCGGAGGCGGCAGGGGCGGCGTGCGGGAGCGGGCTCGTCATGACCGTAAGCCTATGAAGAATCGAGCGCGGGTCGCCAGGGGGCCTCTGGCCTCGTGCCTCGCTCTCCGAGGAGGGCGGTAGCTGGACGTGGCAGGAACTTCCGCCGCGTGAGGGTGCGCTTGCGCGCTGCGTGGATTGAGAAGCTCCGCCGGTGTGCCCGCTGGGGTGTGAGGGCTCGCGCTGTGACGGACTGTCCGTGGCGATGGCACCCAGGAGCGTCGTCGCCGCAGGCCCGGAGCCGTTGGTGAGCGTGCTGTTCGGAAATGTCGGGGGTTCTGAGCCCTCAAATGTCCCGACATTTCCGAACAGCACGCTGTCGGTCACGTCCGGCCAGCCTCGCGATGCTCCCTCCGGGCGCTCTTCTCCATGAGGGCTGCCGCGGCGCTCGCCGCCTCATGGCGCCAGGGCGAGTGGGATGAGGCGGGTGATGTAGCGCGTCCATCCATCTGGTGGGGTGGCTGCCTGGGCGGAAGGCTTCGGGTCCGCGGGTCCGGTTGCCGCCTGCTCGGAAGGCTCCGGGGTGGCATGGTGGTCGGTGTTCGCCTGGATGGAAGGCTCCGGGCCGACCGTGATGATGACGATGTCCTGGCGCCGTCCCAGCGCGACCAGCTCGCCTGGGCCGGGCACCAGCGCGTGGGCCGGGCGCGACGCGCCCTGAGGGAAGAACAGGGCATGTCCTTCCTCCAGGTAGAGCAGGGGGACGTTGCTGCCCGCGGCCTCCACGCCCGGGGGCGCGTGGACGTGCACGGTCCGGTGTGGAGCCGCATCTGGGCCCGCACCGTCGCCGAGACCGGAGAGGCGCGATGAGGAATCGGGACAGAGGCCGCACGCCGCGGCCATGACGAGCAGCAGGGACATCCAACGGCACATGACGGTCCTCCTTGCCTCGACCCATGGGCGGGCAATTCGTGAGTCCTGGTGCCCGCCGGCCACGCGGGCGGTGATTCGCAACGGTTGTCAGAAGGCGCGGGCCCTGAGAGGCCTGCACGCCGTCCGTTCACGACGCCCGGCTCAGGGCGGCAGGGTGACCTCACAGCGCCCGGAGGCGCCGCGCGAGAGGTCCTCCGCGACGGAGCGCAGCACGGTGCCAGTCAGTCCGGAGCGCTCCTCCCCCTGTGCGCTCTTCTCCTGCGTGAGCCACGACGCCACCCGGCCAAGGCTCGCGGCCGTCACCACGTGCAGCCGCACCTCCACCTGCACCAGGTAGCGGTCTCCCGCCTCCGGGCGCTCTTCCAGCATCCAGGCCACGCGCTCCAACTCCAGCGCCCCCGGGCCTTCCGGCAGGGGCCGGCCGTCCAGCACGTAGCTACCGCGCGTGAAGGCGAGCACCTGCGTCAGCCGCGTCCCATCCACCCGCGCGTTGAACCACAGCGAGCGGCGCCTCCAGAGCGTCACCTCCACCTCCACCCTGCCCGCCATGCCCAGCCGCACCAGCCGGTCCAGCTCCGGGGAGATGAAGGCGAACGCCTCCGGCCGCGCCACCACGCGCCGCCCGGAGAGGATGGCGGAGCAGGAGGCCCGAGGCTCCTCCTCCGCATGAGCCATGGGCGCGAGCAGCCCCGCCGCGGCCACCAGCGCCGCGCCGAGTCTCTGCCCCGCCCGTATCCGCGTCCGTGCCATGCGTCTCAGAAGGTCCGCACGAAGAACAGCCGCGCCTCGGGAACGGCCGTGGCCTTGTCGTCCGTGCGCCACGCGACGTCCAGCCGCACGTCCTCGCTGAAGTGGAAGCTGCTGCCCAGGCCCAGCTTCGCCTCCGTCCACTCGTTGTCCGCGCGCACCGAGCCCACGTCCGCGAAGATGCCGAAGACGTGCCAGCGGTACTCGGCGGTGGTGAGCAGCGACATGTCGCCGCGCAGCTCCTTGAAGCCAATGCCCCGCAGCGCGCTCCAGCCGCCCAGCGCCTCGCGCTTCTGCTCGGGCAGGTTGTCGCCTCCGGCGGTGCGCACGCGCAGGTGCAGCCCCGTCTTCCAGCCGGTGGGCACGTCCAGCGCCAGGTCGCTCACCAGCTTCCAGAAGCGAGTGTCCGCGCCGGAAGCCCCGGGGCCATCACCCACCTCCAGCGTGAGCAGCCCGCGCAGCGAGGCGCGGTCGTTCCAGTCCCCGCCGCGGTCGAACAGGGACGTCTCCGGCGTGCGGAAGACCGAGCCCACATCGGCGTCGGCCGGGGCGTCGCTGGCGTACTCCATCCGGAGCACCACGGACTTGAAGCGGCCCTCGGTGACGGGGGAGTTGGGGAAGGGCGTCGAGTCGCGCCGGAAGAGGGTGAGCGGCGGGGTGAAGCTCTGCATCGACTCGTAGCGGTCGGCGCGGTACTCGACGCCCGCGAGCCAGTCATCCGCCCAGCGCCAGGTGGCGAAGGCCGTGAAGCCCTTGCGGCGGAAGTACTCGCGGTCCGGCCGGTTGATGAGGAACGAGTAGATGTACGAGTCGATGTCGCCCATCCGCCAGCGGTCCAGCGTGTCGGTGAAGTCGTGGCCCTGCACGCCCAGCTCCGCGAGCCGCGCGGAGGGCACCCGCGTCTTCACGCCGCCCAGCAGGTTCAGCCGGCGCTGGCGCTTCGTGCCCTCGGGGTCGTCCGGCAGGCGCTGTCCCCCCAGCCGCAGCGGGATGAAGAGGGCCGCGTCCAGCGTGAGGTGGGCCCGGTCCTTCGGGTCCCAGATGCGCAGGTGGCCCGCAAGGCCCGGCGCGAAGCCCGTCACCTGCGTGTGCACCGGGAGCAGGTCCACGTCCAGGTCCGGCCGGCGCGGGCGCACGTGGATGACGAGGCGCTTGCCCTCGAGCGAGATGCCCTCGCCGTCCTCCCCATGCTCCCACCAATTGACGAGCTGGTTCCAGCTCACCTCGAACTCCACCTGCTCGCGCCGCCGCCGGTTCCGCCGCTCCTCCTCCTGGGTGCGGTAGCTCCGCGTGCCATCGGCGCCGCGCTCCTCGACGATGCGCGCCCGGCGGTGCAGCCCATCGTCCTCGTCATCCACGTCGGCGGGCTCCAGGAAGGGCATCCGCGACTCCAGGCGCTGCACGGCGCGCTTCGCGTCGCTGCGCAGGAAGACGTCACCGGGCTTCAGGTCCAGCGACTCGCGCACCCGCGCGGCCATGTCACCGCTCACGCCCCGCACCTCCACGTCCTCCAGCCGGCCCTCGTCCACGGAGACCACCAGCCGTCCGTCCGGGTGCAGCGTGGCGGAGAGGCTCGCGAGGAGGTAGCCGTCGTCCCTCAAGTCCCTCAGCGTGCGCTCCAGCGCCTGGGCCACGCCGCCCAGGACGATGCCGGGGCGGTACTCGTCGCGCTCCATGCGGGCCAGCCATTCGCGAGGCGGGCGCGGCACCGGGCACGGACGGACGACGGACAGCGTGCCGCGCCGCGAGTCCACGCGCAGCGTGGCGATGATGTCCTCGTCTTCGTCCTCGTCCTCGTTGGGGAAGCGGTGGGGAAGGCGGAACAGCTCCTCCATCAATTCGCTGGCCTGGAGGTCCTGCAGCCCCTCCAGCTCCACGGAGGTGAGGGTGGGGTTCTCCTCCAGGTGGACCTCCAGCACCGCGGGCCCCGTCTCGGAGACGCGCAGGCGTGGCTCCACGCGGGCGAAGAGGCCCGAGCGGGCGAGGCGGCGGAGCAAGGTCTGCGCCCGCCGTGAGGTCAGCGCCGGAGCTTCCGTGAGGGGCGCGCCAATGAGTGCACGCACCTGGCCCTCGGAGAGCCGCTGCAGTCCGTGGAGCTCGAGGCTCCCGGGCGTGAGCGTGCGCCCGTCCACGCTGAGCTGGAGTGGCGCGAGGACGGTCGGGTCTTCCATTTCCTCCTCCTCCTCTTCCTCCTCGTCGAAGTGCTCGGGGCAATCGTCCCGCTTGCCCCACTCGCCGCGCTCCCGTGCGTCCGCGGCGGCCTCGTTGCGCTCCTCGGCACCGGGGCGGGCATCCTCGTCGTCGCGGTCCTCACGCTCATCCCGGGTGCGGGGCTGTGGCTCGGCCGAGCTGGGGGACGGGGTGGGGGTGGTGGGAGCGGCCGGGGCCGGAGCGCCGGTGGCGGCGGGCGCCGTCCCGGCATCCGCGGGTTCCGTCATGGCCGCGCCGAGAGCCTGCGCACCGGCCGCGAGGGAGAGGAGACAGAGGAAGAGTGCGAAGCGGTTCATGACCGGACGGGAGAGCACGCGCCGTTCCAACGGGAGGGCTGGGGCAAGTGCTTGAAAGGACGAGGGGCAGGCGCGGCTGCCGATGTCATGGACACATCCTGATGTCGAGCAGCGATGTGATACTGACATCTACCGCGACGATTGCACGGGGCCGCGGGCCTGGGCCTCCGGTCATGGCGGCCACTTCCGGACGCACGGACCTCCCGATGTGGGGTCTCGCTCGCCGAGGTCTCGCGTGTCTCGTATCCACGCACCGGCAGGGACGCCAAGGCGTGGCTCATCCTCCTCTACCGGCACCTGCTCCCGGGAGGGTGGAAGCGTCACTGCAGCTACTCGCCAATGTGCCCGTGGGGCAGAGGCCGGCCGTGAGGGGACTCAGGAGGCGCGGCCGCTGAAGCCGGCCTTGTTCTCGTCCCACCACTTGAGCCAGCCGCGCCGGGTGGCGTCGAGGTTCCCCACGACGCCATCGCCGAAGGTGGTGACGCCGGTGATGCGCCGCAGGGCCGCGCCCCAGAAGACGCTCCCCTCGCGGTAGCGCTCGACAATCAGGGGCACGGCGGGCCGGCCCAGGGCGACGAGCGCCTCGAAGGAGGGGTGGTTGAGGAACACGTAGGGGTTGGACGCCTCGCGGTGCGCGGCGCAGTGCTCCTCCCACTCCTTCGCCAGTCCTTCGAAGCGGGCGCCGACATCGCTCATGAGTTGTTCACCGCGGGCTGACGGGGACGCACGTAGACACGCACCGGCTCACCATACGAGGGGCCGGTCAGGTCGTCAGCGCTGTTGTGACGGATGAGCGGCTGGGTGCCAATCTTGCTCGTCAGCCGGCCCTGCTCGTCCATCAGCGCGCCGTGCGTCACTTCAATCGCGCCCGTCCCCGACTTCGGCTTGAGCCCGTAGACGACGACCTTCTCCAGGTTCGGGTCGTTGCTCAGGTCCATCGAGGACATGGGCTGGTAGCCCTGCGTCGCGTACAGCTTGTCGAAGTCCTCGAGGCGCGTGCCCGGCCACACCCACTCGTCCTGGATGCCCATCGTCCAGGCGATGCAGTTGTACTTCTGCGACGACGGGCCGATGCCGACGAAGTCTTCCTCCTGGAGGTTGGGGAAGCTCTTGCTGCGCAGCATCTCCGCCTTCCAGGACGGGTCGGCGTCATCCCGGGCGGGGTTGATCTTGAACTCGAAGTTCTTCCCGAAGGACGAGTCGTAGCTCGTGTTCCCTTCGCCCTGGCCCTTGAACCACAGGGTCATCTTCGTGGCCTCGAGGGGCACCTGGAGCGAAGGCATGAACATCGTCCCGGGGCGGCCCCCCTCACCCGGCTGCAGGGTGAGCGGAACCTCGCGAGGGGGCTCGCCGTTGAAGGACACGCACGCGACGACGTCCGAGGGCGTCTTGCCGCCGAGGAGCGCGGCCAGCCGGTCCCGGTCGTAGGCAAGCTCGACCTTGTCGCCCGCGCGCAGCTTCCCCTCGACCTGCGTCTTCCAGTCGTCGGAGAAGACGACGGTGGCGCCTTCCTTGGGGGCAATCGCCGCGTCGGAGCTGGGGTCCCACTGGGTCGACGTCTTGCCGTCCGCGCCCGTGGTGCGGATGGACATGCGCAGCGTGCCGAAGGCGTCCGCAGGCAGGTCAATCTTCGCGGGCACCGTGTTCAGCCGGCCGCTCGCGTCGCGGGTGCCGTCCGTGAGGGGAATGGCCACCTCGGTGCCGCCAGGCGCCACCCGCCAGACGAGCTCCGCCTTCTCGGCCGTCTTCGACAGGCGCGCGGGGTCCACCGTCACCGTCAGCGGCTTGCCGGCCTCCGCATGGAACGAGGGGCCCCGGCCGTTGCCGGTGGGCAGCGCGACCTGGCCCTGGCCGTCCACGGTGGCGCGGGCGGTGCGGCCGCCCATGCCGAAGTGGGCCTCATAGCCGCTGGCGCCGTGGACCTCGGGCTGGAGGTCCGCCAGCCGCGACGGAACGACAGCCTCCGAGGCGCTCGTGCCCGTCAGCAGCGCGGCGCTACGTGAGGTGCTCTGGGACGGCCGGGTGCCACGCGCTTCGAACTGGTCTGCCTGGGAGCGGGCGCCGGGCGCCTTCTCTCCTCCCGCGGGGCGCACGGTGCGCTCCGGAGTCGCCGCGGTGGGCGGAGGCGTGACGAAGGAGGGGCGGCCAATGCGGTTCGACATGAAACAGCTCTCCCGGTGGGGGCATCCGGCGTGCGTCTGGCCGATTATCGCCGCGACGCGCCAGGAGTTGTCTGGGAGGTGTCAGGTCTGCTCACAGTGTGGGTGGGAAGACACCCTGGAGCGGGGCAGCCAGGCGGCCGGCACTCCCACCCACGATGGAGGCGGGAGGGCCGGAGACGTCAGGAGGGCGTCAGCTCACGGATCAACGGGACCGCCGCTGCACGGCGTACAGGTGTACCGGGTGGTGGAGCCGTAGGGCGCGCAGTCCGGATAGTAGATGGAGCTGGTGGCGCAGTAGCCCGTCCGGCACGGCAGCTTGCACGTGTACCAGAAGGGCGCCGGCCCGAGGCTCTCCTCCTGCGAGGCGAGCAGCGGGGTGGGCGAGGTGGGTGGAGCGGACTCCGCCTGCTCCACTTCGGAACCCCCACAAGCGGCGAGCAGCAGCAGGCACGGGAGCAACAGGGCCTTCTTCATGCATCCTCCTTGGCGGGAACGGATTGCAACTGCAATCCAGATTCAAGCATCGCCCGGAGTTCCCTTCCAAGGGCCTGGAGGTCGATTCCCGTCGGGAAGGTCAGGAGACCGGGAGCCCGAGGGCCTTGATGCGCCGATAGAGATTGCCCCGGTCCACCTGCAAGAGCCTCGCGGCCCCGGCGATGCTGCCGCCCTCCTGAAGCGCCGCGCGGATGAGCTCCCGCTCGAAGTCCTCCACGTGCTCCCGGTAGCTCCTGTCTCCCAGGGTGGGACGTGTGGGCGCGGCGGGCGCCAGCGGACCCTGTATGGCTTCTGGCCCCAGTGTCAGCGGGCCGTCGCCACGCAGCAGGTTGAGTCGCTCGATGAGGTTGCGCAGCTCGCGCACATTCCCGGGCCACGGGTAGGCGCGCAGGGCGGCCTCCGCTCCCGGTGCCAGGGCCAGCGGCGCATTCGGCCCGGCGAACTCCGCCGCGAAGGTGCGGGCCAGCGGGAGCAGGTCCTCCGGGCGCTCGCGCAGCGGTGGTATCTGGAGCGGCATCACGTTGAGGCGGAAGAAGAGGTCCTGGCGAAAGCGGCCCTCCTTCACCGCGCGGGCGAGGTCCTGGTGCGTGGCCGCGAGGATGCGCGCGTCCACGGGCACCGGCACCGAGCCACCCAGCCGCTCCACCTCCTTCGTCTCCAGCACGCGCAGCAGCTTGGCCTGGAGCTCCAGCGGCATGTCGCCCAGCTCGTCCAGCAGCAGCGTGCCGCCGTGCGCCTGCTCAATCCGGCCCGCGCGCCGCGCCACCGCGCCGGAGAAGGCGCCCTTCTCGTGGCCGAACAGCTCGCTCTCCAGCAGCGTGGCGGGGATGGCCGCGCAGTTGACGGCGACGAGCCGGCCCTTGCGCCCCGAGGCCAGGTGCAGCGCCCGTGCGACGCGCTCCTTGCCGGTGCCCGTCTCTCCGGTGATGAGGATGGCGGTGTCGCTCGGCGCCACGCGGGCGATGAGCCGGCGCAGCGACTCCATGCTCGGGCTGTCGCCCACGAGGTGGCCGGGACGGGCCAGCGCGTCGAGCAGCCGCTCCCGCTCCTCCTGGAGCGAGCCCAGCGCCATCGCGTTGCGCAGCGCCGTGATGAGCCGCTCGGGCGAGGGCGGCTTCTCCACGAAGTCCGTCGCGCCCAGCTTCAGCGCCTGCACCGCCTCCGCGGGGGACGCCTCTCCGGACAGCACCACCACCGGCGCGGGCAGCGGCCGGGGCAGACGCGCGAGCAGCTCCAGCCCCGTCTCGCCCGGCATGCGCAAGTCCAACAGCATCAGCGCGGGCGGGCCCTCGGGCGCATCGAGCAGCCGCGCGGCCTCCGCGGCGGAGCGGGCCTCTACCGGGGTGAAGCCCTCGTCGCTCAGCAGCCCGCGCAGGGCCTTGAGGACGCCAGGGTCGTCATCGACGACGAGGATGCGGGGGCCGGGCTTCATGCGGCGGCCGGGACGAAGAGGGGAGGGGCGAGGGGCAGGTCCACGCGCGCCAGCGTACCCCCACCTGACGCAGGTTCCAGGCGCAGGGTGCCGCCGTGCTCGTGGACGATTTTCTGGGCAATGGGCAGGCCCAGCCCGCTGCCCTCGGGCTTGGTGCTGAACAGGCCCCGGGTGAGGGCGGGGCCCTCCATCACCGTGGGGATGCCGGCGCCTCCGTCCGTCACGGTGACGCGCACCCCGCCCGCGTCGAGGGGCTCCAGCGCGACGCGCACGGGGGCCGCGCCGGTGGGAGAGGCCTCGGTGGCGTTCTTCACCAGGTTGCCGAAGAGGCGGCGCAGGCCGTCGGGGTCCGCGCGCAGCGAGGCGTCGGGGCCGGGGGCCAGCTCCACGGGGACGGGCGAGGTGCCCGCGTAGAGGGCACACACCTCGGCCAGCAGCGGACGCAGGGCCACGTCCTGGAAGCGCGGGGCAGGCAGCCTCGCGAAGGTGGAGAAGCTCTGGGTCATCCGCATCAGGAGGTCCACCTCTTCCTGGAGGAGGGCCACGGCCTCGGTGATGCGGGTGGTGTCGATGGGCATGCTCGCGTCCGTGCGGGACAGACGGGCGAGTGAGAGCTTCATTGCGGTGAGCGGGTTCTTCAGCTCGTGGGCCAGGGCGCGGGCCACGTCCTGCCAGGCGGCAATCTGCTCGGCGGCCTTGAGGCGCTCGCGCTGGGCGAGCAGGTCCTGCCCCATGCGGTTGAACTGGCCGAGGAGGAACTGGAGCTCATCCCGGGGAGGCTCCGGCGCGGCGAGGCGCACGGAGAGGTCCCCGCGCGCATAGGCCCACATGCCCTGGGTCAGGGTGTCCACCGGGCGGGTGAGGGCGCGGCCGAGCAGTACCGCCGCCAGGGCCAGCACCACGCCGGAGACGAGCACCAGCGCGGTGATGAACGCAGGGACTCGACGCACCAGGGCCCGCCGCGCCAGCTCCGCCTGGGCGAGGTTGAGGCGCGCCTCGTTCAGCGAGTCCTGGGGCAGGCCCCGGCGCTCCAGCTCCGAGGAGACCCCGTCCAGCACGCCTTCCACGGGGGCGATGGAGACGGACAGCACGCGCTCCAGCGCGCCCTGTGCCAGCACGCCGAGGAGCACCAGCGGCAGGAGGCCCGCGAGCAGCATCACCACCAGCAGCCGCTGCCGGAAGCGGGGTGGGGGCGGGCGGAGCGCTCCCGAGGCGCTGCCGGCCACCGTCGGAGAGGGCAGGAGGGGTGGGCTGGAGGTCGCCTGTGACGGCGGGGAACCGCGCATGATGCCGTCGTTCATATCGCATCAGCGGCCCGTCCCCGGGGGTGGGGTATTGGTGGGCGTCCCACGGTGGTGGCGACCCCTGGGGTCAGGTCAGGAATCCAGCGCGGTGGGCGTACTAAAAAGGAACCATGCCTTTCGACCCCCGTGACGTGGAGCCCCGGTGGCAGGCGCGCTGGCGCGAAGCCCGCCTGCACCGGACGACCTTCGACCCGACGAAGCCGAAGTTCTACGTGCTCGACATGTTCCCGTACCCCTCCGGCGCGGGCATCCACGTCGGACATTGCGAGGGCTACACGGCCACCGACGTGGTGACGCGGTGGAAGCGGATGCAGGGCTGGAACGTGCTGCACCCCATGGGGTGGGACGCCTTCGGACTGCCGGCGGAGAACTACGCCATCAAGACGGGCATCCACCCGCGCATCACCACGGAACAGGCCGTCTCCAACTTCCGGAGACAGATTGACTCCGTGGGCTTCGCCTACGACTGGGAGCGCGAGGTCAACACCACCGACCCGCGTTACTACAAGTGGACCCAGTGGATCTTCCTGCAGCTGTTCAAGAAGGGGCTCGCGTACGAGAGCGTGATGCCCATCAACTGGTGTCCCTCGTGCAAGACGGGACTGGCCAATGAGGAGGCCGCCAGGGGCAGGTGCGACCGTTGTGGCACCCAGGTGGAGCGCAAGGATTTGCGCCAGTGGATGCTGCGCATCACCGCGTACGCGGACCGCCTGCTGGAAGACCTGGCCGAGGTGGACTGGCCCGAGTCCACGCTGATGATGCAGCGCAAATGGATTGGCCGCTCCGAGGGCGCCGAGGTGGTCTTCCGCGTCGCGGACGGCCCGGCGGCGGGCGCGGAGCTGAAGGTCTTCACCACCCGCCCGGACACGCTGCACGGAGCGACGTACCTGGTGCTCTCGCCCGAGCATCGGCTGGTCGAGTCGCTGACGATGCCGGAGCAGCGGACCGCGGTGACGGACTCCCAGGCCGCCGCGCGGCTCAAGAGCGATTTGGAGCGCACGGAGCTGGCCAAGGAGAAGACGGGCGCCTTCACGGGCAGTCACGCCATCAATCCCGTCAACGGCGAGCGCATCCCCATCTGGATTGCCGACTACGTCCTGGCCACCTACGGCACCGGCGCCATCATGGCCGTGCCCGCGCATGACCAGAGAGACCAGGACTTCGCGTTGAAGTTCGGCCTGCCCATCCGCGAGGTGGTGCGTCCGGTGGACGAGGCGGCGCCAGAGCCCGGCGAGGCCTTCACGGGCGACGGCATCGCGGTGGGCTCGGGCGAGCTGGACGGCCTGCCCACGGCCGAGGCCAAGCAGCGGGTGGTGGCCATGCTGGAGGCGCGCGGCCAGGGCCGGCGCACGGTGAGCTATCGCCTGCGCGATTGGATCTTCTCGCGCCAGCGCTACTGGGGTGAGCCCATCCCCATCGTCCACTGCGCGAAGTGCGGCGCGGTGCCCGTACCCGAGGACCAGCTCCCCGTCACCCTGCCCGAGGTCGAGCGCTACAAGCCCTCCGGCACCGGCGAGTCCCCGCTGGCCACCATCCCCGAGTGGCTGGAGACGCGCTGCCCCCAGTGCGACGGCCCGGGCCGCCGCGAGACGAACACCATGCCGCAGTGGGCGGGCTCGTGCTGGTACTACCTGCGCTACCTGGACCCGACGAACGCCAGCGAGCCCTGGTCGAAGGAGGCCGAGCGGCAGTGGATGAGCGTGGACCTGTACGTGGGCGGCGCCGAGCACGCGGTGCTGCACCTGCTCTACGCGCGCTTCTGGCACAAGGTGTTGTTCGACCTGGGCCACGTCTCCACGAAGGAGCCCTTCAAGAAGCTGCGCCACCAGGGCACGGTGCTGGCGTACACGTACCAGGACGCGGCGGAGCACTACCACGAGCTGTCCGAGGTGGAGCTGCGCGGCGATGAGGCCTTCCTCCGTGCCACGGGCGAGAAGCTGCGCGTCCAGGTCGAGAAGATGGCCAAGTCCAAGCTCAACGGCGTCAACCCGGACAGCGTGGTGGCCGAGCATGGCGCGGACGTGCTGCGCCTGTACGAGCTGTTCATGGGCGAGTTCGAGCTGTCCAAACCGTGGGACCCGCGCGCCATCGAGGGCTGCGGCCGCTTCCTGCGCCGCGTCTGGCGCCTGGTCGAGGAGCATGAGCCGTTGCGCGCTCCCGAGGGCGACCCACACTTGAAATTGCGGCACAAGACGATTCAGCGCGTGGCGGCGGACCTGGAGCGCCTCCAGTTCAACACCGCCATCGCCGCGTTGATGACCTACACGAACGAGCTGACCTTGAAGGGCAGCACCCGCGAGGACCTGGTCACGCTGGTGAAGCTGGTGGGCCCCTTCGCGCCGCATTTGGGAGACGAGGCGTGGGAGCGGCTCGGCGGGAAGGGCTTCCTGCTGGAGCAGGACTGGCCCACGTTCGACGTGGCGCTCACGGTGGATGCCCAGGTGACGTACGCCGTCCAGGTGAACGGCAAGCTGCGCGGCAGCCTGGAGCTGGAGCGCGGCACGCCGGAGGCCGAGGTGCGCGAGCAGGCGCTGGCCCTGCCCAACGTGGTCCGCCAGTTGGAGGGCGGGAAGACGGTGAGCAAGGTCATCATCGTGCCCGACAGAATCGTCAACATCGTCGTGCGCTAGGCGCGCTCTTCACGAGGCGGGTGGAGCGAGCGAGAGCTTCATTGCGACGATTCGTCCTACACTCCCCTGGAAGAACCTGGAAAGGCGCAGCGCATGGGCGTGAGGAGTGCAATCGTCGTCGGTGGGACCGGCGACATCGGCAAGGCCGTCATCGACAGGCTCCGGGCGGAGGGGCTGCGCGTCGTGTGCGCCGCGAACGACGTGAGGCCCGAGACGCCGGACGGGATGTGCGTCGACATCACGGATGAGGCCTCCGTGGCGGCGCTGTTCGAGAAAGCGGAGAAGGAGCTGGGCCCGCTCTCCCTGCTGGTCAACTGCGCGGGCGTCGGCGTCTTCACGTCCATCGCGGACACCTCGGTTCAGGATTGGCGCAGGACTCTCGAGGTGAACCTGACCGGGGCCTTCCTCTGCTCGCGCGAAGCGTTCAAGCGCATGAAGGCGGGGGCGGGCGGGAGAATCGTCCACATCGGCTCCGTGAGCGACCACCTCACCCTGCCCCTGAACGCGGCCTATGCCGCTTCCAAGCATGGTGTCAGAGGGCTGACGGGAGTCTTGAACGAGGAAGGGAAGGACCATTCCATCCGGGCCACGCTCATCTCCCTGGGGGCCGTCTACACCTCGTTCTGGAAGTCGCGCCCGGAGTTCAGCGCGGCCGACATGCTGACCGTGGAAGACGTGGCCCAGAGTATCTGGGAGGTCGCCCGGAAGCCCTTGAACGTGCGGGTCGATGAGATTCGCCTTCTTCCGTCAAAGGGAGTGCTGTGATGGCGGTGCAACCGGATGTGAACCTCGCGCTCGTCACCGGAGCCAGTCGGGGAATCGGCGCGGCGATTGCGGAAGCGCTCGCGGAGAGCGGTCGGCGGGTGGTCCTGCTGGCCCGTGATGCGGAGGCCCTGTCCAGACTCGAGAAGAAGCTGGTGGCCGCCGGTGCCCAGGCACACTCCTTCGTCTGCGATGTCGCGAACGGGGCCGCGGTGGATGCGACGCTCGCCAGAGTCGAGGCGAGCCTGGGCGTCCCCGGCATCATCGTGAACAACGCCGGGGTCGGTGGGCCCTTTCATCGCGCGGACGAGGTCTCCAATGAGGAGTGGGAGGCCTTGTTCGGGGTGAATGTGGATGGCGTCTACCACCTCTGCCGATGGGCACTCCCCCGCATGAAGGCGGGGCGGTACGGGCGCATCGTGAACATCTCCTCCATCCAGGGCCTGTTTGGTGGCGCGCGCTCGTCCACCTATGCGGCCACCAAGCATGCGCTCATCGGCTACACCCGGAGCCTCGCAGCCGAGTGGGGCGCCTTTGGCATCACCTGCAACGCCGTCTGTCCGGGCTACATCGACACGGAGATGCTGCTGAACGCGGACCCGGCGTCGAGGACGGAGCTGCTGCGGAGGATTCCCGCCAGGAGGTTCGGAACCCCCGAGGAGGTGGCAAAGGTGGTGGCCTTCCTCGTCGGGCCTCACGGCGGCTACATCAACGGCAGTGCGCTGGTGGTCGACGGCGGCCTGTCGTCGCATCTGGCCAACGACGTGCCTTCGGAGTGAGCCGGGCCCGGACGTTCCGGTGGTAGCCTGGGCCCTCCGATGCCCCGTCTCTTCTCGCCCTCCCAGGGCTGGTTGTTCAGCCCGGGAGTGGACCTGACTGTCTTCGCCGGCAGCGCGCTGCTCTCCGTGCTCTTCGTGCTCGCCGCGCCGTGGCTGGGCGCGGTGGGGGACACGCCGCTGTGGGCCTGGGTCCTCTTCGTCGTCTGCGTGGACGTGGCCCACGTCTGGTCCACGCTGTTCCGCACCTACCTGGACGTGGGCGAGCTGCGCCGCCGCCCCGGCCTCTACCTGGGCGCGCCGCTCGTCGCCTACGTCACGGGTGTGGTGGCGCACCTCGCCTCGCCCCGGGCCTTCTGGACGCTGTTCGCCTACGTGGCCCTGTCGCACTTCGTCCGCCAGCAGTACGGCTGGGTGGCCCTCTACGGCCGCAAGGCCCGCGCCTCCACCGCCGAGCGCCGGCTGGACGCCGCCGCCATCTACGCCGCCACCCTGGGGCCTGTCGTCTGGTGGCACGCGAACCTTCCCCGCGACTTCTGGTGGTTCGTGGAGGGGGACTTCCTGTCCGGCCTGCCCCGCTGGGTGGGGACGGTGTCGCTGGCCATGCATGCCGTCGTCCTCGCGGCCTGGGTGGGCTTCCAGGTGCTGCGTGTGGCGAGGGGTGAGGGTGTGCAGGTGGGCAAGGTGCTGCTGGTGGCGGCCACCTGGGTGGCGTGGTTCGGCGGCATCGTCCTGGCGCGCGATGACTTCGCCTTCACTGTGATGAACATCACGCTGCACGGCGTGCCGTACTTCGCGCTGCTGTTCCGCTACGCACGCGGGCGGCACGCGGAGGGGGACTATGGCGTGGGGAGTACCCTCCTGCGCGCCGGGCTGCCCGGCTTCCTCCTCTTCCTCGTGGCGCTGGCGCTGACAGAGGAGCTGTTCTGGGATTGGCTCATCTGGCACGAGCGCGCCACCCTCTTCGGGACAAGCACCGTGGAGCTGCCGGCGGACCTGCTCGCGCTGGTGGTGCCGCTGCTTGCACTGCCGCAGGCCACGCACTACGTCCTGGATGCCTTCATCTGGAAGCCCGGCCGCGAGCCGGCGCTGCTGTCCCGCCTGGGCTGGGCCCCGCCGGCAGGGCGCGAGGGTCCACCATCCAGCACGATGCCCGTTTCGGCGATGGTCATTCAGGAGGGGAGTGAATAAGGGTCAGGTGGCCCTTTATGTCCCGACTCCTGCTCGTATCGAACCGTCTCCCCGTCACCGTCAAGGCTGAGAAGGACAGCGTCACCGTGGTGCGCAGCGCGGGTGGCCTGGCCACCGGCCTGAGCCGCCCACATGAGCGCTCCGGCGGCGTGTGGCTGGGCTGGCCCGGGGATGTTTCACGCCTGACGGATGCCCAGCGCGCCAAGGTGGAGGCGCAGCTCGAGGGACTGCGCTGCGTGCCGCTGTACCTCAGCGCCAGCGAGGTGAGCCGCTACTACGAGGGCTACTCCAACCGCGTCCTCTGGCCGCTGTGCCACTACATGGTGGACCGCATCCCCCGCCAGGACCGGGACTGGGAGGTCTACCGCAAGGTCAACGAGCGCTTCGCCGACCTGGTCGTCCGCCACTATCAGCCGGGGGACACCATCTGGGTCCACGACTACCAGCTCATGCTGGTGCCGGGCCTGCTGCGCCAGCGGTTGCCCGGGGCGCGCATCGGCTACTTCCACCACATCCCCTTCCCGTCGTCCGAAATCTTCAGCACGCTTCCCCGCCGCCTCGAGCTGCTCAAGGGCCTGCTGGGCGCGGACCTCATCGGCTTCCACACGGTGAGCTACGTGCGGCACTTCTCCGGCGCGCTGCTGCGGCAGCTCGGGCTGGACACGGACATCGACCGCGTCATCTGGGACGGGCGCGAGGTGCGGGTGGGGGCCTTCCCCATGGGCATCGACGCCACGGCCTTCGAGACGCTCGCCAACGACGCGGGCGTGCTGGAGGAGGTGGCCACGCTGCGCCGGAAGGCCGAGGGCCAGTGCGTCCTCCTGGGCATCGACCGGCTGGACTACACCAAGGGCATTCCGCGGCGCCTGCTGGCAGTCCAGCGCGTGCTGGAGCGCGAGCCCTCGTGGCGCGGGCGCCTGCGCTTCATCCAGGTGGCCGTGCCCAGCCGCACCCAGGTGGAAGACTACGCCACCTACCGCGAGCTGGTGAACGAGCTGGTGGGCCGCATCAACGGCCAGTACGGCGGCGTCCACAGCGTGCCCGTGCACTACCTCTACCGCTCCTTCAACGAGAAGCAGCTCGTGGGGCTGTACCGTGCGGCGGACGTCATGCTCGTCACGCCGGTGCGGGACGGCATGAACCTGGTGGCGAAGGAGTTCTGCGCGGCGCGCCCGGACGAGGACGGCGTGCTGGTGCTCAGCGAGTTCGCCGGCGCCGCCGCGGAGATGGGCAGCGCGCTCATCGTCAACGCCTTCGATGTGGAGGCCATGGCGGACGCGATTGAGCAGGCGCTGGAGATGGGCGAGGCCGAGCGCCACTCGCGGATGCGGGAGCTGCGCGCCCAGGTGAAGACCCACGACGTGCATTGGTGGACGGCCAGCTTCCTGGACCGGCTCCAGGGATTGCCCACCGCGTCGGTGCGGGCAACGGCGGGCGGGCCCGAGGTGCTGGAGCGGATGAAGGCGGCCTCCCGGCTGCACCTGCTACTCGATTACGACGGTACGCTGGTGGGCTTCGCGCCCCGGCCGGAGCTGGCCGCGCCGGATGATGCGCTGCGGGAGCTGCTGGCGAAGCTGCTGGCGCGGCCGGGCACCTCGCTGAGTATCGTCAGCGGCCGGCCCCGGGAGACGCTGGAGGCCTGGTTCGGGGAGCTGCCCATCAGCCTGCACGCGGAGCACGGCCTGTGGTCCCGCACGCGGCCGGGCCAGCCGTGGCGGATGCTGGAGGGCGTGTCCTTCGGGTGGAAGGCCCAGGCGCGCCCGGTGCTGGACGCCTTCAGTGCGCGAGTGCCGGGCTCGTTCGTGGAGGAGAAGACGGCGTCGCTGGCCTGGCACTACCGGCAGGTGGACCCTGAGTTCGGCGCCAATCAGTCCCGCGAGCTGCGGCTGCTCCTGGCGGAGACGTTCGCCGGGCAGCCCATGGACATCCTCCCGGGAGACCGGGTGGTGGAGGTGCGGCCCAAGGGAGTGCACAAGGGCCGCGTGGTGGGCGAGGCCACCCAGGACCTTCCACCGGGCACGCTGGTGGTGGCCATCGGAGACGACCGCACCGACGAGGACATGTTCGCGGCCATGCCAGAGGGCGGGCTCACCATCCACGCGGGGCACAAGCCCTCGCGCGCCGCCTACCGGCTGAACGGGCCTGGCGATGTCCGGAAGCTGTTGAACGGCCTGGTCTCCTGAGGCCGGGCGCTTCGGGGACTCCGGCGGGTGACACCGCCGTGCAGTGCCGGTGTTCCATCCGCCAGCCGGCAGCGCGCCGGCCTTCCCCAGACAGGAGATGGAACATGGCGGTCCTGCACCGAGGTCTTCGGGTAGGTATGGCATTGCTCGCGGGCTTCATGGCCCCGGCCTGCGGCCCGGAGGCTCCCGTTGGAAGTGCCCCCGAGGTGAGCGAGCTGGAGTCCGGTGAGCTGGGACAGGCCGCGAGACCGGCGCCCCTGCCGCCCTTGGACCGCGAGGCGCTGCGTCAGGCCATCTCCGGCCTGCCGGACACGAAGGTGACCGGGGCCATGGTCCGGGTGAGTGGCGCCGATGGCCACTGGCTCGGTGCCTCCGGAGTGGCGGACCTCCGCACCGGCGCCCCGGTGCTCGCGGAGGGGCGCTTCCGCATCGGCAGCATCACCAAGACGTTCACCGCCACCGTCGTGCTGCAGCTCGTCGCCGAGGGCCGGGTGGACCTGGACCGGCCCGTCCAGCACTACCTGCCGCGCCTGCTGCCCGACGGCGTCTACGCGCCCATCACCGTGCGGCAGTTGCTCAATCACACGCATGGACTTCCCGGCGTGCCGGTGCCGCAGAAGGACCCCGCGTGGTTCTTCGAGAACCGGTTCCGGCGCTTCACTCCCCGAGAGCTCGTCGCGCTGGCGCTCCCGCCGGGGCCCCGCTTCGAGCCGGGCACGCAGCAGGACTACGGCAACATCGGCTACATCGTCGCCGGGCTGCTCATCGAGAAGGTCACGGGCCGTCCCTACGGGCACGAGGTGAGGGACCGCATCCTCCGTCCGCTGCACCTGCGGGACACCTTCGTGCCCGGCAACGAGGTGACGATTCCGGGGCCGCATGCCCGTGGCTACGAAAGCGTCTCGCCGGAGGAGGCGGGCTGCCCGCCCGGCGCCACCGCGTATGGGGCGCTGTGCCTGGTGGACGTCACCGACGCCAGCCAGTCCGTGCCCTGGGCGGCGGGGGAGATGGTTTCGACGACGGCCGACCTGGACCGCTTCCTCGTTGCGCTCTTCAAGGGGCGGCTGCTGCCGCGTGCGCAGCTGGAGGAGATGTTCACGGTGCCGGACGTGCCCTCGGTGGACGGAGGGCGCGCCAGCTACAGCGCGGGGCTCGCCCGCTTCGAGGTCAATGGCATCACGCTGTGGGGGAAGAGCGGAGACCGCCACGGCTACAACAACGGGATGGGCGCCACGAGGGACTTGCGGCGGCGCCTCGTCTACTCCGTCAACACGCTGCGCATGGGGCAGGAGCCGCCGCCCATCACCGGCCGCATCATCGTGGCCGCCGTGGGGACTCCCTCCCGGCCGTAGCGCGCGCCGGAGGGGCCATTCCCTGCTGGAGGAATGACCCCTCCGGAGGGGTTACTGCGCCGCGGACGCGGTGCGGTTGCCGGGGCCCTGGATGAGCACCCGGCGCCCGAAGGCCCGGTCCACGCGGCCGAGGAACTCGCGGAACGCGGCGTAGTCCTCCGCCTTCACGCGCGCTTCGGTGAGGGCCATCTCTCCCTCCGCCACCAGCTTGCCGCCCTCCATCTTGTAGCTCAGCTTCACGTAGCCGAACCTGGTGGTCTCCTCCACTGCCTGCGGCAGCTCCGCCACCGTCCAGCCCGCGGGCAGCGTGTAGCGCAGCGCGAAGCTGTTCAGCCACGGGCCCTGCATCATCAGGTCGAAGCGGCGCTCGGCGAGCGACGCATACGCCTGCTGGTACGTGCGGCCCGTGCCGAAGGGCAGGAAGCGCATGCCGTTGGGCAGCACCTCCGCGTAGCGGGGGATGTGCATCTTGAAGTCCAGGGCCACGTCGTCGTCCAGGCGCGTGGTGTCGTTCAGCTTCACCTCGGTCACCGTCAGGCCGGGGAAGCTCTGCGCCCAGGCGCGCTCGAAGGTGGACTTGCGCGTGGCCTCCGGCCGGTACGCCCGGCGGTAGTCCGGCGCGCTCTGCCCGCCCACCGTGCTCGCGCCCGTGATGTCGGCGCCGCCCGACGCGGTCAGCGCCACGTCCAGCGTCAGGCGCGTGGCGTTGTCCTGCGCCTTCGACTCCGGCGTGGTGAGGAAGGTGCTCTTGCCGTCCGGCTCCACCACCAGCACGTTGGCCACCCGGTCCGCGCTGGGCAGCTCCTTGGCGCCGTGGAACTCCGCCGTGCCATCCAGGTACAGGTCGTACTTGGGCACGTACGCAATCGCGTGGTTGAAGGCCGCCAGGCTCGCCGGCTCCTCGCCGATGGCGCCCAGGTTGCGCATGCGCAGCAGCACCAGCTTACTGTCCACGCCCGCCACCCGCAGCATGGAGTGGATGAGGCTCGCCTTGTCCTTGCAGTCACCGAAGCGGCGCGCCAGCACGCGGTCCACCCGGTAGGGCTTGTAGCCGTGGATGCCGAACTCCAGCGCGACGTAGCGCGTGTTCGTCACCACGAAGTTGTAGATGGCGCGCACCACCGCCAGCTCGTCCTTGCGGTCCACGCCCTGCAGCACCGTGTCCACCGTCTGCCGCAGCTCGGCGTTGGGCTGGAGCTGGTCGCGGACGAGGCCCCACCAGTAGCGGCCCACCTGGTCCCACGTCTGGTACGTGGAGACGTGGAGGTTCTGCGCCACCTCGGCCCAGCCCGGCATGCCCGGCTCCGGCACCACCTTGGACACGTGCTTCGCGTTCCAGCGGTAGAGCACGCGCCCTCCGTCCAGCTGCTCCTGCGCGCCCTGCACGCCGGTGAGCTTGCTCTTGTTCCAGTAGAGGGGGCGCTCCTTCGGCATGTCCACGAGGTACTGGAAGCGCACCTTCGGGTAGACGCCCTGCACGCTCTCCACGTCACCCCAGTAGTCGGAGAGGAGGTTCTCCTGCGCGGTGTCGTCCAGCCGGTACGTCAGCTCCAGCGTGTCGCCAGCGGCCAGCGAGGGGAAGGTCAGCACCTTGGCGCGGGCGTCGTAGTACATGCCCGTCCACGGCTCGTTGATGTTGCGGTCGTTCTCTCCGTAGCTCTCCACCACGGAGCCGTCCGCCTTCACCACGCGGGCCTTCAGGATGCGGACCTCCTGGCGGTCCGGCGAGTAGGTGATGGGCATCATCCGGAAGGACTCCACGCCGCGCGCGTTCAGCACCTTCACCACCTGCTGGTGCAGGCGGCTGGACAGGCCGCTCTTCTGGACGCGCACGTAGGTGCTGTCCACCAGGTAGAGGGCGTCCTCGTGGACGTAGGCCTCCGCCTCCTTGTCCAGCCCCTTCGAGTCCACCAGGTACTGCATGCCCGCGCCGGACGTCTCACCCTTGAGGGTGCGCAGGGCTTCCTTCAGGCCCGGGTTCTGCGGGCGCAGGGCCAGGGACTTCTCGAAGGCGGCCAGCGCCGGCTCACGGCGGCCGGCGGCCAGCAGGGCGCGGCCCTCGCGCTCGTACACCTCGGGCTCGTCCGGAGACAGCGCGCGGGCCTCACCGAAGAGGGCCACGGCCTGGTCCACCGCGCCGTTGTTGGCCTTCAGCTCCGCCAGCCGCACGCGCGCGCCGTTGTCGAAGGGGTTGAGGGCCACCAGCTGCGAGTACTCGCGCTGGGCGGCCTCCACCTGGCCGGCGTCCGCCAGCAGCGAGGCCAGGCCTCGGCGCGTCGTCACGTCGTCGAAGCGCAGCGCCAGCACCACGCGCATCCGGTCCATGGCCTCGCGGTTGCGGCCCATCTGCCGGGACGCCTGGGCCGCGGCGCGCGCCGCGCGGGGCACGCGCGGCTGGCGGCGGAAGGTCTCCTCCACCATGGCATTGGCGCGCGGGCGCTCGTCCAGCGCCTCGTAGGCACGCGCCAGCATCAGCCGGGCGCTCACGGAGTCCGGGTCCTTCTCCAGCACGGGGGACACCAACGCGGGCACGCGCTCCGGGTGGCCGCGGTCCAGCTCGTGGTCCGCCAGCGCCACGCGCGCCTCGGCGAAGTCGGGGTCCGCCTTCAGGGCCGCTTCCAGGAAGCGGCGGCGCTCGTTCAGGTCGTCGCGCTGCTGGCCGGCGGCGAGCAGCTGCAGGCGCGCGTTCTTCGGGTCGGCCTCGGCCGCGCGCGCGGCCTCCACGGTGGCGGTGTGCTCGCGCTCGTCATAGGCGCGGAAGAAGCCCAGCACGCGGGCATAGTCGCCGCGCAGCTCGGCGTCCGCGGGGTCCTTCTCCACCAGGGCGCGCAGCGCGGAGGTGAGGGTGGGCAGCGGCTGCGGGGCGGGGGCGGCGCCGCGCTCCAGGGCCGGCGCCTTCGCCGGCAGCGACGCGCGCACGGCGGGGGACTCGTGGCGCAGGTAGAAGCCCAGCGGGCCGGACTCCTGGCACACCTTCACGAGGACGCGGTTGAGGCCCTTGCGCAGCTTCACGGACACGCGGGACTGGTCCGGCCGGGGGAGGTTGTAGCGGTCCTCCTTCGCGGCCAGCTGCCCGTTCACCCACAGGCGGAACGCGCCGGAGGTGCCCACGCCCATGGACACGCGCGTCTCGTTGGGCGCCTCCAGCCAGGTGACGGCATAGGCCACCGTCTCACGGTTGGGCCGCACCGCCGTGGCAAGGTCCACGTACCCGTCCGCGGTGTTCGCGGTCAGCTTGCGCCAGGTCGCCTCGCGGCCCTTGGCGCCAGGGTACGTGGCGGTCAGGTCCAGGTTGGCGGCCTCGGGGCCGAAGTCCGTGTCACAGCCGGCCTTGCCCTCGTTCTCGAAGCCACCGACGACGTAGTAGTCGCCGACGAAGCCCAGCCACTGCTTCACCTCGTTGGCCCGCACCAGCCGGCCCCGGGAGCGCTCGGTGTCGAGCAGCAGCAGTTGCGCGGTGGCGCGGGTGCTCGGGTCCGACGAGCGCCGCGAGGCGATGAGGGAGTAGGTATTGAGGAGGGGTGCCAGGTCCTCCAGGTCGTCTATCAGGGAGTGCATCCGCAGCAGGGTGGCGGCGCCCCGGGGGGAGGAGGCCTGCTTCAGGGCCTCGGCCGCGTAGCCTCGCGCTGTCTCGTCCGCTGCCGGCCTCGCCTGCGCCCAGAGCGGGCAGGTGAGCACGAAAACCGCGGCCAGCCATGTGAAGCGGGACATCCGTTCTCCTCGTTGACGTCTACGGTAGGGGGCGCCCGGCCTGGAAACGGGGGCGCCGACGGCGATGAACAGGTGACCCTTTCAGGGCCTTCCCCTGCATGCGGCCCCGGGTGGCGGGCAGGCAACCGAAAACGTCACCAAGGGTGCGACAGGTGACGAGGTAGGTGCGGGTGCGTCAGTTCCCGTGGGCCTTTGGCCCGGCCGGGGAGACCAGCATCAGGGCCTTGTGGAGCTGGGGCTCGGAGAGGACGCGCGCCACGTCCATCAGCAGCACCAGCCCCTCGCCGTGCCGGCCCATGCCCACCAGGAAGTCCACCGGCATGGCGGCGCCGAAGGAGGGCGCCGGCACCACGTCGCGTGCGGACAGCTGCAGCGGAGCGCCCACGCCGTCCACCGCGAGGCCCAGCCGCAGCGGCTCCCCGCAGCAGTGCACCTGCGCCACCACCACCGTGGGCCGCGTCCGAACCGTGCGCAACGCCTGACCCAGCAGGTGGGACAGGTCCACCACCGGGACGGCCTGGCCTTCCTGGACGAGGACCCCGCGAACGTGGGGCGGTGCGCCCAGGAGCGGCTCCAGCTGAGCCTCGGGTACCACACCCGCCACATGCGCGGCGGGCGCGGCGTAGTGCTCGCCGCCCACCACGAAGTGGAGGTACGGCTCGGCGTTCCCGGGTGTGCCGGCGTTCATCATGATGTCGGTTCTGGAGTGCGCTCCGTTGCTTCCGGAAGTTGCAATCAAAGGCGTACCGCTTTGACGGGTAGATGACAAGAGGGCCTCCGGTTGCATGGCAGCCTGGGTCGGAGGTGGGTGTCGCTGCGCCACGTGTCGCACGTCCGTCACCCGCCTTTGGGGAGGGTGATGTCGAAGTGCCGAGCGAGCGCGTCCCTCCAGGCGGCCTCGTCCGGGAGCGACTGCTCGTGGCGGACACCGCCCGTGGTGACGACGAGCATTCCCTCCTTGAGGGTGATGCGTCCGTCGGGGGTGGCCCGGGTGCACAGGCGGCGCTGCGTGAAGATGGAGTCCGGAGACGTCTGCTGGTGGTGACACATGCTGGCGAAGTCCGCGAGCTGGCGAGGGATGGGGGAGACGACGTACTGGGCCTCCCAGCCCTCCGTTGCAGCCTCGCGCCAGAGGACGAGTGACTCACCCTCCTCGGCGAGCCGGTAGCCGCGCCCGTCCTGCACCTGGACACCACGCTCGTCGAATCGCAGCGGCTCCAGGAAGCAGTCGCCGAAGCCGACGTCGACCAGCCAGCGGCCCGAGGCGTCCTCCAGCAGGAGCGCCAGGTGGTCGAACTCGGGGCCATAGGCGCCACCGTCGGGCTGCGTGGCCACGCGCGCCGAGAGCAGCGTCACGTCGTGCCCGAGCGTCCGCAGCAGGCGGGCGAAGAGCCCGTTGAGCTCGTAGCAGAACCCACCGCGCCGCTGGACGATGACCTTGTCGAAGAAGGCATCCTCGTCGAGGAGGATGGGCCGCTTCAGGTGGATGTCGAGGTTCTCGAAGGCAATGGACTGGAGGTGGACGCGGTGGAGCTCGGCGAGCGGCAAGCCCGCGTCCACCCCGAGGCGCTCCAGGTAGCGTGCGGCGTCGAACATGGGGGCTGTGTAACGCGACGGGCCCGGCGGGGCGATTCATTCTCCTCTGCCTCAGCGCGTCGGACGGGGGCCGGGCACCGTGGGGGGAGCGCGCAGGAAGGTCTGCACGCCCTGCCGGTGGAGCCGGTCGGACTCGGCGCACAGGCGGATGGACTCCCGGGCCCGGACGAGCGCGCGCGGTGCGTTCTCCAGGCGCGAGACGCGCGGCCCGAGGAAGGCCTCCACCTCCGCGGCGCGTTGCTCGTCGCAGAGGTTGCCCACGAGCCCGACGAGCCAGCCCAGCTCGTCCGAGCGCAGCCGCCCCGCGAGCGTGTCGAAGTGCTCGCGGTAGAAGGCCCACGCCAGCTCGCGCGTCTCGGGCATCATGAAGGCGCCCGTGAGGAGGGGCCGGGTGTCGCGCGGGTCGAACTCCGTGCCCGACACGAGGGCCAGCGCCTCGCGCACCAGCGCGGGCTCACGGAACACGGCGAGCGCGGTGAGCATCCGGCTGCGCTCGTTCCGGTCCTGCGTCCCACGCGCCTCCTTGAGCAGCGTGTCGAAGAGCGCCCGGTCCCCGTTGCGCGCCGCCACCGCCAGCACCAGGGGCACCGCCTCCGGGTGGACGGCCTTCCGGTCGCCCAGCCACGCCCGCGCGAGCCGGCCCGCCTCGCGGACGAGGACGGGGTCCTCACCGCGCGCCGTCGCCAGCTCCAGCAGGCGCGAGCGTTCCTGCTTCACCTCGTCGCTGTCGCCCGGCCTGGGCTCCCAGCCCAGCGCGCGTGCCCGGGGGCCGTAGACTTCGCCCACCCACGTCCGGAAGCGGGCGCGCTCCGCCGCGGACAGACCGTCCTCGTTCACGAGCTGCAGCAGCCGCGCGCCGCGCTGGACGATGGTGCGCTCCTTGTCGCTCGCGGTGGTGGGGACGAGCCGCAGCGCCTCGCCGAGCGGCAGGTCGCCCCGGCGCACCGCGGCCTCCACGTCCGCCAGCAGCGCCAGTCGCTCCTCCACCGTCAGCTGCGACGGGGGCGCGGCCAGCACCCGCGCGAGCTGCTCGCGCGAGTAGCCCGCGCGGTAGTAACCGGTGCCACCCGCGTTGAGCAGGAGCCACTTCGGGCAGTCCCGCATGGGCAGCGACAGCTCGCCCGTCGCCTCGGTGAGCAGCGTGCAGACCCGGTGGGAGCCGCCGCCAGTCCCAGCGCGCACGCACACCGGCACCGACCACGTCTGGGCGGCGCTGGCGGTGGAGCCGGCCGGCAGGAAGCGCTCCTGGGACAGCTTCAGGCGCGTCGGCGTGCCGGGCTTGCACTGGAGCTCGGCGGAGATGCGCGGGGCGCCGGGCTGGTCGAGGAAGCTCCGGAAGGATTTGGCCACGTCCGGGCCGGCGGCCTTGGAGAGCGTGGTGGCGAAGTCCTCGGACGTCACCGGCTTCCAGGCGTGCTCGCGGACGTAGCCGCGCAGCAAGTCTCGCATGCGCTCCGGGCCGAGCCACGCCTCGAACATGCCGATGACCGCCGAGCCCTTGGCATAGGTGGTGCCGTTGTCGAAGGCGCCGAGCACGTCGTCATGCGTGTCCGCCGGCTTGCGCACGGGCAGCGCGGCCGCGAGCGCATCCGAGTCGAGCGCGAAGGACACCGCGCCCATGCTCGCCTCCCGCGCGAAGCCCCAGCTCGGGTCGAAGGTCTCCACCGTCTTCCTGTCCAGCCACGAGGTGAGGGACTCGTTGAGCCAGATGTCGTCCCACCACCTGCACGTGACGATGTTGCCGAACCAGTAGTGGCCCAGCTCGTGGTTGGCGATGGTGACGTACCACTTGCGGCGCGCGAGCGTCTCCTCGCCGGGAGGGATGAGCGTGAGCGGCTGCCCGAGCGCCACCAGGCCCGGGTGCTCCATGGTGCCCCAGTAGCGGGGCACCACCGCCACGTCGAGCTTCTCGTACGGGTACGGCTGGTCGAAGAAGTCCTCCAATTGCGTGACGATGCGCGGGGTGACGCTGGCCGCGTACGCCGTCTCCGGGCCCCGGCCGCGCGGGACGATGAAGCGCAGCGGCACGGCCTTGCGCCCCACTGTGCCCGCGTCCACCACGTCGAAGGGGCCCACCATGAAGGCCACGAGGTAGCTCGGCATGGGACGGCTCTCCGCGAAGGTGACGCGCTCCAGTCCCTCCGGCAGCGGCTCGCGCGAGACGATGGCGTGGTTGGCCAGCGCCACGTGCCCGGACTTCACCGTGAAGCGCAGGCGCCACGGCACCTTGAAGCCCGGCTCGTCGAAGCAGGGGAAGGCGCGGCGCGCGTCCACGGGCTCGAAGAAGGTGTAGAGGTACGGCTCGCCGCGCTCCTCCACGCCGTAGAGACCCCGGCTGCGCTCACGGTCCACCTTGCCGGTGAAGCTCAGGTGGATGCGGGCCTTGCCCGCGGGGAGCGGCTCGGGCAGCAGCAGGCCCAGGCGCCCCTCGCTCGCGGTGACGGCGCGGGCCTCCAGTGTGCGCTCGCCAGTCTCGACGCGGGCCTGCGTTATCTCCAGGTTCTGGCCATGCAGCCATACCTGGCGCACGGGCTCGCTCACCTCCACGTCGATGGTGACGGAGCCGGTGAACGTGGGCTCGGCGGGGAGGAGCTTCAGGTCCAGGTGGTAGAGGACGGGGCGGACCGTGTCGGGCAGCCGCAGCGCGGGGGGCTGGGGCTCCGGATATGCCGGCGCCGCTGCCACGGGCTGGGGTGCGGGAGGCTGCGATTCGGGCGCGTGGGCGCAGCGGAGGGCGAGGAGTGCGAAGAGGAGGGGCAGGGGCCAGCGCATGCGGCGAGGCTATCCCGCTTCGTCATGAGGCAGGAGGGCAAGGTGCGAAGGTGACCAGGCGGTGGACAGCGGCGAGCGCTTCCATGCCGTGAGACTCACCGGCCGTGCATGCTTCAGGAGGGAAGGCCGGCTGGCCCGGTCAGCCCTGCCGCGCCTGGGAGCGTGCGAGCTTCCATGGAGGGGCTCCGCACGCGAAGGAGGCTGGCGGCCCTGTTCAGGTGAGGCTGAAGGCCCGCGCCACGGTCAGCACCTCCACCCGCACGGCGCCGGCTTCACGTAACGCGGTGGCGGCGGCGCGAGCGGTGGAGCCCGTGGTGAAGACGTCATCCACCAGCAGCACCTCGCGGCCCTTCACGAGTGGCGCGGCGGTGAAGGCGCTGGCCACGTTGCTCACGCGCTCCGACTCGCTCAGCCCCACCTGCCGCTGCGTCTCGCGGGTGCGAGTGAGCCAGCCTGTTGGCGACTCGCGCCCCGTGGCCTTGGCCAGCGTGCCGGCGAGGAGCTGGGCCTGGTCATACTTGCGCGCGTGGTAGCGGCGGGTGTGCAGCGGCAGCGCCACCACGAAGGAGGGCGCCCGGCCCAGGAAGTCGCGGGCCTCGTCCGCGAGCAGCTCGCCCAGCGGCGCGGCCAGCTCCGGGTGGTCCTCGTACTTGAAGCGGTGGATGGCGCGCGCCATGGGCCCCTCGTGGGAGAAGGGGGCCCAGGCACGGGAGAACGGCGGCGGTGCCGCGCGGCACCGATGACAGGCTCCGCCGGGGAACGTCCCGGGCTCCGCGCAGGTGCGGCAGCACGCCGGAGGCAGCCGCTCCAGCGCGGTGTCGCACGCCTCGCAGAAGAAGGCGCCGGGGCCCGGCAGCACCTTCGCGCAGGCGATGCACGAAGGCGGGTAGAGCAAGTCGAGCAGCGCCTTCAGCACGTCACCGCCCCGTGCTGCTCACGGCAGCAGCCCCATCCGGTTCATCTCCTTCGACTGCGGCAGCCCCATCACCTTGCACAGCGTGGGGGCGATGTCCGCGAGGATGCCCGGCCGCAGCTTCTGTCCCCGGAAGGCCGGGTGGATGAGGTGGAAGGGGACGGGGTTGAGGGTGTGCGCGGTGTGCGGCTCGCCCGTCACCGGGTCCACCATCTGCTCGCAGTTGCCGTGGTCCGCGGAGATGGCCAGCACCCAGCCATTGCGCTCGCACGCCTTGCCGAGCACGCCGAGGCACTCGTCCACCACCCGCACCGCCTGCATCGCCGCGTCCAGCCGGCCGCTGTGGCCCACCATGTCCGGGTTGGCGAAGTTCACCAGCGCGAAGTCGTACGTCCCCGAGTCGAGACGCCGCACCAGCTCCGCCGTCACCTCGCGCGCGGCCATCTCCGGCTTCAAGTCGTACGTCTTCACGTCGCGCGGGCTGGGCACCATGTACCGGTCCTCGCCCGGGTACACCACCTCGCGGCCGCCGTTGAAGAAGAACGTCACGTGCGCGTACTTCTCCGTCTCCGCCGTGCGCAGCTGGCGCAGGCCCCTCTGGGACAGCAATTCCGGGAAGATGTCCTGCGGCTGGTCCGGCGCGAAGGCCACCGGCAAGTCGAAAGTCTCATCGTACTGGGTCATGCAGACGTAGCGGCCCAGCCGCAGTCCACCCCGGTCGAACTCCTTGAAGTCCGGGTACGCGAGCGCCTTCGTCAGCTCCCGGGCCCGGTCCGCGCGGAAGTTGAAGAAGAGCACCGTGTCGCCGTCCTGGATGCGGCCCACCGGCGTGCCGTCGCCGCTGGCCAGCACCGTGGGCTTCACGAACTCGTCCGTCACCTTCTCCGCGTAGGACGCGCGGATGGCGCTCAGCGCGTCCGGTGCCTTGGGGCCCCTGCCGTACACCAGCGCCTCGTAGGCGAGCTGCACCCGGTCCCACCGCTTGTCGCGGTCCATGGCGTAGTAGCGCCCGCTCACCGTGGCGATGCGGCCGGCATGCGTCTCGTGGAGGAAGCGCTCCAGCTCCTCCACGTAGCCCAGCGCGCTCTGCGGCGGCGTGTCGCGACCGTCCAGGAAGGCGTGCACATAGACGTGGGGGACACCCCGCTCACGCGCGGCGCGCAGCAGCGCGTACAGGTGCTCCATGGACGAGTGCACGCCGCCGGGAGACACCAGCCCGAGCAGGTGCAGCGCCTTGCCGTCCGCCTTCACGCCGTCCATGGCCGCGCGGAGCACGGGGTTCTGGCCCAGCTCGCCGGACTCAGCGGCGCGGTTGATGCGCACCAGGTCCTGGTAGACGACTCGGCCAGCGCCGATGTTGGTGTGGCCCACCTCCGAGTTGCCCATCTGCCCCTCGGGCAGGCCCACGGCCAGGCCGGCCGTCTGCAGCTCGGTGAAGGGGTAGGGGCTCGCCAGCTTGTCGAGGTGGGGCGTGCCAGCCAGGAGGATGGCATTCGCATCACGCTCCTGGCGGATGCCCCAGCCGTCCAGGATGCAGAGCAGGACCTTGTGCGCGGGAGTCATGGCCGAACCCTAACCACGCGGGCGGCGGGCGGAGAGGACAAAAAGCGCCAGCCCCTCTTCCTGGCTGCCGGGTGGCCGTCACTCCCCCCGGGCGCGCGTCTTGTACGTCAGCACGGGCGCCAGCGTGGCCACCACCCGGACGAGGCCCGCCTCCACCAGGTCCGTCACCACCCGGTCAATGGCCTTGTACGCGGGCGGCGCCTCCTCGAAGAGGAGGTCCTTGTTCTCACACACCACGTGGCTCTTGAAGGTGGTGCGCGTGAGGGACTCCGCGGTGAAGCGCTCGCGCATGCGCTCCCGGGCGGCGGTGCGCGTCCACTTGCGGCCGGCGCCGTGCGCCAGGCTGTGCGCGTTGCCCGTCCCGTCTCCCACCGGCGCCACCAGATAGCTCAGCGCACCCCGGCTGCCGGGAATCACCACCGGCCCCTCGTCCGACGGGGCCGCGCCCTTGCGGTGCAGCCACTGCGTGCCTCCGTCCACCCGGAGCGGGGTGACGCTGTTGTGGCACACGTCCAGGACGCGACGACCGAGGGCTCCGATTCCGTCCAGCACCCGCCGCGCCACCAGCGCCCGGTTGGCCCGGCCCCACTCCACTGCATGGTCATGCCGCGCGAGGTAGTTGCGTGCCTCCGCGGAGTCATCCACCAGCCCGCCCGCCGCGTGACGGTCCACGTGGGCCCGGAGAATCGCCTCGCCCAGCCCGCGAGAGCCGGAGTGCACCAGCAGGAGCAACCGGTCCGCCGCCAGCCCCAGCGCCGCGAAGGCCTCCGCGTCGTGCACCGCGTCCACCCGCTGCACCTCCGCGAAGTGGTTGCCACCGCCCACCGTGCCCAGCGCCGCCTCGAAGCCGGTGGCCTTCACGCCATGCTCCGAGAGGAAGCCGTCCACGTCCCCGCTCCACGGCCCCTCCAAATCCAGCTTCGCCGCCCACCGCTCTGGCTTCGCCTTGCGCGCCAGCAGGTCCACGTCGAACAGGCCCATGCCACAGCCGATGTCGTTGCCGACGAGGTAGGGGTAGACGAAGCCCTCCGACGTGAAGGCGGCGCCCACCGGGGCCCCCTTGCCGGGGTGCAGGTCCGGGAGTCCCACCGCCAGTCGCATGCCGGGCAGTCGCGCCATGGCTTCGAGCTGGCGCACGGCCTCGCCCTCCACCCAGGACTGGGGCGAGGCGATGACGCGGACTTGCGCCATGGGCGCGGAGGAGGGGGTAGCGGAGGAGGCGGCGGTGCTCATGCCCCCGCAGACGCCACGCCCATCCCCGCCCTGACGGGGCAGGCCCGGAGCGCCCGGGCCCGCCCGGCTGCCTACTTGTGGTAGGGCTCGCCCTTGAGGATGGTGAAGGCGCGGTAGAGCTGCTCGATGAGCACCACCCGCGCCAGCCGGTGCGGCAGCGTCATCTTCGACAGGGACAGCGTGAGGTTCGCCGCGTCGCGCACCTTCGCATCCAGCCCCTCATCCCCGCCGATGATGAAGAGCAAATCCTTCGCACCCGTCTGCGCCTTCGCGACGTAGCGGCTCAGCTCCACCGAGTCGAGCAGCGAGCCGCGCTCGTCCAGCGCCACCAGCCAGTCCTGGGGCTTGCGCTTCGCGAGAATCGCGTCGGCCTCCGCGGCCTTCGCATCGCCCGGCTTGAGCTTCTTGCCGCTGGCCTCGGACAGCTCCACCAACTCGAAGCGGGTGTAGTGGCCCAGCCGTTTGGCGTACTCCTGGACCGCGGGCTCATACAGGCCCGAGCGGTCCTTGCCGATGGAGAGGAGCCTGAGTTTCAGGCCACCTTCTCCCGCGCCGCGTCGGCCCAGAGGCCCTCGAGGTCATAGTGCGCGCGCAGGTCCGTGAGGAACAGGTGCGCCACCACCTCGCCGTAGTCGAGCAGCACCCACTGGCCCGTCTCCAGGCCCTCGGTGCCGATGGGGCGCTGGACTTCTTCGCCCGTCTTGAGCTGCACCTGGACGTTCTCCGCCATGGCGCTCACCTGCCGGTCGCTCTCGGCGGAGGCAATGACGAAGTAGTCCGCGTAGGACGTCATCCCGCGCACGTCGAGGATGACGACGTCCTCGGCCTTCTTGTCGAGGAGGAGCTGGGCAATCCGGTGCGCCAGCGCCTTCGCCGCGGGGTTCTCCGCCGGGCCCGCCTTCTGGGCCAGTGCGGCAGGCAGCTTCGCCTTCTTGCGTGCCGGAGGCTTGAGCGTCGCCTTCTTGCGCGCCGGGGCCTTGCGCGCCGGGGCCTTGCCCTTGCCCGTCGGAGCCTTCTTGCCCGCCGTCTTCTTGCGCGCCGGGGTCCGGCCGCCCATCGTTT
Source organism: Pyxidicoccus trucidator (assembly GCF_010894435.1). NCBI lineage: Bacteria > Pseudomonadati > Myxococcota > Myxococcia > Myxococcales > Myxococcaceae > Pyxidicoccus > Pyxidicoccus trucidator. The sequence continues at coordinate 772,327 of NZ_JAAIXZ010000001.1, read as the reverse complement.
TCGTGCTCTTCTTCTTCGTAGCCATGTGCGGCGCACCCTAGCGCACCCTTGGCAAGGAGGAAGCGGTCCTCTATCTCCTGATGTCCATGAGCGACGCCCGGCTGGAGCAGTTCAAGAAGATGGTGGCCAGTTTTCCCGACTCCCCCATGAGCCACTTCTCCCTGGGGAAGCTGTACCTGGAGCGCCGGCAGTACGCCGAGGCCGCCCAGGCCCTGGAGTCCGCCGTCCGGCTGGACCCGGGCTATGCCGCCGCCATGGTGGCCCTGGGGGACGCCTGGGTCGGGGCCGGGGAGACCGAGAAGGCCCGTGAGGTGCTCGGCCGGGCGAAGGAGCACGCCCTGTCCCAGGGACACCCCGGCCTCGCCGAGGAAATCGACGAGCGCATCGCCGACCTGGGTTGAGCCGTGTGAAGGCCCCCTGTCCCCTTCAGTCGCGCCAGGTGAAGCCCACGCCGAAGACCTGGCGCGTGTAGGTGAGCCCGTTGCGGGGCAGCCGCGTGCTCCACAGGCCCCAGGACACCTCCACGTCCACCGTCTCCGTCAGCGGGCGGGCCAGCTTCAGGGAGAGGGAGTTCTGCCCCTCGTCCTCCTCCACCAGGATGATTTCGGGGGAGAGGAAGATGCCGTCCGGGTAGCTGCTGAAGCCCAGCGAGGCCTGCGCCAGCAGCGTCACGCTCCAGGGAAGGCGCACCCCCGCGTTGCCCGACAGCCGGTGGCGGAGCACCGTCTCCCCGAAGCTGTTGGAGGAGGACTCCTGGTACGCGTACGTCAGCCCCACCGCCACGGGGCCGCGGTAGGAATACGTCGCGCCGGCCGTGAGCGCCCCGTCCTCACGCCGGTCGGGGGCGGTGCCCGTCGTCCCAGGCCGGGCCCGGGCCTGCGTGCCGTAGCCCCGCGAGCCCCAGTCGCCGAAGAGGGACAGGCTGTGCCGGCGGTTGAAGCGGTAGCGCCCCAGCACCCCCAGCTCCGGCCCGCCGAAGTTGGCCGTGGCGTCCGGTCGGTACACGAAGCGCCGGGCGCCTCCTCGCACGCGCAGCGCCAGGCGCACGTCCGGTGCGTACTCGAGGAAGGCGCTCGCCCCCAGGTCCGAGTACGCCCGCGTGCCGCCGCGCCGGTCCTTCGCGTGGCCCTCCAGGCCGACGCCGAACTCGGTGCCCAGCGCCAGCGAGCCCTCCAGGGCGCCGGCCTGCACCAGCGTGTCCTCGTCCGTGAAGCCCAGGTACTTGCGCACGCCCAGCTCGTAGCGGCCCACCAGTTGCGAGCGCTCGAAGGTGGCGCGCCCCTCCGCCGAGCCGAGCAGGCTGAGCGCCTGGTCCAGCCCGGCTGTACCCGTCGCGGCGGCGTCGGAGAACTCGCGCGACGCATTGGTGTCCACCAGCACACGGCTGGTGGCCTTCAGCGCGCCCTCCCACTCGGCCGCGGGCGCGCGGCTGGCGGCGAGCACGGTGAGAGCGAGCAGCAGGAGTGGACAGGAGCGGGCCACGACGGGCGCACCATAACCGGCCTCGCGCCTGTACGCCCCACTCGCGGGAGGGCGGGCCCGTCCGGCCGGTTGGTCCAAACGGTGACGGGCCCCCCGGTGGACCGATACACTTGAAACATGCGCCTCGCGTCCCTCCTCGCGGCGGCCGGCCTTGGGCTGGCGGCCTGCGCTCCCTCTTCCTTCACCACCGAGGTGAAGGGGGAGGCCACCGTGCCCGCGGGCCCCCCAGGCGGCACCACCAGCCTCAACGCCTTCCCCAGCATCAGCAGCTTCGCGGGGATGGACTTCGACCAGAACCAGGACTTCAAGAACCAGGGCATCAGCAAGGGCGACGTGACGTCCGTGAAGGTGAAGTCCGTGACGCTCAAGGTGCTCAGCCCCAATGACCAGGACTTCGCCTTCCTGTCGGTGGCGGAGTTCTTCGCCCGGGCCGGGGACCGCGAGGCGCTCATCGCCCGGCGGGAGAACATCTCCACGCTGAACCTGAGGCCGCCCAACCCCGTCCTCTCGCTGGACGTGGACGACGTGGAGCTTCAGCCCTTCGTCTCCGCGCCCACCATGAGCATCATCGTCCGGGGCCGCGGCGTCATGCCCGAGCGCGAGGTGCGGCTGCAGGCCGTGGTGACGCTCGAGGTGGAGGGCGGGCTGCTGTAGCCCCACCCGCCGCACTCAGCGCTTCTCGAGCTCCTGGGCACGGCGCTCCAGCGTGGAGGCGCGGCCGCCCAGCTCGCGGGCCAGGGCCTCCAGCTTCGCCGCCTCGGCCTCCAGGGCAGCCAGGTCCACCGGGCCTCCCGCGGCCAGCGCCTGGGCGCGCACCGACTCCACCAGCGGCCGGCGGTCGCTCGCGCGGGCCGGGCTGGTGCGGGGGCCGTCATCGAGCGGCGTGGTGCCCGGGTTCTCGCCCACCTGTCCGCCCCCGGGAACGCCGGTCGCCGGCGGTGGCTGCGCGGCCGAGTCGCCTTCATAGAAGGTGGGGCTTTCGTCTCCCCGGCGCGGGCTGCGGTCCACCTGCACACGGTCTCCGCTCACCCGCAGGCGGAGCCGGCGGTCCTGCTCGTCGAACATGGACTCCTCGCCGAGGAAGTCGCTCATCCGCCGGTCCAGGTCCCGCTCCTCGCGCACCTCGGTGATGCGCCCGCGCAGGGCCTTCAGCCGCTCGCGGACCTTGTCCTCGGTGTCGCGCAGGGTGTCCGCCTGCTCCAGCAGGTCCTCGGGGTCGTCCCCACCGGGGGCTGCCCGGTCCAGGGCCGGCACCCGCGAGGCCGGCAGCGCCGCGCGGACGGCCTCCCGCTCGGCGCGCACGGTGCGCATGGACTCCAGCAGCTTCGCGCGCTGGTCCCGGTCCGTCGTCCCGTCCCACGCCGTGCGCAGCCGCGACAGCTCCTCCGAGAGCGCGGTGTGCAGCGCCAGGTGCGACCGCTCCGACTCGCCCTCCGCCGCCGCCACCGACTGCGCCAGCCCGGTGAGCGAGCCGCTCAGCTCCTGCGAGCGGCGCAGCGCCGACTCCAGCTCCGTCCCCGCCGTCAGCCGTCCCTGGCGCTCCGCCTTCAGCGCCTCGATTCGCGCCGCCAGCCCGTTCAGCTCCTCGCGCAGCGCCTGCTGCTGGCCGCGCAGGGTGCGCACCTCCGTGCGCGCCGTCTGGGCCCGCCCGCGCACCGTGTCCAGCCCGGACGCGCCCCAGGCGGGCGCGGCAAGCAGCAGGCACAGCAGGAGGGCGGGGAGGCGGGGGTTCATCAACGGGGCTTCCTGAGCAAGGCGGATGCCAGCCCGGCCCGCGGCCGTGGGCCGGTGCCACCTGGAAAAGCCGAAGGATTCCGGAGACCTGGGCAGGGCGGGGGGGAGTGGGAGGGGGTGGGACCGCGGTGGAAAATCACGGTGGCATGTCCGGGTGTAACGGATTTTCGAGGTTCAACCTTCCTCGGGGGGCGTCCCTTTCGGGAGGAAGCCGTACTTCTCCAGCTTGTAATACAGCGCGGACGTCTTGATGCCGAGCAGGCGCGCCGTCTCGGTCTTCACGCCGCCGGCCTTCTCGTAGGCGCGGGCGATGAGCTGGCGCTCCAGGTCCTCGAGGATCTCCGGCAGGGGGCGGTCGCCATGGGGCACGGGCAGGCCCGCGTCCATGCGCGGCGCGCCGCCGGTGAGGTGCGAGGGCAGGTCCACCTCGGTGAGCACCTCGCCCTCGGCGAAGACGAGGGCCTGCTCGATGACGTTCTCCAGCTCGCGCACGTTGCCGGGCCAGGCGTGGCGGGCGAGGGCGCGCAGGGCGCTCTCGTCCAGCCCCGTCACGCGCCGGTTCACCCGCTGGGAGTGCTTGGCCACGAAGTGGCGGGCGAGCACGGCGATGTCCTCGGGCCGCTCGCGCAGCGGGGGCAGTGTCAGCGGGACGATGTGGAGCCGGTAGTAGAGGTCTTCGCGGAAGCGGCCGGCCTTCACCTCGGCCTGCAAGTCACGGTGGGTGGCGCTCACCACGCGCACGTTCACCTTGAGCGTCTCTTCGCCGCCCACGCGCTGGATTTCCTTCTCCTGGAGGACGCGCAGGAGCTTCGTCTGGACGGAGGCGGGAATCTCGCCAATCTCGTCGAGGAAGAGGGTGCCGCCGTCGGCCAGCTCGAAGCGGCCCAGCTTGCGCTTCACCGCGCCGGTGAAGGCGCCGCGCTCGTGGCCGAACAGCTCGCTCTCCAGCAGCGTCTCGGCCAGGGCCGCGCAGTGGACGACGACGAAGGGGCCGGCGTCGCGCGGGGACATCTGGTGGACCATGCGGGCGACCAATTCCTTGCCGGTGCCACTCTCGCCGCGGACCAGCACGGTGGCCTCGCTCGCGGCCACCTTGCGCACCTGCGCGACGAGCCGCTGCATGGGCTCGCTGTCGCCCACGAGGTTGCCGTGGGTGAGGGCCGCGTCCGCGTCGTGCGCGGCGGTGCGCGCGGTGAGCCGCTCCACCTGCCGGCGCGCGGTGGCCAGCTCCAGCCCCTTGTCCACCTTGGCGCGCAGCACCTCGGGGGGGAAGGGCTTGGTGATGAAGTCGTAGGCGCCCTCCTGCATGGCGCGCACGGCCGTTTCAATGGTGCCGAAGGCCGTCACCACCATGACGACGGCGGCCGGGTCGAGTGACTTGAGCGTCTTCGTCACCTCGATGCCGTCCATGCCGTCCATCTTCAAGTCGGTGACGACGAGGTCGAAGGGCGCCTTGCGGTACGACGCGAGGCCGTCCGCTCCGCTGCGCACCGCGGCGACGGTGTGCCCGGAGCGGGTGAGGGTGACGGCCATGCCCTCGCGCAGGGTGTCGTGGTCGTCGATGACGAGGATGCGCGCCATGGCGTTGCTCGATTCTCCATGCACTTCCGGGCGCCGGCCGCCCCGGGTGCGCCTGCATGAGAACACACCCGGGGCGGCACCCTACACCGGCTGCTGCCGCCTGCACGCCCGCCGTGCGAAGGCGCTGGCGCGGGGGCGGTGGCGGCGGTACGTGGGCGGGCATGGACTTCCCGGCTTCCACCTCCCTGAAGGCACTGCTCGCGCGCCATGTCCCCACGGACGAGAAGGAGCGCGATGACCTGGAGCGCATGCGCCAGTACGCCGCCACGCTGGAGCAGCCCTTCTCCCGCTCGCAGGCCACGGCCCACTTCACTGGCAGCGCGGTGGTGGTGGACCCGGAGGGTGGGCGCGTGGTGATGCTGCACCACGGGAAGCTGAAGCGCTGGCTGCAGCCAGGCGGGCATGCGGACGCGGCGGATGGCGGGGAGATGGAGGCCACGGCGCTGCGCGAGGCCCGCGAGGAGACGGGCTGCCGGGTGCATGTGCATCCCGCCGCTCCCCGGCCGCTGGACGTGGACATCCACACGATTCCCGCGCGCCGCGACGAGCTGGAGCATCACCACCTGGACGTGCGCTTCCTGCTGGTGGCGGAGAACCCGGAGGCGCTGATGCATGACCCGGCCGAGTCCACGGGCGTGCAGTGGCTGTCATGGGACGAGGCGCTGGCACGGGCGGATGAGGCTCCGATGCGGCGGATGCTGGAGAAGGCCCGGCGGGTGGCGGCGGCTGCTCGCTGAGTGGCTCGGCTTGGACGAAGTGGAGTTCAGCGAGCTGCCGACCCGCTGACCGGCGTTACTCCTGCGCCGGCTCCCGCTTGAATCGCTGGAGCGTCTCGTCCAGGTACTTTGCGCGGCAGGCGGAGCGCTGATGCTTGCCGCTGGAGGTCTTCGGCAACGCCCCGGGCTTCACGAACACCACCCGCGGCGGGAACCCGAAGTGCTCCTGCGCGGCCCGCTGCACCGTCACCTCCAGCGCTGAGAGCTCCGCGCCCGCTTCCGGAGTCACGGCGAGGACGACCTCCTCCGTGCCTTCCGAGCCGCGCACGCTGAAGGCCACCACCGCGCCAGCGCGCACGCCGACCAGGGCCCCCACCACGCGCTCCACGTCGGCCGGCGCATGTTTCCGCCCACCCACGACTAGCAAATCCTTCAGCCGGTCGACGATGAACAGCTCTCCCTCCGCGAGGTAGCCCAGGTCCCCGGTGCGCAGCTCCGCGCGCGGCACGCCGCCCTCGCGCAGTTCATGGAAATACCCGGGTGTCACGGACGGGCCCGACACCGCGACCTCACCCAGGTGCCGCTCGGGCAGCTCGCGGCCGTCCCCGGTGGAGAGGATGCGCACGTGGTGCCCGGGCACGGCCCGGCCCACGCTGATGAAGGTGGTGCTGTCCGCCGTGCCTCGCTCCACCGGGCGTGCCTCTCCCCGGGCCGTGAGCGCTTCGCGCTCCACGCTGTCGCAGCGCAGGGGCGCGTCCGGAGGCGCGAAGGAGACGGCCAGCGTGGCCTCGGCCAGGCCATAGGCAGGGCGGAAGCTGGTGGCGCGGAAGCCCGCCGGTTCGAAGCGGCGGATGAAGGCCTCGGCCGTCAGCGGGTCGATGGGCTCCGCCCCGTCGAAGGCCAGCCGCCAGGACGACAGGTCCAGCTCCCGCAGCGCGCTCTCGGGGATGCGGTGCGCGAGCAGGTGATAGGCGAAGTTGGGCGCGGGGCTGAACGTGGCCCGGAAGCGGTGGATGGCTCGCAGCCACGAGTCCGGGCGGTAGACGAAGCTCTTCAGCGGGGCGACGTAGGCGGGGATGCCCAGGTACACGCCCAGCAGCAGCCCGGCCACCAGTCCCATGTCGTGGAACACGGGCAGCCACGAGTAGACGGCGTCGCGCCCGTCCATCCGTCCGCCTTCGATGATGGCCCGGAGGTTGGCGACGAGGTTGTCGTGCCGCACCACCACGCCCTTGGGCTCGCCCGTGCTGCCTGACGTGTACTGGAGGAAGGCCACGCCGTCCGGACGGCAGCGCCAGTCCAGGGGCCGCTCCAGCGGCACGGACTCGCCGTCGAGCTCCGCCAACTCCACGAGGGCGGGCGCCACGTCCTCCAGCGCGCCAGCCACCGCCTGCCGGGCCCGCGCGTCGTCCACCACCAGCGCGCGAGGCCTCGCGTCACGGGCCACCGAGCGGAGGCGGGACTGGTACGACTGCAGCTGTAAATCCGCCATGGACGGCAGCGGCGCGGGGATGGCGCCCAGGACCTGCGTGGCGAGGAGGAAGGAGAAGAACGCGTCCGCTCGGGACACGCACAGCAGCACCACGTCCCCCGGCCCTACTCCCGCGCGGGCCAGGAGGGCCGCGGCCTGGTGGACTCCCTTCGCGAGTGCCGCGTAGCTGAAGGGGCGCGCCTGCGGCTCTCGTCCGGCGAAGCTCACCACCTGGAGCACCGGCTGGTCGGGTGTCCGCGCCACGCGGAGCGAGAACGCCTCCGGGAAGGTGAGCGACGGCTCGGGCAGCCACGCCGCGACAGGAGGCGCAACGGCCGGAAGGGGGCTGCCCGGGCCGTGAGCCCTCGCCGTGTTCAACGCGCCCGCCGGAGCAGGGCGGTCCGAGGGGATTGCCGGGTCGTGCTTCCTCACCGCATCCGGCGCACCCGGCTCAGCCGACATGCAGGCCCCCATCGATGGGGATGGCTGCCCCCGTCAGGTAGGGCGTCTTGCAGGTGGCGAGGAACTCGATGACCTCGGCGACTTCGTCGGGCTGGGCGAAGCGGCGCAGGGGAACGCGGGGCATCACGAACTGCTGCAGCGTGGCGCGCATGGGCGCGGCCATGGGTGTGTCGACATAGCCCGGGAGCACCGCGTTGACGGAGATGCCGTGGGGCGCCAGCTCTCGCGCGTGCGACTGCGTGAGGGCCACCATCCCCGCCTTCGACGCGGCGTACGGCCCCGCGAGGGCCGCGCCGGTGAGTCCGGCGATGGAGCTCACGTGGACGATGCGCCCGCCGGTGCGCGCCATGATGGTGCCGAAGTGCGTGGTGGTGTGGAGCGTGCCCGTGAGGTTGATGCGCAGCACGCGCTCGATTGCCGCCGCATCGTCCTTCAGCGCGGAGATTTGCTGGAACACCCCCGCGCAGGTGACGAGCACGTCCACACGGTGGTGGGCCGTGTCCACGCGGGCGGCGGCGCGGCGCACGGACTCCACGTCCCCCACGTCCAGCACCTCGCAGCTCAGGCGCGGCTGGTCCTTCGCGACCTCCGCCAGCTCCCGCAGGGACTCCTCGGCGTGGTCAGTCGCGACGACGTGCAGTCCGGCCCGCAGCAGGCGCTGCACCACCGCGCGACCGATGCCCCCCGCCGCCCCTGTGACGACGGCGACGCGGGGCTCAGACATGCAGGGCCCTTGGGGCGGTGTCGCTCTCTACGTCGGAGCGGGGCGCGGAAGCCGGAGCGCGCTGCTCCATGGTCACGGAAGGCGCGGCGGCCGGGCGACTCGTGGGCCGTGCCTGCGGGTAGAAGTCGCGCCCCCTGGCGATGAACACGTCCAGCGCCTCCATGGGCTCGCGTGGCAGCAGGGCCCGCACCGCGTCGGAAGTCAGCAGCCGGGCCGCCCGCTCGCGCGTGAGGTAGCGACAGAGGCTGCCGAAGCCGAGCGGGAAGTCGATGAGCTCCCGCGCCAGCACGTCCACCACGGTGGGGTGCCCCAGCGTGCGCTCCGCGAGCGCGCGGGAGGCGAAGCCGAGCAGCGAGATGAGCACCGCGTCCGCGAGCGGCGCGGAGCCCTGCGCGCCCCGGGCCTCGGCCGTGGCGAGCGCCTCCAGCGCCTCCTGCACCCGTTGGAGCGGAACCGGCCCCGGCAGGTGCGGGGCCAGCGCCATGGCCAGCGCGGCGCGAGGCAGGGCCCGGATGAGCTCCGAGGGAGAGCGCACGAAGCCGATGGTGCGCACCGTGGCCAGCGCGTCACGCGCCTCGCCGCCTTCGAGCACATGCGCCACCAGCGGCCCCAGGTATGCGCCCAGCAGCGTCTGTAGCACCGGCGCTCCCATCGCCTGCGACATCACCGGGTGGAAGCCGGCGCGGTGCAGCAGCGCGAAGAGGGTGCGCGCTTCCTCGACGGAGCGGCCCTGCCCGGCGCGCAGCTCCACCACCGGCAGCCCCGCCTCCAGCAGCGGCGCGTAGAGCACCAGGTCCGAGGGCTGCTGGAGCGGGCCCGTCACCAGGTCCACCGCCAGGGACACCGTGCCCTCCGGCAGCGGGCCCTGCTCCGGGGCGTAGCGCACGACGTGCAGCGCCGGAGCGTCCGGTGGCGGCGTGCACGGCGCCACGTCCACCGACAGGCCCCGCACGCGCCGGGTGCGCAGGTCCTCCGCGAGCGCCGCCAGCCTCGCGTCCTCGGTGTCGATGACCAGGTGCGTGAGCGCTGGCAGCTCGTGCTCGCGCAGGCTGTGGTGCAGCGCGAGCCGCCGCACGAAGAAGATGGAGAGCGCGGCCTTGGCGATGGGACTCACCACCGCGCGCCCGCAGGCCTCCACCTCCCGCTGGTAGTCCGCCGCATCCGTCCGGAGCCGCCGCGCGGCCTGCACCATCAGGTCGAAGCACTCCGTGTACACGGGCTGGTAGCTGGTGGGCAGGCTGGCGATGCGGGCGCGGGTGTTCGCATCGAAGTCGGGCGACGCGGGCGCGCGGCCCGGCCGCGCCCTTCCCGAGCGCTTGGGCGCGCCGCACTCCAGCAGCACCCGCACGAAGCGCGACACGCTGGCGTCGAAGTCCGCGTCGTCGAAGCAGGCATCCACCAGCCCCCGGCGCAGCGCCTCCGGCGCGGACCAGCGCTCGCCCCACAGCAGCGCGTCCGTGGCGCTCTCCAGGCCGAGGAGGCGGGGCAGGTCCTGCGTGCTGCCGAACGCCGGGACGAACAGGTACTCGGCGATTTCGGTCATGTAGAAGTGCGTCTCGTACGTGTGCGCGGCGACCCGGTAGTCGCAGTGCAGCGTGAACTCCACCCCACAGCCGTAGCAGTTGCCGCGGATGGCGGCGATGGTGGGCGCGGGGAACTCGCGCACCGCGCGGTAGGCCCGCGTCACCGTCTCCGTCATCCTCGGGATGTCCTCGGGCGCCTGCGCGGTGCCCGCCATCATCAACCCCACGCCGTTGATGAAGCTGCCCGGCTTGGCGCTGCGGAAGACCAGGGCCCGCACGCGCTCGCGGTCCACGCCCTCCAGCAGCTCCAGAAGCTGCACCGCCGCCTCGTGGCTGAAGATGTTGAAGTCACCCCCCGGCGTGTCCAGCGTCAGCACCAGCACATCGCCCACCCACTGCGTCCTGAAGAGCTTCGTGGACATGGGGCTACCCCAGGGCGGCGACGTAGTTGCAGAGCGAGCCCACGGTGAGCGCGGACGGGTCCGGTTCGCTGGCAATCCAGTCGTCCAGCAGCACCGGCTGCTGGACGCGGTCCTCCAACTCCAGCGCCAGGCGGGCGATGCTCATCGAGTCGAAGCCCAGGTCCGTGACGAAGCAGTGCCCCGGGCTGATGACCTCGGGCAGTGGCAGCTTGCACGCGGCGCGCGTCGCGGCCACCACGGCATGGAGGATGGAATCGGTGTTGCTCCCGGTCAGCATCGAGGAACCCCCCAATCACTGGGCCGCTGCACGCGAGGCCCGGTTGTCTATTCCAGGAGCGGCGCTGTGCCCCAACCCCGGGCAACGTTCCCCACACCCCAGCCCACGTCTCCAACCCGACTCGAAATCAACGCCTGATAAAAAGATACAGGAGGAGTCTATGCAGGCAAAGTGAGTGTAGGGTGACCCTGTATCATTCATCGTTTGTTGCACACTGAATGACATATCGGCGATGCAAGCGACGCGCAGGGGACACGCTGGGTGTTCACTCGCCCGCCGGTCGGCGGGGTGCGGCTCCTTCCTGGAGGGGCATGGAGGAGTAGCCTCACGTCCTTCGAGGGCACCTGCGCATGATGACTCTTCCTCCGCTGCCTCCGCGCGTGGAGCTTCCGGCGGTGCAGCAGTCCCTGCTGTGGCGCGCGCGTCCCTATGAGCTGTTGCGGAGCTGCCGGGAGCGACTGGGGGATGCCTTCACGTTGGACCTCGGGAGCCATGGTGCGTACGCCATGTTCTCCCACCCGGACGCGCTCCGGGCCATCTTCAGCGCGGACCCGGCGGTGCTCCACGCGGGCGAGGGCAACGCGGTGCTGCGCCCGCTGCTGGGCGCGCACTCGCTGCTGCTGCTGGAGGAGAAGCCGCACCAGCGCGAGCGGCGCATGCTGGGGCCGGCCTTCCACTCGCGGCGCATCGAGCAGTATGGCGCGCTCGTGCGCGAGGCCACCCTGGCAACGCTCCAGGACTGGCGCCCCGGGCAATCCGTCGTCATCCAGGACGTCATGCAGCGCGTGTCGCTGCGGGTCATCCTGACGGCGGTGTTCGGCCTGGAGGGCGGCGCCCGGGCCGAGGAGCTCAGCGAGCGCATCCAGGCGTTCCTCAACGACTCCAAGTTCAACCTGGGCAACCTGGGCCAGCTCCGCGAGGACGACGCGGCGTCCGGCGCGTGGGCCACCTTCAAGCGGGCCCTGGAGCGCATCGACGAGCTGCTGCTGGAGGAGGTGCGGCACCGGCGCGTGGTAGGCGACTGCGAGCGCGGCGACATCCTCGGCATGCTGCTGGCCGCGACGTACGAGGACGGCGCGCCGTTGGAGGACGCCGTGCTGCGCGACGAGCTGATGACGCTGGTGGTGACGGGCTACGAGACGACGGCGACGGCCATCGCCTGGGCGCTCCACTGGCTCCACGTCACCCCGGCCGCGCTGGAGCGGCTGCGCGAGGAGCTGCGGGGCCTGGGGGCCGAGCCGACCCCGGCCGCGCTCGCCGGGAGCCACGCGCCCTTCCTGAAGGCTGTGTGCCAGGAGACATTGCGCCTGCACCCCATCATCCCCGTCGTGGCCCGCCGCACCCAGGCCCCCTTCCAGGTCCAGGGCCACGAGGTGCCCGCGGGCGTCACGGTGGCCGCGTGCATCTACCTCGCCCACCACCGCCCGGAGACCTTCGCTGAGTCAGACACCTTCCGCCCCGAGCGCTTCCTGGAGCGGGCCTGGTCCCCCTTCGAATACCTGCCCTTCGGGGGCGGTGTGCGCCGATGTATTGGAATGGCGCTCGCGCTCTATGAGATGAAGGTCGTGCTCGGGCTCGTCCTCTCACGCTTCGAATTGAAGCCTGTGGACGTACAGGTAAGACCTCAGCGCCGGGCCGTCACCCTCGCCCCGTCAGGGGGGCTGCGTATGCTCGTCGAACGACTGCGCTCCTGAATCGTCTCATCCGTACTGGGAGTACAGGGATTCCAATCATTTCTCACAATTGCGGGCCTCCATGTCGGCCCGGTGGCTGGAATCCGTGAGGTGGTGCTCATTAAGCTGTGGCGGTGAGCGCAGGCATGCGCGGCGGAGACGGTAACGCTGTTACATGCCACGTCCGGGGGGACAGCCACGCTGGGGGCGCGCTCACGTTTCGGGGGGGCACGAGTCATGGACAACTTGGATGAGAAGGTCATTGGTGAGTTCGCCAAGCGGGGGGCTCTGACGTTCATCAGCTGGGTGGCATTGCCCGGCCTCAACTGCGCGTACCTCATCGCGCTCTCCATGGGCCTCAACAGCGAGGAGGGGCTGTGGGCCACCACGCGCATCGCCCCCGCGCTCATCTTCTTCTTCGGCACCGTCTACCCGTACGTGGCGCTGCGCGTGCTGGCGTCCCGGGCCCTGAGGCACCGCCCGGATGACAGGCCCGGCGAGCGGCTGGGCCGCATCCTCCGGCTGCCCTGGCAGAGCACCGTCTTCACCACGTACGCGGCGTGGACGCTGGGCGGGCTGAGCTTCAGCATCCCGGTGTGCCTCCAGTTCGACAAGGAGGTGCTGCGCGTGGTGCTGGGCTCCACCATCGCCTTCTGCTTCGGCGTGGTGATGTCGTTTCCCATCGCGCTGAGCCTGGAGAAGCAGCTCGTGCCGCTCGCCATGGAGGAGCATCGCCTGCACCCGGGCGTGGCCCCCCGGGGCGGCGGCTTCTTCTGGCCGCGCCAGGCCTGGTTCCTGCCCTTCACCTTCGTGGCGTCCATCGTCTCCACGCTGCTGCTGAGCGGGTGTGTGATGACGGTGAAGATACTGGGGCTGAGGGACTTGCTGCGCGAGGACCTGGCCGAGCACGGGGCCATCACCACCTCGCAGCTGCTGGACTTGCTGGGCGGCACGCTGGTGACGGAGCTGGTCGGCTCCATGGCGTGGGTGGCCGGCCTGGTGCTCATCCTCCCCACCATCACCACGTACATGCTCGCGCGCCGGCAGGCGCAGGGCACCGGCGCGGTGGGCGTGGCAATCGAGGCGCTGGCGCATGGCCGCACCACGTCGCCCGAGTGGGTGTCCACGGACGAGATTGGCACCCTGGCGTCGGGGATGAACACGGTGCTGGCCAAGCTGCGGCAGCTTCCCATGGCGCTGCAGGCCTCGGCCTCGCAGCTGGGCGACGCGGGCAGCCACCTGCGCACGGCCAACGACGAGCAACAGGCGAGCCTCGTCCGGCAGGCGGCGGCGCTGCACGAGGCGCAGGTGACGTCGGAGGAAATCAAGCGCACCTCGCTGATGGCGGCCGACCGCGCGGACGCCGTGCTCCAGGTGGCGCGCCGCGCCGAGGAGCTGGGCCAGAAGGGCGAGGCCGCGGTGGAGCAGAGCGTCACCGGGCTGGCGGACATCCGCCGCGCCGTGGACGGCATCCAGCAGCGGCTGGTGCGGCTGGCGGAGAGCACCACGCAGATTGGCGACATCACCGAGACGGTGAAGGACCTGGCCGACCAGTCGCACCTGCTGGCCGTCAACGCGGCGATTGAGGCGGCGCGCTCGGGCGAGCAGGGCAAGGGCTTCGCGGTGGTGGCGAAGGAGATTCGCGGGCTGGCGGACCAGTCCATCCAGGCCACGCGGCGCATCCGCGGCATCCTCCATGACATCAGCCAGGGCATCCGCGACGCGGCGCTGATGGGCGAGCAGGGCGTGCACACCATCGGCACCGGCCTGGACCAGATGAAGGCTTCCGGCGAGTCGCTGCGGGAGCTGTCGCGCATCTCCCAGGAGAACTCGGTGGCGGCTCGGCAGATTGCCTCCGCGGTGACGCAGCAGAACGCGGGCTTCTCACAAATCTTCACCGCCATTGGCGACCTGTCGCAAATCATGGACTCCACGCTGAAGCGCCTGGAGTCCACGCAGGAGGCCACCGCCACGCTGTCCGCCGTGTCCCAGCAGGTGGGGCAGATGGCGCGGCAGTTCACCGCGACGAGCTGACGCTCCCGTTCCCCAGCGGCAGCGTGAGGATGAAGGTGGTGTCGCCCGGCGCGGAGGCGAGGCGCAGCTCGCCTCCGTGCGCCAGCGCAATCTTGCGCGCCAGCGGCAGGCCCAGCCCCGTGCCCTTCTCGCGCGTGGTGAAGAAGGGCTCGAAGATGCGCTCGCGCTCGGGCTCGGGCACGCCGGGCCCGGCGTCGCGGACCTGGATGGTGTAGCGGCCGTCCGCGGCGGCGCCGGACACGCGCACCTTGCCTCCCTCGGGAGACGCCTGCACCGCGTTCTTCACCAGGTTCACCAGCGCGGCGGTGAGCAGGCTGCCGTCGGCCTCCAGCACGGCGGGCGCGGCCTCCACCTCCACCGCGACGCCCCGGGCACCGGCCTCGACGGCCAGCAGCTCACAGGCGCTGGAGAGCAGCTCCGGGGCCCCTACCGGCGCGCGGGCCAGCGGCTGCTCGCGGGCGAAGGCGAGGAAGTCCTCCACGATTCGCTGGAGGTAGGCCACCTCGCGCTGGATGCGCTTCACGTGCTCGCCCGCCTCGGAGTGGGCGCCGGCCTGGAGGTCCTCCTGGAGGATGCCGGAGAAGAGGGCGATGCCGCCAATGGGGTTGCGCACCTCGTGGGCCACGCCGGCCAGCATCATCTTGAGCTGCCTGTCCCGGCTCTCCAGCGCGCCGCGCATGACCTCCAGCTCGCGCGCCAGCACGCCGATTTCGCGCGTGGGCTCCGGCGGCACGGGCGTCGTCAGGTCTCCCCGGCCGATGCGCAGCGCGGAGTCCATCAGCCGCCGCAGCGGACGGGCCAGCCCGCGCGCGGTGAGCAGGGCGATGACGGCGAGCGCGGCCAGCACCACCGCGCCCATGGTGGTGAAGGTGCGCGACAGGCGCTGGAGCGGGCCGAAGAAGGCCGCGCTGCCCTCCACGCCCACCGCGCCCACGACGCGGCCCTCGTGGCGCACGGGGGCATAGCCCGTCTTGTAGAGGAGCCCATCGGTGCCGGTGAAGAGCACCTGGCTGGCGGCGCGCTCGCCGGCGAAGACGCGGGCCAGCTCCAGCCTGTCCCGGGCCAGCTCCGGCACCTCCACGCCCACCGGCAGCCCGCCGCCCACGTCCACCCGCACGCGGCCCTGCGCGTCCACGGCGTAGACGCGGCGCACGCCGCTGGCCTCGCGCACGGCCTCCAGCGTCCGGACGAGGTTGCGCCAGGTGCGCGTGCCCGTCACGTCGTCGCCGGGCTCCACGGTGAGCATGCGCTCGCCGTTGACCTGGCTGGCGGTGGCGGCGGCGATGGCGGAGAGGCTGGTGCCCAGCTCCTCCTCCAGGATGGCGCGCGCGAGCTGGTACACCGCCGAGCCCGCCAGCGCGACGAAGAGCAGGGTGGGGATGAGGAACGCCACCAGCAGCCGCGCCGAGAGCGAGCCCAGGGCGTCGCTCCAGCGCGAGGTGTGTCGGGCTCCGTCGGCCATGGGTGCGGCGGACTCTAGACGAGCTTCGCCGCTCCGTCAGGGAGCGTCAGTGCCGGACGGGTGGGGTACCAGCCTCCCGCGCCAGCCCGGCTTCGGTGGGCGCGTCGCTCTGGCCGCTCGCCTCCACACGCGGCCTGGCCGCGCGGAGTGCTTCGGACGGCGCCTCGCGATACGTGCCGTCCACCGAGGGCAGCCTCAGCCAGTGCACGCTGTCGCCCGCGTGATAGCGGTTGGAGGCGGAGAAGCGGACGGTGTAGGGGCCCGCCTCCTCGCCGTGGGACACGAGCAGCGGGTCGCTGCCCGGCTCGAGGACGAGGGCCACGTGCTTCCCCGCGCCATTGCGCGACCAGAGGACCAGGTCTCCCGCCTTCACCTGCGACTGCGTGACGGCGGTGAGGTAGCCCAGCAGCGTGCCCGTGTACCCCTGGCCATTGAACCCCAGGCCGTTGGGGTCCCCGGCGCCCGCCCACTTGTAGCAGAGCGTGACGAAGCCCGAGCAGTCCGTGTCGAGCGGCAGCTTGTGGCGCTGGTTGATGCCGTCCATGGGGCGCAGCTGCCGGTAGTGGATGCCGCCCGCATTGGAGAGGCCCCACTGCGCCTCGGCGACAAGCTTCTCGCGCAGCCCGCTCACGGGCGTGGGCGCGGGGGCCCTCAGCGCCGCCCAGGTGGCGGGACCGACGAGGCCGTCCGCGCCCAGCCCTCGCGCGCGCTGGAAGTTCATCACCGCCGTCTTCGTCATCGGCCCGAAGTTTCCGTCGGCCACCCCGGGACTGAAGCCCGCCTTCGCCAGCAGCGTCTGCAGCTCGACGACGGCGGAGCCCGTCGAGCCCTGCTGGAGGAGGGGGTCGGCTCTGGGTGCCCGGCCCTCGGCCGGGAGCTGGGGTTCCTGCTCACGCATGGCGTCTCCTTTCGAGGGGGAGCGCCCATGCTCCCCCCGAGGTGGACAACGCCGCCGGCCCTTGTGACGCGGCCGCCCCCCGAGGGAGGCGGCGGGCGCCTACTGGGCGGACATGATTTCGACGTAGTCCTCGCCGTTCAGCGAGTTGTCCCACTTGGAGGAGAAGCCCAGCGCGTGCTGCGGGTTCACCACGTGGGGCGCCGCGTTCTTCGCCACGTCCAGGCGGGTGAGCTCGTTCTCGAACAGGTCCAGCACCAGGCCGAACTGCTTCGCGGTGAGGTAGTTCCGCTTGAACATCTTCTCCGCCATGTCCTCGCGGGTCAGCTCGTTGCCCACGGCCTTGAGGGACTTCATGATGCCGCGGAAGGTCTCCGCGTCCATCGCCAGCTGGCCGTCACGCTTCATGGTGCAGCCCGAGTCCTCGCCGGTGCCACAGTCGCGGAACGCCGGCTCCGACGTGACAGTCTTGACGTGCACCACGCGGGGCTCCTCGTGCCGTACCTCCTGGCGGCGCTCCCGGTGCTCCTTCTTCTCGGTGCGCTCGCTCGTCTCGCTCTTCATTCCGTTGCCCTGCACCTTGATCTGCATGCGGGCGCCACCGGCCTGGACGTTCATGTCCACGCCTTCCTCGCCACCCGGGCCCGTGCCCTTCATCTGGATGTTCGCCGAGGGCAGGTCCTGGTCATCGACCTGGACGTTCATGTTCATCTCGACGTCCTGGGCCGAGGCGACAGAGGCAACGAACACGGACGCGGCAATCACTGCACGGGCAAGCGGGGTCATTCTGGGTTCCTTCGGGGTGTGAGGAGAGGGTGTCCAGCCCCCCCAGGAGCAGGGAGGCGTGCACGTGAATGCCTGGACGCACCCTCACCGCAGATATTCACGGCCCGTGTGCATTGAAGGAAAGCCAGCCCGGGATTTTCCAGCCGGGCGGCTCCTGGGGCCGAACAAACCCAGGCATTGAAGAGAGGCATTGCGGGTGTACGGAGGGCGTGCTTAATGTTCCGCCCGGCGCCTCACGGCGTCGTCCCATGATCTCCTCTCGCTGACAGCTCCCTCCGTGACTGCCCTCGTCGCCCCGGCATTTCCGCTGCGGTGCGTCGTCGCCTGCCGTCCGGACGCGTGAGCCTCACCGAGTCCCCGCCGCGAACCCAACCCCGTCCGCCCGGTGCGCCGGGCGCATGCGCTGCCTTTGGAGATTTTCGTATGAGAAAGCTCAAGTACCACGTGGCTTCCACCGTTGATGGCTTCATCGCCCACGAGGACGACACCTACGGGGCCTTCCTGCAGGAACGCCTCGTGAAGGATGGCGAGCACATCACCGACTACCTCGCGTCCTTCGCGACGTACGACGCCGTGTTGATGGGACGGCGCACCTACGAGCCGGCGCTGAAGGTGGGGGTGACGGACCCGTACCCCATGATGGAGACGTACGTCTTCTCGCGCTCGATGAAGGAGAGTCCGAATCCGCGGGTGAAGCTCGTGGGCGAGGATGCCCTGGGCGTCATCCGGCGGCTGAAGGCGCAGCCGGGCAAGGACCTCTACCTCGCGGGGGGCGCGGACTTCGCGTCGAAGGTGCTGGAGGCGGGGCTCGTCGACGAGGTGCTCATCAAGCTCAACCCGCTGCTGCTGGGCTCGGGAATCCCCCTCGTCACGCGGCTCCGGGGGACGCAGAGCCTGGAGCTGCTGTCCACCAAGGTCTACAAGAACGGCGTGCTGCTCCTGCGCTACGCGGTGATGCCCGAGGGCGCACCGGGGACGAACGCCGTGCCGCCTCCGGGCACGCCCCCGGCGGAATGAGAGTCGCTGGGAGCGCGGGGAACCGCGCTCCCAGTCCGTCGTGACGGCTCAGCCGACCTTGACCAGCTCCAGCGTGCCCGCCGCGTCGGCGGAGCCGCGCAGCAGCTCCTCGAACGCCTGGAGGTAGGCGGCGTTCGCCTCGGCGAGGCTGAAGCCGCCGCCCTGGAGGCGGAGGCGGGCGCGGCGGCCCATGGCGGCGCGCAGCTCGTCGTTCTCCAGGATGCGCAGGGCGGCGTCGCTCAGCCGCTCCATGCGCCGCTCCGGGTCCTTGAGGTTGGGCACGCAGGCGCCCACCTCGCTGGTGACGAGCTCCGGGATGCCCTGGATGGAGGTGCTCACCACGGGGACGCCCATGGCCATGGCCTCGAAGAAGACCAGCGGGAGGCCCTCGATTTTCGAGGCGAGCAGCAGCAGGGACATGTCCCGCATGGCCAGCGCGATGGGGGTGTCGCTGGGCAGGAAGTGCGTGAAGTGGTGCATGCCCTGCTCGGTGACGAGCGCCTGGAGCCGCTCCTCCTCCGGCCCGCTGCCGATGAAGACGAAGTGCAGCGGCCGGTTGGGCTGGGACCAGCGGGAGCGGATGCGGGCGTGGAGGCGGGACAGGAAGAGGGGGTTCTTGTCCGCGTGGAGGCGGCCCACGAAGCCCACCAGCGGCGTGCCGCGACGCAGGCGGAGCCGCTCGTACAGCCAGCCCTCGGACACGCGGGCGGGGTTGAAGAGGCCCTCCTCGTCGCACGCGGTGCGGATGAGGCGCAGCTTGCTCCGGCTCACGCCCGCCTTCACCGCCTTCTCGATGAGGTACTCGCTCGACGTCATGTGCATGTCGAGGAAGCGGTCGAAGTAGCGGTAGGACTCCTTCATGTAGGCGCTGTTCATGTGGAGGTAGTCCACCGTCTTCACGCCCGGCAGCCTCCGCTTGAGCGCCTCGGCCGACTGGTAGCCCAGCCAGGAGTGGCACATGTAGACGGCGTCGATGCCGCGGGTGCGCACCAGCTCCGCCACCACGCCGACCTGCTCGACGGTCGGCACGGAGTAGTCCATGTGCCACACGTCGCTCACGTGCGCGTTGAACTTGTGGGCCCACTCGTTGCCCGAGGTGATGTTGGTGGCCAGGGACACCTCGTACCCGGCGGACTTGAGGAGCGCGGCCTGGTCCACCGCCGCCTTGTCCACGCCGCCGCAGTTCACCCATGGCAGCATCATCAGGACGCGCCGGCCGCTGCCCTGCGTGGCCACCGGAGCGTGGCGCTCGAAGGCCACGCCGATGCCGTTCAGGATGCGGCGCTCCTCGAACTGGCTCGGGCAGAGCAGCCGCGGCTCCCTCGAGGGGGGCAGGGGCTTCTGGGGCCGCGGCCCGAGGATGGTGGGTATCATGCGCTGCAGCCGCTGCTTCTGGTCCCTCAGGCCCACCTTGATGGGGTGCAGCAGGCGCGCCGTCTCGTCCTCGCCGAGCACCCTGACGATGCCCTTGCGCGCGAGGGACACGGCCATGCGCAGGCTCTTCGTCTCGTCCGGCGCCCGCTGGAGGGCGCTGGCGGAGGGGAGGGCCGACTTC
This sequence comes from Pyxidicoccus trucidator, assembly GCF_010894435.1. Taxonomy (NCBI): domain Bacteria; kingdom Pseudomonadati; phylum Myxococcota; class Myxococcia; order Myxococcales; family Myxococcaceae; genus Pyxidicoccus; species Pyxidicoccus trucidator. The sequence continues at coordinate 752,513 of NZ_JAAIXZ010000001.1, read as the reverse complement.
GCCGGCAGCTCCTTCACCTGGAAGAAGAAGTCGTGCGCGAAGAGGAGCCCGCCCTGCTCTCGCAACACCTTGTGGAACAGCGCCGCCGCTTCGCTGTCCGCGGACAGGTCGGCGGTGGTGAGGTTGCTGGCGTAGAAGGTGCGCAGGAAGCAGAGGTCCGCCAGGCCGCGGTCCAGCCGCTCCACCGGGTAGGTGCACACGCGCGAGCGGGCGGTGTGCTCCACCAGGGTGGGCGCGTCGGTGGGGACGACGATGGCCGGCGTGTTGCGGGTCTCCGAGGCGCGGAGCAGCTGCTCCAGGAAGGTGGGCGAGCAGCGCTCGAGCAGCGGCAGGTGCGCGGGGCCGAACGCCACCACGTACTTGCCCTTGATGGCGCGCAGGAGCCCGCGGGCGTCCGCCGGGAAGTCCGTGGTCAGCACCACGTCCGAGAGGGTCTGCCGGTCCAGGAAGGCGCGGACTGCCGGGGCGTCAGCGGCCGGGCCCGTCCACAGCACCTCGAGCCCGGGTGCATGCGCGGACTTGAGGGCGGCGCGCGCCTCGCGGGTGAAGAGGGCGGGGTGCTGCTGCATCAGCTCCGTGCGCAGCTCGTGCCGGACGCGGTCCGACGAGGTGAGCAGCGAGCCGGTGAGCTTGCGGCGGTACTTGAACAGGGGCTCGTCGATGACCACGCCCTTGAGGCCCGCCTCGATGCAGGACATCCAGAAGGACCAGTCCTCGTAGCCGCGCATCCTCGGGTAGAGCAGCCCCAGCTCCGAGTAGACGGAGCGGCGCACCAGCGACATCACCACGCAGTAGTTGTTGTCGAGCTGGAGGTACGGGTTCCACCGGGGCACCGGGACGATGTCCTGCCACGCGCCGAAGGACTCAATCTGGGTGTAGACCCAGGACGCGTCGGGGTTCGCCTCGAGCGCGGCCTCCATCTTCTCCAGGGTGTCGGGCGCGATGAGGTCATCGCTGTCCAGGATGAGGACCAGGTCGCCGGTGAGCAGCTTGATGCCGTTGTTCCGCGCGAAGCCCAGGCCCTGGTTCTCCTGGTGGAGGACGCGGATGGCGGGTGGGAGCCGGCCCAGCAGGGCGAGGGTATCCGGGTCCGTGGAGCCGTCATTGACGACCAGGACCTCGTCCACCTTGCGGGTCTGGGACGCGAGGCAGTCGAGGGTCTCCGGAAGGTACCTTCCGTCGTTGTAGCAGGGGATGACGACCGAGATACGCTGCTTCCTCTTCACGTCCACCAACTCCTTTTCGGCCTGTCCGACCAAGGGCCCGGCAGTCTAGCCCCCACCGGCAACACACACACGGGGGGGCTTTGGGCGGGGCCTGCCTATCTGCCTGCCCGGGGGGGAACCCAGCGGACCCGGCCGGTGCTTACCGCGGGGCCCCATGCTCGGGCGGACTGGGCGGCGCCTTCTACCGTATCTGCCTCTGTCCAGGCAACGGAAGCACGGCCCTTCACCCCCAGGTGGGTGGAATGGCCGCACCCCTGGGACACGGGCTGCCCGGCCGGAGGAGCGCCGACCGGGCAGCCGAGCCATACTGGACAGCTCCTCCGGTTACTGGAGGAAGGCGCCCTTCACGGCGTCCAGGAGCGGGTTGGCGCCGGTGGCGGGGTCGGTGCAGCCCTGGTTGATGGTCCAGATGATGGTGCCGCCGAAGCCGTTGTCGCGGGTGTAGGCGCCCTTGGCGGCGATGGCCTGCGGGCTGTCATAGGAAATCCACCGCACGGTGCCGTCCTCCACGGGGGAGGAGAAGGTGACGTAGCTGGCCCCGGCCACGGCGTCCCAGCGGTAGGTGCCGGACGCGGAGAGTTGCTGGATTTTCTTGTACGTGAAGGAGTTGTCGCTGCCCACGTAGTCGGACCAGTTGGTGAAGCTCTGGTAGGGGCCGGTGATGTTGCGCCAGGCCATGCCGTAGAAGGGGATGCCCATGCCCAGCTTGGCCTTGGGGATGCCCGCGGCGACCCAGCCATTGAGGCTGGCGGAGACGGACGTCGGGTGGCTGCCGTTGTGGCCGTACAGCGCGGAGGTGTACCAGGACTGCCAGCCGTCCCACGGGCCAATCATCTCGTAGGACATGATGTTGATCTGGTCCAGGTAGGGCGCGAGCTGGGCGAACCAGGGGTCCACGTCGGAGGCGAAGTTGGTGTTGATCCACCCGATGGGGAAGGTGAGCAGCATGCCCGGCCGGGCCGCGCGCAGCTCCTTCACCAGGGCGAGCAGGTTGGGCTTGTCGGCCGCCTCGACGGGCTCCCAGTCGATGTCGAGGCCGTCGTAGCCGAGGCTGTCCATGGCGGAGAGCAGGTTCTGCACGAACTTCGCGCGGTTGGCGTTGCTGGCGGCGCCCACCCAGTTGGCGTGCTCACCGGCGCCGCCGACCATGATGATGGCCTTGCGACCGGCCGCATGGGCCCGGGTGGCGAGGGTGCGCGCCATGGCCGGGCCATTCGAGTTGTCGAAGGCCGTGCTCAGCGTGCCGTCCGTGCGGGGCGTGGCGCGGCCGACGATGATGTGCGTCATCGCGCTGAAGTCCACCTTCTCCGGGGGGTACAGGTCCGCGTTCCAGCCGGTGTAATAGCCAGACACCCACTTGCCGGTGCCGCCGCTCGGAGGCCGGGTGACGGTGACGGTGGCGGACGCCTTCTTCGTGGTGTCCGCCTGACTGGTGGCGATGACGTGGTACGTGCCCGCCGTCTGCGGCGCGGTGTACAGGCCCGCGCTGGTGACGGTGCCGCCGGACGCGCCCTGCTGGATGGACCAGGTGACGGCCTTGTTGGTGCTGCCCGTCACGGTGGCCGTGAAGGTCCGCGTGGCGCCCGTCGCCAGTGACGCGCTGGTGGGGGTGAGGGTGATGCTCACGCCCTGCGGCGCGGCCACGGAGGTGCCGAGGCGGAGGTTGTCGAAGGTCATCACCGGCAGCGTGCGGCCGGCGCCCTCCTGGAGGACGATGCCGTCCAGCGTGACGTTGGTGACGCCGAGCGCGGACAGGGGCACGCGGCACCGCGTCCAGGCACCCGCCTTGATGGTGCCACCGTCACAGTACCGGTTCACCCCCACCGTGGGGCGGGCCTGGGTGGCGACGGTGGCATACGCGGTGAGGGCCGGGTTGGCCGTCACGCCACCGTGGACCTGGAGCTCCAGGAACTCGAGCCCCGTGGTGGGGACCCCCGCGTGGTGGAAGTAGAGGCCCGACCAGGGGCCGAAGGTGACGGACACGGCGCGCGTGCCGGAGGCGACGGGGGACGTCGCCGCGAGGTTGCGCGTGGCCCAGGACCAGTCCGTCCAGCCGGTGCCGAGCGCGTCCGCGAAGAGGGTGTTCGAGTCCACCGCGGCGGCTTCGACGTCGCCGGGCGCGGACTCGGAGGGTGGAGCGGTCTCGGGTGTGGACACCTCCGGGGTGGTGACCTCGGGCGTGGTGCCTTGAAAGTCGGACGCGCCACCGCACGCGGTGGCCTGAACGCCGACTGCCAACATGAACCACTTGAGCTGCTTTCTCATGGTGCTCCAGCAGCCAGGGAATGTGAGCGACCGTGGACCCCGCTACTCCGGACACAAGGAACGGAAGGGGCTCTCGATGGCTCAACCGCCGCGCCGATGATGGCGGGGCGTGCAAGGGGTGCCTGGCAAGTGGGGGCACAAACATCAAAGGCCGCCGTCGACTTTCAAGGCATGGGGTGAGTCATTTCGGCACTTCGCACGGCCCCCGGCGTGGCGGGGAGACAGGCGTGCAAGGCATTGGTTCCCAGAGGGAAATGCGCCTGGGGCTCGCGCGGGGAGCCAATGGCTTGCATGAATGGCGTGTCTGCTTCACTCCGGTGGTGCCCGGGCCCGCTCCCTCGGGGAGCCCGGCTGTTTCAATCGTACACCGCTGTCGTCACGCCGGGCGATGTGGCCTGGACGCCTACCGCTTTGTCGACAGGGGTATCTCGGCTGCCTGCCCGCCTGGTCTACGCTGCCGGAGCCCTGCCCCGGAGGGCGGGCGCACCCGTGTCAACAAGAGGAGGGGGACATGAGACTCGACATCTTCTCGGAGATGCAGCACCCGAAGGAGCACTGGACCGGTCCGGACCATGAGCACCGGCTCATCCAGGAGACGCTGGAGCAGGCGAAGCTGGCGGATGAGATGGGCTACGGCGTCTGGTGGCAGGTGGAGCACCACACCGCCGTGGAGTTCAGCTACAGCTCGGCGCCCGAGTGCATGCTCACGGCCATCGCCATGAGCACGAAGAACCTGCACGTGGGCCACTCGTCGGTGCTGGCGCCGGGGCGCTTCAACCACCCCATCCGCATCGCGGAGCGCGGGGCCTTCATCGACCACCTGAGCGGGGGCCGCTTCCAGCTCGGCCTGGCCCGCAGCACCATCCCCGAGTGGCGCACCTTCAACATCGACCCGGACTCCACGCGCGGGCAGATGCAGCAGGCCTTCGAGATGGTTCCGAAGATGTGGACCCGGGAGAAGTTCTCCTGGGACAGCCCGGACTACAAGCTCAAGGACATCAGCGTCATTCCCAAGCCGTACCGCAAGCCGCACCCGCCGCTGTGGCAGGCGTGCTCCAGCCCGGCGTCATTCGAGCAGGCGGGGCGCAACGGAGTGGGCGCGCTGGGCGTGACGCTCTGGGCCTCGCCCGAGGAAGTCGCGGAGATGATTCACATCTACCGCGAGGCCCTGCGCACGCGGTGCGAGCCGGTGGGCGAGTTCGTCAACAACCAGGTCGCCTTCTTCACCTTCGTGCACTGCGCGGACACCGAGCGGGAGGCCATGGAGAACGGCGCCGCGAAGGCCGCGGCCTGGTACACGAATGGCTCCTTCACCTTCTTCGAGGCGAAGGAGGTCTTCATGCGCACGGCGGCCGAATTGGAGGCGCTGGCGAAGGACCCCGCGGGTGGAGGCCTGACGGGGCAGTTCATGCGCAAGAAGGACCCGAACGCGCCGCAGTCCCGGGCGCAGCGGCTGCTCGGCCGCATCGTCGGGGGGGAGGACGTACCGGACGGACAGGTCTGGGAGGTGCTCAGCGAGCAGGACTCGCTGATTGTCGGCACCCAGGACCAGGTGCGCACGCGCCTGAAGCGCTACGAGGCGCTGGGCATCGACGCGCTGATGTCCTTCCACCAGGTGGGCGCCCTGCCGCATGACAAGGTCATGAAGAGCATCCGCCTCACCGGGGAGCTCATCCCCGAGTTCAAGACGCCCGCGGCACCGTAGGCGCCGAGTCCGGGAGCACGGGCGTGGCCCCCGCTCGCTTCGGCTCAGGCCGAAGCGAGCAGCGCGGCGGGAGGCCGTCGGTGGGCGGCCGGCTCAGTCGAACATCGCCGCCAGCGCCTCGCCGAGCGTCTCCACGCCCACCACCTTCATCTTCACGGCGCCGTCCAGCCTCCGCGCGCTGCCGGCGGGCATCACCACCCGCTGGAAGCCCATCTTCGCCGCCTCGGCGAGCCGGGGCTCCACCTGGCCCACCGCGCGCACCTCGCCGGCCAGGCCCACCTCGCCCAGCACCAGCGTCTTCGCGTCCAGCGGCCGGTTCTGCAGGCTGCTCACCAGCGCCGCGCACACCGCGAGGTCACACGCGGGCTCGTTGAGCTGCATGCCGCCCGCGACGTTGACGAACAGGTCGCAGCCCACCAGCGGAATCTCCTCCTTCTTCTCCAGCACCGCCGCCAGCAGCGCCACGCGGTTGCCGTCCACGCCAATGGCCGTGCGCCGCGCGGTGCCGTAGCCCGTGGGCGCCACCAGCGCCTGCACCTCCACCAGCAACGGCCGCGTGCCGTTCAGCGTGCTGGTGACGACGCTGCCGGACTTGCCCAGCGGACGCTCGGAGAGGAAGAGGGCGGATGGGTCCGTGACTTCCATCAGCCCCGCGCCCTTCATCTCGAAGACGCCAATCTCGTTGGTGGAGCCGAAGCGGTTCTTGTGTGCGCGCAGGATTCGGAACGGGTGGCCGCGCTCGCCCTCGAAGTAGAGGACGGTGTCCACCATGTGCTCCAGCACGCGCGGGCCCGCGATGGAGCCCTCCTTCGTCACGTGGCCCACGAGGAAGGTGGGCACCCCCGTGCGCTTGGCGTACGCCATCAGCCGGCCCGCCACCTCGCGCACCTGGGTGATGCTGCCCGGCGCGTTGCCCAGCTCCGGCAGGTACATGGTCTGGATGGAGTCCACCACCAGCGCCTGCGGCTTGAGCGCCTCGGTGGCCGCCAGCACCCGCTCCGCGTCCGTCTCCGCGAACAGGTGGATGGCGTCGCCCGCTACCTGGAGTCGCTCGGCGCGCATCTTCGTCTGCCGCAGGCTCTCCTCACCCGACACGTAGAGCACCGGCCCGTGGCGGGCCAGCTTGTCCAGCGCCGCCAGCAGCAGCGTGGACTTGCCGATGCCCGGGTCTCCGCCCAGCAGCACCAGCGAGCCGCTCACCACGCCGCCACCCAGCACTCGGTCGAACTCGGCGATGCCCGTGCGGCGGCGCACCTCCGTCTCGCCGCTCACCTCCTTGAGCAACACCGGCCGGGACGCGCCGCCCGACGCGCCCCATGCCGGGCGCTTGTCGTCCACCTTTGCTTCCGTCTCCTCCAGCAGTGAGCTCCACGCGCCGCAGTCCGGGCACTTCCCGAGCCACTTCGCCGTCTGGTACCCGCACGCCTGGCAGGAGTAGTGCGTCTTCGCCTTCGCCATGGGTGGGGCATAGCGCGGAACCCTGACGTTTTTACGCCCTTACAGGTTGGGCAGACAGGGGAGCAGGCAAGCTCAGTGTCAACCCCCGGCTGTCAAGTTGTACCTCCGGGGAGGGCCACCCACTTTGCTTCCAAGTGAGTGGCGCACGCAGCGCCGCTCCCAAGCAAGGGAGGTAGTCATGGGGATCATTGCTTTCCTGGTTATCGGTCTGCTGGCCGGCCTCATCGCTCGCGCGCTCATGCCGGGCAACCAGTCCATGGGGCTCATCGCCACCACGCTGCTCGGCGTCGCCGGCTCCTTCGTGGGCGGCTTCGTCGCCTCGCTGTTCCGCAGCGACGGCCGCATCTTCGACCTGCACCCGACGGGGCTGCTGTTCTCCGTGCTGGGCGCGCTGCTGGTGCTGTTCCTGGTGGGCATGGCCGGCGGGCGCCGACGCGTACGTGTCTAGCGCCAGCTTCGATTGAAGGATTGAAGAGGGCAGGGCCGGCACCCCGGGGGCTTCCCCGGACAGTGCCGGCCCGTTGTCTTGGGGAAAGTCGTCAACCTCCTCGCTCAGATGCGTTGACAAGTTCCCGGCGCCCGCGCACGTTCGCGCTCCTCATGCCTGCCGAGGAGCCCATGCCCGACACCTCCGCCCCCAGCGAGTCGTTCCACGGTCATTCCCACACGGCCGCGCCGCCGCCCCCGGGCGTGGACGTGCGCCATGACTGGTCGCTGGCCGAGGTCCGCGCCATCTACGGGATGCCGCTGCTGGACCTGGTCCACCGGGCGCAGACGGTGCACCGCTCCGTGTTCCAGGACAACAAGGTGCAGCTGTGCTCGCTGCTGTCCATCAAGACGGGCGGCTGCTCCGAGGACTGCGCGTACTGCCCGCAGGCGGCCCGCTACAAGACGGGCGTCAAGGCGGACAAGCTGATGGCGGTGCCGGAGGTGCTGGCGGCCGCGTCGAAGGCCCGCGCCGCCGGGGCCACCCGCTTCTGCATGGGCGCCGCCTGGCGCGAGGTGAAGGACGGCCCGCAGTTCGACAGCGTGCTGGAGATGGTGCGCGGCGTGCGCTCCCTGGGCATGGAGGCGTGCGCCACGCTGGGCATGCTCACCGACAGCCAGGCGAAGCGCCTGCGCGAGGCGGGCCTGTCCGCGTACAACCACAACCTGGACACCTCGCCCGAGCACTACGGCGACATCATCTCCACCCGCACCTTCGACGACCGGCTGCGGACGCTCAACCGGGTGCGCGACGCCGGCATCTCCGTGTGCTGCGGCGGCATCATCGGCATGGGCGAGTCCGTGGACGACCGCTGCAACCTGCTGCGCACCCTGTCCAACCAGGACCACCACCCGGAGTCGGTGCCCATCAACGCGCTGGTCGCCGTCGAGGGCACGCCGCTGGCCGAGCAGCCGCGCGTGGACACGGTGGACATGGTGCGCACCATCGCCACCGCCCGCATCCTCATGCCCCAGGCCATGGTGCGCCTGTCCGCGGGCCGCCAGCAGATGAACGAGGAGGCGCAGCTGCTGTGCATGATGGCGGGCGCCAACTCGCTCTTCTTCGGCGAGAAGCTGCTCACCACCGGCAACCCCGAGTACGGCCAGGACATGGCCCTGCTGGAGAAGGCCGGCATCCGCCCGCTGGAGCCGCGGCGGGACGGGTAGGTCCGCGCGTGAGCGGCACGAAGGCGGCGGTGGCCCTGGAGCCGGGGCAGGGGAGCGCGCCCGAGGGCGTGGTGCTGGCGGGCTCCGTGTCTGAAGCTCAGGAAGCCGTGGCGCTGGCGGGCTCCGTGTCTGAAACGCCAGGGCCTGCGGCGCAAGGCGTGGCCTCGGCGTGGGCGCGGGAGGACCTGTCCTCCCTCTCCGCGCGCGGCCTGTGCCGGTACCTGGAGCCGCTGGAGTCGGCCCAGGGCCCGGTGGTCCGCGTGGGCGGGGAGACGCTCGTCAACTTCTCCTCCAACGACTACCTGGGGCTGGCCGCGTCGCCGTCCCCGCGCGCCGCCGCCGCAGCAGCACTGGAGCGGTACGGTATGGGCACCGGCGCCAGCCGGCTCGTCGTGGGCGACACGTCCGCCCACCACCAGCTGGAGGCGAGGCTGGCCGCCTTCGAGCGCGCCGAGGCCGTCCTCCTCTTCAACAGCGGCTACGCCGCCAACACCGGCATCCTCCCCGCGCTGGTGGGGCCCGGGGATGCCGTCTTCTCCGACGCCCTCAACCATGCCTCCCTCGTGGACGGCTGCCGCCTGTCCCGCGCCCGCGTCGTCGTCTACCCGCACGCGGACGTGGAGGCCCTGGCCCGCGCCCTGGCGGACACGCCCGCGCGGCGCAAGCTGGTCGTCACCGACACCGTCTTCTCCATGGACGGCGACGTGGCCCCGCTGCGGGATATCGTCGAAGCGTGCGAAGCGCACGGCGCCGCGCTGATGGTGGACGAGGCCCATGCCACGGGCGTGCTGGGCGCCCGGGGCGCCGGCCTGTGCGAGGAGCTGGGCCTGGAGGGCCGGGTGGACCTGCGCATGGGCACGCTGAGCAAGGCGCTGGGTGTCATGGGCGCGTACGTGGCCACGTCGCGCGCGGTGGCGGACCTGCTGGTGTCCCGCGCGCGCCCCTTCGTCTTCTCCACCGCGCTGCCCGCCGCGCTGTGCGCCGCCGCCGAGGCCGCCGTGGACGTCGTGGAGGGAGACCCGGCCCTGCGCGAGCGGCTGTGGCGCAACATCCGCCGCTTCGCCGCCGGACTGCGCGCCCTGGGCCTGCGCGCCGAAGCCCGCAGCGCCGTCTTTCCCATCATCCTCGGCGAGCCCGAGCGCGCCCTGGACGCCGCGCGCCGTCTGCGCGAGGCGGGCGTGCTGGTGAAGGCCATCCGCCCGCCCACCGTGCCCGAGGGCACCAGCCGGCTGCGCTTCTGCCTCTCCGCCGCCCACACCGTGGGCCACGTGGACCTGGCGCTGGACGCCCTGCGCAGGGTGGGAGTGCACCATGGCTAGCCGCCCCTTCCAAATCTTCGTCACCGGCACGGACACCGGCGTGGGCAAGACGCAGGCCTCGTGCGCGCTGCTGTCGCTGCTGGCGGATGCGGGCCTCCAGCCCCAGGGCTTCAAGCCCTACGAGAGCGGCTGCGCCTCCCTGCGCGCCCCCGCCGACACCCTGGCCCTGCGCGAGGCCGCGCGCAGCACGCTGCCCGTGGACGCGCTCTGTCCCCACCGATTCCGCGCGCCCCTGGCCCCCGGCGTGGCCGCGCGCCGCCTGGGCCGGGAGCCGGACTGGGACGTCACCCTGGCCGCCTGGAAGCGGCTCTCCCATGGCGCCACGGTGGTGGAGGGGGCCGGCGGCCTCTTCGTCCCCCTGGACTCGCGGCACGACGTCATCGACCTCATCGCCGCCCTGCGCCTGCCCGTGCTGCTGGTGGCCCGCGCGGGCCTGGGCACCCTCAACCACACGGCCCTGTCGCTCCAGGCGCTCACCGCGCGCCGCATCCCCGTGAAGGCCGTGCTGCTGTCGCGCGGCACCCCCGCGAGAGACGCGTCGGAGCGCGACAACCGCCTGCTGCTGGAGGAGCGCCACGGCGTGCCGGTGCTGGGCCCGGTGCCGTACCTGCCTGACGCGCGGCGACGGCACGCCGCGTTCCGCCGCGCGCTCCAGCCGCTGATGCCCTGATCGCGCGGAGGCCGGAAAATCGGCCTCCGGCGCGTTTCGTCCAGAGGGCCAGTGCTACAGGTCGCGCAAGTTTTCAGGTGACATGGCCGTGAAATGGACGCGCCGTTTTTTCCGCGCGAGAACGCGTTGCGAATGGCGGACATCATCGACCTCACGTTCCACGCGGACGTCCGGCGCTTCTTCAAGAAGCTCATCGACCAGAGGGGGCTCAGCTACTTCCTCCAGAAGGAGGGGCCTCGGCTGTTCCACATCGAGCCCTCCAAGGTCGAGCTCGTCCTGCGGACTGCCCTGCGCGCCAGAGACCCCGAGCTGCCGAGGCCCCACGAGAAGGCCATCGAGCACTGCCGCAAGGAAGTGCGCAGGGAGCTCATCCGCCGCGTGGCCAGTGCCATGCTGCAGACGGGCCTGTGAGCGGCTTCTCCGCGCGCTCCGACTTCCCCCGCACGCCCAACCCGCTGGCCGAGGCGCTCGCCCGGCACCGCGCCCGCGGGCGCCCGCTGTTGGACGTCACCGAGTCCAACCCCACGCGCGTGGGGCTGCCCGCCCCCGCGGAGGCCCTGCTCGCCCCTCCCGGCGCCTGTGGCTACGCCCCGGAGGCCCCGGGCCTCCTCTCCGCGCGTGAGGCCCTGGCCACGCACCTGGCGGCACGGGGCGCGGCCGTCTCGCCCGAGCACCTGGTGCTGACGGCCAGCACCAGCGAGGCCTACGGCTGGCTCTTCAAGCTGCTGTGCGAGCCGGGGGACAACGTCCTCGTCCCCGCGCCCAGCTACCCCCTCTTCGAGCACCTCGCGCGCCTGGAGGGCGTGGAGACGCGGCCCTACCGCCTGCCCCGCGCGCACGGCTTCGGCCTGGACGTGGACGAGGTGGAGGCCGCGCGCGACGCCCGCACCCGCGCGGTGCTGGTGGTGAATCCCGGCAACCCCACCGGCCACTACCTGCACGAGGGCGAGCTGGCCGCCCTGGCGGACGCGTGCGCGCGCCACGGGCTGGCGCTCGTCTCCGACGAGGTGTTCAGCGACTTCGCGTGGGACGCCGAGCCGGGCCGGGTGCCCACGGTGGCCGGACGCGCGCTGCCCGCGCTCACCTTCGCCCTGTCCGGCCTGTCCAAGGTGGCCGGCCTGCCCGGCCTCAAGCTGGGCTGGACGCACGTGGGCGGCCCGCCCGCCTTGCGGGACGAGGCGCTGGCCCGGCTGGAGTGGGTGGCGGACACGTACCTGCCGGTGGGCACGCCCGTGCAGCTGGCGCTGCCGGCGCTGCTGGGCCACGTGCCCCGCTTCCAGGCGGCGGTGCTGGAGCGCGTGAGGGGCAACCGCCAGCGGCTCGTCGCGGCCCGCCCGGTGGGCGCCACGTGGGACGTGGTGCCCGCGCACGGCGGGTGGAGCGCGGTGCTGCGGCTGCCCCGGGAGCCGGGGGAGGAGGCCACGTGCCTTGCCCTGCTGGACGCGGGCGTGCTGGCGCAGCCGGGCTTCTTCTACGACTTCGGCGGCGGCGCCTTCCTCGTGCTGTCGCTGCTGCCACAGCCCGAGGTGTTCGCCGCCGCCGTGGAGGTGCTGGCGCGGGTGCTGGGGGAGGGCCCCGTCAGTCCGCGGGCGGGTTGATGAGCTGCACCGTCTCGAAGGCGCCGTTCACCACGCGCCACAGCTCGTACTCGGACGGGGCCTCGCCGGTGTTGTTGTCGAAGTCCAGCTCGCCGCTGGCGCCCTTCACGTTGATGACCGTGCCCGTGCGGATGGCGTTCCGGGCGCTGGTGAAGTCGTTGAAGCCCAGGGAGAAGGGGGGAGCGGAGACACCCGCGACGGGCGTCATGCGCGTCAGGCCCTCGGCGATGCGGGCCCCGGTGATGGGCTGGGGCTTGGCGGCGTCGGCGCCCGCGGCGTAGGCGGCACCCAGGGCCACCATGTACATGGCGTCATAGGCGTGCGCGGTGAAGGAGAACTGGCCCGGGTCCTTGCCGTAGGCGGCCTCGAAGCGGTTGGCGAACTGGCGGTACACGTCGTCCCCGGGGCGGGCCTGGGCCGGGGCGGTGCCGTAGGCGCCAGTGACCTGGCTGCTGTTGGCGCCCAGCGAGGTGAACAGGCCCGGGTCCTTGCCGGCGTCCGTGAAGAACCACTTCAGCCCCGTCCGGCCCTGGGACACGAGCTGGCTGATGATTTTGGCGTTGTCCTCGGAGAAGCCCACCATCACCGTGACGTCGGGCTGGTTGTTGGTGATGGCCGTCACCGCCGGACTCACGTCCCCATTGCGCTTGTACTGCGCGGAGGTGACGCGCGGCTCGACGAGCCGGCGGAGCGTCACGCCGAACAGGCCCTGGCCGTACGGGTCGTCCACGTAGGCGATGACCACGTTGTCCGTGCCGGCGAAGGGCGTCGCGCCGCCCGCCACGGCGATGTCGCCCTGGAGCAGGTCGCCGATGATGCGGCCCTGCAGCGTGTCCGAGGGCGCCGTGCGCCACACCAGGCCCGCGGTGCCCTGCGTCTTGTCGGGCAGCGTGGCGATGTCCGGGCTCGTCGAGGTGTGCGTCATCATCAGCGCGCCGGCGGCGATGGTGACGCTGGAGGCGGCAATCGTCTGCGCACTGCCGGAGGTGAAGACCACCGGCACGTCCTTCTCGTTCACCAGCCACTCGGCCTGCTCGCGGGCCCGCGCGGCGTCGGAGCCGGTGTCGCAGATGTAGAGGAGGAAGGGCCGGCCGTTGATGCCCTCGCGCTGGTTGACCTCTTCGATGGCCAGCTTGATGGAGTTGAGCGCCTGCTCCTCCGACTCATCCGGGCCCTCGGAGGTCGTCAAGGGCAGCGCCGCGCCAATGGGAATGGCGTTGGGGTTCTTGGTGGGGTCGAACACGTCGCCACAGCCCACGGGCTGGGGCAGGCAGAAGCCGGCGCTGGTGTCGCACACCTGGCCGGTGTCGCAGTCCGCGCTGGACTCACACTCGGTGAGGCCGCCCGCGGTGGTGAAGCTGCAGCCGGCCAGGAGCAGGGTGCAGCACGTCATCAGGTTCAGTGCGCGCATCAGAAGCTGACCTCCATTCCGGCGCCGACGCCGCGAGGGGCCAGCGTCACCCGTACCTCACCCTCCACGGGCGGCCCCTCCTTCGGGTAGAGGATGATGGCGGTAATCGCCCCGGCCAGGCCCACGCCGAAGCCGATGTCCGCGAGCAGCGCCTTGCTCTTCGTGTCGTCCGCGCGGGCCTGCTTGTCCTCGAGCCGGGTGGCGGCGTCGAACTGCTCGCGCGCGTCGCGCGCCTGCATGCCGAAGAGCACCCCGGCGCCCACGCCGGCCACCGCCACGCCGCCCACGGCGAAGGCGGCGATGCGCTGGCGCTTGTAGGACTTCAGCGCGCGCGCGTACTCGGCCTCCTGCTGGCGCCGGTTCTCCTCCTCGGCGCGCCGGGCCGCCAGCTGCTCCTCCTCCGCCTGGCGGCGTGCCGCGTCCGCCTCGGCCTGGAGCTTCTGGCGCTCGACGTCCGCGCTGGCCTGGGCCTGCTCCTCCTTCTTGAGGAGGACCTGGAGCCGGTCGATGCCGCGCGCGCTGCGCTTGAGCAGCGTGGGGTCCGTGCCCTCCGTGTTGCCGACGTACTGCTGATAGAAGGAGAGCGCCTCGCGCAGCTCGCCCGCGTTCTCCAGGGCGACGGCGATGTTGTAGATGAGCTTCGGGTTGGGCGACGCCTCGTGCGCCTTCTTCAGCGCCTCCGCCGCCTCCTTGTACTTCCCGGCCTGGTACAGCCGCTCGCCCTCGCGGATGAGGGACGTCGTATTCCTGGCCCCGCGCTGGGCGAGCGCCACGGGGGGCGCGAGCACCAGGGCCGCCGTCAACACACAAGCCAATCTCATGGCCCCAAGCCTAGCCCGGAGCCGCCCGCCCGGCGAAGTCGGCGACTTCACTTCCCGTGAAAAGCACCGGGGCCGCCCCGCGCCTGGCTGCCAGGCGGGAAGCGGCCCCGGAGGGCTTCAAGGCGCTACAGGCGGGCGCCTACGTCTCCAGGCGGGAGATGAGGAGCTTGCGCTGGAGCATGAGGGCCTCGGGGGCCTTGGTGCCCAGCTGCTCGAAGAAGACCTCCTGGCTCTTGAGCTCGGCCTTCCACTCGTCTTCCTTGATGGAGGTGGCCTCGAGGACGGCCTCGGGGGCGAGGTCCAGGCCCTTGAGGTTGAGGCCCTCGTCGGAGCGCGGCACCCAGCCCAGCAGCGTCTCCTTCGTGGGGACGCGGCCGTGGACGCGGTTCACGATCCACTCGAGGACGCGCATGTTGTCCCCGAAGCCCGGCCAGATGAACTTGCCGTTCTTGTCCTGGCGGAACCAGTTGACCTGGAAGATTTTCGGCAGCTGGGGGATGGACTTCTGCATGTCCAGCCAGTGCTGGAGGTAGTCGCCCATGTGGTAGCCGCAGAAGGGCAGCATGGCCATGGGGTCTCTGCGCACGACGCCGACCTTGCCGGTGGCGGCGGCGGTGGTCTCACTGCCCATGGTGGCGCCGAGGAACACGCCGTGCGTCCAGTTGAAGGCCTGGAGGACGAGCGGGACGGTGTTGGAGCGGCGGCCGCCGAAGATGAGGGCGGAGATGGGCACGCCCATCGGGTCATTGGCCTTGGAGCTGAGCACCGGGTTGTTGGACATGGGCGCGGTGAAGCGGCTGTTCGGGTGCGCCGCCTTCTCCGTGCTGCCCTTCTTCCAGGGCCGGCCCTGCCAGTCGGTGAGCTCGTCCGGCACCTCGCCGTCCTTGCCCTCCCACCACACGTCACCGTCGGCCGTCATCGCCACGTTGGTGAAGAGGGTGTCCCTGGCGATGGTCTCCATCGCGTTGGGGTTGGTCTTGTAGTTGGTGCCGGGGACGACGCCGAAGTAGCCGGCCTCGGGGTTGATGGCGTAGAGGCGGCCATCCGGGCCGGGGCGCATCCAGGCGATGTCGTCGCCGACCGTCTCAATCTTCCAGCCCTTGTACTCGGCCGGAGGAATCATCATCGCGAAGTTCGTCTTGCCGCAGGCGGACGGGAAGGCGGCGGCGACGTAGGTCGTCTCACCCTTGGGGCTGGTGACGCCGAGGATGAGCATGTGCTCGGCGAGCCAGCCCTCCTCGCGGCCCAGGTAGCTGCCGATGCGCAGCGCGAGGCATTTCTTCCCGAGCAGCACGTTGCCGCCATATCCCGAGCCGAAGCTCCAGATGGTGTTGTCCTGGGGGAAGTGGCAGATGTAGCGGCGGTCCGGATTCACGTCGCCGGTGCTGTGCAGGCCGCGGTTGAAGTCGTCGCTGTCGCCCAGCATGTCCAGCGCCTGCTTGCCCATGCGGGCCATGATCCGCATGTTCAGCACGACGTAGACGCTGTCGGTCAGCTCGACGCCAATCTTGGTGAAGGGGCTGCCGATGGGGCCCATGGCGTAGGGCACCACGTACATGGTGCGGCCCTTCATGCTGCCGTCGAAGTGCTGGCTCAGCTTGGTGTACGCCTCGTCCGGGTCCATCCAGTTGTTGGTGGGGCCGGCGTCCGTCTTGTTGGGCGTACAGATGAACGTGAGGTGCTCGACGCGCGCCACGTCATTGGGGTTGGAGCGGTGCAGGTAGCAGCCGGGCCGCTTCTGCTGGTTCAGGGGGATGAGGATGCCCTCCTTCACCGCCTGGTCCGTCAGGCGCTTCTTCTCCTCCTCGGAGCCGTCGCACCAGACGATGTTATCCGGCTGCGTCAGCTGGGCCATCTTCGCCACCCAGGCCAGCAGCGTGGGGTTCTTCGTGGGGGCCTTGTCGCCCACCGCCGCCACTTGCGTCGAAGCCATCGAAGTATCCTCGTGTCGTCTCGAAATAGGGATTCCCGCGTGCGGTCCCAAGAGGGCGGAACCTACCAACGGGAGAGACGACAAACCTTCTGGAAGGAGGGCGGGAATGCAACTGGCGTCCGGCAGTCAACCGGCTCACCAGCCAGGGCTCCGCTAATTCCTCTTATCAGCGACCGGGCATCCAGTAGTTGACGGCGCAGTGCGCCAGGGGCTCACCCCACACGGTGGGAGAACGCAGGATGGGAGCGGGCTCATGACCATCGCCATCGTCCTCGGCATCGTCGTCGTCGCGCTGGTGCTGTTCTCGCTCGACACCATCCCCATCGAGGTGAGCTCGCTGGTGGTGGTGTGCCTGCTGGCGTTGACGGGCGTGCTCACGCCCACGCAGGCGTTCGAGGGGTTCAGCAACGACACCGTCATCTTCATCTTCACGCTGCTGGCCATGACGCAGGGGCTGGCCTCCACGGGGGTGGTGCAGCTGGTGGGGCAGCGGCTGGCCTTCTTCGCCCGCTTCGGCCACCAGACGTTCGTCATGGCGATGATGGTGGCGGTGGCGGCCTTCTCGTCCATCATCTCCAACACGGTGACGACGGCGGCCTTCCTGCCGGTGGCCATTGGCGCGGCGCACCGGGCGAAGGTGCCCAAGAGCAAGGTGCTGCTGCCGCTGGCGTACGCGTCGATGCTGGGCGGGATGGTCTTCCTCTACGGCACGTCCACCAACCTGGTGGTGTCCGCGGCGCTGCAGCGCATGGGGATGTCGGGCATCGGCGTGACGGAGCTGGCGCCGGTGGGCTTCCCGCTGGCCATCATCGGCATCGTCGTGGTGGTGCTGCTGGCGCCGCTGCTCCTGCCCGCGCGCGAGGGGCAGGGGAGCATCGAGGACTGGACGCTGCGCGACTACATCACCGAGGCGGTGCTGCCGGCGGACTCGCGCTACGTGGGCAGGGAGCTGGCGGACATCACCGAGGGGCTGGGGCTGCGCGTCATCGGCATCATCCGCGAAGGGCAGACGCTGGAGGCGGTGCCCGGCCACCGGCTGCGGGGCGACGAGCGCTTCATCGTCGAGGGCAACCGGGAGGACATCCTCCGGGTGAAGGACCTGCGAGGCATTGAAATCCGCCCGGACGTGAGGCTGTCGGACACCGAGCTGGCCGACAAGGACAGCATCTTGATTGAAGCCAGCGTGCCCCAGGGCAGCCAGCTGGTGGGGCGCAGCCTGAAGGAGACGCTGTTCCTGGAGCGCTACGGCCTGGTGGCGCTGGCGCTGCACCGCAAGCCGGCGATTCAGCGCGTCACCAAGCTGCAGCTGTTGGGGCGCATCTTCGGCGAGCGCTCGCTGTCCCTGCTGCCGCTGTCGGTGGGCGACGTGCTGCTGCTGCGCGGCCCGAAGGAGAAGGTGTCGGAGCTGGCGGGGGGCGCCAACCTGGTGGTGCTCACCGGCCACGAGTACCAGCCGCCGCGCTACGGCAAGGCGCTGCTGGCGGTGGTGCTCTTCCTGGGCGCGCTGGGGGCGGGGTCGCTGGGGTTGGTGCCGCTGTCGGTGGCGGGGCTCACCGGCATGCTGGCGATGATTGCCACCGGGTGCGTGGACGCGCGCCTCGCCTTCCGGGTGGACTGGCGGGTGGTGTTGCTCATCGGCTCCATGATGGCGCTGGGCCTGGCCATGGAGGAGAGCGGCGCGGGGAAGTACATCGGCAACGCGGTGGCGGAGCTGGGCGCGTATGGCGGCCCCCGCACGGTGCTGGGACTGCTGATGGTGCTGACCATCCTCCTGTCGGCGCCCATGAGCAACCAGGCCGCCGCCCTGGTGGTGCTGCCGGTGGCCATCAACGCCGCGCAGCAGCTGGGCGTGGACCCGAGGTCCTTCGCCATGGGCGTGACGCTGGCGGCGAGCTGCTCGTTCATCACCCCGCTGGAGCCCAGCTGCGTGCTCGTCTACGGCCCCGGGCACTACCGCTTCACGGACTTCTTCCGACTGGGCACGCCGCTCACCGCGCTGCTCGTGGCCGCGCTGATGGTGGCCGTGCCCTGGGCGTGGCCCTTCACGGAGGCGAGCCACCCGGCGCCCGCGCAGGGGAGTCCGGTGAGCGCCGTGGCTCCGGCGGCCGAGGCTCCGGGCGGCCTGTCGCCGGGGGGCGTGTCCTCGGCGGGCCTGGCTCCCACGGGCGGCCTGTCGCCTTGAGGTTCCGCCGCGGCTTCAGTGGATGGCGGCGCGCAGGCCCACGTCGGAGATGACCTGGGCCTCGCGCTCGAGCATCCACTCCAGCCGCTCGCGCACGCCGGCCTCGTCGCCGTTGGCGGCGGTGACGGCCAGCCGGAAGAAGAGGGACTGGTGCCCGTCCTCGGACTGGGCCAGCTCTCCGTAGAAGCGGGCGAGCGCCGGGTCCGTCAGCCCCTCCGCGAGCAGCGACAGGCGCTCGCACGAGCGGGCCTCGATGACGGCCGCCACCAGCAGCCGGTCCACGCGGCGCTCGGCGGACGGCGTGCGCACCAGCTTCTGCAGGCCCTGCGCGTACGGGTCTCCCGAGTCCTTCGTCAGCGTCAGGCCGCGCGCGTCCATCAATTCCAGCACCTTCGCCAGGTGTGCGCTCTCCTCGCGCGCCAGCCGCGCCATCTGCGCGGGCAGCCCCGGCAGGTCCGGGTACATCTGGAGCAGCGACAGCGCGTTGGCCGCGGCCTTCTTCTCGCAGTGGGCGTGGTCCACCAGCACCTCGTCGAAGCGCTCCAGCGCCAGCGGCAGCCAGCCCGGGTCCGTGGCGACGTGGAGGATGACGGGGCCCTCTCCAGAGAGGGGACGGCGGGAAGGCGTGGGACGGCTCATGGACGCGCGGACTGTACGGCAGGCCCCGCTAGTCGACCAGGACGAGTCGCTGCGTGCGGCCGGCCAGGTAGCCGACCTTGCGGGCGATGCGCGCGGTGCTCTCGTCGCGCTCGTCGATGCGCATCGTCAGCCGGGGCAGCGAGGACAGCAGGTGCCGGGAAATCTGCCCGAGACACAGGGTGGCATTCCCCTTCTTCCGCTCGGCCGGCAGCGTGTAGAGGCCCTCCAGCTCCGCGCCGTACTGGGAGCGGCTGCCGATGTCGACCTTGAACACCAGCCCGCCCGCCTCCTCCAGCACGTACGTGCGGCGCTGGCGCACGCGCTGGACGACGCGGGCCTCGTAACCCTGGGGGTCCTCCGCCAGCGGGTCTCTCTCCAGGGCCTCGCGCACGAAGCCCTGCGCCAGCGGCAGCAGCCGGGGGATGTCCTCCTCACGCGCCAGCCGCAGCAGCGGGTTGGTGAAGGGGCCCAGGTCGTCCGCCGACACGCTGAACAGCCGCTGCGTGCGAGACAGGCGCGGCTTGCCCTGGCACAGGCTGCGCACCAGCGCGTCCACCGCGGACTTGTCCCCCACCGTGCCCCGCAGCTTCATCGACGAGGCCAGCGCGTCGGCAATCACGCTGGTGGCCGAGGCGTCGCTCGCGCTGGGCACCACCAGGCCCCCCTCACCCCCGACGAAGACGGCGGCGGTGAGCACCGCGTTGTCGAAGCGCCCATAGAAGGCGAAGGGCACCCGCCCGCGCGGGGCAATGCCGAACTCCTCCAGCAACCCCAGCAGGTAGAGGTTGTGGACCGGGTCCTTCGACAGCAATGCACGCAGGGAATCCGCGTCCTGGGAACCAAGCTGTTCGACGGTGACGGGCATGAAGATGGGGGGCTTCGGGGACCTTACGCAAAACCCGGCCCTACCGGCCAGCCTCCCCCAGTACGCGGAACTCCCCGGGGGGCGACGAGCGTTGCCTTCCCCCCATCCGCCGGGGCCGGACACCGGGCGCCCAGGCGTTCCGCTGTCCCACATCCTCGGAACATTGTTGCACGGGTGGAGTCGTGGCGGAGGGCGCCTCCGGCGGGGCGCCCTGCTTCGATTCCTTGACGGCTCTGAAACCTCCGTGCTTAGCGCGCTGCCCATGTCCGACGTGAGCCCCGTCCCCCCAGCCCCCAGCTCGCGTGGTGGGGCGCGGCGCGTCCTGGCCTCCGCCGCGCGCTTCGCCGTGGCGCAGACGGGGCCCCTGGGCGCGGCGCTGGTGGGGGTCCTCACGTTCCTCGCCATGTATGGGCCGGCGGCGCTGGACCCGACCCGGCTCGGCTGGCTCATGCGCGACGACTTCAGCCAGCACCTGCTGGGGTGGCTCTTCTTCCGCAACTCGCCACCCGGGCTGCCGCTGGGCGCCATTCCCGGGTACGTCCATCCGCTGGGGACGACGCTCGGGTACACGGACTCGCTGCCCTGGGTGGGGTTGCTGCTCCGGCCGTTCTCAGCGCTGTTGCCGGTGGACTTCCAGTACATCGGGCCCTGGATGGCCCTGTGCCTCGGACTCCAGGGCGCGGTGGGGGCGTGGGTGGCGCGGGGGATGGGCGCGCGGGTGCCGCTCCAGTGGCTCATCGGCGCGCTGCTCGTGCTGTCGCCCGCGCTCCTCGCCCGGATGAGCATGTCGCACGACGCCCTCAGCGCCCACTGGCTCATCGTGCTCCTGGTGGGGCTCCACCTCCTCCCCCAGCGGGACGCGCGAGACGCGAAGCGGGCCCTGGGCCTCGGGCTGCTGCTCTGCGTGCTCGCGGCGGGCATCCACCCCGTGCTCGCCGCCATGGTGCTGGCGCTCGCGGTGTCGCTCTGCGTGCGCACCGCGCTGGAGGGGCAATGGGGCTGGCGTTGGCCGGCGCTCGCCGCGGGGGTGGACGTCGCCGCCGTGGCCGGGCTCCTCGCGGGCTTCGGCTACTTCGGGATGACCGGGCCCCTGGGCGCCGTCGGCTTCGGCGACTTCTCCGCGGACCTGGCGACCTTCCTCAACCCGTTCGGGTACCGCGACATCAACTGGTCTCGCTTCCTTCCCAACCTGCGCAGGGCGAGCGGACAGTACGAGGGCTTCGGCTACCTGGGCGTGGGCGGGCTCTTCGCCCTCGGGGCCGCGCTCGTCCTGGCGGGCCTGAGGGCGCGAGACGTGCGGCGGCTGTGGCGGCGGTGGGGCCCCGTCGCCGTGGTGGCCCTGGGGCTGGCGTTCTTCGCGCTCTCCTGGCGCATCACCTGGATGGGGGAGCAGGTCGCCGATGTCTCGGCGCTCTACCGGCCCGGCCTGCGGTGGGTGGAGGCCTTCCGCGCCTCGGGCCGCTTCGTGTGGCCGCTCTACTACCTCGTCCTGCTGGGCTCCTCCCTCGCGCTCCTTCGCCTCCCGAAGCCGGCCTCCGCGCCCGTGCTGCTGGCGCTGGCCCTGACGCTGCAGGTGCTCGACGTCGACCTGGGCGGCGGGCGGCAGGCCCACGAGGGCGGGCGGTGGCACCCGCGGCCCTCCGACGCGCTCCGCGAGGCCGCCAGGGGGCGCAAGCACCTGGTGCTGTATCCGCCGCAGTCCCATGACGGCTCGGGCCGGGGCTGCCGCGCCGGCCCCACGGACTTCCACCGCTGGGCGTACCGCGCGTACCTCCTCGGGCTGACGTTCAACAGCGGCTATGTGGCGCGGCTGGACGACTCCCGCGCGCAGGCCTACTGCCTGGGGCTGGATGCCGATGTCCAGGCGGGCCGGTTGGACCCGGAGATTGTCTACCTCTCCATCCCCCAGCGGCTGGGGCAGTTCCGCGCCATTCCCGGCACCCGCTGCACCCAGGAAGAGGGGCTCTGGATGTGCGTCCTCGACGCGGTGCCTTCCGGTGGGTAGCGCCTCCGCGGCGGCGGGCTTCTGACGGGCTACGGGCCCGCGTTCTCCGGCGCGCGGAACTCGAAGGGGTAGACGACCGTGGCCTTCCCCCCACCCGGCGGGGCCGGGAACCGGGCGTCCAGCAGCGAGTCCAGCACACACGCCTGCACCATCGGGTCCGGAATGGTGCTCTCCAGCAGCTCGCCCCCGGTCAGCTGGCCCGCCTCGCCCCGCTCACCGCCGGGCTCCACGGTGAAGCGCAGCCGCACCGTCTGCGGCCCCCGGTTGCGCTGTGCCGCGTCCTCGAAGCATTGCTGCACGAGGGGCGTCACGGCGCGGAGGGCGACGCGGACGTCCTGGGAGTCGATGCGCCCGGTGGCGGACTCGATGACCGGCTCGACTTCCACCACGCGTCGCGTGCCGGCCGGCGCGGTCTCCGGTGCTACCGGGAGCTGGCTCCGGGGTGACGGGAAGGGCGGCGGTGGGACGGCGGCTGGCGGGTCGATGGGGGGCAGGGACGGGTCGGCGGGACGGGACGGTGGCTCGGCGGGGAGGGACTCCGGCGCCAGGGTGGCGGGCTCGGGCATGTCCCGGGACGGTTCCGGGAGCACGGGCCGCGTGAGCCAGAAGGAGAGGGCCGCGCTCAAGACGAGCACGCCCAGGCTCAGCCCGGGGATGAGGACCCAGCGGATGATGGAGCGGTTCGGCATCGACACGTGAAGCCTATGCCTCCAAGCGGTGAAGTGGGGGCGTCATCCGCTCGGCCGGTCCTTCCTCCGGCGGCCTGGGGGCGGGGCCGAGGGCGTGCTGTTCGGAAATGTCGGGGGTTTTGCGCCGCGAAATGTCCCGACATTTCCGAACAGCACGCTGCTGGAGGCCGTCGGCGGGCCCGCTGTTGTCTGGGTCTGCCCGAACCGCACGGTGAAACCCTCGAGAGGTCCGGGCTCCGCTGGCGCGCGGACTCACGCGCCTACGGATACACCTCGCGGCGGGAGCCCGGGGTGATGGCCCCTTCGGCGTACAGGCGCTGGCGCTTGCTCACGCCCAGCGTGGAGCCGAGCACCGCGGAGACGAGGCCGAACAGCAGCGCGCCGAAGATGCCCCAGAAGACGCGACCGGTGGTGTCCGCGGCCTTGAGCGCGCCTTGCTGGACCTGCTGGCCCACCTGGCCCACCTGCTGCTGCACCTGCCCCTTCGTCTGGTTGAACTGCTGCTCGACGCGAGTGGCGATCTCCTCCGAGTCCTGCCGGGACAGCTTCGTGTTCTCCGCGATGGAGCTGACGAGCACCTCGCGGTCGAGCTTGCCGGTGCGGATGGCGGTGTTGAGGACATCGCCCGTGGCCGCCTGGAGCTGGTTGGCGGTGATGGCCGGCTTGCCCTCCTGGGCCAGCCGCTGGTTGATGGGCGCGAGCGCGTCGTTGGCGTCCAGGCCGAAGGTCTGTGCGACATCGCCACCCTGAGAGGCGGCGCTCGACACGGCCGTGCCCGCCGCGCCCACCGCCGTCTTGCCGACGCTGAACACCGCGCCCATCAGTGAGGAGATGGCCATGCCCATGAGGAGGGTGCCCGCGAGCGTCGTCAGGCCCCACAGCACGACGCCGTGCAGTGCGCCCCCCATCTTGTCCACCACTCCCGCGGTGCGCGAGGCGACGTAGCCACCGACGAAGAGGGCGATGAGCGGCGCGATGAGGCTCCAGATGCCGGTGCCGATGCCCGCCGAGCGGGCGCTGCCTGGGTCACCCGGGTCCACCGAGGACAGCCCGAGCGCGAGACCCAGCGAGTACAGGAGGATCCAGATGCCCAGAGCGACGAAGGCACCTCCCAGGATGGAGCTCCAGCTCAGCTTGAAGGGTATACCCGCGACGGCTGGAACGACGCCGGGTCTCTCGTTCTCCACGATGGCTGCCATGGTGTGGCCTCACTTGCCCCAGGGGAGCGCGCCAGATGAGGGTGACATGGCCGCTCAGGTCCAAGACAAAGATGGGCATGAGCCCGGGTGAGGACGATTCCCTTCCGCCTGGAGGCCTTCCCGGAGGAGCGAGTGGCGAGGTGGCTCACCTCAGGCCGAGTGCCTCCATGAGCACCGCCTCGCGAGCCACCACCGGTGACTGAGGCAATGCCTCGGGACGGAAACCCCGCACCAGTTCCTGGAGTGTCACCGGCCCGCCCTCTCCCAGGCCACTCCAGGCGGCGAGCAGGCCGAGCACACGCTCGGGCGCAATGTCGCGCTCGCGCAGCTCGGCCAGGGCGAAGGCGCCCTCGCGCTTGGCCAGCCGCTTTCCGTCCTCGCCGAGCACCAGCGGGACGTGGAGGAAGGCCGGCGCGGGCAGGCCGAGCGCCGCGTAGAGCTGGAGCTGCCGGGGCGTGGAGGAGAGCAGGTCATCGCCGCGCAGCACGTGGGTGATGCCGCTGGCCGCGTCGTCCACCACCACCGCGAGCTGGTAGCTGGCCACGCCGTCATTGCGGCGCACCACGAAGTCACCCACCACCGCGTCCACGTCCTGCGAGTAGGGGCCCAGCAGCTCGTCCACGAAGCGCACCTCGCCGGGGCGTGCGCGGAAGCGGTACGCGGGGGCTCGGGTGCGGGCTCGCTCGGCGGCTTGCGAAGCGGTGAGGTGCGCGCAGGTGCCGGGGTAGCGAGGGCCTTCCTCGGACAGGCCGTGCGGCGCGCTGGCGGCGCGGGCAATCTCGCCGCGCGTGCAGAAGCACGGGTAGACGAGCCCCTCGCGCTCCAGCTTCGCGAGCGCCTCGCGGTAGACGTCGTCGCGCTGGCTCTGGAAGAGAGGCGGCTCGTCCCAGCCGAGGCCGAGCCACTCCAAGTCGCGCAGCAGGTCGTCCACGTGCTGGGGCTTGCAGCGCGCGCGGTCCAGGTCCTCGATGCGCAGCAGGAACTGGCCTCCGGCGGCGCGCGCCTGGAGCCACCCGAGCAGCGCGCTGCGGATGTTGCCCAGGTGCATGCGCCCGGTGGGACTGGGCGCGAAGCGGCCTCGGAAGGGACTCACGGGCGGACCAGCGGCTTGCGGATGGGGGCCAGGGGCTTGCGGTCCGGGACGGGCCCGGCGGGCTTGTCCGCGCTCGGGGTGCGCCCGGTGCTCGCCGGATACGCCACCTGCGCGGGCGGGGGCGCGAAGGCTTCATCCGGGGCGGGCGTCACGGGCAGGGACTCGGTGACGCCGGCCTCGACGCCGCGCGCGGCCAGGGCGGCCACGCAGGTGCGCAGCGGAGTGCCCGCGTCCAGCAGCTCCGCATCCACCGTGAGGCGCGGCAGGCGGCGCGGGGCCTTGTCTCCGGGAGCGAGGACGAAGGCGTCGAGCGCGAGGCCCGCACCCTCGCGCGCCACGGTGCCGAACACCACGAGGTCCGCGCCCGCCGTGCGGCCCAGCGCGGAGGCCGCGTCCACCGCGGCGGCGTCCAGTCGATTGCTCGCGAGGGCCCGCGCGAGCGTGGCGTCAGGGCCCGTGCCGGCGGGGCGCACCGTCACCACGGCCTGGCGGTCGGAGACCACCTCCACCACGCCGCCCACCGCTTCTCCCGAGGGCAGCACCGAGCGCCACAGGTGCACACCGGGAGGCACCTCCGTCACGCGCACGGGCGCGGTGCCCACGGGCTGGCCGTCGAGCGTCACCGGAAGTCCATACGGCACGGAGTCGAAGCGCACGCCGCCGCGCGGGCGGGAGTCGTGCGAGGCGCGCACGCGCTCCACCGTCTTCGCGAAGAGGGGTGACGTCGCGGCCAGCGGGAGGGGACGCCCGGGAGCCATGGCGAAGGCATGGGCGAGGCTGGCGGCGGCGTCCTCGTCACGGCCGGTGGCGTAGCGGACGGCGGCGTGCAGGGCGTGGGCGTCCGCGAGCTCGGAGGCGTCCGTGAGGTCGACGGCGCTGGCGGCGTAGGCGTCCAGCGCGCGGCCCAGCGCGGCGTCGGCGCGGGCGAAGTCCCGAGCCTCGCGGGCGGTGGTGGCCTCCTTCACCGCGGCGCGTGCGGTGGCCAGGGGAGAGGGAGGGGACTCTTCGGTGGCGCGGGGCGGCTCGGCGAGGGCGAGGCCCCGGGTGGCATGGACCTCCGAGACGAGGCGCGCGGTGACGCGGGGGCCGGCGCGCGCGGGCACGTCGGCGGAGAGGGCCTGGAACGGGAGTACCGCCACCTTCACGGAGGTGCCCGGCTTCGCGGAGGCGGGGAGGGCACCCAGGAGGAGGGCGAGCAGGAGCGCGGTGCGAATCATCGTCGATGAAGAGAATACCCGACCGGGTGGGCCCTGGCGGAATGCGGCGGTACGACGTGGGTCGGGTCGCTCCTTGGTGAGGCGATGCTACGCTGGGTGTTCATGCCAGCGTCTCCTCGTATGCGAGAAGTGGACTCTCCAGGCCCTGCTCGCGTCCGGTGCTCTCCTGGCGCCATCCTGATGGTGGGGCTCATGACCGGGAGCGGATGCGCTCATCCGGGGACCGCGATGCAGGGCTCCTGCCGCGAGCTGCCCACGGTGGAGGAGTGTCAGGCTGCGGCGGGAGTGATTACCGATAGCTGCCTCAGGACGTGCGTGGAGATGCAGTGCGCGGGAGTCAAGGTCAACTGCGGGAGCGCGGAAATCCAGAAGCGCTGCAGGGAAGCGAGTGAGGCCGAGGGAATCACGCCCCTGGGATATGTCGTCCGCTTCTCTGACGTGCCGGTCTCCTGCGACCACCCATCGAAGGAGGTCAACTGGTGCGAGCAGCCGGCATCGCGAGCTTGCCGCGCCGGGGCCATGGTTCACGAACTCGCGCACTCCTGCGGATGGCGTCACCACCAGGGGCTCGGAGTGCCCGGAGACAATGGATACCTCCCATGCGAATGAGCCTGACAATCATCACGGCAGCCTCGCTCCTCATGATGCCGGCCTGTACGGGGGCTCCTCGACCGAGGCAGGAAGTCGCCGGGGGCATCGGGGCCGGAGGGATGGGCGCTTCCGGGCTCCCAGACGGAGGTGCCGCGACTCCCGCGCGGACGCAGGTGGAGCTTCAGGACATCCGCTTCGACGGGCAGTCACTCTCCGGCCGTCTCCTGGTGACCGCCGAGGAGGGCAGCCTCCTTCTGGACACGCGGCTCATCGAGAGCGTCGTCCTGACGACGGAGTCCGTCGTGGAGTGCGGGACGGGCCGGAAGCTCTCCTTCCTGGAGATGGATGTCCTGGCGCGCCCGCCCCGAGACGAGGACCTCCTGATGCTCAAGCCCGGTTACTGGTACGGAAAGGACGTCCGGATTCCCCTCTTCACGGAGGGCCTCAACGGGCCGGAGGTGGCTTGCATCGAGGTGGAGTTCACCTTCCACCCTCGTGAAGGCCGCGCCGCGAGCCTGCGGGTCCGTGGGACGCTCTCCGCCCCTGGTGACGCGGGCACCACGACTCCATTGCCGATTCCCGATGCAGGGGCGGGCGCGGCGCGGTGAGCGCCTCGCGAATCGCTTCCCCCCGCCGGGCATCCGTGGAGAATGCCGGCCCCCGGTCGGCCGTTGCCCAGGCGGATACCCGATGCGCTTCGTTCACTGCTCCGACGTCCACATCACCGAGGACTACTTCGCGCTCCCCCTGCACCGGCTCGGCTGGCGGCGCTGGCTGGCCCTCGTCGAGCTCACCCTGGGCGGCCGCGCGAAGCGGTACACCCGCGCCCCCCAGGTCCTCTCCGCCATCGTCCGCGACGCCGAGGCCCACGGGGCGGACCACTTCATCCTCTCCGGAGACCTCACCGCCTACGCCCTCGAGGGCGAGTTCGCGGGGGCCCGGAAGGCCCTGGGCCCGCTGGCGGAGGACCCGCGCCGCTGCACCGTCGTCCCCGGCAACCATGACGTCTTCACCCCGGGCAGCATCCGCAGCGGCCGCTTCGCGCGCCACTTCGGCCAATTGCTGGAGAGCGACCTGCCCGAGTACCGGCGCGAGGGCGCCTACCCCTTCGTCCGGCTCGTGGGCGACGAGGCCGCCGTCGTGGGCCTGCTGTCCACCCGGGTGGCCCCCACGCCCGCCTTCCCCTACGGCGACATTGGCGAGGCCCAGCTCGAAGGCCTGGCGGCCCTGCTGAAAGACGCTCGCCTGGACGGCCGGGCGGTGCTCGTCGTCGTCCACCACGCGCCCCGCAACCGCCAGGGCCGGCCGGACCGGTGGAACCACGGCCTGCGGGACGCGGACGCCCTGCTGCGCCTGCTGCCCGGCCCGCGCTTCGCCGTCCTCCATGGCCACATCCACGAGCGCTACCACCACCCGGCCACCGCTGACCGGCCCCACCTCTTCGGCGCCGGCTCCTCCACCGAGGCCGGCCACGAGGGCTACTGGGTCATCGAGGTGGCCCACGGGCAGGTGGTGGGCGGCAGTCTCCACACGCCCTCATTGTGACAGCACGGGCCAGCGGCGGTAGAAACCGTTCCATGCCGAACGCGCCGCACCCGCAGCCGTCGCCCAGCGACTTCACCCTGGAGGAGTACAAGTTCCTCCGGGCCCTCCAGCGCGCCGTGGATGACCTCCTGGAGGAGAGTCTCCGCGAGCGGGAGAACCTCACCCAGTCCTTCCGCCGCTGCTTCCCGCAGGTGCTCCGGCTCACCGGCGCCCGCGCCGTGGCGATAACGACGCGCGACGAGGAGCTGGTGGAGCAGACCTGGAGCGAGGGCGACTGGGGAGACCGCTTCCCCGGCTCGCTCCTGGAGGGGCCCTCCGGCGCGCGGCGCGTGGAGGAGAACACGCTCGTCACCCAGGCGCTGGACGTGGCCGGCTCGCGCGTGGGCACCTTCGGCCTGCTCTTCCCTGGCGACCTCTCCTCCCCCGAGGCCACCGCGCGCGCGCTGCGGGTGCTGGACACCGTCGCCGAGCAGCTCGACACCGTGCTGTGCCTCGTGCACACCGCGTCGGAGAAGCACCAGCTCATCCTCCAGTGCAACGCCCACCTGGCCAACCCCGTCTTCGAGGCGGGCATGGACCAGGCGGTGCTGACGCTGGCGCAGCGCGTGCGGCTGCCGGGCTTCCTCCTGCTGTACCGGGACGCCGTGCGGCCCCAGGTGCTGCACTACCGCACCTACCGCAACGGGCACCTGGAGTTCGAGAGCGGGGAGCAGCCCAGCCCCGTGCTGGAGAAGGCCATCCGCCAGCACGGCCCGCGCCTGCTCGTGGGCGAGGACTCCGCGCTGCGGCAGCTGTTCGCCGGCCGAACCACCGAGGCGGTGCTCATCTCCGGCGCGGCCACCAGCGAGCCGCTGGGGAAAATCGTCGTCTGGAGCGACGAGGGCTTCTCCGCCTACGCCATGGACCTCATCCGGGTGCTGGCCTCCACGCTCAGCCAGCGCCTGCTGGACTACAACCGCGAGCGCATCCACCTGTCGCAGTTCTTCCCCACCTCCGTCATCGACGCGCTCTTGCAGGACCCGAACTACGCCCAGTTCCTGCGTGCGCAGGACCAGGAAGTCGGCATCCTCTTCGCGGACATCAACGGCTTCACCCGCATCTGCGAGCATGGCTTCGACAGCCCGCGCAACATCGGCCGCTTCGTGGACGAGTGGAGCGAGCGCGCCGTGGGCTGCATCTGGGAGCACGGCGGCGTCTTCGACAAGATGGTGGGTGACTGCGTCATCGGCCTCTTCGGCCCGCCCTTCTTCAAGTCCAGCCGGCTGGAGCGCGCGCAGGCCGCGGTGCGTGCCGCGTGCGGCATCCAGGACTTCACCGCGTCACTGGGCGCGCGGGAGGAAGTCGCGGCGCTGTGTCAGAAGGTGAAGCTGCCCGGGCTGGGCGTGGCGGTGGGCGTCAACCTGGCCAACGCCAACTGCGGCCTCTTCGGCCCCAACCGGCAGTACACGGCCTTCTCCAGCGGAATGAACCAGACGGCGCGCCTGCAGTCGCTGGCGGGCTTCCGCGAGACGTTGGTGATGGCGAGCGTGCGCGAGGTGCTGGGCGGCTCGCGCGAGCCCTTCGTCCAGGGCCTGCGCTTCGGTCCGTTGACGGAGACGCCGGTGAAGAACGTGGCGCAGCCGCTGCGCCACTACCAGCTGACACCGCTCAAGCCGTGAGATGACGGCCTGGGCGCTGACGCGGCTCAGGACTTGAGATGACGGCTTGAGCGCTGGCGCGGCTCAAGCCTTGAGGTGCGGGGCCGCGTAGCGCCGGGAGAAGTGAATCCACCGGCGCTCGTCGACTTCCACCTGCCACTCGGAGTTGGGCGTCAGCGGCAGGCGCTGCTTGAGGAAGCCCTCCAGGTGGTCCGCGGCCTTCACGGGCGTGAGGCCCGGCGCGCGGAAGGCGACGTGCAGGTAGACGTCCAGCGTGGCGCCCACGTCCACCGAGGCACAGATGCGCAGCGGGCCCACGCGGCGCTGGTACACCGTGTTCTGCCCGGGCCACGCGGCCGGGTCCGTCTGTGCCACCGAGAGCCAGTTGAACGGCTCGAGGATGAAGTCGAGCAAGTCGCTGCTCGCCTCGTCCAGCGTTGCGTGCTCCTGGATGGAAAGCATCGCCCACCTCCCCGGGGAAGCCGATGGAAAGAATGTGCCCACGCCCATGTCGCGTGCAAGGGCCCCCCTCGGGTTTCACCAGCGGTGTCCGTCATCGACAGGACGCACACACGTGGGTGGTGTGGGGAGGGCCCCGCACTTCGCTACGTCACCCACGCTCCAGCGCGCGCAGCTCGTCCGCGGAGAGCTTCATCGCCGCCGCGGCGACGTTCTCCTCCAGGTGTTTGACGGAGGAGGTGCCAGGAATCGGTAGCATGACGGGCGAGCGGTGCAGCAGCCATGCAAGCGCGAGCTGCCCCGGCGCGACGCCATGGCGCTTCGCTGCCTGGACCAGCGGGCTGGCGCTCCCCGTCAGCGCGTTGGCCGCCAGCGGGAAGTAGGGCATGAAGCCCAGGCCCTCGCGCTCGCACTCGGCCAGCACGTCGTCGCTGCTCCGGTCCGTGAGGTTGTAGCGGTTCTGCACCGAGACGATGGGGACGATGCGCCGCGCCGCGCGCAGCTGCGCCACCGTGACGTTGGACAGCGCGACATGGCGGATCTTCCCCTGCTCCCGCAGGCGCGCGAGCGTCCCGACGGACTCCTCCAGCGGCACGCGCGGGTCCACCGTGTGGAGCTGGTACACGTCGATGCGCTCCACGCGCAGGCGCTTGAGGCTGCCCTCCAGTGCGCGGGTGAGGTGCTCGGGGCGGCAGTCGCGCTCCCAGGCACCGGGGGCGGGGCGGACCAGACCGCCCTTGGTGGCGATGACGACCCCCGCCGGGTACGGGTGGAGCGTCTCGCCGATGAGCCGCTCGGAGACGTCGGGCCCGTACGAGTCCGCGGTGTCGATGAGCTGCACGCCCAGCTCCACAGCGCGGCGCAGCACCGCCTTCGCCTCGGTGGGATTCCTCGGCTCGCCCCAGATGCCCTCGCCGGTGATGCGCATGGCGCCGAAGCCCATGCGATTCACGGTGAGGTCGCCAAGCTTGAAGGTTCCCGCGGCGGCGGCGGGAGGTGTCATGGGTGCGGTGGACATCGCGCGAACCTCGGGATGGAGAAGGTCGCGCACGTTAACGGACGTGGGTGACACCCGCTCGTGCTTACCGCCCCACCCTCAAGGGCTGGTAGGAAGTGAACGGCGAGAAGGTCGCTCCACGGCGGCCTTCAGCTGGCCACAGCCCGCGTCGATGTCGATGCCCCGACGTTGACGCACGGTGCTGGGCACCGCGTAGGAGGTCAGCACGTCCTGGAAGGCGCGCACCGACTCCGGCCGGCTGGGCCCGCCGTCGTAGCCCACGGTGGGGTTGAGCGGGATGACGTTGACGTGCGCGTCCATGCCTTGGAGCAGCCGGCCCAGCGTGTGCGCGTGCTCGGGCGTGTCGTTGCGGCCGGAGATGAGCGTCCACTCGAAGAAGATGCGGCGCTTGCGCTTCTCGCTGTAGTAGCGGCAGGCGTCCATCAGCTCGGCCAGGGGCCAGCGGCGGCCCGCGGGGACGAGGGCGGCGCGCTCCGCGTCGGTGGCGCCGTGGAGGCTGACGGCGAGCTGCACGGGGCGCTCCTCGTCCGCGAGCCGGCGGATGCCGGGCACCACGCCCACGGTGCTCAGCGTGAGGAAGCGCGGCCCCATGGCCAGCCCGAGCGCGTCCACCAGCACGTCCAGCGCGGACATGGTGTGCTCGTAGTTGTGCAGCGGCTCGCCCATGCCCATGAGGACGACGTTGCGCAGCGACTCGCCGGACTCGCGGAGGATGCGGTTGACGTGCATCACCTGGCCCACGATTTCG
Organism: Pyxidicoccus trucidator; assembly: GCF_010894435.1. NCBI lineage: Bacteria > Pseudomonadati > Myxococcota > Myxococcia > Myxococcales > Myxococcaceae > Pyxidicoccus > Pyxidicoccus trucidator. The sequence continues at coordinate 720,567 of NZ_JAAIXZ010000001.1, read as the reverse complement.
CCGGGCGTCAGGTGGCGCGACAGTCCCATCTGCCCCGTGGCGCAGAAGACGCACCCCATGGCGCAGCCCGCCTGCGTGCTGAGGCACACGGTGGCGCGGCCCTTGAAACGCATGAGGACCGTTTCAATCGTCTGGCCGTCATCCAGGCGCAGCAGCAGCTTGTGGGTGTAGCCGTCGCTGCTGAAGCTCTCGTGGTGGGTGGCGAGGTGGCCCAGGCGGGTCCGCTCGCGCAGCGCATCCCGGAGGTCCGGGCGCAGGCCCTCCACGTCGTCCAGCGAGCGCACCTGCTTCCGATAGAGCGCCGTCCACAGCAAATCCCGGTGGTAGGGCCCGAAGCCCCAGCCGGAGAGCAGCTCGCCCAGCGCGGGGCGCGTCAAGTCATAGAGGTTGGTGGGCGTGGCGGACGGCATGGCCATGGACGGAGATAACACACCCGGCGGGCGTGCATCTCCCCCGCCAGGGCAGGAGGTCCGCAGGCGGGCGGGCGGGCCCCTCCGCCCCCGTGCAGGAGCAGCCGACCGTGCCCACCTTGAGCCCATATGGGTCTGGCCATCCAACAGGAGGAGTTCCGCCCGGAGGACTACGCGCGCTTCTCCCGGCGGCTGACGGAGAGCCTGGAGGCGCTGCGCACGCTGCTGGCGCGCCCGGGCTTCGGGGTGGGGGCGTGCACCATCGGCGCGGAGCTGGAGCTGTACCTCGTGGACGCGGCGGGCTTTCCGCTGCCCATCAACCGGCAGGTGCTGTCGCAGACGGTGGACCCCCGGGTGACGCTGGAGCTGGACCGCTTCAACCTGGAGGTCAACCTGCGCCCGGGGCCGCTGGCGGGCCGGCCCTTCACCGCGCTGCGCGCGGAGTTCGAGGACACGCTGGGAGAGGTGCGGCGCGCGGCGGCCACGCAGGGCGCGCGGGTGGCCGTCATCGGCATCCTCCCCACGCTGCGCGAGGCGGACCTGGGGCGCGGCGCGCTGACGGGGCTGCCCCGCTACCGCGCGCTGTCGGCGGCCATCCGGCGCCGGCGCGCCTCGCCCTTCCACGTGTCCATCCACGGTGAGAAGGAGGCGCTGGCGCTCACCTGGGACGACGTGACGCTGGAGGGCGCCAACACGTCGCTCCAGTACCACCTGCGCGTGGCGCCCGGTGACTTCGCCCGGCTGTACAACGCGGCGCAGTTGGCGACGGCGCCGGTGCTGGCGGTGTCCGGCAACTCGCCGCTGTTCCTGGGGCGCCAGCTGTGGGACGAGACGCGGGTGGCGCTGTTCCGGCAGGCGGTGGACGACAGGGGCGAGCCGGGAGAGGGCGGCTTCCAGCCCCACGCGCGCGTGTCCTTCGGGCATGGCTGGGCGCGCGAGGGCGCCTATGAGCTGTTCGCCGAGTCGGTGGCGCTGCACCCGCCGCTGCTGCCCGTGCTGGGGCGCGAGTCCCCGCTGGAGCGCGTGGCGGCGGGCGGGCTGCCGGGGCTGGACGAGCTGCGGCTGCACCAGAGCACGGTGTGGAGCTGGAACCGCGCCATCTATGACCCGAAGGACTCCGGCCACCTGCGCATCGAGCTGCGCGCCCTGCCCGCGGGGCCCACCGTGGTGGACATGGTGGCCAATGGCGCGTTCCTGTATGGGCTGACGCTGGCGCTGGCCGAGGGTGTGGACGCGCTGCTGCCCGCGCTCCCCTTCGTCCACGCGTACGGCAACTTCATCCGCGCCGCGCGGCAGGGACTGGACGCGGAGCTGCTGTGGCCCGGGGAGGCGGCGCCCAGCCCGAGGCCCGTGCAGGTGATGGAGCTGGTGCCCCGGCTGCTGCCGATGGCGCGAGAGGGACTGGTGAAGGCCGGGGTGGACGGGGCCGACGCGGACGCCATGCTGGGCATCATCGAGCGGCGCGTGGCGCTGCGGCGCACCGGCGCACGCTGGCAGCGGCAGGTGCTGGCCTTCCTGGAAGGGTCGGGCCTGCCCCGCCAGGACGCACTGGCGGCGATGCTGGAGCGCTACCTCCAGCACTCCGAGTCCGGAGCGCCCGTGCACACCTGGCCCGTGGAGTAGGCGGCCCCGCTCCTTCCGGGGTGGGTGGATTGCGAGGACGCGCGCATCGCGGTGAATATCCGGCCGCCTGCCGCGTCAGCGGGCTGGCAGTGCGCCCGCTTCGAAACCCTCAGGCCGCCCATGGTCCGACTCCTCCGTCTGTTGCCGTTCCTGCTCCTGAGTGCCTGCACCACCCTGCGCGGCCGCGCCGATGACCTGGCGCGCAAGGGCCAGTTCGTCGAGGCCGCCGCCATCTACGACGACCTGGTCCAGAAGAGCCCCCACCAGCCGGAGCTCGTCTCCGCCCGGGATGACCTGCGGTGGAGGGCGCTGGAGCAGCTGCTGGGAAACGCCCGGCGCTACCGCATGGAGGGACGGGACGAGCCCGCGGAGGCGGACCTCCTGCGCTTCCTCGACCACCGGGCCGAGTGGAACTCGAAGCTGAACGGCGCGCTGGAGAGCTCGCTGCTGGAGGAGATGGGCGGGACGCACCAGCACCTGCGCACGCTCATCGGCGCTCCGGCCCAGCAGGGACTGGCGCTGACGGCGGAGCAGGCCCTGGTCCGCAAGCGGCCGCTGCTGGCCCACCGGGAGATGGTCGTCATCCAGCGGGAGATGGAGAACGTGGTGCTGCAGAGCGGCAAGGACGCGTGCCAGCGGCTGCGGACCGTCAGCTCGGAGGACACCCCGCACTGGAAGGAGCTGGTGTTCCGCTACTGCACCCATTGGAGCGAGTACGCGCCTCGGCCCCCCGCGGCCCCGGAGCTCTTCGGACCTCCCGGGTTCCAGGGCGACGTGTCCGGCCTGGGCGAGGCGGAGCTGAACCGGCTCCGGTCGCGCCTGACGGAGGCCTTCGAGACCTCGCCCTGGTTCTCCACCGGCGCCACGGCCCGGCCGGAGTTCTCAATCGACGGACGCTTCTCCACCGAGCGCGACAGCACCTCCGTGGAGCTCACCGCGCCCTACACGGAGCAGGTGCCCTACACGGACCACGAGGAGCGCACGGAGACAATCGAGGAGCCCTACACCGAGGAGGAGGAGTACACGGACAGCAAGGGTGAGAAGAAGACGCGCACCGTCACCAAGACGCGGACGTACACGCGCACCTTCACCGTGCCCGTCACCAAGTATCGCGATGTGTCGAGGACCTTCGAGTATCACGCGCTGCGACTGTCGGTGGACCACCGCGTGGCCCTGTCCGCCACCGGCGTGCTCGACTCGCGACGCGCGCCCCTCTCCACCGTCCTGCAGGACCAGTTCTCCGAGCACGGCTACGAGCATGACGTCACGTTCCATGACGGGGGCGTGACTCCGCAGCGCGTGTCCTTCACGCCGCCCCAGGTCTGGCTCGAGGCGCGCGTGGAGGAGCTGGGCAGGCGCTTCTCCCAGCAGCTCGTGGAGCACTGGCGCGAGTCCTACTGCGCCAACCCCATGCTCAGCCTGGACGAGGCGGCCCGATGTGCACGGGCTGGCACCACGCTCCCCACTCCTGCTTACCGTGTCCTCTCTGAAGTCCTGGGAGATGACGCAGCGCGGGTTCCCCAGCTCTTCGCGTCTCCGTGAGCCGGCGCACGGCGCGTTGACCAGGTGCCGGTGTCATTCAAGACTGGGTGGATTGTTTAGGACTTCTGACGTGAAATGACCCGGAGCGTGGGCCTGGACGACATGTCAGACCCGCCTTGTCTAATAGGGCAATTCCACCCAGAGGACCGTATGCATCCAACCGAAGTCCGAGCTCGCTTCTCTCGTAGGACCCTCGCGCTGTGGATGGCTTCTTCCCTGGTCATGGCCGGGTGCGGCGAACCGGCGGCGGAGGCGTCAGCGTCCGTTGACCCGTACGCTTCGGAGTCCCAGTCGCTGGACGAGGGTGTCGCCAACGAGCGTCGTATCATCGTGTATCAGACCACGTCGTTGCAACTGTACACGGTAGACAAGAAGGGGAAGGACGTCCTGCTGGCGCAGCGCAGCGGCGTGCCGATGGTGTCTCCGGATGGCCGCCAGGTGGCGTACGCGAAGCTGCCGGACACGTGGAACGCGGGCGACCCGGTGGAGCACGCGGAGCTGCACGTGTTCGACTCGAAGTCGGGCAAGAGCGAGCGGCTGACGCGCGGCCATGACGACGCGGAGCCCATCTGGACGCCGGACGGGCGCAACCTGTTGTTCCAGTCCACCCGCCGCACGGGAATGGCCTCGCTGTGGAAGGTCCGGGTGGGCGGCAACGGCCTGGAGCAGGTGACGAACGAGGGCCTCGTGAGGAACGCGGCCGGCTACATCCCCAACCCCGTCTCGAGCACCGAGGCCCAGTGGGCGCCGACGGAGCGCCGCATCATCGTCTACAGCACCACCAGCCTGACCAACGGCGACGTGCGCGTCATCGACTTCGACCGGCAGCTCGACGTGGAGAAGTCGTACAGCCTGGGCCAGGGCTACTCGCCCCGGTGGACCGAGCAGGGCACCGTGGTCTTCTCGCAGAACAATGGCGGCCAGGTCACCTTCGTCGAAGTGAGCGTGGACTGAGTCGCACGGAAGTGACGCGGGGCCGCGAGCCGGTGCCGCGAGGCAGGGCAGGTTCGTGAAGCAGGGCAGCAAGGTGAAGTGGCCGCAGGCGGGCCGGCGCGGAAGCAGCGGAGCGCAGGCGCCCGTGGGGAGGGGCAATCGAGGCCCTCTCACGCCGCGGCCGGCTTCACGTCCCGTGGCGAGGTGCTTCCTCGCGCGGGGTCAGTGACGTCAGGCAGCGGGAAGCACCGGGTGTCAGCCCTCGTCCTCGGCGCCCCGGCGCAGGCCGAGCATGCGCCGCAGCTCGCGCGCGGACTGGCGGCTGACCTCCACCGCATGGCCCCGGGCGGTGCGCGCCAGGTAGCCGCCCGTCTCCAGCGGCTCCAGCCGGGTGACGTGGGACAGGTTGAGCAGCGCGCGCCGGTGGACGCGGTGGAAGCGCTCCGCGGGCAGCTTCTCCGCCAGCTCGTTGAGGGTGAAGTCGGTGAGGAAGTCGCCCTGCCCGGTGAACACCGTCACCAGCTCGTCCTCCAGCGCCGCGTGCGAAATCGTGTCCGGGTCCACCAGGACGATGCCCTGGCGCGTGGGAATGGGCAGCCGCGCCAGCCCGCGCACGGCGGCGGTGGCGGCCGGGGTCCGGTCCGCGGCCGCGGCGGGCGCCTCCCTCGGGGCTGCGTCCAGGCGCGCGCGGGCGCGCTCCAGGGCCTTCTGCAGGCGCGCGGGCTCCACGGGCTTGAGGACGTAGTCCACGGCGCCATGGTTGAAGGCGTCCACGGCATGCTCGGCGTGGGCGGTGCAGAGGATGACGCGCGGGCGTCCCTCCGGCAGCAGGGCCAGCGCGTCCAGGCCGCTGAGTCCAGGCATGTGGATGTCCAGCAGCACCACGTCCACGCCCCCGGCGCGCACGGCGGCGAGGACGGCCGCTCCGTCCGCGGCCTCGCCACACACCTCCGTGTCCGGGAAGGCGGCCAGCAGGCGGGACAGGCGCTTTCGGGCGAGCAGCTCGTCATCGGCGACGAGGACACGCAGGGGCGGGCTCACGTGAGGACTCCTGGGAGGGGGCCCGAGCGGGGCAGGGTGACGGTGACGCGGGTGCGGGCGTCGGTGCTGGTGAGCGCGAGGCGGGCCCGGCCGCCATAGGCCAGGGTCAGGCGGCGCTCCACGGTGGGCAGGCCGGCGCTGCCCTCGCGAGGGCCCTTGGAGGCGCCGGGGTTCTCAATGGCCACCTCCACCTCGTCGCCGCGCAGGGTGATGGCCAGCGACAGGGGACCCCGGTGGCCTGCGGCGGGGCCGTGCTTCACGGCGTTCTCCGCGAGCGGCAGCAGCACCAGCGGCGGGACGGGCACGTCGCCCAGGCCGGAAGGAACGTTCATTCCAAGCTGGAAGAGGTCCGGGTCCCTCAGGAGGTGCAGGTCGAAGAGGGTGCGGATGAGCTCCAGCTCCTGGGCCAGGGGCCACGTGGCGCTGCGCACGCCGGCGAGCACGGAGCGGAGCATGGTGGACAGCTTCAGCACGGCGGCCTCGGCCACGGCGCCGTCCTCGCGGCACCACTCGGCGATGGCGTTGAGGGTGTTGAAGAGGAAGTGCGGGTCCAGGTGGCTGCGCAGGGCGAGCAGCTGCGCCTGCTCGGCCTCCAGGGCGAAGCGCGCGGCGCGGGCGCGCTCGCGGGTGAGGCTCACCTCGAAGCCGATGTCGCGGCCCAGGCCCCAGCCGCCCACGAGGAAGAGGGCGCCGCACACGGCGAGGTTGGTGGACTGGGTGAGGAAGGTGGGGCCCATGCCCAGCAGCTTCGGCAGGACGAAGCCGGAGGTGAGCACCACGCCGCTGCCCGCGGTGGCGTAGAGCAGCAGGCGGACGCCGCCGTGGCTCAGGTCCAGGCCCTCGGGGAAGAGGACCCGGTAGGACACCGGGGCCACCGCCACGAAGAGCAGGCACATCAGGATGCCCAGGTGGAGGGCGAGCGGCTCGCGGCTGAAGCGCACCTGGGCGGCGACCAGCGGCGCGCACACCAGGAGGATGGGCAGCAGCCTCCGGGGCTCGACGAGAGCCCTCAAGGTGGCGCGGACGATGGAGGCTTCCGACTGCTCCGACATGCTCCGGCGGAAGCCTACACCGCCGCGTCGCTCAGTGCGCGGGGCCCGGGTCCACCTCGGTCTCCAGGACGTCGAGCACCAGGCTGCCGGCGAGGACGATGGGGAAGAGGAGGATGGCGGCGAGGACGAGGAAGGGGGAGGGGAGGGCGAACATGGGGGGCTCCTGGCTCCGGGAAGCATGCCTTTACAGTCTGACGTGCCTTCCCTGGCTGTGCTGACGCCCCCGGCCCGAGCGGTCGCTTCCTGACAACGAGCGGTCGCCCGGGCTATTTCCGGCTACGGCCGGGCCGCCAGCGCCTCCGCGAGATGCGCGCCGTTGCGGATGCAGTCGTTGAGGCCCACTCCTTTATATGCGTTGCCCGTCAGGTGCAGCCCGGGCCAGCGCTGGAGCGCCGCGTCGAGGGCGGACACGCGCTCCAGGTGTCCCACGTTGTACTGGGGGATGCCTCGCGGCCAGCGGATGACCTCCGTGAAGGAGGGGGCCGCCGTCACCCCCGCCAGCGCCTTCAGCTCCTCGTGGGCCAGCTTCACCAGCTCCGCCTCGTCCAGCTTCACCAGCTCCGGCTGGCGCGCTCCGCCCACCATGCACGTGTAGAGCACCCGCCCGCCCTCCACGCGGAAGGGGAACGTGGTGGACGCGTGGATGGCGCCCAGCAGCCGCCGCTTCTCCCCCGACGGCACGAGGAAGCCGAAGCCGTCCGGAGCGGGCGTCGTCCCCGCGTCGAAGCCCAGGTGCACGACGGCAATGGGCGCGTACTCGATTTCCGCCAGCTTCGTGGCGAGCGGCGCATCCATCGGTCGCAGCAGGCGCTCCGCCACATGCGACGGCACCGCGAGCACCACGTGCTCCGCCGTCAGCTCCGCCGTCCGCCCGTGCTCGTTCACCGTGAGCCGCCAGCCGCCGTCCACCCGCGCGAGCCCCTCCACCGTCGCGCCCACGTGCACCGCGTCACCCAGCGCCGCCGCCAGCGCGTCGATGAGCGTCTGCAGGCCGCCTTCGAATGTGCTCAGCGCCCCGCTCAGCTTCGGCGGCGAGGCCGCGCCTCCCGTGACACCCGTGCCCGCGGGCAGGGCCTTCTGGGCCTTCTGGGCATGGATGGCGCCGAGGATGAGGCTGCGGTGCTCGCGCTCCAGCTTCACCAGTGGGGGGAAGGTGGCGCCCACGCTGAGCCGCTCCACGTTGCCGGCGTAGATGCCCGTCTGCACCGCGTCCAGCAGCACCTCCGTCGCCGTGCGCCCCAGGTGGCGGCGGCCGAAGTCGGCCAGCGACTCGTCCACGCCTTCGGGGGCACGGCCGGTGAACAGCTCTCCGATGACGCGCAGCCTCGCGCCGAGCGGGAGGATGTCCGAGCCCAGGAACGCGGGCGGGGACGCGGGCACGGACCGGAGTCGGCCTCGCGTGTACACATAGCGACGCTTCGCCGCCGGGTCCGCCGCGCGGATGCGGCCTTCCAGCTTCAGCGTCGCCGCCAGCTCGCGCGTGGCCGGCTCGCGGTCCAGGAAGCTGTTGGGGCCCTGCTCCACGAGGTACCCGTCGCGCGCACGCGTTCCCACCGCGCCTCCGAGCCGGGACGAGGACTCCAGGAGCACGCAATCCATACCGCGAGAGCGCAACCGGTGCGCCACCACCAGTCCGGAAATCCCACCTCCCACGACGGCGACTTTCATCGGTTGTTCCTCTGACAGCAGTGCATTGAAGCTCTATCGTGCAAGCCTCACCCGAAGAGCAGGGCTTCCGGCGACCACCATGCATTCCCTCCTTGCACTCCTCACTCGTCAACAGCCGCATTTTGCCAACGCACTCCATTCGGCGCGTTAATGCACCTCATGCGCTACGTCATCACCGGTGCGAGCAGGGGTATTGGTTTCGAGTTCGTCCAGCAGCTCTTGCGACGCGGGGACACCGTCGACGCGGGGGTGCGCTCGCCCGAGGGCGCGCGCCGGCTGGAGCCGCTGACACGGGAGGTCGGCAATCGCTTGCGCATCCACGCGCTCGACGTGGAGAGCGATGCCAGCATCCGCTCGTTCGCCGCGGACGTCTGCGCCGCGCCGGTGGACGTGCTCATCAACAACGCGGGTGTGTCGGGGCTGTGGTGCGCCTTCACGGAGGTGGACTACACGGACCTGGCGCGCACCCTCGCCGTCAACGCGCTGGGCCCCCTGCGCGTCACCAGCGCGCTGCTGCCCGCGCTGCGCCGGGGCGCGGTGCGCAAGGTGGCCCACGTCAGCTCGCGCATGGGCTCGGTCTCCTCCAACACGGAGGGTGGCGCCTACGCGTACCGCATGTCCAAGGCCGCGCTGAACATGGGCGTGCGCACCCTGGCCAATGACTTGCGCGCGGAGGGCCTCACCACCGTGCTCCTGCACCCCGGCTGGGTGCAGACGGACATGGGGGGGCCGCAGGCGACGCTGCCGGCGGTGGACTCGGTGCGCGGCATGCTGCGCGTCATCGACGGCATGGGGCCGGAGCACAGCGGCCGGTTCTTCGACTACCAGGGCGAGGAAGTCCCCTGGTAGTCCCCTGGGCCCGGGCGAGGGAGCCCGGGGCCGGGTGTTACGGGTACAGCATCTCCGTGCGCCAGCCGTCAGCCTCGCGCAGGTAGACATGCCGGTCATGGAGCCGGCTGGGGCGGGAGTGCCAGAACTCGATGCGGTCCGGCACCACGCGGAAGCCGGACCAGTGCGGCGGGCGGGGCACCTCGCCGCCGGTGTAGCGCGCTTCCACCTCCGCCACCCGCGCGTCCAGGTCGTCACGTGAGGGCAGGGGCCGGCTCTGGAGGCTGGCCCACGCGCCCACCTGGCTGCCGTGCGCCCGGCTGTGGAAGTACGCGTCCGCCTCGGCGTCGGACACGCGCTCCACGCGGCCCTCTACCCGCACCTGCTCCTCCAGCGGCGCCCAGTGGAAGCACAGCGCGGCGAAGGGGTGCGCCAGCAGTTCGCGTCCCTTGCGGCTCTCGAAGTTGGTGAAGAAGACGAAGCCGCGCGCATCGAAGTCCTTCAGCAACACCACGCGCGCGCTGGGGCGCCCGCCTTCGCCGACGGTGGCGACCACCATGGCATTGGGGTCCACGGGGATGGCCTTCTTCGCCCGCTCGAAGACGTCGGAGAAACGCTGGATGGGGTCCGGAGGAATCTGCACGCGGAGCACCATAAGGGACGGGCGTTCCAGGCGCACGTTCGCGGTTGACTCGCGCCTGCCACGCGTCAATGTGGGCCCATGAAGATTCTCTTCATCTCCTCGGAGGTGGCCCCGTTCTCCAAGACGGGGGGCCTGGGGGACGTGGCCGGGGCCCTGCCCGCCGCGCTCGCCGCCCTTGGCCACGACGTGAAGGTCGTCACCCCGCGCTACCGCGAGCTTCGCGACGCGGCGCGGCTCACCCCCACCGGCCAGTCGCTGACGGTGCGCTTCCCCGCCGGTGAGGCCTCCGGCCCCATCCTCTCCGCGCGCCTCTCCGCACACCTGGAGGTGCTCTTCCTGGAGAACGAGTTCCTCTACGGCAACCGCGACGGCCTGTACGGCGACGCGTGGGGCGAGTTCGGCGACAACGCCCGGCGCTTCGGCTACCTCTCGGTGGGCGCGCTCCAGGCCGCGCAGCGGCTGGGCTTCGTCCCGGACATCATCCACGCCAACGACTGGCAGACGGGGCTCGTCCCCGTGGCGCTCCAGCGTGGCTTCCGCGCCACCCCGCTGGCCCACGCGAAGAGCGTCTTCACCATCCACAACCTGGCCTACCAGGGGCACTTCCCCAAGTCCGTCATGGGCGAGCTGGGGCTGCCGTGGGAGCTGTACACCGCCGAGGGGGGCCTGGAGTTCTACGACCAGGTCAACTTCCTCAAGGGCGGCCTCGCCTTCTCCGACGCGCTCACCACCGTGTCGCCCACCTACGCGCGGGAAATCCAGGCGCCGGAGCAGGGCTACGGGCTGGACGGCCTGCTGCGCCGCCGCTCGCACCGGCTGCACGGCATCCTCAACGGCATCGACGCGCACGAGTGGGACCCCCAGGCGGACCCCTTCCTGCCGGCCCGCTTCGGCCCGCACGACCTTACGGGCAAGGCCGCGTGCAAGCGGGAGCTGCTGAAGCGCTTCGGGCTGCCGGATGGGGATGCGCCGGTGTTCGCCATCGTCAGCCGGCTGGCGTGGCAGAAGGGCATGGACCTGCTGCTGGACGTGCTGCCCACCGCGCTCCAGGCGGACATCCGCTTCGTGGGCATCGGCACCGGCGAGGGGCCCCTGGAGGAGGGTCTGAAGGCGCTCCAGGCCCGCCACCCGAAGCAGATGGCCTTCCACATCGGCTTCGACCCGGCGCTGTCGCACCAGGTGGAGGCGGGGGCGGACTTCTTCCTCATGCCCAGCCGCTATGAGCCGTGCGGGCTGAACCAGATGTATTCACTTCGTTACGGAACGGTGCCCATCGTCCGGGCCACGGGTGGACTGGTGGACACGGTGGAGGGGGGCCTGGACGGCAACGGCATCCTCTTCGAGACCTTCCACCCCGCCGCCCTCCTGGCGGCCATCCGCCGGGCCCTGGCCCTCTACGCGGACCCGCCCCGGCTGGGGGAATTCCGCCGCAGGGGAATGGAGAAGGACTTCTCCTGGGACGCCTCCGCCCGGAAATACGAGGCCCTCTACGCCGACCTCATGGCGGAATAGTGGGTGCCGGCGGAAATTCGCAGTAGGCTTGAGACGTGGCGGAAGCTCCGGACCTGGGCGGTTATGAGGTGGTCGGCCGGTTGGCAGTCGGCGGCATGGCGGAGGTGTACCAGGCGCGTGCCCGGGTCACCACGCAGCGCTCGCCGGGTGAGCCGGAAGAAGTCGTCATCAAACGGCTGCACCCCTCGTTCCGCAGTGACACAGCCTATGTGAAGGCCTTCGTCGACGAGGCGAAGCTGACGGTGCGTCTGCGCCATCAGCACATCGTCCGCACCTACCGCCTCTTCAAGGCAGGGCCGGACTACCTCATGGTGCAGGAGCTCGTCAGTGGCCGGACGCTCGGCTACATGCAGGAGCTGCTCATCAAGGCCGGCGCGGCCATGCCGCCCGAGTCCGCCTGCTACATCGCCTGGTGCCTGCTCAAGGCGCTGGACTACATCCACCGGGCGAAGGTGGGGGAGAACGGCGCCACCATCGTCCACCGCGACGTGAATCCGGCCAACGTGCTGCTGGGCATCAACGGCGACGTGAAGCTCACGGACTTCGGCGTGGCGGAGGTGGAGGGGATGATGCGCGGCGACTCGGGCGCGCTGCGCGGCACCGTGCCGTACATGAGCCCGGAGCAGGTGCTGGGCCAGGCGGTGGATGCGCGCAGCGACTTGTTCGCGGTGGGCGTCATCCTCTGGGAGTTGTGGGCCGGCCGCCGCCTGCACACCGGGGAGAACGAGTCGGAGCTGATGCACAAGGTGCGCGATGCGCGGGTGCCGCTCCTGTCGTCGGTGGCGCCGGACCTGCCGGACTACGCGGTGCAGGTGGCGCGCAAGGCGCTCTTCGCGGACCGGGCGCGGCGCTTCCAGACGGCCGCGGAGTTCATCAAGGCGCTGGAGGCGCTGTCCCGCCGCGCGGGCTGGCCCCTGACGGTGGAGGCGCTCCAGCCTCTGCTGGGCGGCTGATGCGCGCGGGGCGCCCGGTGCTGGCGCTGCTCGTGGGTGGCGGCGTCCTGTCCGGGTGTCTGGGCGCGGTGCCCCTCAAGCCCCGCGCCTATGACGAGGCGGTGCGCGTGGAGTCCGTGGCCGTGGACTTCCGGCCGGACGGCTCCGGGGTGCTGGATTTGGGGCTGAGCGTGGGCAACCCGTCCTCGGACGCGGCCAGCGTGTCCTCGGTGGACTTCGAGCTGCGGGTGGACGGGCGGCGCGTGGCGGTGGGCGCGCAGCAGGTGTCCGTGGCGCTGGCGCCGGAGGTGCGGCTGCCGCTGCGGGTGTTCTTCCCGCTGGCCAGCGAGCGCGCCACCGGAGGCCCGGAGCCGGTGCGTCGCGAGGTGCGGGTGCGGGGCGGGGTGGTGCTGCGCTTCGGCGGGACGGAGCGGCGCGCGCCCTTCGCGGACGCGCGCGTGCTGCCCCTGGCCTTCGTGCCGCCGCTGGAGGGCCCGGAGGGCAACTGACGCCCGGGGGCGCTCAGTTCTTGGCGGAGGAGGCCGGCTCCACGCGCGTGTCGCGGGAGGCGGGCTCCTTGCCGTCGCGCGGGGGGCCGTCGCGGGGCTCGCGGCCGTCCTTCCCGTCCTTCCCGTCCTTGCCCTCCTTGCCGGAGCCGGCCTTCAGGCGCGTCATCCGCACGCGGTCGATGCGCGGCCCTTCCTTGGTGGCCACGACGAGCTGCCAGCCGTTGTAGGTGAAGCGCTCGCCCACGTCCGGCAGGTGGCCGGCGAGCGAGGAGAGGAAGCCGCCCAGCGTGTCGAAGTCGCCCTCGGGCAGGGGGAAGCCGAACGCCTGGGTGAAGCTGTCCACCTCCAGCGCGGCGTCCACCAGGAAGCTGCCGTCGGCCAGCTTCTCCACCTGCTTCTCCTCCACCTCGAACTCGTCGCCGATGTCGCCGACGATTTCGCGGAGGATGTCCTCCAGCGTGACGATTCCCATGAAGCCGCCGTACTCGTCGACGACCATGGCCATGTGAATCTTGCGCTTCTGCATGTCCCGGAGCAGGTCGCCCACGGGCTTCATCCACGGCACGAAGTGGGCGGGGCGGATGATGTCCTGCAGGACGATGAGCTCCGGGTGCTGGAGCAGGGGGATGATGTCGCGCGCGTGGAGCACGCCGATGATGTGGTCCACGTCGTCCCGGTAGACGGGGATGCGCGAGTGGTTCTCCTCGGCCAGCAGCCGCAGCAGCTCGTCCGTGGTGACGGTGATGTCCACCGTGACGACGTCCGTGCGGGGCACCATGACGTCGCGGCAGCGCTTGTCGGACAGCTCGAAGATGGAGCGGATGAGCTGCGGGGCGCTCTTGTCCACCTCGTTCTTCGCGGCCTGGGCGGCCAGCAGCTTCTCCAGCTCCTCCAGCGGCGGGGGCGGGGGCTCGAAGCGCAGCGTGCGGCCGAAGGTGCGGGCCACGAGGTTGAGCACGCCCAGCGTCAGCCGCATGGGCGGGTAGAGCAGGAACACCAGCAGCGACACCAGGCCTGACAGCCGCAGCGCCCAACGCTCCGGGTTGGCATTGGCGAGGCCGCGCATGGTGACTTCCATGAGGCTGGCCAGCACGCCGACGAAGAGGGCGCCGGCGGCCACGGTGGCCACGGGCAGCCAGGCGGCCTCGCCATACTGGGTCATGTCCAGCATGCGAGGGGGGACGAAGGCGCCGATGGCGGCGGCGAGGAAGCCGCTCAGGAGGGTGCCCAGCCGCAGGGCGGTGGCGGTGGCCTCGCGGTTCGTCTTGTGCCGGTACACCCGGCGGGCCGCGGCGCCCGGCTGCGTGTCCACCAGATCCTGGGCGCGCAGGTCCGAGGTGCCGTAGAGCGCGGACTCCGCGGCGGCGACCATGGCCCGGATGAAGCACAGCGCCAGGCAGGCGACCCAGAGGGTCCAGGTAGGCATAGAGCCACGTTCTTATCCCGTGCTAGGGGTGTGTACCACCCCGCCGGAGCCCCCATGCCCGCTCGCATGTATTCCGTTGGAGCACTCCTGGCCCTCCTCGTCCCGGCCCTGGCCGGCGCCTGGCCGGTGGACCTGGCCGTCCCCCTGGAGCCCGGGAAGGAGCACTTCCACAAGTTGTCCACCGTGGACTGGGTGGAGGTGGAGGACGCCTCCGTGGCCACCGCCGAGGTCCTCCCGGGGAGCAATGAACTGTTGCTCACCGGGCACTCGACGGGCCGGACGCTCCTCCTCCTGTACGCCGGGGGCCGCTTCGCGGTGTGGCGCCTCACGGTGGGCACGCCGCCCCCCGAGGACGTCGCGTCCCGGCTGGCCGCCGCGCGCAAGGCGTGTCCCGATTTGAAGGCCACGGAGGGCGCGGAGCGGAGCCTGACCGCCACCGTGAAGAACGCCGCGTGCAGGACGGCGCTGCTGGAGCTGCTGCGCACGGACGCGTACGTGGCGCGCGAGCTGGACCTGACCTTCGACGTGCCCGTCCTCCAGGAGCAGCTCGCCCTGGTTGGCGCGGGGCTCCAGCCGCTGGGCCTGACGGCGCACTACAGCGGCGCGGGCGTCGTCCTGTCCGGTGCCGCCACGCCGGAGGCGCACCACCGCGCGCTGTGGGAGCTGTTCCGCCGTTCCGTGGGCCGGGTGCCCCTGGAGGACCGGGTGGAGGTGAAGGCCCCCGAGGCCCCTCCGGCCGCGCCGGACGCGGGCCCGGAGGTGAAGCCGGAGGCGCCGATTCCGGTGGAGGTGCTGCCTCCTCCGTCGAAGAAGAGCCGCAAGCGCTGACATGCGCGCCCGCGCTGCTCGCACGTGGGCGTCTTGAGGTATGACGTGGGCCTCTTCGAGTGGAGGAGCCTGATGATGTGCGCGGTGAGGCGGACTTCGAAGGTGCTGGTGCTGGGCCTGTCGCTACTGATGCCCCTGGGAGCGCTCGCGCAGGATGATGGCGAGGCCCAGGTGATTTCCCTCGAGGAGGCGGAGCGCGGCTGCCCGGTGAAGCCGGACGTGGTGCCCTTCACCTCGCGTACGGCGGTGGGGCTGTCCGGCTCGGGGTGGCTGGTGCATCAGGCCGTCATCCCGGAGTCGAAGGACTCCTTCTTCAAGGGCGTCGAGGCCGGACGCGCGGGCGTGAAGCCGGTGCCGCCGGAGGACGTGCGCCGACTGGGCGCGCCGGACCCGAGCGTGCCGCTGTGGGTCTTCGGCAAGGCGGACGCGGCGCCGTGCCGCGCGGTGCCCACGACGTGGTGGGCGGTGCGCATGGGCACGGACGAGGACCGCAAGACGTACCTCATGGCGGAGCTGGAGGTGGGCTGCGATTTGCTGCCGCCGGGCCGCCTGCCCGGCACGCCGGTGGCGGTGCGCCAGAAGGACGCGCCCAACGGGTGCAAGCTGCGCCGCGCCGACGACAACGACACGGGCCGGGCCGGCGTGGGGCTGCCGCTGTCGATGATGGACTTCATCCCCACCCGCGAATGCGAGGAGCCCGAGTGCGTGCGGCTGTGGGAGAGCTTCGGCAGCCGCTGGGACGATGACAGCGCGGTGTATGACCTCACGGTGTCGTGGCTGGAGCGCAAGGGGAAGAAGAACCCGTGCGACTGGGCCACGGAGGACTTCTCCATCCTGCTGCTGCGTGCGCCCGGAGCGCTGGCGCCGAGCCCGCTGAAGTCCGGCGGCGCGTTCCTTGGAGCGCTGTACGACAGCACCGGCCTGCGCACCGTGCTCAGCCGCCACCTGGGCGTGTTGCACGTGCACGATGTGATGAAGCCCAAGGCCGCGCCGAAGTCCATACGCTACGGCAGCCCCTCGGAAGAGGACCTGGCGACGGCGAAGCGCACGCTGTCTCCGTGCAAGAAGCTCTGAGGCACGGTGGGCGGGGCGTCATGGGCAGAGGTGCTCCTGCCCGAAGCCCCAGAAGAGGATGCCGTTGAGGGGGAGCCCCCGCTCCCCGGTATGGCCAACGAGCAGGCCGCCGGGGAGGGAACGCCGTGGGCGAGCGCGCGCCCTACCCTTGAAGGCCATGAGCCCCCCCTCCCTCCCCGTGAAGCTGCGTTCCTGGCTCGGTTCGAGTCCCCGTGCCATTCCCGTCCTGCTGGCGGTGACGTCCTGCGGCCTTGGCGCGCCCTGGTCGCGACGCCTGCGTGCGCTCGCCGTCGTCCCCACGCTCCTGGGCCTCGCGTCCCTGGGGGTGCTCGGCTGGCGGGCAGCCCAGGCACGCAAGCCCCTGGACACGTCGGCCGCTCCGGGACGCTGCAAGCTTCCCTTCGCCTTCACCTGGCAGATGTCCGAGGAAATCACCGCGTCCGCCGCGTCCGGGCACTGACCGGGCTCGCTCCAGCTCCTTCGGCTGCTCCCGCTGGCGCCGGAGGACGGCTCAACCCACCGGCGTCGCGTCCGTCGTGTCCGTCCACTTCCCGCGCCGCGTGGGCTCCTTCAGCGCGCGGGCGAGCGCAGCGAGGAAGCGCTTTCGCGACCATTGCTCCGCGCCGAAGCGCGCGAGGTGCTCGGTCTCCACCTGGCAGTCGATGAGCTGGAAGCCCCACGCCTTGAGGCGCTCCACCGACGCGACGAAGGCCACCTTCGACGCGTCCGGCGCGAGGGCGAACATGCTCTCCCCGAAGAAGGCCGCGCCCAGCGACACGCCGTACAGGCCGCCCTTCAGCTCACCCTCCGCCCACGTCTCCACCGAGTGCGCGAAGCCCAGCTCGTGCAGCGTGACGTAGGCCTGGAGCATCTCGTCCGTAATCCACGTGCCATCCTGGCCGGGACGCGGCACGCGGCTGCACTCCTCGATGACGCGCGCGAAGGCCGTGTCGTAGCGCACCTCGTAGGTGCCTCGCGCCATCGTCTTGCGCAGCGAGCGGCCCACGTGGAGCCGCTCGGGCTCCAGCACGAAGCGCGGGTCCGGCGAGTGCCAGAGAATGGGGTCCCCCGGGCTGTACCAGGGGAAGATGCCGCGCGAGTACGCGGTCAGCAGCCGCTCCGGCCGCAGGTCTCCTCCCACCGCGATGACGCCGCTCTTGTCGGCTCGCTCCGGGGGAGGGAACAGCTCCGGGTGCTCGTCGCTCAGCAGGTAGATGGGCACGCGCGCGACATTCTACCGGGACACGTTCAGCTTCACCTCTCCCGTCAGCGAGTAGGGCACGCGCAGCAGCGGGCCGGTCAGCTCGCCCGTCACCCCGTAGGGCAGCACGCCCTTGGAGATGAGCGCCTTCACGTCCGGGCCCCAGGTGTCCTTCGTCACCGCCACCTCCACCGGGTACACCCCCGTGGCGGACGCGGCCACGCTGTCCGCCTGCGCCACCGTCCCGCTCTCCAGCGTCTTCCCGGCCACGGCGACCTGGAAGGTCAGCCCCTCCAGCTTCAGCGGGAAGGGGTTGGGGTTGCGCACACCCAGGCGCACGTTGAGCTGGACCTCCTCGGGGGAGTAGCGCGCTCCGTCCAATTCCTCCACCACCACCGTGGGCAGGCGGGGCACGCGGGCCGCGCGGCTGGCCGCGAAGGGGAGCTTCTCCTCCTGCTCTCCCGAGCGCACCACCAGCGTCCCCCGGAGCGCGAGCAGCAGCGTGCCCCCCTGGGCGCTCAGCCGGGCGAGGTCCTCCGCGTTCTTCACGTAGGGTGCGCGCTCCTCGAAGGTGATGTCCGCGGGGATGCCCGGCTCCAGCCGGACGTCCAGCTTCGCGGAGCCCGTCTTCACCACCTCTCCGTTGGAGACGAGCTCGTAGTCCGCCCGCTCCACCACGGCCGGGCCGGGACTGGCCACCTGGGCGCGGTAGCGGACGGCGGCCTCGGTGAGGGCCTGGGAGAGCACGGTGGTCTCCTGGGCAGTGAGGACGGCGGGGCTGGTGGGCTTCGTGGGTGCCGAGGCACACCCCAGGCCAAGGGTGAGCAGGGCTACCAGGCGGAAGAGGGGCGGAGTCGAGCGCATCACGTTAGACATTGTGACCAGCCCCCGGGCTGACCCAAGGTTTTTTCCGCTAGACTGTCCACCACTCGTGGCCCGACGCCGCCCCAACTTCAACAAGACGCTCCGCTCCCTCATCCGGGACATCGCGGCGAAGATGCCGGAGTTCGGCCATGTGAAGCCGGGCCGCATCCTGCTGGTGGCCGGCGAGGCGCGCCGGGCCTCGCGAGGCACCGTGAAGCCACTGTGCTTCCGGGGCGGCAAGAGCATGGACCGCACTGGCCGCCGCAAGCCCGTCATCCGCATCCGGGGCAAGCGGATGCTCTACTGCATCACCCTGCGGCCCCTCTTCTTCCGGGGCTCCAGCGCCCAGGCCCGGGTGGAGACGGTGCTGCACGAGCTCTTCCACCTGTCGCGCCGCTTCGACGGGACGCTGCACTCCGGCCGGCGGCACGCGGTGCTGGGCAAGGCGTTCTCCCGCAAGCTGAAGCCGCTGGTGCGCCGCTACCTCAAGCTGTGTCCGCCGGAATTGCTGGGCGCCCTGGCCCACACCGGCGAGGTGCGCGTCCTCCAGTGGCTGGAGCGCCCCGGCCCCGCCTACGTCCCCGGCACCCACCGCCGCGTGCGCAAGGTCTACACCGAGGACCAGCTCTATTACGGTATCGCCCGCATGGTGACGCCCAAGCCCCGCGCCGCGCGCGAGGCGTCGGCGCGCGTCAAGGTGCACTGACCAACACCCCCTCCGCTTCGCCCGTCCTTCTGGGGCCTCGTATTGGTTGATGGTTGACTCTGATAATCAGTATCAATATCGTCCCTGCCGTTTCGAGCTACGGAGCCGGGATGCGCGAGGAATGTCAGCCAGAGGGCGGGGACGGGGAGGTGCGGTGCCTGTGCGGCAGCCTCCTGGCGCGGCTGGTGCCCGGGGGCGTGGAGCTGAAGTGCCGGCGGTGCCGCCGCACGCGCGTGGTGCCGCTGCAGGGCGGGGCGGAGGACGGGCAGGACGAAGGTCGCTGAGCGCGTGAAGTCAGCGGGCCTCGCGGGCCCGGAGTGGTGTCTTTCCTGCGGCCCGAGGCCTTGAGCCCAGCGCCCCACAGGGCCTCCCACGGGAGGCCCACCGGCCTTGAGCCGGAGGACGCGGTATGTCCTGGCGCGGGTGTCTTCTCATCCTGGCGTGTGCCCTGCCGCCGGTGGCGTGGGGCGAGGCCCCGTCGGCCGCCGACGCTGGCGTGGACGCGCCTGCGGCCGAGGCGGGTGCACCTGTGCCCGAGGCCGGCATCGAGGTGGCTGCGCCTGCGCCCTTGGTCGACTCCGAGGTGGACGACCCCGCTGTGCCACGGACGGTGGTGACGGCGTCGCGCACGGCGGAGCGGCTCGGCGAGACGCCGGTGGCCACGGAGGTCATCACCCGCGCCGACATCCTGGCGAGCGGGGCGCGCAACGCGGCGGAGCTGCTCGCGGCGCACCCGGGCCTGGAGGTGGTGCACTCCTTCTCGGGGGCCACGCTCCAGGTGCAGGGGCTCGGGTCCGAGTACGTGCTGGTGCTGGTGGATGGCGAGCGCGTCGCCGGGCGGATGGCCGGAGGCGTGGACCTGTCCCGCTTGTCGCTCGAGGACGTCGAGCAGGTGGAAATCGTCAAGGGGCCGTCCTCGGCGCTCTATGGCAGCGACGCGGTGGCCGGGGTGGTGAACCTCATCACCCGGCGGGCACGGCGGCCCCTGGGCGGTGAGCTGCGGGCCTCCTACGGAAGCCTGCGCCGGCTGGAGCTGGATGGCACGGGGGAGGCGCGGGGCGAGGGCTGGGGCGTGCGGCTCAGTGGTGGCCTGCAGCGGGCGGATTCGTATGACCTGGAGCCGGCGGACCTGGGCACCACGGGCAGCAGCCTGGAGGGCTTCGACGTCTCCGCGAAGGGAGACCTGCGCGCCGCGAGCGGCCACGCGCTGGAGGGGAACGCGTCCTACTCGCGGCGCACGCAGCGGGGCGTGGACCTGGGCGTGGCGGGCGCCATCTTCGACCGCGCGAGCCGGGATGACTCCGTCTCCGCGCGGCTGGCGCCCTCGTGGACCCTGGGCCGGGACGTGACGCTGCGCGCGGACGGCGCGTATGCGTGGTTCAACCGCCGCTACCTGCGGGACCAGCGGCGCTCGTCCGCGCTGGACACGGTGGAGGACACCCGCGAGCAGCAGGGGCGGCTCGGAGCGCAGCTCGACGCCCGGCCCGGAGCGAGTCACGTGATGGTGGTGGGCGCGGAGCTGCTTGGCGAGTGGCTGTCGTCGGACCGGCTGGAGACGGGGCGCGGACGGCGGGCTCGCGGCTCCGTGTACGCGCAGGACAGCTGGACGGTGCTGGCCCGCCCGGGGCTGGTGCTCGTCCCCGGTGCGCGCGTGGACACGGATTCGCAGTTCGGCTCGGCCGTCACGCCCCGGCTGGCGCTCCGCGTGGACCCGCTGTCCTGGCTCACGCTGCGCGGTGGCTACGGCTGGGGCTATCGCGCTCCGGGCTTCCAGGAGCTGCTGCTCGACTTCGAGAACCCCTCCGTCGGCTACGCCGTGCGTGGCAACCCGGACCTCCGGCCGGAGCGCTCGCGCAGCCTGAACCTGTCCGCGGAAGCGCGGCCCGCCAGCGAGTCGCTGCTCTGGGTGGGCGCCTTCCAGCACACGCTGCGGGACATGATCGGCGTGTCGCTCCAGCAGGGCGGAGAGGCGTCGCTCTTCACCTACGTCAACGTGGAGAGGGCCACCCTTCGCGGCGGCGAGCTGGGCGTGCGCCAGCGCCTGCCGGGCCGCATCACCGCGGAGCTGGGCTACACCCTGACGGATGGCCGCTCCGAGTCCACGGGGCGCGCGCTGGAAGGACAGGCCCGCCACCGGCTCACGGCGCAGGCGTCCTGGCGTCACCGGGAGTCGGGTGTGGAGGCCTGGGCGCGTGGCGCGCTCGTGGGCCCACGGCCCTTCTACCCGGACGCGGACGGCGACGGAGTGGTGGAGCCCTATAACGCCCGTTCCTACGTCACCGTGGATGCCCGGGTGGGCTGGCGGCTGCGCGAAGAACTCCAGCTCTTCGTGCTGGGCACCAACCTCGCGGACGCCGGCAACCCCACGGACCTGCCCATTCCTCCCCGCACCTTCCAGGCCGGGCTCTCCGCCCGGCTGTGATGTCCCAACCCCTACCTGAAGGAGCCCTCATGTCTCGCTTCTCCCCGCGTTCCCGCGCTTCCCTCCGTACCGCCGCCCTGCTGCTGGCGGGGCTGCTGACCGCGTGCGGTGACGACCTCGAGCCCACGCCCGGTGACGAGCAGGTGGACCCCGACCCCCAGGAGGAGACTCCGAGTGGCTCGGGGCCGGAGAACGGCACCCACGTGCGCCACCAGGACAACCGTGATGGCTCGTTCACCACCACCGTGGATGCGACGAGCAAGACGGAGTGGATTGGCCTGGACCTGGACCTGGGCAAGCAGTCGAGCGCGGCGGAGGACACCGTCTGGGATTTGTCCTTCCAGCGCTTCGGCATCCGCTCGCGCGGCGGAGTGAGTGGCACCGGCGGGGTGGAGGTGGCGGTGCTCGCCGGCCAGGGCTTCGCGCAGGTGACGCAGGCGCCCGCGAGCGGCTACGCCACCGACGCCGCGGATGGCGCCGACATGGGCGAGGACCCGGACACCGTCTTCCAGGCAGGGGACGGCTGGTACGCCTATGACGTGACGACGCACAAGCTCACCCCGCGTCCGAACGTCTACGTGGTGCGCTCGGACGCTGGCGCCTACTTCAAGGTGGAGATGCTCGCGTACTACGACGACGCGGGCACGCCCGCGATGCTGAAGCTGCGCTGGGCGAAGGTGCCTGGCCCCGTCTCGGGTGGGCACGTCCACGCGGGCCCCGGCTCCCTCTGATGCGTCCCGTCGCCGAGGTTCCCTTCATGCAACAGTCTTCCGTTTCCGAGCCGGCTTCCGAGTCCGCTTCCGCGCTGGCTTCCGAGCCCGCGCTCCTGCGCCAGCGCTGGCAGGCGCTGCGCCAGTCCCAGCCGCGCACGAGGGCCCGCGATGCCGCGGACCAGCTCGGCGTGAGCGAGGCGCAGCTTCTCGCCACGGGGGTGGGGGAGGACGCCGTCCGCCTCGACCTGCGCTTCGACGTGCTCCTGCCCCGGCTGGAGTCGCTGGGGCGTGTGATGTCGCTCACGCGCAACGCCCACGCGGTCCATGAGAAGCGGGGCACCTGGCGCAACGTGGAGCTGCACGGGCTCAGGGCGCTGGTGCTGGACGAGGACATCGACCTGCGCCTCTTCCTGTCGCGCTGGCGCTTCGGCTTCGCGCTGCGCGAGCACCTGGCGGATGGCCTCCGGCGCAGCCTCCAGTTCTTCGACGCGACGGGCACGGCCGTCCACAAGGTCTTCCTGGAGGACCCAGGCGGCGCGGCGGCGTTCGACGCGCTGGTGGAGGAGCTGCGTCATGTCGACCAGGTTCAGCTCCTGCCAGTGGAGCGGGCCAGTCCGGTGGCTCCGCCGCGTCCGGATGGCGAGGTGGACGTGGAGGGCCTCCGCGCGGGCTGGCTGGCCCTGAAGGACACGCATGACTTCTTCCCGCTGCTCCAGCGTCTGGGGGTGGCGCGGACGCAGGCGCTGCGGCTGGTAGGGCGGGAGCTGGCCACGCCCGTGGCGCCGGAGTCCCTCGCGTGGGTGCTGGAGCGGGTCGCCGCCTCGGGGCTGTCCATCATGGTGTTCGTCGGCAACCCGGGCGTCATCCAGATTCACACCGGGCCGGTGCGCACGGTGCGCCCGACGGGGCCCTGGCTGAACGTGCTGGACCCGGGCTTCAACCTGCACGTGCGCGCGGACAACATCCAGGCCGCCTGGGTCGTCCGCAAGACCACTCGCGACGGGGTCGTCACCTCGTTGGAGTTGTTCGACGCGGCGGGAGAGAACATCGCGCTCGTCTTCGGGCAGCGGAAGCCGGGGCACCCCGAGCTGCCCGCATGGCAGACGCTGATGCGGGAGCTGACCGAAGCGCTTTCCGTGCCGGAGGCGCAGCCATGAGCCGCATGCGGAGGGTGTCCGGGTTCCTCGCCGTGCTGGTGGGGCTGACCGGTGCGCGCGCGGTAGGCGCCGTTCCGCCGCCTCGGATGGGCGGAGGGAATGCGTCTTCCGTGCATGCCCAGGCAGCAACCGCGGCGCCAGCGAAGGCTCCCGACGCAGCGCCAGCGAAGGCCTCCGACGCGGCGCCAGCAAAGGGCCCCAACGCCGCGCCAGCGAAGGCCCCCAACGCGGCGCCAGCAAAGGGCCTCAACGCGGCGCCAGCGAAGGGCCCCGACGCGGCGCCAGCGAAGGCCCCCGACGCCGCGCCCCGGCTGGTCACCGTGGGCCCGGCCGTCACGGAGACTGTCTTCGCCCTGGGCGCGGGAGCGCAGGTGGTCGGCGTGGATGACACCAGCCTCGCGCTCGAGGCCGCGGCCTGTGCACCCAAGGTGGGCTACCAGCGCGCCCTCTCCGCGGAGGCCGTGCTGGCGGCGGGGGCCTCCCAGTTGCTGGCGTCCGAGGAGGCGGGCCCGCCGGGCGTGCTGGCGCAGCTGAGGTCCTCCGGCGTGGAGGTGGTGATGCTTTCCAACGCGCCCACGGTGGAGGCGGCGCGCCAGCGCATCCGGACGGTGGCCGCGCGGCTCGGCAGGGAACAGAAGGGCACGGAGCTCCTCGCGGAGCTGGAGAAGGACCTGGAGCGCGCCTCGACGCGCGTGGCCGCGATGAAGGAGGGGAAGCGGCCGCGCGTCCTGGCGCTCTACGCGCGGGGCGCGGGGACGCTCATGGTCGCGGGCACGGAGACGGCGTCCGACGTGCTCATCCAACTCGCGGGCGGCGTGAATGCCGTCTCCCGCTTCACCGGCCACAAGCCGCTCACCGCGGAGGCCGTGGTCGAGGCCGCGCCCGACATCATCCTGCTCCCCGCCAGCTCGGCCACGTCCCTGGGCGGCGCGGAGGGACTGGGACGCGTGCCGGGGCTGTCCCAGGTGAAGGGTTGGCGGATCGTTACCGTGGAGGACGTCCACTTCATGTCGCTGGGGCCCTCGCTGGGCAGGGCGGTGGGGCGGCTGCAGGATGGACTGGGCCTGCCCGCCGCTGGGAGCATGCGATGAGCGCGTCGGGCATCGCTCCCGTCTCCGCCGCGTATCCGGGGCGGGGCGAGGTGCAGCCTCCGGCGCCGCGCCCGTGGATGCCCCTGGGATTGTTGCTCGTGGGCGTGGCGCTGGCCTCGCTGGCCGTGGGCGCGGTGCACGTGCCGCCCGTGGCGCTGTTGGGCGGTGTCCTCGAGGCCCTGGGCCTGGAGACCGGGCGCCAGCTCGCGCCCGCGCAGGAGGCGGTGCTCCTCTCCATCCGGCTGCCGCGCGTGGTGCTCGGCGTGCTGGTGGGGGCGGTGCTGGCCACATGCGGCGCCGCGCTCCAGGCGCTGTTTCGCAACCCCCTGGTGGAGCCCGGGCTGCTGGGCACCTCCAGCGGCGCGGCCCTGGGCGCGGTGTCGGCCATCGTCCTGGACGTGGCCCTGAGCGCGAGGCTGGGGTCGCTGCGAGTGCTGGCCGTGCCGTGCGCGGCCTTCGTGGGCGCACTGGGCGCCACGCTGCTGGCCCAACGGCTGGGCCGGGGAGACGGGCGCACGGAGACGGCGCGCATCCTCCTCGCGGGAGTGGCGGTGAGCGCGGGCGCGAGCGCGGGCATCGGCCTGCTCACCCAGGTGGCCACGGATGCGCAGCTGCGCTCCATCACCTTCTGGAGCTGGGGCAGCCTGGGCGGCGCGTCCTGGGACGTGGTGGGGGCCGCCGCGGTGCCGCTGTGCGTGGCGCTGGTGCTGCTGCTGCGCGAGGCCCGCTCCCTCAACCTGCTGCTGCTGGGCGAGCGCGAGGCCTGGCACCTGGGGGTGGACGTGGAGCGGCTCAAGCGCCGGCTCGTCCTCGCCGCGGCCCTGGGCGTGGGCGCCGCCGTGTCCGCCACGGGCATCATCGGCTTCGTGGGGCTGCTGGTGCCCGCGCTGCTGCGCCTCGCGATGGGGCCGGACCACCGGCGGCTGCTAGGTGCCTCCGCGCTGCTCGGCGCCGCGCTGCTCGTGGCCGCGGACCTGCTGGCCCGGACCGCCGCGGCTCCCGCCGAGCTGCCCGTCGGCGCGCTGACGTCGGTGCTGGGCGTTCCCGTCTTCATCGGCCTGCTGGCTCGCAGGGGCGTCACATGAGCCTGACTGCGAGCGGTGTGGAGGTCTGGCGCGGCCGGGGCAGGACGATTGGTCCCATCGACCTCGTGCTTCAGCCCGGAGAGGTGGTGGCTGTCGTGGGGCCCAATGGCGCGGGCAAGTCCACGCTCCTGTCGGCGCTCGCGGGAGAGCTTCGCCTCGCGGCCGGGGAGGTGCTGCTGGAGGGACTTCCGCTGGAGCGCTGGCAACCCCGCGAGCGGGCCCGCAGGCTCGCCGTGCTGCCCCAGGAGTCCTCCCTGGGCTTCGGCTTCACGGTCCTGGAGGTGGCGCTCCTCGGGCGCAGCCCGCACACCGGCCGGGGCTCGCAGGGTGCGGACCTGGACGCGGCCCTGGCGGCGCTGGACGCCACCGACATGCGGCACCTGGCCTCGCGGCCGTACCCCACGCTGTCGGGGGGAGAGAAGCAGCGGGTGCAGCTCGCGCGCGTGCTGGCCCAGCTCTCAGCGCCGCTGGAGCAGGGGCACCGCTACCTCCTGCTCGACGAGCCCACCGCGAGCCTGGACCTCGCCCACCAGCACCTCGTGCTCGAGGCGGCGGGGCGATTCGCGCGCGAGGGTGGCGCCGTGCTCGCCGTGCTGCATGATTTGAACCTTGCCGCGCGCCACGCGCACCGGCTGGTGCTGCTGGCCGGGGGGCGGCTGGTGGAAGAGGGGCCTCCCGCCCAGGTGCTCCGGCCGGAGCTCATCGCCGACACCTTCGGCCTCGACGTGGTCATCGCCGAGTGGCCGGGAGTGTCCGGGCCCTGGGTCCTCCCGTCGGGACGGGCTTCCCCTCCGCGCTGAGCCGCGAGGTTGCTTCGCGGGACGGTGCCCGAACGCTCTCTACCCCTCCAGGGTGGGTGTTGGCACCGTCCCGCGGAGCTTCAGGTGCTCACGCCGGGCGTGACGGGGCGCGTGACGCCCACGCGGGTGACGACTCGCGCGGCCCAGGCGGGGCTGATGGGAGACACGTCCGTCTGGAGCTCGGCGGGGAGCTGTCCCTGGCGGGCGAGCCCCTCTGTGACTTCCGGCAGCGCGCGCCACGGCGTCTGGGGCTTCAGGTGGTGCGCCTGGTGGTAGCCGGCGTTGAAGAACCACCGGTTGTAGAAGCGCGAGGTGGACGTCACCGCCAGCCGCGTGCGGTCCGTCGCGTCCGCGTCCAGGTGCGCCGCGAGGTTGAGGTAGTGGATGCACACCTGCGTGACGACGAGGGTGCCCAGCAGCGACAGGCCGAGCGACGGCTGCCACAGCGTCAGCGCCAGCAGCGTGCCGTCCACCACCGCGAAGTCGATGAGCAGCTCCACCTTCTGGCCCCGCGTCTTGCACGCGTGCCAGACCTTCTTCACCGTGTTGAAGGGCCAGAGCCACGGGGTGAGGGCCCAGCGCACGCAGTAGCGCACCGCGCTCTCACCCGGGTGGCGCCGTCCCCAGTCGCCCTCGCCGTCGTTGTAGCGGTGGTGGTTGAAGTGGTGCAGGTAGTAGCCGCGATACGCGAAGCCACACGCGAGCCCCAGCGTCCGGGACACCAGCCACTTCAACGCCCGGGGCTTCGCGATGGGCACATGCATGTGGTTGTGCAGCACGGCGTAGTTCCAGAACATCACCCCGCCGCCGAGCACCAGCGCGCCCACGCGGACCGGGACGCTCCAGCCGCTCCAGCCCACGACGAGCGCCGCCAGCCAGCCTGCCCAGAGCGCGTGCACCCCGAGGCTCGGGAGGTCCAGCCGTGGATCCACCCGCGTGGCTTTCGTGTCGGTCATGGGAGTCCCGCCTGGCCGCGAATCAGCGGTCGACTGTAGCAACCCGTCGCCGCAGCGCGAGTTCATGATGCCTCCTCCTCGCGCTGACAGACATTGACCGCGCGCGTGGGCACCACGGCGCGAGCGTGCGAGCAGGCGGGCAGGCAAGCAGGCAGGCGGGATTGCCGGGCCGTCGCGTGTCGCCTGTCAGACACCCCATGCGGTCGCAGCGAGCGGGCAGGGGACCCGTGGGCTCCCCGGTCCTGCTGCGCGGCGCGCGGTGCGTGCTGTCCTGCCCCGAATCCGACGCGGTCGCGGCGGGGCTGGAGGTTCCACGGCGTTGCGTTTCGAGTGGCGGGCGTCCTGGGTCCTGGTGCTGCTCCTGCTGGCCTGCGGGTCAGGACAGGGCCATGCGCCCTGCGAGGAGGCGTGCGCGGAGGGCGACGTCGAGTGCCTTGAGCGGGCCTGCTCCGACGCTCCGGACGAGGCCCTGCGCGCCGCGGGTGACTGCTCGTCCCTGCCCGAGGGAGGCCGGTGTCTGGGCTCCCGGGTGGTGGAGCGGTGCCTGCTGGGCATGCCCCTGCGCGAGGACTGCGAGGCGGGTGAGGCGTGCGTGGAGGAGGCGGACGGCGCCCGGTGCGTGGAGGGAGCGGCGTGCGTGGATGGGGTCACCCGCTGCGCGGGCTCCGGGGAGCTGGAGACGTGCACTGACGGGCGCTGGCGCTCGCGCGAGTGCGTGGCGGGCTGTGTGGAGGAAGGCCGCCGGGGGTGGTGTGGCTCACCGGGGAGCACGCTGAGCGGCAACGTGCGCTATGCGCGCCGTCGGCCGGATGCCGCGTTCCGCGACTGGACGCCCGAGGCGGAGCTGGTGCCAGCGGCGGGCTTCCTCATCGCGTCCTACCGGGGCGAGACGCTGGTGGACATGGAGGTGACGGACTTCGACGGGCACTTCACGGTGAAGGTGCCGGCCGGATTGCAGGAGCGGGACCGCATCGTCGTCTACGCGGCCGGGCGGGGCAGTTCCGCCACGATTGACTACGCGGTGGCGGACCCCGCGCTCTCCGGTGCGCAGCGCGTGCCGGCGGCGCCCGGCGCGTCGGCGCGAATCTGGAGCTGGTCGCGCTCGGCGCGGGCGCTGGTGGAGCGGCCGGTGTTCACCCTCCACGAGTCGGATGGCTCGGGAGCGGCGGCCGTGTTCGATGCGCTGCGAGTGGCGTGGCACCGGGCTCGGGAGCGGTACGGGAAGCCGGGCCTGCCGGTGGTGGCGTGGCTGGGCTTTGGCACCACGTGGTCCTGTGGCGCGTGCTTCTCGCCCAGGGCGGTGACGGCGGCGGGGCGGCGGTGGGAGGCGCAGGTGTGGCTGCCCGGCGACGGCGATGCGGCCTGGTGGTCCGAGGCCATGGTGCTTCACGAGCTGGGGCACTGGGTGATGGCCAGCCATGGCAGCAGCCCCGAGGAGGGCGGTCCCCACTTCGTCGGCGTGCCCACCTTCCCGGGACAGGCGTGGAGCGAGGGGTGGGCCACGTGGTTCAGCGCGGACGTGCGCAACAGCCCGCGCTATTACGACAGGCAGGGCGGGACGATGTTCTGGGTGGACCTGGAGACGCGCGAGCCCGCGACGGGCTCGTGGTCTCGGCCGAGACCCGAGGAGGGCCTGCTCCAGCGCATCGACGAGAACGAGGTGGCCGCCATCCTCTACCGGCTCGGCCGGGGCACGCCGTCACGGCAGCCGCTGTACGACGCGCTCGCCGCGCCCGCGATGAAGGCCGCGCCGTGGGCACGTGGCTACCTGCGCCACCGCTGGCGGATGGAGGACGGGAAGATGGTGGACGTGGAACAGACGGACAGCTCCGCGCCGTGCCTGGCGGACTTCCTGGACGCGCTGATGTGTCGGGGCTTCCCACGGTCGGTGATGGACCTCGCCACCGAGCCTGCCGTCGCCTACCCGTACCCGAGTCATTCCCCGCTGTGCCGGTGAGCGTTCGGTGACTGCGATGAAGCCGTGCCCCGTATGTGAGGTGTCCTGATGCGTCTGATGCGAAGCCTCCATGTCCATGGGTGCCCGGTGCCCTCGGGGTGTTCGTGCGCCTTCCTCGAGGTGTCTCGGTGCTCCTGATGCGAAGCCTCCATGTCCGTGGGTGCTCGGTGCCCTCGGGGTGTTCGTGCGCCTTCCCGGAGGTGTCCTGATGCGTCTGATGCGAAGCCTCCATGTCCGTGGGTGTTCGGTGTCCTCGGGGTGTTCGTGCTCCTTTCACGAGGCGCCCCGGTGCTCCTGACGCGACGGAGAATCGCGGGAGTGGTGCTGGCCCTCGCGCTGGCGGGAGCGCTCTCGGCGGGCGTGGCCTCCGGCGTGGAGCGCGTCCGGGGCAGGTCTCGAAAGCGGCCGGAGCCGCCGCCTCCGTTCTCCCAACGAGACAAGGTCCGGGCCCGGGTGGGCGCGGAAGGAACCGTCATTCCGCGGGCGACACCGCCGGTGGCTGCGCGGCCTCTTGAGCCCGTGGTGACCGTGGCTCCCGAGGTTCCGGGCTCCTCCATCGCTCGACGCGAGCGGGACGTGCGGTCCACTCAGGCTCGGGCGAAGCAGCACCCGGCATGGGGTGGCGACGTAGGCGCGGAGGATGCCGGGCCGACAGAGGTGACCGCGCCCGAGGACCACGCCGAGGCGCATGCTCGGGATGCTTCGATGTCGGGACTCACCGCTCGCATCCCCGCGCCCATGCGTGTGGGCTGGACGGTGGTGGAGACCTCCTCCGGGCATGTGCGGCTCCTGGCCGAGGTGGAGCGGCGGATGGGCTTCGGCGCTCCGGTGGAGGTGCGCATCTCCCTGCCTCGCGGCGCGGCGCTCGTCGAGGGCCCCTCGGACTTCATCGTGCCCGAGGGCCCGGGTGGCGACGTCCGCACCGTGGCGTACGTCGTCACGTTCGCGACCGGAGCCCGGCCCACCGAGGACCTGGTGCTGGTGGCGCATGTCGAGGGCGCGTCCTTCGGCGCTCACGCGGAGGAGCACTACGCCTTCGGACGCATGCCCGCCGCCGCGCCGCGCCCCGTGCCTGATGGCCCGCCGTTGTCGCCCGCGCTCATGATGGGCGAGGAAGCCCCCGCGCCCGCCAGCGACACCGGAGAGCCACTGCCCTGACGCGTGGCCGCGGCTCGAATCGGGAGAGGGATTGTCGCAGGTGCGGTGACGTGGGCGGCGCAGCTCCCGGTGGACGGCGAACTCGACAAGCCAGCAGGTCCGCCCTCGACAAGGACCCGGTTGAATTGGTGCCGCGTAGGCCGGGACTGAAGGCGTCCTGTTCGGAAATGTCGGGACATTTCGCGGCACAAACCCCCCGACATTTCCGAACAGCACGCTCCCGGACCGTCCCGGGGACCCGGTGGAGTGCGGGCTCACGGGGACTTGGGTCGGTCTCCGGCCGCTCCCGCGAGGCGCCACCGAGCCCCTTCGCTCCCCGAGTCCCGATGGTGAGGTCGGTGGCTCGGCATCCAGACCCGGCGTCCCGAGCGCGAGGTCGGTGGAGCGGCATCCAGACCCGGCGTCCCGAGCGTGAGGTCGGTGGAGCGCCAGCCGGACCCGGCGTCCCGAGCGTGAGGTCGGTGGAGCGCCAGCCGGACCCGGAGTCCCGATGGCGAGGTCGGTGGAGCGGCAGCCGGACCCTGCGTCCCGAGCGTGAGGTCGGTGGAATGCCATCCGCTCCCTATGTCCCGCACACCACGTCGGCGGACCGGCTCCCTCCCGGGGACGCAAGGGGCCTGCACGGAGGACACAGCCGCGTTAGACACGGGCCTCCGTCGCCGTGGAGGAGCCTCGTTGGAGACCGTCGCGCTGGTGCTGGTGCTGTCGTCCGCGTTCTTCCACGCATCGTGGAACGCGCTGCTCAAGCGGCACCCGAACCCCGAGGTCGGCGTGGTGAGCGTCATCTGCGTCGCCGTGGTGGGCGGTGGGCTGTGGACGCTCGGGATGCAGGGGCAGGCCTTTCCCACGGCACGTGGCCTCGCGTGGGCGCTGGGGGCAGGGGCGTGCGAGAGCATCTACCTGGCGGCGCTGTCCCGGGCGCTGAAGCAGGCGCCGCTGGGGCTCGCGTACACGGTGTCTCGCGGTGGCGCCATGTTGCTGGTGTGGCCGGTGTCCGTGCTGTGGCTGGGCGAGGCGGTGTCGGTGTGGATGGTGTCCGGCGCGGCGCTGCTGGGCGTGGGACTGGTGGTGATGAACCTGTCCCGTCCCTCGGGGCCGGCGGCCACGGGCGTTGCATGGGCCGCGCTGGCCGCCGTATGCATCGCCGGCTATCACCTCGCCTACAAGCTGGCGCTCGGAGAGGGCGCGCAGCCGCCGGCCCTCTTCGCCACGGGGCTCCTCGTCGCGCTGCCGGTGCTCGTCCTGGAGCGGGCGCGGAAGCTCGGGTGGGCCACGCTCAAGCGCGAGGCGCTGGTGCGCCCCGGGCTCGTCATCTTCACGGGCATCATCTGCACGCTGTCCTTCGCGCTCCTGCTGTCCGCGCTGGGCAGCAGCGGCGCGGGCGCGGTGCTGACGCTGCGCAATACCTCCATCACCTTCGCGCTGGCGCTCGCCGCGCTTCAAGGTGAGCGGCTGGAGCGGCGGCAGCTCACGGGCGCGGCGCTCGTCGCCGTGGGAGCGGTGCTGCTGGGCGTGCAGGGCTGAAGGCGCTTGGAGCGGCGGCAGTTCGCCGGGTGCGGCACTGTCGGCGCTGAGTCGCTGGCCGAATGCGCGAGCCTGGTGCCTTACCGCACTGGTGTGGCTTGATGGCGCCTGCTTCGACTCCGGGCCGGGCTGGCGAAGGCGGCGCGTGACGCCGCCAACGCCCCTCAAGGACTACGGCGTCGGAGCCGCCGCCGTCGTCATCCGCTGGAGGGCCGCCTTCGCGTCCGCGTGGTCCGGCTGGAGCTTCAGCGCCGTCTCGTAGGACTGCTTCGCCTCGTCCAGACGCTTCGCGGCCTCCAGCAATTGCCCGAGCGCGTTGTGAGGCTCGGCGAAGTTCGGGTCCACCTGCGCGGAGCCCCGGAAGGACTTCTCCGCGTCCTTCGTGTTGCCCTGCTGGTACAGCGCATGACCCAGGTACAGCAGCCCCAGCGCGTTGCGCGGCTCCACCGCCAGCACGGCCGTCAGCACCTTCTTCGCCTTCGCGCCGTCGCCGCCGCGCAGATAGATGAAGCCCAGCTCGGCCCGGGCCTCCAACTGCGCCGGGTCCTTCGCGGCCACCGCCTCCAGCTCCGTCACCGCCAGGTCCGGCCGGCCGCGCCGCGAGTGGATGATGCCCAGCCGCGCCAGCGCCGCCGTGTCGGGCTCCTCGCCCTCCTTCGGCTTCAGCAGGCCTTCCGCCGTCACGTAGTCGCCCATGGCCAGCAGCAGGTCCGCCAGCGCGAGCTGCGCCACGCGGTTGCCCGGCTCTTCCTTGAGCAGCGCCTCGTATATCGGCCGCGCCTTCGCGCTCACCCGCTTCTTCGAGTACGCGTCCGCCAGCCCCAGCCGGTTCTCCACGGTGGGCGTCAGCGCCACGACTTCCTCGTACTGCGCAATGGCCCCGTCCAGGTCGCCCTTGGCCTTGAGCGCGTCGCCATAGGCGGCCCGGGCGCTCGCGTCCTTCGGGAAGGCCTCCACCGCCGTCTTCAGCGTGGCCACCGCCTCGTCCGCCTTGCCCAGCCCCAGGTACGCCCGCGCGAGGCCCTGGTACGCCTCGGTCGTCTTCCGGCCGTCCTCGGTGCTCTTCTCAATCGCCTTCTGGAAGGCCACCACCGCCTGCTTCTTCTTGCCCTGCGCGAGGTACAGGTGGCCCAGCTGCGTGTACGGCCCGCTGGCGCGGCGCGGCTCCAGCACCAGCGCCTTCTCGAAGGACTTGGTGGCGCGCACGTTGTCGCCGAGCTGGAAGTACGCCAGCCCCAGGTTGAAGTGCGCCTCGGCGAACTTCGGGTCCGCGGAGATGGCCTTGAGGAAGGCCTCGGTGGCCTTGCGCGGGTCGCCCTTCTCGTTCAGCGCCACGCCCAGGTTGTTGTGCGCCTGCTCGTGCTTCGGGTCGGCGGCGAGGGTGCGCTGGTACTCGGCGATGGCGCCGTCCAGGTCGTTCTCCCGCATCAGGATGACGCCCAGGTTGTAGTGCGCCTCCGAGTCGCCCAGCTTCTCGCGGGTGGCCTCGCGCAGCGTCTCCTTGGCCTCCGCGTTGAGGCCCTTCTCCGCCAGCGCCTTGCCCAGGTTGACGCGGGCGACGTTGAGCCGGGCGTCCAGCTTCAGCGCCTCGCGGTAGGCCTCAATCGCGTCGTCCGTGCGGCCGGCGCGCTGCAGGGCCTCGCCCAGGTTGAAGCGCAGCTCCGCGTCCTGCGGGGACAGCTCCGAGGCCACCGAGTACTGGCTGATGGCCACGTCCGTCTCGTCCAGCACGCGCGCCAGCAGGCCTCGCTCGGCGCGCAGGGTGTAGTCCTCGGGGAAGGCGGCGATGGCCGTGTCCAGCACCGTGCGCGCCTTCTCCGCGTCCCCCGCGAGTCGCAGCGCCCGGGCGAGGGCGAGCTTGGGCGGCACCAGGTCCGGCTCGAGCGCCACCAGCTTCGTCAGCGGCTCCACCGCCTTCTTCGGCTTGTTGAGCTGGAGGAAGGCCGTGCCCAGCCGGTACAGCGCGTCCGCGTCCTCGGGGGACTGCTCCAGGCGCGCGCTCTCCACGGCGGCGGTGCGCTCGAGGGTCGCCGCGTCCGGCCCGGGGGCCTGCGCCGTGAGCAGCTGGAGGACCAGGAAGCCGCCTGTCGTCGACATTTATAGGTTCTCCACGTAGGGACTCGCGCGAGCGTCGAAGGTCTTCTTCGCGAGCGCGGTCTTCTTCGCCTCCCACGCCTCCCGCGCCGCCTTCTCCTCCTTCTCGTCCTCGGCGAGGTCGGCGCGCTCCTCCTTCACCTCCGCCTCGCACTCGGACAGCTGCTCCTCGAACTCCTTCGGCTCCAGCCGCTCGCTGCCCTCCACCTTGGACTTGCGGGCCACGGTGAGCCGGGCCAGCTCGAACTTCGCGAAGGCGCAGCGCAGGGACAGCCGCTCCACCTCGCGCAGGCCCACGCTGAGCCGCTGCCGGGCGCGCAGGTACTCCACGCGGGCCTCGGACTCGTCGATGGCCAGCTTCGCCACCTCGCGGGACACCTCGTCGGTGGCGCGGTCCACCTCGTCCTCGGCCGCCTCCTGGCGGGAGCGGGCCCGGCGGATGTTGTCGCGAGCGCGGCCAATCTCGTTGTCGGCCTCGTCGACCTTGTCGATGGCGAGCGCCAGGTCGTTCTCCGCCTCCAGCAGCTCGATGCGCGCCTCGTAGGGCAGCTTCTTCTCCATCGAGTCGGGCACGCGCATGCCGTAGCGCGGGCCGCAGGCGGCGAGGAGGGGCAGGGTGAGCAGGAGAATGCGCTTCATTGTTGGACCGTAGCCTCGAAGCTTCCGAAGATGGTGCGGCCTGAAAAGACGTCCGTGCCGTTGACGAAGGTGACGTGGAAGTCACCGGTAATCCGGCTGCCGGCGGTGACGGGCGTGCCGTCCACGGTCAGCATGCCGACCTCCAGCTGGGGGAAGGTCCGCGCCGGCTCATCGAGCACGCTGCGGCCAATGGCGCCGCGCTGCGCGCCGCCCTCCAGCACCTCGGCCAGGTTGATTTGCAGCGGGCCCACGTAGCCCTCGGGAATCATGTCTCCCACGAAGGCGCTGACCTTCAGCTTCGTGTTCACTCCCGCGCCCTGCGGGGTGATGAAGTTGATGGCCAGCTCGCCCGGAGACCACTGGGCCTCCGAGCGCTCGTAGCGGAGGTCCATGAGCGGGGACGCGCTGCCCTCCAGCTCGCCGCCCTCGGAGGAGCAGCCGCCGGAGGCCAGGAGCACGGCCCCGAGCGCCAGGGCCCGCGCCGCCGCGCGCGGAGCGAAGAGGCTCACTTGCACGCCTTCCACCCTCCGTCCACGTCGGCGCCGGTGAGCGTATTCACATCCTTGAGGACGGCCAGCTCGCGGCGGGCCCCGTCCACGTCGCCGAAGCGGCAGCGCAGCGCGGCCAGGTTGAGGCGCGCCTTGTCGTAGGTGGGGTCCGAGTCCATCGCCTTGGCGTACGCGGCGCGCGCGCCCATGGCGTCACCCGTGTTGAGCAGCGCCCAGCCCAGCGCGTTGTGCGCCGAGGCCCGCGTGTCCTGCAATTCCGTGACGCGGCCCAGGGTGAGCTGAGCGATTCCGTACTGGCGCGCGTCCAGGTACGCCAGGCCCAGCGCTTCCAGGGAGTCGGCGCTGAGCGTGCGCTCGGCCTTCTTGCGCAGCTCCTCCAGGGCGCCCGGCTGCGTGGGCGCGCCCGGCTGCGGCACCGGCAGCGCCGCCGTCTCCGTGCGGCTCCGGCAGCCCACCACCGCGGCGCTGAAGACCTCCAGCGACTCGGCGCGCGAGAGGCACGCCTTGAAGGCCTCGTCCGAGCGCTGCTTCAGCGGCCCGACCTGCTCCTTCACCGCCGCCTGGAACTGCTGCGACTCCGCGGCGGACAGGCCCGCCGGCACCGGCGTCCCCTCCACCACGTCCGCGATGTGCCCGTACGCCAGGCCCAGCTTCCACAGCGAGGCCACCGCCCACTCGGGGTAGCCCAGCTGCGCGGCCTGCGTGTAGATGCCCTCCAGGCTCTGCAGGGCAGCGACCTTCTCCTCCACCTTGTCGGCCGGCAAATCCTTGTAGCCGCGGTAGAGGATTTCGCCGAGGTACCACAGGCCCTTGGCGGCCTCCTCCGTCTGCCCGTTGGGGCCCTGCACCGCCTTGGTGAGGGTGGCGATGAGCGCGTCCGCCGGCGCCGTGGGGGCGGTGGCGGCCTGCACCTGCGCCAGCACCGCCGCGGCGCCCGCGCTGCGCGCGTCCAGCTTCAGCGCGGCGTCCGCCGCCGTCTTCGCGCGGGTGTAGTCCTTCTGCTTCAGGCGCGTCTCGGCCAGCAGCACCAGCACCTCGGACTTGCGCGCGCCGGAGACTTCGGCCGCGGCTTCCAGGTTGCGGGCCGCTTCCTTGTACTCACCCAGCGCCATGCGCAGCCGCGCGCCGGCCAGCCAGCCGTCCACCGCGGCGAAGTCGCCGCCGAGCTTCTGGCCCACCTGCTCGAACCAGCTCGCCGCCTCGCCGAACGCCGCGGCCTCCGCCGAGTGCCGGCCCAGCGTCAGCAGCACGTCGGACAGGTACTGGCTCTTCGGGTAGTCCTGCGCCAGCTTCGCGCCCAGCTCGCGCTCGGCCTGCATGTCGCGCTTCTCGCGCGCCGCGGTGAAGGCGCCGTACAGGGCCTTCTCGCCGATTTCGGAGTTCTTGTTCTCGTCCGCCACCTTGACGAGGCCCTGGATGACGTCGCCCGTCTCCTGGGCGCTCGCGAGGGCCAGCTCGTCCAGCGCCTCGGCGCGGCTCTGGGTGAGAATCTTCTGCACGTCCGCGCGGAAGGCGGCCGGCAGCGGCGAGGAGAGGAACTTCTTCCCCGTCTCGTCCAGGCCCTTGAAGTCGTTGACCTGCCGCAGGCTGTCCAGCGCGAGGTTGCCGGCGACGGCGGCTTCCTTGTGCGAGGGGTGGGTGAGGGCGAAGGCGGTGAACAGCTCCGCCGCCTTCGGGTACTCGCCGTCCTCGTAGTAGGCGCGGGCGATGTTGAACTTCACGTTGAGCGCGTTGCCGCTCTGCGGGTAGCGCGACACGAACTCGGCGCCCAAGAGCTTCATGGCCTGGCGCGCGTCCGCCACCTCGAAGGCGTTGCGCTTCTGCGCCTCCTCCGGCTTGAGCGTGGAGAAGTGCGCGAGCAGCGCCGCGTTGAGGGCCTCCTCCTCGCCCTTGGCGTCCTTCGCCTTGGCCTCGTACTGGGCCAGCTCCTCGAACTGGCGCGCGGCCTCCGGGAAGGCGTTGGCGGCGAACAGCGCCTCGGCGCGGTTCTTCATGATGGGCCGCACGTACTGGTCGGGACGGAAGAGGCCCAGGTACGCCTCGTAGGCCGCCGCCGCGCGCAGGTAGAGGTCCTTCTCCTCCTTCTTCTGCGCCGCCACGTGCAGCAGGGTGGAGAGGTCTCTCGCCATCTCCTCCAGCTCCACCAGGTGCTTCTTGCGCTCCACCTCCGCCAGCTCCGGGTCCGTCTTGCTCTGCACGGCCGCGCGCACGAGGAAGCGCAGGTCCTCCGGCTCCGGCATCACCTTGCCCTTGGACGCCTTGATGGCGTCATAGAGCTTCTGCCCGCGCTCCAAGTCGAGCTCCGGGTCATGCTGGATTTCCATCAGCTTGCGCAGCGCGGGGATGGCCCACTCGTACTGCTGCTTGATGAAGTAGCGGTTGCCCAGCTTGTCCAGCGCGAGCGAGTACGTGGCGCGACTGTCGCTGAGCTTCTCGAAGTAGTTGAGCGCGCCCTTGGGGGGCTTGGCCTCGGTGTAGCTGTAGACGAGGTCCAGCAGCGCCTCGCGCTTGACGTTGAGCGCCTTCTTCACGTCCGTGCCGGGCAGCGGCGCGCTGGCGGCGGCGGCCTCGAAGAACGTCACCGCCTCCGCGTGCTTGGCCTGGTTGACGCGAATCCAGCCCATCTTGTAGCGGGCCAGGTCGTGCACCGGCGAGGGCGGGGCCTCGAGAATCGCCTGGTAGTGCTTCTCCGCCTCGACGAGGTCCGCCTTGTCGAAGAAGTGGTCGCCCAGAATCTGCTCCGCCTCCAGCCGCAGCGGGCTGTTGGGGAACTTGCGCGTCAGGTCGCCGAGCGTCTTGAGCATCTCGTCGAACTGGCCCAGCTCGCGCTGCTCGTGCGCCAGGTAGAACGTCACCTGGTCGCCGTCCTTGAAGTCCGGGTACTCGCGCAGCAGCCGGTAGTACATCTGCACGGCCTTCTGCTTCATCAGCCGCGTCTCGGGAGAGACGATGGCGCCGCTGGCACCCTCGGGCCGGGACTCGACCTGGAGGTAGTACACGTAGCGGCTCTTCTCCACGTACAGCTCGGCCAGCCGGAACTGGAGGTCCGGCAGGTACGGCGCGTTGCGGCTCTTGGAGATGAGCTTCTCCGTCTCGCCGATGGAGCGGTCCACCTTGAAGATGTCGCGCTTGAGCTTGGAGACGAACTCGTCGCGCTCCTTCGCCTTGGACACAATCGGGTTGGCGCCCGGGCCGGCGCGGCCGGGGCTTCCGGGGGCGGCCGCGAGCAGCGCGGCGGCAATCAGGCCGGTCAGGTGGCCGGTCATGGGGTCTCCTCGATGCAGCGGCTCTCGATGTTGACCCGGTACGACTTCAGCTCGTCGTTCCAGTACTCACCGCTGAAGCGGAAGGCGACCTGGGCGGGGGAGAGCGCCTGCTCGTCCTCCGGCGCCACCACCTTCGCGCCCTTCTTCACGCGCTCGTACAGCTTCAGGCCCACTTCGTACTCCATGAGTCGCACCTGCTCGGCGGCGCGCAGCAGGGTGTCTGCTTCCTGGCGCACTGCCTCGGCCAGCCGCGCGTCGTGGACGCGGACCGCTTCGGCGCGGGAAAGGTCATACATCTTGGTGAGGTGCGCGAAGAGCCGGTCGCCGAAGCTGCCGGCGTAGCGGCCCAGGCGCTCGCCCTCGAGGTCCAGCACTTCCACGAAGCGCGCGGCGCGCTGGGTGCCGCCGTGGGCGTTGGCCGCGCGGCGCAGGCGCACGTCCTGGGTGAGGTCCTCGCGCTCGCGCACGGCCTCCAGCGAGTCCGCGAAGCGGCGCGTCAGCTCCTTGGCGGCGCGCTTGGCGGGCAGGTAGTGGCACAAGTCACGGTAGATGAGCGCGCGCAGCAGGTACTTGTCCGGGAGGAACTCGTCGCGGAAGACGGGGGCGTCCAGCGTGGTGAGGATGCCCAGCGAGGCGCGCAGCTCCCCCAGCTTGTAGCGGGTCCACGCCTCCTCCAGGTAGAGGCTGGCGCGGCCCGGGTCCAGCTCCGGCAGCTTGACGAGGTTGTACGCCTCCAGCGCGCCCGTGTAGTCCTTGCGCTCGTAGCGCAGGCGGGCCACCGCGAGCGCCGCCTCGTTGCGCGCCTCGCGGGTGAGCTTCTCGTCCTTGGACAGGCCGAGGAAGTCGGTGATGAGCTCCTCGGAGGGCTCCTTTACCGACTTGAGCCGGGTGACGAGCAGGGCGAACTTCGCGTGGCTGGCCTCGGGGCTCGTCTCGGAGAGCTTGGCGAAGTGGGTGTTGGCCCAGCGCTCGTTGCCCACGCGCAGGTCCACCAGGCCCTGCTGGTAGTGGGCGTACGCGCCCGTCTCCTCCGGCAGGAAGCCGAGGTCCAGCGCGCCGAAGACCTGCTCGTCGATCATCACCTCGTCGTGCGGCCGGTTCGTCAGCTGCTTGAGCGAGTCCAGCGCACGGGGCAGCGCGTTGGGGTTGGAGCGCTCGCGGGCGATGCGCGCGAGGTACGAGGCCCCCGCGTGCGTCAGGCCCAGGTCGATGAGGCTCCGCGCGAGGAAGTACTGGCCCCAGGCGTAGTTCTCGTCCGTCTTCGGCGCCTGCTGCAGCCAGGCGTACAGCGGCCCGGCGGCGGCGCGCGGGTCGCCGTCGAAGTAGTCCTGCAGCGCCTTGTCGAAGACGGCGTTGTCCACCTTCTGCGGCGGGGGCGGAGCGGCCTCGGCGGGCTTGGCGGGAGCCTCGGCGGCAGCGGGCGTGGCCGGTGCACCGGCGGCCGGAGCAGGCGCCGTGCCGGAGGCAGCTGCGGGCTTGCCGCTGGCGGGCGTGGAAGTGGCGCCACCGGCCGGGCGCGGGGCACCGGCGGGAGGCGGGGGCATGGGCAGCGCGCCGCCGCCGGACTGCTGGGCGGTGGCGGGTGCCGGGGACACGAGGAGCGCGGCGCTGGCGAGCGCGGCGACGAGTGAGCGGGGATTCATTCCGTGGCGCCGAAGTTGAACGCGGTGCCGAGCTGGACCGAGAGGACGTTGTTGATGCGCGACGTACCGGCGAAGACGACGTTGTTCGTCACGTCCAGCCGGAAGGAGAGCGTCGGGCCGCTGAAGAGCCGCAGGCCCACGCCCACGTTGGCCGCGGGACGGAAGCCGTCCGCGCGGTTGATCTTCACCACGGTGCCGCCGCCGAGGAGGAACGCCTCGAAGTGCAGCACCCGGTTGTTGAGGAAGGCGAACTTCCCGTACAGCGGGCTCCAGACGAGGTCCGAGCCCACCATCCACTGGACCTGGTCCTCGTAGGCGGACGCCGTGGGGGCCACCTCGAAGTCGCGCTCCAGCTGGGTGCGCAGGGCCGTCTGGACGTTGTAGCTGTAGGTGCCGCGTCCCACCTGCCAGCCGAAGCTGTCGCTGAAGTGGTACGTGTACGCGACGGTGCCGATGAGGCCCTTGTAGAAGGCGTCATCGGGCAGCACGCCGACGCCGAGCGTCAGCTCATGTTGCAGCCGG
This sequence comes from Pyxidicoccus trucidator, assembly GCF_010894435.1. Classification (NCBI taxonomy): domain Bacteria; kingdom Pseudomonadati; phylum Myxococcota; class Myxococcia; order Myxococcales; family Myxococcaceae; genus Pyxidicoccus; species Pyxidicoccus trucidator. The sequence goes on along the minus strand of NZ_JAAIXZ010000001.1, from coordinate 680,239 downwards.
TACTGGCGCTCCTGGATGGCGGAGACGGTGCCGGGGTTCTCGAGCGCCTCGGCCTGCGCACGGGCGAGGCCGGGCACCAGGAACAGGAGGATGAGCAGGGCGTATCGCACGATGGGGGCTTCCTGGACGGATGGGGGGAACGGGCGCGGAGGGGGCCGCGTCAGTAGCCGACCGAGTTGAAGAGGAACGGGTAGGTGATGATGACGACACCACCCTTGGGGGCGGGGAAGGTCCACGTCTTGAGGCTGGAGAGGATGCAGGCCTCGACGGCGGCGTTGCTGAGCGTGGAGGACTTCGTCTTGGCGGCGACGACGCGGCCGGCGGCGCCGATGGTCCACTCCAGCACCACCTTGCCGGCGAGGCCGGGGTTCTTCAGCAGCGCGCGCTCGTAGCAGCCGTGCACCTCGTTGAGGTGGCTGTTGATGACGCGGGCCACGGCCTCGCGGTCCACGGTGCCCTGGGTGGAGGCGATGCTGCGGGCCGTGGCGCGGGTGACGGTGCCGCCCACCTTGCCCTTGCCCACGCCGCCCACGCCCAGCGCGCCAATGCCGCCGCCGCCCTTGCCGCGCAGGATTTCAGCGCCCAGCGTGGCGCCGCCGCCCTTGCCACCGCCGCCCAGGCCGAAGGTGCCCAGGCCCGCGTTGGCGATGGGGGCCTTCCCGATGAGGCCGGACAGCTTGTAGTTGCTGTTCTTCACGTTCTTGCTGCCCGGGCCGCTGCCCAGCTTGTCCACGGCGGCGAGCAGGTCATTGGTGGCGGGGCCGGCGGCGGACAGCTTGGCCAGCGCCTTGAGCGCCTTGCTCTCCGGCGGGGCGGCCACGGCCTTGGCGGGCTGGGGCGGCGTCTTCTCCACCGGCTTGGGCGGGGCCTTCTCCGCGACCTTCTCCTTCACCGGCTTGGGGGCCTTCTGCTTCAGGGCCTCCAGCTTCTTCTTCGCCTCTTCCTTCTTCTTCGGCTCGGGGGCGATGAGGCGCAGGGCCACGGGCGGCAGGTTCTTCTGCGTGAAGTCCGCCGTCTCCGGGCTCTCCGGCTTGAGGACGATGAAGGACGCGAAGGCGCCGCCGAACATGATGAAGCACGCCAGCGCCAGCCAGGGCATGCCCTGGAAGGGGTTCACCCAGACGCGCGCGGGCTTGGGGGCCGCGTAGGCCACCAGCGACATGTGGCCCTGCGTCAGGCGCGCGGCGGTGCCCTCGCGCAGGGTGAGGAAGCGGCGGCTGCCGTCGGACTCCAGCGCGGCGCCGGTGACGGGGGCGAAGCGGCCGTCATTGCCGCTCTTCTCCACCTCGGTGCCCGGGGGCACGAAGAGGCGGAAGGAGCCGTTGAGCGTCTCGGCGAGGGTGAAGGGCGCGCCCGTCTCCGGCAGCGTGAAGCCCCACAGCGGCATGGCCTCCGGCAGGTCCAGCGAGGCCTGCACCGGCTTCTTCTTGTCGGGCTTGAAGCGGCGCGCGTCGCGGCGGATGGCGCCCCAGTACAGCTCCAGGTAGAGCTGCGCGGAGCCCTTGCCGGGGGCGATGCGCGGCGCGTGCGTGGGCCGGGTGGCGACGCGCTGCTCCTGGAGCAGCGGGCCCGTGGACTCGGGCAGCGGCTCGAGGGCGAGGTCCGCCATCAGGTCGTCCGCGAGCAGGATGCCGGTGTTGACGGCGGGCTGCGGGTCCTGCGTGGCGCGGCGGCGCACCGAGGGCAGGGTGCCGGCCGGCACGGGCACGGGCGCCTGCTGCTGCGAGGGCCACGGCGCGTGCGCCCCCGGAACGGGCATGGGCGAGACGGCCTGCGGCTCGGGCGCCGGCATGGGGACCGGGGTGGAGGGCGCGTACGCGGCCTGCGTCACCACGTTGCTCCCGCGCATGGGGGCCGCGGGCTGCGGCGGCACCGGCCGGAGCGCGGGCTGGGGCGGCGGAGGCTGCGGCACGGCGCGCACGGCGGGGACGGTGGTGGCGAGCGGCTGCTGCGGAGCGACCTGCTGCTGCACCGCCGGACGGAGCTGCCGCACGGGCGAGGGCTGCTGCGCCATGGGCGCGGGGGCCACGGGTGGCGGAGGCTGGACGGTGCCGAGCAGCGCGGCGACTTCCGGCGGCGGCTGGGGCTTGGCCTCCTGTGGCCTCTGCGCCAGCACCCGGGTCTTCAGGACGAAGGGGCCGCAGAGCACCTCGTCCACGGAGCGGATTTCGCACGCGGACACGCGGTGGCCGTTGACGAAGAGGCCGATGGCGGAGCCCGCGTCCTGGATGGCCGCGCGCCCGTTCTGGAAGTAGAGCAGCGCGTGGCGCGGCTCGACGGACGGGTCATCCAGGCGCAGGTCGGACGTCGGGTCCGAGCCGAGCGCATAGGTGCCGGGGACGAACACCTCCGTTCCCACGAGGAGTCCGTCGCGGAGGATGACGACTTGCAGGACACTGGGCTGACCGCTCAACGGTGACGCTCCCTTCAAGGGCAGGTGGGCGGTGCTGCCCTATTGGTCGTACACCGTGGAGAGCGTCTCGGAACGGAAGCTCTCGCGCTCGCGGATCATGGACCGCGTCTTCAGCTCCTTGCGGTCATAGAGATAGACGGCTCCGGACTTGTTCGTCTGGCCCTGGATGAGCCGGTCGTCGAAGTCGATACGGGCCGGGCCGCGCTGCGGCGGTGCGGACGAGGCGGCGGCGTCGGGCTCGCCCGTCACCGGATCCGTCACGGCTGTGCCCTTCGTCTCGATTTTCGGCGGGGCCTTGGAGCTGGCCTTCTTGCTGGACTTCGACTTCGCAGAGCGCGCGTTACGGCCGCGGCTCTGGGCCCAGGAGTCACTCGGGGTGATCAGCATGCCGATTCCGAGGAGCTGGGCGACGGCCATGCAGAGGAGGAAGCGTCGCATCATCAACAGGTTAAGCGATGCGTGTACCGACCTGTCAACGCACACTCCAGTTCCATCCTGAATGCGCGCACACATAGGTGTGGGGGGCACTCCACCCCATGTGGGGCGCGTGCTCCCCGAAACGGCTCATTCTGTGCCGGCCCGCTGGAAGATTGGCGTGGGAGGGCGTGATTTCGTGCTCCCGCCGTCGGAGTGCGGCCGAGCAGGCAAGGCTCATGATCATCGCGGCGTGATGGGCGATGGGGGATGCTGCCGCGAGGAGGTTTCACGACATTGACGGGCTCGGCTCGCAGGCGGGGAGTGCTGGCGGCGCTGGTGGCGGTGGCGGTGCTGGCCGCCACGGGCGTGGTGGTGCTGCGTCGCGGCGGACCCGGGCCCGAGGCTCCGGGGGATGCGCCGACGGCCGCGCCCTCTGCGCGGCCCCGGCTCGTCTCGGTGGGGCCGCGCCTCCTCAGCAATGAGACGTCTCAGCCGCTGTCCATCCAGGGCGAGCGGCTGGTGCCCGGGCTGAAGCTGGTGCTGGGCCCGCCGCTGTCTCGCGAGCTGCCGCTGGTGGTGGTGGACGCGGGCCACGCCTACACCCGCCTGCCGGCCGGCCTGGCGCTGCCGGAGGACGCGCCGCAGGTGGTGGTGGAGGCTCGGCTCGAAGGCGGGGAAGGCGCCGCGCGCCTCACGGTGGTGAACGACGCGGCCTTCCAAGACCTGACGGCGATGGCGCTGGCCCCGGACGGGCGCACGCTGTTCATCGCCTCGCCGCCCACGGACACCGTATTCACGCTGGACGTGGAGTCCGGACGCGTGGAGCGGCTGGCGGTGGGGGACGGGCCCTCCGCGCTCGATACATATAATGATGCGACAGGGAAGCCGTGGCTGGCCGTGGTGCACCGCTACCAGCCGGAGCTCCACCTGTACGCGCTGGATGCTCCGGGGAGCGCGCCCCGGGTGCTGCCCGCGCCGCTCGGCGCACATGGGCTGGAGGTGGATGGCGCGCGCGGCGTGGCCTTCGTCGCCGAGCACGTGCGGGACAGGGTCCACGCGCTGTCGCTCGCCGACGGAAAGCCCCGGTGGTCCGTGGCGGTGGACCCCAACCCTCGCGCGCTCGCGCGGTGGAAGGACCTGCTGGCGGTGGGCAGCCTCCAGACGGGGCAACTGGAGCTGCTTCGCCAGGAGGACGGCGCGCCCGTGGCCACGGTGGTGCCGGGGCCGGGCGTGTCGATTGTGGGCGGCCACACGGAGCCCTTCCGCGCGCAGGTGATGGGCGGCAAGGCCCCGCGCGCGCTGGTGGCGAGCGAGCGGCTGGGACGCCTCTTCATGGCCAGCCTGGGGCCGAACGTGGGCCCCAACCCCCAGCGCATGGAGGTGAGCGCCAACAGCGGCGTGGCGGTGGTGGACCCGGCGAGCGGCGGCTACGTGCGACACCGGGGCTTCGGCGCGGGCGTGACGGAGGGGCTGGCGCTGGATGACGCCGCCGGGCTGCTCTACGCGGCGGACGTGGGCCTGGGCCGGGTGCGGGTGCTGGACGCGCGGGCGCTGGTGGCGGGCGAGAAGGCGGCGCGCGGTGCGGTGCTTCAGGAGGTGGAGCTGGAGCCGCCGGACGGCACGCCCCGCATCCGCCCGGCCGCGGACTTCGGGACGAACGGGCGGGCAGGGGAGGAGCTGCACTCCGGGCCGCGCGCGCTGGCGCTGGCTCCGGACGGGCGCACGCTCTACGTGCTCAACCGCTTCACGCGGACGGTGGCGGTGGTGGACGTGCGCGAGGCGCGGACGGGCCGTGCTCGCGTGTTGCGCCAGCTCACGGTGGTGGTGTCGCGCGCGCAGGCCAAGCGCCGGCTGGGACAGGTGCTCTACTACGTGGACCTCGGGCGCTCGGGCATCACCTGCGACGGCTGCCACATCGAGGGCCACACCGGCGGCGTCTTCTACGAGAAGACGCAGCCCAACCGCATCTACCGCTCCACCACGGTGCTGGGCAGCCGCGACACGCCGCCGTACTTCACGCCGGCCAGCCACCACAGCCTCGCGGAGACGGCGAGCTTCGTGGGCGCGCGCAACCGCTTCCACAACCCGGACCCGTCCCCCGAGGAGGTGGAGGCGCTCACCCTCTTCAATGCGCTGATGGCCACGCCGCCCAACCCGTTCCGGGGCGAGGACGGCGCGCCGCTGGAGACGGTGGAGTTGCCGGACGGCCGGGTGGGGCGGCCCGCGCGAGGGCGCGAGCTGTTCGAGGGGCAGGGCGGGTGCCTGGAGTGCCACCCCGCGCCGCTCTACACGCTGGACCAGGACGTGGCCACGCGCGGGAAGTACCTCGACGTGGGCACGCCGGTGGCGCTGCCGTTGCGGCTGGAGCAGCAGACGCTGGTGACGGGCGCGGCGCCGCCGTCGCTGGTGGGCACGTGGGACGTGTGGCCGCTGCTGACGAGCGCCACCGCCGGGTATGGCGTGAAGGACGGGCGGCTGGTGGTGGAGACGCGCTTCCCGCTGCGCGCGCTGCTGGAGACCTCCGGGCCGAAGCACGGCGACACCCGGGCCCTCACGCCCGAGCAGCGCGACGACCTGCTCGCGTTCCTCCTGACGCTGTAGGGCGCCCAGGCAACTGCGAGAGGGATGCGCTAGAGAGGGCTCCCGATGACCCTCGTTCCGACGCTGTACGACTTCCAGGTCGCCTTGAGCCATGTGGACCGCTCGATTGACCAGCCCCAGCTCGTCATCAAGCTCGCGCGCCACCCGTCGGAGACGATGCAGCGCGCGTGGCTGCGGGTGATTGCGTTCTGCTGGCTGTGGGAGGAGCGGCTGGCGTTCGGCAAGGGGCTGGCGGAGCCTGATGCTCCGGACCTGGAGTGCCGCGACTACACCGGCCTCGTCACCAGCTGGGTGCGCGTCGGGAAGGGCGACCCGCTGAAGATTCAGCGCGCCGTGGACCAGAACCCGCACGCGAAGGTGTCCGTGGTGTTCGAGTCCGCCCAGCGGCTGGAGGCGTTCCTCGCGGAGGCGCGCGAGGCGAAGGCGACACGGGTGGCGAAGGCCCAGCTCATCGCGGTGGATGCCGACCTGCTGCGCTCGCTCGCGGAGTTCGACACGCGGAGAATCAAGGTGTCGCTGACCTTCGTTGGCGACCACATCTATGTCGAGTGCGACGGGCAGAGCTTCGACGGCCCGCTCACCATCGCGAGCCCGTGAAGCTCGAGCGCCACGTTGGAGGGCTCTCACTCGCCCGGAAGGCCCACTACCTGCGCTCGCGCGGGTGGCGTGAGGAGGAGGGTGGGTGGTCGAGCGAAATCTTCGGCCTGCATCCCCTGTCCAAGGCCATTCATCACCAGCTCACGGATGACCTGAGCCAGGCGCTCCGTCAGCGGGGCTGGCAGGTGCTGGGGTACTCCGAGCGCGGCTACGTGCAGCTGCGCGATGGCGAGCGCGGCAAGCCTTGCTCCCTGCCCAAGGCGCTGCGCACCCAGGCCCGCCGCGAGCAGCGGCCCGTGGCCGAGCTGACCTACTCGCTGTTCCTCGCGGCGCTGCTCCAGGTAGAAGGCGGATGATGCACGCGGCGCCTGCCTGGCCTGCTGCCGCGGGGCACGTGACCGGACGGCGATGGGAGCTTCAAGGGCATGGCTGTGAAACAGGACGGGGTGAAGGTCTGGGGGCGTGAGGTCTCCGCGCAGGAGCTGTGGCCCCGTCTGGAGTCGGTGACGACGCCCGGGTGGCGGGAGAACCTGGCCTCGTGGTGGCAGGGCGTCACCGAGGAAGGCGTCCTCTTCCACGAGGGCGACCTGGAGGCGGACTCGCTCGTCGTCGGGCCGAAGCCGCTCGTCGTCTCCGGGAGCGTCCGGCTGAAGGGCCTGCTCGAGGATGGACACGCGGCGGACCACACGCTCCTGGTGGTGCTGGGAGACCTGGAGGTGGAGAACGTCGCGACCTTCTCGGCGATGTTCGTCGCGGGCAACGTCCGGATTCGGGGACTCCTCTTCGGCGACTCGCTCGGCGATGACATCTTCTGGGTCGGTGGAGGGCTGACGGCGCGCACCCTCGTCGAGGAGCACCACCACATCGAGGTCCACGGCGCGCTCGACGTCGAGGTGCTCGTGGGCAGCAAGCTCACCGCACCGGGACGCCCTCGCCAGACGCTCCAGCCGCACGAGGCGCTCCTTCCGGGCACCTGGAGCGCGGAGGAAGAAGACGAGGACGGCGTCAGCGATTCGACGCTCGACCGGAAGGGCCTCCTCGCGAAGCTGCGCGCGGGGAAGCCCGTGCTGGGAGACACGAAGCTCGGCCCCGTCGAGAAGGCGATTGCCGCCGTGAGGGAGAAGGCGGCGCGAGGCGAGAAGGCCACGCGGCTCGGGCTCACGCAGAAGAAGCTGAAGGCCATTCCGGAGGAGGTCTTCTCCCTCACCTGGCTCGAAAGCCTCACGCTGGACTCGAATGACGTCGCGGAGCTATCCCCCCGGATTGGCGAGCTGCGGGCGCTGAAGAGTCTCAGCCTGGAGTCCCTCCCGCTGAAGACCCTGCCCGTGGAGCTGTGCCGGCTCCCCGCGCTCAAGAAGCTGAGCCTGCGGTATTGCAACAACCTCACCCGGCTCCCGGACGCATTCGGCGAGCTGGAGTCGCTGGAGGAGCTGTACCTCGACGCCATGGCCCTGGAGGGCTTTCCCGAGGTGCTGACCCGGCTGCCGCGCCTCAAGAAGCTCTGGTGGTGGCGCTTCTTCAAGACGACGCCGGGCCGGGTCCAGCTCCTGGTGGACGGCATGGGCCGGATGCCGAAGCTGACTCATGCCGGGTTCTTCCAGGGGGAGCTGTCCGCGCTGCCCGGGGGCCTCGCTCCACTTGCCCGGCTCAAGCAGTTCAAGCTGGGGTTGGACCGCGTCCCCGAGGCGGAGGTGAAGCGACTGGAGGCGGCGCTGCCACCCGGCCGCCTGCACGTGGGGTACTGAGCGGCTGTCACACGGCTCCGGTGGAGCTACTTGTGCCAGAGTCGATCCGCGTCGAGGTCTTCGGTGGTCTCCAGGGGCGTGCGCTGGGGGGCCGTCAGCTTCTCCAGCCGGTCATGGACGGCCTTCTTTTCCTCCAGGAGCAGCGGGTCCTTCGGGTTCCTCAAGAGGAGCACGTCGAGCAGCTCGCGGTGTGCCAGGTAGTGCTCCAGGGCATCCTTGAACTGGCCGCGCTCCAGGGCCGTGTCTCCCAGCTTCGAGCGGAGCGTGCCCTGCGCCTGCTGGTAGCGCCCCGTGTCGGGGTGGTCCGCGAATAGCCGGGTGGCTTGCTGGAGCGCCTGGCTGTATTCCGCGTGCGCCTTCGCGAAATCGCCCGCCTGCGTGGCCTTGTCGCCTCCGGCCAGATGGTGGTCGAGCCGCTTCATGCGGATGTCGGACTCGGTGGCCGCGCCCAGCTCCAGCAGCAGCCGCTCCACCTGTCGGAGGAGCGCTTCCCGCTCCACGGTGCCGAGCGCGTCCAGCGACTGGCTCGTGCCGTAGAGGAGCCGGGCCAGGTTGCCGGCCTCGCCCACGCGGTCCTCCAGGAGGTCGCGCTGCGTCGACGCGTCGATGGCGAGCACGACGCTACAGCCCATCCCCGCCACCAGGCAGAAGGCCCACACCGACAGCCGCTGCATCTTCCGGCGCTCGTGGGCCTCGCAGGCCTTGAGGAACTGCTTCACGGGCGTCGTCAGGTGCCGCTCGTGCTCGCGCCCGATGCGGAGCGCCGCCGCCAGCCGCTCGCCCGTGGCGAGGTAGGAGCTGCCACCGTCCGGGTCCTTCCGGTGCGCCTGCCACGACTCGGCCATGGCCCGCAGCTCGCGCCACTGGAGCAGGCGCTTCCGGTTCGCCCGCAGCCAGCCTCGCAGGCGCGGCCACCGACGGATGAGCGCCTCGTGCGCAACCTCCAGCCAGACGCGCCCGGAGCGCTCCACGTCGCTGCTCCGGATGACCAGGCGCGCGTTCACCAGCCGCTCCAGCACGCGGTCGAAGTCGGCCTGCTCCCGGGACTCCTGGGGTCGGATGTCCTCCAGCCAGACGCGCCTCCGGCTGTCGGGCGTCGTCTCCTCGCCCAGGGACACCAGCTCCGCGCGCAGCCGCCGCGCCTGCTCGCGCTCGCCGTCTTCCAGCTCCTCGTACAGCCGCTCCGCCGTCTGCGTCAGCGCGCCCGCCACGCCCTCCATCCGGTCATAGAGCCGGTGCGTCAGCAGGTGGCCCTCGCGCCCCTGCCACAGCAGGTCCAGCGCATGCTCCAGCAGCGGCAGCGCCCCCGGCTCCTGCCCCACGTCGTGGCACAGCCGGTCCATCAACCCCGGCTCCAGCTCCAGTCCCACCCTTCGCGCCGGCTTCTGGATGGCCTCCGCCAGCTCCTCCGGCCCCAGCTGCGCCACGAATACGCGGTGCTCCTCCGCGTACACCACGGCGTCCAGCCGCGTGGCCGCGTCCAGCGCCACCTCGCCGCAGCGCTCGAAGGCGTCCACCCGCAGCGTCGCCACCACCACGCACTCCAGCCGCGCCTCTCCCGCCAGCGCCCACAGCACCTGCATCAGCGACTGGCGCTCCGCCGCCTCCAGGTGGGTGAACACCTCTTCCAGCTGGTCCACCACCAGCAGCAGCTTCTTCTCGAGGCGCGCCTGCCTCAGCCGCCGCGCCTCCGCGAGCACCTCCTGGGGACTGGCCTTCGCGCCGTCCTTCAGCGGCTCCGAATCCCACACCCGGTGCAGCCGCTGCCGCAGCTCACCCAGGGCGTCCGAGCGCACGCCCACCGTCCTCGGCAGGGCGCGCACCAGTGCTCCGGGCCTGACCACCACCACGTCCCAGACGTCCGCGGGAAGCTGGGGTATCAGCCCCGCCATGACGACGGAGGACTTCCCCGCGCCGGAGGCCCCCGCCACCACCTGGAAGCGCGGCCGCCGGCCCTCCTCCGCCTCGCGCACCCGCGTCAGTAGCTCCGCCTCCAGGCTGCTCCGGCCGAAGAAGAAGCGCCGATTCTTCGGCTCGAAGGGCAGCAGTCCCTGGTAGGGCCGCAGCACCACCGGCCGCAGGTCCGGGTGGCCCTCGCGCCGCGCGTAGAGCTGCAGCGAGGCCCAGTCGAGGCCCTTGCCCTCCACCCGCAGCCTGTGCCGCACCGCCCCCAGGGCCTTCTCCAGCGAGTCCGAGTCCACCAGCAGCTTCTCGTACAGCGTCTCCGCCAGCAGCACGGAGCCCTCGGTCGTCAGGGGCAGCCGCGAGGCCACCACCATCTCCAGGCCCGCGCGGTGCAGCTCCTGCGCGATGCCGCCCAGGTGGCTGGCCATGGGCCCCACGTCCCCACCGTGGCAGGCGCACAGCACCACCATCCGCAGCGTGTCCTTGAAGGGCGCCAGCACCGCCTTCAGCGTCCCTGCATCCACCACGTGCCGGCCGTCCCGGCCTCCCGGCTGGTTGAACGCCAGTCCGTAGTTGAGGGACTCCGGCTCCAGCGGCGCCCCATGGCAGAGCAGGTGCAGCACCGCCACGGGCTCGCCTGCCTCCCGGGCCGCGCGCAGCGTCCGCTCGAGGCTCTCCAGCGACACCCTGCGCAGCACGTCCCGGCGCGGGTCGAAGTCGAAGCCGCCGTCCAGGCTGGCCCTTCGCAGCGCCTGCTCGTGCCGCTCGTCCGGCACGCCGCCCGCCGCCTCCGACCAGGCCAGCAGCACGCGCCCTTGTCCGGCCGCCGTCGGCGCGGGCTTGTCGGACAGGCTCCGGGGCCATTCGTAGCGCAGCGAGAAGCCGGGGAGGTCCGCCAGGTGCAGCCCGCTGTCCTTGAGCGTCACCAGCTCCCACGGCAGCGAGTACAGCTCCGCCGCCGCCGAGCGCACCACCAGCCGGGGCCCGCGGCTCTGCTTCACCTGTCGCTCCAGCGTCTCCTCGTGCCCACCCCAGTCCAGCGCGTCCAGGAAGCAGCGGAGCTCCTCTCCCAGCCGCCGCGCCGCCACCAGGTCCGGCACCTCGCGGGCCAGCGCCGCCAGGTCCTCCACCACGCTCCGGCTCCAGGGGAAGCTCGCGCTCCTCACCGCCCCCAGCTCCCCCCGCAGCCGGTACTCCTGAGGCCTCAAGTCCAGCCACGCGTGCGGGTCCTCCGCCCGCTGCGCGCGCGTCAGCTCCAGCACCAGCTCGTACGACGGGTCCTCGAGCGCCTCCTGCTCCTCGACTGCTGGCCTCGGGCCCACCAGCTCCAGGCGCGCCGTTCCCATCGACCCTCCCCTCGCAAGGGAGGGCCCCGGGTGCGCCGGCGCCCTCCGCTCTCGCTAGATGACGCGACGCGGGTGATTTCTTACGCACGCATGCGACTGGAGACGGTGGGTAACAAATCCCACTCCCCGCGTCTTCTCGGTCCAGAGGGGGAGCCCACTGTCCCCTCCAGGACCCCTGACTCGAGGAGACGGATGGGCCTCCAGGAACCACCACCGCTGTGTCCAGCCGACGCCCGCGAGGAACCCTTGCTGGAGGGCTTCGTGTCGCCGGGTGTGGAACGACCCTGGGAGTCCCCTTCCAGGGGAGGGCGACCTGTCGGGGGGGACTCCTCCCCGGTACGGAGCGCCCGTGTCATAAAGCTGCCCGTCCGGGCCCGCGAGCGCGACGCGGGACGAAGCGGGGGGCAGTCACAGCCAATGGACAGGGAACGCCACGAGCACTGGGTCCGGGACGTCGTTGCCCGGAACAGGGGACTGCTTGTCGCCGAGGCCAACAAGTACTGCCGCAACGCGGCCGACGCGGACGACCTGGTGCAGGACACCCTGCTGAGGTTCGTCCAGAGCGCGGACAAGCCGGGCGCCCCCACCGACGAGCGCGGCTGTGTGCTGCTGCTGCTCACCATCCTCACCCGCCGCTTCTTCGACCAGTGCCGTCGGCGGCGCGTGAGGGCCCGGCACGCGGAAGACCCCCAGCAGACGAACGAGGTCATGGACCCCGCCGACCCCGAGACGCCTCCGCTGTTCGAGTCCGTGACGGACGAGCAGCTGGCCCAGGCCACCCAGTCGCTGAGCCCCAAGCTGCGCGCCACCTTCGAGCTGCATGCGAAGGGGCTGAAGTACCGGGAGATCGCCGACGAGCTCGACACCACCATAGGCACCGTCTCCAAGCGCATCTTCGACGCGCGCGCCCGGGTGCGTGAGTTCCTTTTGAAGCTGTTGAAGCGGGAGTAATCGACATGGCCACCCTTTGCGACACAGTCGGCCCGTTCGTGGATGGAGAGCTTGGTCCCGATGAGGCCGAGTCCTTCCGCGAGCACCTCCCGGACTGCGCGCGCTGCCAGCGCGAGATGACGGAGCTGGTCCAGCTCAAGTTCCTGGCGCGACGCCAGGTGGAGAACGCCGAGCGACAGGCGCCGGCGTCATTACCGTCCGCCCCCATTCCGCTGTTCCGGCGGCGCTCCTTCGGCGTGGCGGTGTCCGCCCTCGCCGCGTCGCTGCTGGTGCTGGTGGGGGGGCCTCAGGTGCTGTCCTCCACTCCGCCGCAGGACCCGTGGATGCGGAAGAGCTCGCATCGCCAACTGGAGGCACGCGTCGGCTACCCGGGCGCCGACGTCTACCGCCCTCCCGCCGCGAAGCTGATGAGCGCCGACAGCGTGCCCGAGGACCTGCCGCTGGAGGCGCTCGCCTGGCTGGAGCGCGAGAAGGACCTCCACGGGCTGGCGGCGGCCTACCTCGTGCGCAATGACGCGGGGCTGGCGGCCCGGGCGCTCCAGAAGCTGGGTGAGCTGAAGGAGCGCTCCCCGGAGCAGGACAATGACCGCGCGGTGGCGCTGATGCTCAAGGGCAGGCCCCAGGAGTCACTCCAACTGCTGGACGCGGTGCTGCGCGAGCACCCGCGCCATGCGCAGGCCCTGTGGAACCGGGGACTGGTGCTGCGCCAACTGGGCCTGCCGCTGATGGCGGCGCGGTCCTTCAGCGAGGTCGCCGCCCTCCGCGAGCCCGGCTGGGCCGAGGAGGCGGCGCGCAAGGCGGAGGACCTCCAGCGCGCCACGCGCGAGCGCGGGGCACGGTGGCGGACGGCGTACAAGGCGGGCATGGCCCTGCTCGAGGCGCCACCGGCCATCCTCCCCCAGGGCTTCGAGCAGCTGCCCATTGCCCGCCTCTTCTTCTACGACGCCATCCGGGCCGCGCCGAACCGCGAGCGTGTGCTGGAGTTGCTGCCCCTCGCCCGGGAGCTGGACGCTCGCGCGGGGGGCTCCGTGCTGGAGCGCTATGTGCGCCGCGTCGCGGAGGCGGACTTCTCCCGGCGCGCCCCGCTCGCCCGGGACTACGCGGCCCAGGGTCGGCAGGCGCCCGCGCGGACGGAACAGGAGCGCTTCCTGGAGGCGCTGCTCCAGTCCCGAGAGGACGACATCTTCCTGGGCGCGCTCTTCAAGGCGGGGATCAACACCGACAACCTGGACCTCTACACGGCGAAGGCCCTGGCCACGGGGGACACCTGGTTCCAGCTCTTCGCGGCGCAGGAGCGCGCGAGAGTCCAGGCCTCCGCCGGAGAATGGAAGCAGGCCCTGCGGACGCTGCTCGACGCGCTCGCGGGCTGCCCGGCGGAAGGCCTGGAGTACCGCTGCCTCTTCCTCCAGCGGGAGCTGTCCAACCTCTATATCCAGCGCAACATGATGGACGCCGCGCTCCCCCATGCCGAGGCCGGCTGGAAGGAGGCCGGCGCGAGCAATGAGTGGTCGCTGGAGCAGGACCTGCTGTGGAACCTCGCCCAGATTTCCCGCGTGGTGAACAACGGCTCCCTGACGCGCGCCTACCTCGGGGAGTACCTGGAGCGCGGGAGGGGAGACCCGGACGACGAGCGCCGGGCCCATCAGGACCTCGCGAGCATGGCCATCCAGGAGCTGTGGGTGGACGAGGCCCGGCGGGAAATCGACGCCGCGCTGGCCACGGGACTTCCGCTCTCGTTCAGCGGCGCGAGCTTCCTGGCGGACATCTCCCGTCTCAAGCGCGCGCCCGGTGACGAGGCGCACCTGAGTCGGGCGCTGGAGACGGCCCAGCCCATGCTCAGCGCGGGCGGGCGCGCGGTCGCCACGCACATCATGGGCCGGTTCCTCATCGAGCAGGACACGGAGCGGGGGCGCGCGATGCTCTGGCGCGCCATCGAAGAGGCGGAGGCCGTGGGCGTCCAGGACGACGCGGCGGCGAGGCGGGCGCGGGCCTACAGCTACACCTCGCTGCTCCATGAGGCGGGCCGGCGCGGGGACTTCGTGACGGCGCTGGAGCTGTTCGCGAAGGAGCGGAACCTGGGGCCGCCGTCCCGGTACCAGAAGCCGACGCCCAACAACGCAGTGATGCGAGCTTCGAGCATGCTGCGTGTCAGGTTGCCGGGCCAGTGCCTGCTGGCCGTCACCGCGGACTCCGAGCGGACCCTGCTCCTGGCGCTGAGCCCCTCTGGCGAGCTGCTGGGCCACTTCGACGAGTCCCGGCGGCACCCGCTGCCCCGGCGGCTGGACGGGCTGGTGCCGGAGAATCTGCTGACGGCGCTGCGTGCGTGCTCCCGCGTGGAGGTGCTCGCGCGGCCTCCGCTCCATGGCCGGGCCGGGCTGCTGCCCTCGGACCTGGCGTGGAGCTACCTGACGCGCACCACGCCGCCCGCTCCGCCGCGCCTCGGGCCCGCCAGACACCTCGTCGTCTCGGACGTGGAGCTGCCACCCGGCAGCCCCCTCCAGCGCCTCAACGCGTGGACGCCCGGCTTCGGCCCTGACGAGCAGCGCGAAACGCTGACGGGGCCGGAGGCCACGCCTTCGCGCGTCCTCGCCGCCATGCAGGACGCGACGGAAGTCGACCTGGTGGCGCATGGCATCGTCGACGGCTCCTCCAGCTCGTCCTACCTGCTGCTGGCACCGGGCCAGGAGGACCCGGAGCTGAGCGTCTCGCGGGTGCGCTCCGCGACGCTGCGGGGGGCTCCCTTCGTGGTGCTGGCCGCCTGCCACGCCGCGCACACGGCCTACACGCTCGACTCGCCCTTCAGCCTTCCCGCCTCCTTCATCGAAGCGGGCGCGCGCGGGGTGCTCGCGGCGACGGTGGAGATTCCCGACCTGGAGGCCGCGGCCTTCTTCAACGCGGTCCGCGAGCGCATCCGCTCCGGGGCACCGCCGGCCCTCGCGCTGCGCGACGAGCGCATGCGGTGGCTGGAGCAGCAGCGCGGCGCGCCCTGGCTCGACAGCGTCCTGCTGTTTGAATGAAGGCGCGTAAGAATTCCGGGTGGCGGCGTTTCTCCAGTGGGTAGAGCAATTCCACCGCTACCCACCAAGGGAGGGAGTCATGAGCCAACAGGAGCCGGCCGTCTACAACCTGGAGTTCTCTGACGATGTGGACTTCTGGACCGGGGCCGGAGCGGCCTCGCGCCGCACCTTCCTGATGCCGCTGCCCGACGCCACCCGGTTCGTGGCCTTCGGCGTGGTGGGCCCCGGCGACACGGTACTCTTCGTGGCGCGGGGCAGGGTGGGCGCGCACCTGGGCGCGTTCCTCGCCACCCTGGAGCGGGACGGGGCCCGGGTGGAGCTGTACGCGCGGCCGCCGCTGCCCTGGCACCTCGTGAAGCGGTACACGTCCGATGACCCCTACGAGAGCCAGGAGACGGAGGGGCCCAAGAATCCGCCCGTGCAGGGCTTCGTCGCCCTGGGTGGTGGCGCGCAGACGGGCGGCGCGGGCCTGCTGGAGACCCCGCCGGAGCCGCTCTCCACCGCGAGCTTCTCCTGGCCCGCGGAGGTGACGCCCAGCCGGCGCGTCATCGTCATCCCGGCGTCGGGCGAGGATGACTTCGTCGCGTTCGGCGTGTGCGGCGCGCCGGACCGGTTCGTCTTCGTGGCCCGGGGCCGTGTGAGCGACCACCTCGGCGGCTTCAGCGAGCGGATGAAGCTGGCCGGGGCCAGCCTGGAGCTGCGCGACGCGCCGCCGCTGCCGTTCCTCCAGGCGTACGTCGACCAGCACGCCGGCGCGCTGTTCTCGGCCTGCGCCTGCGCTGCGGGCACGTGCGAAATCCTCACCCACACGAGCGCGCAGGTCGCCGCGCGGGCCTCCTGACGCCGGAGGCCGCAAGCCGAAGGTCATTGGAGAAGGGAAGGGCCGTGCAGGACAGGGGACGCCCGAGGACCGTCGAGTTGCTGCTCGCCGATGACGACGAGGCGGCCGTGCCTCGCTACGGGCTTCCCCTGGAGTGCCTCCGGAGTGCTCCTCGGCCCGCGCCGCTCGACGAGCCCGACGCGCTGTGGGACGCGACGGGAGACCCGAATGACTTGCGCCGCCAGCGGTGGGGGCTGGTGGCGCCAAGCGGTCCCCGGGGAGACAGGCTCCTCGGGCTCGTCGAGCCGCTGCGGCGCTGGCGGCAGGAGGCGCAGGGCGGCGCGCCCGTGGCCGTCTACCGGGTCCGCCCGGTGATGGACAGCGCGTATGCCCGGGGCTGGAAGCGCGAGGTCTACCGGGACGAGCGCACCCCCGAGAAGGACCGGCCGCGCTACCTGCTGCTGCTGGGAGACCTGCACGAGCTGCCGCTGGAGCTGCAGGCCGAGCTGTCCACGGACGCCTACGTGGGCCGGCTGGCCTTCGCCGCGGACGCGGACTACGAGGCCTATGTCGCCAAGGTGCTGCGCTGGGAGCGAGAGCCCGCGCGCGAGTCGCGGGCGCGCCTGCTCTTCTACACCTCGCGGGACGGCACCTCCGCGACGGAGACCGGCTACCGGGCGCTCATCACCCCGAGCATGGCGGCCTGCCGTCAGCGCCAGGAGGATGCCGACTTCCCCCGCGCGGACATCCACGAGCTGGGCGGCACGCAGGAGTCGCTCCTGGCCCGCGCCTCGGATGTCGGGGCGGGCGTGCTCTTCACCCTCAGCCATGGCCGGGGACGGCCGCCGAGCGGCTGGGCCGGGCCCGGGGAGCGCCTCGCGCACCAGGGCGAGCTGAAGCTGCCGGACGGACGCTTCCTCTCCGCCGACGCGCTGGCGTCGCGGCCCTTCGTCCCGGGCGGCGTCTGGTTCAGCTTCGCGTGCTTCAGCGCGGGCACGCCGTCGCGCAGCAGCTACGCGCACTGGCTGCGCAAGCTGCCCTCCACCGACCCGAACGCGCGCCGGGGCCTGGAGGCGCTGCCCCGGGAGGGCGAGACGCCCTTCATCGCCGCGCCGGCCCGGGCCGCGCTGGCCAACCCCGACGGGCCGCTGGCGGTGCTGGGCCACGTGGACCTCGCCTGGTCCCACAGCTTCAGTGACAGGGGCCAGGGCACGCCGTCGCGCTTCATCGAGCTGCTCAAGGAGCTGGCCCGGGGAAGCCGCGCGGGCGTCGCGCTGCACACGCTGACACAGGTGCTCAACGAGACGAGCAGCGAGCTGGCGTCGCTCTACAACCAGGAGGAGCAGGAGCGCGCGGGCGGGCTGCCCTCCTCCATCGACCTGCTGGAGCGGGCCCGGCTCTGGATTCTCCGCCAGGACCTCGCCAACTACCTCCTCCTGGGCGACCCCGCCGTCCGGCTGCCGCTGGCCTCCCCTCGCGAGCCCGCGCGCGCCGTGGCCCCGGCGCCGGCCCCCGCCGACTTCAACCGGCTGGCGTCCAGCGTCCTGAGAGACCAGTTCCGGATGCCCTCCCTGGAAGCGCCCGCGCACGGCCCCGAGGCGCTGGAGGCGGTCGTCCTCGCGCTGCTCTCCGGGCAGCAGGACGCCGGGGTACTCGCCGACGCGCACGGCGTCTCCGTCACGGAACTGCGACGGTGGGAGGCGCTCTACCGCGCCGCCGGCCTCGCGGCCCTGGCCCGTCACCTCTCGGGACAGGGGTGAGCGCACGCGCACCTTGAGGTCCATGCACCGCGGGGCCAGGAGAGCAACCAGCCTGACGGGCCGGTTCCACGGCGGGCCGAAATCTCGGCCCCCGCTGTGCCACTCTCCCCCTGAATCCGCGACCTGTGCCGGAGTCACTTGCGTCCACTTGGGGGGCTAAGGTGTACAATCCGACTGATGCGCGCCCTCTCACGGTCTGCCTGGCTCCTCGTTCCCGTGCTGTTGCTGTCGTGCTCCGACGCGGGCCTGTATGCCCTGGGCGGGCGCGGCCCGGATGGGAAGGACCGCGCCAGCTTCGCCGGCAACGTCTGTGTGCCCCTGGCGGGCGGTGACGCGTTCCCCACCAAGGTGCTCTTCGCGATTGAAGGCGGGGACGGCGTCGAGGCGGAGATGGTGGGCTACGCCACGGACGGCCTGGCCACGCTGACGAGCCGCTTCTCCGGCCCCTTCGTCCAGTTCGGGCTCGTGGCCTACCACACGGTGGCCACCGGCCTGTTGGGCGGCTTCTCCGACGCGTCGGACTTCCAGGCCACGCTGCCGCGCTACGCGACGTACCAGGAGTCGGGGCCGGTGAGCGTGCGCTCGGCCCTGCGGCTCTCCAAGACGCTGCTGTCCGGCGACATGCAGACGTCCTGCCGCGGCGAGGTGGCCCGCACGCGCTACATGGTGGTGGTGGTGATCCGCAGTGGAGACAGGACCTGCGCCCGGGCGCGCGACAACGCCGACTTCGGCGTGGGGCTCGACTCGCGCTGCCTCGCCCTGGCGCAGGCGGCGAGCTGCGGCGCCATCGGCACCCCGGGGCGCGATGCCTGCGACACGGCCTGCGCGAGCTGTGAGCTGACGGCCGTCACCGGTGAAATCAAGGCGTTGGCCCAGCAGTTCGGCGCCGGCGAGGTGGTGGTGCAGCCCATCTACGTGCGCGGCACCACGCCGGACCCGCTCACCCGCCAGGTGGTGGCCGCCATCGCCAGCGCCGGTGGCACCGAGCCCATTGAAGTGGACTTCGCGGGCCTGCCCGGCGCCCTCACCGGCATCCAGTACGCCGCGCGGACGAACACCCTCAAGCTCAAGCGCTTCATCGCCTTCAACCGCAACGTGGTGGTGCGCGCCGGCCAGGCGCTCGCCGACAGCGACGGGGACGGCCTGCCGGACGTGGACGAGGACGTGCTCGGCACGGACGCGCTCGTGCTGGACTCGGACCAGGACGGGCTGATGGACGGCCTGGAGGTCCGCATGGGCCTGGACCCGCTCGTTCCGGACGTCATCAACGGCTGCAACCTGTCCCTGGACGAGGACGGCGACCGGCTCAACACCTGCGAGGAGCGCGTGCTGGGCACCGACCCGTGCATCGGCGACACGGACGGGGACGCGGTGCCGGACCTGGTGGAGACGCTGTCCATGACGAACCCGCTCGTCCCCGAGGACCTGCTCGACTCGGACCGCGACGGCATCACCAACGTCGCCGAGGTGGAGGCGCATGGCGACCCGCTCAGCGCCGACCTCGACTTCCACCGCGAGCGCGGCTACGGCTACAACCTGGTCGAGTCCGAGGCCACGCCCGACGGCCGCACCTGCTACGCCGCCCGCGCGGAGAACATCACCGTGCTGCCCACCCGCGCCCGGCCCCACCCCTTCATCCCGGGCGAGGTCATCCCCGCCGGCACCAACGAGGTGTACATCTACCTCCAGGCGGGCCGGGACAATGACCCGCGCGGCGCCGGCATCGGCTCGCTCTTCATCCAGCCCGTCGAGTACAGCGACAAGGACGGGCGCACCCCGGCGGGCACCATCTCCCTCGAGCCCGACGCCTTCATCCTCGGAACCTGATCCACCCCGGGGTGTGGGGTGAACCCCTCGCTCTCAATGGGGAGTGCCCCCCACACCCCCCCGCCCGTGTCCCCCCAGCCTGTGTCCAACATCTTGAATCTCCTGGGTTTCACTCAAGTGTCGGGTACGGATCGCTCCTTGCTAAGGAGCACTGGCTGAAAGGAGTCACCATGACAATCGCTCGTTTCGCTTCTGCCTTCACCCTCGGGGCCTTCCTCTTCCTGAGTCCCGAGGCGCAGGCGCAGTCCAACAACAACCCTGACAACCCGGAGTGCCTGGGTAACAGCTGCGGCGCGCCCCAGGAGGTGGGTGGTGGTGGTTGTGGCTGTGGTGGCGGCTCCGTCTGGGTGAACTACACGGACGATGGCGACACGCTGTCCTACACCGACGACGCGGACGGCGACGGCCGCGCGGATGACCGCGACAACTGCCCCTTCGTCTCCAACCGCGACCAGACGGACGACGACGGCGACGCGGTGGGCAACGCGTGCGACAACTGCTCCACGCTCTCCAACTTCCAGCAGCGCGACGCGGACGGTGACGGCCGCGGCGACGACTGCGACGCGGACCAGGACAACGACACCGTCGCCAACGCGGCCGACAACTGCGCGCTGGTGCCCAACAAGGACCAGAGCGACCTGGACACCGACGGTGCCGGCGACGTCTGTGATTTGGACGACGACAACGACGGCATCAGCGACGGCCAGGACAACTGCCCGCGCCTGTCCAACCCCAGCCAGGTGATGCCGACGGACGGCAGCCAGTGCCGCGTGGACGCGGACGGCGACAACATCTCCGACAACGGCGACAACTGCCCCGGCCTGGCCAACCCGGACCAGGCGGACGCGGACGCGGACAACCAGGGTGACGCGTGCGACGCGGACATCGACGACGACAGCGTCCTCAACGCGCAGGACAACTGCCCGGCCGTCCCCAACCGCGAGCAGCTCGATGACGACCGCGACGCCGTCGGTGACGCCTGCGACACGCGCTACTGCCTCGTGCTGGACCAGGCCCGTCCGGACGACTGCCTGGACCCCAAGGCGCCCTTCACCGTCAGCGGTGGCGGCTTCCTGACCACCGAGAAGACGGGCGAGCCGATGCGCCCGCCGCTCTTCGCCAACCGCAACGGCGCGGCCATGGAGTACAAGTGGACGGTGGTGAAGCGCCCCGAGGGCTCCAACGCGGTGGTGGAGAACCCGCAGGGCGCGGTGACGCTGAGCCGCGACTGGCAGTACACCTACGTCGACGGCAGCGTTCCCTTCTTCACCCCCGACGAGGAGGGTGAGTACGAGCTGCAGGTGACGGCGCGTCTGGCCTTCGCCGACCGCGTCTTCCCTGACCAGCGCGTCTCCACCTCCAGCGTCATCGTCCGGGTGGGCAAGGGCTCGGGCGACGGCCCCGCCTGCAGCTCGGTTCCCGCGGGCTTCAGCGCGACCGCGCTGGGCGCCGCCCTGCTCAGCGTGCTGATGCGTCGTCGTCGCCGCCAGCAGTAACATCGCAGCCCTCATGCCAGGAGGTCTCATTCGTATGCGCCGCCTCGTTCGTTTCCCGCTTCTCGCGGCGGGCCTCCTGGCCACCGGCCTGCTTTCCTGTACCGACTCGCTGCTCGAACCCCGGGCGGAGGCGAAGACCCAGCTCGATGACCGGCTGACGCTTCAGGGGCGGGTGTGTACGCGCCCGCCCAACCCCTCCGGCTTCCCGGTGAAGGTGGTCGTCGTCATCGACGAGTCGGGCAGCATGTGCATCTCCGACCCGCCCGGCTCGCAGCTGGACAGCGGCTTCTGCCAGCGCGCGGAGGTGCAGGCCATCATCCCTCCGGGCGTCACCGAGCCCGCCCGCGTGCGCGCCCTCAAGCGACTGGTGGCGCAGTTCCGCCAGGTCAACGCCCAGGGCGGCAACGTGCAGCTGTCCGTCGCCCCCTTCGAGACCAACGTGCGCAACGTCTGGCCGCCCACCACCGTGGGCAGCCGCTTCGCACGGCCCGACAACAACATCGACACCTACATCGAGGGCCTGCAGAGCCAGCTCGGCAAGGGCACCGACTACCAGGGCGCGCTGTCGTACGCGTACAGCGTCATCGCCAGCGACATCAACGCGGTGGCCCAGTCCAACCCGGAGCTGCTGCCGCGCACCCGGTACGTCGTCGTCTTCCTCACCGACGGCACCCCGTACCCGCGCTGCTCCGCCACCGACAACCTCAGCGTCTACGCCAACCCGGACAGCCCGGACCTGACGTGGGCGGACTCCCTCGTCGACTTCTGCAACGCCACCAACACCACGGATGTCATTGATGGCTTCGAGGTGGGCACGGACCGCAACCAGAACTACCAGCTGTTCAGCTACGTGCGCCGGCTGATGGAGCTGAAGGACCAGTACAACGTGGGCGACGTGCGCATGCACACGGTGCTGCTCTTCAACCAGGAGGCGGTGCGCGCCTGCGGCCCCATCTGCCAGGAAATCTACGGCATCTACCCCGGCGTCGAGCAGGCCCGCTACCCGGAGGCCGCGAAGAAGATTGCCGCGTGGCTGCTGCGTCGCTTCGCGGAGATGGGCAACGGCGTCTACCAGGAGTTCAACGACACGGGGGAAATCTCCAACCTGGGCCTGGGCGCGCTGGACTACTCGTCCTTCGCCTCGCGCAACGTGATGAAGTCGCTGGTGGTCGAGTCGCTCAGCTCCGCCCCGGGTGAAGAGGCGCGGGTGCTGGACAGCGACGGCGACGGCGTGCCGGACTCGCTGGACAACTCCTTCACGCTGAAGACCAACACCTTCCTCGCCGACAGCGACGGCGACTGCCTGGAAGACGGCTTCGAGGCCCGCCGCGAGGACCAGGGCTTCCAGGCGAGCAATGACCTGGACGCGCGCGGATGCGACCCGGCGTCCCCGCTCACGCGCAACTGCGTGTGCCGCGACACGGACGGTGACGGCCTGTCGCAGTTCGCCGAGGACTACCTGCGCACGCGCACCGGAATCGTGGACAGCGACGGCGACGGCGCCCCGGACCGGATGGAGGCGCGCTGGGGCTTGGACCCGCTGGAGCCCAGCGTGGCGGGCCTGGACACGGACGGGGACGGGCTGCCGGACGACGTGGAGCTGCGCTCGGGCACGGACCCCACCCGCAGGGACCGCGCCTTCTACGAGCGCTACGGCTACCAGTACGAGACGCGCATCGCCGAGGTCCGCCCGGACGGCAGCATCTGCTACGACTTCACCGTGTCCAACCTGCAGCTCGTCACCCCGCCGGACCGCGCGGGCGCGAAGCAGGGACACAACCTCTACAAGGTGTGGTTCGCGGAGGCGCCGGAAAGCGGCGTGTCCACCGACTACGGCGTGTGGCGCGCCTCCTGCGCCTGGGCCCAGTACGCGCCGCCCAGCGTGCGCGTCCCCGCCGGCCCCGAGCTGTCCCTGACGGATGCGGACTTCCGCCGGCCCGACCAGCTGAGCAACCCGTGGAACAACCAGAACGACTGCGTGGGAACGCCGCCCTCGGGCGCGCAGGGGGGCAACCCGTGAGCGGCGCCGGACGCGCGTTGGCGTGCGCCCTGGCCGCGCTCGTGGTGGTGGTGGCCTGCACGGACTCGTACCTCTATGACCCGCGCCGCGACGCGGAAGTCCCGGTGGACCGGGCCGTGGCCTTCGAGGGCCGCTTCTGCACCGTGGGCAGCAACGAGGTGGTGCGCCCCATCAAGCTCGTCGTCGCCATGGACGCCTCGCAGTCCATGCGCGTGAGCGACCCGGACGGCACGCGCGCCAACGCGCTGGTGCAGCTGATTGAGAACCTGCCGAGGGACCCCGAAGTCTATATCGCGGTGGTGCTCTTCGCCGGCAGCACCACGGCCTTCCTCACCCAGGCGCCGGGGAATCCGCCGGAGGACGGCTTCGTCCAGGTCTCCACCATGGACGACGCCACGCGCCGCCAGCTCACCGAGCAGCTGCTCACCTTCCGCAACCCGGACAACTCTCCGAACCGGGACTCGACGGACTTCGTCAAGCCGCTGTCGGACATCTACTCGCTCATCAACACGGACATCGCCCGCAGCCGGCTGGAGCCGGGAGGCGCCCAGGCGCTGGCGCAGGCGCGCTATTCCGTCATCTTCCTGTCGGACGGCAAGCCCACCAACGACCAGGACGACGAGCTCATCCAGGGTGACGCGGTGGTGCGCATCCGCCAGCTGCGGGACCTGGTGGAGGACGTGCGCGTCAACACCGTGCACGTCTTCAACCCCACGCAGCCGGTGGGCGGGTGCGACATCGCCGGGGACGGCGGCTGCCCGCTGCTCATCATCAATCAGAACGCGGATCGGCTGGAGCAGATGGCCAACCGGGGCGGCGGCAACTTCCGCGACTTCCGCAACAACGAGCCCATCAACTTCCTGGACTTCACCTTCGGCCAGGTGCGCCGCTCCTTCATCGTGAAGGAGGTCATCGCCAGCAACTTCTCCGCGCCCCCGGGCAGCCCGCCGGACGAGGCGGACACGGACGGGGACGGCCTCACCGATGCGCGCGAGGCCGAGGTGGGCACGGACCCCAACCTCGTGGACACCGACACGGACGGCTTCAGCGACGGCGTGGAGGTGTACTTCCGCGAGCGCGGCGTGGACTTCAACCCCACGCAGATTCCGCTGCCGGACGGCGGCGGGCTGGACAAGGGCTGCCCCCCGGCGCTGCGCGCGGAGGACTCGGACTGCGACCGGCTGCTGGACTGCGACGAGCAGTTCATCGGCACCAACGCCAACCTCGCCGACAGCGACCGCGACGGCGTGCCGGACGGCGTGGAGTGGCGCGGCGGCACCCAGGGCGCCAGTGACGATTTGGACGAGGACCCGGACAGCGACGGGCTGACGAGCCGCGCCGAGTTGCGCCTGCACACGCGCCCGCTGGAGGTGGACACCGCGAACCTGTCGGTGGACGGCTACCGCTACTCCTTCGAGGCGGACGGCGCCCCGGATGCGGACGGCCGCCAGTGCTACCGCCTGCGCGTGGACAACGTCCTGCTGGCGCCCACCCAGGCGGACGCGGACGACGCGGGCGTGGTGCAGCGCGGAGCCGGCTTCAACGACTTGTCCCTGTCCGTGGCCATGGTGCCCGCGGACGACCCCACCGCGCGCACGCAGGTCCGCACCTTCCGCGTGGACACCGTGCGCTACCCGGTGGGCGGCATCAAATCGCCCGCCGACGGCATCATCCGCGTGGAGCCCGAGATGTTCGTCGACGGCTGCCCCGGCCGCGTCGACGTGCCCCAGACGCCTTGAGAACCCAAGCCATGCCCACCCAAGTCCGACTGCTGCCGCTCGCGCTGCTCGCCCTCGTCGCCTGCTCGTCCGGAGGTGAGGACGAGGAGACGGACGCGGGCACCAACCCGGTGGAGGACCTCTGCAACACCCGCGAGGAGGCGCTGACGCTGGCCGAGTGCGAGCTGAAGCCCGGCGAGCCGCTGGAGCGCTTCCTCGCGCAGGCGGGCGAGGTGAAGGCGGGGGACCAGGACTGGTACCGCATCGTCCTGCCCGCCGACACCAGCGCGCGCACGCTGCTCAACGTCAACGGCGCCTACCTGGCCGCCAGCACCGCGGTGAATCTGTCCGTCACCGTGCTGGAGCCCCTCGCCAGCGGCAGCGACTCGGCCCTGGTGAAGAAGGAGGACAAGCACGGCCAGGGCGCGCCCCGGCCGGTGGACATGGTGCTGCCGCTGCGCGAGGACCTGAAGAGCAAGACGCTGCTGGTGCTGGTGCAGGACTCGCCGGACGTGGTTTCGCGGCCCAACTACGACGCGAAGAGCCGGTACCGGCTGACCATGCAGATTGCCACCAACCCGGACACGCACGAGCCCAACGACGTGCCGACGGCGGCCACCCCGGTGACGCTGGCCTCCGAGGCGGGGCAGTTGGTGGGCACCGCCACGGGCTACCTCGCCACGGACAACGACGTGGACCACTACACCTTCGCCCTCACGGCGGGGAAGGTGGCGTACGTGCGCCTCGTCGCGCCCAACCAGGAGTTCGTCCCCAACTGGCGCCTGGCCTACGAGCTGCGCCGCCCGGGCTTCGCGGAGAAGGAGGACGAGGGCCAGGTGCCTCCCCAGGTGCGCGGCGGCGAGCTGGCCACGGCGCGCAAGGTGCAGCAGACGGGCACGTGGACGCTGGTGGTGAAGGGCTACCGCGGCACCGACGACAAGGACACGGCCCAGGGCGACCTGCGCCAGCGCTACGAGGTCGAGGTGCGCGTCATGGACGAGGAGGACCCCCAGGACCGCACGGCCCCGACCAATGACACCATCCAGGGGGCCACGGCCCGCAGCTTCGAGGGCTCCGCGCCCGGCAGCGCGGGCGCCACGACGTCCATCACCGGCCGCCTGGGCTACAAGGCGGACCGGGACTGGTACTCGGTGCGGCTGCCTGCCTCCACCGTGCCCACGGTGCTGCGCTACCGCGTGGTGCCCCTGGGCACGGGCGGACGCTTCCCGCCGCTGCCGGGCACGCCGGACCGGCTGGTGCAGGTCGTCACGCTGGTGTCCAAGGGCGCCAACCTCAACGAGTGGCGCACCTCCTGCCTCAGCGACGTCACCGCCTGCCCCAAGGGCTTCGGGGAGAACCCGGACGCGCGCCAGCTGGTGGAGGGCTACTGCACCCGCACGGACCTGCCGGCGCCCATGTGCACGCACTCGTACCGCGAGGAGGTGACGGCCAACTCGCGCTTCGCCAACCTGAGCAACCTCCGTGGCCAACTCCCCGTGCCCGCGCACGCCGCCGCCGTCACGTACTACTTCTTCGTCCAGGACGACGGCACCAACTGGGCGGATGACCGCGACTACCGGCTGGAGGTGGACTGGCAGGCGGAGGACGCGGACGAGCTGGCGCGCAACCCCGGCGCGGCCGAGGTGCCGGTGGCCCGCACCCTGGCGTCCACCACCGCGTATCCCGCGCCCCCGGACACCGCCGAGTTCTCCGTGAGCGGCCAGCTGTCGCACGGCTTCGGCCGGCTGCGCAGCGGCAATGACCGCGTCAACGGCCTGGGCGTGCGCGGCCCGGCGGACTACGACGCGGTGCCCTCGGACGTGGACTCGTACCAGTTCCAGCTGCCCTCCGTGGCGGCCCCCGAGGACCGCGCGTGGCTGGTGCAGTGGGAGGTGGAGAAGCTGGCGGACGGTGGCACGCCGCACGGCCTGGCGCTGGACCTCACCTTCTGCGACGGCGACTCGCCCGATGCCGGCGCGGGCATCTGCGCGCCGGTGACGACGGGCAGCCGCAACGGCTCGCTGACGCTGGGCTACCGCTCGGACGCGCTGCGCGCCTGGCACACGCCGAGCAGCGCCTCGGTGAGCAGCCTGCAGCCGCAGTACACGCTGGAGGAGCGCCCGAACTCCACCGTCGTCACCCTGGCGCCGTACGCCTGCGGCTGCCTGGAGCGGCGCTTCATCCGTGGCGGCACCATGCGGGTGGACGTGTCGGCGGCCGAGCGGCTCGACTACGAGCGCGTCAACTACACGCTGCGCACCGGCTACGGCGCCTATCCCCAGAGCTACGCGCTGGACGGCGGGGCCAGCGCGGCCTGCCCGGCGCCGGTGCAGGACGGCGGCACGACGCTTCCGGACGGGGGCGTGACACCCCTCGGCTGGGCCGGCGGCTGCGTCTTCACCCGCCAGCCATGAGCGCGGTGGCGGTAGGGCGGGAGCTTCGGCTCCCGCCTGTCACGCCGGACTCCGGCCAGGACTCAGGGCTGGACGCCCAGGCCGTTGAGGCCGATGACCTTCTCCGGCGTGTTGGCCGCGTTGGACTTGATGGTCAGCGTGCCCGTGTACTCCACGTCGTCCGTGGGCCGGAACTCCACCGTGATGAAGGCCCGCTTGTACGTCTCCAGCGCGAGCGGGGTGCCGGGGGTGAAGCCCTCCGGCAGCACCACCTTGAACTGCGACGGGGCGGACAGGGTGATGTCGGTGATTTGCAGCGTGCCCTCGCCGCGGTTCTCCAGGACGAGCGAGTTGTAGCCCACCTGTCCGACGAAGGTGCCGCTGTTGAACTCGCGGTTGAAGGCCATCTCGTCGCGGTCCGTGAAGAGCTGGGGCGTCGTGGGAATCTCGGCCTCATTCCCACAGCCGGCCAGGGCGAAGAAGATGATGGGGAGCCACCGGGTACGCAGTCGCATGAACGTCCACTCCTCGGATTGAGGGTCAGAGAATGACGTCGTTTGTAACAGTGTTTCAGCGCAAGGCCCAGGTGGCCGCGGGGCTGTTCTTCGCGGTGTTCCTGGGAGCATGTGGGGACTCGCGCGAGGACTTCATCGGCCCGCGTGTGAAGGACACGTGTGATGCGTCCTGGCCCGTATGCAGCCGCGTGGCTGGCTGCATCCTCGGCACGGAGAGCTACTCGGAGGGCCGCTTCCCTGGTCGCGGGCAGTTCATCGTCCAGGTGCCGGAGGCCGCCACCGTGAAGGTGCGCTTCTACCTGGAGGACGTGACGTCGGCGGGCGAGGAGACGGTGGTCCTCTTCCATGAAGAGGGCTGCCGGGCCCGCACGCGCGAGGCCTCGGACGGGCGCGCGGTGCTCGACACCATGGAGAAGTTCGGCGAGTTCTCCCGCGAGGCGGACCTCACCGGCGTGGGAGACCACCTCATCGAGTTCGAGTCCGACATGCAGGCGCGCTACATCGTGAAGGTGGACGTGTCGCCCCTGCGCAACCGGTAGCGCGCCCGTCAGCCCTTCAGCGCGCGCACCAGGTGATTCGCCACGCGGAAGCTGTTGGCCGCAATGGTGAGCGTGGAGGGCACGCTGCCGCCGGTGGGCATGAAGCTGCCGTCCACCACGTAGAGGTTGGGCACCTCGTGGGCGCGGCAGTGCTTGTCCAGCACGGACGCCGCCGCGTCGCTGCCGAAGCGGCAGGTGCCGTGCTGGAGGATGGTCGTCTCGCCCGAGGTGCTCCCGCGCTTCACGTCGTCCGGGTCCAACCGCAGCAGGACTTCCTCGCCGCGCTCCACCAGGAAGCGCGTGGCGGCCAGGTCCATGGGGTGGCGCTCCACCGTGATTGCGGCCACGGGGATGCCGAACTTGTCCTTCACCCCGTCCTCCACGGACACGTAGGTGCCGGGCGTGGGGAGGAACTCCGCGTAGACTTCGAACTGGAGGATGCGCGAGTCGCGGTACTCCCGCATCTTGTCCTTGAGCGCCTTGCCGAAGAGGGCGCCCTTTCCGGTGCCGGCCAGCCCCACGGCCGCGTGGATGGGGTTGGGGTGCGTCCACATGAAGCCCAGCGTGCCGCCCTTGCGGAAGCCGTAGCGGGCGTCGGGCATCAGGTAGAAGTCCTGGAGGCTGCGGTTGACGAAGGGCGCCGGGTCCTTCAGCCACGGGCGCGCGGCGGCCTGCTTCGTCACGCGGAAGGTGGCCTGCGACTCGCCGAAGGAGCTGAAGATGAGGTTCTTCCCCACCAGCCCGCTGCCGTTGGCCAGCCCGCGCGGGAAGCGGCTGGAGGTGGAGTTGAGCAAGAGCCGCGCGCTCTCCACCGCGGTGCAGGACACCACCACCACCTTCGCCGGCTGCTCACGCGTCACGCCGTCCGCGTCCAGGTAGATGACGCTCCGCGCGCGTCCCTGCTTGTCCACCTCCACGGTGCGCGCCATGCAGCCGGGGCGCAGCTGCACGTTGCCGGTGGCCAGCGCGGCGGGGATGAGGCTGGCATTCGTCCCGCTCTTGGCGCCCGTCTCGCAGCCGTAGCTGCCGCACAGCGCGCAGTACGAGCACGGCGAGCGCCCGCGGTAGGGCTTGCTGAGGATGCCGCGCGCGGTGGGCAGCGAGTGCCAGCCCATGGCCGTGCAGGCCTTGTCGATTTCCCCCGCCACCGGGTGCACGTCCAGCGGGGGCAGCGGGTAGGGCCCCGAGCGCGGCTCCGCGAAGGGGTGGGGCACGGCCTGGCCTGACACGCCCAGCTCGGCCTCGGCCTTGTCGTAGAAGGGCGCCAGCTCCTCGTAGGAGATGGGCCAGTCCGCCACCGTGCTGCCGGCCACCGCGCCCAGCGTGGAGCGCAGCCGGAAGTCCACCGGCTTGAGCCGGTAGAAGAAGCCGCTCATGTGCACGGTGCCGCCGCCCACGCAGTTGGCCGTCCACGCCGCGGTGGAGCGCTCGTAGCGGCCCTTCGCGCCCTGGCGCACCAGGTGCGGCTCCTCCCACGGCAGCGGCATGAAGAAGTTCCGGCGGCTGTTCAGGATTTCGTCGTGGACGAAGTCCTGGGGGCGGTAGTGCCGGCCCTTCTCCAGCACCACCACCTTGAAGCCCGCGCGGCCCAGCTCCAGCGCCATGGGCGCGCCGCCCGCGCCGCTGCCGATGATGCAGACGTCCACCTCGGGCAGGCTCACTTGTGGACCCCACACTCGCGCAGGCACTTCGGCCCGTCATGGCCTTCCGGGGGCGCCATGGCCACGGTGCCCACGGTGTCGAACCCCATCAGCCGCCAGCCCACCTTGCCCTTGTTGCCGCCATAGGACGGGTCCCCGAGGTAGCCCTCCAGCGTCATGACGGTGAGCAGCTCGAAGAAGTGCGCCTCGCCGCTGCGGGGCGGGCTGTCCTTGAAGAGGGTGAGCAGCTCGTCCTGCTGCTCGGCGGTGAGGGCGGAGAAGCCCTTCTGGAACAT
Organism: Pyxidicoccus trucidator; assembly: GCF_010894435.1. Taxonomy (NCBI): domain Bacteria; kingdom Pseudomonadati; phylum Myxococcota; class Myxococcia; order Myxococcales; family Myxococcaceae; genus Pyxidicoccus; species Pyxidicoccus trucidator. The sequence goes on along the minus strand of NZ_JAAIXZ010000001.1, from coordinate 650,223 downwards.
GCTCTGCGCGCGGCGCTCCAGCGCGGCCACGCCGCTGAGGAAGTCGTCTCGCACGGGCTCCAGCTCCGGTGTCTGGAGGATGCGGTCGATGTAGACGGGCACGTCCGCGTCCACGGCGCCCGGGTCCTCGTCCCGGGGGAGGATGCGCTCGGCGGCGGCGGCCACCACGGCGTACTCGAAGGTTGAGAAGGTGTGCAGCGCCTGGCCGCTGGCCGTGGTGCCCAGGGGGCCCGGGTCCACGGGCGGCGCCTTGGCCTTCTCCTCGGAGCGCTTGCAGGCGGGGCCGAGCAGCACCACGCCTCCGCCAAGGAAGGACAGCCGCTGGATGAAGGAGCGCCGGGACAGGCGGCGCCGGGGGGAGCTCGCGCGTGGCATGGGGTGCGAGCCTAACCCAGCGTGGCGCGCGCCGCCGTGAAGATGAAACCCGCTCGGCTGCTCCCCTCGACGGCCCGCTGACGTAGGATGGCGAGACGTCGTACAGAGCCGACAACACGCAAGGAGAAGCACATGAGACGGCACGCCTGGGCACTGGGAATGGCGCTAGCGCTGGGATGCGGCAAGGACAACCCAGGCAACCCCGACGCGGGCAACCCCGATGCGGGTGACCCCAACTCTCAATCGCGCTTCACCCGGCTGGTGGTGGACTCGGACCCGAGCGAGTTCCACCTGATTTCCTCCATCGCCATGGCGGTGGGGCCGCAGGACCGCATCGGCATGGCGTACTTCGTCAAGCTGACCACCAAGACGAACGACGCCTTCGACTTCGAGCTGCGCTACCGCGAGTTCAACGCCGGCACGCTGGGTGCGGCGGAGACGGTGGCCAAGGTGCAGCGCGTGTACGGCGTGTCCCTGGCCTTCGGCCCGGACGGGCAGCCGGCGTTGACGTACCTGGGCGGTGGCAGTGACGACTCGACGTTCTGGTGGCAGAGCGACCTGGCGGTGGCGTACCGGAGCGCCAACGGCACGTGGACGCAGCGCATCGCCGTGACGCGCTCCAACCAGGCGCCTGGAGGCAACCCGGTCAGTGACAGCGGCTTCCTCGTGGGCCTCAACCCCTCCATTGTCTTCTCCGGCAATCAGGCCCTCGTTGCCTATCGCGACGGGCACCAGGGGCAATTCCCCAACCAGGACTGGGGCCCGAGCGACCTGGAGCTGGCCGTGGGCGGCCCCACGGCATGGCAGGCGCGCATGTTGACGCCGGGCGGGAATGACAAGCTGGGCTGGGGTGCGCACATCTCCCTCATCATGGCGGGTAACCAGCCTGCGTTGGTCCACGACAAGGCCGTCGAGGGCGCGATGGCCAGCGGCACGGACGTCATCTTCCAGCGGCGCAACACGGATGGCTCCACCTGGTCCGCGGCGGTGCGCGTGCAGGCGGTGAGCAACACGCAGCTCGGCGCCTCGGTGGCGTATGACGCGACGGCGGGCTTCGGCATCGCCGTGGTGGACAAGGTTGGCGACAAGCTCACGTACATTGAATGCGACGAGAGCTCGGCGACGAAGTGCACCGCGGCCAGCGACTGGTCCTCGCCGGACCCCGTGTACAACATCGGCACCGGCGGCTGGTACCCGTCGCTGGCGTTCGACCCGGTGAACCACGAGCCGTCCATCGCCTTCTACGTCTGCGCGCTGGAGTCCGGCCGCAACGACACCAGCTGCAACCCGGGTGACGACGAGCTGGTGGTGTCCACGCGCATCTCCGGCATCTGGCGCGAGCAACTGGTGGACGCGGGCGGCGGCTGGTCTCCCAAGCTGGCGTACCTGTCCAACGGCAAGCGCGTCATCATGTACCGGGCCCCGGTGGTGGCGCCGGACAGCGGCACCCTGAAGCTCGCGGTGGAGCAATGAGTCGGGCGACGCGGGCACTGGTGGCATGGGCGCTCGCGGCCCTGGCGTGCGGCGCGGGGCTGACGGCGTGCGGGCTGTCGGACAACGAGCTGTCCGGCAGCGTGTCGGAGCTCTTCCCGCTGGGGGACGTCTCCCGCGTGGAGGTGCTCCGCAACGCCGAGGCGCTCCAGGTGAGCTACTACCGGAACAACGAGCTGGACGTGGACCTGGTGGTGCGGCTCACCGTGGCCACCGAGGGGCTGGAGCTGCGGCCCGGCTCGAAGGTGGACCTCTCGGGGATGACGCCCTCGGGGCTGGCGCGCGCCACCGTGGTGCACCTCAACGCGGGCGAGCCCTCGCGGGTCTTCGCTCCGGTGGAGAACGGCGACCTCCAACTGGACGAGGGTGGCAACCCGGGCGAGACGACGCGCGGGGACTTCTCCATGTCCTTCCAGAAGGGGGACGGCTACGGCGCCGGCCGCAGCCTGGAGGGCACCTTCAAGGCCACGGCCGTGGATGCGCGCTTCGGCCCCGAGCCGGGGGAGATGCTGGACGCGGGCGTCCCTCCTCCGTGAGGTGTGGGGCTACCGCTCGGGGAGGACCTCCGGTTCTCGCAGTCCCGAGCGGAACAGCCACAGGAAGCCGCCGGCGGCGGCCAGCGAGATGCCGCCCAGCAGGGCACAGGCGACGTAGTCCGTTGCCTCCTTGAATTCGTACTGGAACATGGCGGCGGCGAGTGCGAGCAGCCACAGGCTCCCCGCCGTCAGGCCCAGGCCACCGATGACGAGCTTCAGCCACGCACCCGCCGAGCGCCGGGGCTCCCGGAGGTTCTCGAGCAGCCAGGGCGCCTCCTGCGGTCCGGTACTCCGCATGACGGCGCTCGCCGTGGCCACGGGGACGCTCGGGCCATTCATGACCAGGGGGGTCTGCTCGACGATGAGCTCTCCGGACATGGGGCCGAGCGCGGCCATGTGCGCGAGCTGCTCGGACTGGAGGGTGCGGTAGAGCTTGCGGCCCCACTGCACCTCGATGAGGAGCACGCCGAACGCGAGCACGGCGAAGTTCGTGTTCGTCATCAGGAAGGTGTCATAGGCGCCGTGCAGCAGGGTGGCCCAGGCGAGCCCCGCGGCGAGCAGGCCGAAGCGCTGCGACGACTCCTCGGCGAGCTTCGCGCGGCCGACGAAGGCGCCCATGATGACGCCGGTGAAGGCATGGCCCGGCACGGCGGTGATGGCGCGCAGAATCGCCACGCCCAGCCCGTGCTCGCTCACGTAGAGGATGTTCTCCAGCGTGGCGAAGCCCAGCGAGGCCGTGACGCCATACACCACGCCGTCCAGCGGCTCGTCGAAGGCGGGCTTGCGCCAGACGTAGAGGTACAGGACGAGGAACTTGAACACCTCCTCGGGGATGGCGGCGCCGAGGAAGGCCCGCACCAGCGCGGAGCCCCAGACGCCCACGGCGAGCGGCTCACCGAGCGCCTGGAGCGCCAGGGCCACGGGCAGCACGGGGGCGCAGGTGGCCACGCCGAGCAGGAACGTGCGGAGCAGCAGGCCATGTGGCTCCGGCCGCTGGTCCCTCGCGTAGACGTACCAGAACAGCAACAGGGACGGGACGACCGCTGAACCACCGAGCACCAACGCCGACATGGCGCGGCACGGTAGCAGGGGGGCGGGGCCCGGAGGAAACCACGCCCGGCCACTGCTGACGCGGTGCTGTTTGAAGACCTGGGGCGGGGCGCGGAGGAAACCACGCTCCGCAATCACCGACGCGGTGCTGTTTGAAGACCGGGGCGGGGCTGGCCCGGCGTTACGGGGAAGCTGGGAGCAAGGGACGGAGGAGTCCTGCCCCCGGGAGGAGTCGGAGGCGTGCTGTTCGGAAATGTCGGGGGTTTTGCGTCGCGAAATGTCCCGACATTTCCGAACAGCACGCCCCCTGGGCGGCTACGGGGCCACGCAGGCGCCGAGCGCCAGGCCGCGAGACATGTCCGTCTGCGCCCTCGCGTGCTGCGCGAGCGCCGCGGCGCCACCCTCTTCGTACACGCGGCGGGCGACGGCGAGGGCCTCGGCGGCGTGGACCGTCATGGTGGTGCCGGCCGCGTCCGTCACGGCCACGGCGCCGTCCGCCGCCTCCTGGGCCTGGATGAGCAGGGCGCCGGCCTCGTCACGGACGACCATGCCGTTCTCCAGCGGCTCGAAGTAGCGCACCATGGACTCCTGGCCCGCGCGGTCCAGCTGCAGCCGCATCACGCCGGTCTCCGCGTCCCTGGACAGGCGCAGCGTGTCGGTGGGGCTGAGCTTGACGATGCGGGTGCCGTCGTCCTGGCCGTCGACGCTGCCCACGGGGTTGCTGCCGGTCCAGAACTCGATGCTGTTGATGACGAGCGCGTCGATGAGCGCGCCGAGCCCGTAGACGGGGATGATGGTCAGCACGAGGAACATCAGCCACTGCACGAACTTGTTGCCGGAGACGTTCTTGTTGAAGTTCCAGATGCCTTGCGTGAGCTTGAACTGACCGAAGCAGCCGGTGGCGTGGGTGGAGAAGAAACCCGCGCACAGCACGGCGAGCCAGGGGGACGGACGCTTCATCGTGAACCCTCCTCAAGGGGGATGAGGTGACTGGGAGTGCGGCGCCACCATGCCAAGCGTGCACTCCGTGTCACGGCTTTTTCACGCCTGAGTCCGCTGCCCGGCACTTTTCCGCCCCGTGCTCCCGCGGCGCGCAACCCACGCGCCGCGAAGTCCTCGGAGCCCGGCCCTGACACGTGGGCCAGGCCGGTGCCGCGCCGTCAGTCCCCCTCGCTCTGCACCAGCCCGTACTTGTGCAGCAGCGAGTAGAGGTGCTTGCGGTCCAGCTCGGCCTCGCGGGCGGCGCGGGCGATGTTGCCCCGGGCGCGGCCCAGCAGCCGGGTGAGGTACTCACGCTCGAAGGCGCGAATCAGCTCGTCCTTGCAGACCTTGAACGGGCCGGTGAACTCCACGGGGAGGGAGTCCCCGGCGGCGGCGGGGGCCTCGCGGGTGAACTCGCGCAGCAGCGTGTCCCCGGCCAGCTCGGGGATGTCCACCATGTGCCGGGCGCGCTCGAGCGCATTGCGCAGCTCGCGCACGTTGCCCGGCCAGGTGTGCCCGGTGAACTGCTCGCGAATCTTCTCCGGCAGCCGCGTCCACAGCCCCTCGCCGGCGAAGGTGTCCACCAGCAGGGGGATGTCCTCCTTGCGGTCTCTCAGGGGGGGCAGGCTGAAGGTGAAGACGGAGAGGCGGAAGTAGAGGTCCTCGCGGAAGCGGCCCGCCTGCGTCTCGGACCACAAGTCCTTCTTGCTGGCGACGACGATGCGCGCGTCGAAGGAGATGGGCGAGGACGAGCCGAGCCGGCGGAACTCGCGGTCCTCAATCGCGCGCAGCAGCTTGGGCTGGAGGTCCAGGGCCAGGTCGTCGATTTCGTCGAGGAAGAGGGTGCCGCCGTTGGCGCGCTCCAGGCAGCCGATGCGCTGGCCCACCGCGCCGGTGAAGGCGCCCTTCTCGTGGCCGAACAGCTCGCTCTCGATGAGGGAGTCGGACACGCTGGCGCAGTCGAAGACGACGAGCGGCCCGGGGGAGCGGGGGCTGAGCTTGTGGATGGCCTTGGCGGCGGCGCCCTTGCCGGAGCCCGTCTCGCCCACCAGCAGCACGGTGGAGTCGGTGGGGGCGATGCGCTGGAGCAGGGCGAATATCTGCCGCATGGGCACGCTGCGGCCGACCAAATCGCCGAGGCGGTCCTCGACGGTGGGCTCCACCTGGACGGGGGACACCTGCGGGCTGAAGCGCAGGCGCACGTCGCCGACTTCCAGGAGTGCGCCCGGGCGGAGGTACGCCTCGCGCACCTGGGCGCCGTCGAGGAAGGTGCCGTTGGTGGAGCCCAGGTCCTGCACGAGGAAGCGGTCGCCCTGGCGGCGCACCACCAGGTGGTTGCGGCTGACGGTGGGGTGGTCGATGACGACGTCGTTGTCCGAGGCCTTGCCGACGCTGAGCGCCTCGTTGGCCAGGGGGAAGACGGTGCCGGCGCGCTCGGTGTCGAGGAGCACGAGGTGGAAGTGCTGAGCGGACAGCCGCTCCCCTTGCGCCCGTGCGCCGACGACGGTGTGTGTGGGAATGGGGGATGGCGGTAGGGCAGGCATGACTGGCGGGGATTGTAGACGGCTTCGGGACGCGTGGTGACTTCCTGTAGTCCGCACTGTCTCCGCCCAGCGGGCAGCCGAGCGTGGCCGGCCCTGGGACGACCTGCTACGAGGGCCCCCATGCGCACCCCCTCCCTGCTGCTGTTGCTGGCCGCCGCCTGCGCCACAGTCCCCGAGGCGACGCCGCCGCCCGTGGAAGTCTCCTCTGTCACGCCAACCTCCCGCGTCTGGAAGCAGCCCCGCGCGGTGGTGGTGCGTCACGCCACGGTGATGCCGGCCACCGGCCCGGCGCTGGAGGACGGCGCGGTGGCCTTCGTCGACGGGAAGGTGGTGGCGGTGGGCCGTAACGCGGACGTGGCGACGCCCCCGGGGGCCGAGGAGGTGGACGGCACCGGCCTGTTCGTGACGCCCGGCATCATCGACGCGCACAGTCACCTGGGCGTGTACGCCTCGCCTTCCAGTTTCTCAAACGACGATGGCAACGAGGCCACCGCGCCGGTGACGGCCGAGGTCTCCGCCGAGCACGCCTTCTGGCCGCAGGACCCGGGGCTGCGGCGCGCGGCGGCGGGAGGCATCACCTCGCTGCTGGTGCTGCCGGGCAGCGCCAACCTGGTGGGAGGGCGGGGCTACCCGGCGAAGCTGCACTTCGGCCGCTCGGCGGCGGAGATGCGCTTTCCGGGGGCGAAGGACGTCCTGAAGATGGCGTGCGGAGAGAATCCCCGGCGCGTCTATGGCGAGGGGAAGAAGGTGGCGCCCTCCACGCGCATGGGCAACGTGGCCGGCTACCGGCAGGCCTTCGCGCAGGCGCGCGAGTACATGAGCAAGTGGGAGGACTGGCGGACGAAGAAGGAGAAGAAGCCCGACGAGGCGGGCCCCGAGCCGCTGCGCGACTTGAAGCTGGAGACGCTGGCCGAGGTGCTGCGCGGCAACGTCCTGGTGCAGAACCACTGCTACCGCGCGGACGAGATGGCGGTGATGCTCCAGGTGGCGGACGAAGCGGGCTTCCAGATTCGCGCCTTCCACCACGCGCTGGAGGCCTACAAGCTGCGTGACAGGCTGGCGGAGAAGAACGTGGGCGTGGCCACGTGGGCGGACTGGTGGGGCTTCAAGCTGGAGGCGTGGGACGGCATCCCGGAGAACGCGGCGCTGGTGGCGCAGGCGGGCGGGAAGGCCGTCATCCACTCCGACTCGCAGTACGGAATCCAGCGGCTGAACCAGGAGGCGGGCAAGGCGATGTGGCGCGCGCTCGAGTCCGGCATCCCCGTCACCGAGGAGGAGGCGCTGCGCTGGGTGACGCTCAACCCCGCGTGGATGATGGGCGTGGAGGGCGTCACCGGCTCGCTGGAGCCGGGGAAGATGGCGGACGTGGTGCTGTGGAAGGGGCACCCGCTGAGCGTGTACGCGCGGGCGCAGCGCGTGTGGACGGACGGCGTCGTCACCTATGACGCGGCCACGGGCGCGGTGGACCCGAGCGACTTCGAGGTGGGCGACAGCGCCGCCAACGCCGCCAGGCTGGTGGCCGCCGCCGCGCCCGTGCCGTCGCTTCAGGACCTCGGGCTGGCCACGCGCTGCGACGCGGGGAAGGACCGCGCCTGCGCCCAGCCACTGCCGCCAGGCAAGGCGACCTGCACCGCGTTCCAGGGCGTGACGGCCTTCACCGGCACCGCGTGGCTGAAGGACGTCACGGTGGTGGTGGCCGACGGCCGCGTGCGGAGCGTGGGCGCGGCCGTGGCGCCAGCGGGCTGCGAGGCGGTGGACGGGAAGGGCCGGGTGCTGACGCCGGGCCTCATCGACCCGCTGACGGAGTTGGGGCTGGTGGAGGTGGGGGCCGAGGAGACGACGCAGGACGAAGGGCTGCGCGGGGATGCGGCGAAGCAGGACGTGCGCGCGGCGCTCCAGGCCTCGGACAGCATCAACCCGGCGTCGGCCGTCTTTCCGGTGGCGCGGCTGGGCGGGGTGACGGGCGCGGTGGCGGCGCCGAAGGGCGGGCTGGTGGCGGGGCAGAGCGCCTTCGTCACGACGGATGGCGCCATCCGCCAGGCCACGCTGGCCATGCACATCAACCTGGGAGTGACGGGCCGCGACGCGGTGTCCGGCTCCCGGGCGCGCGTGCTGGAGCGGCTGCGCGAATTGCTGTTCGACGCGCGCGAGTACGGCCGGCGCAAGGCGGACTACGAGCAGCGCCGCATGCGCGACGTGGCGGCGAGCCGGCTGGATTTGGAGGCCCTGCAGCCGGTGCTGGCGGGCCGGCTGCCGGTGGTGGTGAGGGCGGACCGCGTGTCGGACCTGCGCGCGGCGCTGTCGCTGGCGAAGGAGTACGGCCTGAAGCTCATCCTCGCCGGGGGCAGCGAGGCGTGGATGGTGGCGCCCGAATTGGCGGCGGCGAAGGTGCCGGTCATCCTCCAGCCCACGCAGAACCTGCCGGCGGACTTCGACAGGCTGAACAGCCGGGGAGACTCGGCGGCGCTGCTGCGCGCGGCGGGCGTGCAGGTGCTCTTCTCCGTGCTGGGTGAGCCCGCGATGGTGCGCACGCTGGCTCAGGAGGCGGGCAACGCGGTGGCGTGGGGCCTGCCGCACACGGACGCGCTGCGCGCGGTGACGCAGGACGTGGCGGCGGCGTTCGGCCTGGACGGAGGCCGGATTGCGCCGGGCGCTCCGGCGGACCTGGTGCTGTGGAACGGCGACCCGCTGGAGCTGTCCTCGCGTCCGGTGGGCATGTGGCTGGCGGGGAAGCAGGTGCCGCTCACCAGCCGCCAGCAGGCCCTGTTCGACAAGTACAAGGTGCTGCCGAAGTAGGGCGCTTCACCTGCAAAAAAGTCAGCGGCCGTCCCCCCGGCGAGGAGGACGGCCGCCGTGCCTTCAGGCTACCCGTGTGGGGTCAGTCACCCGAATAGATGCCGATGCCGCCCGTCACCCACTTCTTGTTGACGGTGTCGTCGTGGCCCATGAAGGCCACGAGCATGCGGCGCTTGTCTCCGGAGCGGTCCGCCTGGATGTCGCTGATGCGCGACATGACGTACTTCCGGCCAAAGGTGTTCAGGCTGTAGTTGGTGATGTCCCCGCCCTTCACGCGGGAGATGCCGCCACCCCAGCTGGCGCCCGCCCAGATGCTGCCGTCCGCCGGGTCCAGGGAGAGGGCCGAGAGGTGCTTCGCCACCAGCCCGGAGCCGTCACCCATCCGCCGCGTCACGTTGCCGCTCGAGTCCAGGTGCGCCAGGCCGTTGGAGAACGAGCTCATCCACACCGAGCCGTCCCGGGCCACCGCGACGCCGGACACGCTGTCCTGCACGCGCTCGTTCGGCTTCGAGTACTCGGGCTTCGCGTCCGGCCACACGTCCAGCTTGTTGGCCATGTTGTTCTCGGTGCCCGTCTGCGCGCGCCAGAAGTTGCCGCCATTCGTCCCGTAGAGGAAGCGCGTGGAGCGGTCCGAGCCGCCGAACCAGACGTCACCGCTCGGGTCCAGGCCCACGCCGTAGTACGCGTCCGTGAGGAGGACGACGCTGCCCGCGGCGTTGAGCGCGTTGATGTGCGGGTGCACGTGCTCCAGCACGCCCGAGCAGCCGAGCTGCCCGTTGCACATGGGCGCGCCGCTGAACTCGGCCTCGCCGCGCGCGAAGCCGTGGTTGGCGCCGAACCAGACGCTGGCCGTGTTCTTGTCGTAGCGGATGCGGAGGATGCTGCAGATCTTCTCGCGGCCGCGCAGCTCGTCCCGCACCACGCCGGGGCCGGAGAAGATGTCGTAGTGGACCACGCTCAGCGTGCCATCCCGCTGCAGCGTCACCTTGTCCGCGTCACCGCTCTTGTAGCGCGCCGGGTCCGGGCTGGGGCCGTCCCAGTTGCTCTCGCAGTGGTCCGCGCCCTTGCCGGGCATGCCCTCGTAGCCCACGAAGACGGAGCCGGCCTTGCCGCCGGACACGGAGATGACCTTGAGGTACTTGGGCCCCGGGGGCGCGCTGCCGTCCGGCATGAAGCCGTAGGGCCGCAGGCCGTCCGCCAGGCCGAAGCGCTGGAACGTCTCCGCGCCCGGCTTCAGCAGGAAGAGCCCCTCCTCGCCACCGGCCACCCAGACGTTGCCGCCCTCGTCCGCCGTCACGCCGTACACCGTCTGCGGGCCGCCCTGGTCCACGCCGTAGAACTTCCAGCCCGGCGCCGCGGGCAGGGGCGGAATCTCCACGCTCCGGCCCGGAGGCGGCGGCTCGGTGCCCCCGTCGGGCGGAGGCGTCGTGCCTCCATCCGGAGGCGGCTGCTGGGTGCCACCGTCGGGCGGCGGCTGCTCGGTGCCTCCGTCGTCGGGAGGCGGCGTGCCCGCGTCCGTGCCGCTGTCCGGCACGCCACCATCGCCCCACGGCGGGTTCGTGGGAGGCGGCAGCTCACCCGGCCGCTCGTCCTGGGGGTTGGGGTCATCCATCCCCGGGTTGCCCCGCTCCGACTCGTCGCTGCCCTTGGAGGCGCAACCCACCGTCGTCCACATCGCGCCCGCCATGAAGAGCGCGCCCGCCCAACGCCATCCGCGCGTCATCCGCCACCACCCCTGCGAAGAATCCAGAAACCGGCCGCCCTGGACGGGCCACCGCGTCCGCGCCCCTCCCTTCGCAAGGCGGATGCCAGCCCCGAGTGTCCCTGGAGGGGGGAGGAGCGTCCGCTCCCGGACACGCGGTGGGCAACCCCGTTCCCACCGTGTGCACGGGGTTGTCCCGGCCAGCCCCGGAAACGTGCTAGGCCGTGGGACGATGGGTGGCAACGACGCGCGGGGCCGGACGCCGCTTTCACTGGTGGGGCAGGAGCCGGACCTCCTCTTCTACACGCGGCAGGCAAACGAGCACGGCGAGCCCGTGCTGGTGCTGGGCGCCGCCAACGGCCGCGTGGTGTGGGCGCTGGCCGAGCATGGCTTCACCACGGTGGGCGTGGACCCGTCCGAGGTGATGATCCGCTCCGCCGAGGAGCGCCGCGCCTCGGAGTCCGCCGAGGTCTCCAACCGCGCCCGCTTCCAGGTGATGGACCTGCGCTCGCTGCGCCTGCCGGACCGCTTCCCGCTGGTGCTGGCCCCGCAGCACGCGCTGGGGCTGATGCAGGGCAATGACGACCTGGAGGCCTTCCTGGCCACGGTGCGCTACCACCTGGCCCCCGGCGGCACCTTCGTCTACGACGTGCTCAACACGCCCCGCGAGCCGGTGCTCCCGCGCGACGACGAGGAGCCCGGCGCCGGCCTGGAGCCGCGCCGCCCGCTGTTCGCCCTGCACCTGCGCGAGCGCAAGCAGCCCGGCGGCCCCAGCCCCATCCGCCGCCTCAAGCTGCGGCACTTCTCCCCCGAGGAGTTGGACACGGCCCTCAACGCCGCCGGCCTCGTCCCGCGCGAGCGCTACGGCCGCTTCGACGGCAAGCCCTTCGACCTCGAGGACTCGCGCCACATCGGCATCGCCGGGCCCTGAGCGGGAGCCTCTCGCCCGAGACGCCCAGGCTCCCCAGTTCCCAGGCCCCAGGCTCGGAGCCCCCGTCAGCGCTCGAAGCGGTAGCCCAGGCCGCGCACGGTGAGGAAGTGGCGGGGCGCCTCCGGGTCCGGCTCGAACTTCAGCCGGAGCTGGCGCATGAAGTTGTCCACGGTGCGGGCGCTGCCCTCGTAGTGGTAGCCCCACGCGCCGGACAGCAGCTCCTCGCGGGTGAAGGTGCGCCCCGGGTGCCCGAGGAAGTGGGCCAGCAGCTTGAACTCCTGCGCCGTCAGCTCCACCTGCGTGCCGTTGCGGGCCACGGTGCGCGCGGTCATGTCCACGCTGACGTCGCCGAACGTCACCGGCGGCGGCGCCGCGCCCACCGTGGGGTAGCGGCGGCGCAGCACGGCCTTGATTCGCGCCAGCAGCTCCTGGAGGCCGAACGGCTTCACCACGTAGTCGTCCGCGCCCAGGTTGAGGCCCAGAATCTTGTCCGTCTCCATGCCCTTGGCGGACAGCACCACCACGGGCGTGTCCCGGCCGCGCTGGCGCAGCTCCTTGAGGACCTCGAAGCCGTTGAGCTCCGGCAGCATCAAGTCCAACACCACCAGGTCCGGCGCCTCGTCCAGCGCGCGCGCCAGCCCCGTGCGGCCGTCCTGGGCCTGGAGCACCTCGTAGCCCTCGAAGCGAAGGTTCATGGACAGGCCGGCGAGGATGGACAGGTCATCCTCCACCACCAGGATGCGCCGCGTCGTCTCCGTCATGCCTTCCCCACCGGCAGGTGGATGGTGAACCGGCTGCCCTTGCCGGGCTCGCTCTGCACGCCGATGCGTCCGCCGTGAGCCTCGATGATTCGCCGGGCGATGGCCAGCCCCAGTCCGCTGCCCTCCGTGCGCCGTGTCAGCAGGTTGTCCACGCGGTAGAAGCGCTCGAAGATGCGCTTGCGCTCCTTCGTGGGGATGCCCACGCCGTTGTCCTCCACCATGAGGTCCACGAACCTGCCCCCGGCGCGCGCGGACAGGGTGATGCGCCTGTCGTCCGGGCCGCTGTACTTGTACGCATTCTGGAGCAGGTTGAGCAGCGCCCCGGCGATGGCGTCCTTGTCCGCGTCCAGCCGCGGCAGGCCCTCGGGCACGTCCAGCTTCAGCTCCACGCCGCCCTCCAGCCGCTGCGCGCGGAAGGCCGCCACGGCCGCCTCCACCACCTCGGTCACCGGCAGGGGCGTGCGCTGGTACACCTTGCGGCCCCCCTCGATTCGCGCCCAGTCCAGCACGCGCTCGATGAAGATGGACAGGCGCTCCGTCTCGCGCGTCAGCAGGGTGAGCACCTCCTGCATCTGCGCGGGGTCCTTCAGCCGGCCCAGGGCGAGCGTTTCGATGAACATGCGGATGGAGGTGAGCGGCGTGCGCAGCTCATGGCTCACCAGCGACACGAAGTCCGTCTTCATCCGGGACAGCTGGGCCTCGCGGTAGAGGGCGCGGCCCGTGTAGGCGACGCCGAAGGTGAGCGTCAGGTAGAAGAGGCCCAGCAGCACGCCGTACACCACGCGGTTGCGCGTGGAGGCGCGCGCCACCGGGTCCTCGCCGGTGGGCAGCACCACCAGCCGGAAGTCCTGGAGGGGCGGGTCCAACACGCGCTCGGCGAGCCCCACCGGGGCCAGGGCGCTGGCGCGCGCCTGCGCCACCTCCGACACCAGCTTGCCCATCAGCCCGCCCTCGCTCACGACTTCGCGCGGCACGGGCAGCAGGGTGAAGAGCACCGGCTCGCCGGACACCACGCGCGAGTCCACCCGCTCGGCCAGCAGCGACTCCAGCGCCCGTACCGACAGGCGCACGCCGCGCACGTCGTCGCCCCGCCGCTCGGCCGCCACCAGCAGCGCGCGGCCGCCCGCCGCCAGCGAGAAGACGGTGGGCTCGGTGGGCACGGAGCCGGCCTCCGGGAGCACGGCCGTGAAGGCCTCCATCAACTGGGGGTCGCTGGTGTGGACGCGTCCGTCCTCGACCTGGAAGGTGCCGTCCGGCTCCGACACCACCCGACCGTCCGGCATCCGCAGGCTCAGCGCGCCCGCCTCCTCCACCAGGTCGGCCGAGGCCAGGGCCCGGGGCAGCTCCGCCGACAGGGACTCCAGCGTCCCGCGCCAGGCGGACTCCAGCCGCTTCTCCACCGCGGCGCGCTCGTTGATGATGGCCACCACCCCGAAGCCGGACAGGCCGGCGGACGGCACCACCACCAGGACGATGAGCAGGGCGAACGTGCGCCGGAAGTTGAGGATGACAGGGGGGGAGCGCGCCACGACTCCACTCCTTTACTCCCACCCGGTGCCACATGCTCGTGGCGTTTCACCCAGGGGGTGGCCCCGGACTGTCCATCGCCCACACACCGGGTGTGGAAGGAATCGACTTTCGGGGGGTTCTGGTGCAAGCATGTGGGGTCGCGGGGGAGGCGAGCGACCAGGGCCGGCCGCCAGTTCCCCCTCACATGACGCAGGTGTCCCGGAGTCTGGCGCGGGCGGGTGGGTGGTGGCCGGGACGTCGCGAGGAGGACATTCCCTATGAGACGGCACGTTCTTGCCGTGGTGCTGGCTTCGACGCTGGGGCTGGCGGCGTGTGGTGACCGCCAGGCCGAGGCGACGTGGAACAACTCGTCGGGCTCGGTGGCGCTCAGCCGCGATGACGCCTTCCTGTACGTGGTGGACGCCGACAACGGCGTGCTCGCGGTGGTGGACACCGGGCGCGGCGAGAAGGTGGGCGAGGTGAAGGTCGGCCGCGGCCCCGAGCGCGTGGTGGTGGGGCCGGACGACACCGTCTACGTCTCCAACCGCGCCGAGCGCACCGTGTCCGTCATCCGCCGGGGTGACTGGAACGAGGCGGCGCGCATCCCCGTGGGCGTGGAGCCCATGGGCCTCGCCGTGACGCCGGGCGGGGACACGCTGTACGTGGTGAACAGCACCGCGCTGGACTCCACCGAGCACGGCACGCTGATGGCCGTGGACACGCGCTCGCTGTCGGTCCGCTGGGAGCTGCCGGTGGGCGAGGAGCCGCGCGGCATCGCCCTCGTGGACGGCGGCAAGCGCGCGCTCGTCAGCCTCTTCCGCCACAGCGACATGGTGATGGTGGACCTGTCGGACTCCGGCCGGCCCCGCGTCATGAAGGAGCGCACGGACCTGTACTCGCGCGCCAACGTGCGCGACCCCTCGCAGCCCACCACGGACCGGTTTACGGGCCTGGAGGTGAACCTCTCCTTCCGGCCGCGCGGCATGGCGGACGTGGTGCTGACGCCGGACGGCGAGCGCGCCCTGGCCCCGGTGCTGTGGGCCCGCGAGGACCCCCTCGGCGGCACGACGCAGCCGGGCATGCCTTCCGGCGGCGACTCGCTGTACGGCGGCGGCAGCCCGTGCAGCTCGGCCGGCGTGGTGGCCCCGGGCATCGTCACCTTCGACACGGAGGATGGCACGCCGGTGGTGGACGACCTGGACCAGTGCCGTCCGCCCCCGGAGGAGATGCCGGACTTCCCGCCCTCCACCATCGTCAGCCCGGAGCCCACGCACGCCATCCAAGGCCCGGTGGCCGCGGTGGTGGACCCGTCGGGCCTCTGGGTGTTCGTGGTGAACCGCGAGACGGACAACGTGGCCATCATCCCCACGGACCGCCGCTCCGGGCCGGACATCACCAACTTCACCGGCAGCAGCGTGCGCCAGCTCATCCGCGTCGGCTCCGGGCCCAGCGGCATCGCCATGACGCGGGACGGGCGCAAGGCGTACGTCTACAACGCGTTCGACCACACGGTGACGACGCTGGTGAGCGACGGCTCCTCCGGCGTGGCCAACGTGCGCGCCGAGGGCCAGCCGCTGCCGGTGGCCGGCGACACGCTCGAGCCCCACGCGGTGGCGGGCCGCAAGCTGTTCTTCTCCGCGCTGGACTCGCGCATGACGAGCGCCTCGGTGGGCGCCTCCTGCGCGTCCTGCCACCTGGACGCCCGGGATGACGGCCACGTCTGGGGCTTCCCGGACGGCCCGCGCCAGACGCCCAGCCTCGCGGGCCGCAAGGTGACGCAGACGGGCCCGTTCCACTGGAGCGGCGAGTTCCCCACGCTGCGCGACTTCCTGGACACCACGGTGCGCAAGCGCATGGGCGGCTCGGCGCTGGACGGCGTCATGGTGTCGCAGCTGTCCTCCTTCATCGACGTCATCCCCGCGCCGGACAACCCGCACAAGCGCGAGACGCTCACCGACGCGCAGGCCCGTGGCGCGCTCGTCTTCAAGAAGGCCGCCTGCGACGGCTGCCACGAGGGCGAGACGCTCACCAACAACAAGCAGGCCGACGTGGGCACCTTCATCGTCACGGGCCCCATCCAGGACGACGCCAACGTGCGCAAGGTGGGCCTCAACACGCCGTCGCTGCTGGGCCTGGCCCGCACGGCGCCGTACCTGCATGACGGCAGCGCCCTGACGCTGAAGGAGCGCTTCGTCCAGGGCCGGCAGAGCAACCAGCACGGCTCCACGTCGCACCTCAGCGACGCGGAAATCGACGACCTGGTGGAGTACCTGCGCACGCTGTGAGCGCGCGGGGCCCGTGAGGGCCTGTCGCCGTCGGGGGCCGCTTCCGCGCGTCGCGGGGCCGGCCCCCGCGCCGTTTCAGGGCTCGCCCGCGTCGGCGGGCGGCGTGGCGAGCAAGGCCGGGGTGGTGGCGCCGAGGGTGGAGCGCGCCACGTCCAGCGCCCGGTCCGCGTCCACGCCCAGCCAGGTGACGACGAGCGCGCAGGGCGTGTCGTCGTCCCACGTCATCACCTGGAGCATGCCCTGGGCGGGCGCGCGGCGGACGGCGGCGCGGCCCAGCGCGGGCACCTCGGTGCCTCCGGCGCGCAGGGTGGGGGCCAGCAGCGAGTGCACGTCCGCCTGCGTGTAGCGGGGGTTGCAGTCCCAGGCCACCGACACGGAGGTGTCCGCGTCCGCCGTCGAGCGGAAGGCGCACAGCGGGCCGCACGTGGGGCACGCGCGCTCCTCCCGCATGGAGAAGCCGGGCAGCATCAATTCGCGCACGTCCGTGGGGAGCAGCACGTCGCAGCCCGGAAGCGCCAGCGCGCCGGCCTGGGCCCTGAGGCCCGCGCCGGGGCCCGCGTCCGCCGAGGTGGCGTCTCCGGTGCGGGCGCGGCATGCGCCCAGCGTCAGTGCCACGACCAGTGCCGCGCGCCCTCCTGCCCTCATCCCGTGGTCTCTCCCTGGCGCACGTCGGCGCGGCGCGGATGGTAGACCGGAGGAAGGCCGCGGCGGCCACGTTTCCCGTGGGGGGGTGCCCGCTTCCGGACGGCTCTCCCGCCGGCTCGGGGAGCGGGCGGGCTTCCCTCGTGTCGTCCTGCCCGGTGGTTTAAGCTCCTGCCCGCTTCCATGGTCTCCCCCCGCCTCCT
This sequence comes from Pyxidicoccus trucidator, assembly GCF_010894435.1. NCBI lineage: Bacteria > Pseudomonadati > Myxococcota > Myxococcia > Myxococcales > Myxococcaceae > Pyxidicoccus > Pyxidicoccus trucidator. The sequence goes on along the minus strand of NZ_JAAIXZ010000001.1, from coordinate 633,417 downwards.
CATCCTGCTGCTGCTCGTCCCGGGCGTGCCCGTCCTGGCGCAATCCTCCGAGGCGCCCGCCGCGCGCAACCCGACGCCGGACGAGGCCTGGGCCGCGCCCGGCGGTGAGGTGGAGGCTCCCCGGCGCAACAGCGCTCCGGACGATGCCGCGTGGCAGGACTTCCCCGGCGCCACGTCGGTGCCGACGGGGGGCGACGCCGCGGCGCTCCCGAAGCTGCCCGAGGTGCCGCCCCTCGTCCCGGTGGATGATGACCGGGTGGCCTCTCCCGCGCGGCGTGCGCCGCGGCCTCCGCCCGGCCCGCCGCCGGTGCCCAACCGGGTGAGCCTGCTGGGCGCGCGCACGGTGGGGGCGGGAGGGCTCGCGGCGGGCTTCTCACTGGGCTTCCCCACGCTGTCCGCCCGGGTGGCGTATGGCGTGCTGCCGCGCGTGGACGTCATCGCCGGCGTGGACAGCCTCTACGGGATGATGAACGAGCTGCGCCTGGGCGGGCGGTGGATGGTGCTGGACGGCGGCCCGCGGTGGAGCGTGGGGCTGGCGGTGGAGGGGGGCAAGGCCTTCTTCCTCCGGCCGGCGAGCGTGGAGCTGAGGGGCGCGCGCTACCTCAGCGGCCGGCGCAACTGGAACGTGCTGCCCGGCATCGTCGCCAACCTCCAGCGCAAGGGGCCGCTCTCCGCGCGCCTGTTCCTGGACGTGCGCTACCACCTCTCCCTGGACACGGAGCCGCTGCAGCGCACGCCGCTGGGGGGCCTGCCGCCGTCGGTGGTGACGGGCAGCGCCTTCCCCATCCGCTTTGGCGCCGAAGTGCCCCTCAGCGAGAAAACGTCCTACTCTGTGACAGTGGGTGGCGATGTGCGGACGCGTCCCGAGGACGCGGACTTCATGCCGGTCCTCTCCCTCGGCGTCGTCACCGGTCTCTAGCGGCGCGAGCCGCCCCCCCTCCAGCGAGGTCCTGCATGCGTGGCAGTGTCATCGGCTCCGGCTCCTTCGGTACAGCCCTGGCGAACGTCCTCGCGGTGAACTGCGAGGAGGTGCGGCTGTGGGGCCGGGAGCCCTCCGTCGTCGAGGCCATCAACACCCGGCACGAGAACCCCACCTACCTCAAGGGCATCCCCATCTCCGAGCGCGTGCGCGCCACCAACAGCCTGGAGGAGGCGCTCGCCGGCTCGGAGCTGGTGGTGCTGGCCACGCCCAGCCACGCCACGCGCGAGGTGGTGGCGAAGGCGAAGCCGTACCTCCCGCGCCACGTGCCCCTCATCACCGTGTCCAAGGGGATTGAGAACGAGACGCTGCTGACGATGACGGAGCTGCTGGAGGACTGCCTGCCGGAGGAGTTCCATCCGTACATCGCGGTGCTCTCCGGGCCCAGCTTCGCCAAGGAGCTGGCCAGGCGCATGCCCACGGTGGTGACGATTGCGTCCCACTGGGACAAGGTGGCGGTGCGCTGCCAGAAGGCGCTGCAGACGGAGACGTTCCGCAGCTACACGTCCACGGACGTGGTGGGCGTGCAGTACGGCGGCGCGCTGAAGAACGTGATTGCCATTGCCGCGGGCATGGCGGACGGGCTGGGCATGGGCCACAACGCGCGCGCGGCCATCATCACCCGGGGCCTGGCGGAGATTACGCGCCTGGCGGTGCGCAAGGGCGCCAACCCACTGACGCTCTCCGGCCTGTCCGGCATGGGCGACCTGGTGCTGACGTGTACGGGCGAGCTGAGCCGCAACCGGCACGTGGGCATGGAGCTGGGCAAGGGCCGCAAGCTGCCGGACATCCTCGCGGAGATGAAGGAGGTCGCCGAGGGCGTGAAGACGGCGAAGAGCGCCCGGGACTTGGAGCTCAAGACGGGCGTGGAGCTGCCCATCTGCCATCAGGTCTACCTGATTGCCTACGAAGGCAAGAACGCGAAGGCCGCGGTGGTGGACCTGATGACGCGCCAGCCGAAGTCGGAGCTGTCGGGCGGCTGAGTCAGTACTGCCGCACGCTCGGGTCCGGCGTCGCGCCGCGGATGCGCCACACGGTGAGCCGCTGCGAGTTGGTGTGGCTCACCACCAGCCCCTCCTTCAGCATCTGCTCCAGGAGGTGGTTCGTCTTGAGCCGGTCCAACCCCACGGCCTTGGCCAGCATGTCGCCGGGCATGCCGCTGATGTTGCGGCGCAGCTCGTTGACGATGGCGCGCTTGAACTCGTTCTTCTGCAGGCCGTCCAGGTCCTGCGTCCTCCACGCCTGGAGGATGCCCGCGGCGATGATGACCAGCGTCAGCACCGCCAGCGAGGGGTAGATGATGTGACTGTTCTGCTCCAGCAGCTCGAAGTACTTCGGTGACAGGGAGGAGACCGGCTTGGTGTAGTCCGGCGCGGCCTGTGCGAGCAGGCCCTGGAGCGGCAGCAATGAAATGGAAGTAGGCACGGCGCCCCCGACTCTAGAGGGTGCCGTGCCTGTCCGGCAACAGCCTGTCCGTCCCCGTCAGACGGCGCCGATGGCCTCGGTGGCGCCCTCGGCGAACAGGGTGGTGTCCGCCTTGGCCAGCAGGGACGCCAGCCCCTCGCGCGTCGAGGCGCTGATGGCCACGCCGCCCTTGGAGCGCAGCAGCGACTCCACCTCTTCCGGCGACAGCTTGTCCGCCTTGTTCCAGACCATGAGGCGCGGCTTCTCCATCAAGTCCAGCGACTCGAGGATGTTCTCCACCGCCTCCACCTGGTCGTCGCAGCTCGGGTCCGCCGCGTCCACCACGTGCAACAGCAGGCTGGCGTCGTACAGCTCCTCCAGCGTGGCGCGGAAGGCCGCCACCAGGTCCTTGGGCAAGTCCCGGATGAAGCCCACCGTGTCGGTGATGATGACCTCCCGCTCCTGCGGGAAGCGCAGCCGCCGGCTGGTGGGGTCCAGCGTGGCGAACAGCTTGTTCTCCGTCAGCACGTCCGCGTTGGTAATCGCGTTGAGCAGCGTGGACTTGCCCGCGTTGGTGTAGCCGACGATGGAGATGACGGGCAGCTCGCGCCGGTTGCGCTGGGCCCGCCGCACGCTGCGCTCGCGGCTGATGGCGTCGATGCGCTTCTCCAGATTCGTAATCCTGTCGCGCACCCGGCGTCGGTCGATTTCCAGCTTCGTCTCGCCAGGGCCGCGTCCGCCGATGCCACCCGCGAGCCGGCTGAGCGAGTCGTCGCTCTGCACCAGCCGGGGCAGCCGGTACTTCAGCTGCGCCAGCTCCACCTGGAGCTTGCCCTCGGCGCTCTGCGCGCGCTGCGCGAAGATGTCGAGGATGAGCTGCGAGCGGTCCAGCACCTTGAGGCTGGTGGCCTCGCCGATGTGGCGCCCCTGCGACGGGGTGAGGTCCTTGTCGAAGATGAGCAGGTCCACCATGGACTGCATGGAGCGCAGGTTCAGGTCCTCCAGCTTGCCGCGGCCGATGAGGTAGCGCGGGTCCGCCTCGCGGCGCACCTGGAGCACGCTGTCGATGACCTCCACGCCCGCGGTGCGCGCCAGCTCCTTCAGCTCCGCGAGGCTGGCCTCGGCCTTGCCGCGGTTGCCGTCCAGGCACACCGCCACGAGGATGGCCTTCTCCCGGCCTCCGACGGTGCGGGCGGCCGCCTTGCGGTTGAACTCCTCCTCCAGCGCGCCCAGCGTGTCTTCCAGGTTGGGTTGCTCCCCGTGGACGGAGGGCAGGGTGGCGACGTGCCAGAACTCCCCGCTGCCGTTCTCCGGCACCAGGTACGCGTAGTGGAGCACGCCGGGCAGGCCCTCCGCGCCCACGCCGATGGCGGCCACGCAGTCCAGGCGCAGCAGCGCGAGGTCCGTCAGGTCGTCCTTCGTCAGCGGCTCGCTCTTGAGGTGGGTGTGGACCAGCCGCAGGCCACGCAGACGAATCTGGCCCGCGCGGGCGCGGCCGATGTCCGGCAGCTCCAGCTTGTGCGCGTTGCCCACCACCACATGCTCGATTTCGCCCTTGCGGTTGATGAGCACACCCACCTGCCGGTTCGTCTCACGCGACAGCTCGGTGAGGTGGCGGGCAAGCTCGGGCGACACGATTTCGTGCGGCGACACGCGCCGCCGGAAGGTGTTCCGCAGCCGGTGCTGCTCGCTCGACTTCAGGCCCAGGGTGTTGCCGTGGATTTCCTTCAAACCGTTTCTCCTGGTGGGGGCGCCAGGCCCCCACGCATCCGGAACTTTATATGGCCACCGGCGGGGTGGGTTTCATGTCCCCGTACGTTCCCGCTGTTCGTTCCCGCTGTTCGTTCCGAGGACAGCGACAGGGGTGAACACACGGATGACGCGCCCTGTTTCCGATTCTGACCTACGCTGGTGACTGTGAGTTCGATTCCCGCTGGCCGCACCGCCCTGCGCGCCGCCCGTCGCGTGGTGGTGAAGATCGGCACCAACGCGCTGACGAACGCCACCGGGCGCTTCAACCGTCCCCACTTCGATGCGCTGGGCCGGGATTTGTTGTGGGCGGCCCAGGGGCGGGAATTGGTGGTGGTCTCCAGCGGCGCCATCGCCCTGGGCGTGGAGCGCCTGGGCCTGCCGGGCCGCCCCAAGGACATTCCCGGCAAGCAGGCGTGCGCGGCGGTGGGCCAGAGCCGGCTGATGCAGGCCTATGAGGAAGCCTTCAGCGGGGCGGGCCGGGCCGTGGCCCAGGTGCTCCTCACCCACGAGGACGTGCAGGACCGGCGGCGCTACCTCAACGTGAAGCACGCCCTGGAGCGGCTGCTGGCGGCGGGGGTGGTGCCCGTCATCAACGAGAACGACACCGTGTCCGTGGACGAGCTGAAGTTCGGCGACAACGACACGCTGGCCGGGCTGGTGGCGGGCGTGGTGGAGGCCGAGGCGCTCGTCCTCCTCTCGGACGTGGAGGGGCTCTACACCGGGGACCCTCGCCGGGATGAGGGCGCGGAGCTGATGCTCTCCGTGGAGCAGGTGACGCCCGAGGTGCTGGCCCTGTCCGGCGACACCACCAGCGGCGTGGGCACCGGCGGCATGGCCACCAAGGTGCGCGCCGCCGCGCGGGCCACGGAGTCCGGCATCCGCTGCGTGATTACCTCCGGCGCGGTGCCGGGCCGGCTGCGTGAGGTGCTGGAGGGCGAGCCCGTGGGCACCCTCTTCGAGCCCACCGGCAACCGCCGCAGCGCCCGCGCCGCGTGGATAGCCCACGCCCTGCGGCCTCGGGGACGAATCACGGTGGACGCGGGGGCGCGCGAGGCCATCGTCACCGGCAAGCGCAGCCTGCTGCCCAGCGGTGTGCGCGGCGTGGAGGGGGACTTCGGCCGGGGAGACCCGGTGGACCTGGCGGACGCGTCCGGCGCCGTGTTCGCCCGGGGCCTCGCCGCCTATGACGCCAACGAATTGCGGCGCATCGCCGGCCGGCGCACGACGGACATCGAGGCGGTGCTGGGCTACCGCTACCTGGACGAGGCGGTGCACCGCGACGACCTGGCGGTGCTGTAGGAGCCCGCGGGGCAGGGGAGCGGGCCGGCCTAGATGGAGGAGGTGGACGAACCCTTGTCCGAGTCCTGGCCCAGCTGCATCAGCGCGCGGAACTCGGGGGAGTCCACCTTCATGAGGAGCAGGTGGACCTCCAGCTCCCCCGGCACCCGGCCGAGCTGGAGCTTGCGCTCCTGCCCGTGGAGCAGGGCCAGCTCGGAGTGGCCCTTGGCCTCGGGCAACTGCAAGTCGAGCTGGAGGAGGAAGGAGTCCCCGGCGGCGGTGGGGGTGAGGATCAGCCGGTAGTCCGGATGCGGGGCGCCCGGGCGGCGGCGCTCGGCGCGCAGGGTGCGACCCGTCTCGCCCAGCAGCCGGGGCTTCGCCACCAGCCGGCCCTCACGGCGGACCTCGACGGCGAAGTAGAGCGGCTCGGCGCTGGCGGCGGCGGGGCTCACGACAGAGGACAGCCCCACCAGCAGCGCCAGCCCGGCAACCACATTACGGACGAGGGAGGTGCGGCCCATGGTGAGGTCCCTTCGAAGCGCCCTTGCCGCGCCGGCCGCGCGGCGTCCAGTCGGGCACGGCCCGTCATCGGCGCTTCTCACTTCATTAGACGTCTCAGGAATATCCCAGTCGCGCCCTGAGTGCGAGCCCCCCGTCATGGGTTGTCCGCCACCGTGCCAAGGGTCGGCTGGCACACAATCGACTACCTGCTTGTTTGTTCAGTCGAGTCCGGATATCCGCCCGGACGCGGGTCGGCCCGCCGCCTGTTTCTCCTCGTCGCCTCCCACTTCCTTGACCCCCCGGGGTCTGCCCGGCATCGTCGACGACCTTCCCGAATGGAACGCACCGAACGCATCCTCGACCTCGTAGCCCTTCTGCTCGACGCGCGCGAGCCCATCTCCTGGGCCGAGCTGCGCGAGCACTTCCCTTCTGACTACGGCGGCTCGGACGATGCCGCCGAGCGAAAGTTCGAGCGTGACAAGGCGGAGCTGGTGGAGCTGGGCTTCCCGCTGACCTACGTGCAGGGCGACGACGACCGGCGCGACGGCTACATCGTCGACCGCGACGCCTACTACCTGCCGGAGGCGGACCTCACCAAGGAGGAGCTGGCCGTGCTGTACGCCGCCGGCTCCGCGGCGCTGGCCTCCGGCGCCTTCCCCGGCCGGGACGACCTGGCGCACGCACTGCGCAAGATTGGCTTCTTCGCCGGCGAGTCGCTGCCCACGCCCCGCGTGCGCATGGAGCTGGGCGCCGTGCAGGAGGGCGAGGAGAAGGAGCTGTCCGCCCGCCTGGAGCAGCTCTGGGACGCGTGCGCCTCGCGCAAGTGGGTGGACATCACCTACGCCAGTCCCAAGAGCCCCAGCACCACGCAGCGCAAGGTGGACCCGTACGGGCTCGCGCTGCGCCGCGGCGTCTGGACGCTGGTGGGCCACTGCCACCTGCGCGGCGGCCTGCGGACGTTCCACGTGCACCGCGTCCGGGAGCTGAAGGTGAACACCGCCCGTCCGCGCACGCCGGACTTCCAGGTGCCGGAGGACTTCTCGCTGGACGCCCACGTGGCGTACTTCCCGTGGCAGCACCGCTTCCACGAGCCGATGGAGGTGGTGCTCCGCCTGTCGGGCGCGCTGGCCTCGCGCGCCGCGAGCCTGCTGCCCGGCGCCACGCTGGAGCCCGCGGAGGAGGGCGTCGTCCGCGCTCGCATGCGGGTGACGTTCCTGGACGGCCTGGTGCGCTTCTGTCTGCAGCTGGGTCCGGACTGCCGCGTGGAGGGCCCGGAGCGCGCCCAGGCGCGGCTGACGGAGATGGCGACGCGCATCCTGGAGCGACACGTATGAGCAACGTCCACGAGCGGCTCCGCCGCCTGCTGTTCCTCGTCCCCTACGTGTCCAAGCACCCCGGCGTCACGGTGGAGTCGCTCGCGAAGGCCCTCAACATCAGCCGTGAGGACCTGCTGGAGGAGCTGGACCTGCTCACCTGCGTGGGCCGGCCGCCCTTCAACCCGGACGACTACATCGACATCTACGTGGACAATGATCGCGTCTACGTGGACCTCGACCAGCGCCTCTTCGCGCCGCCCCGGTTGACGCCGGGCGAGGCCGCGGCCCTGGCCGCCTCGGCGGAGCTGTTGCGCCCGGCGGCGGGGGACGCGCTGCAGAGCGCCCTCCAGAAGCTGGAGCGCATCCTCCCGCCCTCCACCCGCGAGCGCTACCGGGAGATGTACCGGAAGATCGACGCCTCCGCCGAGGCGCCCCAGGCGCTGGCGCCGCTCACCCGCGCCATCATCGAGCGGCTGGAGGTGACGTTCGCCTACGCCACCCCGGGCCGCGCGCCCGAGGCGCGCCGGGTGCGCCCGTACGAGCTGCTCAGCCACCGGGGCCAGTGGTACCTCCAGGGCTTCGACCACATGCGCCAGGACGCGCGCCTCTTCCGGCTGGACCGGATGGAGGACATCGCCGTCACGGACACCGCCTTCCTGCCCCCGCCCGACGCGCGGGCGGACGTGCCCAACCCGGCCCGCAGCCGCACCGAGGTCTCCGTGCGGGTGCGCTTCTCCCCGGTGGCCGCTCCCTACGTGAAGGAGCGCTTCGGCCGGGACGCTCGCCCGCTCGCCGATGGGGGCGTGGAGGTGTCGGTGGCCGGCGATAGCGAGCGCTGGCTGACGCAGTGGGTGCTGTCGTTTGGAGGCGAGGCGCAGGTCATGGAACCCGAAAGCGCGCGAGCCGCCGTTGCCCGAGCGGCGCGGGCCTCGGTAGGATTGTAGCCCCCCATGCCTTTCCAGCTGACGATCTCCGAAGGAAGAGAAGCCGGTAAGGAGTTCGTCTTCGACCAGGACTCCGTGCTCATCGGCAGGTCGACGGATTGTGACGTCGCCCTGTTCGACCCCGGCGTCTCCCGCAAGCACTGCCGCATCTTCCTCGACGGAGAGACCTATTCCGTCGAGGACCAGGGCAGCGCCAACGGCACGCTCGTCAACGGCTCCCCGGTGGCCACGCAGTCCCTGGAGGACGGCGACAAGCTGACGCTCGGCCCGGTGACGTTCGTCTTCGTCATGATGACGGACGAGGCGTCCACGGGTGAGGAAGAGATTCCCGCCGAAGCGCCGCCCGCCGCCAACAGCACCCGCATCGTCTCCGTGGACGCCATCAAGCGGCAGCGCAACAAGGGTGTAGCGCTGGCGCCGGAAGGGGCGGACGAGGAAGAGCTGGAGGAGATGCGCCAGGGCGCCACCCGCCACAACATGCGCTCGCTGCGTCCCGTGGCCCCTGCGCCGAGCTCGCCCCGGGCCTCCGGGCCCAAGGCGGCCATCGAGCGCGCGGCTCCGGCGGCGGCACCTCCCGTCCCCAGGCGCTCCACGGCGGCGGCGGCGCCGGTCCCCGCGCGCCCGCGCACCGGGGGTGCCCAGCCGGTGGGCGGAGGCCTCTCCGCGGCCGAGCGCGCCCGCATCCGTCGCGAGTCGCCCGGCCTCGTCGCCGGCGCGAAGCTCTTCTGGGCGGACGCCAGCTCCGGGGTCCGCAGCGGCATCCTCGGCGGCGCCGCCGCGGTGGTGCTGGGCATCTTCGGCCTCCTCTACTGGCTGGTCATCAGCGACGGCGACGGCGGGCCGGGCAAGGGCGAGGAGCCCGCGCTGCTCAGCGCGCAGCCCATCCGCGACTCGTTCGGCCTGGGTGAGGGCGTCACCTGGGAGCGGCCGGACATGAAGATCTTCCAGTGGGAATACACCGCCGCCACGCGCGCGGTGGTCATCCTCCACTACCAGGCCCAGGGCATCTCCAAGGACGAGGTGGTGGTGAGCGTCAACGGCGTGGACGTGGGCAAGGTGCTGCCCGACACGCTGGCCAGCCAGGACCGCGCGCTGGAGCTGATGATTCCGGCGGAGAACCTCAAGAAGGGCGAGCCCAACCGCATCATCTTCGACAACGTGAAGAACCCGCCGGGCGAGGACCCGTGGGTCATCTGGAACGTGTGGGTCGAGCGCGCGCTGCTGCCGGACCTGCTGCCGGAGGAGCTCGCGCTGAAGGCCAACGAGTCCTACAGGCGCGGCCGGAAGAACTTCGACACGCCGGACATCGGCGCGCGCAACCGCTACGAGGCGTGGAAGGCCTTCCGCGAGTCGTGGCTGATGCTGGAGGCCCACCCGGTGCCCAAGCCGGACCTCTACTTCGAGGCCCAGGAGCGCATGAGGGCGGCGCAGCAGGAGCTGGACCGAACCTGCGCCAAGCTGCTGCTCGAGGTGGAGGGCTACTACAACCAGGGCAACTACAAGGCCGCCTCCGCCACGCTGGACCACGTGAAGGAGTACTTCCCCGAGTACGACCAGCCGTGCGCCACCCGCGCGGAGAACAAGCGCTCGGAGTACGGGCTGTAGCCCGTCGCTCCGGAGTCCGGACGGGCCAACGCCCGTCGCCGGGTGGCGGAAAGTGCCGCCGCCCGGTATGACGGGAGCTTGCTCCGTCCTCCAACCAACGCTGTCGCCCGCCTTGCGGACGTGCGTCGGGGCCTTGGGTTGCCGGCTCGCGGTGTCGTCCTCACCGTTGGGTGGCCATGCGCGACCTGGAGGTGATGAGCGAGCAGTCAGGCGTTTCGAGCGACGGTGAGCCGGGGCTCGTGCGTTCCCCGGGGCCGGTGCCGGTGCACCCGCCCGTGTGGAGCCAGAATGTCTCCGGGCTCCTGCTGTCGCGCTTCTACCTGCCCCGCAGCCATGCGGTGGTGACGGGCAACGCGTGTCAGCTCCTGCGCGACGGTGTCGAGGCCTATCCGGCCATGCTGGAGGCCATCCGCCGGGCGCGCCGCTACATCCGCCTGGAGACGTACATGTTCATCACCGACGCCGTCGGTGAGCTGTTCGGCCAGGCGCTGGCGGAGGCCGCCGAGCGTGGCGTGCACGTGAAGGTGCTCTACGACGCGGTGGGCTCGTGGACGAGCCGCCGGAGCTTCTTCGAGGCGCTGCGCCAGCGCGGGGTGGACATCCGCGCCTTCAAGCCCTTCAGCCTGTCGCGTGGGCTGCGCCACCTGCTGCGCAGGGACCACCGGAAGATTCTCGTGGTGGACGGTGAGGTGGCCTTCACGGGCGGGGTGAACATCTCCGCGCACTGGGCCCCGGCGGGGCAGGGCTCGGGGTGGCGGGACGACGTGCTGCGGATTGAGGGCCCTGCGGTGCACGAGCTGGAGCGGCGCTTCCTGGCCACGTGGCGGATGATGTTCCAGGACCGGTTCCACCGGCTGGCGTCGGGGCTGCATCGCTTCAAGCGCCGGGCACCCAGGCGAGGTCAGGTGAGCCTGGCGGTGCTGTCCAGCCGGCGGAGCATCCACCGGGCGTACCTGCATGCGATTCACCGGGCGCGCAGCAGCGTGCTCATCGCCGCCGCGTACTTCATCCCGGACCGGCGCATGGTGGCCGCGCTGCGCGAGGCCTCGAAGCGGGGGGTGGAGGTGCACCTGCTGCTCAACGCCCGCAGCGACCACCCCTTCCTGGAGTTCGCCACCCGGGCCTTCTACGAGAAGCTGCTGGCCTCCGGCATCCGCATCTTCGAGTGGCAGCGCGGCGTGCTGCACGCCAAGACGGCGGTGGTGGACGGGGTGTGGGGCACCATCGGCTCCTTCAACCTGGAGCGGCTGAGCCTCGCCTTCAACCACGAGGTGAACGCCGTCTTCGCCGACCCCCGCCTGGGGCGGCAGCTGGAGGAGTCCTTCCGCACCGACTGCGGCAACTGCCGCGAGGTGACGCTGGCCGGGTTCCGCCGCCGGCCCCTCTGGGAGAAGGTCCTGGAGCGCGTGCTGTACGCCTTCCGCAAGGTGCTCTGAGGCGCTCCAACCGTCCGGGGCGGGCCTCCGGCCCCGGAACATGTGCCTGGCCCGGCGCCTGAACCCCCAGCAGGACGCATGGTTCCAATGAGCGGGACTGGACTCCGCCACGGGGAACCGTCCGGCCCTGGATGACCGCGCAGGAACCCTTTGCAACGCGTCAAAGGGGGGCCTACAAGTCGCCGCATCCCGCGCATGGAAGGACGGCAACGCACATGACCGACAGTTTCGGCACGAAGTCCCAGCTCAAGGTGGGCTCGGCCACGTACGACTACTACAGCCTGGCCAGGCTGGCGAAGGCGCACCCCGCGGTGGAGCGCCTCCCGTTCTCGCTCAAGGTTCTGCTGGAGAACCTGCTGCGCAACGAGGATGGCCGCGTCGTCAAGCGCGAGCACGTGGAGAAGATGCTCGCCTGGGACCCCAAGGCCACCCCGGACGTCGAAATCTCCTTCCACCCCGCCCGCGTCCTCCTCCAGGACTTCACCGGCGTGCCCGCCGTGGTGGACATGGCCGCCATGCGCGAGGCGCTCGCCTCCATGGGCGGCGACCCGGCGAAAATCAACCCGCGCAACCCCGCCGACCTCGTCATCGACCACTCGGTCCAGATTGACGCCTTCGCCACCACCGCGGCCTTCAAGGAGAACGCGGAGCTGGAGTTCGAGCGCAACCGCGAGCGCTACGCCTTCCTCCGCTGGGGCCAGAGCGCCTTCAAGGGCTTCGGCGTCGTCCCGCCGGACATCGGCATCTGCCACCAGGTGAACCTCGAGTTCCTCGCCCGCGTGACGTTCCGCGAGGGCACCACCGTGTACCCGGACACCCTGGTGGGCACCGACAGCCACACCACGATGATCAACGGCCTGGGCGTGGTGGGCTGGGGCGTGGGCGGAATCGAGGCCGAGGCCGCGCTGCTCGGCCAGCCGATTACGATGCTGATTCCCCAGGTGGTGGGCTTCAAGCTCAAGGGCCAGCTGCCCGCGGGCGCCACCGCCACGGACCTGGTGCTCACCGTCACGCAGATGCTTCGCAAGAAGGGCGTGGTGGGCAAGTTCGTGGAGTTCTTCGGCAGCGGCCTCAAGTCGCTGTCCCTGCCGGACCGCGCCACCATCGCCAACATGGCGCCCGAGTACGGCGCCACCATCGGCTTCTTCCCGGTGGACGAGGAGAGCCTCAACTACCTGCGCTTCACCGGCCGCCCGGATGACGTCGTGGCCCTCACCGAGGCCTACGCGAAGGAGCAGGGCCTGTGGCGCAAGGATGACGCGGCCGAGCCCGTCTTCAGCGACACGCTGGAGCTGGAGCTGTCCACCGTGGTGCCCAGCCTCGCCGGCCCCAAGCGCCCGCAGGACCGCGTGCCCCTCACGGAGATGAAGGCGGGCTACGAGAAGTCGCTGGTGGAGATGCTCGCCGCCGGCAAGAGCAAGGGCGAGGACGACGAGGGCGGCGGCAAGGGCAAGGCCCCCGCGGCCGAGGTGCCCCCGGAGCGCCTGGCCCAGACGTCCACCGTGAAGTCGGGCCGCTCCAGCTACCAGCTCGGCCACGGCGCGGTGGTGATTGCGTCGATTACCTCCTGCACCAACACCTCCAACCCGGCGGTGCTGGTGGCGGCGGGCATCCTCGCGAAGAACGCGGTGGAGCGCGGCCTCAACCCCAAGCCGTGGGTGAAGACGAGCCTCGCCCCGGGCAGCCGCGTCGTCACCGAGTACCTGCGTGACGCGGGCCTGCTGCCCTACCTGGAGGCCGTCGGCTTCCACGTGGTGGGCTACGGCTGCACCACCTGCATCGGCAACTCCGGCCCGCTGCCCGAGCCCGTCGCCAACGCCGTCACCGAGGCGGACCTCGTGGTGGCCGCGGTGCTGTCCGGCAACCGCAACTTCGAGGGCCGCATCAACCCGCACGTGCGCATGAACTACCTGGCCAGCCCGCCGCTGGTGGTGGCCTACGCGCTGGCCGGCGAGGTGGGGCTGGATTTGAACAAGGAGCCGCTGGGCATGGACCCCAACGGCCGCCCGGTGTTCCTCAAGGACATCTGGCCCACGGACGAGGAGATTCGCACCACCATCCGCGCCTCCGTGAAGCCGGAGCAGTTCCGCAGCCAGTACGCCAACGCCATGGAGGGCGACGCGCTCTGGCAGCAGCTCCAGGTGACCAAGGGCTCCACCTTCAAGTGGGAGCCGAAGTCCACCTACGTGCGCAAGCCGCCCTTCTTCGAGAACCTGCCCAAGGAGCCGAAGCCGACGCAGGACATCAAGGGCGCGCAGGTGCTGGCGCTGCTGGGTGACTCCGTCACCACGGACCACATCTCCCCGGCCGGCAACATCGCCAAGACGAGCCCGGCGGCGAAGTACCTCATGGCCGAGGGCGTGGAGCCGAAGGACTTCAATTCCTACGGCGCCCGGCGCGGCAACCACGAGGTCATGGTGCGCGGCACCTTCGCCAACATCCGCCTGAAGAACCTGCTGGTGCCCGGCGTGGAGGGTGGCGTCACCGTCCACATCCCCACCCGCGAGCGGATGAGCATCTACGACGCCTCCATGAAGTACCAGCAGGAGGGCACGCCGCTGGTGGTGCTGGCCGGCGCGGAGTACGGCACCGGCTCCAGCCGTGACTGGGCCGCCAAGGGCACCCAGCTCTTGGGCGTCAAGGCCGTCATCGCCAAGAGCTTCGAGCGCATCCACCGCTCCAACCTCGTGGGCATGGGCTTGCTGCCGCTCCAGTTCGAGGCGGGCCAGGACGCGCAGTCGCTGGGCCTCACCGGCCACGAGAAGTTCGAGATTACCGGCGTCGCGGAGAACCTGGCGCCGCAGAAGAAGCTCACCGTGAAGGCCACGGGCGAGGGCGGCACCAAGGAGTTCACGGCGCTGTGCCGCATCGACACGCCGAACGAGCTCGACTACTACCGCCACGGCGGCATCCTGCAGTACGTGCTGCGCCAGCTGGCCAAGGCCTGAGGCGCAAGTCACCCGTAGCACCGCGGCCCGGCAGTGCCCTCGTGGCGCTCGCCGGGCCGTCGTGTTTCAGCGCTGTGCGCGCGGCGGCTTCAGGGCTCGCGCAGGCGGGCCCAGGCGGCGCGGTAGCGAGCCAGCCGCTCGGCGTCCTTCGGCGTCACCTGGGTGAGGCGGCGCACGTCCATGTTGTCCTCCAGGTCGGCCAGCTTCACCCGCCGGGCCAGGGCGTCCGGCCTCAGGCGCTCGACGAAGGCCTCGTACGTCTCGCCGTCGCGGCGGGTGAGGGCGTCCAGGGCGGCGAGCACCCCTTCCGGGTAGCCCAGCGCGCGCAGCCGCTCCAGCGTCCAGGGCGTGTCCTCCACCACGTCGTGGAGGAGGGCCACGGTGCGCTCGGCCTCGGTCTCCAGCCGCATCATGACGCGCAGCGGGTGGAGGATGTAGGGCTGGCCGGCCTTGTCCCGCTGGCCATGGTGCGCCTGCACCGCGAGGGCGAGGGCGTCTTCGAGGGTGGGCATGAGGGCCTCCCGGGGGAGGCCCCCGGCTTTCAGTTGCAGTTACCGGTACCGTTGCCCGCGTTGGCCGTGAGGCACTCACCCCGGGCCTCGCCGTTGTAGCTGAGCAGCCCCTCCTGCGCGAGCAGGGTGGCCACCGGGCTGCCGTCCGAGTTGCGCGGCGTCAGCGTCTTGGAGATGCAGACGGCGCCCACCACCACGTTGTGGTCATTGTCGCGGTTCCACTCGTTGGAGAGCGGGAAGTGCTCGTCGTTGTTGTCCCGGATGTAGAGGTACACGTCGAGCTCGTTGTCCCCGTCCACGTCCGCGAAGAGCTCCGGGCGCGCCGCCTGGAGGGCGGGGTTGCGCGGGTCCGCGGGCGCCACGTTGTGGCTGGAGCGCACCGGGTCATAGGTGGCGGGCGCGCTCAGGTAGCTGTTCCAGCTCTCGAAGTTGCGCCCGTAGTAGCCGCGCGCCAGCTGCAGGCCGCTCTCCGCGCAGCTCTGACGCTGGCCGATGCGGCCGGTGGCGACGGCGCGGAAGCGCTCCTTGCCGGCGTACAGCATGATGCTGGCGACGAGCCCCAGCAGCACCGTCACCAGGATGATGACGATGAGCAGCGTGGAGCCTCGGGCCTGACGGAAGGTGGGGTGGCGCATGACGGGGCTCACAGGCTGGCCGCGGCCAGGTTGGGCAGCTCCAGGCGGCGCGTGTAGAGACTGCGGTAGAAGCCGTCCGCGACGACGCCGGCCGGCCGCAGGTTGTTCTCGACGGAGATGGGCTTGTCGTCGGACAGCACGACGGTGCTCTGGGTGTCCTTGCGGGGGGTGCGTCCGGTGGCCACCACGCTGATGCGCACCGTGCGCAGGTTCGCCTTGAAGGTGGGCTCCAGGCCGTGCTGCCACGTGTAGTTGGCGGGGTCCTCGGTGCCGCTGGTGTCGAAGCCGAACACCACCTGCAGGTCCTCCACGAAGTCCTGCACCACCGTCGGGGTGGCGCCAGCGACGTCCGCGTACGGCCGGCCCAGCCCGTCCGACGCGAGCCGCCCCTCCGCGCGGTACAGCGCGGACTTGCCCGTCGAGGGGTTGGTCGCGAGGTAGAAGTGCACCAGCCGCACCGGGTACACCCAGTCGCCGCTCTGGTAGCCGCCCTTCTCCGGCGCGTTGGAGAAGCCCGCGGTGCCCTGCTCGTCGTAGCCCACCTGCCCGGGGGCGCCGGGGTTCGCCGGGGTCAGCTGGACGTTGGACAGGAGCGCGCCGGTCGTCATGTTGCTGGCCACGTGGAGCGCCCCCTGCCTCAGGCTCTCGGTGCAGTTGACCTTCACCCCGCCCGTGCCGGCCTGGGCCACGGGCACCGCGGCGCCAGAGGGCGTCCCGTCCGCGTTGAGCGAGCAGGGCTCGCCCATGTAGTTGGGGTCCGGCAGCACGAGCCACAGGTCATCGCTGCCGTCGGCCGTGACGATGTTGCCCGTGGTGCCGGCGCCGGTGGTGCCATCGCGACCGAAGACGGGGTTGGTGCGGATGGGCACGCCGCCCTGCAGCACCCACAGGCCGCCGGGAGCGCCCGCGCCGGCCTGCCGCACCATGCTCATGATGGTCTCCCCCGCGAGCCGGGCGTTGTCGTGGCTGTCCGACGCGTGCTCCGTGTTGTGCACCACGCGGCCGCCGGCCAGCAGCAGGGCCGCCGCCGCCGCGATGATGATGGCCGCCAGCACGGAGACAATCATCGTCTCCAGCAGCGTCATGCCGCGCCGGGAGGCGGGCACCCGTCGGGAGAAGGGGGCGCTCATTGGACGAAGACCTCGCTGTGCACGGTTGCGTTCTCCGGGGGCTCGCCCTTGCGCCACACGCGCGTCCACACCGTCACCGGCTGCGAGCCCGGGGGCAGCAGCGCGGCCGAGTTCACCGCCACGGTGCGCGGCATCCCCCGGGTGACCAGCACCTCGCGGCAGTACGTGCCGGTGGGCACCTCGGTGGCGTTGCACGCCGTGCCGGCCGCAATCGTGGCGGCTGGCGTCTTCACCTCGCCGGTGGCGGACAGCTCGAAGTATGCGCCGGAGCCCGGGTCGTTCGGCACCGCGACGGAGGTGTCCACCTGCCAGGGCTCGGTGCCGGGAGGAATGTCCGGCGGGAAGGTGGAGGGAGGCGCCACCGCCTGGGCCACCAGCGTGTTCTTGTTGGCCAGCCACAGCCGCTGCGCGCGAGCCTCCACCATCAGCCGCTTCACCTGGAAGAGCTGCCCGTCGTGCACGTGGCGCGAGGCCGTCACCATGCCGCCCACGGCGCCCGCGCCGGCCAGCGCCAGCACCGCCATGGCGATGATGACCTCGATGATGCTGGAGCCGCGCGCCAGGGCGCGGCGCCGCCGGAGGAACGGATGCGGGCTCATTCGAAGAACCTCTGGCTCCAGTTGAGCAGCCGGAAGACGAAGTCGTTGCGGCCGTTGACGCGCAGGTCGTCGGTGGGGCTCGACGGGCCCGTGTTGGTGCCGTTGCTGATGAGGGTGTTGGAGATGCGGCTCACCCCCAGCCCCACCACGTAGTCGACGGAGCTCGCGCCGTTGTTGCGGTGGTACACCGCGATGCCGCCGTAGTTGGCCAGCGTCACCCCGGGCAGCGTCGTCGCCGCGCCTGCCGCCGTCGGGGCGGTGTTCCCCAGGTCCAGGCGGTAGGTGGAGCCGGCGGTGAGCCCGTCGAGCGACATCAGGTCGTTCACCGCGCCGTTGGCGGTGTTGAAGTACGCGGTGCGGCCCGCCACGGTGATGCCGCCAAAGAGGTGCTTCGGCGCCGCGAAGCTGAGCGGGAAGGGCGCCGGCTCCTGCAGCACGCCCTGGTCCCCGGCCAGCGTGTGCGCCTGGCCCGCCGTCAGCGGCGCGCCGCTCAACCGCGTGCCGGCCACGCCCAGCGGCAGCCGCCGGTTGCGGTCCAGCAGCGCGACATGCAGCTGGCCCGCCGCGGTCTGCGGAACCCAGGGGACGCCGCCGGTGCCCACCAGGGCGACGGACTCACCCCGGTAGTTGGCGAACGCCGTCCCGGCGGAGATGTCCGCGGGCAGCCGCGCCACCGCCACGTTGGTGGTGATGGGGCGGGGCTCGGCCAGGGTGGAGCCGGTGTCCAGCGCGGCGTACTTGCACGGCGCCGTCGCCGTGCAGGAGGGGCCCAGCCGCGACACATTCACATTCATCCCCGTGGCGCCCTCCAGCTCCCACACGCGGCCCTCCATGTCGCCCACGTACACGCGGGCGGCGCCGCCGGTGTCGGACAGCACGGTGGGGGCGATGGGCGCCGTGTTGTCCACCCAGCTCTGGCTGTACGGCTGCTCCCACTGCCAGAGCTTCTGGCCGTTGGCGACGTCGATGGCGAAGACCTCGATGCCCTTGGCCGCCACCCCCGGCGCGCCGGAGCTGCTGGACGCGACGAAGACGACGTACGTGGGCTCCATGCCCTGCCGCACCCGGCCCATGGACAGGCCGCGCGCTCCACCCAGCTCGCTGTAGTCATAGAGGCCGGTGGGCAGGCGACCCGCGTCCGTCTGCGGCGCCATGAGGAAGACGGAGGTGGGCTCGTGCCACTTCACCGCCCACTGGGTGCCGCCGGTGCCCCGGTCCGCGAGCGCCACCGGCGCGTGCGGCGGGAAGGCGCCCGTCTGGGCATGGCTGCCCACCAGGTGCCACAGCATCGTCGGCTTCAGCGGGTTGGTGACGTCCAGGGCGAACAAGTCACGCCCCGTCTTCCCCACGTTGGCCACCAGCACGGTGCGCCACTCGCGCCGGCCGCTGCCCACGAAGTCCGCGAACACGTCACGGACAATCGGCGCGCTGTCGACGCGGGCGTTGTTGCTGCGCAGCCAGGGCAGCTGCGTGGCCGGCAGGAAGCTCCACAGCTCCGTGCCCGCGGGCGGCAGCGTGCCCCGGCTGAAGCGGTCGGCCCAGTCGGTGGCGAACACGCCCGAGGCGGAGTCGTTGAGCGGGGCCAGGGCATTCTGGGGCCCCTGGTAGCCGTTGCCGCCGGAGACGTAGAAGGCGTGCAGCTGACCGTCCAGGCCCGCCGCGTAGACCACCGTGGGCCGGGGCGCGCGCAGGTCCGGAATCTCCGGGCTGGGAGGCACCACCGTGGGCGTGGAGTTGGCGAACCCGCCCAGGTGCGCGCGGTTGTCCGCGTCCGGGTTGTTGCACTCGCTGTCGCTCGGCTCCAGCACCGGGAGGCCGGTGCCGTCGTCGCCGGTGGAGGTGGCGAAGCAGAAGCCGCGCACGCGCTGGAGCAGCTGCGCCACCTTGGAGAAGTCCGCCCGGAGCGCGTCCTTGTTGAGGCTCTCGCTCGACTGCCCGAAGTCCGCGCCCGCCAGCTGCGGCGTGTACTGCACCGCCTGCTGGAGGTCGCACACGCCGTCCGCTCCGGCCACGAAGTCGAACCGCGACGTGCCGTCCTTCGACACGGCCTCACCCAGCTTGAGCACGTCCACGCAGCGGGTGTTGGGCGCCGTGCCGTAGCTGTCGTTGATGGCGGTGCCGGCCACGCTCTGAGGCTTCCAGCCCACCTGCATCACCCCGCGCGGGGCGCGGCGTCCGGGGCCGAGGTTCGGGTTCTCCGTCACCTGGCCGCCGAAGTAGGTGAAGACGTTGCGCGCGCCAGGCAGCGGCAGCATCGCGTCCGCGTCCCACAGCGTGGCGTCCTCCAGCGCGCTCTCACCCGTCGCCAGCGCGGTGCCGCCGATGAGCGAGTGGGCGCGCAGGTGGCCGGGGAAGTACGGGTACACCCAGCTCGAGCCCTGGATGGGGTCATACGTGTCCACGCCGGGCGGGTAGCCCGACACGGCGTCGTAGGTGGCCGCGAACATCAGGGCCCGCGTGCCGTTGGTGTCGCTGCCGTTGGTGTCGTCGAACGTCACCGGCGCCGCCAGCGCGCGCTCGCTGCCCAGCGGCTCGGAGCCCAGGTTGAGCAGCGTGTTGAGCACGATGCGCGTGCCCGCGACGCTGTGTTTGAAGTCGTGGCCCGCGAGGTAGACGATGGTCGCCTTCTCCGGGTCATTGTCCTTCTGGTTGAAGGAGAAGAAGTCATTGCCGCGCCAGCTGGTCCGGGTGAGGTCCGTGGCGTTGTCGTAGCGCTCGCCGTTCTGGTACTGGTACCAGCTCACCGCGAGCCGCCGGACGCCCGTCTTGTACGTGGCCTTGTAGTTCGTCGTGTGACCCACCACGCTGTTGAAGCGGAAGTCACCCACCTGGGAGAACGGATCGCCCGGGTTCGGGTAGAGCATGCACTCGCCGCGGTCGTCCACGTCCTGCGCCAGGTAGTCCGGGTCCGTGCAGTTGCGTCCGCCCCAGGTGTTGTTCTGGCCGTTGTCGTCGCCGCCGAGTGGGTTGCGCACGAAGCCGCCGGACGTCTGGAAGCGCGAACTCAGCACGGCCTGGCCGTCGGTGCGGCGCGTCGTCTCGTAGGCATGGAGGCTCGCGCACTCGGCGAAGACGCCATTGCCGCGCTGGTTGCCGAAGTACGCGATGTTGTTCAGCACGTTCTCCTTCTGGGAGAGCGCGCCGTCACCATTGGTCCGGTAGGCGGAATGGGTGCTGTCACCCAGCTCCCAGTGCGGCGCCCAGAAGACCTTGTACCGGGGCTTGCGGGTGGTGGGGTCCACCGCGTTGAGCAGGCCGTGGGAATACGTGGCGGTGGAGATGAGGTCCCTGTTGGCGTGCAGCGCGTCGTAGATGAGGCCGGGCGCACCCCCATTGAGGTCGCAGCCGGAGGCGGTGCCCTCGGGGCAGCCGCCCGCGCCGGGGAAGTCCAGGCCGGCGTTGCGCAGGTAGTCGTCCAGCATGCCGCCCTTGACGTAGGAGCGGCCGTTGTCGGGGCGGTCGTCGCCGGGCCCGTCATCCAGGTCCAGCAGGGCAATCTTGGGAGGGACGCGGTTGATGCGGCGGGCCACCGGCGCGGTGAACTCGATGGTGGCCTGGTGCATGCGCACGTGGTGGCAGCGGGTGGTGCCCCGGTCGGGGTTGTTGCTGAAGGTGTCGCAGCTGCTCACGCCCCCCTGGCCGCACCGGGTGCGGAACTTCTCCGGCGACAGCGGGCCGCTGCCGGCCCTGATGAAGTCGATGACGCGCTTCGCATCCTCGGCGGCGATGATGAAGGCGCCACCGCTGTAGCGCGCTGTGGTGAAGCGCGGGCTGTTGACGGTGTTGTTCAGCGTGGTGGCGGTGAAGTGCGGACGCGAGGCGCCGCTGTCCGTCGTGAAGTCCTCCACGTCCCCGTAGGGATACACGCCGCTGGCGGGGAACGGGACGCCGTAGTCCACCTGCACCACCGGCTGCTCGGTGGCGTTGGTGATGGTGAAATCACAGCCGTCGTTCCACCGCGCGTCGCCGCTCGGAGCCGGCGCGGTGTGCCGGTTGGTGGGCACGCACCGGTTGGGCGACAGCTTCTGGTCGTTGATGGCCAGGTACACCGTCACCGGGCTGGTGGCGTTGGGGCCGCCTGCCTGGTTCGCCTGCAGGATGCGCCACACGAGCCCGTACGCGGACAGCGCGCCGCAGCCCTGCTGGAAGGTGGCGTTCTCCGGGATGATGAGCGAGCCACGGCTGAAGGGGACGGTGTCCGTCGCCGAGGCCGGCAGCGCGCACAGCAGCGCCAGGGCCAGCAAGGCTCGACGAGACGAGGAAGGGGGCGGCCTGGAGTACATGGGGGGCTCCGTACCGTGGTGTGGGCCGACCCCGCTGGGTCGGCTTCACACCAGGCCACTGCACGCCATGTGCCCCGGAAGACGGGCGCTCCCTCCGAAGAGGAGTCCGGAAAATCCCGCTGTTTCTGTAAACAGAAGGTGTTTCTTGCTACGCAAACTTTGCGAGGCCGCAAAGGCTTGCATAGCAACGGGTGTCCCGTGAGACAGACGTCTGTCTGCCTGTCAACACATCGCCTCAGTCGAGAGACTTGCTGCTGCGCAGGGTCTTCTTCTCGGACGTGCGCTTCTTGCCCTCCAGCCGCCGTCGCTTCGAGCCCGCGCTGGGCTTGGTGGCGCGGCGCACCTTGGGGACGAAGGTGAGGGCCTTGAGTCCCTCGCGGAGCCGGTCGAGCGCGACGCCCTTGTTCTGCACCTGGCTGCGACGCTCGGTGGCGGTGACGGACAGCTCCGTGGGCGGGTGCGTGAGGCGCACGCCGCTGGCGGTGGTGTTGCGGTGCTGACCGCCCGGGCCCGAGGCGATGAAGTACTCCACCTCGCACGCCTTCAGCAGCGCCTCGTCATCCAGGGCGAGGGCAGCGTGCGCGGCGTGTCGGCGTGCGGGGGAGGTGCTCATGGCGCCTCTCAACCTAGCCCTCGCGGGCGGCGTCGTGCACCGCTGTCGTGCGGCCCTTGTGACGAGGGGCGCTCCCGCCCTCCCGCCCGGTGGGCCACCGGGCGGGCTGAGGCCTCTCAAGTAGAGAGGATTGGTTCTCATTATGATATGGACCTGAATGACCCAGGGAGCATGTTTCAAGTGATTCCAGTGGTTTGAGTCGTGGCCCGGCGGTTGCTCTAGGTGGGGCAGACACGCTGGACACAGGAGAGACGAACATGGCCATCCAGACCTGGAACCTCGACACCACCCACTCCACCCTCGGCTTCACGGTGCGCCACATGGTGGTGGCGAAGGTGCACGGCCGCTTCGCCCGCTTCGAGGGGAAGGTGGTGCTGGACGGCGAGGACCTCACGCGCGGCGCGGTGGAGGTGAAGATTGAAGCGGCGAGCCTCGACACCGGCGTGGAGCAGCGTGACAACCACCTGCGCTCGCCGGACTTCTTCGACGTGGCGGCCTTCCCCAAGCTCATCTTCCGCAGCAGGAAGGTGTCGGTGGCGGGGAAGAATCGCTACCACGTGACGGGGGACCTCACCCTCCGCGACGTGACGCGCGAGGTGGTGCTGGACGCGGAGTTGCTGGGCCGGCTGAAGGACCCGTGGGGCAACGAGCGCCTCGCCTTCCAGGCCTCGACGAGCATCGACCGGAAGGACTTCGGGCTGGTGTGGAACCAGGCGATGGAGACGGGCGGCCTGCTCGTGGGCGAGCGCGTGGACATCTCCATCGACGTGCAGGCGGTGGCGGTGCCCGCGGCGGAGAAGGCGGCGTGAGCGGCGGCGGGGCGGGGCGCCTGCTCAGCCGGCGTCAGGTGGCTGGCGGGCTGGTGGCCGGCGCGTCGGGGCTCGCGGGTGGCGCGCTGCTGTCGTCCCCCGCAACGCGCGAGGCCCCTGCTGCATCCAAGTTGCAACAAAGAAAGGAAGAGAGGCAGGCCATGATCTACGTTCGCTCGGGTGAAGAGCGGGGCCATGCCAACCACGGTTGGCTGGACACACACCACACCTTCTCGTTCGCGGACTACCACGACCCCGACTTCATGGGGTTCCGCTCGCTGCGGGTCATCAACGAGGACACCGTGGCGCCGCAGCGCGGGTTCGGCATGCACCCGCACCGGGACATGGAAATCATCACCTACGTCCTGAGCGGCGCGGTGGAGCACCGCGACAGCATGGGCACCCACGCGGTCATCAAGGCGGGTGAGGTGCAGCGCATGACGGCGGGCACGGGTGTGCTGCACAGCGAGAAGAACAGCTTCGACCAGCCGCTGCACCTGCTGCAGATATGGCTCTTCCCGAAGGAGCAGGGGCTGAAGCCCGGCTACGAGCAGAAGGCGTTCGACGAGAAGGAGCGGCAGGGCCGCTTCCGGGTGGTGGCGTCGCCGGACGGGCGTGACGGCTCGCTGACGGTGCACCAGGACGTGGTGCTGCACGGCACGTTGCTGGGGCAGGGGGAGCAGGCCGAGTACGCGCTGGCACCGGGCCGGCATGCCTGGGTGCAGGTGGCGAGGGGCTCGGGCACGCTGAATGGCGTGAAGGTGAAGGCCGGCGACGGGGTGGCCGTCTCCGCCGAGGAGCGGCTGGTGCTCGCCGCCGAGGAGCCCATCGAGGCGCTCCTGTTCGACCTGGCCTGAGCAGGGCCGGAAACGCCGCGGGGCCTGGGCCGGGTGGGGTGCTTCCCCTCCGGCGCCTGGCCCCGTGTCGTGCGGGGCTCCGGTGGAGCGCGAAGGCGACGCGCTTCCGTGTGGGGCCGCGCTAGCGCACGTTGATGGTGAGGCCGGTGGTGGCCCTCCGTCCGTCCTCGGTGGTGGCGACGACGGTGGTGGGCACGGGGACGCGCGTGGTGGCGCGGTCCGTGGCGACGAGGAACAGCTGGGCGGTGGTGCCCGCGGGGACGGTGGTGGGCGCCGCGAAGACGCGGGACGTGGGGGACTCGAGCGTCAGCGTCACCACGCCGGTGAAGCCCTCCGCGCGCGTCACCGCCACCGTCACCTGCTGACTCTGGCCCGCGAAGAGGTTCACCTGGCGGGGCTCGACGGAGATGGAGAAGTCCGGCTGTGCGGCGGGAGTTGCGAGGAGGACGACGAAGAAGGTGGCGCCCGCCGCGCGGTCATTGGCCTCGTCCGTCGCCAGCAATTGCGTCCGGTAGAGGCCGGCCTCCGCCGTGGTCGTCGCGGCCACCGCGAGCGTGGGCGTGGCGGTGATGCTGTCCTCGCCCGCGGGCAGGATGACGTCGGGCGAGAGGGTGACGCCTTCTGGCTCGTTCTCCAGGCTGAGGCGGACTTCCCCCGGCGTATCGCTGACGCGGCTGAGGGTTATCTCCACGGGGGTGGACTCGCCGGGCGTGAGGCTGACAGCGTCGATGACGTCGACCTGCACGCTGTAGAAGGGCGTGTCGCTCGTGCACGCGGCGGCGAGCAGGCAGCCCAGGAGGAGGAAGCTCCGGCGGAGGACGGGCATCGGGTTCAAGGGGCTCATGGAGGGCCCAGCATCCGTCCGTCCCGCCGTGCGGGCAAGGCGCCCTGGGGTGGGCGTGCTCAGCGGAACATCGCCATGGCCACTTCGTACGTGCTCACGTGTGCGTCGAGGGTGGCGGAGAGCGGCTTCGCATACCCGCCGCCGAGGGTGAGCACCGCGGGCAGGCCCCGGTGACGGGCGGCCTCCAGGACGATGCGGTCCCGCTCGCGCAGGCCGGCGTGGGTGAGGGAGAGCCGGCCGAGGGCATCCTCGGCGAGCGGGTCCACGCCGGCCTGGAAGAAGAGGATGTCGGCGCCGGCGGTCTCCAGCACCTCGGGCAGGTGGAGGGCGAGCGTGTCGAGGTAGTCGCGGTCCCCGGTGCCGTCGGACAGGCCCACGTCGCGGGAGGAGGGCTGCTTGCGGAAGGGGAAGTTGTGCTCGCCGTGCATGGAGAAGGTGAAGACGGAGTCATCGCCCGCGAAGATGGCGGCGGTGCCGTTGCCCTGGTGCACGTCGAGGTCGACGACGACGGCGCGGCGGATGGCGTGGCGGGCCTGGAGGGCGCGGATGGCGACGGCGATGTCGTTGAAGACACAGAAGCCCTCCCCATGGTCGGGGAAGCCGTGGTGGGTGCCTCCGGCGAGGTTGCCGGCGATGCCGTCGCGCAAGGCTGCGCGGGCGGCGTCGAGGGTGCCGGACACGGCGGCGCACGAGCGCGCGACCAGGGCAGGAGACCAGGGGAAGCCCAGCCGGCGGAGCTCGGCGTCGGTGAGGGTGCCCTGGAAGAAGGCGTCGAGGTAGCGGGGCGTGTGGACGCGCTCCAGGTCCTCGCGGGAGCAGGGGGCGGACTCGGTGAGCGAGCCGGGTGGGAGGATGCCGCGGTCGAGGAGGGCCTCGCGCAGCAGGCGGTACTTCTCCATGGGGAAGCGGTGCCCGGGAGGCAGGGGCACCTCGTAGGTGTCGGAGTAGAAGACGCGCATGGGGCAGGGAGGTCAGACCTCCTTGAAGCTTGTGCCAGTGACGCCCGCGCGCTCCAGGGCCTGCTTGAGGTCCTCGGAGACGATGAGGGCGACCGTCCAGCCCCAGGGGCGGAAGACTCGGGCGTTTCCTACTTTCGTGGGGTCGATGCGCATGCCGGAGACGGAGAAGTACGTACCAACTTTCTCCGGGAGCCCGTCCTCCTCGGTCCAGTACTGCACCTCGGCGGATGCTTCGTCGTCGATGCATCGCCTGGAGTGGACGGCGTTCAGGATGAAGTGCTGTTCGGGCTGCGAGTCGATATCCACGGGGATGAGTTCCACGTCGTGGGGCGCCAGGGAGATGAAGAGCGCGGCCACCCTGGCGTGAACGATGGGGATGCTGAAGGCCGCGTGCGAGAAGTCGAGCGGCCTGCCCGCATGGTCGATGGGAATCCGGACACGTTCTTTGAGCAGGGCCGGGGTGCCCACCCTGAACTGCCAGGGGTCCTGGAGTTGATGGCCTGATGAATCGAGCGGGTGGCCCAAGGTCCATCGCCCGGGCGCATAGACGTCTTCGGAAAGGTCGAAGTATCGAGCTGTCATGGCGCACTCCTCACGTCATTCTGCCCGGGTGACCCACTTGTTGAGCCTTGTATTCGGCGTGACGATCTCCTTGGCGAGTCTTCGAAGCGCCTTGGTCAACGCCGCCCGGCAGTATTCGATGGTTCCGCACCGCGTGGTTGCCTGGTCGAGGATGCTGTAGACCTCTTCGTGATATTCCTTTGGGTGAGGTCCCTTGTGCCCTGGGACGCGAACCCGGTTGGCGGGGTCGTCCAGCGACATGCCAGCGCGGTCGAAGAGTTTCTGAAGCTTCGGTGTCCACGGCCCCCCACTGTGCGTGGCGTCCTTCCACTTGTTGGTCGCGATGTGATGCTCGTGCCCTTCGCCATCCACCGGGCCTGAGGATGCGGCGCTCGCATCCCGAGCCGTTGCCGCCACGGCACCCGGGTCCAGCGCGATGGTGATGACACCTCCCGCGGCCACTTCCACCGAGACGACCTGCCCCGCTCCCGCGAGCCGGAAGCCTCCCTGCTCCGTGCCCACCAGTGCCGCCTGCGCGGAGCCGGGCAGCGTGGGGAGCTTCGCCGCCATCGTCTGTGCCGTGCTGCCCAGCGCTGCCATCGCGAGCATGACGAAGGTGCGCGCGGCGTGCTGTCCCATCACCCTGCCGTACTTCTCTCCCGCCGCTTGAACCTCCTCGAAGGTGGTGGCCGCGCGCACTTCTTCAGCCAGCACCTTCCAGCCTTGGATGAGGCTCCAGACCGTGTCCCAGCCGAGGTACGCGACGAGACCCACCGTCAGGACGGCGGCCACGCCTTTGGAGATCGGCTCGGGCAGCAGCCACAATCCGAAGTAGACGGCTCCGGTCGTCGCCAGCATGGCGATGACCGCGTCCTTGTCGGTCAGGTCTTCCAGCGCCTCGGCGGTCTCGTCCCAGACCACATCGATGGCGAGGCGGAAGGCCAGAGTGCGCTTGCCCTCCTCGTCCAGCGTGGGCCCCGCATCCAGCAGATGCAGGCAGTCACGGGGAAGTCGCTCTCGCTGGCACCAGCGCCCATAGTCACCTGCGAGCTTCCCTCGTGCCTCCTGTTCCTCGGGCACAACCTCCAGAGATTGCCGGGGGCGCCCAATCGTGACGATGCCCACCCGCTCGCTGGCGCCCGAGGAGGTCCGCGGCCACAGGGAGTCCTCGAACAGCCGCAGGGCCGCCCTTCGAGGGTTGGATGAGATGGAAACGTCGCGCCCCAGCTGCTGCAGGGCCTCTTCGAACTCCTCCTCCTCCAGCTCCACCGGCGCGCTGTCTGCGCGGGACGTGTAGACGAGTGGTTCTCCCTGTCCCGTGTGCAGTCGCAGGGTTCTCGCGGAGGTTCCACACCCGACGAGGATCACCATCAACAGCGGCGTCAAACCGCGTGGAGTCATGTCTTCCCCAGGAGCCTGGGCCTCACGCCCCAGCGATGAAGCGGGAATCAGGCGCTCTGGAAAAGCAGGTTAATCTACTCTGGCTGGAGCCGTGAGGGCCCGCGTTCCCGGAGTGGTTCTGCTCCAGAACGCCCACGAACCCCCGGCGTAGACCTTCCGGGCAGGTCGTCCGTTTACCAGTCGAACGCGCGCGCAGGACCCATCCCAAACCGCTGCTTTTCGCCCTCCCCCTGGAGAACGCCATGGACCTCAAGTCCCTGTCGCGAGCCGTGCTGTCGGCCGCGCTCGCCACCACCCTGTCCTCCGCTCCGGCCCTGGCCGAGTCCGTCGTCACCCCGAGCTCCACCAAGCCGACGAAGCCCGCGGCGGTGAAGCCCGACGCCACCGCGAAGCCCGCCCCCCCGCCGCAGCAGGTCCAGGGCAGCCAGCCGCAGGGACAGGTGGCGCCTCTGCAGGCCCAGGGCGCGCGTCCGGAAATCGAAGTGGTCTTCGTGCTCGACACCACCGGCTCCATGAGCGGGCTGCTGGAGGGGGCGAAGCGGAAGATCTACTCCATCGCCTCCCGCATCGCGCAGGGCCGGCCGACGCCGAACCTGAAGGTGGGCCTGGTGGCGTACCGCGACGTGGGCGACGACTACGTCACGAAGCGCTTCGACCTGAGCGAGGACCTGGACACCGTCTTCGCCAACCTCCGCAAGTTCCAGGCGGGTGGTGGCGGCGACGCGCCCGAGCATGTGGGCCGCGGGCTCGGCGAGGCGGTGTCGAAGCTGTCCTGGAGCAAGAACCGCGAGGTGATGAAGGTCATCTTCCTCGTGGGCGATGCGCCTCCGGCCGAGCGCAACGACGACTGGAACTTCAAGCACTGGGCGAAGCGCGCCCGGGACAAGCACATCGTGGTGAACACGGTGCGCTGCGGCGGGGACGGTGAGACGGAGGTCGCCTGGCGCCACGTGGCGAAGCTGACGGACGGCACGTTCGACAGCATCGACCAGGGGGGCGGCATGGTCGCCGTGGCGACGCCGTACGACGCCGAGCTGGCGAAGGTGAACACGGAGCTGGCGTCGAAGACGCTCTACACGGGCCGCGCCGAGGTGCAGGCGGAGAACCGCGCCCGCGCCGATGCCATGGCGAGCCTGGGCGCTGAAGCCGCGGCGGAGCGCATCAGCTACATGAAGAAGACGCGTGCCGCGAAGAAGCCGGCGGGTGCCGCCGCTCCGGCCATGGAGAGCAGCGCTCCGGAGGCGGTGGGTGGCGCGGTGGACCTGGTTTCTGCTCCGGCGGCGCTGGCCAGCGTGAAGGGTGAGGAGCTTCCGGCGGAGCTGAAGGGCCTGAGCAAGGAGGCGCAGGCCGCGAAGGTGACGCAGCTCGCCGAGGAGAAGAAGGTGCTGGAGGCGCAGGCGGCGAAGCTGGCGGCGGACCGCGACGCTTGGCTCTCCAAGAACGTGTCCGAGAAGGAGGACGCCTTCGACGCCAACGTGATGAAGGGCGTCAAGGCCCAGGCCGCGAAGCACGGCCTCACGTACTGAACCCGTCCAGCGCCGGGTCGAACCGCCGCGGTCCCGTGCACACGGGGCCGCGGTTTCACGTTCAGGCGAGCCCCACTACTCGCGCGTCACCGCGTGCAGCACCATTTCCCGCCGCCGCTCCAGCACCCGCAGGGCCATGGGCAGCACGCCCTGGTACAGCGCCACGTTCAGCCCGGCGCACAGGGCAATCATCGCCGCCGTCTGCCACGTGGGGCCTTCCTTCCCCGCCAGCCGCATGGCCCACCCGAAGGGCATGCACCCGGCGCTGGCGGCGAAGATGCCGAGCATCGACGCCGTCAGCGGCACCTTGTCCCGCCGCTTGAGGCTCGCGTGGAACTTCACCGGGAAGTACATCGACAGGAAGTTGCCCGCCGCCAGCAGCATCGGCACCACCGCCGCCACCGCCGCCATGGCGCACAGCAGGTCCACCACCGTCCCGAAGCCGAAGTACACCCGGTAGAACAGGCCCACCAGCGCCGCCATCCCGAGCCCTCCGGCGGCCTGCACCCGGTTCTTCGCCCGCAGCACGTCCGCCAGGTCCATGGGCGCCGCCAGGAATACGGCGAAGCCCTGCCCGTCATAGCCGAACGTGTTCTGCGAGAAGGTCGACGCAATCACCACCGCGCCGTAGATGCACAGGCCCCCCATCAACCACGCGTCCGCGGAGGCCCCCAGCAGGAAGACGAACAAGTCCCTCCCTGACAGCAGCTTCAACAGAATCGCCAGGATGAAGGGCACCGACGCCAGCAGCCGCGCGCGCGGGTTGCGCCACAAGTCCAACGCCTCGCGCGTCACCAACGTGGAGAAGCGCGTGCGCGTGCGCGCGAAGGGATTCGCGTCCTTCGCCACCTTCCCCTGCGAGCCCGCGCGTCCCGCCTGCCGGTGGAAGCGCATCAGCAGCGCGTACGCCACCGCCATGCCCACCGCCGCGAAGAAGCCGAGCCCCGCCGCCTCCACCAGCGCAATCCGCGTCCGCCCCCAGGCGAGCTGCCCCAGCGCGTCTCCGAAGAAGCCCGGCGGCACCCGGCCCAGCGCCACCGCCGCGTTGATGATGAGCGACATGTCCAGCGCGTCCACGCCGGCCTCGCCCATCGTCGTCAGCCACGAGGTGTCGATGGGCGGGATGAACGACGCCGCGACGAGGAACGCCAGCAGGCCCCCGCCCATGATTTGCGCGCTGTGCTTCTCGCGCAGCACGTTGATGACCGCGTACAGCGCCACCCGGCTCCACGCCGCGCACAGCAGCGCGAACAGCCCGTACAGCACCACCGCCAGCCACGGCGCCGCCAGCCGGTTCACCGACGCGTACCCCACCGCCGCCCCGGTGAGCGGCGCGTAGAACACCAGCGCGCGCGGCTCGAAGAGGCTCGCCACCGTGGAGGCGATGAGCAGCCGGTAGGGCGAAATCGGAAACGCCGCGTACCGGCTCAGCTCCGAGTGGTCATCCACGCCCGCCGACAAGAGCGGCCACGTCACCCACACCGAGAAGGTGACGAAGCACAGCAGGTTGAGGATGAAGTACGGCCACACGTTGCTCTGCGCGACGGGCGTCAGCCGCATCAGCGAGAAGAAGAACAGCCCCAGGAACAGGCCCGGCGCGCTCGATGCGAGGAACACGCCCACCGCCAGCAGCCGGCTGCGGCCCGGCCCCCGGTTGAGGCCAATGTCGAAGCGCAGTCCCCAGAGCAGCCACAGGTGCCGCAGGAAGCCGGGCACGGCGGGGCGGCTCATGCGGACTCCCGGCGCAGCGGAGCCACCAGCGGCGCGGGCGCCTCTCCGTAGAAGGACAGGCGCGCGTTGCGCGAGGACGGCACGGCGATGAGCTTCTCGAACACCGCCTCCAGCGAGGGACAGTCATACCGCTGCAGCAGCGAGCCCACCGGCCCCTGGTCCAGCATCTTCCCGCCGCGGATGATGCCCGCGTGGGTGGCCAGCCGCTCCGCGATTTCCAGCACGTGCGTCGTCAGCAGCAGCGTCACCCCGCGCCGGCTCAGCTCGCGCAGCAGCTCGCGGATGACGCCCGCCGCCAGCACGTCGATGCCCTCGAAGGGCTCGTCCAGCAGCACCAGCTCCGGCGCGTGGATCAACGCCGCGGCGATGGCCAGCCGCCGGCGCATGCCCTTGGAGTACTCCGCCACCAGAGAGCCGGCCTTGTATGTCAGCTCCGTCAGCTCCAGCAGCTCCGTGGCCCGCGCCGCGGCCTCGTCCCCGTCCAGCCCGTACATGCGCGCGCAGAAGGTGAGGTACTGCCGGCCGGTGAGCCGCTCGAAGAGGCTCAGCTCCTCCGGCACCACGCCCACGCGCCGCTTCACCTCCATGGGCTTCGCCACCGCGTCCATCCCCAGCATGCGGATGGTGCCCGCGTCGGGGCCGTACACCCCCGTCAGCAGGGCGATGCTGGTGGACTTCCCGGCCCCGTTGGGTCCGAGGAAGGCGTAGAAGGCACCGCGGGGAATCTGGAGGTCCAGGCCGTTGAGCGCGGTGAAGCCGCCGAAGCGCTTGAGCAGCCCGCGAGCGTCGACGGCCAGGTCATCAGGAGTGGGGGGCATCATGCGAAGTGCCCACCATCACACCCGAGCCCGGCCCCCGGGTACAGCCCCCATCGGACAATGGGGGGATGCCCTTCCGCCCGTCAGTGGACGAAGGCCATCTCCGGCGGGCCGGCGATCTGCTGCACCGTCATCCGCACCTTGTCCAGGTCCACCGGCTTGGAGATGTAGCCGGCGGCACCCACCAGCTCCGCCTCCCACTCGAAGCCGTAGCCGGAGATGATGATGATGGGCAGGCCTCGCGCGCGGGGCATCTTCTTCAGCGCGTCCAGCAAACCCCAACCGCTCATCACAGGCATCCGAAGGTCCAGCAGCACCGCGGAGGGCATGTCACCCTCCAGCAAGTCCAGCGCCTCGCGGCCATTGGCCGCTTGTACCGTTCGGTAGCCCATTTCCTCGAGGGCATCGCAGATGAGCGTGCGGTGGCTCGCGTCGTCGTCGACGACCAGGATGTGGGACATGGCAGGGCCTCAGGGGAGCAGCGGCTCTCGGACCGCGAAATTCTATGGGGGGCAAGATGGGAACTCCCATTCCATTCCGGAAGGGGCTCCGCGACTTTTCACCAGCCAACGCCTCGCGCACGCAGCTCTTGCTCCAGCCCGTGCCGGCCCCGCCCCGCCTTCATTCCCCGTACAGGCGGAGTGCGTTTTGACCCAGGACGCCCGCCAGCGCCTCGTCCCCCAGCTTCAGGCTGACCAGCGTCTTGAGCTCGCGGTCCCACGCGTAGGGGATGTTGGGGAAGTCCGTGCCGTAGAGGACGCGCTCGGGCCTCACCTGGAGGGCCTGGCGGGGCAGGGGGACGGGGAAGTAGCCGGCCACCGCCATGGTGGTGTCCAGCCACAGGTTGTCGTGTCGCTCGAGCAGGCGCGCGTAGGCGTCGAACTCGTCCGCGCCCAGGTGGGGAATGCACAGCTTCAGCGTGGGGTGGTCCTTCAGCACGCGCTCCACGCGCTCGGCGCCGCAGAGGGTGTACGGGTCGCAGGGGTACTGGGGGCTCGCGGGCTCCCGGCCGGCATGCATGACGAGCGGCCGTCCCGCCTTCGCGCACGCGGCATACACCTCGTGGAGCTGCGGCGCGTCCGGCGAGAAGCTCTGCACATGGCAGTGCAGCTTCACCCCGCGCAGCCCTAGCGCGAAGGCCTCCTCGAGAATCTGCGTGGCCCCCTCCTCGCCAGGCAGGACGGTGGCGAGCCCCAGCACCCGGGGCTCGGCGCGGGCGATTTCCGCCACGTACGCATTGAGGGAGCGCGCCATGCCCGGCCGGTGGGCGTAGTGGAGCGCCACCACCCGGCTCACCCCTCGTGACAGGAGGAAGGACACCACCTCGGGCGTGCGCAGCTTGTAGCGGATGGGCCAGCCGTACTCGTCGAACCAGCGCCACACCGCCTCGAAGACGCGGTCCGGGAAGAGGTGCACGTGCGCGTCCACCACGGGGGGAAGCCCCTTGGGCAGGCGGGGCCCCTCCTCGTCGCCCAGCGCGGGCATGGGCATGGAGATGCCGGAGTCACGCCACGTGGGCGAGTGGGCCAGGCACGGCTCGGGAGCGTCGGTGGGCGGTCTCACGGACCGGATGCCTACTCCTTCTTGCCGCCGCCGTCGTCCCCCCCACCATCAGTCCGCCGCAGGTACGTGTTGTGCGAATAACCCTGGCGGGCCAGGCGCTGGGACTCGATGGCGTCCGCGACCTTGGAGCACACCTGCCCGAGCATGCGCAGGGACTCCGCCAGCAGGCGCTCCGCGTGGTCCTGCGCGTCCGCGGCCTTGATGGTGGTGCGCTCTTTACGGAACAGCCCGGGCAGCTTCATCTCCCTCAATTTAAGGGACACGTCGCTGGCATGCCACCGGCCTCCGCGAGCGCCCCGGCCGTGCCGCCCCATTCCCGGGCAACCCCGGCAAGCCCGGAACGGCTGATCCGCAACCCCACCCGTGAGGCTGCTTGACTGGATTGACAGGCCGGAAAATTTACAGTTTTGAGCACACGTCGCTGGCGACACCCCCGTCTGCCCCTGAAACCGTCGTGTAAGCGACTGGATTTCGAGGCGATTGACGAATTTTCAGGAGGGGGGATGACACGAAGTTAATTCGTTCCTACATTACCAACCGTCCGATTTACGGCAGAGGAGCTGCGCATGGCTTACGACGGCGAGCTGGTGAAGATGGAGAACGGTCGCTGGGCGCGGTTCCAGCGTTGCCGGGTGTACCGTCCGGGGGTCGAGGACGCGGGCGAGACGATGCTGCTCATCGCCGTGGAGCTGGAGGAGCGCTACCAGCTCCTGCTCGACGGCGCGGCGGATTCCCTGGCCCAGTACCGCTTCCAGGGCGTGCCCGTGCAGGTGCGGCTGGACCCCGACGCGCAGGGCATCACCCTGCAGCCGGAGATGGCCGTTTCCGCACCCGCGGTGCACTAGCCCTCGCACTCCGCGTTCGCGGGGTGGACGGGAATTGACCGATTCACAACACATGGGGCCTCGCGATTCACATCGCGGGGCCCCGTGCTTTTACAGGCGCTGCCGTGGAGCGTCAGGCGCCCTCCAGCCAGCGGGTGTAGGCGCCGAAGCCATAGTCGCGCCCGAGGAAGTCCCTCACCAGGTCGGCCGCGTCCCGGGAGCCGCCCGGCCCCAGCACGGCGTCCCGGTAGCGCCGCGCGGTGGCGGGGTCCATCAGCCCGTGTTGCTGGAAGGGCGTGAGGAGGTCTCTCGCGATGACGAGAGACCAGAGGTACGCGTAGTAGGCGGAGGAGTAGTAGCCGTCGAGCTGGGTGAAGGAGAGGTGGGCGTAGGTGTCGCCCGTGGAGCGGAAGGGCATGTACTGCTCCTGGAGCTCCTTCACCCGCCGGGTGGTGTCCAGGCCGGCCGGGTCCAGCGTGTGGAGCTCGAGGCTGACGGCGGCGTAGAAGAGCTGCTGGCGCAGCCACAGGCCCTTCCCGAAGGCATCCGCGCGCCGCATGCGGACGATGGTGTCCTCGGGCAGCGGCTCGTCGGTGTCGACGTGCCGGGCGAAGAGGCGGAGCGACTCGGGGCGCCAGGCCCACTCCTCCAGCACCTGGGCGGGGGCCTCCACGAAGTCGCGCTCGGTGCGGGTGCCCGACAGGGCGGCCCAGCGCGAGCGGCCGCCGAGGACGTGGTGCAGCAGGTGGCCGAACTCGTGGAAGAACGTCCGCACCTCGCTGTGCTGGAGCAGGGCGGGGTGGGCGCCGGGCCGGGGGAAGTTGCACATCAGCACGGCCTCGGGGAGCGTCTTCCCGGCATGCCCGGTGGCCAAATCCCACTGCCCCGCGTGGGTGAGCTTGTCCGGGCGCGGGTGCATGTCCAGGTAGAAGCGGCCCAGCCGCTCCTTGCCCTCGTAGACGTCCCAGGCCTCCACGTCCGGGTGCCACACCGGCGCGTCCGTCACGCGGCGGTAGGTGAGCCCGAAGAGGCGTGAGGTGATGTCCAGCAGGCCCTGCTTCACCCGGGTGTATTCGAAGTAGGGCCGCACCTCGCGGGACTCGAAGCGGTACTGCTCGGCGCGCACGCGGTCCTCCAGGAAGGCCTGCTCCCAGGGGGCCACGTCGGTGGCCCGGGGCGTGTCCCGGCGCTTGCGCTCCAGCAGCGCGGCATAGTCGTCTTGCGCGCGCCCCTCGGCGGCGGCGGACAGCCGCTCGATGAAGTCCGAGGCGGCGCGCGGCCCGCGCACCATCTTGTCCTCGGCGGTATAGGCGGCCCAGCTCGGGTAGCCCAGGAGCGTGGCCAGCGAGTGGCGCGCCTGGAGCAGCCGCGACAGCGTGTCCAGGTTGTCGGGGTAGCCCCGCCGCCGGTTGAGGCGCCACAGGGCCTCGCGGGCCTTGCTGCTGTGCGCATAGGCCATGAAGGGCAGGTAGTCCGGCGTCTCGGTGGTGATGCGCACGCGGCCGCCCGGCCCGGGCGGGTGCGCGCGCACGTAGTCCGCCGGCAGGCCCGCCAGCTCCTCCGGCGCCACGTCCACGTGCCGCACGTCCTCGTGGATGTTGCGGCCGAACTCCTGGCCCAGCCAGGTGAGCTGCTCGTGCAGCTCGCGCAGCCGCTGGCGCGTGGCCCCGTCCCGGTCCACGCCGGCGCGCTGGAAGTCGCGCAGCACCCGCGCCACCCAGCGCCGCGTGGCCGCGTCCTGGCCGTCCAGCTCCAGCGACTCCAGCGCCCCGTACACACGGTGGTCCAGGGACACGTCCGTGCGCGCTGACTCCACCTCCTGCTCACACGTGCGGCCCGCCTCGCGCAAGGCGGCGTCCGGGTGCGCGTTGGCGGCGACGCCCGCGCGCGCCACGGCGTCCTCCAGCAGCGCCATGGCGTCGTCGTACGCGGTGAGGGACTGCTCCGTGTCACGCGGCTTGGGCAGGGCCACCAGCCACTCCACGTGCGCCCGCGCCTGCTGGATGTCGTGCAGGCAGGACGCGAGGAAGCGCTCGGGAGAGAGGGTGAGGTGGCGCCCCGCGTCGGGCTCCAGCTTCGCGGACACGGAGCCCGGCCGGGGCGGCGTGGAGGCCCGGCGTTGGGAAGGCGCGGCGCACCCCGCGAGCGCGAGGGTGACGATGATGACGAGCGTGAGCTGCAAGTGCCCTCCCTGTGCAGGGTATTGGGC
Organism: Pyxidicoccus trucidator; assembly: GCF_010894435.1. Classification (NCBI taxonomy): domain Bacteria; kingdom Pseudomonadati; phylum Myxococcota; class Myxococcia; order Myxococcales; family Myxococcaceae; genus Pyxidicoccus; species Pyxidicoccus trucidator. Next base: position 597,380 of record NZ_JAAIXZ010000001.1, on the reverse strand, counting down.
AACGGGTGGGGTCCAGGGCTATTTCCGCCGCGTGCTCCTCTAGAGAGGACGACGAGTGCGGTGATTCGTCGCAACAAGGCGTGGAGGGCCGGCGCTACCCGGGTCGACTCTCCGGATGTGAGAAGTTGAAGCGAGCGGGGAGGCAGCCGCTCAGGTGCTCACCTGGAAGAAGCGGACGGCGTTGTCCCGGGCGATGCGGCGGACGATGCGCTCGGAGAGGTTGGCCTTGGCGAGCAGGTTGGCCATGCGCGCCAGGCCGAGGATGTCGCCCGCGCCGTCGCCCGCGTCGGAGTTGAGCACCAGCCGCTCGCTGCCCAGCCGCCGCACCACCGCCACCGCGCGCTCGGCCTTGAGCGCCTCGGGGTGCAGCGTCAGCCCCGCCCAGTGGCCCACCTCGAGGATGGTGCGCACCGTGCGCGCGTTGGCGTGGTCCACCAGCACGCGCGAGGCCAGCACGCCGGACTGGCGCAGCAGCGTGAGGATGCGCCGCGTGTGGCGCTCCTTGTCCTCGGTGGGCGTGTGCACCACCACCCGCAGCTTGAGGCTCCGCGCCAGCGCGAGCTGCTCCAGGAAGGCCTCTTCCTCCTCCTCGCCGCCCGCGTGCAGCCCCGTCTCGCCCAGCGCCACCACGCGGCCGCCCTGGAAGTAGTCGGGCAGGGCGGACAGCACCTCGGACAGGCCGCGCCGGGGGATGCAGCGCGGGTGCACGCCCAGCGCCGCGTAGGCGCGGATGCCCACCCGCTCCAGCCGGGGGAGCTGCCGCTCCACCAGGTCATCGAAGTGGCGCAGCAGCGCCTTGGACGTGGGCTCCGGGAAGTGGTGGGCCACCACGAGCGCCCGCTCCACCCCGAAGAAGCGCATGGACTCCAGGTCCTGGTCGCTCAGGCCCTCGGGGTGCAGGTGCGCATCGAAGATGGGGAGGGGCTCAGCCACCGCTCAATCCTGCCCCAGGGCCACGCCTTCGTTGCGCGGGTCGCTCGCCGAGTAGCGCAGGCCTGTCTTCGGGTCCACGAACACCGCCTCCGCGTCGCCCCACTGGACCATCTGGCGCACCTTGTGGCCCTTCGCCTCCAGCGCGGACATCGTGGCCGGCTCCAGGCCCCACCTGTCCACCCACACCTCGTCCGGCAGGTACTGGTGGTGGACGCGGCCCTCGTTCACCGCTCGCGAGATGTCCATGCCGCTGTCCACCACGTGGCTGATGACCTGGATGACGGTGGTGGGGATGGTGGAGCCTCCCGGGCTGCCCACCGCCAGCATGACGCGCTTGGGGTCCTCCTTGGAGAACACCAGCGTGGGCGACATGGAGGACTGCGGCACCTTGCCGGGCTGAATCGCGTTGGGCTCGCCGGTGACGAGGCCGTACGCGTTGGGCACGCCGGGCTGCGCCGAGAAGTCGTCCATCTCGTCGTTGAGCAGCACGCCCGTGCCCTTCGCCACCACGCAGGCGCCGAAGGTGTAGTTCACCGTCGTCGTCAGGGCCACCGTGTTGCCGTCCTTGTCGACGACGGAGATGTGCGTGGTGTTCTTCCGCTCCGGCTCCGGCGCCAGCACCGCGGGCTTGTCCGTCAGCGTGGAGCCCTGCGCGCCCGGCACGGGGGGCAGCAGCGAGGCGCTCGCGGTGGCCTTCTTCGGGTCGATGGAGCCCGCCAGGTCCGCGATATGGCCGGAGGACACCAGCCGCGCCGTGGGCACGTCCGAGAAGTCCGGGTCCCCCAGGTACTTCGCGCGGTCCACGTACGCCCGGCGCAGGGCCTCCACGTAGAGGTGCAGCGCCTCCGGCTCTCGGAACGCCAGGCCCTGCGGGCGCAGCTTCTCCAGGGCCCCGAGCACCTGGAGCACGGCCACGCCGCCCGCGCTCGGCGGGGGCATGGTGAGGACGCGGTGGCCGCGGTAGCTGCCCTCCAGCGGCTGCCGGGGGCGCGTCTTGTACGCGGCCAGGTCCTCCACCGTCAGCACGCCGCCGCCCGCCTGCACCGTGTCCGCAATCGCCTTGGCCACCCGGCCCGAATAGAAGGCCCGGGGGCCGCTCTTGGCCAGCCCCTCCAGGGTGCGCGCCAGGTCCGGCTGGCGCAGCAGGTGGCCCAGCGGCGGCAGGTCCATCACCCCCTCCGCGTTCTTCAGGAGGAACACGCGCGAGGCCTCCGCGTCCCTGCGCAGGCACTCCAGCCGGTTGCCTCCCAGCGAGTGGTAGCGCGGCGTCACCCAGAAGCCCTTGCGTGCCGCCGCAATGGCCGGCGCCAGCACCACCGAGGGCGACAGCTTCCCGTGCTCCTTGAGCAATTGCAGGTAGCCCGCCACCGCGCCCGGCACCGCCACCGCCAGCGCGCCGTCCGTGGACAGGCCCGGCACCACCTTGCCGTCCTTCAAATACATGTCGCGCGTGGCCGCCTTGGGCGCCACCTCGCGGAAGTCGAGCACCTTCGTCTCGCCGCTCTTGCCGTCGTGCACCAGCGCGAAGCCGCCGCCGCCGATGCCCGAGTGGTAGGGCCCCACCACCGCCGCGACGAAGGCCGCCGCCACCGCCGCGTCCGTCGCGTTGCCGCCCTTCTCCAGCATCTGCAGCGCCGCGGCGCTCGCCTGCGGATAGGCCGTGGCCACCGCCCCGCCCCGGTAAGGCCGCGCCGCCTGCGCCACGCACGCCAGCAGCAGCACCGCCATCGCCAGCCACCGCGCGCCCAGGCGCGAGGCTTCACTCCTGAAGCTCGTGTCCTTCACCGGTCCTGCCTCCTTTGTGGCGCGGGAGCATCCCTGTCTGGCCTTCGTTCTGGGTGGTGTGTTACCCAGGGGACAGAAACCCACCCTTTGGGGTCGGGACTCCGGAGCGCCTGACGGACTACAGGACTCCCGGTATGCACGAATCAGCCTCTCAGAACCAGGATTTCAGCGGGACAGCATTTTTCCTCTTGGATTGTTCCTTGAGTGCGTGCATCCTTCGGTCATCATGAGCCGTCATCGGGGGAGCAAATGAGCACGTCTGCCACGCCCGAGAAAAAGACACCGACCGGGTCCCTCCCACCACCCTCGGTAGGGGTGACGGTCTTCCTGAAGCCCTGCTTCGGCATCTCCGTCCAGAGCAACGCCCTGAGTGTGGCGGTCAGCGCCCGCCCACCGCCGCCGGTGGACACCCAGGAGCGATCCTCGCCTGGTGCGGTTGACGACTCGATTCCCTGTCCCTAATTCTCCGCCGCATGACAGCTTTGGCGGCGGTGGTGCTGTGCGCGGGCAAGGGCACGCGGATGAAGTCGGAGAAGGCGAAGGTCCTTCACCCCATCCTGGGCAGGCCCATCTGCACGTATCCCCTCAATCGGGCCCTCGAGCTGGGGGCCTCCACCGTGGTGCCGGTGGTGGGACATCAGGCGGAGGCGGTGGAGAAAACCCTCCGCGCCCACTTCCCGGACGCGCCGCTGAGCTTCGCGCTCCAGAAGGAGCAGCGCGGCACGGCGGACGCGGTGCGCTCGGCGGAGGAGTCCCTGAAGGGGTACTCCGGCCGCGTCCTCATCCTCTATGGCGACGTGCCGCTCCTGCGCCGCGAGACGCTGCAGGCGCTGCTCGCCGCGCATGACCAGGCGGGCGGGCCGCTGGCGCTCGTGTCCACCGTGCTGGAGGACCCCACGGGCTACGGCCGCGTCATCCGCGAGGGTGGCAAGGTGGCGCGAATCGTGGAGCACAAGGACTGCACCCCGGAGCAGCGCCTGGTGCGCGAGTGCAACGCGGGCATCTACTCCGTCGACGCGGCCTTCCTCTGGAAGGCGCTGGCCGAAATCAAGCCGCAGAACGCGCAGGGCGAGTACTACCTCACGGACCTGGTGGAGATGGCCGCGAAGCTGGGCCCGCCAGGCTCGGTGGAGGCGGACGCCACCGAGACGGCCGGAGTGAATGACAAGGTGGAGCTGGCGGCGCGGGCCCGGGTGCTCCAGCAGCGCATCAACGAGGCCCACATGCGCGCCGGAGTCTCCATCCAGGACCCGGCCACCGCCTACATCGAAGAAGGCATCGTCATCGGCACCGACACCGAGGTGGGCCCCATGGTGACGCTCTCGGCGGGCACCATCATCGGCAAGGGCGTCACCATCGGTCAGGGCAGCGTCATCAGCGCCTCCACCGTGGCGGACGGCACCGTCATCAAGCCCTACTCCGTGCTGGAGGAGGCGAAGGTGGGCGAGCGGAACGTCATCGGCCCGTTTGCCCGCCTGCGTCCGGGAACGGAGCTGGCAGAGGATGTGCATCTGGGCAACTTCGTGGAAACGAAGAAGGCGCAGATCGGCAAGGGCTCCAAGGCCAACCACCTGACGTACCTCGGGGACGCGAAGATTGGCGCCGGGTGCAACGTCGGGGCGGGCACCATCACCTGTAACTATGACGGGGTGAACAAGCACCTGACTGAACTGGGCGACGGCGTCTTCATCGGCTCCGACACCCAGCTCGTCGCCCCGGTGCAGGTGGGGGACGGCGCGTATGTCGGCGCGGGCACCACCGTGACGAAAAATGTGCCTCCTGGAAGCCTCGCCGTGTCACGGGCGCCGCAGGTCACCAAGGAGGGCTGGGTGGCCGCGAAGAAGGCGCGCAGAGCGTCGAAGGCCCAGACGGGCTGATCGGCGCGGCTCTTGCTTGGGGGGCAGGCAGAGAACTGCCCTCGTCAGTTGTAGGGGAATGGCCCGGATTGCTCTGGCGGGCGTGGGCGTGAGAGAGAGGTCGGATATGTGCGGAATCGTTGGTTATGTCGGCGACAAGGAATCGGCTCCCATCCTGGTGTCGGGGCTGAAGCGGCTCGAGTACCGCGGCTATGACTCGGCGGGTGTGGCGGTGGTGAACCGCAACCAGCTCAACGTCGTGCGCGCCACGGGCAAGCTGCGCAACCTGGAGTCCCGGGTGGTGGCGGACCAGCCCGCTGGGAACATCGGCATTGGCCACACGCGCTGGGCCACGCACGGGCGTCCCTCGGACGAGAACGCGCATCCGCACACGTACAAGAACGTGGCGGTGGTGCACAACGGCATCATCGAGAACCACCTCGCGCTGAAGGAGCAGCTGCGCGCCAGGGGGCACGTCTTCTCCTCGGAGACGGACTCGGAGGTGTTCGCGCACCTCATCTCGGACGAGCTGGAGCGTGGCGTGGACCTGCCGGACGCCGTGCGCGCCGCCATCGCCCAGGTGCGGGGCACCTACGCGCTGGCCGTCCTCACTTCCAGTGACCCCAACCGCATCGTCTGCACCAAGGACGCCTCGCCCATGGTGCTGGGCCTGGGCCAGGGTCAGAACTTCGTGGCCAGCGACGTGCCCGCGCTGCTCGAGCACACCCGCGACTTCGTCTACATGGAGGAGGGTGACCTCGCCGTCATCACCGCCGCGAAGATCGACATCTTCGCCCGCAACGGCCAGCTGGTGAACCGGCCCACGCGCCGCATCGACTGGACGCCGATGATGGCGGAGAAGGGCGGCCACAAGCACTTCATGCACAAGGAGATCTGGGAGCAGCCTCGCGCCATCGGCGACACGCTGCGCGGCCGGATGCTCCTCTCCGAGGGCGACGTCCACTTCGAGGGCTGGAACCTGTCCCCGGAGAAGGTCCGCTCGCTGACCAAGATTACCATCCTGGCCTGCGGCACCTCGTGGCACTCCGGCATCGCCGGCAAGCACATGATTGAGTCGCTGGCGCGCCTGCCCGTCGAAGTCGAGCTGGCGAGCGAGTTCCGCTACCGCGACCCGATTGTCGACAGCTCGCACCTGGCCATCGCCATCAGCCAGTCCGGCGAGACGGCGGACACGCTGGCGGCCTTCAAGGAGGCCAAGGCGCGCGGCGCCACGGCGATGTCCATCTGCAACGTCATCGGCAGCGCGATGACTCGCGAGGCCGAGTTCTCGGTGCTCACCAACGCGGGCCCGGAGATTGGCGTCGCGTCCACCAAGGCGTTCACCACGCAGCTGGTCGCCCTGTACCTGCTGGCGGTGAAGCTGGGCCGGATGCGCGGCACCCTCACGGTGCAGGCGGCGCAGGAGCACCTGACGCACCTGACCGAGATTCCGAAGATGATTGAGGACGTCCTCAAGTGCGAGCCGCAGGTGAAGCGCGTCGCGCGTGAGTTCATGAACGCCCAGGACTTCCTCTTCCTCGGCCGCGGCCCCATGCACCCGGTGGCGCTGGAGGGTGCGCTCAAGCTGAAGGAAATCTCGTACATCCACGCGGAGGGCTACGCGGGCGGCGAGATGAAGCACGGCCCCATCGCCCTCATCGACGAGAAGATGCCGGTGGTGGTGATTGCGCCGAAGCAGCCGCACGTCGCCTACGAGAAGATCATCGGCAACATCGAGGAGGTCCGCGCGCGCGGCGGCAAGGTCATCGCCGTCATCGACGAGGACGACGCGCATGTCGCCAGCCTGGCCGACCACGTCATCCGGATTCCTCCCGCCTGCGCGCTGCTGGCGCCGGTGGTGGCCACGATTCCGCTGCAGCTCCTCGCCTACCATGTGGCGGAGATGCGCGGGAATGACGTGGACCAGCCGCGCAACCTCGCCAAGAGCGTGACGGTGGAGTAGCCGGACGCCTTCCGCGCTGGACGCGGGAGACACGCCTGGAGCCCGGGTTCCCCTGCATGGGGACCCGGGCTTCTTCGTTTCAGCCGATGAGGCCCAGCACGTCCGCCAGCCAGTGCCGCACGTCCACGCGGGTGGGGTCCTCGCCCGTGTCCAGGGACCAGGTGAGGAGCGCGCCGGCCAGCTCGCCCGAGGTGCGGTAGCGGTGGGCCACGTCGGGCGCCAGGGCCTTGCGAAGGATGGCGGCCAGCGTCCGGTCCATCGTGAAGGGCAGGTGGAGGCGCGCCGCGCGGATGGCCGCCATCACCACGTGCGCGTCCGTCGACTCGGGCTGGAAGGGGTGCGCGCCCACCAGCAGCTCATGGAGGACGATGCCTACGGCGAAGACGTCCGAGGCGGGAGTGAGCGGCTCGCCGCGCGTCTGCTCCGGGGAGAGGTAGTGCAGCTTGCCCGCGGCCACGCCGTCCGCCGGGCCGATGTCCGCGCCTTGCGCCTTGGCCACGCCGAAGTCGCCGAGCTTCACGTCGCCGTCGCCGGAGAAGAAGACGTTGGCGGGGTTGACGTCGCCGTGCACCAGCCCGAGCGGCCGGCCGCTGCGCGTGCGCGCCTGGTGGAAGTAGGCCAGCCCGCGCAGCACCTCGAGGCAGATGTGCACGGCCATGCCCGGCGGGAAGGGACGGCGCTGCTGGCGCAGCGCGCGCATCAGCCCGCCCAGGTCGCCGCCCACCAGCAGCTCCATGGCGATGAAGGGCCGCCCGAAGGCCTCGCCCACCTCCAGGCGCTGCACGAGGTTGGGGTGCTCCAGCAGCCCCATCAGGTCCGCCTCGTCGGCGAAGGCCTCCGCCGGCACGTCCTTGCGCATCAGCTTGAGCGCCACGCTGAAGGGCTCGCCGCGCATGTCCACCGCGTCCGCGAGGAACACCTCGGCCATGCCGCCCGAGCCCAGGCGCGTGCGCAGCAGGTAGTGGCCGAAGCGACGAGAGGGAACCTCGACGGGGCGGGGGACCGCGACGAGCATGAGCGCAGTGTACCGCGCGGGCGCCTCGCGTCACCCGCGCCACCCCCATGAAGTGCAGGCCCGAAGAGGGTTTTGCTGCTGGCGCGCGCAACCCGGTTACAGGATTCCGGCCGGCGTGGAAGGTGCCGGCCGTAGGTGTGCAACCCGGTTACAGGAACCCGACCGGCCTGGAAGGTGCCGTGGGCAGAGGGGGGCCTGGAATCAGCGGGCTCGGCTTCAGTCGTCCTGATTGAGCTCCAGCAGCAGCTCCAGGTCCTCGGTCGCGTCCAGGCTCTCCAGCAGCTCCAGGTTCTCCACCACCTCGCGGTCCTCGTCGGACAGAGAGGCCCGGGGGCGCGGGGTGTCTCGCGGGGACGGAGGCTCGGCGGGGACGGCGGGAGGCGGTGGCGGTGGCGGCGGAGGTGACTCCTGCGCGGCGGCGGGGAGCGCGGCCAGCATCATCAGGCCGAGGAGGAGGAGCCTCGCGGTGCGCCTTGCTTGCACCGCAACTTGCGTGGGGCCGTGCACGAGAGTGCTCGCGGCACGGCGCACCGCCCCTCGCGCGGCGCCACACGGGAGGAAGCTCATGGCGCGGCTCACCGGCGCCGCCTCTCGCGCACGCGCTCCCGCACCTCCTGGCGCTTCTCGGGGGACAGCTCGCGCCAGCGGCGCATGTTCTCCAGCAGCTGCTCGCGCTTGTCGGGATTCTCCCGCAGGTACTGCCGCATGCGCTGGCGCAGCTCCGCGCGCCGCTCGGGGTCCAGCTTCTTCAGCTCGCGCGCCCGCTCACGCAGCGCCTGCCGCTCGGCGGGGGTGAGGCGCTTCAGCTCGCGCAGGTTGGTGCGGATGCGCTCGCGCTCCTCGGGCGGCAGCTGGCGCCAGCGCTCCAGGTTGCCGCGAATGCGCTCCTGCTCGTCGGCGGGCAGCGCCTTGAACTCACGCAGCTTCGCGCGCAGCGCCTCCTTCTCCTCGGGCGTCATCCGCTCGAAGCGCTCGGCCGCCGTGCGGGGCGGCTGCGTCTCCGCGCGCGTGGTGGCGCCCGCCAGCAGCGTCACCACCAGTCCCAGCGCCGCCAGGTCCCATCGCTTCATGGCATCTCCTCCAGCTCGTGGAGGTTCGCGACGACCTCCAAATCCTCCGCGCTGTCGAGGCCGAGCAGCTCGTAGTCCTCGGCCACCTCCAGGTTCGCCGCCAGCTCCATCACCGCCGGGTCCGCCAGCTCGGGCGGCGCGTCCACGCCCGGGCCCGCCATCAGCAGCGCCACGGCCAGCGCCGCGGCCAGGCCCGCCGAGGGCACCAGCACCGCCGGCCGCAGCAACACCTTGAGCCGCTCCCACCAGGGCATTGGCAGGGCATCCAGCTTCGCCAGCACCGCGCGCCGCGTGTGGGGCGAGGGCTCGAAGGCGGGCAGCTCCGCCAGCCGCGCCACCGCATTGCCCAGCAGCGCGTGCGTGGCGCGGCAGCCGGCGCAGGTCCCCAGGTGGGCCTCCACCTCCACGCGCCGGGCCGGGGGCAGCTCCCCGTCCACGTACGCCGTCAGGTCCTCTTCGAAACCACAGCTCATGCCCTGCTCCTCGCGGGCGCGGCGCCCGCCTGCAGCTCTTCAATCCTTCGCGCCACCGCCAGTGTGGCGCGGTGGATGAGGCTCTTCACGGCGGCCTCGCTCGCCTCCAGCGCCTCGGCGATGTCCCGGTACGCCATGCCCTCGAAGCGGCACATGGTGAAGGCCGCGCGCTCCCGGGCGCTCATGTCCGAAAGCGCCGCGCCCACCGCCCGCTCCAGCTCCCGTCCCGCCAGCGCCTGGTCCGGCCTGTCTCCTTCCGGGCCCGCCATCTCCACCGCTCCCGTCTCCTCTCCCTCCGGTGACTCGGACGAGGTGTGGGACACCCGGTACTCGCCCCGCCGCACCTCGTTGAGGCAGTGGTTGGTGGCCACCCGGAAGAGGAATGTCTTGAAGCGCGCCGACGGCTTGTAGGCCCCCGCGTGGCGGTAGAGCTTCACGAAGATGTCCTGCGTGAGCTCCTCCGCGCGCTCCCGGTCTCCCACGAAGCGGAACGCGAAGCGCGCCACGCTCGCGTGGTAGCGGTCGAACAGCCAGGCAAACGCCTGACGGTCCCCCGCGGCCACCTTCAGCATCGCCTGTGCGTCCGAATCCACGTCCACGGCGGACATCAACCCCGTTGTCCGGAAGAAGTTGCGGGCTCCTTCGCTTTGAACCCGACGGGGGCCCGTGGCTACAGTTTCTCCGTGCCGGACTCCAGCCACCTACATCCGCCCACGCCCCGGTTCGAGGATGAGGCCCTGGAGCCCCGGCCCCCGGACCTGGCGGCCTGGGAGCCCCCCACAGAGGACACGGCGGCACCGCCCGAGGCGCTGGAGGCCCGGGACGCCCCCGCTCCCCAGGCGTCCCCTCCCAGGGTGGCCCCCGTCCGGAAGCCTCCCCGGCCCGTGCTTCCGGGCAGGCCCACCGCGCCGCTGGATTTGCCGCTGCCCCTGCTGGTGCTGACGGAGCAGGCCCGGCGCGTGCCCGAGGCGGAGCGCCCGGAATTGGCCCTCCGGCTCAACTCTCTGCTGGGGCAGATGGCGGCGGAGGGGGGCGACAGGCAGGTGGCGGACACCTTCCACCGGCTGCTGGACAGCGGAAAGCTGGAGGGGCTGGTGGACACCCAGGGCCGCTCCTGCCGCGCCGCGGCGGTGGAGGCGCTGCTGTCCCTGGGCTTCCCCTATGCCCTGGAAGTCAGGCCGGAGGACCTGGAGCACCTGCGCGCCGACGGGCGCCGGGAGGCGGGCCGCACCGGCTTCGGCCTGGGCCCCGTCGTCCCCTCCGCCGTGCTGCTGACGGGCCTGGTGGCCCAGGTCGTCCAGGAGCTGTCCAGGGCGGGCGGGCCCGACAGCCTGGTCACCACCCAGGTAGGTCTCTCCGCGCTGGCGCTCATGGCCTTGTGGCTTGCCCCGCCGAAGTCCGCCGTGTACCGGGTGGGCCTCGGTTTGCTGGTGCTCGTCACCTGCCTCGGGCTGGTGGGGCCGCTCCTGGGAACCGGGCCGGTGGGCGTCTGGGCCGTACTGGCCGGGCTGGTGGCCGCCTTCCTGGCCGCCCTCCGCGAGAGCTGACCGGCAGGATGCAGTACGGATGTCAGAGGGGTGGACTAGGGTCTACCCATCGCGTACTAAAAGCGCGTTCAGGTGAACCGGGGTGGTTCGCCAATACAAGGAGCGACGAGAAATGGCCGTGAATCAGGAGAAGGAAAAGGCAATCGAACTGGCGATGTCGGCGGTGGAGCGCCAGTTCGGCAAGGGGTCCATCATGCGGCTCGGCAAGGACGAGCCGCTGATCCGGGACATTCAGGCCATTTCGACTGGCTCCATCTCGCTCGACATCGCGTTGGGCGTGGGTGGTGTGCCCAAGGGCCGCATCATCGAAATCTTCGGGCCGGAGTCCTCCGGTAAGACGACGCTGTGTCTCCACATCGTCGCCGAGGCGCAGAAGCGTGGCGGCGTCTGCGGCTACGTGGACGCGGAGCACGCGCTCGACGTGGGCTACGCCCGCAAGCTGGGCGTGCGCACCGATGACCTGCTCTTGAGCCAGCCGGACACCGGTGAGCAGGGCCTCGAAATCGCGGAGATGCTGGTGCGCTCGGGCGCCATCGACGTGCTGGTGGTGGACTCGGTCGCCGCGCTCGTGCCCAAGGCCGAGCTCGAAGGTGAGATGGGTGACGCCCACATGGGCGTGCAGGCCCGCCTCATGAGCCAGGCCCTCCGCAAGCTGACGGGCACCATCTCCAAGAGCCAGACGTGCGTCATCTTCATCAACCAGATTCGCATGAAGATTGGCGTCATGTTCGGCAACCCGGAGACCACCACGGGCGGTAACGCGCTGAAGTTCTACGCGTCCCAGCGCATGGACATCCGCCGCATCGGCGCCATCAAGAACGGCGAGAACGTGGTGGGCAGCCGCACCCGCGTGAAGGTCGTGAAGAACAAGGTGGCCCCCCCGTTCAAGGAGGTCGAGTTCGACATCATGTACGGCACGGGCATCTCCCGTGAGGGCGACCTCATCGACCTGGCCTCCAACGACAACATCGTGGAGAAGAGCGGCAGCTGGTTCTCCTTCAACGGAGAGCGCATCGGCCAGGGCCGTGAGAACGCCAAGGACTACCTCCGTGAGCACCCCGAGGTGGCCAAGGAAATTGAGGCCCGCGTGTTCGAGAAGTACGGCATCAACAAGGCGCCCGCCGCCGCCGCGCCCGCCGCGGAGGAGCCCGCCGCCGAGGGTGGCAGCGAGAAGCGCGCCCGCGTGAAGGCCGTGAAGTGAGCCGGTAGCGAGCGCGGGCCCCTCGCGGCCCGCCTCCCTGCCGTCAATGCAGCGCCAGTCCGAGGGCCGGCCTCCGCGAGGGGGTCGGCCCTCTGCATTTCTCCCCCGCGCCACTCCCGCACATACCCGTGGTGGATGACACGCTGCGTTGCGCAGGGAAGGCGCGCGGGATGTTTCCTGGCGGGCAGATGAGCGACTTAGACTCCGCGCGCCAGTCTTCAAACCCGTGCTTTCGGAGTCCTGCCTTGTTCGACAAATTCAAGCGTCGCAGTTTCCTTCAGGCCGTTGTCGCCGTCGCGGCCAGCACCTCGCTCGGGTGTGCCGAGGATGTGACGCCGCCGTCGGATGACACCGCGAAGTACTTCCCGCAGTCGGTGGCCTCGGGCGACCCGCGCGCGGACAGCGTCGTGCTGTGGGTCCGCGCGGTGGACCCGGACAACGCCAGCGCCAACACGTCGGTGAAGCTGGAGGTCTCCACCAGCGAGGACTTCAGCAGCCTGTTTCTGAACGAGTCGTTCTCGGCGCTCGCGGCGAATGACCATGCCCTCAAGGTGAAGGTCACCGGCCTGTCGGCCCGCACGACGTACTACTACCGCTTCACCTTCGAGAAGGACGGCCAGAAGGTCTCCACCCGCACGGGCCGCACCCGCACCGCCCCGGCGGCCGGCGCGGACGTGCCGGTGAAGTTCGCCTTCGCCAGCTGCCAGGACTACATCGGTCGCTACTACAACGCGTGGCAGCGCCTGCTGCAGCTCGACGAGGACCTCGACTTCGTCGTGTTCCTCGGCGACTACGTCTACGAGACGACGGGCGACGCGTCCTTCCAGGACGCCAACGGCACGCGCTCGATTGTCTTCTCCGAGCCGGAGAAGGCGCAGAGCGAGGGCACGGGCATGGTGGCCTTCTTCGCGGCCAGCGCGCTGTCCAACTACCGCGACCTCTACAAGAGCATCCGCAAGGACCCGGTCCTCCAGCAGATCCACGAGCGCTACCCCTTCATCATCGTGTGGGACGACCACGAGTTCTCCGACGACTGCTGGGGCTCCACCGCGACGTACACGGACGGGCGCCGCGACGAGAAGCAGGATGATCGCCGGAAGAACGCGGAGCAGGCCTTCTTCGAGTACATCCCGCTGGACAACACCCAGGCGCCCGGTGGCGCCATCGACATCGGCCAGGTGGTCGCGGCCCAGTCGACGGGGACGAAGATCTGGCGCGACTTCGAGTTCGGCCAGCACCTGAAGCTGCTGGTGGCGGACACGCGCACCAACCGGCCGGACCACCTCATTCCCGAGGACGCGTACCCGGGCTCGGTGGTCATCGACGCGGCGACGCTGGGCTCGCTCCCGGCGCCGGTGCAGGGGGCCTTCGCGGGTGAGACGTTCGCGTATGTCGACATCGACGCCGCGCCGCTCGCGCAGTACAAGCAGCTGCTGCAGGGCGTGTACGTGCAGACGGCGGTGAAGGCGGGCCTCACCCAGGCGGAGGCCGCGGAGAAGGCGGCCGCGTGGGTGAAGGGCAACGTGTCGCTCTTCTACGTCAACCAGGTCATCGCCGGGTACAACCAGGCGACTGGGGGGACGACTCCGCTCATCCCCGCCGGCGCGGCGCGCGGCGTGGCCTTCGTGCACATGGGCAAGCCGGACCTCTTCGGCATCCAGGGCTCGCGCTACATCGTCGTGAAGCCGGTGTTCGAGCTGTACGCGGGCATCAAGTACGCCGCCACCCAGGGCAAGAGCGAGGACGTGCTGGGCGCCGCGCAGCAGGCCTGGTTCCAGGACACGGTGAAGGCGTCCAACACGTGGAAGATTGTCGTCTCCTCCGTGTCGATGACCCCCATGGTGTTCGACCTGTCGCAGAAGGCGGACGTCCCGGAGGCCAACCTGCGCCAGTCCTTCTACTTCAACGTGGACCAGTGGGACGGCTTCCCCACCAAGCGCGCGGAGCTGCTGAAGTACCTCCGCGACAACAACCTGCAGAACAACACGATGTTCGTCTCCGGTGACATCCACGCGTCCTTCGTGTCGGTGGAGGGAGGCGTGCCCGCGCTGACGGCTCCGGCCATCTCCTCCGGCTCCATCAAGGAGCTGGCGGGCCGGGCCCTGCTGGGCGCCGGCTACGGCTCGGGCGCGGCGGTGCACAAGTACATCGTCCAGGAGCTCGAGGCCTCTCTGTCGGCGGCCAACCCGAACATGAAGTTCGCCGACGGCGACGCCCACGGCTTCGTGGTGCTGGAGGTGAAGAAGGACGAGGCCGTCGCCGCGTTCCACCTCATCCCCAGCACGGAAATCGCGAAGGACTACACGCTGCGCTCCGACGCGGAGCTGGCGGCGAAGTTCACGCGGAAGAACTTCCGCATCAAGGACGGCGGCATCACCGTCATCTGAGCGAAGCGCCCACCGGCAGCGGTGGGGAAGAGGGCCGCGCCGGGAGCCTCGTGCTTCCGGCCGCGGCCCTCGGCCTTTTCAGGGGGCCCGCGGCCGGCGCCGGCACGTCGAAGGGGCCGGAGGGAGGCGGGCTCCGGCACGCCGCGAGGGGACGGCACGGCGTGCCCTGACGTCCGGCGGGTGACATGGGGACGCCCGGAGCGGCGCCTCGGAGGATAGGCTGTCGGGCATGAGCGCTCCCGAGGTCCGACTCCTCCCCGCCCGGCCAGAGCACGTGGACTACTGGATGGTGCTGAGGTCCGAGTCCGCCGCGAGGCGCTACGTGGACACCGAGGAGGACTCGCGCGAGCAACTGCTGCACCGCATCTCCGAGGCGGGCACGCTGGGAGACGCTCGCGCGAAGGGCTTCCGCTGGTTCGTGGAGCACGACGGGCGGCTCATCGGCACGGTGTCCGCCAGGGACGTGTCGCGCGGGCATGGCCGGGCGCAGCTGGGCTACATGCTGTCCGAGGCGTACCACGGCCGGGGGCTGGGCACGCGCGCGGTGGCGATGATGCTGGAGCAGCTCTTCACGGCGCTGCCCTTCCTCCAGCGCGTGTGGCTGACGACGCTGACGGAGAACGTCGGTTCTCAGGGCGTGGCGCGCAAGCTGGGCTTCACCCTGGAGGGCACGATGCGCGGCCACTGCATGCACCTGGGCCAGCGCAGGGACCAGCAGTTCTGGGGCCTGTTGCGGCCGGAGTGGGAGGCGCGGCGGCGCGGGTAGGGCGCGAGGGCCGCTGGCACGTCTTCCAGCCATCGCTTCGGACGTCCGGTCTCTGGGCGCCTCACGGAGGCCGGGTTATAGAAACGGCGCCATGCACGCCTACGCCGCTGAGCTTTCCCAGGAGCTGGGCCTCAAGCCCGAGCAGGTGGACCGGACCCTCGCGCTGAACGCCGAAGGCGCCACCGTTCCCTTCATCGCGCGCTACCGCAAGGAAGTCACCGGCGGTCTGGACGAGGTCCAGATTCAAGCCATCCTCGACCGCGCCGAGGAGCGCACCGAGTTCGACTCCCGCCGCGACACCATCCTCCGCGCCATCGAGGAGCAGGGGAAGCTGACGCCGGAGTTGGCGAAGGCGCTCAAGTCCGCGAAGACGCGCACCGAGCTGGAGGACCTCTACCTCCCCTACAAGCAGAAGCGCCGCACGCGCGCCGCCATTGCGCGCGAGCGCGGGCTGGAGCCGCTGGCGGACCTGCTGTGGAAGCAGGAGGGCAAGCAGGGCGAGGACCGGAACGCGAAGGTGCGCCCGTACGTCAACCCGGAGAAGGAAGTGCCGGATTTGGACGCGGCGCTCGCGGGCGCTCGCGACATCTGCGCCGAGCGCGTGGCCGAGGACGCCGGGCTGCGCCGCACGGCCCGCGAGGTCTGCGCGAAGCGGGGCACGCTGCGCTCGGACGTGGTGTCCGCGAAGAAGGGCGAGCCCACCAAGTTCGAGAACTACTACGGCCACGAGGAGCCGCTGTCCCAGGCCCCGTCCCACCGCGTGCTGGCGCTGCTGCGCGGCGAGGAGGAGGGCGTGCTGAAGGTGAAGCTGGCCCTGCCGGACGACGAGGTGAAGGCACTGCTCGCGCCCCGGGTGGTGACGAGGCCGCAGTCCCTCTTCGCGCAGGAGCTGCGCGCGGCGGTGGAGGACGGGTGGGAGCGGTTGATGGGGCCGTCGCTGGAGTCGGAGCTGCGCTCGGAGCTGAAGGAGCGCGCGGACAAGCAGGCCATTGGCGTGTTTGGAGAGAACCTGCGCCACCTGCTGCTCACGCCGCCAGCGGGCGCTCGGGCGGTGCTGGCGCTGGACCCGGGCCTGCGCACGGGCATCAAGCTGGCGATGATGGACGTCACCGGCAAGGTGGTGGAGACGCTGACGCTCTACTCGGAGCGCAGCGCGGACGAGCGCGCCCGGGCCGCGAAGCTGCTGTCCGCCGTGGTGCAGAAGCACAAGCCGGAACTCATCGCCGTGGGCAACGGCACCGGCAGTCGCGAGGCGGAGACCTTCGTGCGCGACACGATGAAGGCGCTGGGCTCGCAGGTGCCGGTGGTGTCGGTGAGCGAGCAGGGCGCGTCCATCTACTCGGCGTCCGAGGTGGCTCGCGACGAGTTCCCCGACCTGGACGTGAGCCTGCGCGGCGCGGTGTCCATCGGCCGGCGCCTGCAGGACCCGCTGGCGGAGCTGGTGAAGATAGACCCCAAGAGCATCGGCGTGGGGCAGTACCAGCATGACGTGGACCAGGGGCTCTTGAAGAAGAAACTGGGCGAGGTGGTGGACTCGTGTGTGAACGCGGTGGGCGTGGACGTGAACACCGCGTCGCCGCAGCTGCTGGAGCACGTGTCCGGCGTGGGGCCGTCGCTGGCGAAGAAGCTGGTGGCGCACCGCGCGTCGAAGGGGCGCTTCACCACGCGGCGCGAGCTGCTGAAGGTGAGCGGGCTGGGGCCGAAGACGTTCGAGCAGGCGGCGGGCTTCCTCCGCGTGCGAGGGCCGGAGCCGCTGGACTCGAGCGCGGTGCACCCGGAGCGCTATGCGGTGGTGGAGCGCATGGCGAAGGACCTGGGCGTGGACGTGGGCTCGCTGGTGGGCAACGCGGCGCTGGTGCGGAAGATTGATGCGAAGCGCTACCTGGGGCCGGACCTGGGCGAGCTGACGCTGAAGGACATCCTCGCGGAGCTGGAGAAGCCCAGCAGAGACCCGCGCGGTGACTTCACGGCGCCGCAGATGCGCGAGGACCTGCGCTCGCTGGAGGACGTGAAGGAGGGCATGGTGCTCCAAGGCGTGGTGACCAACGTCACCGCGTTCGGCGCCTTCGTGGACGTGGGCGTGCACCAGGACGGACTCGTCCACGTGTCGCAGATTTCGACGAAGTTCGTGAAGGACCCCTCCGAGGTGGTGAAGGTGGGCGACCGGCTGACGGTGCGCGTCCTCACCGTGGACCTGGCGCGCAAGCGGCTGGCCCTCTCCGTGCGCGCGGTGCAGGAGGGTGGGGCGCCGCAGCCGTCGGGAAGGCCCGCGGTGGGCGGTGCGACGGGCGCGGGGCGGATGACGGAGCGGGGTGGCGGCGAGTCACGGCAGGGCGCGCGGCCTTCTGGCGCGGGCGGCGGTGCGAGCTCCAGCGGCAGGCCGGCATCGAGCGCGAGTCCGGGCGGCAACCCCTCCACGGGCGCGGGTGGTGCCGGTGGGGACAAGAAGGGCCCGGAGCCGTTCAACAACCCGTTCCGGAACCTCAAGCGCTGACGCCGCCCACGGCGGAGATTTTCGGTGTCATCGGGAAACCTGGGGAGGGCTTGACCGGAATCCGTAATCGCTGTTGCATCTGTATCTCAAACAGCGAACGGAGTTCTCCCCATGTTTCTACGTGTGCTCGCGCTGGCCTCTGTCGTGTCTGTCTTCGGAGTGGGCTGTGGCGGAGGGGAAGTTCCAGAAGGCGCGGAGGGTGTCTCGCAGCCGGAGCAGTCCTCCTCCTCCGAGCTCGTCAGCACCTGTGAGTCCCTGCAGGGAAAGACCTGCAGCCCGGAGAGAGAGATTGGATGTACCTGGACCAGTGGCGCCCCGGGCGAGTGCTACTGCCAGAACATCCCCTTCAACAAGTGGGTCTGCTGGGTCTCCTGAGGTCCGGGCTTCGCCAGCGGACGGGCCCGCGCGCTACCTGGCGGGCCGTCGCGCCCGCTCAGTCCAGGACGAAGGGCTGCACTTCGTCCGCCAGCACCCGGTTGCGCGCCAGCAGCCGTGAGAAGCGCTCCGTCCCGTTGCGCGCGTCGAACCGCGAGGCGATGTCCCGCGCCTGCCCGTGCACCCACGCGTGCAGCGCCTTCACCTCGTAGCCGCAGTCCGCGCGGTACTCGGGAAACGCCTTCGTCAGCCGCAGGCTCACCGTGTCGCGGCTGCCCTCCGCGAGGATGCGCTCCAGCAGGAACGCGGCCGAGGCGAAGAAGGCGAAGCGGTCCCTGAAGCTCGGGTGGTCCAGCGCCCAGCCCAGGTGCTTCTCCAGCAGCGTCAGCCCGCGCGACAGGTTGTCCGTCAGCGCCAGGAACTCCAGGTGCTCGCCCACCGTGGCCAGGAACTCGCGGTTCTTCGCCACCATCGCGTAGCCACGCCGGTGGACGTCCCGCGCCTGCTCCAGCTGCCCCAGCTTGAAGAGCGGATACAGGAGCGTGCCGAAGGTGAGGTGCGGAATCTCCGCGCACGCCTGCCGGCCTTCCAGGATGGGCTTCGCCTTGCGCAGCGCCTGCGCCCACTCGCCCTTGTCGACGTGCCGGTCCAGCTCGTCGTCCAGCTCGCACACCCGGCAGTCCGTGAGGTGGTCCCTCGGCGCCTCCAGCCACGCGGCCCACAGACGGTCCGCTTCGGCCTCGTCGCCCATGTCCCGCGCCGCCTGGTAGCGCATCTTCAGCACCGCGCGCTTCCCCGCGTCCGCCTTGGTGAAGCACTGCTCCACGTCGTCCAGCGCGTCGACAATCTGCCTGCGGGTGATGTGCGGGAACTCCTTGATGCGCCCCACCACCCACTTCTGCTTCCAGAACATCCCCTCCGGGTCGAAGCGCTTGGGGTCCTTCTTCTGCTGGCCCCGGCACCACGCGAAGGCCACCAGCGCCTTGTCAGGGAAGCCGCCGAACGTCGCCGCGTCGATGAGCGAGTCGCGCAGCATGTACCCCATGCCCGTGTCCGCGTGCGCGTCCGCCAGCCGCACCGCCTCCTCCAGCAGCCGCACCTTGCCCTCGCCGGGCTCCAGTCCGTCCGCGCGCTCCCACAGCCCCTGCGCCTGCTCGCGCCAGTCGCCGGACATCAGTGGAACCCCCGCGAGCCCGGGCCCCCGCCGCCGTCGCTTCCGTCGTCCCCGCCTCCGAGCTGTGCGGAGATGAGCCCCAGGAGTCCCTGGTTCAGCAGCGCCATCTCCTGCGCGTTCAGCGGGTGGTGTCCCAGCAGCAGCGCCTGCACGTAGAGCATCTCCACCGAGAGCTTCAGCACCTCCCGGTCCGTCACGGCCGCCAGCCGCCGCACCACCGGGTTGTGCAGGTTGAAGCACAGCTGCGCCAGCTCTCCGCCCGCCGCCGCCATGACGCCCTCGAGCACCCCGGCATACAGGTCGTCGGACTCCTCGCGCGCCCGCTCCGCGTCGCGCCGGAAGGCGCCCTCCGCGTCCGAGCTGTAGAGCGTGGGCACCTCCGACGGGAAGAACTTCTTCACCACCACGCCGCAGCGGAACGGCGCCAGCACGCGCTCCGCCATGCGCAGCAGCGGGAAGACGGCCTCGCGCTCGTCCAGCGTCAGCTCCTCGAAGCTCTGCGGCAGGTCCGCCGCCGAGAAGGGCTCCACCTGCGCGTCCGGCACCACGTGCGGCAGCTTCTCCAGCAGCGCCGCGTCATGCGTGTAGGCCGCGTTGATGATGCACAGCCCCTGCGCCCCCGCCACCCGGGCCACCTGCCGGAAGCCGTCCAGCGTGGGCGTGTAGCGCACCACCGGGTGCGCGCGCCGGTAATCCGCCAGCGTCATCACCCCCATCGACGTCTCGAAGGGGAGCCAGTTGATGACCAGCCGGTAGAAGTCGTCGTCGTCCAGCGCCAGCGCCTTCACGCTCAGCCCGTGCAGGGCAATCAGCCGCTGCAGCGCGCGCGGGTCCTCCTGCGCCAGCTCCACCAGGTACGCGCGCAGGCCCTGGCCCAGCGCCTCGCGCGCCAGCGCCAGGGACTCGTCCTCGTAGAAGGACTCGCGGCTGGCGGTGGGGCGCAGGGCGTTGGCGTTGACCACGCACTTCACGAAGAAGGCCCACTCCGGGAGCAGGTTCTCCGCGCTCTCCGACAGCAGCATGTGCTTGAGGTACACGCGGTGCTTCTGCCGCGCGTTGAAGTGCGGCGAGGCCGGCAGCACGAAGGCCACCCCGTCCACGTCGCCTGCCGTCGAGCGCAGGGGGATGCAGTCGATGAAGTCCGTGCCGAACACCTCGCGCCCGTAGTCCAGCAGCGCCTTGCGCCGCTCGGACACGCTCTCGTACTCGCGGCGCCAGGGCGGGCCGTCCGGGTTGAGCCGCTCGGTGTGGCCGCCCGCGGTGAGCTGGATGGGGAAGGGGAGCAGGCTGCCGTAGTACCGGGCCAGTTGCCGCAGGCGCTCGGGGACGAACCACTCCGTCACGCCCGGGCGGGCCATCAGGAACACCTGGGTGCCCGGCCGCTCCAGCGGGTGCTCGGACACCCGCACGGCGTAGGTGCCGTCGTGCCGTCCCCGCCACTCCAGCGTGCGTCCGTCCCCGCGCGCCGAGCGCGTCACCACCAGCAGCTCGTCGCACACCATGAAGCACGACAGCAGGCCGATGCCGAACTGGCCGATGAAGTCGTTGCGGCGGGCGGCCAGGGCCTCGCGCTTGGAGGACTCGCCGATGGTGGCGAGGAAGCGGTGGATTTCGTCCTCCGTCAGCCCCACGCCGTCGTCGCTGAAGAGGAGGGTGGGAGGGCTGCCATCCTGCTTCTCCATCAACTCCAGCCGGACGGTGCCCGTGTGTCCGGGCTCCAGGAGCTGGCGCGCGCGGATGGCATCCGTGGCGTTCTGGAGCAGCTCGCGGACATACACCCCCGGCGAGCTGTACAGGTGGTGCGACAGGAGGTCGATGACCCCGCGGAGGCTGACTTGGAATCGGTGGTCCACGGCAGCGGGGGACGTTAGCGCGTGGCCGCCCCCGGCGGGAAAGGAAGCTCAGTCCTCCCGGGAGTCCCTCCGTCCGCCCGGGTGCTCGTCGTATCGACAGTCGATTCGAGCTTGAGCCGCGCCTCCGGGGGGAGCATGTGTCCTCCGGGGAGCAGGCGGGGGCTCCAGGCCCTTGAATGGTCGCCCGGGGAATGACAAGCGGCGGCCGGGCCGTGGGGTGCCTCCAGGCACCACGGCGGCAGGTCGACATCTCGACGTACAGGAGCGGACACGTATGCGGACGAAGCTCATGGCAGTGGTGGTGGGGGCGCTGGTGGCCTTCTCGGGGACGGCGGCGGCGCAGGGCACCCCGACGCAGGGCACTCCGGCGCAGCCCACGCCGGCCCAGGGCACTCCCGCCCCGGGGAAGCCCGCCCCGGGCGCGAAGGCCCCGGCGGCGGCCAAGGGGAAGACGGAGGTGACGTGGTGGGGGCACGCGGCCTTCGTGGTGCGCACCCCGGGCGGGGCGGTGATTGCCATCGACCCGTGGCTCACCAACCCCAAGGCGCCCCAGGGGGCGGCGCAGCCGGAGGCGCTGGACGCCATCCTCGTCACCCACGGCCACTTCGACCATGTAGGTGAGACGAAGGCGCTGGCCCAGAAGACGGGCGCGAAGGTGTTCGGCTCCTTCGAGCTCATCAACCTGCTCGGGCTGCCCGAGGCCCAGGCGGTGGGCGCCAACGCGGGCGGCACCTTCAAGGTGAAGGACGCCACCCTCCACCTCGTGGAGGCGGTGCACTCCAGCAGCTACTCGGCCGACCCCAAGGGCCCGGCCCAGTACGCCGGCGCCCCGCTGGGCTTCGTGGTGGTCATCGACAACGGGCCCACGCTGTACCACGCGGGCGACACCGGGACCTTCGAGGGCATGGGGCTCATCGCCACCCAGTTCAAGCCCACCGTGGCCATGCTGCCCATCGGCGGCCACTTCACCATGGGCCCGACGGAGGCCGCCCACGCCGCCCGGCTGCTGAAGGTGCGCACCGTGGTCCCCATGCACTACGGCACCTTCCCCCTCCTCCAGGGCAACCCCGACGCACTGCGGGGTGAGCTGAAGAAGCTGCGCGGCCCGGCCAAGGTGGTCGACCTGGAGGTCGGCAAGGCCACCGCCCTGTAGTCCTTTTCCCCAGGTCCGCGGGCCCGGGCCGTCGTCCGGGCTCGCGGGCTCGCGGGCTCGCGGTTCCTTGGGCCTCGTAGCATCGCCGGTACCAGGCCGCTGACGTGTGGGCAACGGGCTCGGCCGTGGGTCGGGTGGAAACCGGCGGGCGGCTGGGTTACATCCGGCCTCACTGCTCCCCGGTGCAGGTGTCGGGTGAGGGGGTGTTCCGGTGTTGGACTTCAGCAAGGCGGGGTGGCTCGTCCCGCTCCTGGACGAGGCAATGGCCTCCGCGAGCGCGCCCGCGCTGGAGCCGTCCGCCGCGTCGCTGGGGTCTGGCCGCGCCCGGGCCCGGGCGTACCTGCGCCGCACCCTGCGCGCCAGCGGGCTGCTGTACGGCACTCCCGCGGACGCACCCGCGCCAATGGACGTGGCGCCTCCCACCGAGTTCCAGGCCCGCGCGCTGGAGGAGCAGCTCTTCCGCGCGGTGGTGAAGACGCTGGCGCGGCTGGCGATGGAGCTGGCGCATCTGGTGGACGCGCCCGCGGGGCCTCGTGGGGACCAACTCCTGTTGCTGTTCGCGGTGCTGACGGGTGAGCTGGACCTGGCGGATGCGCTCGACGCGCGGCTGGCCGCCGGGAGCGCGGTGCCCAGGCGGTTGGTGGGCAAGGTGGAGGCCGCGCTGCGCAAGCGCGAGCCCACGCTGGCGGGTGACCCGGTGTACGGGCTGGTGCTGCACAACGGGGCCCAGTACGCGGACGCGCAGCTCTTCTGCCGGCAGGCCATCGACTACTTCTCCAGCGGGCGCTTCCAGCGGGAGCGGGCGCAGCGGCGGCTGGACTTCGCGGCGAAGCAGAAGGCGCTGCTGGTGGACGTGCTGACGGGGCTGGCGTGCGTGGACCGCCTGCCCGGGCCTCCGGCGCGCCGGGCGATTCTGAGGCAGGTGGAGGACCTGGGGCTGCCGTCCGCCATGGAGTCGGAGCTGAAGGCGGCGGTGAAGCAGTCCTTCGAGCGGCGGCGCTCCGTGCGGGACGTGGTGAAGCAGGTGCGCAGCGTGGACATGCGGCACTTCCTGCTGGAGCAGACGCTGCTGGCGGCGCTGGTGGACGGCCGGCGCACGCGGCGCGAGCGCGTCTTCATCAACGAGCTGGCGGACGCGCTCCACGTTCCCAATGCGGAGCTGCACCGGCTGGAGCTGGAGATGGCCGAGTTCTACGCGCAGCACCGCTCGCTGGTGGACGTGTTCACCGTGTCCGACGCGGCGAGCGCCATGGGCGAGGACCTGGTGTCCGGCATGCAGGAGACGCTGGAGAAGAACTTCCACCGGCTCATGCAGGAGGTCCGCGAGACGGGCGACCTGGCGGTGCTGCTGACGAAGGTGGCGCGGCGGGGGCAGAAGCTCACGAGCGAGGAGCGCAAGCGCATGCGTGCGCAGCTCATCGACGTGGCCAAGGCTATTCCCGCGCTCGCCATCTTCGCGGCGCCCGGAGGCATCCTGCTGCTGGCCGCGCTGGCCAAGGTGCTGCCCTTCAGCCTGCTGCCCAGCTCGTTCCAGGACTCGGAGCCTGTCGACGCGGACAATGACGAGCTGGTGCCGGAGCGCGAGGCAGGGTGAGGGCCGGCTCTTCCTGGCGGGGGACGGGAACATTCGTGTACAGACAAATCCTGTGCGTTGGCGCGTTGGTATTCCTTGTCGCGGGTTGCGATGAGCGGTGCAAGCGCGACCCGGCGCGGTGTGAGCCAGACGGAGGCGCTCTGGACTCGGGCACGCCGGATGGGGGCGAGCCCCAGCCGCCCGTCTTCGTCAGGGTGCCCAGGCCTTCAGCTGTCAATGGCCAGGTGAACCTCCTGGTCGCCGCGCAGGACCCGCAGCACAGCGAGCTGAGCTTCTCCTGGGAGGCGAACGTCGGCAGCGTGAGTGTCGTGGAGACGACCCCCAACACGAGTGAGGTCCTCTTCGAAAGCCGCGATTGTATGCCTCATGCCCTCACCGCCACCGTCACGGCGACGGCGACCAATGCCTACGACCTCTCGACCACCGTGCGGCTCCCGCTGGGCGTTCGGGAGTGCGGGAATTCGATTTTCACCGCCACGCCAGCCGTCAGCCGTGTTGACCACACAGCCACGCTGCTGGACTCCGGCCAGGTGCTGGTGGTGGGCGGCTTCAGTGCTCTCGCGGAGCTCTACGAGCCGGGGACGGCCACCTGGTCCGCCGTCGGCAGCCTCGCCACGGCGCGCTCCTCGGCGACGGCCACGCGACTGCCTTCGGGCAAGGTGCTGGTGACGGGCGGCGCTCATGGCAGCCTCGGCAGCCTCGCCAGCGCGGAGGTGTATGACCCGGAGACGCGCGAGTGGAGCGCCACCGGCAGCCTCGCCACGGCGCGCACCCGGCACACGGCCACCCTGCTTCCCTCGGGCAAGGTGCTGGTGGTGGGCGGCTCCGATGATGCGTCAGCTGGCACGGCGGAGGTCTACGACCCGGAGCCGGGCACCTGGACTCCCACCGGCAACCTCGCCATGGGCCGCCAGGGCCACACCGCCACGCTGTTGAGCTCGGGCAAGGTGCTGGTGGCGGGCGGCCTGGGCGGTGCGGAGTATCTCCAGACGGCGGAGCTGTACGACCCGGAGACCGGCACCTGGAGTTCGACCGGCAGCCTCGCCACGGCGCGCACCCAGCACGTGGCCGTGCTGCTGCCGTCGGGCAAGGTGCTGGTGGCGGGAGGCCACAGGGCCTTCGGTCTGAGCTCGGCGGAGGTGTATGACCCGGAGGCAGGCACCTGGGCCGACACCGGCCAGCTCTCCCGGGGGCGTTATGACGTGCCGGCCACGCTGCTGCCTTCGGGCAAGGTGCTCGTCGCGAGCGGCAGTGTGTTCGAGCCGGACGATGGCCAGCCCTGGACCACCTATCAGTCGGAGGTCTACGACCCGGTGTCGGGCGCCTGGAACAGCACCGGCAACTCCGACCGGGGGCGCGCACGCCACACCGCCACGCTGTTGCCTTCGGGCAAGGTGCTCCTGGTCGGCGGTACAACATGGGAGGTCGACGGTAGCGATACACCGGCGCCGGCGGAGCTGTTCAGTCCCTGAGGTGTCTGCAAAGGGTGATGGGAACCTTCGTGTACAGACAAATCCTGTGCGTTGGCGCGTTGGTATTCTTTGTCGCGGGTTGCGGCGAGCGGTGCAAGGGCGACCCGGCGCAGTGTGAGCCAGACGGAGGCGCTCTGGATGCGGGCGGGCCGCAGCCGCCCGTCTTCACCCGGGTGCCCAGGCCTTCAACTGTCGGGACGGGCACCCAGGTGAACCTCCTGGTCGCCGCGAGGGACCCACAGCACAGCGAGCTGAGCTTCTCCTGGGAGTCGAATGTCGGCAGCGTGAGCGTCGTGGAGACGACCCCCATCACGAGTGAGGTCCTCTTCG
Source organism: Pyxidicoccus trucidator (assembly GCF_010894435.1). Classification (NCBI taxonomy): domain Bacteria; kingdom Pseudomonadati; phylum Myxococcota; class Myxococcia; order Myxococcales; family Myxococcaceae; genus Pyxidicoccus; species Pyxidicoccus trucidator. The sequence continues at coordinate 571,939 of NZ_JAAIXZ010000001.1, read as the reverse complement.
AGGTCATCGGCTGTGTGCCGCATGCCCTCACCGCCACCGCCACCGTCACCGCCACCAATGCTCTTGGCCTCTCGGCCTCCGTGGCGCTCCCGGTAGGCGCTCCGGATTGCTCGACGTGGGTTCCCACCGCCAGCCTGCGCCTCAGCCGTGCTGACCACACGGCCACGCTGCTGGACTCCGGCCAGGTGCTGGTGGTGGGCGGCTTCAGTGCTCTCGCGGAGCTCTACAATCCGGAGACCGCCACCTGGACCTCCGTCGGCACCATGGCGGCGGAGCGCTCCTCGGCGACGGCCACGCGACTGCCTTCAGGCAAGGTGCTGGTGGCGGGCGGCGCTCACGCCACCGTCGGTAGCCTCGCCAGCGCGGAGGTGTATGACCCGGAGACGCGCGAGTGGAGCGCCACCGGGAGCCTCACCACGGCGCGCACCCGGCACACGGCCACCCTGCTGCCCTCGGGCAAGGTGCTGGTGGTGGGTGGCTACACGGGCCGCGACCAGGGGCCGGTGGCGAGCGCGGAGCTGTACGACCCGGGGCCAGGCACCTGGACCTCCACTGGCACCCTTGCCATGGGCCGCCAGGGCCACACCGCCACGCTGTTGCCCTCGGGCAAGGTGCTGGTGGCGGGCGGCCGGGGAGCTGAATGGTTTCTCCAGACGGCGGAGGTGTACGACCCGGAGACCGGCACCTGGGCTTCGACCGGCACGCTTGTCCACGAACGCGGAGATCACTCGGCCATGCTGCTGCCGTCGGGCACGGTGCTGGTGGCGGGCGGTCGTGGTGGCTTGAGCCTGGATTCGGCGGAGCTGTATGACCCGGAGACAGGCACCTGGGCCGACACCGGCCAGCTCTCGCAGAAGCGTCACTTCCAGCCGGCCGTGCTGCTGCCGTCGGGCAAGGTGCTCATCGCGGGAGGTGGGGTGACCCATGGGGAAGCGCCTTCACCCATGCCCACCGCCGCGTCGGAGGTCTACGACCCGGTGTCGGCCTCCTGGAACCGCACCGGCTCCCTCTCCATCCCGCGCATGAGCCACACCGCCACGATGTTGCCCTCGGGCAAGGTGCTCGTGGTCGGCGGGCGACCCTTCCATTCATCCGCGGAGCTGTTCACGCCCTGAGGACTCGACCGGGGGGGCATCACCGCGGAGCAGCACGAGGCCTCCACCCGGGGTGCGTACGGCCTCGGGAGGCTGTCCTCGCCACCCGGAGCGAGACGGGCGACCTGTCGGTGCCGTGGGCCTGGGCGGAAGAAGAAATGATGTTTCAGGTGTTTCAGCCCTTTCGGCCAGGCCGTGTCTCGATTTATCCCGGCGGGCATGCACAGCTCCGACCCGTCGTCTCCCGTCCCCCTTGCTGCTGGCGCCCGTTCCACGCCCTTCCGCCTCCTGGTGGCCTTCGCCCTGGCGGCGGTGAGCATGGGGACGGTGGCCTGTGGCAGCGAAGAGCCTTCCCCTCCACCCGCACGCGACGCCGGCCAGGTGCGTCCGGACGCGGGAGGCACGCCTGACGGTGGCGGCGATTCGGACGGTGGCACCGAGCCTGACGGTGGCACCGAGCCCACCCCGGATGCCGGCGAGCCGCCGCCCTCCGTCTTCACGTTGGGCGCGCCCTCCGAGTACACGATTTCCTTCAACCCGACCTCCGCCACGGGGTTTGGCGCCCATGTGTCGCGCCAGCCGGCGTTCACCGGGGACGTCTCCCTCTCGGTGGAGGACATCCCCGCTCACGTGACGACCCGGGATGCGCTGCCCCTGGTCATTCCCGGAACGGAGAGCTCAGCGTCACTCACCTTCATCCCGGATGAGTTCGCCACCTACGGCCGCTTCCCCGTCAAGCTGGTGGGGGTTGGCGGGGGAGAGCGCGTCGAGCACACGGTGACCCTGGACATCCAGCACGGGCAGGCCGCGCTGGACAGCTCCTTCGGCACCCTCGGCGTCGTGGCTCCCGCGCTCGGTCACCCGGAGGTGAGCATCAACGCCATGGCCGTGCAGCAGGACGGCAAGTGGATTCTCGTGGGCTCCACCGGCACCACCGGACAGAGGGATGTGCTGGTGGCGCGCCTGCTCGCGGATGGAACGCCAGACACCTCCTTCGGCACGCAGGGCGTTGTCGTCAGCGACATCTGCGACTCGGACGACTACGTGGATGCCGTCACGGTGCTGTCGGACGGGCGCATCCTCGTCGCGGGAGGCGCCATCTCCGGCACGAACACCTGCTCGGGCCCGCAGAGGCAGAGCGCGCTCTTCGCCCGCTACACCGCGTCCGGCGCTCCGGACACCACCTTCGGCGGCACCGGCGTGCGCACCTTCCAGATGACCACGGGCATCGCCACCCTGCACGCGGTCGCCGTGGATTCGAGCGGGAACATCGTGGGCGCGGGCACGGCGGACAACACCGACCTGGACCTGCTCGTGATGCGCCTCACGCCGACTGGCGTCGCGGACACCACCTTCAGCAGTGATGGCGTGGCCTGGGCGGACGAGGGTGGGGACGAAGACGGACTGGGAGTCGTCATCCTCGCGGATGGCAAGGTCGTGGTGATGGGGACCTCGACGGATAGCAGCAACACCCTGGCGCTGGTGCGCTTCAACGCCAGCGGTACCCGGGACTCGAGCTTCTCCTTCTTCTCGTCCTACCTCTCGCCCGACATCAAGCCCCGGACGCTGCACCTGCTGCCCAACGGAAAGCTGCTCGTGGGAGGCCGGGCGGACTTCTCCAATGGAAACATGATGGCCGCCCTGGTGCGGGTGACCTCGAAAGGAGACGAGGACACGACCTTCAATCAGTCTGGCTATCGCTACGTGAATGCGGGGTTCACCGGGGTGAAGGACTCGGCGGTGGGCACCGCGGTGCTGCCGGGCGGGGAGCTGGTCCTCGCCACCCGGAGCTGGAATGGCGAGGGCGCTTCCGGACTCGGCGTCATCCACGTGTCGGCGGATGGAGCGAGTGTCCTTCGCTCGCACCGGACCGACCTGCCCGGAGAGGAGACGCCCACCACCGCGGCGCTGGATGCGGAGGGCTTCCTGCGGGTGGCGGGCGAGCGGACCGTCTCGGGGCAGTCCGGGTCCGCTCCCTTCGTGACGCGCTTCTGGCCGTACTGAGAACACGGTGCGCCGGTGCCCCTTCGCCTCGAATCCCGGCGGAGGGGCGTCTGGAGCGGGACCTCACAGGTGCCTGGCGGTGCACCGCTCCCTGGCGGATGAATCGCCTGACGCTTCACGCGAGCGCGGGAGTCCACTCGGTGACCTTGACCTTCAGCGAGGATACCGCTGCGATTTCACCGAGGATCTTCCTGAGGACTCCGGCGTCGCCACCTCCGAACTCGAAGGACCGCACCCTGTCGAGTCCATGCCTCGGCATTCCCTTGCAGGTCATGACCGCATCGGCTCGTTCATACAGTCCGCAGTAGGGGCCAGTGGAGACCGGCTGCTTGAAGCCAAGGCTGCTCATCACCGGCTCGACGAGGGAGAGGATGTCTGGAGGGTCACCACTGAAAGTACCACCGCACTGCTGTGGCATCTTGTCCAGCCGGAACCTGGATAGCGCGCCCCACGCCAGCATCTCGCGCAAGGTCTCGAACCTTTCGTAGAGGTCAGTCTCGTCGGCTCCTTCCTCCTTCGCCGCCACCAGCGCATCGCCGCGTGCCGGCGCGTCGAGGTCGTAGAACAGCGAAGTGGGCATCATCTCTTTTGAGTCGTGCGCGATCAGCAGCAGCCCTGGATGAGGCTCGACCCATTCCTCGGCGTAACGCTCAAGCACACGCTGCGCCGAGAAGTCGAGAGTCGGATAGGCCAGATGCCCCATGCTCAGCCCCATGCGGCTCAGGAACCAACGATAGAAGGAAGGCAGGGGGCGGCCCGCAATCTGCTCGATTCGTGCGATCGCATCGGGCGTGACGCCCTTCCACTGCTCAGCGAGTCCAGGCACGACCCTTAGCAGCAGTTCTTCCATCGCGGCCTCTACGCCTTGCTCTTCTTGTGCTGGCATTTCTTCTCCCCTTCCTTGCCTTTGGCGCAGAGCATCAAAGGCAGAATGATGTTGCAGGACCCGCACGGAGGGACGCTCTCTCCGTGGCCAAAGGACTTGGTGATTGGCGCCTCCCGGTCACTCCGGAGGTGCTCGACCAGTCCTTCAGTCCGCCCCTTGCCGCTGTGGAACCACCGCTCGGTGATGCCACTGAGCAGGGCTCCATCATCCAGTGCTCAGTTCCAGATCCACACCCGGAGAGGGCAGTTTTGCTGTCGCTCTACAGGCCACACGGTGGTTGACAGCCAAGGGCCTCCGCCTGGGTCATGCAGCTCAGCGCGTGTTGAACCGCGAACCCCCGACTGTTCCCGTGTAGTCCTCCGTCGCAGGCAGATAGAGACCTTCGAGCCCCAGGCCTTCGAGGTGCCGTTTCACGGGCTCGGAGATCACGATGAGCGTGGACTGCTCATACAGGCGGAAGAAGTTGAGACCGTGCGTCGCCTTTTCATCGACGACGAACTGTTTCAACGTGCCACCTCGCCCAGAGGGCCGTGGAATATAGGTGCTCTTGTCGAGGTCAACGCACCGGATGCGCCCGAGCACGTTCGCGAGCCAGTAGACTTCCTTCATCAGGCCACTGGTTGGGTGGCGCAGGCGGCACTCGTAATAGTCGATGTTGTCCACCCCGGCTCCGGCCAGCGCATCCTTGAGCCGGCTGGAGAAGACAGGGAAGAAGGAAAGGATGATGTCGGTGAGGAAGGTGCCGCTGGCAGGGGAGAGCTCGAGCGTGACAGGAGTCGGGATGTCAGGGAGCTTCTTGCCCTGAATCCACTCGACCGGATCCATGTCGGGGGGGACTGCTCCCAGTGCAAGGGTTCCACGGATGTAGACATCTTGCTGCAGCAGGTAGTGATTCACCAAAGCGTCCTCACCGGCCGGGGCGACATGCGACACGTGGATTCATCGAGTCAGCCGAGCTTGACCTTCTTCTTCGGCTGCACGCTTGACTGGGCCTCATCGAACTCCGTGCCTGCATAGCGGAATGCGCGATCGGACACGAAGTAGGGGGCGCTATACCAGGGCATGGGCGTAGCGAAATGCTGGAGCTTCTCTTTGATGACGTCGCTGAGCGCGTTCAGGTCCTTGATGAGCCCCTTGTGGTTCTCCTCGTCGCCGCATGGCGGCGTATCGAGCCAATTCTGGAGGAGGGCAAGCAACTGGTTGATCACCTCGGTGTCATAGGACGCGAGGTGGGGTTGCTCCTGATCATCAGCTTCCGCATCGTCATGCCAGTTGTCAGGGATCGCGACCTCGAAGGCGTGGTGCCCGACATGCCATTGGGCGCCGGTCTGCTTCATGACGTTGTTCGCAACCCGCTGCTTTTCCTTGTCGTCGAGGTCCGCATACTTCTTGCCCTTGTAGGGATTCCAGATCGTTGGCAGGCCGATCCCATTGGCCGGTGCGTTGATGTCGTAACCGACCATGCTCGCCATGCGGACGAGTCGTCGGACCCGCTCATAGCACTGCTTGGCTGAGATGAGATGGTGCTGCGCCGTCGTATGACTGCCTGCGGCGCCACCCGGAACGACGTTGCACCTGAGATTCCTGGGCTTGCTCTTGACCTGGGGGTCGGGCTCCGCCGCTTTGTCGTCGAAGGCGTGCGCCTTCTTGTAACAGAAGGGGCACTTGTCGTCGTTGGCGGCATCTTCTGCGTTGATGTCTGCGAGTTCACCGATTTCAGGCATGGCGCCCTACGAACAGCGGGTGGGGGTGTTCCTGCGGTGAAATGTGTCTCTGTCACTTCATGTCTTGTCGAGGCTTGCATGGCGGTGGAACCCTTGTCCACTTCGCGCCGGAGACGCTACACTTGGCTTCTGCGTCGCCGGGGCTGACAGCGCTCTGGGACTCGGGCTTGATGGCGGCTTCATCCATGGAGAGGCAATGAGCCGCTATTCGCTCGAGCAGTTCGTGCAGGACACCGCGCAGAAGGACCAGAACCAGGGCGTCTTCGAGCTGGAGAGCCGGTACATGCTCGAGGTCAACCTGCGCGGGCGGGTGTGGACCAAGACGGGGTCCATGGTGGCCTACCAGGGTGGCGTGAAGTTCCGGCGCGAGGGCGCCTTCGAGCACGGCTTCTGGCGCTGGTTCAAGCGCTCCTTCACCGGCGAGGGGACGAACCTCACCAAGGCGGAGGGCGTGGGGCGCGTGTACCTGGCGGACTCCGGCAAGGTGATTTCCATCCTCGGCCTGCAGGGCGAGGCCGTATGCGTCAACGGCAACGACCTGCTCGCCTTCGAGGACAGCATCGCCTGGGACATCCGGATGATGCGCCGCATGGGCGCGATGATGGCCGGGGGCCTGTTCAACGTGCGCCTGGAAGGGCAGGGGATGGTGGCCGTCACCAGCCACGGCCAGCCGCTCACCCTGCGCGTGAGGCCGGGCAAGCCCGTGGTGACGGACCCCAATGCCACCGTGGCCTGGTCCGGCCATCTGGAGCCACAGCTGAAGACAGACATCCAGCTGAGGACCCTGGTGGGCCGTGGCAGTGGCGAGGCCTTCCAGCTGCACTTCGAAGGAGAGGGCTTCGTCGTGGTCCAGCCCTACGAGGAGCAGGGTCCGCAGGCTCACGGGCGGCGCTGACGCGGCGCTGCGGGCGCTCGCCCGGATGCCTGGCAGCGCCGGGCAGTCCTCGTTACATGAAGCCCGCTGAGCGGGAGCACGCCCTGGCGCCTGGCGCACGGCTGCCCGCCCGCCTTGCACCCGGGGAGGATGCTCCAGCCGGGAGCGCCCGCTGCCACCACTTTCAAGGGGCAGGTCCGGGCACGCGCGGTGCGCGCGTCGGAAGGAGCGTGGATGCGCGTACACGACCGTGACGTGGAGATCGGTGTCGCCGGGCGCTTGCTCGAAGGCCAGCTCTCGGTGCCCGAGCGGGCCTCGGGCCTCGTGGTGCTCGCCACGGATGGTGCCGGACAGGACGGCCGCCGAAGCGTGCACGTTGCCCGCGTCCTCCATGCCGCGGGGGTGGCCACGCTGAAGCTGGGGCTCCGCACGGCCGAGGAGGAGATGGCCCAGGAGTGGACGCTGCGCGAGGGCTCCAACGTGGAGCTCGTCGCCCACCGCCTGGAGGTCGCCCGCGACTGGCTCCAGCGCGATGACGCCCTGTCGCTGCTGCCGGTGGGCTACCTCGGCGCGGGCCTGGGGGCCGCGGCGGTGCTCGTGGCCGCCGCGCACCAGCCTTACGGTGTCCAGGCCATCGTCACCTTCGGAGGCCGACCCGACATGGCCGGCGAGTTCCTTCACGAGCTGCGCGCTCCCACGCTGCTGCTCGCCCCGGCGGAGGACGCGGACCGGGTGGCGCTCAACCGCCGCGTGTTCGACGCGCTGAAGACGCGCAAGGCCCTGCAGCTCATCGAGGGCGCCAGCCGGGGCTTCCCCGAGGATGGCCCCCTTGCCGCCGCCGCGCGCCTGGCCTCGGCCTGGTTCTCCGACTGCTTCCGGGCCGCCGCCGGCCCCGGAGTCCTGGAATGGACGGGTGAGCCCTCCGCCCCATGAGTCCGCTGCGGCGCCAGCTCCAGTCCTTCCTCCACGTCGAGCCCGTGAGGCCCGCGATAGGGGCCGGACTTCGCGCCGCGCTCGCCGTCGGAGTCCCCATGGCGGCGGCCGCCGCGCTGCACCTGCCGGCGGCCACCTGGGTGGGCCTGGCGGGGCTCTTCGTCACCCTCGTCGACCGTGGCGGGCCCTACCGGGACAGGGCCCTCGCGATGGGGGCCACGACGCTGCTCGGTGCGGTGGTGGGGCTCATCTCCGCCACCCACCTGCCGGCCTGGGCCGCCGTCGCGCTGACGCTGTGCTGGGTGACGGCCTGTGGCTTCGCCCGCTCCTACGGTGACACGCCCGGCTTCATGGCCGTGGTGCTCGCCAACTACTTCGTGGTGTCGCTCTCGCTCCCCGCGCAGGACTTCACCGGAGCCCTGGTGCGGTCGGGCCTCTTCGTGGTGGGCGGCGCCTGGGCGATGCTGCTCGCGCTGCTGTTGTGGCCCCTGCGTCCCTACCGTCCCGCGCGCCTGTCCATCGCCCGCTGCTACGACGTGCTGTCGGAGCGCGCGGACGAGGTCGGGCGCTGGCCCCTCGAAGGCCCGGCGAGCTCCGCGTTCACGGTGCCGGCGGTGCCCTGGGAGCCGCGCATCCGTCAGGCCCTGGAGACCGCCAGCTCCGTCCTCGCCTCCACCCGGAGGAGCCGGGTCGGGGAGAGCGGGCGTGGCGAGCATCTCATCGTGCTGCGCGAAGGCGCCGACGCGCTGGTGCCCCTGCTCGTCGCGCTGACGGAGACGCTGGAGATGGCGCCCCGCGAGCCCCGCTACCTGGCCCTCCGCGCCGAGGTGCAGCGCGCCTTGTCGGAGCTGGCCGCCGATACGCGCAGCATCGCCCTGGCCCTGGAGAAAGGCGAGGTCGTGCAGGCGCGACAGGTCTGTGGTCCCGAGCGGGTGCGCCACGCCCTGGAGATGCTCGAGGCCGAGGCGCCCCTGCCCGAGCCGGCACGCGTCGCATATGCCCACGCGCATGCGCTGCTGGGCCGGCTGCATGAGTACACCCAGGTGCTCCTCGACGTGGCCGCGCGGCTGGAGGAGGGGACGCCGGTGCCGGAGGCGCTCCCGCTGGCGCCCCGCTCCGAGGATGCTCCCTCTCGCTCGCTCCTGGAGCCGCTGCGAGAGAACCTCGACTCCAGGTCGGTCATCTTCCGTCACGCGCTGCGGCTGGGCGTCTCCGCGGCGCTGGCCACCGCGCTCGTGCGTGGGCTCGGGCTGGACCACGGTTACTGGGTCATCATCACCGTCATCATCGTCCTCCAGCCGTACTCGGGGCTCACGTTGCAGCGGAGCCTGCAGCGCGTGGCGGGCACCCTCCTGGGCGCGGCCCTGGCGGCGGGGCTCGTCGTGCTGGTGCGAGACCCCGTCGTCATCCTGGTGGCCATCATGGTGCTGTTCGCCGTCGCCATGAGCGTGCAGCCCATCAGCCTGCCCGCGTTCCAGGTGCTGCTCACCCCGGCGCTGGTGCTGCTCGCCGAGCTCCAGACGGGCGACTGGGACCTGGCCGGGGTGCGCATCGTCAACACGCTGCTGGGGGGCGCGCTCGCGCTCGTGGGGGCGAGGCTGCTGTGGCCCAGTCCGGAGCACCTGCGCTTCCCGGAGGAGGTGGCCAGCGCCCTTCGCGCGGACCGCGACTACCTGCGCCAGGTGGTCGCCTCACGCTCCGATGCCGAGCCCGCCGTGCGCGACGCCCGGCGGCGCATGGGCCTGGCTCTGCACTCCGCTGAGGCTTCGTTTCAGCGGATGCTCTCCGAGTGGCGCGGGCCCGCACAGCAGCTCGAGCCCGTCATGGCCCTGCTCACCTATGCGCGGCGACTGACGTCGGCGGTGACGGCGCTGTCCTCCAGCCGGCGCGGGCCCGGCGCTCCGGACCTGGAGCCCGTGGCGCGCTACACCGCCCGCGTGCTGGACGAGCTGGCCACGGCGGTGGAGCAGCGGCGCGTCCCAGCCCCACTACCCCCGGAGGCACCCCCCGTGGACACGGACGCGCTGTCCCGCACCCAGGTGGAGCGGGTCGTGCGCCAGCTCTCCGTGCTGCACCGCGCGGCGGAGCGGCTGCCGTCCACGCTGCTCGCGTGAGCGGGTGCGTGGCTGCCCTCCGCACACCAGATGTGAGTCACCGCCAGCGGTGCGTGGCTGCCCTCCGCACGCCCGACGTGGTTCACCGCCCACGCTGCGCGCGTGAGCGGTTCGCGGCCACTCGCGCTCAGGTGCGGTCGATGCGCGCGACCAGCCGGCGCAGGTCCTCATTCACAGTGACGAACTGGGTCATGCCCTGCTCCTCCTGGAGCTGCTTGCGCAGCGCGGGCAGCGACGCCTCGCGCACCTTCTTGGCCGCGTCCGGCGAGCCCTCCAGCAGCCAGCCCAGCCCGAGGATGACGGCCAGGCGCGACTCGGTGTTGCGCTCGCCCACCCGCGCGGCCAGCGCCGCCGCGTGCTCGGCCGAGCCGGAGCGCCCCACCTCCAGCGCCGCCCGCTCCAGCATCAACGGGTCCGCCTTCTCCATGCGCTGCACCCAGCAGCCCGCGTTGCCCGTGCACGCCTGCGCCGCCTCCAGCAGCTTCAGGTTCTTCGCCAGCTGGTCCGCCCGCTTCTTGCCCAGCCCCGCCGCGTCGTCGCAGCCCTCCTCGCCCGTCTTCTTGCAGTCGGCCGCGGTGCGCGCCGGCTCGGCGGCGATGAGCTTCTGCAGCATCGGCAGCTCGCGCGCGTCACCCAGCATGGCCAGGCCCCGCACCGCGATTTCCCGCGAGTCGAAGTCGCCCGTGCCCGCCGCCTTCTCCAGCGCCGGCAGCGCGTCCCGCCCGCCCAGCCGCGACAGGGCTTGCACGTAGGCGTCGCGCACCGTGGGGTCCGTCTCCGACACCAGGGCCGCCAGCGGCTTCACCGCCTCCGGCGCCCGGATGCGCGCCAGCGCGTCCGCCGCCTGCATCCGCACCAGCGCCTGAATCTGCGCGTCCGAGTGCGTGAAGGACAGCTGCTTCAGCAGCGCCCCCACCGCGCGCTTCTCGCGCAGGTCTCCCAGCACCGTCGCGGCCTTCATCGCGTAGCTGGCCGGGTTGACGCCGTTGGACTGGGCCCACTTCAGCAGCTCCGCGTCGCGGCCCTCCAGCGCGGGGAGCAGCGCGTCCGCCGCGGGCTGGCCCAACTGGAACAGCGCGTAGGAGCTCTCCACGTAGAAGGACTTGCCCTTGCGCTCCTTCGTCAGCATCCGGATGAGGGCGGGCGCCGCGCGCGGGTCGCCGATGTTGCCCAGCGCTTCAATGGCCTTCTTGTTGAGGAAGGGCTCCACGCTCTCGTCCGTGGCCAGCGCGATGAGCGGCTCCACCGCCTCCTGCGCCTTCATCGCGCCCAGCACCTGGACGGCTTCGATGCGCGTGTAGTTGTCCTTCGCGCGGAGCAGGGGCACCAGCGCCGGTACCGCGCGCGTGTCGCCGATGGCGCCCAGCGTCGTCACCATCGCCTTGTTGGCGAGCTGCGCGGACATGTCCCCGGCGGCGGGGTCCAGCGCCGCCTTCAGCGGCTCCACCGAGGAGGCGTGCTTCACGTCTCCCAGCGCCCGGGCCAGCGCGGCCCGCACCTCCGGCTTCTTCTCGGAGGAGAGCTGCTGGTGCAGCATGGGGAGGAAGGACTCGTTCAGCTTCCCCGAGGAGCGCAGCGCCTCCACCATGCGGACCCGGTCCTCCGGGCGTCGCGACTGCTGGATGTTCGCCTCCCAGTACTCCGGACTTGCCGGGTCCCCCTTACAACCTGCCAGCGTGAGGAACGAGAGCGCGACACACAACGCGGCGAGAGAGCGGGCCATGCGGTCTCCTTTGTGTCTGCGGGTTTGCCTTGTCTTCCGAGTAAACCTCTTGTGACGAAGGAAGCAAACCACCCAGGTCTCCTGGGGTACGCTGGTCAACGACATGTCCGACGACATCCAGAAGGCGTCGCGCCCCACCTACGCCCGCCGGCAGTACATCCTCGACCGGGAGTTCCAGCTCAAATACATCCTGCTGCTCTCCGGCATTGGCGCGGGCAGCATCCTCGTGTTCGGGCTCTTGGCGCACCGCGTCCACGTGTCGGCGGTGGCCTCGGGCATGGACGGTGGAGAGACGCTGCTGTGGCTGACGGGCCTGGGGACGGTGGGCACGGCCGTGGCGCTGGGGCTGTTCGGGCTGCTCTTCACTCACCGGGTGGCCGGCCCCGTCCATGTGATGAGCCTCTACGTGGCGGCGCTGGCGGCCGGGCGCTACCCCCGGATGAGGCCCCTGCGCAAAGGGGATGAGCTGAAGCGCTTCTTCGAGCGCTTCAGCGAGGCCTTCGACCGCATCCGCCAGCGCGAGGCCGAGGAGGCCCACGCGCTGGAGTCCGCCCTGGCGGCGCTCAAGGGCGTGGCCACCACCGCGGAGGCCCGTGAGGCGCTGGACACCCTGTCCGCGCTGCATACCCGCAAGCGTCAGGCAGTGGACAATCCCACTGGCGGAACCTTCAAGTCCGTGGCCTGAGTCGCCCGGAGCAGGAGAAGCGCACCCCCTATGAGTCGACCCCGCATCATCTTCATGGGCACGCCGGAGTTCGCCGTGTCGTCGCTCGCCGCCTGCTTCGAGCTGGGCGACGTGGTGGCTGTCGTCACCCAGCCGGACAAGCCCAAGGGCCGCGGCAACACGCTGGCCGCGCCGCCGGTGAAGGAGCTGGCCCTGTCGCGCGGAGTGCCCGTGCTGCAGCCGGTGAAGCTGCGCACGCCGCCGTTCTCCGAGGAGCTGCGCAAATTCAACCCGGACGTCTGCGTCGTCACGGCGTACGGGCGCATCCTCCCCAAGGACATCCTGGAGCTTCCACCCATGGGCTGCGTCAACGTCCATGCCTCGCTGCTGCCGCGCTTCCGGGGCGCCGCGCCCATCCAGTGGGCCATCGCCCACGGTGACACGGAGACGGGCGTGTCGCTGATGGTGATGGACGAGGGCCTGGACACCGGGCCGGTGCTGGCCATGAAGCGGCTGCCGATTGGCGCGGACGAGACGAGCGCGTCTCTGCACGTGAAGCTGGCCGCGCTCGGAGGCGAGGTGCTCCGCGAGTCCCTGCCGAAGTACCTCAGCGGGGAGCTGAAGCCGGTGACGCAGCCGTCCGAGGGCGTGGTGCTGGCCCCCATCATCGACAAGGACGAGGGCCGCCTGGACTTCACGAAGCCGGCGGTGGAGCTGGAGCGGCGCCTGCGTGCCTTCACCCCGTGGCCCGGGGCCTTCACCACGCTGGGTGGGAAGCTGTTCAAGGTGCACCGGATGCGGGCGGCCGGGAGCACGGGCGCGCCCGGCGCGGTGCTGGCGGCCAACCAGGACGGCATCGAGGTGGCGTGCGGCGAGGGCTCGCTCGTGCTGCTGGAGGTCCAGCCGGAGGGCAAGCGGGTGATGAGCGCGGCGGACTTCCTGTCGGGGCACAAGCTGGCGACCGGCGGCTTTCCCTTCAGCGCGAGCTAGCGGGGGCAGGCGGTGTTGGAACTCAACGAGGGCAAGCGGGGATGGGCATGAGACTGCTGGTGCTGCATGGGCCGAACCTGAACCTGCTGGGCGTGCGCGACGGCATGTCCGGGGAGAAGCTGTCGGACCTGGACGCCGCGCTCGAGGCGCGCGCCAAGGAGCTGGAGCTGAAGCTGAAGGTGGTCCAGTCCAACCACGAGGGCGTGCTGCTGGACACGCTCGCCGCCGAGCGCGAGGAGGTGGATGGCATCCTCATCAACCCCGCCGGCCTCTTCGGCTCGTACGCGCTGAAGGACGGGCTGGAGGCGGTGGGCCTGCCCGCGATTGAGGTCCTCCTCCGTCCTCCGGCCCGCGAGTCCGTGGTGGGCGAGGCGTGCGTCCTCCAGGTGCACGGCACGCAGGGCGGCTTCGAGCCGTACCTCCAGGCACTGGAGACCTTCGCCAGCGGCGTCTTCACGACGGAGCAGGCGGGGCCGAAGAAGTCGCTCGGCCGCAAGAAGGACGAGCCGGCCCGGAAGGGCGGGCCCGTGGCGCTGGTGAAGTCCTCGAACTCGCCCGCGCAGTCCCTGGCCCGCGCCGTGGAAGCCGGTGGGACGACGAAGACGCTGGGCCGCAAGTCGGTCCCCGAGAAGGAGGAGGCCGAGGAGGCCCGCCCGGGCAAGACGCTGGGCCGGGGCTCGAAGTCCCTCACGCTGGCGTCGGACCTGCTCACGCGGGCGCTGGTGCGGCAGAAGATTTCCGACCGGCTGGCGGGGAAGCTCACCCCGGCCGAGCTCGCGGCCTGGGCCCGCACGCAGTACCAGGCCGTCCAGCGGGGCGCGCCCGCCGAGAGCGGCCACCGGGAGCTGCTGGAGGAGAGCCTCCAGAGCCTCACCCTCTCCACCCTCCCCGCGTCGAAGCTCTCGGATGAGCAGCTCGTGGACCTGCTGACCCGGCTGGACGAAGGATGAACGCCCGCGCACTCGCCATCCAGGTGCTCTCGCGCGTCCGCGCCACGGACGCGTACCTCAACGTGGTGCTGGACACGCTGCTGTCCGAGTCACCGCCCAAGGACCCTCGCGACGCCGCGCTCGTCACCGAGCTGGCCTACGGCAGCACGCGTCGGCAGCTCGCGCTCGACTACGCCATCACCCGCTTCGCCGACCGCAAGCTGGACGCGCTGGAGGACAAGGTGCTCGCCGCGCTGCGCGTGGGCGCCTACCAAATCTTCCACACCCGCATCCCCGCGCGCGCGGCGGTGGCGGAGACGGTGCAGGCGCTGAAGGAGGTGGGGCTCGCTCGCGCGGCCGGCTTCACCAACGCCATCCTCCGCAAGCTGGCGGAGCTGCCCGGCCCGCCGCTGCCGTCCGAGTCGAACGCGGTGGAGCACCTGTCCATCCGCGAGAGCCACCCGAAGTGGCTGGTGGAGCGGTGGATTCGCCAGTTCGGCCGCGAGCGCGCCGAGTCCATGCTGGTGGCGAACAACCAGTCCCCGGCCGTGGTGGTGCGCGCCAACACCGCGAAGGTGACGCGCGACGCGCTGCTCGCCCAGCTCCAGGAAGCGGGCGTGGAGGCGAAGGCCACCACCGTGTCGCCCGTGGGCATCACCCTGCCGCCCGTGGGCCGGGTGGAGGACGTGTACGGCTACGCGGAAGGGCTGTGGCAGGTGCAGGACGAGGCCGCGCAGCTCGTCGGCGTCTACGGCGCGATTCCGGAGTCGGCGCGCGTGCTGGATGCGTGCGCCGCGCCGGGCGGCAAGGCCTGCCACCTGGCGCAGTCGCACGAGGTGGTGGCGGTGGACCTGCACGCCAACAAGCTCCGCAAGATTGACGCCGAGGCGAAGCGGCTCGGCCTCTCCGAGCGGCTGAAGGCCCACGCGCACGACGCCGCGGAGCCCTTCCCGGAGGCGTGGGGTGAGTTCCACGCGATTCTGGTGGATGCGCCGTGCTCGGGGCTGGGCACGCTGCGCCGCCACCCGGAGCTGCGCTACCGCCGCAAGGAGGAGGACCTGTCCCGCCTGGCCACGCTCCAGCGGCGCATCCTGGAGAACTGCCAGGAGGCGGTGCCCGCCGGGGGCCTGCTCGTGTACGCGGTGTGCACGGTGGAGGCGCAGGAGGCGCAGGACCAGGTGGAGATGTTCCTGCGCAGCCACCCGGAGTGGACGGCGGAGCCGCCGGTGCTGCCGGGGCTCAAGCTGCCGATGGCGCAGGCGTACCTGCGCACGCTGCCGGGGCCGGAGGGCTTCGACGGGTTCTTCGCCGCGCGGCTCCGGAAGCTCTACTGACTCCTACGCCTCTTCGGCGGCGGAGGGGATGTTGGCGGCGGCCTTGAAGGCCTCCAGCACGGCGGCGGACGCGCGGTCCAGGTACTTGCCCTTGCGGATGAGCAGGCCGATGGGGCGCGACACAGGCCCCTCGGCGAAGGGCTTGGCCACCAGCGAGCCCGCCTTCACCTCGCTCTGGGACGTGGAGATGGGGAGGATGGCGACGCCCAGCCCCATCTCCACCGCGCGCTTGATGGTCTCCACGTTGTCCATCTCCATCACCGGGTTGATGTCGATGTTCTTCTCGCGGAAGAGCCTGTCCAGCGCCTTGCGCGTGGGCGCCTCGCGGTCGAACGCGATGAAGGGCACGCCGGACAGCGCGGTGAGGCTCACCTTCGCCTTGGTGGCGAACGGGTGGTTGGGCGCGCAGACGACGGCCAGCTTGTCGTCGCGGAACGGGAGGATGTCCACGCCCGCGCGCGGCTGCGGGTACGCGACGATGCCAATCTCCGCCGCGCCCAGAATCACGTCGTCGTACACCTGGTCGTTGCGGCGGTAGTTCAGGCGCATGTTCACCTTCGGGTGCGCCTTGAGCAGCTGCTTCTGCACCGCATTCAGCTCGTGCAGACCCACCGAGTAGATGGTGGACACGGTGCTGGTGCCGGCCACCTCGGTGGCCTGCTCGCGAATCTCCTGCTCCACCTCCGCGAAGCGGGCGAGGATTTCCTTGCACCCGCGGAACAGCCGCTCACCCGCGGGCGTCGGCGTCACCTGGCGCGCGCTGCGGGACAAGAGCTTCTGCTCGTAGCGATTCTCCAGGGCGCGGATCTGCTGGCTCACCGCGGACTGCGTCACGTGGTTGAGCTGCGCCGCCCGGGAGAACGAGCCTGTCTCGACCACGTCGCAGAACATCTTCAAGGATTCGAGCTGCATAAGGCCGTCTCCTACCCCCAAACCTAATGATTAGGCCAGAATTAATTAGCTCGCCTACCGCACGCCGCGAAAAGACCTTAACCGGCGGTGGCCTGCCCGGCCGTTCAGCGACTCGGAAGGAGGCGGGGACGGACTCAGGGGGTGTCCGGGTCCTCGGGCGGGGCGGGGAGGCGCGGTCGCAGCAGGACGAAGAGGGCGGCGGCGAGGGCGATGAGCGCGCCGCCGGCCAGCGCCTGGACGCGGCCCACCTCGCGGGTGGCCTGCTGGAGCAATTCGCACTCCGCGCCCGCGAGGCCCGTGCAGTCGAGGGTGCCGAAGCGGCCCCGCAGGCCGGCGAGCAGCAGGCCCACCCCCCCGAGCAGCAGGCCGCCACACAGGCCCAGCGCCGCGGAGCGGCCGAGCGACGAGCCCTGGCGGGGGGGAGTCTCGGAGGCGGGGGACATGGGGCAGCTATAGCCGTGGAGAGGGGCGGGCTCAACGGGCGTGGGCAGGCGGCGTATGCTGCCGGGCCATGCGAATCCTCTACGGTGTCGTCGGCGAAGGCATGGGCCATGCGACGCGCTCGCGCGTGCTCCTCGAGGAGCTCACGAAGGAGCACGAGGTCCACATCGTCGTCTCCGGCCGGGCCCAGGACTACCTCAAGAAGCGCTTCCAGAACGTGCACGGCATCTGGGGGCTGACGCTGGCTTACGAGGGCAACTCGGTGAAGAAGTGGCAGACGGTGCTCCAGAACGTGACGGGCGCCGTGAAGGGGCTGCCGCAGAACATCCGCCAGTACTTCGACCTGGTGGGCGACTTCAAACCGGACGTGGTGGTCAGCGACTTCGAGTCCTTCAGCTACCTGTTCGCGAAGACGCACCGGCTGCCCGTCATCAGCGTGGACAACATGCAGGTCATCAACCGGTGCCAGCACGAGCCGGCGCTGCTGGCCGGGTATGAGGACAGCTTCGAGACGTCGCGGGCCATCGTGAAGGCGAAGCTGCCGGGCGCCTTCCACTACCTCGTCACCACGTTCTTCTACCCGCCGCTGCGCAAGCGCCGCACCACGCTGGCGCCGTCCATCCTGCGGCCGGAAATCCTGGAGGCGAAGTCGGAGCCGGGCGAGCACCTGCTCGTGTACCAGACGTCGACGACGAACACGGCGCTGCCGGACATCCTCAAGGCCGCGGGCATTCCCTGCCGCGTGTACGGGCTGCGCCGCGACATCACCGAGGACCTGGTGGACGGCAACCTCACGTACCGGCCCTTCAGCGAGAAGGGCTTCATCGACGATTTGCGCACGTCACGCGGCGTGGTGGCCAGCGGCGGCTACACGCTGATGAGCGAGGCGGTGTACCTGCGCAAGCCGGTGCTCAGCGTGCCGCTGGTGGGCCAGTTCGAGCAGATCATCAACGCCCTCTATCTGGAACAGCTCGGGTACGGGATGTACGTGAAGGAGCTGTCCGTGGACGCGCTGAAGGAGTTCCTCTCGCGTCTGCCTGGTTGCGAGGAGGCGCTCAAGGGCTACGAGCAGGACGGCAACACGAAGATGATTGCCGCCCTGCGCGAGCAGCTCGCCCTGGCCTACGAGCACCGCGGCCACTGGGCCATGGAGCTGGCCGCGGACTGAGGCTCCGAGCTCGGAGCCCGGAGCCCGACTACGACTGCACGGGAGGAAGGGCGGAGCCTTCGTTCTCCGCCATCGTCAGGAGCTCCTGGTTCGCCAGCTCGTCGGCGCTCTGCTGGAGGGTGCCGCCCAGCTGCTCCAGGTCCTCCGCCGAAGCGAGCTCCGACAGGCGAGGGAAGAGCTTCTCCTCCTCTTCCTTCACGTGCTGCCGCACCGTCTGCTGCAGCTGCGCGAGCTCCTGGTTCAGCTTCGGGTCACTGCGCTTGCACTGGAGCAGGTTCGCGATAAGCCGCTTGGCCTCCATGTGCTCCTTGAGCGAGTGGTCCACCAGGTCCTGGATGCCCATGCGCCGGGCGAAGGGATACAGGTGCTGCTCCTCAATCCGCGTGTGGAGGGTGAGCTTCTCGGCAATCTGCCCCAGCAGGCCGACCTTCTCGTCCAGCGCGGCCTTGGAGGCGCGCATGAACAGCACGTCGACTTCGCGGTGCTGCAGCTTCAGCAGGTCAATGGCATTCATCCCCTGACTCCCTTCAGGTTCGAGGTTCTTGGTAGGGCACGGCGTCAGTGGATGGGGACTTCATTCTCGTTGTTGCGCTCGGCCGCGCGACGCGTGAGTTCGGTGAGCCAGGACCGGGTGAGCGGCGTCTCGCACTCGCTGCCCCGGACGCGGTCCGGGTTGCTGTCCTGGGGCAGGGCGCGGTTGACGAAGGCGGTGATGCTCGCCGTCAGGTCGGGCGCCAGCGTCCGGCCCACCGCGGCCAGCTTCGCGGGAAGCCCCACCAGCGCCTCCGCGTCCCCGCGACGGCACGCCGCGATGACCTTGCGCGCGGCGGCCTCGGCGCTCATGGACATGAAGGGCAGCGAGTCCCCCACCACGAACCACGCGTACTCCTTCTCGTGGTTGCCCTTGAACCAGGAGTTGCGCGGGCTGCCCGTGCGCAGGAGGCCCGGGCACACCGTCGTCACCAGGATGCCGTCCTGCCGCAGCTCGGCCCGTATCCCGTCCGACAGCCCCACCAGCGCGAACTTGCTCGCCGCGTACGGCACCAGGTGCGGAATGCTCACCCTTCCGCCCACGGAGGAGATGTTGACGATGCGGCCCACGCCGCGCCGCTTCATCTCCGGCAGCACCGCGAGCGTCGTGTACAGCGGCGCCCACAGGTGCGTGTCCACGGCCTCGCGGAAGTCTTCCAGGGTCATCGACTCCAGCGGGCCCACCTGGATGACGCCCGCGTTGTTGATGAGCACGTCCACCGCGCCCCAGCGCTCGTGCACGGCGGACACCATGGCCTCCACCTGCACCTGGTCCCGCACGTCACAGGGGATGGCGAGCACCTCGCCGCCCTCGCGCTCCAGCTCGTCTCGCGCGCGGTCCAGCGTGGCTTCGTCACGGCCACAGATGGCCACCCGCGCTCCCTCCTTCACCAGGAGGCGCGCCATCACCAGCCCCAGGCCCCGCGAGCCGCCGGTGATGAGCACCGTGCGGCTGGAGAAGTGGAAGCGGGGCTTCAGCGCCTTGCGCAGGCCCAGTGCCGCGCCGACACCGGCGGCGACCAGCGTGCCCACGGAAATGCGGGCTGCGTCCTTGTCCTTGCGGCGGTCAGCCATGAAGGGTCTCCGTATGGCGAGTGAGGGCAGCAGGGGCCCGGGGCCCATGCGCCCAGGGGGCCGGGCTCAGGTGTCCGGGGCCGGATTCAGTCGTCCAGGGGCCGGGACTTCAGGGCGGCGGGGCCGCGGCCGAGGTGGCGTACCGGGTGAAGCGGTCCAGCACCTGCCGCGCGTGGTGCGCGCCGTTGCGCCCGGTGAAGTGGTGGCGCAGCCGGGCGGAGTCCGCGTCGAACACGAGCCAGGCCGGCGTCTGCGTCACGTCGTACGCCTTGGCCATGGAGCCGTCGTCCACGGCGATGGGGTGGGTCAGGTCGTGCTTGCGCGCGAAGGCCTCCACCGCGTTGGTGTCGCGCAGTTCCTTATCGGACTTCGTGACGTCCACGCTGATGACGCGCAGGCCGCGGGGGGCGAACTCCCCGATGATGCGCTTCAGTTCGTCGAAGTCGGCGGTGCTCTTCACCTGGTCCATGGAGAAGAAGTGGAGGAGGACGGGCAACTCATCCAGCTCCGAGACGTGGACGGGGATGTTGACCCAGCCGCCTGTCGGGTCCAGCAGGGTGATGGGGATGTCGAGCGTCGGCATGCATGCTCCCACGAGTGGGCTTCAGGAGGACGCGACTCAAGCTATGCATCGGCCGGCGCCGTCCTCCCCCCGCGAGGCCCCCAGGGCCGCTCGCCTGCCCGGACGGCACGGGCACCCCGGGTGTCGGCCGCGAGACTTCGGGCGCCCCGGAGTCGCTCCGACGACGCTGGACGCCCGTCCTCGGAGCAGGCAGAGAGGCGGCCATGCGCATCCCCGACTTCAAGCTGGAGCGGTACTTCGCGCGCTACGAGTTCTCGGCGCCCTACCTGCTGTGCTCCTCGGACATCGAGGGCTGGCGGCTGAGGGACCTGCTGGCGCTCGCCGACCCGGACGCCCTGGCGCGCTGGGAGGGGCTGACGCTCGGCTACACCGAGTCCACCGGGCTGCCCGCCCTGCGCGCGGAGATCGCCGCGCTCTACCCGGGCCTCTCCCCGGACGACGTGCTCACCTTCGCGGGCGCACAGGAAGCCGTCTTCGTGCTGGCCAACGTGCTGCTGGGGCCGGGCAGCCATGCCGTCGTCACCTGGCCGGGCTACCAGTCGCTGTACGAAGTGGCGCGCGCGACGGGCGCGGACGTGACGCTGCTGCCGCTGCGCGAGGAGGACGGCTGGGCGCTCGATTTGGATGCCCTGCGCCGCGCGCTGAGGCCGGACACCCGGCTGCTCGTGGTGAACTTCCCCCACAACCCCACCGGTGCGCTGCCGGACCGTGCCACCTTCGAGGCGCTGTGCGCGCTGGCCGACGAGCGCGGCATCTGTCTCTTGTCCGACGAGGTGTACCGGCTGCTGGAGTATGACTCGCGCGACACGCTGCCCTCCGCCGCGGAGCGCACGCCGCGCGGCCTCAGCCTGGGCGTCATGTCCAAGGCGCTGGGCCTGGCGGGGCTGCGCGTGGGGTGGCTCGCCTGCCGCGACGCGGAGCTGCTGCGTCGCTGCATGGCTTTCAAGGACTACACCACCATCTGCAACAGCGCCCCCAGCGAGGTGCTCTCGCTCATCGCCCTGCGCGCGAAGGAGCGGGTGCTCGCGCGCAGCCGGGAGCTGCTCTCCACCAACCTCGCGCTGCTGGATGCGTTCTTCGCGCGGCACGCGGACACCTTCCGCTGGGTGCGCCCGCGCGCCGGCAGCGTGGCCTTCCCGCGTCTGCTTCGCGACACGCCCGTGGCCCGCTTCACCGAAGAGCTCGTCGAGCGCGAGGGCGTGTTGCTGCTGCCCGGCGACGTCTACGACTTCCCCGGCAACCACTTCCGGCTGGGGCTGGGCCGCGCCAACCTCCCCGACGCCCTCGCCCGCCTGGAGCGCTTCGTCATCGCCTCGCGCTGACGCTGACGCACGTGGATGGCTGCGCAGTGCCGTGCGTCATCCTGTGACGCGTCGTGTCAGTTATTTCCCTCACTTCAAGTTTTCCACGATCTCGACCTTTTTCATCCCAACGTCTTAGAGTGTGCGCCTCCCTGCTCGGTCCCCCTCCGTGCGGGGTTGTCCCCCATCTCAGAGCGAGGCGCTCAATATGAAGAAGCTGATCGGTGTAGCCGTAGCCGCCGTCACGTTGCTGGCAGGCACGGAGGCGGCCGCCACCAACTACTCGTTGTGGATCCACGGCAAGAACGGGAACACGACGCAGGCCGGCAACTACAACGACTTCAGCTACTGGGGGCCCAGCTCCACCGCGGCCGGTGTGAACAAGAAGGCCGTCAACTGGAACGGGACGCAGCGCATCGGCGGGGAGAACTATCGCGTCCGTGACGCGCTGGACTGTTTCTGCACCGGCGAGAACTGGTGCTACATCGCCGCGCACAGCGCGGGCAATCTCCAGATTGGCTACGCGCTGTCGCTGTACGGTGGCTCCGCGCGTTACAAGAAGAACGCGGTCCCCAACTCCAGCGGCGTGTGTGGCAACACGGATGGCACCACCCAGACGGGCTGGAACATCAAGTGGGTGGACATCGCGTCCGGCGCGGGCGGCGGCAGCGAGCTGGCGGACGTGGGCGAGTGGGCGGTGGGCGACCCGCTGGTCAGTGACCTGGTCACCACGACGGCGCGCGCCATGTACAACCACAACACCACGCGCAACCTCTGGTTCTACATGTTCGCCGGCGCCAAGGGCACGGTGTACTCGGGCATCCTGCCGGGGCAGGACGACGAGGCTGTGTCCTACCACTCCACGGGTGGCGTGTCCGGCAGCTCGGGCAGCTCGCAGTGCAACCCGGGCGACTGGTTCTGCGGCGGCACCCTCAACACCGGCACGGCCGCGTGCAGCGACGGCAAGGCGAAGTGGAGCTACCACACCGTGCAGCTGCGCGATGATGGCGAGGCGTACAACCACTACGCCAACGGCAACTGGGGTGGCATCGTCTCCAAGGTCCGCGAGGACATGGTGAATTACGCTCGCTGAACCCGACTCCGCGAAGTGACATGACTCCTCCTGGCACCGTCCCCCCTCCTGCTTCCCGCTCCCGCCGCGTCTGGTGGGCTGTTGTCTTCATCCCCGTGGCGCTGGGTGTCGTGGGGTGGTGGTGGAGTGGGGGAGTCAGTGCCGGTCTGGAGCCCTCCGGGGACGCGTCCTCCACGTCCCCGGAGGCTGTCGCGCGCTCAGGCGCCATGGCAGCCCCGGGGAAGGATGAGGCGCCGTGGGGCGGGACGTCGACGGGCGGAGCGCCCTCCGGGCCCGCGGGCTCCGCGCAGGCGGACGCGAAGGACCCCGTCGAAGCGGAGCGCGAGGCCCGGCGCTCGCTGTGGGAGCAGCGACTGGAGCGGGCGAAGCGCACGCTGGACGCGTACGTGTCCGCGACGCGCTATCCGCCGGAGTCCCGGCCCAGCAGCGAGCAGGTGGACCAGATGGACCTGGCGGAGCCGGAGCGCACCCGCCCGCTGAGCCGCGACAACCCGGACGTGCAGCTCCGGCTGAAGCAGGACCGGGTCTTCGTCGTCGGTGACGAGACGGTGCACTTCGTGGTGGGTTGCGAGGACGCGCAGCGCGCGCCCAGGCCCTGCCAGGTGGTGTCCGCCTCCGCGCACGAGGCCGAGCACATGACGGGCGGGGCCGGCACGGCCGCGGTGCCGCTGGCCTTTCACGACGACGGCTCCGCGGGGGACACGCTCGCGGGGGACGGCAACTTCACCGGCCGGTTCCAGCCGTCGAAGCAGGGCTTCCCGATGTTCTCCGGCACGCTGCGGGTGGGCGTGAGCGTGCGCTCGGGCAAGGCGGAAGGCTCCGCCTTCTTCGACGTCCTCTACACCCCGTTCCCTCCGGCGCTGTTCACCGGCACGGTGCGCGAGGTGATGGAGGCGGGCTCCCTCAAGCTCTATCTCGGGATTCAGGTCCGGAAGGCCGGACGGTACGTGGTGGCGGGCCGCTTGGACGACGAGAGCGGCGCCCCCTTCGCGCACGTGTCCTTCAACGAGGAGCTGAGGGAGGGCGCGCAGGAGGTGAAGCTGACCATCGCCGGCAACCTCGTGCTGGACGAGGGGCCCACCTTCCCGCTGAAGCTGCGCGACGTGGAGGGCTTCCTCCTCAAGGAGTCCGGAGACCCGGACCGCGAGCTGATGACCACCCTGCGCGGGTACGTCCACACCACGAGCGACTACCCCGCCTCCTCGTTCTCCCCCACCGAGTGGGACAGCGCGGAGCGCAGGCGCTACAGGAACGAGTTCACCAACGACGTCAACGAGGCCCAGGCGCAGCTCGACGCCATCCTGGCCGAGACGAAGAAGCCCTGACGGACGGCCCCCGCCTCACGAGGCGGGGTGGGGCTCAGCCCTCTCGCGGCTCCACGGGCGTGGACGCGTCGACGTCGAGCGCCGTGGACGCGACGACGACCGACGGCTCGCCGGCCACCGCCGCGTCTACGTCGAACGACGCAAGCGGAGGCTCGCTGGACGCCGCCGCGCCGAGGTCGACGGTGGGCTGTGCCTGGAGGTCCGCCTCGAAGGTGTCCGCCACGGCCTCCACGCCCTGCGACGCGAGCGCCGCGGAGACCGGGACGCTGGCGGCGGCGGGGTTGGCTATCACCGGGCCCAGCACGCCGGCCAGGGCCGCGTCACCCAGGGAGGGCTCCTCCGGTATCAGGGAGCCCAGGTCGCTCGTGTCCGCGAGGAACTCGTCCGGCCCCGCGGGCCTCACGGAGGGGTCCAGGAACTCCGGCGGCAGCTCGGTGGTGTCGTAAGCGGCGTCCAGCGGGACGTCGTCAGTGGCCTCCACGCCCGCGAAGCCCGGAGTGCCTGCTCCGCCCGAGCCGGAGATCGCGCCCGGCCCGTCCTCGAAGACGTCATCCAGTCCCAGCTCGAATACGGGCGCCCTGGAGCTCGCGGAGCCCGGCGGGTCCAGCATGAAGAGCAGGTCCTCCGGCTCCACCATGGTGGGCGTGGAGGTGTCCAGGTTCTGCAGCTCCCACGCCGCCGCGTCGGGCGACAGCAGGTCGTCATCCATGTCCGGCGCGCTCACGCCGCCCCGGCCCCGGCCCGCGGAGAGGGAGCCCACGCCGCCCGAGGACTCTCCGGGAGCGCCCAGCGAGGACGGGAGCTGCGTGCCCAGCAGCTGCGCGTAGCGCGGGCGCGCCGACTCGAAGGAGCTCTCGAAGGAGCTCTCACCGGAGAACACGCGGAGCTGCTGCGGGGGCGGCGCACCGCCCTGCGACGGCCCGGAGGTCCCGGCCAGCGAGGGCGCATGCGCGGCGAGCGACGCGTCCAGGTCATCCACCTCCGCCTGGAACTCGCTCTGGTCGGAGAAGCCGCGCCGCACCGGGGCCACCGGCTCCAGCGGCTCGCGAGGGGTGAGCGGCGTCACCGGCTCCAGCTCCACGTCCAGCCTGGCGCGGGAGATGGAGGAGGAGATACCTGACAGCACGCGGCGGATGGTCGACATCGGGCACCCCAGGCGGCACGCACCGGTGGCCGCATCGGGATTGTCGCTCCGCCGCCTGGGAAGTTGCCAGGGCGCCCAGGACCCGGGGCCGGTGTCCTGGCCCGCTTCGAGCGAATCGAGCGGTTGGGCCCTCATTCCGTTCAGCTGTTCAATTCCAGGCCTGGCGTGAGGTGTGGGGTGGATACCCCACGCCCTGATGCGCGTTGATGAATGGCGGGCGCTCGCAGCGTCAGCCACCGGACGGGTGGGGCCCGGATGTCGGGGTCCTGTGGCACTCACTCTCCAGACGGCCCCCGAACGGAGTATCCGTTCCGGGTGCCCGACCGGGGGAGAGGGCGCTGGCCTCACGCTTGCTGGGGGAGAGGCCGAGGAGGAGTCATGAGAATGGACAGCGCGGGGCAGACCCACATTGGCCGGCGGACACACAACGAGGACTCGTACTGCGTCCTGCCGGAGCTGGGGCTGTTCGTCGTGGCGGACGGGCTGGGCGGACAGGAGGGTGGAGAGGTCGCCAGCCGTTGTGTAGTGGACACCTTCGCGGGCTTCGGCCTGCGGCTCGGGCAGGACCGGGACTCGACGTGGCCCACGGTGCCGGACCCGCAGCGCAGCCGGGAGGAGAATCTGTTGTCGGCGTGCTCGGCCCTGGCGCAGCGCAACCTCCAGGCCCAGCGCGTGGGGCGGCTGAGGGAGATGGCGTCCACGGTGGTGGCCCTGGCGGTGGGAGACCACGGCGCGGCCGTGGCCCACGTGGGAGACAGCCGGCTGTACCGGCTGCGCGGCGGAAAGCTGGAGGCGCTGACGCGGGACCACTCGCTCATCGAGGAGCTGCGCGACGTCGGCATGGAGCCGCCGGGCGGGCCGGCCAACCTGCGGCACCTCATCACCCGCGCGCTGGGCACGGACAACGCGGAGCCCACGGTGCAGCGGCTGCGCACGGAGCCCGGAGACGTGTTCCTGCTGTGCTCGGACGGCCTCTACGAGCCGCTGGGCCTGGAAGGGCTGCTGCGGCGGCTGACGCTGTCCACCGCGCGCGAGGTGTGTGACGCGCTCGTCGCGGATGCGTACGAGGCGGGAGGCAAGGACAACATCACCGCGGTGGTGCTGCGCGTGGCGGACGCCTGACGCCGGGGCGCTAGAAGCCCACGCCGAAGGAGAGGCTGGCCGAAGGCAGCCACGTGTCCCCGGGCTTCACCAGCTCCGGGGCATGTGGCAGCCACGCCATGCCCAGGTTGAAGTCGCCCACCAGCTCGAAGCCGGAGGCCAGCGGCCGCAGGAAGCGCAGCCCCACGCCCAGCTCCGGCCCCGTCGTGGATACGCGGCGCGCGTCCGTGCCGTTGAGCTGGAAGCCCGGGTCGTCCTCGCCCACCTGCGCCTCGGCGAGCCCGGCGGCGAAGAAGGGCTGGAGGGTGCCCCAGCCTTCCTTGTCGATGGAGAGCAGCCGCAGCTTGGCCCGGAAGTGCGCCACCTCCGGCTCCGGGTCCCCATGCAGGAATCCACTGCCAGTGCCGCAGCCCTCCACGGAGAGGAAGGACACCGGGGACAGCTCCAGGCACAGCTCCGGTCGGCCGTTGCCGTTGGCCGTGGAGCCACCCACGCGCAGGTTGCCGAAGTTGCGCGTCGTGAAGGCGGGCTCCGCTTTCGCTCGCGCCTCGCCCGCGACTTCCTCCGCGTGGAGCACGGTGGGCATGAGTGCGAGCAGGGCCACGGCCGGCGGCAAGGAGGGCAGACGCATGAGGTGACGGGAGCGCAGGGGCTCTGTTCGCGTCAACCCCGGGGCGCTCGCAGTGTCAGCAGCAGGGCGGAGACCTTGGACCTCGCGTGAAGGGGGACGACCCGACACGTCTCCTCTCAAAAACGGGTCATTTGCGACGCGGGGTGGTCACTGATTCCAGCGGGGCTGTGATTGGCACTCCCCTCTAAACAAGACGCGTTTGGAGGAGTAGGATTCGAAGTCCCCCTCGTGATCCTCTCCTTGGCTTCGCAGCGAATGACGCACAGCCTTGCCGCTCGCCTGACCGCGGCCATTACCCTGGTCCTCGTCGTCCTCACCACCGTGAGCGTCACGCTCACGGGGACGCTGTCCCGGTCCTGGGAGACGGTCTCCTTCGGCTCCGTGCTGGTGCTCGGTCTCTTGAATGGTGTCCTCGCGCTCGGCGCGGGGGTTGCCATCTTCGTGCTGATTCGCCGGATGACGGCGCCCCTGCGCGAGCTCACCGCCGCCACGGCCCGTGTGATTGCCGAGGGCGACTTCCGCGGCACCCTGGAGGTGCGCTCCCAGGATGAGATTGGCCAGCTCACCGCCTCCTTCGCGGGGCTGATGGCGCAGCTGCGCGGGCTGCTGATCGCGCTGCGCGGCTCGGCCGATCAGCTGGAGTCGGCGTCCGCCCAGCTCACCGAGTCCGCATCGGTGCAGAACGAGGCGGTGTCCATGCAGGCCGTGGCGCTGCATGAAACGCAGCTCGCGGCGCAGCAGCTCCAGGAAGCCTCGCGCGCGGCGGCGAAGCGGGTGGACGCGATTCAGCGCGAGGCGGAGCGAGCCAGCGTGTACGGCCAGGAGGGCGAGGCCGCGGTGTCCGGCAGCGTGGGCGGACTCACGCACATCCGCTCGCACGTGGAGCAGATGGGCCGCACCATCTCCGAGCTGCACCAGCGCACGCGGCAGGTGGGCGACATCACCCGGACGGTGAAGGATTTGGCGGACCAGTCCAACGTGCTGGCCCTCAATGCCTCCATCGAGGCGGCGCGCAGTGGTGAGACGGGCCGCTCCTTCGCGGTGGTGGCGCGGGAGATGCGCTCGCTGGCGGACCAGTCCGCGGGTGCCACCACGCGGGTGCAGGCCATCCTCGGTGACATCGGCCGGGCCATCTCCAACGCCGTGCACACCAGCGAGGGCGGCGCGCGCGAGGTGGAAGGCGGACTGGAGCAGGTGCGCGCCGCGGGCGAGAGCCTGCGCTCGCTGGCCACCATCATCCAGAACAACGGCCAGACGGTGCGCAGCATCGCCGACGCCGTCAGCCAGCAGGACGCCGGCATCGCCGAGCTCTTCGCCGCGCTCAGCTCCATGGCGGACTCGGCGGACCAGATTGTCGACCGCATGGCCGCCAGCGAGCAGGCCGCCATCCAGCTCTCCAACGCCTCCAACGAGCTGGGCGCCATCGTCGGGCGCTACCAGCTGTAACGCTCCAGTGGGGGAGGGCGGCGAGTCACCGCCACTCCCGTCCCCGGGACGCCTTCGGTGGCCCGGCCCGTGACTACGGATTGGAGCGCGGCGTGCCCGAGCGCGAGTTGCCGCCGCCCGCCGTCACCCAGCCGGAGGTGGCCGGCTCGGTGGGCACGGACAGCTCGAAGGCGCGGATGCTCATCCGCCGCGTCCAGTCGTTGCTCGCGAGCCAGTTGGTCCACGCGCCCAGCACCACTCGGCCCCGGTGCAGCGCGGGCGGGGTGATGTAGGGCGCCGTGCCCGGCAGCGCGCACGCCGCCAGCTCCCGCCCGTCCTTCACGTCCAGCTCGCGCAGGAACGAGCCATGGTGGGAGTCGTCCCCGGTGCAGCTGTAGTCCTCCTCGCAGCCCTCGGTCGGAGGCCGGTCCACCAGGAGCAGCGAGTCCCGCTGGGTGAGCACCGGCGCCATGGGCCAGGCGCCGATGGGCTGGTGCCAGCGCAGCGCGCCGTCCTCCGGGTTGAAGCCGTAGAGGAACGTGCGGCCGGGGTGGAGCGCCTCCGGGCAGCCCTCGGCGGTGCACGGCTGGTCCGCGAGGACGAGCACGCCGCTGGCCTGGAAGACCGCGCGGCCGAAGGGCGAGTTGGATGAGCCCAGCGCGACGTACGAGTCATCCGGCGATGCGGTGGCCAGCGTGGCGAGCGGTGAGCCCGTGGCCGCGTCCGCCACCTCGGCGCGCTCCAGCAGCAGCCGGCCGCCATCCACCGCGCTGGGCCTGCGCTGGCCCGCGCGGCGCGTCTGCCAGCGCCGCTGGCCATCCGGCGTGTACGAGAAGAGCGTCGTCTCCTGGGTCGCGGCGCTGAAGGAGCCGCCGTAGACGTTGCCCTCCGCGTCCAGCACCAGGGGCGCGCGCACGGGAGGCGTCAGGGCCGTCCAAGCCACCGCGCCCGTGCTCGCGCGCAGCGCCACGAGGAGGCTCTGCTCGTTCTCTTCCTCGACGGCGTGACGCGCCACCGTGAACACATACGGTGGACCGAGCGCCACCGCGTCGATGACGAGCGACGCGCCCACGGGCGGGAAGCCGGGGCGCAGCGTGGCGAGGTTGGCGCTCCACAGCTCCCGCCCATCCTCACGGGCATGAGCGGAGACGGTGGCGCCCCCGGACGTCGCGTAGAGCCGCTCCGTATCCACCGAGTGCACGGCCGGCAGTCCCGCGCGGGGCATCGGCAGCCGGTAGCGGATGGCGCCGTCGTGCGTGGCGGAGACGAGGTGGCACTGGAGCTCGTGTGGCTCCTTGTCGGACCAGTAGGAGCTGTCGCACTCCGTCCAATACGTCTGGCCGTCCGCGTCCAGGGTGCCGCGGAAGTCCACCGTCTGGTCCCACGCGGCGTCGTAGCTCCACGCCAGCCGCGCCGTGCCGTCCGGGCCCGAGCAGGCTGCCGGAGGCGCGGGCTCCTCGGCGTCCCCGGGCGGCTCATCGCCGGGCGGTGTCTCCTCCACCGGGTCCCCCGTTCCGGCGGGCGGTACTTCGGGAGGGGGCGTCACCTCAACGGAAGGTGCGTCCGGGTCTGCCACCGCCGGCGTGTCCACCTCTGGCACGGGTGCTTCGCCACCGTCCCCCGCTGAACAGCCCGCCCATACACACACGCCCAGCACCGCACCCCACCATCGCCTCACGCCCTACCTCCCCATCGCGAAGCACCCGTTGCCGTCCGGGCGATGGCGCAGGGTGGGTATGCGATTCCCGGCGTGCAACACGCCGGGCCACGAGTGGCGGCCCGGCAGCCGGACAGGCGGAATGGGAGTGAAGTGTCAGCCCAACTCGCCGCCGTCGATGGCGTAGGCGGCGCCGGTGATGGCGCCCGCCGCGTCCGAGGCGAGGAAGACGCAGAGCGCGGCGACCTCCTCCGGCTGGATGATGCGGCCCATGGCGTTCATGGCCGCGAGCGCCTCGCGCGACTGCTGCTCGGTGCGGCCCGTCGTCTGGGTGACGGCCGAGGCCGCCGAGGCGAACATGTCCGTCTCCACCCAGCCCGGGTTCACCGCGTTCACCGTGACGTTCTTCTTCGCGTACTCCGACGCCAGTGAGCGGGTCAGTCCCATCAGCGCGTGCTTGGACGCGCAGTACGCCGACGTGTACTTCGCGCCGCGCACCGCCATCATGGAGCCGATGTTGATGACGCGGCCGCCGCCCGCCTTGGCCATGGCCGGCATCAGCTCGCGGCAGAGGATGAAGGGGGCCGTCACGTTGACGGCCATGACGCGCGCCAGGTCCTCGGTGCTCGTCTTCGTCAGCGGCGCGGACACGGTGATGCCCGCGTTGTTCACCAGCACGCGCGGGGTGCCGTCCGCGAGGATGGTCTTGCTGATGGCGAGCAGCGCGGACTCGTTCGCCACGTCCACCGCGTGCGGCCGGATGTTGTCGCCGCCCTCGCTCCGCAGCGACGTCAGCGCATCCGCCGAGCGTGCCAACGCCCAGACCTTGAAGCCCTCGCGGGCAAAGGACAGCGCCACGGCACGGCCGATGCCCCGGCTCGCACCCGTCACCACCACCGTCTTGGAAGTCGTTGTCATGGGCGGAAGCCTAGCGCCAGCGGTCGGGCTCGGCACCAACGCTCACACGCATCCGCTCAGACGGTGGGCGCGAGCACGGTGGCCAATTTCGCAGAGCGAACGCGCTCACCGATGCGCTCCAGCCCCGCTCCCGCCCGCGCACGTGGACCTGCTGTGGTGCTGCGCGTGCAGCCGATGGCTGACGCCATGGCGAGGCGCTCGGCGGGAACACTCCGGGAGCCATGGTGAAGCGCGCTCCGACATGGGCGCGCTCCACCGAGGCAAAGCCAGGTGTGAGTGGAACACCCTCCCCCGCTTCAAGCAGGGGAGGGGAAGAGGCCCGGGAAGCCCGGGTCAGCCGTTGCCGACCTTGTCGCCACCGTCGGGCGTCTGGTCGGTGGTCTCCGCGGGGGTACCCTCGGTCGTGGCCTGTGCTTCGGCCTCACCCTCGGTCGTGGCCTGTGCTTCAGCCTCACCCTCGGCGCCCTCGGAACCCTCGGCCTCGTCGGACAGCTCCGGCGCGGTGCCGGCGGCCTCCGACGCCTGCTGCGCCTTGAGCTCCTCGTCGTTCATGAAGCCGACGGGGTTGTCCTTGCGGTTGAAGAAGCGCACCGACTTCTTCGACAGCGCGAACATCTGCTCGGCCGCCGAGGCGGGCACCAGCGAGTGCTCGATCTGCGCGGGCTCGGGCCGCTCCACCACGCCGAGCTCGCCCTCCTCGAGCTGCTTCGCCTGCGCCGGGCTCAGCTCCAGCCGCCGCAGCTTGCCCTTGCGGGTCATGAAGTAGAACGCCGTCTCGCCTGCCTCGACAGGCACCTGCGCGCCGAGCACCAGCTCCCTCAGCGCCCTGTCGATTTCCACCTGCTTCTTGGACTCGGCACGCTGGTACGCCTTGGAGCCAGGCATGGGCGGCAGCTTGGGGATGGCCTTCTCCGGCGCCGCGGCACCCGGGCGCCCCTGCTGGGGAGCACCGCCGCCGAAGCGCGGAATGGGGCCTCCGGGGCGTCCGCCACCGCCCGGACGGCCACCGCCGCCAGGACCGAAGCGCCCACCCCCGCCAGGGGGACGTCCACCGCCCTCGCGCCGGCCGCCGCCTTCGCGGGGGCCGCCTTCGCGGGCCTGGGGACTGGCTTGTGTCCGGTTCTCGTCACGCGGGGGGGCGGAACGGTTGCCGCCTGGACGGCCACCCTCCTGGGGAGCGGGTCGCCGGGCTTCCGCCTGGCTGGCCTTCGTCTCCACCTTCTTGGTCTGTTCCTCGGTGACGAGGCCCGCCTTCAATAACTTGTCGCGCAGGTTCTGCATGAGTTGGGCGTTCTATCCCTTGCACGGCTGCACGCAAGCCACTGCTTGCCGCACTTGTATGCCCCACGTAACTTGCCGGCCTTGTCGTACCCCTCTGGAGGAGTCGTGAGTCGTCTGAAGAAGTCCGCCTTCACCCTCGCCCTGGCGCTGGCCGCCGTGGGCTGTTCCGACCCGGTCGACAAGGCGGCCAAGGCGCGCATCTTCTCGCCCGAGGACCCACCCAAGGTCGTGGCCTCCGCCAAGCAGAAGCTGCCCCCCGAGGATGTGGCCAGCAACCCCCAGGTGGCCCGCCGCATCCTGGGCATGGACGCCGCCGAGGTGACCGAGCGGCTGGGGCCCCACCGCTTCCAGTCCACCGTGAGCTACGAGTGGACCTCCGCCGAGGCCAACCCGGTGAAGCTCACCGAGTCGCGCACCTTCCGCGCCGGCCCCGGTGGAGTCAGCGGTGACTTCCACGGTGTGCTGGAGAACTCGAGGGACCAGGGCCTGGAGGTCATGCGCGTGGGCGGCCAGGTGTTCGCCCGCAACCGCTACGGCCCGTTCCGCCAGCGCCTGCGCGACCGCGGCATGGCCGAGCGCACCCGCACGGAGCTGACCGGCGCCATCCGCGACTTCGACAGCCTCTTCCAGGGCCGCATCAAGCTCACCCCCGACGGCACCGTCTCCCACGAGGGTCGCGTGGCGTGGCGCTACACCGTGACGCTGGGCCCCGTCTCGGAAGGCACCGCCTCCCGCCCGCTGCCGGCGCCCTTCGAGCCCAAGGGCACCGACGAGAGCACCCGCCGCCGCGCCAGCTTCTTCGCCCACCGCGTGCCGCGCTCTCTGGACGGCGAGGTGCTGGTGGACTCCACCACGTCCGTGGTCCTCAAGGCCCGACTGGATGGCCGCATGGGCGTGCCCTCGGAGAAGACGCCCGAGGCCGCCGAATTGCGCATGACGCTGGAGTCCGCCCTCACCGAGGTGGGACAGGACCCGAAGCTCCAGCCGCCCGAGGACTTCCTCCCCGACGCCGACAAGCCGCAGGGCATCGCGGACGCGCTGGACGCCTTCGGCATCGAGCGCAAGAAGCCGGAGGACGCCGACAAGACCAAGCCCGCCACCGACGCCCCGCCCGAGCCCGAGGACGAAGAGGGCACCTGATTCGAGGCCCGGGGGCCACCGGGTGCGCGGCGCCCCTGGCCCCCGCGTCATGTGCGCCCGGAGCCCGCTCCCCCGGGCCCGGCGCCGCTGTGTACGAGGCTGCTCGCCTGCTCTGACGGGCCCGCCCGGACGCGGGCGGCAGGGTGCCTCGCCCCGCCCCGCAAGCCCCTGACTTTACTGGCCTTCCGGCGTGGCTTGCCCCTTGCTCAATGGGCGGGCATGCGCCGTCTTGCCGTCCTCCTGTCGTGCCTGGCCGGGCTGTCCGCACCTCCGGTGCTCGCCGAGCCGCTCCTCCGCAACCTGGGCGTCACCGTCGCTCCGGTGGGGGCCTATCTCCTGACGGACCCGGAGGGGGCGCGCGAGGCGGGCTACACCGCGAGCCTGGCCTGGGGCTACCGCAAGCACTCCTCGGTGATGGAGGTGGGCGGGCACGTGGCCTCCAGCCGCCGGCACACCGAGGCCACCCCCATGTCCATCCGCATCACCCCGTCAGGCCCCCGGCGCGTGCGGCCCTACCTGGGCGGCGGGGCCAGCCTGCTGATGGCCCACGACAAGGAGGACGTGGCTGCCTCGCGCGCGCTGCAGGTGGGCGCGGAGCTGTGCGGCGGGGTGGGGGTGGAGCTGGGGAGCCAGCTCTTTCTCTCCGCCGAGGCCCGGTACCAGAACTTCTCCGCGGGTGGAGACCCGTTCTCTGGTGAACGGGAGTCCATGACTTCAGGGTACCTCGGCCTGGGGTTCCGTCTGTAGCGCGAGGCCCCTGGCGCTACAGCCCGGCAGCGACCTGTTGGAAGAAAATTTGCGCTCACTCTTGCGTCCTCTACAATCCTCGACGGTTGCGGCTCGGACGCGTCCGACATGTACGGACGTTCAGCGGGCCACACAGCAAGGGAGCGGCGATGGAGCGCAAGGTCGGAAGTAGCACGGTGACGGCCAAGGAGGTCAAGGCGGCGCTGGAGAAGACGCGCACGCTGTCGGCCGAGGAGGAGAGGGTTCTGCGCATGCGGCACGGTGCCGGCGCTTCCAGCACCCGTGCTCCGCTTCCCCGTGCCGCGGGTGACAACCAGGAGCTCGGCGACGAGCTGCTCGTCATCGAGATGCAGCTGCTGAAGGCGATGCGCGCCCGTGCGGGCGGCAAGCCGGTGGCCAGCGGGAACAACAAGCAGGCGATGACTCCCGCGGCACCCGCGCCGACGCCCACCAAGGCGGCCGGCAACGCCACCAAGGACAAGATCGTCCGGGCGCTCCGCAAGAAGAAGTAGTCCTCTCGCGGAGTACCCCCTAGCGGTTGAGGATGGCCACGAGGCGCTCCCCGGCCTCGGGCAATGCCAGTGGCGTGCCCGAGACCTCTGTGGCCAGTCCTTCCGCGTCGTCCGTACCCCCTCGCGCGAACAGCCCCTTCAACCAGGCGGCGGCGCTGGGGTTCCTCCAAAAGTCCTCGTTGAAGCGCTCCGTGAGGCGGGCGGTGAGCCGCGTCTCCAGCGCCCACGCGCGCAGGTAGTGGGCCGTGTAGAGCTGCGGGTCCACGTCGTGGAGGAAGAAGCCCGGGTGCGGCTCGACGAAGAGCGCCCGGCGCTGGCCGTCCGCGTACTCTTCCGCGCGCTCCGCCGAGGGGCCGCGCAGGCTGAGCGACAGCTCGTAGGACAGCTTCGCGCAGTGGCGGCGCAGCACGGCCAGGGCCTGGAAGGCGCCCAGTCGCGCCGCGTCGCGCGCGGCCAGGGTGGGCAGGTCGAGGTAGCGCTTGAGCCAGCCGGGGGACAGCAGCAGCCGCTCGAAGAGGGCCGCGTACGCCTCCGTCACGGAGGCATCTCCGAGGCGGCGCAGCTCCATGGGCAGGTTCTCCGACACGTGGGCGCGGTGCTGCGCGTGGCCCATCTCATGGAGGAGGCTGCCCAGCGAGTCCATGCCGCCGCGCGGCTGGATGACGAGGCGCACCTCCTCCGGCACGCGCACGGTGGCGACGAAGGGGCGGGGGGCCTTGCCGGGGCGCGCCTCGTCGTCGATGCGGATGCGGCCCTCGGCGTTGGGCGTCAGGTGCCACTCGCCGAGCCAGCGCACCACGGCGGGGAAGGCGTCCTCGCGGCGGAAGAAGGCGTCCATCCACGGGGCCTGGAGTGCGGCCTGGAGGTCATGCCGGCGCGCCTCGCCGCCGGGCAGCGGGCGCAGCGTCGGCTCCACCTTCTTGAGGACGTAGCCGAGCACGTCGCGGTAGGCGTCCTCGGTGCGGCGGAGCGTCTCCGCGGCGGCCTCGGCCAGCTTGCCGAAGGCGATGCCGGTGACTTCCTCGCGCAGGGTGGGGTAGTCCTTCGCGCCCAGCCGCGCCACGGTGTGGAGCATCGCCTCGCGCCGGTCGCCATAGGGGCCGCGGTGGTCCCAGAGGAAGTTGCCGACGGCGCGCTCCAGCAGGGTGCGCCGGCCCCGGGCGGACTCGCGGGGAAGCTCGCTGAGCGCCTCGGCGAGGGAGAGCGTCTGGTCGTCCACGGGGAGCTGGGACTGGGCTTCCAGGGTGGCCACGGCCTCGGCGGGACGGGCGGCGAGCGCCTCTTCCACCTGGGAGGCGACCAGCTCACGGACGAGCAGGATGCGGCGGACGGTGACGGGCTCCTCTCGCAAGCGGGCCTTGGCGAGGGCCTCGTTGGCGGCGGCGAAGGTGTCCGGGGAGGACAGCTCGGGGAAGGACGCGTAGAGGCTGGTGACGGGGAGTCCCGGCGCGAGGCCGGCGCCATGCCGGTAGTGGAGCGTGGCGAGCTCGGCGAGGAAGTCGTCCAGCCGCGTACGGACGGAATGCAGGGGACGGTCCATGGGCGCGGAAGGTAACAGGAAGCGGGCGGCGCGGGAGGGCGAGGCGGGCGTAGAGTGCCGCCGCAATGACACCTGCGCCTGACTCATGGAGATGCGCGCTCCCCGACGCTTCGCGGCGGGACGGAGCGGAGGCGCCTGCCCGAGCGCACGAGGTGGGGCCGTGAAGTCACCTATTAATGATGCGGGCCTTCCGGCGCGTGAGGTGCGGTGGTGAAGCGACGGACGTTCCGTGCGGAGGGTGCGCTGGTGGGGCGGGCGGTAGCGGACGCGGTGGCGTCCGAGCTGGCCGTGCCCGCGACGGAGGCGCGCAAGCTGGTGGACGTGGGCGCGGTGTACGTCTCGGGGCGGCGGAGCCGGGATGCGCAGGCGCGGCTCACGGCGGGGCAGGTGGTGATGGTGGTGCTGGAGGAGTCGGGGCAGAGCTCCCTGGCCGAGGCGCCCGCGGCGCCGGTGCTGCGCGTGCTGTACGAGGACGCGGACGTCATCGCCGTGGACAAGCCGGCGGGCGTGACGGCGCAGCCCACGGAGGGACGCGTGGGCGGCAGTCTGGTGGACCTGGTGGGCGCGCACCTGGGCCGCGAGGCGGGGCTCGTCCACCGGCTGGACCGGGAGACGTCCGGCGTGACGGTGTTCGGGAAGACGGCGGAGGCCACGTCGGCGCTGGCCGCCGAGTTCCGCGAGGGACGGGCCCGCAAGCGGTACGTGGCGGCCACCGGGCCGGGGCTGCCTCCCTCGGGGACGGTGGACCTGCCGCTGTCGAAGGACCCGTCACGCCCCGGGCGCTGGCGGGCGACCCGCGCGGCCAACGGCGTGCCCGCGCTGACGGACTTCCGCACGCTCCACGCGGGGGCGGAGTTCTGCGTGGTGGAGCTGCTCCCGCACACGGGCCGCACTCACCAGCTCCGCGCGCACCTGACGGCGCTCGGAGCGCCGATACTCGGGGACGCGCGCTATGGCGGCGCGCCGAAGGCCGGAGGCGTGGAGGCGCTCCGGTGTCTGCTGCACGCGCAGGCGCTGGAGCTGGGCCACCCGCGCACGGGGAAGGTGCTGCGAGTGGAGGCGCCGGTGCCGGAGGACCTGCTGCGCTTCTTCTCCGCCGTGGGCGTCGCGGTGCCGCAGGGGCCCATCGCGGCAGTGGAGGAGGGACGAGTCGCCCCCGCCGACAGGGAGTAGCGGGGCTGCTACGGACTCCGTGCCATGGCTGGAGGCTCCGACCACGGCACCACGCCCAGCTCGTCCGCCGCGAGGAGGAAGTCCCCTAGCATCCGGCCCTGGTCGGCCAGGGTCTTCGGCGTCGCCACCGCCGCGAGCAGCTCCAGGCCCCGCTGTCGCCACGCCTCGTCACCGGTGAGCCCATGCAGCGCCGCGAGGAAGCGCGCCGCCGCGACGTTGTGGAGGAACGGACGCTCCCTGCGCGCGAAGACGCCGACCGCATCCGAGTCAGGTGTCATCTCGTGGAGCCCACCCGCTTCCTTGCCGCCGAAGTCAGCCAGCATCGCCCGGGCCACCCGCTCGGCGACCTCGCGATAGCGTGCCTCGCCCGTGACTCGTGCCAGCACCGCCAGTGCCCGCCCGAGCGCCGCGGCATCCGCGAGGAAGCGCGGTCCCGAGCGCGTTCCCTTCTCGCGCCACACCAGGCCCCCGTCCACATGGGTGCCGAGCAACACGTCCATGGCCTTGCGCGCACGCACCAGGGGCGCCGAGTCCCGCGTCACCTCGTGCAGCGCCACGAGGGCGGCGATGGCCAGTCCGTTCTCCCGCGCGTACACATGCGTGTCCACCCACGGCAGCCCGAGCGCACGGCGACCGGCGTCGTCCTTCGCGTAGTACACGTGGCCATCCACGAACGGCACGCTCCGGTCGTGCGCGCCCACGTCCGCATCCTGGTTCGTGTAGAACGTCCCATCCGGCGCGCCGAGGAACGTCTCGAGGTAGCGCGCGATGCCCCGCGCATCGTCCAGCAGCGCCGGAGTCCGGAGGAGCGCCCAGGCGCGCGCATACGCCTCCAGGTTCGGCGCCTGCATCACCATCAGCTTCTCGAAGTGCGGGTCCTTCCAGTCCTTCCCCGCCGAGTACTGGTAGACGCCTCCCCACACCGGGTCCAGCACCGCGCGCTGGCGCTCCAGCGTGAAGTCCACCCGCCGCCGTGCCGCAGCGTCTCCACGCGCGGCCCTGCGCACCTCGAACTCCGTGTTGCCACCCAGTGGCAGTTTCTGGAAGTCGCCCCAGCCGCCCTCGCGCGCGTCGTACCCACCGTCCAGCGTGAGCACCAGGCGCGCCGCCACCCAGGGCAGCAGCGCGGGCGTCGCCGGCACGTCGAGGACGCGGGCTCCCATGGCGTCACGGGGCTCCCGCGCCAGGGCCTCCACGCGCTGGAGCAGCGGCAGCAGGCGCTCCGGTGGCAGATAGCCCCGATACTTGCCCACCTCCTCCGCGTCCGGCGTCAGCAGGATGGTGGCGGGCCAGCCGTAGTCCACCCACCGCTCGGCCAGGTCCGGGCGGGCGTCCACGTCCACGCGGATGGTGACGAAGCGCTCTCGCAGCAGGCGGCCGACCTCGGCGTCCCGGTACGTCGTCTCGTCCATGACGTGGCACCAGTGGCACCACTCCGCCGCGCCATCGACGAGGATGTACCGGCCCTCCCGCTTCGCCCGTGCGAAGGCCTCCGCGCCCCAGGGCTCCCACTGGAAGCCCTGCTCCAGCCCCCGGTCGCGAGCCTGGACGATGTCCACCCGCTCCGGCGTCCCGGGACGGACGAGCCCTCGCGGCGGCGTCACCGTGGCGGAGTGGCAGGCGGATGCGGCTGTCAGCAGCAGGAGGACCCACGGCGGGACGCGGTGCATATGTCCCCTGTACGGCCGTGCCGCCCGCGTGGTTTCGCGCTCCTCGTGTGCCCGCGCCCCTCACGCCGCGCAGGTGAAGTCCCGTCCCTCCACCCAGCCCCGCGCCGTCAGGTCCGCGCGAATCTCCTCTCGCGCCCAGCGCACGCCCACGCAGACCAGCAGGTGGCTCCGCCCGGGAGGCCCCAGCTCCTCCGGTGACACCACGGGGATGTCCTGGATGCGGGTGCCCACCTTGCGTGGGTGGACTTCCACGAAGCGCTCCACCGTCGCGCCCTCCTCGCGCAGGAAGCGGGCCAGCGTCTTGCCGCTCGGGCCCGCGCCCCACACCGTGCAGGGACGCCCGTCCGCGAGGGGCCCGCGTCCGCGCATCAGGTATTGCGCCTTCGTCCAGGTGAAGCGGCGCACCGCATAGCGTGGGTCCGTCCACGTCAGCCGCTGGTGGCTGTCGCGCCAGCGCAGCAGCACCTCGTCGAGGTTCCTCATGCCGTGGCCCCGGTCCATCAGCTCCAGCCAGAGCGCGTAGTCCTCCGGGAAGTCCCCGTGCCGCCACCCGCCCGCGGCCACCACGGCGTCCCGGCGCAGGCACACCGAGGGGTGGCAGACGGGGCTCTCGATGAAGCGCTCGCGGAAGAGGCGCTCGGCGGAGGTGAGTCCGTTGAGCCAGGACGCGTACGCCTGGAGGGAGGGACTCACGGGCTGGTCCTCGCGGAACAGCTCCACGCCCGTGCCCACGCCTGCCAGCTCAGGCTCGGATTCCAGCGCGGCGACGCTGGCCTCCAGGCGGCGGGGGAGGGCCTCGTCATCCGCGTCCATCCGGGCCACGTAGGGCGAGGTGGCCCTACCGAGCGCCAGGTTCAGCGCCGCCACCAGACCCCGGCCCCCGCCGTCAAGTACCTCCACCCGGGAGTCCCGGGCCGCGAGGGCCTCCAGCACCCCACGCGTACCGTCCGTGGAGCCGTCGTCCACCGCGAGCACGCGTACGTCCCGGAGGGTGCCCTCCAGCAAGCTCTCCAGGGCGCGGGCCACGGTGGGCTCGGCATTTCTTGCAGGGAGAAGGACCGTGACCACCGGGAGGGGCATCGTTGTGTAGACTGCCCCACCCATGGGTGGCGTGAGAAACGGCAAGAGCGCCGGCACGCCGGAGCCCCCAGCCGCCCGACCTGAGGCGCTGCGGCCCGGCGTAACCGACGTGAGGCCGGAGGAGGCTGCGCAAGACTCGGTGGACCGGCACCTCCGGTCCGCCGTGGGTCTGTTGCGCGAGGGCTCCGCCGCCCGTGCGTTCGGCCAGCTCGCCCGAGCCAGCCGCACCGAGGCCATGACGCCGCGCCTGGCCGCCGCGCTCGTGCGCTTCGCCCTGCTCGCCGGCACCGAGGCCGCCGCCATCACCCTGCTCGATGCCACGCAGGGAGGGACTCCCGAGGTCCGCCGCGCGGTGCAACGGCAGCTCGCGAGGGTGCTGCGGCGGGTGGGGCAGCTCCCTCGCGCCATTGCCGCGCTGGAAGCCGTGCTGGCGGAGTTCCCCGAAGACCGGCGGGCCCGGCACGGACTCCAGGTGCTGAAGAAGCACGAGGCGCGGGCGCGAGGCGACGTCGAGGGGGGCACGGAGGCACCAGCGGGAAGGACCGCTGAGCCTGCCGCCACCGTGAGCGGCGTGCTGGCGAAGCTCCCGACCCGGAAGGCCGGCGTCCAGGCCCCCGCCGTCTGGGATGAGGACTCGGGTTATCGCGAGGTCACGTTGGTGGAGCCCGCCTCGGACGGGTCGGAGGAGGCACAGCCGCCCGAGCCTCGCGAGGCGACAGCGGTGGCCTTCCCGTCGGTGGCTTCCGCCGAGCCTCGCGAGCCGACGGCAGTGGCCTTCCCGTCGGTGGCTTCCTCCGAGCCGAGGGAGCCGACGGCAGTGGCCTTCCCATCGGTGGCGTCCGCGGAGCCGCGCGAGCCGACGGCGGTGGCCTCTCCCGTGGTGGCTCCGCCTCCGCCGCACGCGCCCTGGTCGCCGCCAGAGGGGAAGCCCGACGCAGCCCGGGTTGAGTCGCGCTCGAAGACGGAGCTGGAGATGCCGGCGCTCGGGATGGCGCTCGGCCCGACTGAGAAGCTGCCGGTAGCGGCGTCGTCGAGCAGGCCCGCTCCGGAGGCCAGCAAGACGCTGATGGAGCTGCCCGCGGTGGTGTTGCCCGCGAGCAAGCCCGCTTCGGAAGCAAGCAAGACTGTCGTGGAGATGCCCGCGGTGGCCATTTCGCCGAGCCCGCCACCGCTCGAGTCGCGCCCGACGGTGGTGGAGATGCCCGCCGTGGTCGTGCCTTCGAGCACGCCCACCGTCGAGCCTCGCAAGGCAGCGGTGGAACCACCCGCGACCTCCAGCACGGTGCCCTCCGAGCAGCGCTCTGGATCTACCGGGGGACAGCACCTGTCCGTCCCCTGGTCCGACTCTCCCGAGGACGAGGAGCACGAAGCGCCGCCTCCGGTGAAGCGGGACGCCCCGCCGCCGCCCTACATTCGCGCCGGTGCCTGGACGGATGACGAAGCGACGGGTGAGGTCACCTCGGAAGCGCCACCTCCTCCTCCGGCCGATGAACCTCGGGGCGCTCCTCCGCTTGCGAAATCGCCGGGCGCGCAGCCTCCCCAGCCGATGTCGCCCGTGGACACGCAGGAAGTCTCCATGGCGGACCTGCAAGCCGCGCTCTCGGGGGCGCGGCCGTCAGGAGCCACCCCCGCCCGAGCGGACGGCGCGGGAGCGCCACTTCCCGCTGCCACGGTGGGAAGTGCTCCCACGGCTCGCGCTGACGGCGCGGACACGCTGGCGCCAGGCGCGGGGCGTGCTCCCGGTGCACGTGTGGAAGCCGGCCCGGGGCTGAAGCCCGAGGACGCGGAGGAGCTTGCGCGCTCGCAGAAGCTGGAGGCCCAGCTCATCGCGCGTCAGGCGTGGCGCGAGCTGGCGCAGCTCTATCTCAAGCGTGCCGACCGGGCGAAGGACGCGTCCGTGCGCGCGGAGGCCCTGACCCGTCTCGCGGAGGTGATGGAGAACGAGCTCCAGGACCCCGCGGGTGCCGCGCGCATGTACCGGGAAATCGTCGACCTGACGGGGGACCGCTCCGCGCTCCGGGAGCAGGTGCGGCTCCTGTCCACGCGTGGCGATGCGTCCCTGGTGCGGCGCGCGCTCGACGAGGCCATCCAGCGGGCTCGCAGTGCCCGGGCTCGCGCGGGCGCGCTCCTCACGCGCGGAGAGCGATGGCTCCACATGGGCGAGCCGACCATGGCGCGCGTGGACTTCGAGGCGGCGGAGGCGCTCGTGCCGGGACTGCTGCCCGTGCTCGCGGGGCTCCTTCGCTGTGTCTCCGAGGCGGAGCGGCCGGCCACCGCCGAGCGGCTCCGGGTCGCACTCGCGGCCGCGCCCCGCCGCGCGCCCGACCGGCTCGAAGGGCTGCGCATGCTCGCGCAGGCGGCGGAGGAGTCGCTGGGTGACCTGCGCATGGCGCAGTGGGCCTGGACGGAGGTGCTCGCGGAGAGCCCCGAGAGTGAGCAGGCCCGGGGCCAGCTCGTGGCGCTCGCGCGGAAGCTGGGAGACCCGAAGGCGCTCGGCCAGCTCCTGCGCGCGCAGCTCGCCCGCGAGTCCCGAGGTCCTCCCGCCCGACAGGCCCGCCTGGAGCTGGTGTCCACGCTGGAAGCGCTGGGCGACGACGAGGCCGCGCTGAACGAGCTGCGCCAGGCGGTGCGGTACGAGCCCGGCCACAAGGAAGCGTGGCTGCTGCTGGTGGACCGTCTCACCGCGCGCGGGAGCATGGGCGAAGCGGCCTGGGCGCTGGAGCACGCGGCCACCGCCATGGAGGACGAGCAGGAGCGCGAGCGCGCCTGGGAGCGGCTCGCCCGGCTCTGGCGCGACGTCCTCCGCGATTCCGAGCGTGCGCAGGTCTTCGCGCGTCGAGCGGAGAGTCTGCGGCAGGCGCGAGAGGAGCGAGAGGTTCCTCCTCCCGAGCCGCCCCGCAGCGCCACGCCAC
The DNA here is from genome assembly GCF_010894435.1 of Pyxidicoccus trucidator. Classification (NCBI taxonomy): domain Bacteria; kingdom Pseudomonadati; phylum Myxococcota; class Myxococcia; order Myxococcales; family Myxococcaceae; genus Pyxidicoccus; species Pyxidicoccus trucidator. The sequence continues at coordinate 529,311 of NZ_JAAIXZ010000001.1, read as the reverse complement.
GCCGTGAGCCGAGCGGGCCGAAGTCGCCCCTGATTCCGGCGCCCGCGACGTTGTCCCTCACGCCCTCGGGTATCGCGGCGCTGGCCAACGAGGTCACTTCCACCACGGACCCGGGCGCCGTACCCGCCGTCGTGGAGCCACCGAGCGCCGGAAGGGAAAGAGCAGGGAAGAAGGCCCGCAAGGGTGATGCGCCGTCCTCGTCGCGCAAGGGGAAGCGTGCGTCCCAGTCAGACAAGGCCAGCGAGGCTCCCGACGTGAAGGGCGGTGCCGCCTCGCCCCGTGCGGAGCGCACTTCCGTCGCGCCCCCCGCACCGGGTGTTGCCGTCGCGCCCGGCGTCCCCGTCGGTCGCGCCGAACAGCGCAATCCTGCCCCAGTCGGAGCCTCCCCGGCTCCGAAGGCGCCTGGCCGCGCCGAGCCGCCGCGCCTCTCGCCATCGGAGCCCGCCCCGAAGTCTCCTGCTCGCGCCGAGCCACCTCGCCTCTCCCCAGCGGAGCCTTCCCCGAAGTCTCCTGCTCGCGCCGAGCCACCTCGCCTCTCGCCATCGGAGCCCGCCCCGAAGTCTCCTGCTCGCCCTGAGCCGCCGCGCCTCTCTCCATCGGCCAGCGCGGACCCTGTCCCGAAGTCTCCCGCTCGCGCCGAGCCGCCGCGCCCCGCTCCATCGGCCAGCGCCAGTCCGGCCCCGAAGCCCTCCGCTCGCCCCGAGCCGCCCCGCCTCATCCCCTCGGAAGGCGCCGACCCAGCCGCGAAAGCTCCCGCTGCGCAGCGCGGCCCCGCCTCACGTGGAGACAAGGCACCTCCACCCCGCGCCCCCCAGCCCGTGAGCGACGACGAGCCCTCCGTCATGGCGACCCGGGCCCTCGGCGCGAGCGGCCGTGTCCCCGCGCCGCAGGCTCGCGGCGGCGCCGCTGAAGGTGAGTCGCTCCCCCGCAGCAAGAGCGCCATGGACATCATGGCGGAACAGTCCGTGGACCTTGGCTCCGCGCCCGTGGCGGAGACGCGCGTCATCTCCTGGGAAGCTCCTCCCGGCCCCATGCAGCAGGTGCGACGCATCGTCCGCGCGCGCCCGGAGGGCACCGTCACCGTAGCCGCCCCGGCCAGACCGGCCACCGCGAAGCCCTCTGCCCCCGAAGCTCCCGCCCGGGTGGGGCCCGGCGCCTCGGAGACGCGCGAAGCCCCCGCCGTCTCCGAGCCCTACCAGGACACCGAGCCCAACGCCTTCAAGCACCTCCGCGAGCGCCCGCTCGACGCGAAGCCCTACCGCGAGTCCGCCGAGTACTTCGACAGCCGGGGCGACCCCGGCCGCGCCTCGCTCATGCGCGAAATCGCCGACGCACTCGACGGGCGCGAGTCCCCCGCGGCGCCGCGTCTCCAGCGCCCCAAGCTCACCCTGGAAGAGCGCGCCGGCCTGCGCCACCCCGGCCTGCGCACGCCCTCCGGCGAGCTGCTCGCCTGCGCGGGCATTGCCCTCTGCCGCCTCTTCCCCGCCCAGGGACGCGCCGCCGGCACCTCGGAGCCCCTGCGCGCCTCCGCGGGCCCCGGCGCGCCCGCCATCCTCGACGCGCTCCACACCGCCGCGCGCGTGCTGGACGTCCACCTGCCCGAGCTGGTCCTCGCCGAGGACGACGGCCCGCCCTTCACCGCCGTCCACGCGGGCCAGCCGCGCCTGCTCGTGGGGCGCCTGTCGATACGTCAGCCCCTGTCCGCCGCCGAACTCCGCTTCCACGCCGGCCGCGCGCTCTTGTCGCTGTCCCCGGACCTGATGGCCCTGCGCGCCCTCAAGGGAGGCCAGCTCCTGCGCGCGCTGGCCCTGCTGTCCACCATCCTCAAGGACCCGCGCGCCTCCGGCCCCGAGGCTCGCGTGGTGCGCGACTCGCTCTCGCCCCGGGCCCTGGAGCGCACCCTCGCGCTGCTGGACGCTGGCACCCGCGACTTCAACTCCTCCGCGCTCGCGGACGCGGCGCGCGACTCCGCCAACCGCGCGGGGCTCGTCGCCTGTGGAAGCGTGGGGCCGGCCCTGGCCATCCTGCGCGCGCGCCGCAACCAGGACTCGGAGCTGGTGGAGCTGCTGCGCTTCGCCGCGTCCGAGCGGTACTACGAGCTGCGCGAGCAGCGCGCGTCGCGCTGAATCAGCGCATCAGCAGCTTGATGGTGAGCGCCAGCAGTCGCCCCTTCTCGCCGCCCAGGTCATGACGGTAGGCGAGGTCCAGCCCGCCGCCGCCCTCGGACACGAAGCCGATGCCCGTGCTGAGCTGGGAAATCTTCCGGAAGCCGTCATACGTGTAGCCGCCACGCACCGGCAGCACCTGCCCGAAGAGGTACTCCAGGCCCGCGCTGTACGTGAAGGTGTTGGTGTTCTCGGTGACGAAGTCCGCGCGCACGTCGGCGGCCACCGTCAACTGCTGCGTCAGCACGCCCACGTGCGCCGTGAAGTAGCGCGTCAGCTCCGCGTTGTCCGTGTCGATGAGGTTGTGCGCGGACACCCCCGCCATGAACGACGGCGACAGGCGCAGCAGCAGGCCCGCGTCCCCGGTGACGGAGTTCGCGTACCGCGAATCGCCGCTCAGTCGCAGGTAGCGCGCCACGACGCCCAGCATCACCGCCTGGTTCAGGGGCAGCCCCACGCCCAGGGAGCTGAAATGGGCGCTGGTGCGCGCGCCGCCCCGGCCCAGGCTCACCCAGTGGTAGTCGATGCCCATGGCGAGCCGGCTGGAGGCCGCGTCGAGCACGGAGATGCCCAGCAGGCCTTCCTTCGTCTCGACGTCCCAGGCACCCGTGCCCTCCACCCGGTAGGCGGGGAAGAGGGCCATGGCCGCGGGATTGCCCAGCACGGCCTCGGTCCCCAGGCCCAGCGCCCGGTAGGCACCTCCCATGCCGTAGGCCCGGGCGCTCATCAAATTCCGCAAGTCTTCCGCGGGCTGGGCCAGGGAGGCGGTGGACACACACAGCGCAATCAGCAGGACAGTGGGGCGGATCGGCATGTCGTTGGCATCCTATCCAGCTTGAAGGGGGCGGGTGCCATCAATAGATTCCCGGCCCCAACGTGGGCTATCTGACCCATCTCGCCTCCGCGCCTTGAGCGCCCCGGGTTGCTCGAACCGCCGCGCGAGGTCGTCAAGACGGAGAAGCCGTGAAGCGCATTGCCGCACTCCTGGCAGTCCTGGTCTCTTTTGCCGCGGGCGCCTATGTGCTGCCCGGAGGCTCCATCCTCCGCCGCACGGTGGCCGAACGCGACGAGCTCAGGCTGTCCTCCCTTCGCGTGGAGGGCTCGCTCAGCTTCAGCGGCGCCGCCGTGAAGGAGGCCGGGGCCGCGCTCGGCACCCCCACGGACCGCCCGGAAGTGCAGGGCGATGGCATCCTGTACCTGCGCGTGCCGGGCCGCTGCCGCTTCGAGGCCTCCGTGCCCGACGGCAACGCCCGCGCCGCCGCCGTGCAGGCAGGGGGCCGCCGCCGCTCGGAGGGCACCGAGATTCCGGCCATGACGGTGCTCGTCTCCCAGGTGTGTCCGATTCTCGCCGCTGGCGGCGGCAACGTGCAGGACCTCAAGGAGTCCCTGCAGCAGTACCTCCAGTCGCTGGGCGTGGATACGAGCCGCACCGGCCTGGCGCGCTTCGGCGGCGAGGTGGCGTACGTGCTTGGCGAGATGGCCGAGGGCCGGCCTCAGTTCTGGGTCTACAAGGATTCCTTCCGCCCGGCGCGGCTGCGCTACACGGACAGCGCCAACACCGCCTGGGACATCCGCTTCCTCGACTACACGTCGCCGGCCACCGGTGAGTGGATGCCGCGCACCATCGAAGTCTGGAAGGGCGGACAGCGCGCGCTGCGCTTCACCGCGCTCAAGGGCGACAACCGCGCCACGATTCCGGAGAAGCTCTTCACGCCGTAGTCGCGGCCCGTCGTCACACGTCCGTGGCCCTTGACGCAGCCGGGCGTGCGGGCGTGCGGGCGCGGAGCCCCTCCTCCTTGGGCTGATTCCCTTGCGGCGCGCGGCGTCTGGGGGGAAGAGTCCGGCCACGCTTGGCCGGGGCTCCACCCGGCCCGCCACGCAAGAGGAGCAACACATGAAGGTCTACGGCCATCCGATGAGCGGCTGTACGCGCGCCGTCCTCACCACCCTGGCGGAGAAGGGCCACGAGGCCCAGTTCGTCCTCGTGGACCTGATGAAGGGCGAGCACAAGCAGCCCGCGCACGTGGCGCGCCAGCCGTTCGGCGTCGTTCCCGCCTTCGAGGACGCCGAGGTCGGCATGCTCTACGAGTCGCGCGCCATCATGCGCTACCTGGACCGCAAGCTGTCGGGCCCCTCGCTCACGCCGACCGACGCGCGCGGCTATGGCCTGATGGAGCAGTACATCAGCGTGGAGCACTCCTACTTCACCCCCGCGGCGGGGAAGGTCTTCTTCGAGCGCCTCTTCAAGCCGCACATGGGCGGCGGCGCGCCGGACGAGGCCCGCATCGCGGAGGGCTTCAAGGGCGTGGAGCAGGTCTTCGCCGTCATCGACCCGGTGCTGGGCAAGCAGCAGTACCTCGCGGGCGACAGCTTCTCCCTCGCCGAGGTGTCCTGGATGCCGTACATGGAGTTCTTCGCGGTCTCCGGCGGCGTGGAGCTCATCAACCAGCACAAGAACGTGGCCGCGTGGTGGAACCGCGTGAGCAGCCGTCCGTCGTGGAAGAAGGTCGTGGGCCGGTAGCCCGCCGCGCGCACCACCCGGGCCGGGGTCTCACGCTAGAGGCCCCGCTCGGGAAGGCGCAGCTCCCGCGAGACGCACGGCTCCAGCCGCCCCCTGTCCTGACGGTGTGGCTGGGGCGGGCGGACGTTCATGGGCTCGGCAGCACGCTCCTGGAACGGACTACCGCGCAAGTCCTTCACCTTCGAGGCCATGTCAGACCCATCCGGCACTGTGAACCCCGGTAGCAGGACGGTCGGGGTTGGGGTGGCGGTCGAAGGGAGCGTCATGGAACAGCAAGCCTTGTGGGACGACACGGGCGCGAAGCCGGAGGCGGCCCCCTCCACCCGGGGTTCCATGTCCGTGCGTACGTCCGGTGCGAGGAGCCGCCGGGAACTGTCCCAGCCCGAAGGCGCCGCTACAGTGGGCGCCGCAGTGAGCCCTCCCGTCCTGGCCTCCATCGCCGTTGGCCGTCCCGTCCGGGGCGAGTTCACCTACTCGGTGCCGGACGCGCTCGCCGGCCAGCTGGCGCCAGGCCAGCGCGTGCTGGTGCCCTTCGGCCGGGGCACGGCGCTGGGCTTCTACCTGGGGCCCGCCTCCCCGCCCGCCGAGGAGGGCGTCAAGCTCAAGCCCATCCAGCGCGTGCTGGAGGACTCGCCGTCGCTGCCGAAGGACCTCATCGCCCTGCTGCGCTTCGCGGCCGTGCACTACCGCTACCCGCTGGGCGAGGTCATCCGCGGCGCGCTGCCCCCCGGCCTGTCCAAGGCGGTGGACGAGAAGGAAGCGAAGCCGGACGTGCAGCTCTTCGCGGTGGCGCTCGTCACCGAGGTGCCTCCGGAGCTGCACCGCGCGCCCGCCCAGTCCGCCGCGCTCGCGTACCTGCTGGCCGTGGGAGGGCGCGCGCCGCTGGAGGAGGTCTCCCACGCGATTCCGGGCGCCCGCGAGACGCTGAAGAAGCTGGCCGCGCGGGGCATGGCGCGGATTGAGGAGAAGAAGCTGGAGGCCGGCGTGAGGGACGGCCTCATGCAGGGCCGGCCCGAGCGCCTCACCCCGGAGCAGGCCACGTCGGTGACGGAGCTGCGCGCGGCCCTGGACGTGGGCGACTTCCAGCCCTTCCTCCTGCACGGTGTCACCGGCAGCGGGAAGACGGAGGTGTACCTGCGCGCGGCGGAGCATGCGCTGTCGCAAGGCAAGGGCAGCCTCATCCTGGTGCCGGAAATCGCGCTGACGCCGCAGCTGGTGGGCCGCTTCCGCAGCCGCTTCGGCGCGGAGGTGGCGGTGCTGCACTCGGCGCTGAAGGACCGTGAGCGCCTCTTCCACTGGCAGGCGCTGCGCCGGGGGGACGTGAAGATTGCCGTCGGCGTGCGCTCGGCGGTGTTCGCTCCGGTGGACAACCTGGGGCTCATCGTCGTGGACGAGGAGCACGACCCGTCCTTCAAGCAGGAGGAGAAGCTGCGCTACCAGGCCCGGGACCTGGCCGTCGTGCGCGGCAAGCAGGCCGGGGCGGTGGTGGTGCTGGGCTCGGCCACGCCGGCGCTGGAGACGCTGGAGAACGTCAAGCGCGGGCGCTACCGGCTGCTGGAGCTGAAGAACCGGGTGGATGACCGGCCCATGCCCACCATCGAGTTGGTGGACCTGCGCGTGGAGCGTCCCCGCGAGGGCATGGTGACGGAGGAGGCGCCCATCCTCAGCCCGCCGCTGCTGGCGGCCATGGAGGAGACGATTGGCCGCGGGCAGCAGGTCATCCTCTTCCTCAACCGGCGCGGGCACAGCACGGTGCTGATCTGCGAGGTATGCGGCCTGTCGCTCAAGTGCACCGAGTGCGACGTGTGCCTCACGCACCACCGCTCGCAGAACCGGGTGGTGTGCCACTACTGCGGGCTGGCCATGCCGCTGCCGGACCGGTGCCTGGAGTGCACCGGCCCCATGCTCAAGCTGGGCGTCGGCACGGAGAAGGTGGAAGCGGAGGTGCTGGAGCGCATCCCCACCGCGCGCGTGGCCCGGCTGGACAGGGACTCGGCCACCAGCGCGGAGCGGCTGACGGAGATGCTGGCCTCGTTCGCCCGCCGGGAGCTGGACGTGCTGGTGGGCACGCAGATGGTGGCCAAGGGGCACGACTTCCCGGGCGTGACGCTGGTGTGCGTCGTCATGGCGGACACGTCGCTGTCCATTCCGGACTTCCGCGCCGCCGAGCGCACCTTCCACCTGCTCACCCAGGTTTCCGGGCGCGCGGGACGGGGCAAGGACCCGGGGAAGGTGCTGGTGCAGACCTACAACCCGGACGCGGAGCCGGTGCGGCGGGTGCTGGCCCACGACTTCGACGGCTTCGCGAAGCAGGAGCTGGAGTGGCGCAAGGCGCTGGCGTACCCGCCCTACTCGCGCATGGCGGCCATCCGCTTGGAGGGTGAGCACCCCGAGCAGGTGGCCGGGGTGGCTCGCCACCTGGGCAACCTCGTCTCGCGGCACATGCCGCCTGCTTCGGCGGGGGTGCGCCTGCTGGGGCCGGCCCTGGCGCCCATCTCCCGCATCCGGGGGAAGACGCGCTGGCAGTTCCTCGTGAAGGGGCCGACGCATGCGGCGCTTGCCCCGCTGCTCGCCAGGGTGGAGGCGGCCCTGGGGGACGTTCCGAATGGGGTGAAGGTCGTGATCGACGTGGATCCGGGGGCCATGCTGTAGACTCGGTGCCCCCCATGGGCGCACCGGTTCTCCTCGTACACGACGACATCGCCACCATCGCCGCGGTGCGGCGTCTGCTCACGCGTGAAGGGTACGAGGTCATCCTCGCCACCTCCGCCGCGGATGCCCTCATCGGCTTCGGGCACCACCTGCCCGTGCTCGTCGTGCTCGCCCCGGGCGTGGAGAGCGGACGCGGGCACGTGGTGCTGGAAGAGTTGCTCCAGCATCCGGAGGGAAAGAAGGCCCGCGTGCTGCTGCTGGGCGAGCCGATTGCCGGCTTCAGCGCGCCGGTGGCCCCGCTGCCGCTGGACGGGACGGGCTTCATGGCGCTGGTGGCCTCGCTCATCCGCGCACCGACGGAGGCGGACGCCTGGCACGTGGTGGAGAACCGCAGCCTGCCCGCGTCCGGGCCCGCGACTCCGGCGGACGACACCGAGTCCTGGCACGCCACGGCGCCGCGCCCGGTGGCGGGAGACCCGGCGCTGGCGAACGCGCTCTTCGGTGACCTGGCCCCGCTGCACCAGACGGACTGGGAGCTGGCGGCGATGACGCGCGAGGAGCGCAACGCCCACGAGGAGGCCCAGCAGCGCGACCACCGGACGACCCTCGTCATGTTCTCCGCCATGGAGTTGGCGCACAAGGAGGTGGAGGCGCAGGCGATGGCTTCCATCGACTCGGCGCTCGGCACGGAGGTGGGGGACGGCTGGGGAGAGGGGACTCCGGCGGCTCCGGCGGAGGATGGCGCGGGAGCGGAGGACCCGGCTGCGCCGGTGGATGGAGCAGGAGCGGAGGCCCCTGTCCCGGAAGAGGGGGCTTCAGAGCCGCTGCAAGGCGCGGAGGCTTCGTCAGATTTCGGGGACGGGGCTTCGGAGTCTCAGCCAGGCGCGGAGTTCTCGCCAGAGTACGGGGACGGGGCTTCAGAGTTCCAGCCGGGAGCGGAGCCCTCGTCAGAGTTCGGGGACGGGGCGTCGGAGTTCCAGCCGGCTGCGGAGCCCTCGTCAGAGTTCGGGGACGGGGCTTCGGAGTCTCAGCCGGGCGCGGAGTTCTCGCCGCCAGACGTCGGAGATGGGGCTTCGCAGTTCGAGTCGGGCGCGGATCCCTCGTCAGATTTCGGGGACGTGGAGGCGGAGGTTCGCGCGGAGACCGAGCGCCTGGCGCAGCTGGAGATTGACGCGGCGCTGGCGCGTGAGCAGGCGGAGCTGTCCTCGGAGTTGTCGCCGCCGGTGGGAGGGCTCGCGTGGACGGAGGAGCCCGTCTCGCCGCCCGTTGCCCGGCCTGTGGGTGCGGCGCCCCAGCTCGGGGACGAGGGGTTCTTCGACGTCGACACGCCCGGGACTTCGCAGGACGCCACGCCGCAAGCGGAGGCGCCCTTCGCGGCGGCCGCCAGCGGGACTCCGTCCTGGATGGAGCTGCCTCCGGACCCCGAGATGGAGAACACCGCGCGGATGGCGGTGCGGTGGGCCGAGCCGGCTCCGTCCGCTCCCGTTGACGCCGGTGCGGCTCCGGAGGGGAGCTGGGAGGGTTCCAGCGAGCAGGGCTCGGAGTGGGGGACGGAGGCCGAGCTGGGGACGGATTCCCCCGAGGCCGGAGCACCGGGAGAGGCCGGTCCCACCGAGGGCAGTGTCGCGGCGCAGACCCCTGGTGAGTCGGGGAAGGCGGCTTGGGATGCAGCGGCGCGGAGCGAGGAGGACTCTGAGCACGGAGACCTCGCGGAGTCCGAGGGTGCCGAAGACGACGCGGACGCCGTGCCGTCTGCCTGGGATGTGCTGGAAGCGGAGCTGCAGGCCGCGGTGCGAGCTCGCGAGGCGGAGGAGGCGGGACTGTCCTCGTCCGAGTCGGATTCGGCTGAGGGCTCGGGTGAGGATTGGGACGACTCGGAAGCCGCCAACACCCTGATTACCGGCGGGAGCGCTGATGACGGCGCTGACGTTGGTGAGGGTGCTGCCGCGGACGCGAGCGCTGGCGATGCGGAAGCCGACGAGGGTGTCGTTTCGGGCACGGCCGCTTCTGAAAGCTGGAGCGATTCGGCGGCAGCGGAGGGCGTTGCTCCGGGCGTAAGCGCTGATGAGCAGGACTGGGGCAACGCGGAGCCCGCCGATGGCGTTGCTCCGGGCGCAAGCGCTGATGCGGGTGACTGGAACAACGCGGAGCCCGCCGATGGCGTGGCTCCGGGCGTAGGCGCTGATGCGCGTGACTGGAACAACGCGGAGTCCGCCGACGGTGTGGCTTCGGGCGCGAGCGCTGATGAGCAGGACTGGAGCGACTCGGAGGCCGACACCGCGGGCGTAGCGGCCGCGGGCCCGGGTGAGGCCTGGGGACAATCGGACGCGCCCCCGGCTGTTGCTCCGGGCTCTGATGAAGACTGGAGCGCCGCCGATCCCGACGCCTCCCCGGCCGCGGGCACGGCGGAGGGGTGGAGCGACCCGGCGACGGCCAACACCGTGGCCTCCGGCACGAGCACGGGCGCGGACTGGTTCGACTCGGACACGGACGGTGCCCCCGCCGCGACCGCGCCTGGACCGAAGACGCTGGAGTGGGGATCGACTGGAGCGGAGCCGGAGTCCTCGTCCCTCCCGGGTTCCGAGGCGGACGCGGGCTGGGATGGAAGCTCCGTTCCGGACGCGCCCGCGTACCTGGATGAGCAGTCGCCTGAGGAGGCCCCGACGCGGATGGCGGAAGGCGAGCCCGCGAGCGCGGTAGGGGCCCCGTCCGCGCTGCTCGCGCAGTGGCAGGCGCAGCAGGAGGAGGCGGAGCGCCACCTCGCTGAAGCGCACGAGCGGGTGCGCACGGTGCGCGCCGAGCTGGAGGCGGAAGTCGCGCGCCGCCTCGAAGTCGAGCAGCAGGTCGTGGAAGCACGTGAGCTCGGCGAGTCGCTGCGCGGCGTGCTGGACCGTGAAGCCGCGCTGCGAGTCGAGGCGGAGGCCGCGCGCGAGCAGGAGTCCTCGCTGCGGCTCGTGGCGGAGGAGCTGGCGGAGGCGGCCCGGCTGCGGGAGCAGGCGCTGGAGGAAGCGCGCTCGCGTGAGGTGGAGCTGCGGCAAGAAGCGGAGCGCCAGGTCCAGGAACTTCACGAGCGGCTCGCCACGCTGGACGAGCAGGGCTCGCAAGCGGAGACGCTGCGCCGCGAGGCCGAGGCAGAGCGCGAGCTCATCCAACAGCGTGACGCCGAGCTGGAGCAACTGCGCGAGCAGGTGTCCACGCTCCAGGCAAGCCTCGAAGAGGCGGAGACCCGCGCTGGCTCCGAGGCTCGCGAGCGCGCCACCGTGGATGCCGCCGCGAGGGCGGCGCTCGGGCGCATCGAGGAGCGCGAGCACGACTTCACCGAGCTGCGAGCGCAGCTCGAGGAGCTGAAGACCGAGGCGCAGGAACAGGCCCGTCTCCGTGCCGAGGCGGAGACGCGTGCCAGCGAGGCGGAAGCTCGCGCCCGTGAAGAAGCGGAGACGCGCGCGGAGATGGAGACCCGGGCCATCGACGCCGAGGCACGGGCCGAGACGCAGGAGCACGCCCGTGTGCAGGCGGAGGTCCGGGCCCAGGACGCGGCGACCGCCAGCGATGAGGCGCAGGTGCGCTCCGATGCGGAGGCCCTCGCGCGCAGTGAGCTGCAGGTGCGCATCGAGAAGCTCGAAGCGCGCCTCCGGGAAGAGGTGAAGGCCCGCACCGTGGCGGAGACTCGCGCCAAGGCCGCGATGCAGGCGCTGAAGGAAGTCGAGACGCGCCTGGAGTCCGAGGCCGCCGGCCGCGTGGAGTCCGAGTCCCGGGCCGAGTTGGAGGCCAAGGCCCGCCGGGATGCGGACTCCCGCGCGGAGTCGGCGGAGACCGCGACCTCCTCCGCCGAGGACCGCGCGGAGGCGGAGATTCGCGCCCGTGAGGCGGCAGAGGAGCGGGCGGAAGCCGAAGCCGAGGCCCGGCTCGCGGCGGAGACGCGCGCGACCTCCGAGGCCAGCGCTCGCGCCGAGGCGGAGGCCCGAGCGGAGCTGGCGGCGCTGGCTCAGGCCGAAGCGGAGGAGCGCGCGGAGTCCGAGGCGAAGGCCCGGACAGAGACAGCGGCGCGCGCCGAGAAGGAAGCGCGCCTCCGGGCCGAGGCGGAGGCCCGAGCCGAGACCGAAGCGGAGCAGCGTGCCAGCGCGGAGTCGCGAGCGGAGGCGGAAGCGAAGCAGCGCGCGGAGGCCGAGGCCCGTGCCGAGGCGGAAGCGAAGCAGCGAGCGGAGGCGGAGTCGCGCGCGGAGGCCGAGGCAAAGGCGCGTACTGAATCCGAGGCCCGTGCCGAAGCGGGCGCGACGTCCAGCACCGAGGCGGAAGCCCGCGCTGAGTCGGAAGCAAAGCAGCGAGCCGAAGCAGAGGCCCGCGCTGAGGCAGAGGCGGAGCAACGGGCCGAAGCCGAGGCTCGTGCCGAGGCCGAAGCGAAGCAGCGAGCCGAAGCCGAAGCCCGAGCCGAGGCCGAGGCGAAGCAGCGAGCCGCAGCCGAAGCCCGCGCCGAAGCCGAGGCGAAGCAGCGAGCCGAAGCAGACGCCCGGGCAGAGACCGAAGCGAAGCGCCGGGCCGAAGCCGAGGCTCGCACCGAGTTCGAGACGAAGGCCCGGGCGGAAGCAGAGGCCCTCGTGCAGCAGGCCGCGCTGGCCGCGACCGAAGCGGTCGCCCGTGCCAAGACCGAGGGTCGTCACCGCACGGCCCTCGAGGTCCGACTGGAGGCCGAGTCCCAACAGCGCGCGGCCGCGGAATCCCGAATCGAAGAGGCGTCCCAGGCCCGGAGCGCCGCCGAGTCCGAGCTCGCCACCTTCAAGGGCCGGCTCGAACAGTCGCGACAGGCTTCCGAGACGCTCCGCCAGGAGCTCGCGCGCGAGCGTGAAGCCCGCGAGGCCGTCGAGAAGGCGCTGGAAGCCCTGCGCGCGGAGAAGACGCAGCTGGAGGCCGACTCCGCCGAGGAGCGCGTCCGCGCCGAGCGTGAGCGCGTGGAGCTGGAAGAGCGTGGGCGTCGCGAGGCCGAGGAGGCCGCCGCGCAGGCCCGTGCCGCGCTGCTCCCGCTGGAAACCCCGCCCGGTCGGCCCGAGTTGGCGGTGTCTCGCAGCGGCAGCGTCACCCAGGACGGCCTGGCGAAGCTGGTGCTCCGGCTCTGCGAGGCGCGCATGGAGATGCGCCTGGAGCTGAAGGTGATGAACGCCCTGCGCGTCCTCTGGCTGAGAGATGGCGCGCTCGTGGGTGCCGTCTCCTCGGCGCAGGGGGAGTCGCTCATCGACCGGGCCCGCGCGGATGGCCTCATCGACGCGCGCCAGGAAGGCGAGCTGCGCCTGGTGCGCAGCGCCACCACGGGCGCGCTGCTGGACGCGCTGCGAGGCCGTGGCTACCTGCGCGAGTCCGAGTCCGTGCCGCTCGTGCAGCGCTACACCGAGCAGGTCTTCCTCGACGCCCTCGCCGAGCCCTCCACGCTGTACCGGCTGGTGCCGGAGCCCGCACCGCACGAGGTGGCGCTCGCCGCCGCCACGCGCCCTCCGCTGCACCTGCTGGCCGAGGCGCTGCGCAACACGCTCACCTCCGAGGCCCTGCTGGAGGCGGCCGGCAGCCTGCGCGCGCGCGTCACCCGGGGCGACATCCACCTGGCCCCCGACGACTTCGGACTGGCTCCCCGCGACTTGCAGCTCCTGTCGCAGGTGGACGGCGAGCACACGCTGGAGGCCCTGCTGCTGGGCGCGGGGCTGCCGCAGGAGGCCGCCCTCAAGGCGCTCGCGGTGGCTCGGACGCTCGGGCTCATCAGGCTCCAGGAGGCCAGCGACGAGGACTCCGGTGAGCTGCCGCCGGAGCTGGACGTGCGTCGCCTGGAGTCGAAGTTCGAGGAGATTCAGGACGCCGACTACTTCACCGTGCTGGGGCTGACCCGCACCGCCGGCAGCGAGGAGGTCAAGCGCGCCTACGAACTGCTGGCCGCCGAGTTCCACCCGCTGCGCTTCGCCGGGCACCCGGACCCGGCGCTCCAGCACCGCGCGCAGCAGATTCGCAGTGTCCTCTCCGAGGCAGCCCAGGCCCTGGGGGACGACCGGCTGCGAGCGGAGTACGCCCGCAGCCTGCTGGACTGACGCCCGGTGGGCAGCCGTGCGCCCGGCGGTCGCAGGCCGTCACACACGGTTGCCCGCCCGCTCGGGTGGAGTTAAGACGGCGCCCATGGTTCGCGAGATCCTGATCTGGCCCGACCCCGTCCTGAAGCAGAAGGCCCGGCCCGTGGCGAAGGTGAACGACGCCGTCCGAGTCCTGGTGAAGGACATGTTCGAGACGATGTACTCCTCCGAGGGTGTGGGGCTCGCCGCCCCGCAGGTGGGTGTGCTCCAGCGCGTCATCGTCCTGGACACCACGCACAGCCAGCCCGAGTCCAAGCCCATCGCGATGATCAACCCGGAGATCATCGGCATGGAGGGCGAGACGAGCTACAAGGAGGGCTGCCTGTCCATCCCCGGCGAGTCCGAGGACGTGGACCGGGCCGCCATCGTCACCGTGAAGTTCCTCGACGAGGAGGGCCAGGAGCAGACGCTGCGCTGCGACGGGCTGCTCGCCATCGCCGTGCAGCACGAGACGGACCACCTCAACGGCACCGTCTTCGTGGACCACGTCTCCACGCTCAAGCGCGAGCTCATCCGCAACCGGATGAAGCGCTTCAAGTCCGCGCGCGAGCGCGAGCTGGGCTCGCAGGCTTCCCGGTAGCGGGCCCGGCGGCCGGGGCCTCGCGAGGCTCCGCTTCCGCGCCCCTTCCCGCGGCCCGCACGCCCTTCTTCGGGCACAGGTCCGCGACGACGCAGCGCCCGCACTCGGGCGAGCGGGCGAAGCACGTCCGCCGTCCGTGCCACACCAGCAACTGGTGCCCCAGGGTCCACCGCTCCGGGGGCAGCACGGCCTGCATGTCCGTCTCCACCTTGTCCGGGTCCTCCTGGGTGGTGAAGCCGAGCCGGTACGCCAGCCGCTTCACGTGGGTGTCCACGGGGAAGGCCGCGTCGCCGCCCAGGTGTATGCACACCACGCCCGCCGTCTTGCGGCCCACGCCCGGCAGCTGCTCCAGCACGCTCCGCCGGAGGGGGACCTGCCCGGCATGCTCCTCCACGAGGGCCCGGGCGGCGGCGACGATGTTCTTCGCCTTGGCGCGGTAGAGGCCGCAGGTGCGGATGAACGGCTCCACGTCCGTGGGTTCTGCTCCGGCGTAGGCGCGGGCGTCGGGGAAGCGCTGGAAGAGGGCGGGCGTGACGAGGTTGACGCGCTTGTCCGTGCACTGCGCGGAAAGGATGACGGCCACCAGCAGCTCCAGGGGTGTCCGGTAGTCCAGCTCGATGCGGGCATCCGGCATGTCGGCCTGCAGCCGGTCCATCACCGCCAGGGCTCGCTGCTTCTTCTCCGCCACCGTCTCACGTCGAGGCACGCGGCCGTTGTATGTCACCCCTGCGGCGAGCCCAAGCACCGGCTGGGACCAACCCTTTTCGAGAGACCCATGAAGCCCATCGACTTCCGCTCCGACACCGTCACGAAGCCCACCCCCGCCATGCGCCGCGCCATCGCCGAGGCCGAGGTGGCGGACGACGTCTACGGCGAGGACCCCACCGTGCTCCGTTTGGAGGAGCGGGTGGCCGAGCGGCTCGGGTTGGAGGCGGCCGTCTTCACGCCGTCGGGCACGCAGGCGAACCAGATTGCCATCGGCGTGCACTGCCGCCAGGGCGACGAGGTCCTCACCGAGGCGGGCAGCCACATCATCCAGTACGAGGGCGGCGCGGTGCCGGCGCTCTGGGGCGTGCAGCCGCAGCCGCTGCCGGGCCAGCGCGGCCTGCTGACGCCGGAGCAGGTGACGGAGTCGGTGCGCGCGGAGAACATCCACGCCCCGCGCACGCGCCTGCTGTCGCTGGAGAACACTCACAACCGGGGGGGCGGCTCGGTGTGGCCGGTGGAGCGCTTCCGCGCGGTGGTGGAGGCGGCGCGCCGGGCGAAGCTGGCGGTGCACCTGGATGGAGCGCGCCTGTTCAACGCCGAGGTGGCCGCGGGCGTCCCGGTGTCCGCGTGGTCGAAGCTGACGGACTCGACGTCGGTGTGCTTCTCCAAGGGCCTGGGGGCGCCGGTGGGCTCGGTGCTGGCGGGTCGGGCGGACGTCATCCTCGAGGCGCGTCGGCTGCGCAAGCGGCTGGGGGGCGGCATGCGGCAGGCGGGCATCCTCGCGGCGGCGGCGCTGTACGCGCTGGACCACCACGTGGCCCGGCTCGCCGAGGACCACGCCAACGCGCGCCGGCTGGCCGCGGGGCTGGCGGAAGTCCCGGGCGTGAAGGTGGACGCGACGCAGGTGGAGACGAACATGGTCTTCGCGGAGTTCTCGCGGCCCGCGTCGGAGATGGTGGCGCTGCTGGCCACGCAGGGGGTGCTGACCAATCCCGCGGGCGGCCCGCGCTCGCTGCGGCTGGTGACCCACCTGGACGTGTCCGCCGCGGACATCGACGAGGCCGTGGCCCGCATCCGCCGCGCCGTGGCCTGAGCGGGGGCGCCTGCCTCCACGCCGCGTGAAACGCGGACCACCGGACACCCGGGAGCCCACTCCCGGAGCATGAGGAGGCGCCCGGGCGGGGCATGGTAGAATCGCGCTGCCGTGCGCCGCCCGAGCCTCCTCTTCCTCCTCACTGCCTGTGCCTGCGCCGCTCCCCGCGCGGAGCCGAAGATGAGCTTCGAGGAGCTGTATGGCGCCTCGCGCTCGCAGCCGCCCGCGCCAGCAAGCGTGGACGGCCCTGCCCCCGCCGTGTCGCCGGACACGTACCTGTCCACACCCGAGACGCTCCAGGCCGCGCTCGCCTCGTTCGCGGAGCGGGCCCGGGTCTACCGCACGCAGGTGGCCCGGGGCGGGACGATGCCCGCGACGCAGGTGGCGAACTGGGAGGCCATGAACCGGGCCATGGACGGTTTCCTGGCGCGGCCGATGGGGGGAGCGGACCTACGCGACCTGGGGCGGGCCCGGAGCGTGCTGGAGTCCGAGCTGGAGCAGGACGGCCGTGCGTACGGTGACATGCCGGGCGCGCTGGCGGAGGCGGTGGTGCAGCGCGTGGGGCGGCTCGCGTTGCTCCTGGCGGAATTGCGCCGCGTGGCGCACCCGGAGGAGGCAGAGGGGCACCCGCGCCTCGCGTGGCCGCTGGCCCCGGTCTCCATCACCAGCCTCTTCGGCCAGCGCTGGCACCCGGTGACGGGCGAGCACCGCCGCCACCTGGGCGTGGACCTGGCCGCGAGCCAGGGGCAGGCCATCTACACCGCCGAGAGGGGCGTGGTGCTGCGCGCCGGGTGGAATGGCGACCACGGCAACCAGGTGGAGGTGCAGCACGCGGGCCGCTGGGTGACGCGCTACAGCCACCTGTCCCGTGTGCTGGTGGAGCCGGGAGAAGTCCTTGAGCGCGGCGACGCGCTGGGCCTGGCGGGTGAGACGGGGCTGGCCACGGGCGTCCACCTGCACTTCGAGCTGTGGCGGGACGGCCAGCCGCTGGATCCGCTGGATGCGCTGGGCGGCGACGAGGCGTCCCCGGTGGAGGTGCCGCCCATGGCCCTGGGTCGCGAGGCCGTGGGCCCCGCAACGAATCAGGGGCGCCGCCCGGTGGGTCAGCGCCCCTGAACGTAGACCCGGTCCGCTGACGGTGCCCCTGGGGCGACCGCGAGCGGTACCGGGAGGACGGCCTACAGCGAGTTCTTCAGCTCCTTGGCGGGCCGGAAGCCGATGGTCTTCGAGGCCTTCAGCTTCATCATCTCGTTCGTCTGCGGGTTGCGGATCTTCCGCGCCTTGCGCGAGCGCACCGACCAGGTGCCGAAGCCGGGGTAGCTGAAGCGGGCGTCCTTCTTCACCGCCTTGCCGATGTTGGTGAAGACGATGTCGAGGATCTGCGCCGCGGACTTCTTGGTGAGACGTGTCTGCGCCGCCACCACCTCGACGAGCTCTGCCTTGGTCATTACGCCCCTCCGTCCTTGCGTTGTCTGGCCTTGAAAGTCCTTAACCCGAACGGTGGTAACAAATCGCTCTTTTCCCTGTCAATGCTGGCAGCGCTCCGAGGCCGAAAAATCGGCCTCGGGACGAAAAGTTGGCTCTGTGAAACACCGGGCGTACAGAGGAGAAGTCGCCAGCTCGTGTCTCATTCCGACACTCCACCGGCAGTGAGGTTTGAAACAGCGGTGGGTGATCGTCTTTGAAAGAAAGTCTTTGGAATAATGATCACTTGGCGGGCGCCGCTGATCGCATTCCCGCGCCCCCGTGCGGGGAGGCGCTAGAGTGCCCGCCCGCGTGCGCTTTCCAACGTTCCTTCCGCTGATCCTCGTGCTGTGCACCTGTCAGAGGGCGGCGCCGCGCGACGCGCCTCCGCCAGGGGGGACCCGCACCCACCTGTGGGTGGACGCGGCGGAGTCCGGGCCCGGGCTCGGAGACGGCTCGCAGGCGAGGCCCCTGCGCTCGCTGGCCGAGGCGCTGGCCCGGCCCGGTCCGCTGACGGTGCACCTGGGGCCGGGGACGTACCCGGGGCCCTTCACCCTGCCCGAGGGCGTACGTCTGGAGGGGAACGGAGCGGACTCGGTGCTGGCCGTGGACGGGAAGGACGCTCCGGTGCTGCGGGCGGGCCGGGACGCGGAGCTGGTGAAGCTCGCGGTGCGCGGCGGAGGCTGGGGGCTGGAGGTGACGGGCGGCGGCCGGGTGCGGCTGGAGCGGGTGGACTTCACCGGCCAACGCACGGGCGCGGTGCGGGTCGAGGCCGGGCAACTGGTGGTGGAGTCCGGAACCTTCGTGGCCACCGTCGCCGAGACCACGGGAGTCCTGGTGGAAGGCGGGCCGCTGGAGCCTGAGTCCGGAGCATCGGGGGAGGGAGCATCGCCAGCGTCCGGGCCAGGGCCCACTGCGGCGGAGGGCGCACCGACAGCGTCAGCGCCCGGAGCCTCGGCGGAGGCAAAGGTGCCACCGGAGCCACGGGCGCTGCCCCGCCCCGAAGCGCCAGCGCGAGCACCCCAGGGTTCGGCGCTCCTTCCCGCCGTGGCGGAAGCGCGCATCACCCGCGGTACCTTCACCGGGCCCTACCGGCGCGCGGTGCGGATCCGGGGGACGCGAGCCCGCGTGGAGCTGGAGGACGTGCGCTTCTCCGGGCCGGTGTCCGCGCTAGGCGTGGACAGTGGGCACGCGGAGGTGCGGCGCGCGGTGGCGGAGGGGGGCACGGGCTCGGCCTTCTCCGTGGTGGACGGCACGCTGGTCCTCGAGGACGTGCGGGTGACGGGGCACGAGTACGGGCTCTCGGCCATGAACGCGCGGAGGCTCGACGTGCGGGGCTTCTTTTCGGAGGGCGCCCGGCGCGCGGGCCTGGGGGTGGTGCGCTCAACAGGGGTGCTCGAGGACGTGCGAGTGAAGGACAGCGGCGAGTTCGGGGGACTCCAGTTCGTGGGTGGCGACATGGAGGTGCGGCGCTTCGAGGTGAACGGCTCGGCCGAGTACGGGCTGTCGGCCCTGAGCGGGAAGCTGCGGCTGCGCCGCGGCTCCATCACCGGGGTGACCTCGGGAGACGGCGCTGCTGGGGATGGACTGCACCTGCGTCAGGTGGACGCGGACGTGGAGGCCGTGCGGGTGCGCGACGTGGCGGGAGCGTGCGTGTTGGCCGCGCAGGATGCCCGCGTGGTGCTGCGCGAGGCGGACCTGCGAGGCTGTCAGCGCGCGGGAGTGGCGGTGGACACGCTCGCGAAGCTGGAAGCCCCCAGTCTGGAAGTCCACAAGAGTGGAGTCGCCCTGTCCGCCATGGGAGGCGGAGAGCTACGGGTGGACGACCTCAGCGCGAGCGACCTTTCCGAGGGCCTCGCCTGGACTGAGTGCAAGGGCGCCACCCGAGTGCGCCTGGAGCACGTGCGCGCGGCGGACGTGCGCGGCCTGTCCGCCCCGTGTGTCGAGCGCCCCGCCAGCGAGTCCGGGGCTCCGCGCTGACGACTCAGGGAAGCGCCATGGGATGCCCGTGCCCGGGGGCGCGCATCCGTGGCCTCGGGCACGCTTGCGGCGGACTCGCGGAAAGGGTGGAGCGAGGCGTCACGCTCCAGTCTCTCACAGGGCCTCAGGCCGGAGGCGGCACGGACGCGGAGGGCAGGAGCGTGGCGTGTTGCTCCAGCCACTCCCGGATGACGGGGTAGACCTCCTGCGGCGCGCCGGTGCCGAAGACGAGGTCCCCGTGCCCGTAGTCCATCTTGTCGCCGTGGTCCCTGCCGAAGACATGCAGCGTGCGGTCTGGCGAGGTGGCGAGCGCGAACTGGGACTCCACGTTCTCCTGTGTGGCCAGCCGGTCCGAGCTGCCGCCCATGACGAGCAGGGGCAGCTGCAGCCGGGAGATTCCCGCGCGCCAGTCCGTGACGCGGTCGAACGAGCGGAACGCGTCGTGCTCAATCCAGTCCTGGAACTGGAGCAGCACCTTGCGGCTCATCGACGACATCATGTTCGCGTAGACCTGCCGCTGGATGCGCGGAGGGATGTGCTCGGGATTCACGAGCAAATCGGACAGGGGGAGGGTGACGTAGCCGAGGAAGGGCGCGAGGCTGGCGCTCATCCACTCCTGGCGGAAGCGCGCGGGCCACGCGGCGCGCACGCCCATGGCGATGAGCGAGCGCATCAGGGGCCCGGACTTGAAGTGCACGGGTGCTCCCAGGGTGAGCAGCCCGGCCAGCTTCGCGCCGTCAGCGCCCTGGGCCACCCCGTAGCCCACCAGCCCCCCCAGCGAGTGGCCGAGCCAGAAGGCCCGCTTCGCCCCTGTCTCCTTCAGCGCCAGCTCCAGCAGCGCCGGCCCGTCATGAAGGATGTGGTCGTCGATGGTGAAGTCCGTATAGCGTCGGCCCCTGGGCGGCTCCCGCGAGTGGCCGGTGCCACGCCACTCGACGCTGAAGCAGTCGAAGCCGGCCTCGGCCAGGTAGTGTGCTACCGAGTAGGGTGGCTCGAAGTCGAAGGTGTACCGGTTGGCCGCGAGCCCATGGCACAGCAGCACCGGCTCCTCGAAACGGCGCACCGGGGCCCGCCTCGCGTGGACGACCAGCTCCCAGCCGTCGTCGCATCGGGCGCGCAGGGCCTGGGGCAGCTCCGTCCGGGGGCGGTACCACCGCCGCACGGCTGCTACCCATACGACGTTCCACAGCACCAGGGCGAGCACGGCGACCAGCACCCACACGCCCCACCGCCAAGCATCCATTCCGCCTCCATAACGGACCCCAGGGCGACGTTGGCGCAAATAAAACCCTGCTAAGGTCCGTTCACCCGCCGTCCTGCCGCCGGAACTCACGGGCATCAGAGGAAGTCGAGGGAATGATGAAGCTGCGGAAACTGATGTTCGTGCTTCCGAACCTTTTCACCGTCACGTCCATCTTCTGTGGCTTCTACGCCATCACCCTCTGCTCGGGTGAGGCGGGTCCGGTGCAGTTCTACCAGGCGGCCCTGGCCATCTTCTTCGCCATGTTCTTCGACGGGTTCGACGGCCGGGTGGCCCGCCTGACGAAGACGCAGAGCGACTTCGGGGTGCAGCTCGACAGCCTGGCGGACGTCATCTCGTTCGGGGCCGCGCCGGGCCTCCTGGTCTACAAGTGGGCGCTCGCGCCCCTGGGCTTCGCGGGCCTGTTCATCTCCTTCGCGTTCGCCGCGTGCGGCGCGCTGCGGCTGGCGCGCTTCAACGTGCTGGCGGCGCGCAACCCGCACGGTGGTGGTGGCCGCTTCTTCGTGGGGCTGCCCATCCCGATTGCCGCCGGAATGCTGGTGTCGGTCATCATCTCCCACCACGCGGCGGCGGGGGGCGAGCCCCTGGCGGCCGCGGCGGCCGTGCCCATGGCGGTGGCCGTGGCGGCGCTGTCCCTGCTGATGGTGTCCACGGTGCGCTACCGCACCTTCAAGGACGCGCGGCCGAATCGGAAGAGCGCGCTGGCCTTCATGCTGATGGTGCTTGGCGGGGTGGTGATTGCCACGCAGTTCCATCCGGCCTGGGTGCTGGTGGCGTGCTGCGGGGCGTACCTGGCGCTCGGGCTGGTGGAGTCCGCGGTGCAGGTGCGCAGCCACCTGGTGGCTCGCAAGGTGGCCTCTGGCGCGGTGGCCGCGGTGGCTGTCGCCTCCGTCATCGACGACGAGGACGAAGAGGACGAGGACTCCGAGGCCGAGGCCGGCCCGGGCAACGACGGCCCCGCCTACCTGTAGGAACCCGGAGCGGCGGACGGCGCTCCTTCAGTCCGTGCCGCCGCCGCCCGCTGCCGCTAGGATGCGCGGCCCATGCGCGTCGAGCTGCTGTGCACCGGTGACGAGCTCGTCACCGGCCTCATCACGGACACCAACAGCACGTACCTGGAGGCCCGCCTCTTCGACCTGGGAGTGAAGGTCGAGCGCGTGGTGCTGGTCGGGGACGTGAAGCCGGACATCACCCATGCGCTGCTGGCCGCGGCCTCCCGCGCCGACGTGGTGGTGGTGTCCGGGGGGCTGGGCCCCACGTCGGACGACTTCACGCTCGAGTGCGCCGCCGCCGCCGCGGGTGTGCCGCTGGAGGAGGACGCCCGGGTGCTCGGCTGGCTGAAGGAGCGCTACGCCGAGAGGGGCATGTCGTCGCCCCTCAACGCCGGGCAGCTGCGCATGGCGCGCATCCCCCAGGGCTCCGAGCCGGTGCGCAACCCGGCGGGCTCCGCGCCCCTCGTCATCCTCACCCTGGGGCGCTGCCGGCTCTTCTTCCTCCCCGGCGTGCCGCGCGAGTTCAAGGCCCTGCTGGAAGGCGAGGTGCTGCCTCGCATCCGGACGTGGCTGGAGGCGGAGCCCGGCCGCACGAGCCGTGCCTTCCGCCTGCTGCGCACGGTGGGCCTGGGTGAGTCGACGCTGGACCTGCAGGTGATGCCCCTGGCGCCGAGCCACCCGCAGGTGGTGTTCGGCTTCCGCACGCACGCGCCGGAGAACCACCTGAAGCTGATGTCCGAGGCTCCCTCGCAGGCCCAGGCCGACGCCGCGCTCGCCGCCGCCGAGGCGGACTGTCGGCGGGTGCTGGGCGCTCACGTGTTCGGCGCCGACGCCGAGGAGTACGCCCCGGCGCTGCTGGGCCTGCTCGGAAGGGCAGGGGCCACGCTGGCGGCGGCGGAGAGCTGCACCGGGGGCCTCATCGCCCAGCAGCTCACGGCGGTGCCGGGCGCCAGCAGCGTCTTCATCGGAGGCGCGGTGGTGTACGCGGAGAAGATGAAGACCGCGTGGGTGGGAGTCCCTCCGGAGGTGCTGGAGCGCCACACCGCCGTGTCGCGTGAGACGGCCGTTGCCATGGCCGAGGGCGTGCGCGCCGCTTGCGGCACCACATATGGCCTGTCGGTGACGGGCTACGCCGGTCCGGGCGGTGGCACGCCGGAGGACCCGGTAGGCACCGTGTACTGCGCGCTGGCCGGCGCGGGGATGCCCACCCGCTGCGACCGCATCACCCTCTCCGGCGACCGCGACCGCGTGCGCCTGTTCGCCGCTTCCCACACCCTGGAAATGCTGCGGCGGCACCTGCTCGCCGCGCCCACCACCCCATGAGCCGCTCCAAGTCCAAGCGCCCCCGTCCGTCCTCCTCCGCGCCAGGAACGCCCGGCCGGTCCGGCACCACGGCATCGGCGCCCGCCGCCGGGGCCGACACGAGCGGCAAGGCCGCGCCGACGTCCGCCCCGGAGCAAGGCCACGCTCGCCTGGACGCACCCGCCTCGGGCGGCAAGGCTGCGCCGACGTCCGCCTCGGAGCAAGGCCACGCCGGCTCGGCCGCAACCGGCCCGGGTGGCCAGGCCGCACCGACGTTCGCCTCCGGGCCCGATGCCGCCGCCACGTCCTCCGCTTCCGAGCACGGCGGCTCCGACACGAGTGCCCCCGCCGCCGGGGCCGGTGGCTCCGCCGTACCGTCGCAAGGCGCCACCCCGTCTGGAGGGCTGCCGCTCAACATCCTGCGCGTGTGGCTGTCCGCCTACCGGGTGGAAGTGGTGCTGTTCCTCGTGGCCTTCGTGGTGCTGGCCAGCTTCAGCTCGCAGCGCTTCCTGCGCCAGAGCGCGGCGCCGCACTTCGTCTACCAGGCGCAGTCGTGGCTGGACGGCCGGCTGGACATCGACCCGCAGGTGTTGCCGAACCTGGAGGACTGGGCCTGCGTGCGGGTGGTGGGCGGCGAGAAGGTCCGCTGCGAGGGTCGGCCGCTCCCGAGCGACCGTTGGTTCGTGAGCTTCCCGTCCTTCCCCGCAGTGGTGATGCTGCCCTTCGTCGCGCTGCACGGCTACCAGTTCAACGACACCTCCTTCGGCGTCATCGTCGGCGCGCTGGCGGTGGCGCTCTTCTATTCGCTGCTGCGCTTCCTGGCGAAGGAGGGCGAGACGGCGCGCAACCGCGACGAGAACATCGCACTCGCGCTCATCCTCGCCTTCGGCACCCTGTTCTTCTACTGCGCCATTCGCGGCGAGGTCTGGTTCAGCGCCGAGGTCATGGGCGTGGCGTTCACCTGCCTCTATGCGCGCAACGCGGTGCGCGCCCACCGGCCGGTGCTCGCCGGCCTGTTCTTCTCCATGGCTACGCTCACTCGCGCGCCGCTGCTCTTCACCGGCCTGTTCTTCGTCCTGGAGGCGCTGTGCCCCGGGCCGGAGTCCCGCCTGGCGCAGCTCAAGGCGCTGGGCCGGGACTGGAAGCCCGCGGCGCGGAAGGTGGGCCTGTTCGCGCTGGGAGCCGCGCCCCTCGGGCTGCTCGCGGCGGCGTACAACGTCTACCGCTTCGGTCGTCCCGGTGAGTTCGGCCATGGCTTCCTCTTCAACAACCGCGTCAACACGGACATCGACCGCTGGGGCCTGTTCAACTGGGAATACCTGTCGCGCAACCTGGAGGCCGCCTTCTTCAAGCTGCCGCGGCTGTCGCTGGAGCCGCTGAAGCTTTCCTATGACCCGCATGGGCTGTCGCTGCTGCTGACGCTGCCGCTGCTCGTCTTCCTGCTCGTCCCGAAGACGCGTCCGCGCCTGCACTGGCCGCTATGGCTCACCGTGGCCGTGTGTGCGCTGCCGGGCCTGCTGTACCAGAACACCGGCTACATGCAGTTCGGCTTCCGCTTCAGCCTCGACTACACGCCCTATCTCCTCCTGCTCTTCGCCGTGGGGGGTTGGTCCCTGCGCCACCGCGCGGTGCTGGCCGCGGTGGCGCTTGGCGTGCTGGTGAACTTCTGGGGTGCCGTGGCCTTCCGCGGCTACACGGAGCTTGTCCGGAACTGGTAGGCGCCTGGGGTCCACGGGCTTGAATCCTCAGCGCCCCGCGCGCACATAAGAGAGGCCATGCAACCTCCCACCGGACAGCCCCCTCCCGGCAAGCGCTGGCATACCCGCGAGGACAGCGGCATCCGACTCGATGCCACCCTGCGCTGGTGGCACGACGACGAGCCCATCCAGCACCCGAAAATCATCGAGCTCTTCAACAGCTCGCTGGTGCTGGACGACGCTGGCCGCTACCAGCTCCGCATCGGCAATGACTGGTGCTACGTCCAGGTGGAGGGAGCCGCCTACGAGGTGCGCACGGTGGACGTCACCCCGGACGAGCGGGTCTCCATCCGGCTGAGTGACCGCACCGCCGAGGCGCTGGACATCTCCTCGCTGCACGTGGAGCCGGACGGTGTCCTGTCCTGCCGCGTGAAGCATGGCCGGGCCGGGGCGCGCTTCTCGCGTGATGCCCAGTACCAGCTTGGCCAGCTCCTGGAGGAGGGGCCCGACGGGGGCCTCCTCTTGTGCGCCGGTCAGAATCGGCTCCCCCTCCCCGTGTCCCTGGACGCGCTACCCGTGTCCGCCTAGGCCGCCGCTTCCGAGGGGGCGGGAGGGCAGGGGAGGGCCACCGTGCCCGTGAGCTCCTTCCCCAGCGCTTCCAGGACGTCGGGGTGCTCACGCAGCCACTCCGCCGCGCGCTCGCGGCCCTGTCCGATGCGCTCGCCGCGCAGGCTGAAGTGGCTGCCCGACTTGTCGATGAGGCCCATGGCCACGCCCAGGTCGAGCACCTCGCCCACGCGGTGGATGCCGCTGCCGTACAGCAGGTCGAACTCGGCCTCCTGGAAGGGCGGTGCCATCTTGTTCTTCACCACCTTCACCCGCGACCGCGAGCCCACCACTGCGTCCCCCTCCTTGAGGTTGCCCGTGCGGCGGATCTCCAGTCGCACCGAGGAGTAGAACTTCAGCGCGTTGCCGCCCGTCGTCGTCTCCGGGTTGCCGAACATCACGCCAATCTTCATGCGAATCTGGTTGATGAAGATGATGCACGTGCCCGAGCGGCTCACCGCCCCGGTGAGCTTGCGCAGCGCCTGGCTCATCAGCCGTGCCTGCACGCCCATGTGCGCGTCGCCCATCTCCCCCTCGATTTCGGCCCTCGGCACCAGCGCCGCCACCGAGTCCACCACGATGAGGTCCACCGCCCCCGAGCGCACCAACTGCTCGGTGA
The DNA here is from genome assembly GCF_010894435.1 of Pyxidicoccus trucidator. NCBI lineage: Bacteria > Pseudomonadati > Myxococcota > Myxococcia > Myxococcales > Myxococcaceae > Pyxidicoccus > Pyxidicoccus trucidator. The sequence goes on along the minus strand of NZ_JAAIXZ010000001.1, from coordinate 503,567 downwards.
TTTCCAGCGCCTGCTCACCGGTGTCGGGCTGGGACACCAGCAGCTCCTCCACCTTCACACCCAGCTTGCGCGCATAGGACACGTCCAGCGCGTGCTCCGCGTCGATGAAGGCCGCCACGCCGCCCGCGGACTGCACCTGCGCAATCGCGTGCAGCGTCAACGTCGTCTTGCCTGAGGACTCGTTGCCGAAGACCTCCACCACGCGCCCGCGCGGGTAGCCGCCCACGCCGAGCGCCCGGTCCACGCCCACCGAGCCCGAGGGGATGACCGCCACCTTCTGCTCCTGGGCATCTCCCCCGAGCGTCATCACCGAGCCCCGGCCGAACTGCTTCTCGATTGCCGCCACCGCCGCCGCCACCGCCTTCAGCTTCTCCGTGAGCTTGCTCATCGCGTCTTCGGCTCCCTCGCCGCCCTGCCTGTGAGTGGGTGCTGCGCCACGACGTGCCGGGCGCATCGGACGGGCAGGTGAGCAACGGCCGTGCCGGGACGTGCTCCCTCGGAGAGGCGGGAACGGAGGCGTCCACGAGCGTGGCCCCGCGTCTCGCGCGGTGGAGGGTGGTGCGGACCAGGCTCAGCCCGGTGAGGGGCATCCAGAACACGCTCCACACCATCAGGAAGACGACCTGGAGCACGGTCAGCTGCGGGTACAGGCGCAACATGAGCAGCGGCGGGTGTCGGCCACTGTACGGTGCGGTGCGTTGTCATCCATTCTTCTAGGTGATGCCAGGGGAGGGCTCGCCCGGCCGCTCGCAAGTTGGCGCTTCGCGTTGAACTTGAGAGGGCTCGATATGAACTTCCTTCGCGTGAGCCCGAAACCGAAACGCGAAGACCTGCCCCATGTGGTCATCCTCGGCGGAGGTTTTGCTGGCCTCTACGCCGCCAGGCACCTGTACAAGTCGCCGGTGCGTGTCACCTTGGTGGACCGCCACAACCACCACCTCTTCCAGCCGCTGCTGTACCAGGTGGCCACGGCAACGCTCAGTCCGAGCGAGGTCGCGGCGCCCCTACGCGGGCTGCTGGGCCCCCACAACGTGGGCGTGGTGCTGGCGGACGTGACGGGTGTGGACACGGCTGGAAAGCGCGTGCTGCTGGCGGATGGCGAGCTGAACTACGACTACCTCGTCATCGCCACCGGCGCGACGCACTCGTACTTCGGCAATGACCAGTGGGCGCAGTTCGCTCCGGGGCTGAAGTCCATCGAGGACGCGGTGGAGATTCGCCGCCGCGTCTTGATGGCCTTCGAGCTGGCCGAGCGTGAGCCGGACCCGGACATCCGCCGCGCGCTGCTCAACTTCGTCATCATCGGAGCGGGCCCCACGGGCGTGGAACTGGCGGGCGCCCTGGCGGAAATCAGCCGCCACTCCCTGCCCGGTGACTTCCAGAACATCGACCCCCGAGACGCGCGCATCATCCTCATCGAGGGGGTGAATACCGTGCTGCCCGTCTACCCCGAGGACCTGTCCCTCAAGGCCCGCCGCACGCTGGAGAAGCTGGGCGTCGAGGTCCGCACGGGCGCCCGCGTCACCAACATCAACGAGACGGGGGTCTTCATCGGCGAGGAGCACATCCCCGCGCGCACGGTGTTGTGGGCGGCGGGCGTGGCCGCGTCCCCGGTGGCGCGCACACTGGGCGTGGAGCTGGACCGCGCCGGGCGCGTCCTGGTGACGCCCGAGCTGACGGTGCCCGGGCACGACGACATCTTCGTCGTCGGGGACCTGGCCTCCGTGAAGGGCGATGATGGACATCCCGTTCCCGGCGTGGCGCCCGCGGCGATGCAGATGGGCAAGCAGGCGGCCCACAACATCCGCCACCGGTTGGCCGGCAAGGCCATGGTGCCCTTCAAGTACTGGGACCGCGGCTCGTATGCGGTGATTGGCCGTGGACACGCGGTGGGCATCGCCTTCCGTCGCTTCAAGCAGTCGGGCTTCCTCGCCTGGGCGGCCTGGCTCCTCATCCACATCACCTTCCTCATCGGCTTCCGCAGCCGGCTGGCGGTGCTGCTCGACTGGGCCTACTCGTACCTGACGTTCGCCAAGTCGGCCCGCATCATCACCGGCCCCACGCCCCGGCTGGATGCGCCGTCCGCGCGCCCGCGGCTTCCAGATGGGGGCACGCAGTCGGCGGAGCTCGAGGCCGCCGCCCGGGCCAGGGTCGCCCGGCCCGAGCCCACCACGCCCGTGACGCACTGACGTCCCGGCGGGTCTTCAGCAATCCTCGCGAGGACTCGCCGGCCCGGAGGGCAGGGCGCGCGCGGCGTGGGTCTCCTGCTGAGAGGGGAGGGGGCCCTGCGTGCTGTCGCGCAGCCAGGTCTCACGGTCCAGCATCCGGCAGTCGATGGCGAGCTGGATGTCCACGTCCTCGATGCGCGCGTGCTCCTCCAGGTCCGCGCGGGTGAGGGCGACCTTGAGGATGCGGTCATGGGCACGCGCGGACAGCGCATACTTGCGCACCGCCCGCTCCAGCATGTTCTCGGCGCGGGGGCTCAGGACACAGTGGCGGCGCAGCAGGTGGGGCGGGAGCTGCGCGTTGCAGTGCACGCCCGGCTCGGAGCGGAAGCGTGCCCGCTGTCGCTCGCGCGCGGCCTCCGCCCGCTCGCGGTAGTAGCGACTCGGCGGCTCGTTCGAGTCCGGCTGTGCCAGGTACTGGTACTCCACGGGACGTGTCTGCAGGGTCATGTCGATGCGGTCCAGCAGGGGCCCGCTCACCCGCGTGTGGTACTCGAAGCGCCGGTAGGGGGCACAGGTGCAGCTGCGGCTCGGGACGCCCCAGTAGCCGCACGGGCACGGGTTCATCGCCGCCACCAGCATCACCCGGCACGGGTAGGTGATGTGCTGGTTGGCCCGCGCCAGGTGGATGACGCCTTCCTCCAGGGGCTGGCGCAGCACCTCCAGCACGTTCTTCCGGAACTCCGGCAGCTCGTCGAGGAAGAGCACCCCGTTGTGCGCCAGGGACAGCTCCCCGGGGCGCGCCGCCAGTCCTCCGCCCACCAGCCCCGCGTCCGAGAGGGTGTGGTGCGGCGCCCGGAAGGGCCGCTCGCGCACCAGCGCGTGCCCCTCTCCCAGCAGGCCCAGCACCGAGTGCACCTTCGTCACCTCCAGGGCCTCGGTGAAGGTCATCTCCGGGAGGATGCCGGGCAGCCGCCGCGCCAGCATGGTCTTCCCGGAGCCTGGCGGTCCGCACATCAAGACGTTGTGGCCGCCAGCGGCCGCCATCTCCAGGGCCACCTTCAACTCCGGCTGGCCCCGCACGTCCGCCATGTCCGGCGCCGAGCGGCCCTGCCCGGACCTCTCCGCGTCACCCTCGCGGACATGGGGCGCCACCAGCCGGGCCCCCGTCAGGTGGTCCACCGCCTCGCGCAGGTGGGCCACCGGCAGCACCCGCAGCCCCTCCACGAGCGCCGCCTCGTCCGCGTTGGCGGCCGGCACCATGACGCCGTCGTAGCCCCCGTTGCGCGCCGCCACGGCCAGCGGCAGCACCCCCTTGATGGGCCGGACGGAGCCGTCCAGGGACAGCTCCCCACCGAAGAGCAGGCGCGCCAGGGGCGCTTCCTCCAGCTGCTTCGCCGCCACCAGCACGCCCAGGGCGATGGGGAGCTCGAAGGCCGCTCCCTCCTTCTTGAGGTCCGCCGGAGCCAGATTCACCGTGATTCGCTTCTGCGGCAGCTCGAAGCCCGAGTTCTTCAGCGCGGAGATGACCCGCACCTTGGACTCCTTCACCGCCCCCTCCGCCTGCCCCACCACATTGAAGTAGGGCAGGCCCAGGGCCATGTCGACCTCGCACTCCACCACCACCGCGTCGATGCCCATCAACGCCCCCGACCTCACCCTCGCCAGCATGTCCGTCCTCCCGAAGCCGCTCCCCGCCTCCTTCAGCAATGGCCGTACCGCCGCCCACCCGAGGCGTCGGACGCCCCGGCCCAATCCCACGCGGTGGATGCCCGTCCCGTCGCCGGGAGCACTGATTCCAGGTGCACCGGATTAGTGAACCGTGCTCTAGCCAGGGCTGGATGAGTCCGGTACCTTGCCGCCTACGTGGGGAACGCAATGGGGGCACAGGGCACAGTGGGCACCGAGACTCGTCAACGTCGTCCGGTCCGTATCCGTCGAGCGGACATGAAGCGCGGCCAGCGCATGAAGCTGGCCTTCGGGATGTTCCGCTTCTGCCTCTACGGAATGCTGGGGCTCAGCTCCGAAATCTTCTTCTACAACCTGGTGCGGGTGGCCCGGCACGTGCCCGTGCTGGAGGCGCTCTTCCGGTTCCAGTGGCGCGTGGACGACAGGCTGGGGCTCAACGCCATCTGGGACACCCCCATCGTCACCGCCTACGGCCAGTGCTCGCTGTGGATGTTCCTCATCTATGGCGTGGCGTGCTTCTGGTTCGTGGAGCCGCTCTACCGGTGGATGCTGTACCAGCACACCGGCCTGCGCGCCGCCATCTACGGCATCGTCATCCTGCTCTTCGAGGGCTTCACCGGCGTCCTGCTCGAGCGGCTCACCGGCTACCGCATCTGGTACTACGGGGACGCGGGCGCCATCCTCTGGGAGATGACGTCGCTCTACATCCTCCCCATCTGGATGGTGACGGGGCTCATCGCCGAGTTCATCTACAGGGAGATGATGGACCCGGACCTCCTGGCCGCCTTGGAGTCGCCGCTGCCCGCCACGCCCGAGGAGACCGAGGCCTCCCTCCAGTTGATGCGGTAGGTGCAGGCGTGGCCGTCGTAGCCGGACATCTCGATGACGATGTCCTGCGCTCCGGCCACCCGCAGCCCGGCGTGGATGATGCCCGCGGTGAAGTCGGGGAAGACTCCCACCTCGTTCATCCACAGCTCGAACTGCGCGGGTCCCAGCTCCTTCAGCCGGGACTCGGTGTAGTTGTTGCCGGCGCGGAAGTTCTGCGTGGCGCGCATCAGCGCCCGACGGGGGCCCAGCACGCGCAGCAGTGACAGCACGGCGCGCCCCAGCATCGTCTCGCGGAAGCCTTCGATGTAGGCCTCGCCCAGCTTCCAGGTGCCCTGCGGCAGCGGCTCCCCGGGAAAGAGCTCCTCCGAGGTGATGCGGAGGAACGTCATCCACGACTCGAAGGGGTAGGCGGGCCGGAGCTTCTGGTCCACGTCGAGGCCCGCCTGCCGCAGTCGTGCCTTGCACTCGGGCGTCAGTCGTCCGCTCAGCGCGCGGAGGAACAGAGCTTCGATGGTCTGCTCAAAGATGAGAAGCTCGTCGGCCATGAGTCGTGGACTCTAGCCGACGAGCTTCTCGAAGTGAACCGCGACTCCAACCCGGCGCGTAGGCTGCTGGGAGGAGGCTCTCAGGGAGCGGGCGCTGGGGCCGGCGGTGCGGTGCCGGTGTCGACCTCGGTGCCCTGGATGACCGCGTTCGGCGGCAGCTCGGTGGCCATGCCGAGCACCTTCGCCCCGGCGGCCTTCGCGCCATCCAGCGCGACGATGAGGCGACCGTAGTTGGTGGCGTCATCCGCCATGAAGAAGACGATCTTCTCGTCCGGCTTCTTGGCCGCCAGCATGCGCTTGAGGCGGTTGACGTAGTCGGCGGGCTGAATCTTCTCCGTGTTGATGGAGTAGCCGCCGTCCTTGTCCAACTGCACCACCAGCTGCTGGTCGTTCGGATCCGGAGGCTGCGGCTCCTCCTCGACCTCCGTGTCGGGGACACGCACCAGGATGTCCTTCTCCAGGAGCGGCGTCACCACCATGAAGATGATGAGGAGCACGAGCACCACGTCCACCAGGGGCGTGACGTTGATCTCGGAGTTCGGCGGAGTCGCGGGCTTGACCCACTGCCGCTGCTTGCGTCCCGACATTACTTCTTCTCCTCTACGCCGAGCGCGATCTGCTTCGCCTTGGACTTGCGGGCCACGTCCAGCACCTTGCGCACGTCGCCGACGTTGAGCGTGTTGTCACCCTTGAGCAGGATCTTCTTGCCCGGGTCCTTCGCCAGCTCCTCAGACAGCTTCGCCTGGAGTGCCGCGTCGTCCACCATGTCATTCTCCACGAACACCTTCTTGTCCGGGGTGATGGAGAGGACGATGGGGTCTGCGTCTTTGCCCCCCTCCTTCTCGATTTCGGTGGCCTTCGGCAGCTCCACGGACTTGCCGCGCTGGAGCATGGGGGTGACGACCATGAAGATGATGAGGAGCACCAGCACCACGTCCACCAGGGGCGTGACGTTGATGTCGCTCTTGATGCCCCCCTTGGGGCCTGCTGACATACCCATGCGTGTACCTGCTTCCTGATGGAGGAGCCCGCCCCCGCGCGGCGGCTCCGGCCCCTCACTCAGGGGCTGGAGCGGTACCTACGCGAAGGGCGGGCCTCGGGTCGTCCCTGGGCTCGCCCGTGAAGGCTCAGGCCGCGTGCGAGGAGTGCGCGCCGCCGCCATGGTGGCGGGCCACGACGTCCAGGAACTCGTTGGAGGACTCGGAGATGTCCACCGAACGGGCGTCCACCCAGCCCTGCAGGAAGTTGTAGGCCATCACCGCGGGGATGGCCACCAGCAGGCCGAAGGCCGTGGTGATGAGCGCCTCGGCGATACCGGCGGAGATGGTGCCCAGACCGCCGGAGCCGGCGGCCGCCATGAGCTGGAAGGCGTTGACGATACCCATCGTCGTGCCGAGCAGACCCACGAAGGGCGCCGTGGAGCCGACCGTGGCCAGCAGGCCCAGGCCGCGCTTCATGCTCTGCACCTCACGCTGCGCCTGGCGCTCGAGCGCACGGGCCACGGACTCCACCGCCACGTCCTTGTTGTTGGGGCTGATGCGGAACGCCGTCAGGCCCGAGTTGATCACCCGGCCCAGGTGACCCACGTCCTTGCCCAGGTTCGTGTTGGCGGCCGCGTTCAGGTCGCCCTTGGCCAGGATGGCCCCCATCTTCGCGGCGAAGTTGCGGCTGTCGGAGCGGGTCTTGCGGAAGACGAGCATCCGCTCCGCCATCACGACCAGCGACGCCACCGACATGATGGCCAGGGTAAAGATGATGCAACGAGCAAAGAGGCCCGTGTGCGCCCAGATGTCTGCGAGAGTGAATTGCATGGTTAGGTTGAGCGCTCCTCCTCACGAGCGCGGGGTAGTCTGCGGTGCTTCGGTACGGCGTGCCGGGTCAGCGCGGCAGCTTGAAGTTCAGCGTGAAGGTGTAGTCCACCTGCACCGGACGACCCTGGAAGGTGACCGGCTTGTAACGTGACGACGTCAGGGCGTCCAGGACGGCCCGCTCCATGTGGGGCAGGGGCTTGATGATCCGGCAGCGCTCCACCCGACCTTCCACCGTGACGATGCACTTGACGATCATGGTGCCCGCCACGCGGGCCTCCAGCGCCTCGCGCGTATACTCTGGCGTGGGGCCCGAAAGCTTCTCCGGGCGCGTCATACCCGCGCCGAAGGGCAGCACGTCCGTGCCCGTACCACCCAGCTGACCCCCCACCACACCACCAATCACACCACCCACCACGCCGCCCACCACACCGCCGGCGACGCCACCCTCCACGCCACCCTCGACCTCCTCCTCGCTGGCCTCCTCCTGGGGCTCCTCGGTCGGCTCCGCCTCTGGAGGAACCTCTTTGGGGACCTCCTTCGGCTGGACGATCTGATCCGGCTTCTTGGGCTTCTTCTTCTCCGTCTTGGGCTTGGAGGAAGACGCCGGAGGCGGCGGGGGAGGGGGAGGAGGCGGCGGGGCCATGGAGGCCTTCAGCGTGACCTCGATCTCCTTCTCCTCGACGGGAGGCGGCCGTGTCGACAGCCAGAGCGCGAGGCCGAAGAGCCCTACATGGAGGATGACCGAGATGGTGGCCCCGATGCCGAATCTCGGCTTGGGCCCCTGACCCCGGTCAAGGACTGAATCGAACATGAAATAGACTCCTCTTCACCAGTGGACACCGGCCACGCCCTGCCGGATGAAAGGGCGCGTCACCATACAGAAACGAGGTCCGGGTTCAAGCAGGCGTGTCGAAGGCGAACTGACGTGATCGCGCAATTGCCCCACTGGTCACCAAAAAGCAACGGTCTATTGACAACTGCCCGACCTCGGATATTTTCCCGAGTCATTTTCGGTTGCAACCCGCCTTGGAGGGGTATGGTATGCACTTGAACCGAGTGCTCCGGGAAACCGGAGTTGTCCTGGCCGCAGGTCTGCTTTATGGATCGGCGGCTTTCGCGCAGTCGAGCACGATGATCGGTACGATCATCGACGCTCAGAGCCGGCAGCCTGTTCCTGACGTCGTTGTTACCGCGACCTCGCCCAACCTTCAGGGTGAGCAGACCGTGGTGAGTGACGCGCAGGGCAACTACCGTATTCCCCAGCTGCCGCCGGGTGTGTACACCCTGCGGTTCGAGAAGGAGCAGTTCAAGCCGTACGCCCGGTCCGACGTCCAGCTGCGCCTCAACCGCACCATCCGCGTGAACGTGGAGCTGCTCCCCGAGTCGCTCGGTGAGGTGGTGGAGATCGTCGGCGCCCCGCCGACCATCGACGTGGGCTCCACGACCACGGGCGTCAACGTGGATCAGGAGTTCATCAAGCGCATCGCGGTGGCCCGTCCGGGTGGAAAGGGCGGCGCTGCCCGCTCCTTCGAGTCCCTGGCCGAGCTGGCGCCTGGCGCCCAGACGGACAACTACGGCGTGTCCATCAACGGCGCGACCTCGCCTGAGAACGGCTACGTGGTGGACGGTCTGTCCACGAACGACCCGGCCTACGGCGTGAACGCCAGCCCGCTGAGCATCGAGTTCGTGCAGGACGTGAACATCATCACCGGCGGTTACATGCCGGAGTTCGGTCGCTCCACGGGCGGTGTGATCAACGCGGTGACCCGCTCGGGCTCGAACGAGTTCCACGGCTCCGTGTTCGCCAACTGGACGCCTGGCACGCTCGAGGGGACGCGCGAGCAGGTTCGTGACTCGGGTACGGTCATCTCTGGCCTGAACGAGCTGCAGAACCTCGGCGACTTCGGCGCCACGCTCGGTGGTCCCATCCTCAAGGACAAGCTGTGGTTCTTCGCCGGCTTCGCGCCGTCGTTCACCCGCTACCAGCACACCCGCACGCTCAACACGCTGGCCATCAACACCACGACGGGAGAGGCCCAGCTGGACGAGAACGGGCTCGTCGTCACCAACGCCATCCCGGGTTCGGATCGCCAGTACTACGCTGACTCGCGCAGCGTCCAGTACATGGGCAAGCTGACGTACCTCATCAACCAGGACCACAACGTGTCGTTCGCCCTGAACGGCACCCCGTCCTCGACGGGTGGTCTGGGCAAGCTGACGTTGGATCCCCGCACCGGCCTGCTCCCGGGCGCCCTCGCGGCGCGTCCTGGAGACTTCGGCCTCACGGAGAACAACTCCAGCACCACGTCGCTCGGCCTGAAGTACGCCGGTGCGTTCATGGACAAGAAGGTCCTGGTCGACGCCAACCTCGGTTGGTTCCACCAGACCGCGTCCACCCTCCCGGGTGACGGCAGCAAGCTGGGCACGTCCAACGGCCTGGCTGGCTACTCGCGCATGAACTACCTCAATCCTCGTTCGCTGACGACGTTCGAGAACCTGCCCGAGGGACAGCAGGGCGCGTGCGACCCCGTCATGACCGACGTCGGCCTGGTGGATCCGTGCCCGGTCACCGGCTACGCGGTGGGCGGCCCCGGCTTCATCAGCGACGCGAAGCTGGACCGCTACCAGATCAACGCGAAGGCCACCTACCTGCTGAACGCCCTCGGCACCCACGTGCTGAAGGCTGGCGTGGACACCGAGTTCCTGGTGTACGACCAGACCAAGGCGTACGGCGGCGGCGTGTTCTACCAGGAGTCGATTGGCTACGACGGCGTCACGCCGGCCATCAGCGACTTCCGTCGCTACGGCTACCAGACGTCTCCTGACACGCCGATCACCCAGCTGACCCAGCAGGCCAAGTCTACCGGCACCACGGTGGGCGGCTTCCTGCAGGACTCCTGGTCCATCGCCAACCGCGTCACGCTGAACCTCGGCGTGCGCTACGACGTGCAGGCGATGTACGGCGGTGACGGCGAGCTGGCCCTCATCCTGGGCAACCAGTGGTCGCCCCGCGTCGGCGCCATCCTTGACCCGTTCGCCAACGGCCGTGCCAAGTTCTTCGTGAACTTCGCCCGGTACTACGAGGCCGTTCCCCTCAACCTGCTCGACCGCGCCTTCCCGGGTGAGCGCCGCTACAGCGCGCGCCGTCGCCTGGTGGAGCCGGGTGAGGCCGGTGGTTGCGATCCGTCCAGCCGTGACAGCCAGACGACCGCGTGCCAGGCGTCCGAGAACGTGCTGGTCAACCCGGAGAGCAGCCGCAACCCGAACCGCCTGTACACCGGCGGCAAGGTGGAGAACGAGCCGGTGGACCCGGACATCAAGCCGCAGTCCTCCGACGAACTCGTCGTGGGCGCGGAGTACGAGGTCCTGGCCAACACCCGCGTGGGCGCCAGCTACACCCACCGCTCCATGGGCTCGGTCATCGAGGACATGAGCCGCGACGACGGCAACTCGTACTTCCTCGGCAACCCGGGCTCGGGCTTCGCCAAGGAGTTCCCGAAGCCGGAGCGTGACTACGACGCCGTCACCGTCTACCTGAACCGCACCTTCGCGGACGGGTGGCTCGCCCAGGCCAACTACACCTGGTCGCGTCTGTACGGTAACTACCCCGGTCTGTTCCGCCCGGAGACGGCGCAGCTCGACCCGAACATCCTCTCGGACTTCGACCTCATCGAGCTCCTGGAGAACCGCACGGGCCTGCTGCCCTTCGACCGCACGCACTCCGTCAAGGTGTTCGGCGCGAAGGAGTTCAACGTCACGAGCGAGCTGTCGGCCAGCATCGGTCTGTCCTACCGCGGCAGCTCCGGTACGCCGATCAACTACTTCGGCGCGCACGATGCCTACGGCACGGATGAGTCCTTCGTCCTGCCCCGTGGCACGGGTGGTCGCACCCCTTGGATCAACACCATCGACTCCAACGTGGGCGTGAACTACCGCGTCAGCAAGGACAGCGTCATCTCCTTCACCCTGGACGTGTTCAACCTGTTCAACTTCCAGGGCGTCGACCAGGTGGACCAGACGTACACCACCCTGAACGTGCAGCCGCTCGCCGGTGGCAAGCCCAGCGACGTCCAGAACCCGATCGGCGTGCTGGACTGGCAGGAGGGCTCGGAGCGTGAGGACGACCCGACCACCCCGACGGTCGACGAGTCGCAGTTCGGCTCGGTGGCCGGCGACGTCAACAGGAACTTCAAGAACCCCAGCCGTTACCAGCCGCCGCGTCAGGTGCGGTTCGGTATCCGGTACACGTTCTAATCTCCAGGCCATCCACGGAATCTCAAGGACATGACCAAGAACATCCTGAAGACTGCGCTGGTGGTGCTCGGCGCGGGCAGCCTGATGACGGGCTGCGACTTCGAGCAGCCTGAGGCCCCCTGCTTCGTGCAGGACGCCACCAACTGGTACGCGAAGTACGACGTCGTCCAGGAGCCGCGCCTGGCGGACGGTACTGCCTGCACGTTCTCGCCTGGCATCGGCGAGCGCCTGGGCGTGTACAAGTTCGTCGACCCGGACAACCGGGCGGAGCCCCTCATCACCATCCGTCCCACGGGCCTCACGGCCCTGGCCGGCCGTGACTCGGGTGACCCCGCGCGCCAGACGGCCCTCGGCCGCCTGTCGGCGGAGCCGGACGCGGAAGAGTTCTGCTCCGGCACGGGCTTCTCCGTGGCGACGGTTGACGCGGCGGCCACCGCCACCGCGGCGGCCACCTCGGTGACCTACGAGTTCAGCAACGTGCGGGTGTACTCGGCGCCTTCCGCTCCGGGTACGCAGCTCACGGGCGAGCTCAAGTACACCCGCGACGGCTGCACCTCGACGTACGTCATCCGCGCGCTGTGGCCCGCCGAGGGCTGCATCATGGGCGCGGACCGGGGCAGCGACCCGGCCAACGCCTGCGGCAACGGCTCGGGTCTCAACCCGGACTTCGACGCCACGTGCGTTGCCATCGCGAACTGCGGCTCGCTGAACCCGGATCACGACGGGTGCTGCGTTCCGGCGAAGCCCATCCCCTCGTTCGTCGCGAGCGAGGACTAGTCCCTAGCTGAGCCGTGCCACCCCACTCGGGTGGCCAACGCGGCCCCGGCAGCCCTCCCCCATGGGAGTGGCCACCGGGGCCGCGGTGTTTACAAGGCTGTACCTGTCTGGAGGCGCATTGGAGGGCCGTTACTCACTCATCGAACACGTCAGCTCACTGCTGGCGGACGAGCAGGGCACGCTCTACAAGGCGGCGCCCTACCGGGTGGCCCTCTGCTATCCGAGCCCCTACCACGTGGGCATGAGCTCGCTTGGCTTCCAGGCCATCTACCGGGAGGTGCATGAGCATCCCGGGGCCACGGCGGAGCGGGTCTTCCTCCCGGATGACGTGGAGGCCTTCAAGAAGACGCGCACGCCGCTCTTCACCTGGGAGTCGCGCAACGCCGTCTCCAGCTTCGACATGCTGGCCTTCTCGGTGGCCTACGAACTGGAGCTGACGGGCCTCTTCTCCCTGCTGGAGCTGGCGGGGCTTCCCCTGCTGGCGGAGGAGCGCCGGGACGGTGGCTACCCGCTGGTGGTGGCCGGAGGCCCGCTGACGTTCTCCAATCCGGATCCGCTGGAGCCCTTCGTGGACGTGCTCGTCCAGGGAGAGGCCGAGGACCTCATCCACGTCCTGGTGGACGCGGCGTCTTCCATCGACGACCGCGAGTCCCTGCTGGCCCACCTGGCGCGCATCCCTGGCCTGCGGGTGCCGGGGCGGGGCGGCACGCGGTACCACGTCGCCAAGGCGACGGACGCCCGGCTGCCGGCCCGCTCGCAGATTGTCACGCCGCACACCGAGCTGCGCTCCATGTTCCTCATCGAGCCGGAGCGGGGCTGCTCGCGGGGCTGCCACTACTGCGTCATGCGGCGGACCACCAACGGGGGCATGCGGACGGTGCCGCCGGAGCGGGTGCTGTCGCTCATCCCCGAGACGGCGAAGCGGGTGGGACTGGTGGGCGCCGCGGTGACGGACCACCCCCGCATCGTCGAATTGCTGCGCACCATCGTCGACTCGGGCCGCGAGGTGGGCGTGTCCTCGCTGAGGGCGGATCGGCTGACGCAGGAGCTGGTGGATCAGCTGCGCCGGGGCGGGGCCACCAACCTGACGGTGGCGGCGGACGGGGCCTCGCAGCGGATGCGAGACCTGGTGGACCGCAAGCACTCGGAGGAGCAGATCATCCGGGCCGCCACTTTCGCCCGGACGGCGGGGATGCGGCAGCTCAAGGTCTACAACGTGGTGGGCCTGCCCTTCGAGGGCGACGAGGACATCGACGAGCTGATCCGCTTCACCAGCGAGCTGTCGCGCATCCTCCCGGTGGCGCTGGGCGTGGCCCCCTTCGTGGCCAAGCGGAACACGCCCCTGGACGGGGCGCCCTTCGCCGGCATCCGCGAGGTGGAGGGGCGGCTGGAGCGGCTGCGCAAGGGCCTGCGGGGCCGGGCCGAGGTTCGGCCCACGTCCGCGCGCTGGGCCTGGGTGGAGTACATGTTGGCCCAGTGCGGCCCGGAAGGCGGGCTGGCGGCCATGGACGCGTGGCGTGCCGGGGGCAGCTTCGCGGCCTGGAAGCGCGCCTTCGAGGCCCGGGGCTGCGAGCCCTACATGGCCCGCAGGGTGGCGGACGGGCGGCGCAACCCCGTGCTGTGGCCCACCGTGCCGAAGGTGGCGCCTCCGGAAGTCTCCCCCCCGGCGTCCGCCGCCTGACGGGGAATGCGATGTGGCGGTGCACGGCCGCCCCCGCTTCCGCTAGAAGACCACTGGCGCCGATAGCCGGCGTCTAGGGCAGCGGAGAACCGTGTGAGCGCGCAGCGTGTGGACAAGGCGTGGCAGCAGAAAGGCCTGAAGGAGTATTCGACGGAGGCCCTGCTGGGGACGCTCGGCCACTACGGGCTTCCCGTGGCCGAGGAGGACTTCCGCAAGCTGGCGGAGACGTCCTTCCCGCTGGGAATCGCCCAGGAGTGGAGGCCGAAGTGGAAGGGCACCGGGCCCTTCAAGGACTTCGTCGACGCGGCGGCCGTGGAGCTGTGGAGCCGCTGGCTGCCGGACCGGGTGGCGCCGATGGAGCTGGCCGACACGCTGACGTCCCTCATGCACGCGTGCGAGCTGCTGCTGGACGGCAAGCAGGACGCGCCGGTGACGGCGGCCTTCGAGAAGATGAATGCCCTGCGCTCGCGCATGCCGCTGGATGAGCGGGGCGCCCCGCAGGAGCGCTTCATGCGCGAGGCGCTCGCTCCCTTCACGGAGAAGCAGGCGGAGGTCTTCGACAGCCTCGCCGAGGCGATGGCGTCCCGGGGCCACGCGGCCCACGCGGAGGCCTTCGCCGACGTGGAGGAGTTCCTGCTGCCGGACCGCAAGGGCATCTCCCGCGCCATGGTCCGCGCCGCTCGCGGCGAGCTGGACGCCGCCACGGACGACCTGGCGAAGCTGACCGAGGACACGTCGCGCTCGCCGATTGCCCGCCTGCTCGCCGTGGACGGCCTCATCCACGTGAAGGCCCACGGCCGGGCGGCCGCGGCGGCCCGCACCCTGCTGGAGTCGGCGGAGCAGGGCGGAGACCTGCACCTCGCGCTGGACCTCGTCCCGCGCCTGGAGCACATCTACAAGGCGCAGAACGACCGCGTGCAGCTGCTGGACCTGATGCGCATCTCCGAGCGCCTCGAGGCGGCCCACGACAAGATTCACCCGGGCCACCGGCGGCACCGTCACGGGCCCTGAGGCGGTGTCCGGACTCCGGCGCGGTGGGCGGGCCTGACGAGGGCCCACCTTCCGCGCCCTGTCAGCCCAGCCCGTCCGGGCCGCCGGCCTCGTCCTTGGGGGCGGAGGCGAGCATGGGAGGCACCTCCACGCCGGGGGCGCCTTCCTCCTTCGCGGCGTCGGCCGTGCGCTTCAGCGGCACGCGGAGCACGCCGGGAACACCCTCGGACACGTCCCTCACCGGCACCACCGCGCCCACCGTGGTGTAGCGGATGGCGCCCGTCTGCGTGAAGGCGTGCTTGAGCGTGTACTCCTTCGCGCGGGGGAGGAACCACTCGCGCGCGGCGCGCATGGGCAGCACGTGCAGCTCGCCCTGCGACAGGAAGACGTACACCAGCAGGTCCGCGCCGCTGTAGAGGAAGCAGCCCGGGGTGTCCTTCTCCAGGTTGGACACCAGCTCGAAGAAGTAGCGGCGGCGGGTGGCGTTGCGGTCACCCTTCACTTCGATTCCGCGCACCTCTCCCGAGGGCAGCTCCCAGAGGAGGTCCACGCCGCGGTGCTGGAAGCGCGGGTCAGCCTGCACGTCGTGCACGCGTGAGTCAGGCTCCGTTTCCAGCAGCCACGCGCGGGCGTGCTGGACGGCGCGGTCCGCCGCGCCCTGCACGCCCCTCATGCTGAAGCTTCGCGCCATGGTGTCGGTTCAGCGGCGCAGCTCGACGCCCGTCGCCACCAGCTGTACCTCGCGGGGCTTGCCGTCCGCGCCGCGCGGGACGATGGCGCCCTCGGACTCGTAGTGCTGGGCGCGGCTGTCGCTCAGCTCGGCGAGCTTCAGCACGCCCTCCACGCGCGCCTGGGAGCCGGCCGAGTCCAGCGGCACGAAGAAGCCGTAGTCCTTGAACGTCACCCGGACGCCGGGGCTCTTGTCCTTGGTGTCGGTCGCCAGCTCCATCCAGCAGCCCTTGCGCTCGCACGCCTTGCGGACCGTGCCCTCGACCAGCACCGTCTTGCCGTCGTGCGCCTGGGGCTTCGCCAGCACGTCCGCGAGCTTCACCGCCTTGGCGCCCTTGAGGGGCTCGCCCCGGGTGAGCTTCCAGCCATCCTGGGCCGGAGCGGCGGCGGGCGCGGCGGCGGCAGGCGCGGCGGCCGTCTCCGCCTTGGCGGCGGGAGCCTCGGCCTTGGCGGCCTGCGGGGCGGCGGGGTGGTGACAGTCACCCTCGGCGGCCTTGGTGGCCTTGGCGGGCGTCTTGTCACCCGCGAGCGCGACCAGGGGAACGGCGACCAGCAGCATCAGGGACGTGCGGAGCGAGTTCATGACCCGTACGCTTAGCCAGAAGTCATTGCCCCGGCAAGCTGGCGCTCGTACTACAGTCGTCCTGTCCCACCCCACTTGGTGAGGCGTGCATGAAAGTCCTCATCCCTCCTCGCAACCGTCGCTTCAGCACCGTGGATGCCCTGGGCCTCGCCGGCATCCTGGGCCTGCTGGTGGCCCGCTACATCCCCGTGGCCCGCATCATCCCGTTCTGGGGCTGTGTGCTGCGCGAGCAGACGGGCTGGCCCTGCCTCGGCTGTGGGCTGACGCGGGTGGCGGACCGGGTGTCCCACCTCAACTTCGCCGGAGCCTGGGACGCCAACCCGCTGGGGACGGTGGCCGCCTTCGTCTTCGCCCTGCTGGCGGTGGTGGCCGTGCTGCACCTGGTCTTCGCCATGCCCATCCCGGAGGTCCAGTTCTCCCCCCGGGAGTGGGCCGTGCTGCAGGTGGCGCTGCCCATCCTCATCGTCGTCAACTACGCCTGGGTGGTGGTGAAGACGCGCTTCCCCCACCTGCTGCTGTAGCCTGTACCGCGTGCCATACGCGCTCGTCCTGCTGGGCTACCTCGCCGGCTCCATTCCCTTCGGTGTGCTGCTGACGCGGTGGTTGGTGGGCGTGGACGTGCGCCAGAAGGGCAGCGGCAACATCGGCGCCACCAATGTCACCCGCGTGGCGGGCAAGAAGCTGGGCGCGGTGGTGCTGCTGCTCGACGCCCTCAAGGGCGCGCTGCCGGTGGCGCTCGCCCTGCGGCTGCTGCCGGGACAGCCCGTGCTGCATGTGCTGGTGGGCCTGTCCGCGGTGCTGGGCCACGTGTACCCGGTGTGGCTGAGGCTGCACGGCGGCAAGGGCGTGGCCACCGCGCTGGGCGTGCTGGTGGTGCTGGTGCCCATGGCGGCGCTGGCCGGGGCGGTGGTGTACGCCGTCATCCTCGCGGTGTGGCGGGTGAGCTCGCTCGGCTCGCTGGCCGCGGGGGCCACGGCGGTGGGCACGTCCGCCCTCACCGCCCGCGCCATGGAGTACGCCGGACTCTCAGCTGTCCTCTTCGCCCTCATGCTGTGGACGCACCGGAGCAACATCGGCCGACTGATGCGGCACACGGAGCGGCGCTTCTGAGCCGTCCTCCCGCTGGGAGAACCCGGAGCCGACCGGGGGCCGGTAGCCCAGCAGCGTGCAGGCGATGGGGCCGTTCCACATGTCCCGCTTCATGGACGGACGCGAGTGGAAGGCGCTCTCGAAGGCCGTGTTGCCGGAGAGCACCCAGACGCGCCAGCCCGGCACGCGGAGCGACTCGCCCAGCTTGTAATAGAAGCTCTTCATGCCCTTCTGCCCGCCCGAGCCCAGCCGGTCTCCATAAGGCGGGTTGGTGATGAGCAGGCCGCCGCTGTCGGGCAGCTTTGGAAGCTGCGTCGCGTCGCCCTCGGCGAGCTGGATTTCCTCCGACAGCTTCGCCGCGCGCACGTTGCGGATGGCGGCGTCCAGGGCCTCCGGGTCCTTGTCGAAGCCCAGCAGCGGCACCGTCACCTTGCGCTCGTTGCGCCGGGCGTCCGCGCGCATGTCCGCGAGCAGCTCGCGTGCCCGCGTCCCCAGCTCCGGCCAGCGCTCCACCGCGAAGTCGCGGTTGAGGCCGGGCGCCCGCTTCCGGGCGATGAGGCCCGCCTCGATGAGCAGCGTGCCCGAGCCGCACATCGGGTCCACCACCGCTTCCTCTCCGGTGTAGCTCGCGGCGCGCAGCAGGGCCGCGGCCAGCGTCTCCTTGAGGGGCGCGGGGGTGGGGCGCACGCGGTAGCCCCGGCGGTGCAGGGGCTCGCCGCACAAGTCCAGCGAGAGCGACAGCGTCTCGCGCGCCAGGTGCGCCACCACGCTCACGTCCGGGTTTCGCGTATTCACGTCCGGCCGGGCACCCACCGCGTTGCGGATGCGGTCGACGATGGCGTCCTTCACCTTGAGCGCGACGAAGCCCGAGTGGCTGTGCTCGCTGTCCTTCAGCGTGGCATCCACCGCGAAGGTGGTGTCCGGGTTGAGGTGCTCCTCCCAGGGGATGCTCAGCGCGGCTTCGTAGAGCCCCTCCGCGCCGTGGGCCTCGAAGGTGCCCAGTGGGTAGAGCACGCGCATGGCGATGCGGGACCAGAGGCTCACCATCAGCGCCTCGTCGAGCGTGGCCATGAAGCGCACGCCGCCGCGGTCCTGGCGGATGCGGCGGGCTCCGAGTTCCTTCAGTTCCTCGGCGAGGAGGTCCTCGGTGCCTCGGGCGGCGGTAGCGAAGAGGGCAATGCGTTCAGCCATGGGATACCGCCCATAGACGACGCGGGGCC
Organism: Pyxidicoccus trucidator; assembly: GCF_010894435.1. NCBI lineage: Bacteria > Pseudomonadati > Myxococcota > Myxococcia > Myxococcales > Myxococcaceae > Pyxidicoccus > Pyxidicoccus trucidator. The sequence continues at coordinate 485,206 of NZ_JAAIXZ010000001.1, read as the reverse complement.
GCTTGGGAACCGGCATCACGCATCAAGTGCCCACCACCTCGTAGATGGCGAAGGTGGCGCCCTCCTGCTCGGCGCTGGCCTCCTTCGCCCGCTGGAAGTCCTCGGACTGGAAGTAGGCACGCATCGCCTCCCTGTCACGCCAGCGCGTCACCAGCAGCAACTCCGGCGAGCGCTCGAAGGAGCGCAGCACCTCCAGGCCCAGGAAGCCCTCGTAGGCGTCCACGCGGCGGGCGCGCTCCTGGAAGCGGGCGACCAGGCGCTCGGTGTCCTCGGGCGCCGGGCGGAAGCGGGAGATGGCGACAATCATGGGGCACGCGCCTCGCGGAAAAAGAGGCGGGGGCGCCCGGGCCCGGCCCGAACACCCCCGACAGGAAGAACCGCCCGGGACGCCACGCCCGTTCCCGGACGGGGCGCCCTCCCATGCGGACTTACATGGCGCCCGCGCCCGGCATGTCGCCCACGCCGCGGATGAGCACCTCGCGGGGCTTGGCGCCGTCCGCCGCGCCCACCACGCCGTCGCGCTCCATGCGCTCAATCATGCGCGCCGCGCGGTTGTAGCCGATGCGCATCTTGCGCTGGAGCATGGAGATGGAGACGGCCCGCATCTCGCTGACCGTCGCGAGCGCCTGGTCGTACAGCTCGTCGGACAGCTCGTCCTCCTCGCCGCCGCCGCCTTCGCCTTCCTCGTCGCGCGGCTTGAGGATGGACTCGTCGTAGACGGGCTTGCCCTGGGCCTTGAGGTGGTCCACCGCCCGCTTGATTTCGGTCTCCGACACGTAGGCGCCGTGCACGCGCTGCAGGTGCGCGCTGGTGGGCGGCATGATGAGCATGTCGCCCATGCCCAGCAGGGCCTCCGCGCCCACCGTGCCCAGAATCGTCATCGAGTCCGGCTTCGAGCGCAGCATGAAGCTGACGCGCGTGGGGAAGTTGGCCTTGATGATGCCGGTGACGACGTCCGTGGACGGGCGCTGAGTGGCGACCATCAGGTGGATGCCGGAAGCGCGTGCCATCTGCGCCAGGCGGGCCACATACGTCTCCACCTCGCGGCTGGCCACCATCATCAAATCCGCCAGCTCGTCGATGATGACCACGATGTAGGGCAGCTTCTGGCGCTGCTTCTTCTCCGCCTTCTCCGCGGCGGCCGCGGCGACCAGGTCCTCCTCGGAGTCCTCGGGCTCGGCCTCCACCTCGGGCACCTCGGGGGCCTCCTCGGACACCACCGCCTCGCGCATGTCCTCGTCGTCGTCGCGGGGCGCGGCCACGCCCATGCTCTCGCCGCCAGTCATCGGCGCGTCCAGCACCAGCACGTTCTTGGGCTTGGACTTCTTCTTCGGAGCGGGCTCGAGGGCCGCGTCCTTGACCTCGGTGGCGGTGCTCTCCACCAGCTTGTTGTAGCCGGCGATGTTGCGCACGCCCGCCTCGGAGAGCAGCTGGTAGCGGCGCTCCATCTCCTCCACGGCCCAGCGCAGCGCGAGCGCCGCCTTCTTCGGGTCCGTCACCACCGGCAGCAGCAGGTGGGGGATGCCCTCGTAGACGGACAACTCCAGCATCTTCGGGTCCACCATGATGAAGCGGACCTCCTCGGGCGTGGCCTTGAGGAGGATGCTCATGATCATGGAGTTCACGGCCACCGACTTGCCGGAGCCCGTGGTGCCGGCGATGAGCAGGTGCGGCGCCTTGGCCAGGTCGAGGACGTACGGCATGCCCTCGATGTCCTTGCCCACGCACATGGTCAGCTTGCTGGCGCCCTTGTTGAAGGCGTCCTGCTCGGCGATTTCCTTGAGATAGACAGTCTCACGGTCCTTGTTCGGCACCTCGATGCCCACCACGCCCTTGCCGGGGATGGGGGCGACGATGCGCACGCGCATGGCCTCCATGGCCATGGCCAGGTCGTCCGCGAGCGAGGCAATCTTGCTCACCTTGATGCCCGGGCCCGGCAGGAACTCGTACATGGTGACGACGGGGCCGGGGCGGATTTCCACCACCTCGCCGACGATGCCGAAGTCCGCCAGCTTCGCCCGCAGCTTCTCCGCGGTGACGAGGAAGGCGTCCTTGTCCAGCGCGGTGCGCTCCTGCCTGTCGCACTCGAGCACGTCCAGCGGCGGCAGCGAGAAGCTCTTGCGGTCGCCCACGAACTCGAACTGGTCCTGGGTCTTCTTCGCAGTGGGCTTGGGCGGGGCCTTGGGCTCCACGATGAGCGGCATGCGCGCCGCCAGCGCGGACGGGGGCGCCGGGACGATGGCGGCCGGGGAAGCCGCCGCGGGCGCCACCGGAGCGGCGGCGAGGGACGGCACCACCGCCGGAGCGATGGGCTCGTCGTCGTCGGCCTGCCCGGAGGCCAGGGCCAGGGCGGACACGGGCGGCGTGGACGGCGCCGGTCCGGTGACGATGTTGGGCGTCTTGCGTCGTCCGCGCGGGGGCTCCGCGTTCTCCGTGCCGGCGGGCACGGGGCGGGGCTCGGGGGCGAGGAACGACGCGGCCCAGGCGGGGTCCGCGCCGGGCCCCAGGCGCTTCTCCGCCCGCGCGGGCGGCTTCTCGGTGATGGCGGTGGGGGAGACGGGCGGGAGCGAGTCGTCCTCACGCGTCGGGTTCCGGGCCGCGAGCTGCTTCTCCAGCTTCTCCCTGTCCCGGGACTCCTTGAGGGCCACCTTCGCAGCGGCGGCCTGCTCCTTCTCGTTCTGCTTGGCCAGGCGCACGGCCTCCTCGGCCATGGCCTCCGCCTCGGCGGCCTCGGCCTCCGCGGCCAGGCGCTCGGCCTCGGCGAGCTCTTCCTCATCCGCCTCGAGCTGCGCGAGGAAGGCGGCCTCCTCCTCCTTCTCCTGCGCGGCGCGCTCCTGGCGCTCCTTGTAGGCGACCTTCTGCGCCTCCCAGAAGACGAGGGCGGACTCGCGCACGCGGTTGCCCAGCACGCACATGCCGGCCCAGGCCAGCGAGCACAGCTTGAGGAAGGTGTACTGCGTGCCGACGATGAGCGCGGCGGCGCTGATGGCCGTCACGAGGATGACGGTGCCGACGGTGGAGAACAGGCCCTCCATGACGCCGCCCAGCCCGGCGCCCAGCGCGCCTCCCGGCGGGTGCGCCCAGCCCTTGTCCCCGGCGAACATGAGCTGCGCCAGCACGGACACGCTGACCGTCAGCAGCACCAGGGCGATTATCTGCGCCCCGCGCTTGCGCTCGCGGCTGCCCACGAAGAGCACCATGGCGGTGTAGATGCCACCTGCTGGAATCAGGTAGGCACACACCCCGAGCAACCCGCGCAGGGACTCCGCGATGAGGTGGCCCATGGGGCCGACCGCGTTGCGGAAGCCCGGGCCGACCCGGTCCTTTGCATCGAACGTCGCCACCGCCAGCAGTGACAGCAGGGATGCCGCGAGCACGAAGACGCCAGTGATGGCCCGCCCGGCGACACTTCCGCCCGAGCCGGCCTTCATGCGCTTGTCCGCCAGCGCCCTGCGCTTCGTGGCGATCTCCTGCCGGGACAGCACTGCCTTCTCCGCCCGACCCTTCTTCGCTGTCATGACCCTCTTCCCTCTGCGCGTCTCAGCCGCGTAGCGGGCTGTAGCAATGCCCGTCGCGAGTGTAGGGAGGGAGGGGGTGCGGTCAATTTTCCAGCAGTCCGCCGAGCGAAGCGCGAGTGACGCGGAAGGCATGCGACAGGACGCCTACATTTCGGCTGCGCCCCTCCACGGAGGGGGTATGTTGCCAACCATCAGCGCCGCCCACGCGCCGCGTCGCGGGGTGGCTGGAATTCGCGGAGGAACACCCATGGCCGACGCCCGTACCGAGAAGCCGTCTTCCACCGAAGAGGAGTACTTCGCCCGGGAGGAAATCGAGAAGAAGCGCAAGCTGGCCCTCCAGCAGGCTGCGGAGACCGCGGCGAAGCAGCGCGAGGAGCTCAAGCAGCTGCACTACATGAAGTGTCCCAAGTGCGGCATGGACCTGCAGACGCTGAAGCAGGGCAACGTCGAAATCGACACCTGCTTCAACTGCCACGGCATCTTCCTGGACGCGGGCGAGCTGGACCAGCTCGTCCAGCAGCACGGGCACGAGGGCAGCGGCAAGGTGATGGGCGCCATCCTCAACCTCTTCAAGAAGAAGTAGCGACACCGGGAGGACACTCCATGGCCCTCACGCTCGAGCAGGTGCGCCACGTGGCCACACTGGCGCGGCTGGCGCTGACTCCGGAGGAGGAGCAGCGCTTCTCCACGCAGCTGTCCGCCGTGTTGGACGCGGTGGCGCAGCTCCAGTCGCTCGACGTGGAGGCCGTGGAGCCCACGTCCCACGCCACGCTCGCGGCCTCGCTCCTGCGCGAGGACGTGATGCGGCCGTCGCTGCCGTCGGAGAAGTCCCTGGCCAACGCGCCGGCGAAGTCGGGCACCAGCTTCGCCGTGCCGAAAATCATCGAGTAGCCCCGGAGCCTCACGCCATGCAGCTCACGGACCTCACCATGCTGGAGCTGGCGGCGAAGCTGGCCGGGCGGACGGTCTCCTCCGAGGAGGCCACCCGCGCGTGCCTGGAGCGCATCCGCCAGGTGGACCCGAAGGTGCGCGCCTTCCTGCGCGTGGACGAGGAGGGCGCCCTCGCCGCCGCCCGCGCCAGCGACGCGCGCCGCAAGGCCGGCAGTCCCGCCAGCGCCCTGGACGGCGTGCCGCTGGGGCTCAAGGACATCTTCCTCACCGAGGGCGTGGAGACCACCGCCGGCTCGCGCATCCTGGAGGGCTTCGTCCCGCCCTATGACGCCACGGTGGTGCGCCTGCTGAAGGAGGCGGGCCTGCCGCTGGTGGGCAAGCTGAACATGGACGAGTTCGCGATGGGCTCATCCAACGAGTCCAGCGCGTACTTCCCCAGCCACAACCCCTACGACTTGTCGCGCACGCCGGGCGGCTCGTCGGGCGGTTCGGCCGCTGCGGTGGCGGCGCGCGAGGTGTTCGGCGCGCTGGGCACGGACACCGGCGGCTCCATCCGCCAGCCCGCGGCCTTCACCAACACCGTGGGGCTGAAGCCCACCTATGGCCGGGTGTCGCGCTACGGCGTCATCGCCTACGCCTCGTCGCTGGACCAGCCCGGCCCCATGGCGCGCACGGTGGCGGACACGGCGGCGCTGCTGCAACTCATCGCCCGGCACGACGCCCAGGACGCCACGTCCGCGGCGGTGGAGGCGCCGGACTACTCGGCGGACCTGGAGGGCGGGGTGCGCGGCCTGAAGCTGGGCGTGCCGCGCGAGTACTTCACCGAGGGCATGGACCCGGAGGTGGAGGCCTCCATCCGCGAGACGCTGCGCGAGTACGAGCGGCTGGGCGCGACGCTGGTGGACGTGTCGCTGCCCCACACGAAGTACGCGCTGGCCACCTACTACCTCCTCGCCCCGGCGGAGGCGTCCAGCAACCTGGCCCGCTACGACGGCATCCGCTACGGCCAGCGGGCGAAGGACGCGCGCGGCCTCAAGGAGCTGTACGCCCTGACGCGCGAGCGGGGCTTCGGGCCGGAGGTGAAGCGCCGCATCATGCTGGGCACGTACGCGCTGTCCGCCGGCTACTACGACGCCTACTACCTGCGCGCGCAGAAGGTCCGCACCCTCATCCGCGAGGACTTCACGAAGGCCTTCCAGCAGGTGGACGCGGTGCTGTCACCCACCTCGCCGGTGCCGGCCTTCAAGCTGGGCGAGAAGGTGGACGACCCGCTGTCCATGTACCTCATGGACGTCTTCACGCTGCCGTGCAACCTGGCGGGCCTGCCCGGCCTGTCGGTGCCCTGTGGCTTCACGAAGGCGGGCCTGCCGGTGGGGCTCCAGGTTCTGGGGCGCCCGTTCGACGAGGCCCGCTTGCTGCGCATCGCCCGCGCCTTCGAGCGCGAGCACGACTTCTTCCTCCGCCCGGCGCCCCTCCAGGGCTAGCGGCGCGTACGCATCGGTGACACCGCCATGCCCGTGAGCGATTTCCAGCCTGTCATCGGCCTCGAGGTCCACGCTCAGCTCATCACGCAGTCGAAGATTTTCTGCGGCTGCTCCACCGCGTTCGGCGCCGAGCCCAACCGCAACACCTGTCCGGTGTGCCTGGGCATGCCGGGCGTGCTGCCGGTGCTCAACCAGCGCGTGGTGGAGTTCGCCGTGCGCACCGGCCTGGCGCTGGAGTGCACCGTCAAGAAGACGAGCGTGTGGAGCCGGAAGAACTACTTCTATCCGGACCTGCCGAAGGGCTACCAGATTACGCAGTACGACCTGCCCATCTGCGAGCACGGCCGGCTCGTCATCGACACGCCACAGGGCGAGAAGGTCATCCGCGTCCTCCGCATCCACATGGAGGAGGACGCGGGGAAGAACGTGCACGACGCGGGTGGTGGCCAGAGCCTGGTGGACCTCAACCGCGCGGGCGTGCCGTTGCTGGAAATCGTCAGCGAGCCGGACCTGCGCGACGCGGACGAAGCGGTGGAGTACCTCAAGGCGATGCGCGACGTGCTCGTCTACCTGGGCGTCAACGATGGCAACCTGGAGGAGGGCAGCTTCCGCTGCGACGCCAACGTGTCGGTGATGCCCAAGGGCTCGTCCACGTACGGCCAGCGCTGCGAGCTGAAGAACCTCAACTCGTTCCGCTTCCTCAAGCAGGCGGTGGAGTACGAGATTTCCCGGCAGGTGGACGTCATCGAGTCCGGCGGCAAGGTGATCCAGGAGACGCGCCTGTGGGACGTCAACCAGGGCGTCACCCGCTCCATGCGCAGCAAGGAGGAGGCGCACGACTACCGGTACTTCCCGGAGCCGGACCTTCCGCCCCTGCACGTGAGCGACGCGGCCATCGACGCGGCGGCGAAGGCGCTGCCCGAATTGCCTCGCGCGAAGCTCCAGCGCTTCACCAGCCAGTACGGGCTGCCCGCGTATGACGCGCGCATCCTCACCGCCGAGCGCCCGCTGGCGGACTACTTCGAGGCGTGCGCGGCGCACTACGCGGACGCGAAGAAGCTCTCCAACTGGTTCCTGGGCGAGCTGATGCGCCTCTTGAAGGAGGAGGGCACGCCGCTGTCCGCGCTGCGCTTCACCCCGGCGCAGCTCGCGGAGCTGCTGGGCGCGGTGGACAAGGGCACGGTGTCCGCCAACGCGGGCAAGGACGTGCTCGGGGAGATGTTCCGCACCGGCAAGGCGCCCTCGGACATCATCGCGGAGAAGGGCCTGGCGCAGGTGAGCGACACCGGCGCGATTGAGGCGGTGGTGGACGACATCCTCGCGAAGAACGCGGGTGAGGTGGAGAAGTACCGCGCGGGCAAGACGCAGGTGTTCGGCTTCTTCGTGGGCCAGGTGATGCGGGCCATGAAGGGCAAGGGCAACCCCACCCTCGTCAATGAGCTGCTGAAGAAGAAGCTCGGCGGCTAACCCCGGGCCGACTGGGCCGGAGTGCTCGCGGGCAGGGGCACGGTGACGTGGAGCACGTCCTCGCCCTGGGGATTCGCGGACTGGGCGAGCACGCGCACCTCGCCCGGCGCCGGCCGCTCCAGGATGAGCGAGGGCGCCTCGAAGACGTTGTCGAAGAAGCCGCCCACGAGCTGGGGATTCACCGCGTAGCGCACCCGCGTCAGCGTGCGCAGCTGGGTGTAGAGCCCCTCGTTGAACCACTGCTCGCGCCGCAGCTGGGCCTCGCCCGAGGCCGTGTCGTTGAAGGCCCACGGCGCGTCCCAGGGCCACGCGTTGGCGGAGGGCTGGGCGATGACGTCCACCCCCAGCGCGTCCAGGTACTGCGCGCAGGGGACGAACCATGGCTCCTTCGCGGTGTGCGGCTCGCGGAAGCCGTCGTAGCAGACGAGCGTCCCCAGCCGGCCGAAGGGCGTCTGCAGCACCGGCAGGTACTCCGGACGCCCCGGGCTGAGGTGCAGCACGTCCTCCTGCGTGGGCACCAGGTTCACCTTGCGCGTCACCGCCACGCAGCGGCCTTCCGGCGAGAAGGTGTAGCTGGTGTTGTAGGTCCGCGCGCCGTCCGCCTCGAACTCCGGGGTGTCCGGCCCCAGGCGGTTGGCCGGCAGCAGCGCGCTGCCCGCCACCACCCACAGGCCGAAGTCGCGGGCGATGCCGGAGAAGGTCTCCCACATGGCGCGGTGCACTCGGGGCGCCACCGCGACGTAGAGGCACTCCTCCATCGTCGGTGGCCGGAAGCCGCGCCAGGTGCGCCACATCGCCCACGCCTCGGCCAGGGCCATCCGCGTCATCGCGCCGTTCGTGGTGCGGCAGCGGCGCACGCGGGGCAGGTGCCCCATCAGTCCCAGGGCCGCGCCCACCATCTCCGGCCACACCGCGAGGGCGGGGTAGAGCGGCTGTCCGGAGGCGTCCCTCGCTCGCAGGGCGTCCACTCGCGCCGCCAGGGCCCGGTGGCGCGCGGCGAAGGACTCGGGTGAGGCGTAGTCCTCCAGTGCGACGCGGGGTTGGACGGCGAACAACTCGACGTGGGAGGCGGGCAGGGGAGCGGCCAAGGAAGCGTCCTGAGGTGTGCCGTCAGGATGGCACCGGGTCGTGACGGGGTCGAGCCTTCCTCTGGGGACTGGCATGGCGTCCGAGTCTCGGGCGCCGAGCGCGGGTCCTACTTCAGCAGGCCAATCTCCCGCAGGCGCTGCTTGAGGAACGCATCCGCGGTGATGGGCGCATGGCGCGCCGGGTTGTCCGTCGTCTGCGTGAATGGCAGCGGCTGCAGCACGCAGTCCGCGTAGGGGTGCACGAAGAAGGGCATGGAGTAGCGCACCGTGTCCTCGTCCGTGCCGCGCGGATTCACCACCCGGTGCGTGGTGGCGGGGATGATGGTGTTCGTCACCCGGCTGAGCATGTCGCCCGAGTCCACGACAATCTGCCCGCGCAGCGTGTCCACGGGCAGCCACTCGCCGTCGCGCGTGAGCAGTTCCAGTCCGCCCGCGGTGCCCTCGCAGAGGAGGGTGATGAGGTTGATGTCCTCGTGCTCGGCGGCGCGCACGCCGCCCGGGATGAAGCGCTCCTTCAGCGGAGGGTAGTGGATGAGCCGCAGCACCGAGTTGCCGTCCGTGGCCATGCCGCTGAAGGTGTCGCGCTCGAGGCCGAAGTACTCGGCCAGCGCCTGGAGCATCACCCCGGCCGCGCCATCCAGCGCACGGAAGAGCGACAGCGTGTGCTCACGGAAGGTGGGCACCTCCTCCGGCCAGATGTTGGGGCCGTAGACCTGGTGGTAGCGGTGGCCGGGCGGCAGCTCGCGGCCCACGTGCCAGAACTCCTTCAGGTCGCCCACCTTGCGGTTCTTCGCGTGCTCCTGTCCGTAGCCGATGTAGCCGCGCTGCCCCCCGCGCTCCGCTTCCGAGTAGCGGGCCTTCACCGACTCCGGGAGCCCGAAGAAGCGCTCCACGTCCGAGTAGGTGCGGCGGATGAGCCCGTCATCGACGCCGTGGCCCTCGACGGTGACGAAGCCGAACTCCTTGAGGCCGTCGCCGAACACCCGCACGAAGCGGGCGCGCTCGCCCGGTGTGCCGGTGCGGTAGTGGGACAGGTTGACGACGGGGATGCGGCGTGCGGTTCCAGACATGGGCGCGCACTCTAACCAGCGTGATGGATTCTCGGCAGCAGGGGCGTCTTCCGGAGGACCGTCCTCTGCGACCGCGGCTCCGGGTAGCGCGGTACTACGTGACATCCGCCCGTACCGACAGTGGATGCATGTCTTCCCCGGTGTCCAAGCTGTGCAGGCAGGCCCGGGGGAGCGGTATGGCCGAGGTGAGCAACAGCGGTGAGTGCGTGGCGTGCGGCCGGTGGCATGGGGCGGAAGCATCGTGCTCGACGCTGGTACGCGCCGACGAAGCAAGCGCGGGGACGCCTCGGCAGAGGTGCACCCCGCCAGGCGAGGAAGCGGACCCGCTGGTGGGCCAGCGGTTCGGCAGCTTCCGTCTGGTGCGCCGTCTCGGAAGGGGCGGCATGGGGGCGGTGTACCTGGGCGAGCACGTCTCGATTGGCAGCCGGGTGGCGGTGAAGGTGCTGCACGACCACCTGGCCATGTACCCGGAGCTGGTGCGGCGGTTCCACGCGGAGGCGCGGGCCGTCAACGTCATCGGCCACGAGAACATCGTCAGCATCTTCGACCTGAACGCCGCGCCGCCGCGCCCGTACCTCATCATGGAGTACCTGGACGGGGCCCCGCTGTCCGCGTGGGTGGGCACGCCGCTGCCGGCCGCGGCGGTGGTGGCCGTGCTGGCGCAGGTGTGTGACGCGCTCCACGCGGCGCACGCGCGAGGCATCGTCCACCGCGACCTCAAGCCGGACAACATCTTCCTGGTGCGACGCGGGCGGGGCATGCCCTTCGTGAAGGTGCTCGACTTCGGCATCGCCAAGCTGGTGGATCCGCAGCTGCCGCAGACGCATGCGGGCATCATCGTGGGCACGCCCGAGTACATGGCGCCGGAGCAGTCCGTGGGCCGGCGCCTGGACGGGCGCGCGGACCTGTACGCGGTGGGCGTCATCGCCTACCAGCTCGTCACCGGGAAGCTGCCCTTCAACGACGAGGGACTGGCCGCGCAGCTCGTGGCCCACCAGACGCGGCCCCCGCCGCCACCGCGCTCGGTGCACCCGGGCGTGTCCCCGGCCGTGGAGCGCGTCATCCTGCGCACCCTGGCCAAGGCGCCCGAGGACCGCTACCCGTCCGCGATGGCGCTTCGTGCCGCCCTGCAGGCCGCCATCGCCGAGGATGCCCGGCCGCAGGGGCAGGACGCGGGCGCCCTCGCCGCGACACCGCCCGGTGCGTCCACGGGGGGCGCGGGCCCCAACGGGGCTGTTGCGCCGAGCCGCCCGTCCGGGAGGGCTCCCTCCGTGCCAGCTTCCACGGGAAGCCCGTCCGCCGCGGGCAGCCCGTCCGCCCCGGCTTCCGAGGGAAGCCCCTCCACGCCGGCCTCGGTGGGCAGTTCCTCCACGCCAGCCTCGGTGGGCAGCCCTTCCGCGGTTCCGGCCCGGGCCGCGACGCCGGTACGCCCGCGGACGGTGGAGCTGCCGGTGCAGGTGGTCCTGCGGCCGGGAGAGGAGCCCGTGCGGCTCACGGGTTCGGACCTGTCGCGCGGCGGCCTGTTCCTGCGCAGCGAGGGCTCGCTGCCGCCGCTGTGCGCGAGGCTGCCCGTGGTGCTGGAGCTGGAGTCCGGCCCCCTGTCGGTGCTCTGCGAGGTGGTGCGGCAGGTGCCTCCCGAGCAGGCCCGGGTCTGGGGCATGCCCACCGGCTTCGGCGTCCAGTTCGTGGAGGCCACCGCCACGCTGAAGGCCGCGGTGGATCAGCTCCTCAAGGGAGAGACTCCGCGCGGCCCGAACCCAAGCCCCCGGGGGGACGACGCGGACGCGGTCCGGGTGCTGGAGGCCTGGCGCCAGCGCTCGGCGGGGGACCACTACGCGGTGCTCGCGCTTCCTCCGGATGCCGACATGGAGGCGGTGCGGGCCCGGACGCGTGAGGCCTGGAGTTCCCTGGAGTCGCTGCGCCAGCGACCCCTGTCCCCGTCCCAGCGCGCCCAGCTCGACGCGGTGCGGGTCCGCGTCCGCGAGGCGGGCGACGCGCTCGGGGCGCCCGTCCAGCGGGCCCTGTACGACGCGGGGCACGGCAATCACCTGGGCGTGGCGCGCTGCCTGGAGGCCGGGCTCACGGCCGAGCAGCTCGCGTCGCTGCGGCGCGAGTTCCTCGCCCGTCACCCCCAGGCCGAGGGGATGGCCCGCGTGCACTTCCTGTCCGGAGGAGGCCTGGAGCGTGGCGGCCAGCTGGCGCGGGCCCTGGATCACTATGAGCGCGGGCTGGCGTTGGATCCGCTGGAGCCGGGGCTGCTTCAGCGCTACCGGGTGGTCCGCCGGGCGCTGGCGGCCCGGGCCGCGCCCGCACCGGGAAATGACAGGGCCCGGTCCCCCTGAGAGGGAGCCGGGCCCCGGCGCTACCGAAAAAGTGAAGACGAGGCGAGGACTACTCGCAGGTCACGTCTTCGCTCTTCTCGCTGCAGGCCGTGAACTTCTGGGACCAGGAGGCCTCTTCGCCCTCCTCGCAGTCCGGGAGGTCGTTGATGCAGTCGATGGTGTCGTTCAGCGCGTCCTTGTCATCGCCCGAGCAATCCTCGAAGTCACTCTTGCACTCGTCGATGTCCTCGTCGGTGAACTCCAGGTTGCCGACGACCGCGTTGATCGAGGGACAGTCCTCGGTCTTCGCGTCCAGGCCCTCAAAGGCGTCCGCGATGTCCTCGCACACGTCACCACCACAGCCGGTACCGAAAACGAGCGACGAGACGGCCACCAGGCCGATCATGATCTTCTTCATTGTGGATTCCCCCTCGAATAGAGGTTGGTTGATCGGCCCGCATCCTAGCGACCGAAAGCCCGGTTTCCAGTTAACATTGGTTCCAGGGGCGAGTAAACCACCCCGGGTGTGCGGGATGATCCTTCATCCGCCTTGACTCCCCAGGGCACATCCCGTAAATCCCGCCGCCTTTGGCGCGATTGGATGGTGGACCCGTCCGAAATGCGCGGTCGATTCCAAGGGTTGACCCAACCCGAAAGCTGACAGGGGTTTGACGATGTACGCAGTCATTCGCACGGGCGGTAAGCAGTACCGCGTCGCCGAGGGCGATGTGCTCCGGATCGAGAAGATCGCGGGAGACATTGGCGCCGAGGTGACCTTCACGGACATCCTCATGCTGGGTGGTACGGACAGCCCCAAGGTGGGCCGGCCGACCGTGTCGGGCGCTCGCGTGGTGGGCAAGGTCCTGGCTCAGGACAAGCACCGCCGCGTCCTCCATTTCCGGAAGGAGAAGGAGGGCTGGACGCGCCGCCGCGGCCACCGTCAGCCGTACACCGAGGTGAAGGTCACCTCCATCGCCGGCTAGTCCGGACGGTTTACCCCCAACTTCAGGAGCAAGGTGTCATGGCCCATAAAAAGGGACAGGGTTCTTCGCGCAACGGGCGTGATTCCAACCCGCAGTATCGTGGTGTGAAGGTGTACGGCGGTGAGACGGTGTCGGCCGGCAGCATCCTGGTTCGCCAGGTGGGCACGGTCATCCACGCCGGCTCCAACGTGAAGCTCGGCCGTGACTTCACCCTCTATTCGGTGGTCGACGGCGTGGTGAAGTACGAGCGCCTGGGCCGCGACAAGAAGAAGGTCTCGGTCTACCCGGCCGCTGCCCAGCCGAGCGCCTGACGGTCCGCCGGCCCCTCGAGGCCGGCAGCCGTGTGGCACCCACGAGCGGGTCGCTTCTCCAGTCCACGCGCCCTTTCCGGCAGCGGGACGCGAGGGCGGCCCGCTCTGCGTTTTTCAGGAGTCCTTTCATGAAGTTCGTCGATGAAGTCCGCATTTTCGTGAAGGGGGGCGATGGCGGTAACGGCTCCGTCTCCTTCCGGCGGGAGAAGTACATCGAGCGCGGCGGCCCCAACGGGGGAGACGGTGGCAATGGTGGCTCCGTCATCTTCGTGGCGGATCCGCAGCTCACCACGCTGCTCGACTACCGCTACCAGCAGCACCACTTCGCGAAGTCCGGCGAGCACGGCATGGGCAACGACTGCAACGGTCGTGGCGCCGAGGACATGGTGCTCCGGGTTCCGGTGGGCACGCTGGTGAAGGACGCGGGCACCGAGGAGTTGGTGGTGGACCTGGGCGAGCCCGGCCAGCGCTGGGTGGCGGCGAAGGGCGGGCGGGGCGGCCTGGGCAACATGAACTTCGCCACCTCTACCCGGCAGACGCCGCGCTTCGCGCAGGACGGGACGAAGGGGGAGGAGAAGACGCTGCGGCTGGAGCTGAAGCTGCTGGCCGACGTGGGCCTGCTGGGCTTCCCCAACGCGGGCAAGAGCACCTTCATCTCCCGGGTGAGCCGGGCGCGGCCGAAGATTGCCGACTACCCGTTCACCACGCTGGTCCCCAACCTGGGCATGGTCCAGTACAAGGACAGCCTGTCCTTCGTCATGGCGGACATCCCCGGCATCATCGAGGGCGCCAGCGAGGGCGTGGGGCTGGGCCACCAGTTCCTCCGTCACGTGGAGCGCTGCAAGGTGCTCATCCACCTCCTCGACATGGGGGCGGAGGGCGAGGGCCGCGCGCCGCTGCACGACTTCGACGTGCTCAACACGGAGCTGGCGAAGTACAGCGAGGAGCTGTCGTCCAAGCCGCAGGTGGTGGCGGCCAACAAGCTGGACCTGCCCGACGCGCAGGCGAAGCTGGAGTCCCTCACCGAGGCGCTGCGTGAGCGTGGCATCCGCGTCTACCCCGTGTCCTGCGTCACCGGCGAGGGCATGCAGGCGCTGATGGACTCGGTGGCGGAGGTGCTCTTCACCGGCCGCACGGAGAAGCTGCATGTGGAGCCGCCCGTCCGGGCCGCTCCGGCGCGCAAGGCGGCGAAGAAGGCTCCGGCTCGCGAGGCCGCGACGGCGGGCGCCGCGAAGAAGGCCCCGGCACGCAAGGCCGCGAAGAAGGCGGCTCCCGCTCGTAAGGCCGCGGGTACGGGCAAGACGGCCGTGAAGAAGGCGCCGGCGCGCAAGGCGGCGGGTGCGGGCAAGGCGGCCGTGAAGAAGCCTGTCGCGCGCAAGGCCGCGAAGAAGGCGGCCCCCGCTCGCAAGGCCGCCGCGAAGAAGCCTGTTGCGCGCAAGGCTCCGGCGAAGCGCGCGGCGGTGGCGAAGCAGCGGCCGGCCGCGAAGCAGACACGGGCCGCGAAGAAGGCTCCGGCGCGCAAGCCCGGCGGCAGGAGGTCCTGAGGCGATGTCCGGTGGCGGTGGTCGCTATGAGCGCTTCGAGAAGGAGCAGTTCGAGCCGGAGCAGTTCCTGCTCGAAGCGCGCAAGGAGAAGATCGACCAGGTCATCCGCCAACGGACGCGCAACTTCACCGTGGTCCTCGACCGGCTGGAGGACAGCTTCAACATGGCCGCGGTGCTGCGCACCTGCGAGTCCATGGGCGTGCAGGAGGTGCACGTCGTCATCAACCCCGAGGCCCCCTTCGTTCCCAACTCGAAGGTGTCCCAGGGGTGTGACAAGTGGCTGGACGTGAAGCTCTACAAGAGCTTCGCCGAGTGCCGCGAGCACCTGAAGTCGCGGGGCTTCCTCCTGTACGCCTCCGCCATCCGCGAGGGGGCCACCAGCCTCTACACGATGCGCTTCGACGTGAAGACGGCGCTCGTCTTCGGCAACGAGCGGCGCGGGGTGAGTGAGGAGGTGCTGAACGCCGTGGACGGCACCTTCTGGGTGCCGATGAAGGGCTTCAGTCAGAGCCTCAACATCTCCGCCGCCGCGTCCGCCTGCATCAGCCGGGCGGTCGCCTGGCGGGACGAGCACCTGGGGGGTTCGGGGGACCTGTCTCCCGAGGAGGCCCAGGCCCTGCGCGAGCGCTTCCACGTGCTGTCCATCAAACAGAGGAAGCGCATCTTCAAGACGCGGCCATGAATGCCGTGCCCCTGTCCCCCGTCGGTATGGGGTAGATGGTCGCTGCTGGGCCTACACGGCCCGCCTGGAGACGCACGCCATGTTCCTGGAAGCCCTGCTCGCCACGCTCCTGTCCGCGCCCGCCGTCCCGGCGGCCTCCCCCGCGCAGCCCGTGCCCGCCCAGTCGGCGGTGAAGCCCGTGGTGGCCCAGGCCGCGCCCGCTCCGACGCCCGCGGCCGAGGCTGGCAAGGCGCCTGCGACGGGCAAGGCCGCGACGCCGCCGGCCCCCGCCGCGAAGCCCGCCACGCCCGCCGCCGAGGCCGGCAAGGCCGCGGCCCCGCAGCAGGGCAAGTCGGCCGAGGCGAAGCCCGCCGCGGCCGCGAAGCCGGCTCCGGCGATGACGCCTGAGGTGAAGACGCTGGTGGACCGGATGCAGGCCTTCTACGAGAAGACCGGCGACTTCCGGGCCGCCTTCCGGCAGGACTACAAGTACAAGACCTTCCGGCGCACGCAGACGTCCGAAGGCACCGTCAGCTACAAGAAGCCGGGCCTGATGCGGTGGGAGTACCAGAAGCCCTCCCCGCGCACGTTCGTGCTGGCCGGCAACAAGGTGTACGCGCACGACCCGGCCGCGCAGAGCCTCACGGTGGGCAGCGTGGACACGAGCCAGCTCTCCGCCTCGGTGACATTCCTGTTCGGCCAGGGGAAGCTGGCGGACGAGTTCGCCATCACCAAGGGCGCGTGCAAGGACTGCAAGGGCACGCTGCTGGTGCTGGACCCGCTGAAGGCCGAGCCCCGCTTCCGCCAGGTGCGCCTGGAGGTGGACCCGAGCACGGCTCAGGTGCTCAAGAGCACCGTGGTGGACCCGGACGGCAGCGAGAATGCCATCTCCTTCATCGACCTGAAGACGAACGTGGGTATCGCCGCGGACAGCTTCAAGCTGGACGTGCCGGATGACACCCGCGTGGATGACTTCACCAAGGGCCAGAAGAAGTAACCTGCGGGACGTGCGCGGCGCGTTCCTCCTCGTAGGGTTGATGATGGTGGCCGGGTGCCGGCAGGGTGCGGCCTCCGGCCCTTCTTCCAAGCCCCAGGGCTTCGCGGGCCAGACGCTGCCGTTGCTGGCGTCTCCCGCGCTGCGCCTCACGGTGGCGGGCCGGCTGGGCACCCGCGCCGTGCCGGTGGTGCTGGATGTGGCGCGGCCGCTCTCCCTCGTGTCCAAGGGGTGCTTCGAGGGCGAGCCCCCCGCGCCCGAGGGCACCGTGCGCGCTCCGGAGCCCGCGGGCGGCTTCAGGTCCTGGCCGGTGGTGCCGTTGCCCGCGTTCTCCGTGGGGCCGGTGGTGTCGCCGATGCGGACCGCGGGCCTGTCCGGCGAGCGGGCCTGCGCGGTGACGCTGGGCGCGGACGTGCTGGAGCCCCTTGCGCTCACCGTGGACCCGCTGCGTCGCGAGGTCACCTTCACGGCTTCCCGCCCGCGCGAGGCGTACGCCGCGGAGGCGAGAGGTTCCGAGGCCGCGCGCGAGGTCTACGTGGTGGAGCTCAACCGAGAGCCGCTGGGCGACTGGCCGCTGCTGGCCGTGCGGGTGAGACAGGGCGGTGCGGACCTGACGGGCCCCTTCGTCCTCGGCTCGCGTGAGCCCTTCTCCCGGCTGGCGGTGGGGCCCGCCGAGGCGCAGGGGCTGCAACCGCTGGAGACGGCGGCCAACCTTCCAGCGCGGACCTTCGCGGTGGATGCGGTGGAGGTGGCGGAAGGCGTGGGAGCCAGCCCGCTGGTGGTGGAGGCGGCGGGGCGGTGGGACTCACCGAGTAGCCTGGGGCGGCTGGGCCCGGATGTCTGGGGGCGCTTCACGGCCACGCTCGACGCGAAGGGTGGAGCGCTGGTGCTGCGCCGGCCGCGCGTGGGGCCGCTGACGCCTGCTCCGGCCCCGGTGTCAGGTGGGGTGGCGGCTTCGGCTACTGCCCCCGCACCGGGCGGAGCCTCGGCCCCGGCTCCGTCGGGTGCTCCAGCTCCGGGCGAAGCTTCGGCTTCTTCATCGGCGTCGGCGGCGTCGCCTTCGGTGGAGCGCCAGCGGTGCGCCCACCCGGACGGTACCTTCAGCGAGGAGGCCTGCTACGGCCTGCACGTGCGGCGCGAGCCGGACGGCAGTGTCTCCGTCAGTGGCGCCGTTCATCGCGACCTGCCCGAGGGGGGACGGCTGCACCTGGAGGCCCTGGGCGCGGACGGCCTGCGGCTGGAGACGGGCTGCGGCGTGGGACTGAGCTTCCCTGCCACCAGTCGGGGGCTCACCACGCAGCACCGTCTGCCGTGGACCTCGCTGGCGCAGGCGCTGCCCGCGTGCCATGCGGCCCTGTCCGCCGCCGCCAGCTTCAAGCTGGCCCTGTTCGAGGAGGGCCGCCAGCCAGAGTGCCCCACGGCCTGTGCCTTCGTCACCGAGACGGCCTCCCGCCGCACCCTGTGCGAGTGCCAGCCCACCCCGCTGGGAGAGGGCGTGGCGTTGCCCTCCCGCACCTCGCCCTCGCGTGAGCCTCCGCCCGAGGAGCGCGAGCTGGAGCCCGAGGACCCGAGGTAGCGCCCGGAGCTGCTCCCCGTACGGCGGGTGGGGGAGGGCTGGCGGACTGACGTGGGAACGTCATGGGCCACGCCGGTTGCCTGGACAGTCGGCGGGGCCTGCGTTCTGCTCCGGGCTCCACGTCCCACGGGTTCCCTCCCTCATGCGACCGCCCCCGACCGAGTTCGACCGTCAGTACACCGAGCAGCGCCACTCCATCGAGCTGGCCCGCCTCTACCTGGAGAAGGAGGGCTTCACGCGGATGCAGCGTGTCCTCGTGAAGGATGTGGAGCGGGGCAAGCTGTCGGCGGAGGAGGGTGCGGGCGCCGTCCGCTACGCGCTGCTGGCCGTCGTCGAGCGCGTGGCCGCACGCGTCGGCTACACGCGCTACGTCGAGCTCATGAAGGACAAGGAGATGGCGGAGGCGATGCGCTTCGCCCTGGACGACATCAGCGAGCGGCGCGGAATCGAAGCGCCTGCGGCCCGCGAGCAGCTTCGTCAGTCCACCTTCCAGACGGTCCTCCGGCACTGGCACCTCGTCGCCCACGAGCAGCGAGGCCGGCAGCGCTACGAAGTGACGGCGGAGCTCGCCCGGCGGCTGCTGAGGGAGACGCCGCCCACGCTGCCATGTGATGACCTGAAGCTCCCGGTGGATTCGCTGGTGCTGGTGGTGCCTGAAGAGGTCGGCCTCGTGGGCCGGCTGCCCGGCGGCGGCCTGGCGCCGATTACTGAAATCTACGTGGTGGAGTCCCCCGCCCCCGAGGGGCGTTACTGGTTCCTCTGGCTCAGCATGCGCGAGCCCTCGGGCACCGCGGCGTTCTCCCTCGTCACCGTGGTCCTCGCGCCGGGGACGACGCTGGGGCAGGCCGTCCTCTTCACCCGTAACGAGGGTGGTCCCGGACAGGACCCGGGCTGGGAGAACGCCTGCGTGCTCCTGGCGGGCGCCGCGCACTACCTCGCGTCGGGCGGCACCGCTCGCCAGGACTGGTACGACGAGACGGCGCGCGAGCTGCACGAGAAGCTGGCAGCGCTGCCGAAGGGGATGCAGAAGGAGCGGGAGAAGCTGCGCGAGCGGCTGCAGGCCGTCAGCCCGGGCCGCCGCATCCTCCTGGAGGACGCGCCCACGAAGTGAGCGCGTCGCACGGCCCGCGCCATTTCAGCGGGCCAACTGCCGCACGGGCCGTGGCGCACTGCCCACGGCCCCGGGTGACGCACTACTCCGCGCGAGTCGCGGGGCGCGGCTTCGCGACCACCGGCACGGGCGCGGGATGCGCGTCGCGGGCGGTGTGCTGGCGCTGCTTCGGGTCCGGGCGCTCCACCACGCGGGCGACCAGGTCGTAGTCGTGGGCCTCCGTCACCTCCACGGTGACGAGCTCCCCCGGGTACGCCAAGCCGTCGTTGATGTACACGAGCCCGTCGATGTCCGGCGCCTGTCCCTGGTGGCGGCCCACCAGCAGGTGCTCCGTCTCCGGCGCGGGGCCTTCCACCAGCACCTCCAGCCGCTGCCCCACGAGCTTCTTGTTCTGCTCGCGGTTGATGCGCTTCTGGATGGCCATCACCTCACGCCACCGGCGCTCAATCGTCTTCTGCGGCACCTTGTCCGGCAAGTCGAACGCGGCGGTGCCCTCCTCGTCGGAGTATTGGAAGACGCCCAGCCGCTCGAAGCGCTGCGCCTTCACGAACTCCTTCAGCATCTCGAAGTCTTCTTCCGTCTCCCCCGGCAGGCCGACGATGAGCGAGGTGCGCATCACCAGCCCGGGCACGCGCGCGCGCAGCTTCGCCAGCAGGCCCTTGAGGAACTCCGAGTTGCGGCCGCGCTTCATCGACAGCAGCAGCTTGTCGCTGACGTGCTGCACCGGCATGTCCAGGTAGCGGGCAATCTTCGGCTCCGCGGCCATGACCTCGATGAGCTCGTCCGGGAACACGCGCGGGTAGGCGTAGTGCAGGCGGATCCACTTCACGTCCACCTGGACCAGGGCCTTGAGCAAGTCATGCAGCTTCGGCTTGCCCGGCAGGTCATGCCCGTACGCGGTGAGGTCCTGCGCGACGAGGTTCAGCTCCTGCACGCCGCTGTCCGCCAGCCGCTTCGCCTCGATGAGGATGTCGTCGATGGGGCGCGAGCGCTGCCCGCCGCGCAGCGTGGGGATGATGCAGAAGGCGCAGGCGTTGTCGCAGCCCTCGGACACCTTGAGGTACGCCGTGTACTTCGGCATCGAGTTGACGCGCGGCGTGTTGGAGTCGTGGATGTAGTCGGGGTCCGGAATCACCTGACGCGGCGACGCCTCGGCGGCCAGCAGGTCGCCAATCTGGGCGTAGGCGCTGGTGCCCAGGAAGTGGTCGACCTCCGGCATCTCCTTCGACAGCTCCTGGCCGTAGCGCTGGGACAGACAGCCCGTCACCACCAGCGTCTGGCAGGCGCCCGACTTCTTCAGCTCGGCCATCTCCAGGATGGAGTCCACCGACTCCTGCTTCGCCGGACCGATGAAGGCGCACGTGTTGACCACGATGACCTGGGCCTCGGAGGCCTCCTGCACCAGCTTGTAGCCGTGGTGCTGCAACGTGCCCAGCATCACCTCGGAGTCCACCCGGTTCTTCGGGCAGCCGAGGGTCATCATGTACAGGCTCTTGGTGTCGTCCACTGCGTCTACCGCTTTCCGAGTTGAGTCTGCCCGAAGTGGTCGCCACTCCAGACAAAGTTCATGGTCGCGCCGTTCGAGTAACCGATGGTCAGCGCTCCCTCTTCATCCAATTCCATTGAAGCAGCCCGACCCAGCGCGCAGGTGGCGGCCGGCCACTCGAGCACCCGAAGCCCTGTCTTCCCCGTCACCAGGTATAGCCCCATCCGCAGCTCACTATCGGCGTCACACCGACCGTCGACGGCATAGGGATTCTTCCCTGAGAGCACCGAGACGACGGGGCGCCCGTCCGGCAGGCTGAGCGCCTCCGGGACGTTGACGCCCATCTTCGAGGCCTCCAGCGAGCCCGGCAACGCCAGCGTGCGCAGCGAGGCGGGAGTCAGGGGCACGTCCGCCTGCACCCAGGCCGGGAAGCTGAGCAAATCCCAGCCCAGCCAGCCGTCCTTCGCGGGCTCCAGCGCGGTGACGGCCTCCGGCGGCTTCAGCTTCAGGCCCTTGCGCAGCTCGTCCGGCAGCCGGAGCGCCTCGCCCACCATGGTGCCGCTCTGGCAGTTGGAGACGGACGTCGTCTTGCCGCCCGTGCCGTCCTGGTCCTCGTAGGTGAGGCACAGGTCCATCACCAGCGGGTCCGTGGCGGGGAAGCGGGGGAAGGCGCGCACGGGGATGGAGGCCATCAGCTCCAGCGTGTTGCCCCGGCGCTGCACGGCCGCCGTCACCTTCTCCTGGGCGAAGGCCGGCGTGCCGCTCTCCGCGCCCGAGGCGCGCTTGCCGTCGAAGGCGAAGCGCCACGTGTAGCCGGTGGCGGTGGGGCCGGAGCCCGGGAAGAAGAGGGACACGGTGAGCAGGTCGGCCGCGCCGAGCTGGTCGTCCGTGGCCTCCACGGCCACATAGAGGGTGTCCTTGCGCACGCCCACCTTCGCGGTGAAGGACGCACTGGCCCCCGCGACGGGCGCGGGCTTGAGCAGCAACGGCGAGGTGAGGCCCTTGAGGCCCCCCTGGAAGCGCGGGGCCTTGGACAGGACGGGCACTGCCCGGGCGGGGCGCTCCTCCTGGGCGGAAGCCACGGCCGGGGCGCACAGCATCAGGAAGAGGGACAGGGCAGCAGCGGCGCGCATGGGCGTCTTCTAATCGCGGAAGTTGGTGAACTGCATGTCCAGCTTCATCCGGTCCTGCTCCTTGCGGAACAGGGCCATGGCGGCCTGGAGGTCGTCCCGGTTCTTCCCGGTGACACGGAGCTGGTCCGCCTGGATGGAGCCCTGCACCTTCATCTTCGAGTCCTTGAGGAGCCTCACCAGCTCCTTGGACTTCTCCACGGGGATGCCCTGCTGGAGCTTGATGACCTGCTTCACGTTGTGGAGGCCGGTCTTCTCGATGTCGCCGTACTCCAGCGCGTGGAGGCTGATGTTGCGCTTGGCCAGCTTGCCCAGGAGGACTTCCTTGGCGGCCTGGACGCGGTCTTCGCTGTTGGCCTTCACGGTGATGGCGGTATGGTCCGGGGCCAGCACCACGTCCGCCTGGGTGCCCTGGAAGTCATAGCGGGTGCTGAGCTCCTTCTTGGTCTGGTTGACCGCGTTGTCGAGCTCGGCCAGGTCGATTTTCGAGACGACGTCGAAGGATGGCATCGGGTGCGGCCCTTACCACACCTACACCCGGACGACCATGGGCACCACCAGGGGGCGCCGGGAGGTGTACAGCTTGAAGGCGCGGCGCACCGCCCGGGTGAGTTCCTCTCGCACCAGGGCGTCGTCCCCCCGGAGCTGGGGGGACAGGGCCTCGAAGAGGGTACGGGCCTCCTGGGCCACCCGGGGGAGCATCACCTGCTCGTCCAGGCTCAGTCCCTGGCCGGACAGTTGGGGCCCCGCCACCAGCTTCTGGTTGTCCCGCTGGAGGACGACGACGGCGGCCACCATGCCCGTCTCCGACAGCTTCACGCGCTCCTGGAGGGTGTCCGGCGTCACCACACCGCTGCCGAACCTGTCCTTGAAGACGCGGCCCGCCGGCACGCTGCCGCTGAAGCGGCCCCGGCCCTCCTGGAAGGTGACGATGTCTCCGTCCTGCGCCAGCAGACACTGCGCGGGCTCCAGGCCGGCCTCGCGCGCGGTGGCCAGGTGTCGGTGCAGGTGGCGGCCCTCGCCGTGCACGGGGACGAAGTGGCGCGGCTTCACCAAATCCAGCACCCGCCGCTGCTGCGGCCGGCTGGCGTGGCCGGAGACGTGGACGCCCGGCTCCAGCTGCGCGTAGGCGACGCGCGCGCCGCGCCACTGGAGCTCGTCGATGAGCGCGCCCACGGAGCGCTCGTTGCCGGGGATGGGGCGCGAGCTGAGCACCACGAGGTCTCCCGGGTCCAACCGCACGGGCCCGTCTCCCGCGGCCAGCTGTGACAGCCCGGCCCGGGGCTCGCCCTGGGCGCCGGTGGTGACGACCAGCACGCGGTGGGCCGGCAATTGCGTCACCGTGTCCAGGTGGATGAAGAGCGAGTCGGGCGCGTCCAGGTAGCCCAGCTCGCGCGCCATCTCCACGTTGCGAATCATGCTGCGGCCCTGGAGGGCCACCTTGCGCCCCAGCCGCTCGGCGAGCGCGAGGAGGTGCCGCACGCGGTGGAGGTTGGAGGAGAAGAGGGCGACGATGATGCGGCCGGTGGCGCCGGTGAAGAGGCGCTCGAAGGTCTGCTCCACCACGCGCTCGCTGCCCGTCTCCTCGGTGAGCTCGGAGTTGGTGGAGTCCGACAGGAGGCACAGCACGCCCTCCTCGCCGGCCTGGCCCCAGCGCTCCAGGTCCGTGCGCAGCCCGTCGATGGGGTCCGGGTCCAGCTTGAAGTCCCCGGTGTGGATGAGGGTGCCCTCGGGGGTGCGGATGATGAAGCCCACCGCGTCCGGCACGGTGTGGGTGACGCGGCTGGCCTCCACCTTGAAGGCGGTGCCCACGTGGAAGGGCTCGCGCGGCTCGATTTCGCGCAGGTCCGCCTCCAGCCCCATCTCGCTCAGGCGGTGGCGGGCCATGGCCAGCGTGAAGCGCGTGCCGTAGACGGGGACGGGCACCTCGTTGAGCAGGTAGGGGAGCGCGCCCAGGTGGTCTTCGTGGCCGTGGGTGAGCAGCACGCCCTTGAGCTGGGCGGCGTTCTGCTTCAGGTGGCTGAAGTCCGGGATGATGATGTCGACGCCGGGCATCCCCGCGGAGGGGAACATCAGCCCGGCATCGATGAGCAGCATCTCCCCGCGACAGGCGACGACCATGGAGTTGAGGCCGATTTCTCCGAGGCCGCCGAGGGGTATGACGTGAAGCATTTGACGGAAGTGTAAGGACTCAGCCCGTCGCGCGCGTCGGAAAGTTGCATGGAGGGGAGGCGGAAGAGCGACCGGGTCCGGTCGCCGGCCCCCCTGGCTGGCGCTGGCGCCCGCCCAGGCGCACGAAGGGTGAGAAGCCGGCGACGAGGCCCTCGCCAGGTCCGACAGGTCCGGAGAGACCCGGAGCGGAGGACTCAGCGGCGCCGGCCCTGGAGCCACTCCCGGATGCGGTCGGCCTCGGCGGAGAAGGTGGCGGCGTCCGAGGCGTAGAAGGCCAGGGACTGGGTGGCCAGCGCGCGCGCCCGGGCGGCGTCCTTCGAGGGCAGGGCGCGAGCGAGGGCGAAGCGCGTCTTCGCGAGGTCCGCTCCCGGGCCGGGGTGGAGGGTGCGGAGGTGGAGCGCGCGCTCCAGCGCGGCGTGGGCCTCGCGCGCCTGTCCCCGGGCCAGCAGCGCCTGTCCCAGCGTCGTCAGCGGGGCGGCCACGTCCGGGTGGTCCTTCTGGAAGGCCTCGTATGCGTCCACCGCGCGCCGGGCGAAGTCCATGGCGTCGCGCGGCCTGCCCTCGCGCAGGGCCAGGTCTCCGAGCGCCGTCAGGTCCGCGGCCGTCTCCGGGTGCGCGGGGCCATGGGCCTTCAGGTCCAACGCCAGCGCGCGCTCGCGCAGGGGCCGGGCCTCGGCGTAGCGGTCGAGTGACTCCAGCGCGTCGGCGAGGTTGTTGAGCGGGTAGCTCAGCGTGGCGCTGTCGGCGCCCAGCGCCTGCTCCTCGAGGGCAATGGCCCGCAGCAGGTACGGCATGCCCTCCTCGAAGCGGCGGCTGGACACCAGGTGGTAGCCGACGGCGTTGGCGGCCATGGCCGTCTGCGGATGGTCGGGGCCCATCACCCGCTCCGTCGTCTCCAGCACGCGGCGCAGCAGGTCGGCGGCGCGCTCGGTGTCCGGCGTGCGGGACAGGGCCGCGGCCTGATTGCGGAGCGACTCCACGGTGAGCAGGTGCTCGGCGCCGAGGTCCTTCTCGCGCAGCGTGGCGGAGCGAGCGAAGGCCTCCGCGGCCTGCGCATACTGGCCCCGGAGGAAGTCGTTGCGGCCCAGGCTCATCTGGAGCAGCGCTTCCAGCTCCGGGGCTCCGCCGGCGCGTTCGATTGCGGAGCGGGCCTGCGCCACGCTCCACTCCTCCAGCGTGCGCTCGGAGGAGACGGTGGTGACCAGCCGCGCTGCGGCGCGGGCGGCCAGCTGGTCATGGCGGAGGGCCTGCGCCGTGAGCAGGGACTCGCGCAGCGCGGCCCGGGCGCGGGCCTCGTCGCCCATGACGAGGCCGAGCCGGCCCTCCAGCTCCAGCGCCTCCGCGAGCACCGGCCGCGAGTCCGGCGTGCGCGACTGCTCCAGCGCCACCTTCAGCTCCTCCTGGGCCTGCGTGTAGCGGCCCGCCTCCACCAGCGCGGTGGCGCGGTCCACGCGGGCGCGCAGGGCCTCCAGTTGCTCGCGCTGCTCGGAGGACTCGGGCAGCCCGCGTCGCAGGGCCTCCACGTCCGCGCAGCCGGACACGGGCGGCAGGCGCTGCGCCGCGTCCAGCGCGGAGTCGAGCGACTCGGCATCCGTCTGCACGAGCACGCCCGTCATCGCGCCCAGGGCGGAGCGGCGACGCTCCAGGCACGCCATGCGCAGCGACAGCACCTCGTCGGACTGGTGGCCTCGCACCCGGGCGGCCTCGCACGTCTCGCGGTGCATGCCTGTCCACTCGCGCGCGAAGCCGTCGAGCGTCGCGGTCACGCGCGTGAAGGCCGTGGGCGCGTGGGGCTTGCCCGTAGCCGTGAAGGCCTGCTGGACGTCGACCTTGCGCTGACCGTCCCAGACACCGGCCAGCCTGGCCTCGGCGTCACGGCAGGGAGTCCGACGGTGGTTGCCCACCCACCACGTGACGCCCACGGCGCTGGCGAGCAGCAGCGCCGCGGCGGCCACGGCCCCGCGACGTTGCCAGTCCACGGACGGGTCCCCGCCGAGCGCCTCCAGCAGCACCGCCATGGACGCGTAGCGCGCCTCGGGCGAGGGGGACAGGCCCCGGGCGAGGGCGCGAAACAGCGAGGAGGGGACGCGGCTGCCCCGGGGCGGCGGACGCACGCGGCCCGTGCGCGCCTCGCTCAGGTACTCCGCCGAGCGCTTCCCCTCGAAGGGGAGCTGTCCGTAGAGGGCTTCATACAGGGAGGCGCAGAAGCTGAACTGGTCTCCGCGCGCGTCGGTGCGCCCGTCCTCGTGCTGCTGCTCGGGCGGCATGTACGCGGGGGTGCCCATGACACGGCCGGCCTCGGTGAGGGGCGACTCCAGCAGGTCGTCCTGGGTGATGGGCAGCAGCGAGGGCGTGGTGGGCCGGCCCGCCTCCGCCGCCTCGAGGTCCGTGGTGGTGCGGGCCAGTCCGAAGTCCATCACCTGCGCACGGCCGTCGCGGTTCACGATGACGTTGGCGGGCTTGAAGTCGCGGTGCACGAGCCCGGCCGCGTGGGCCGCCGCCAGTCCCTGGCCGGCCTGGCGGAAGAGCTCCATCACCTCGCGCCAGGTGCGGTGCTCCGCTTGGAGCCAGTGGCGCAGGGACAGGCCCTCCACCAGCTCCATCGCGATGAAGACGCGCCCGGCGAAGGTGCCCGCGTCGT
Organism: Pyxidicoccus trucidator; assembly: GCF_010894435.1. Classification (NCBI taxonomy): domain Bacteria; kingdom Pseudomonadati; phylum Myxococcota; class Myxococcia; order Myxococcales; family Myxococcaceae; genus Pyxidicoccus; species Pyxidicoccus trucidator. The sequence goes on along the minus strand of NZ_JAAIXZ010000001.1, from coordinate 458,758 downwards.
AGACGGAGACGACGTTCGGGTGGGAGAGGCGCGCCATGGCCTGGGCTTCGCGCAGCAGTCGCGAGGAGCCGTCGGCCCGGACCACCGTGTTGGCGTCCGGGTGCAGCAGCTTGATGGCCACGCGCCGGTGCAGCTCCGGGTCATAGGCGCTGTAGACGACGCCCATGCCGCCGGAGCCCAGCTTGTCGAGGATGTGGTAGCGGCCCACCGAGGCGCGTGCGGGCGACTCGCGGTCCGCGGGGGCCTTGCGCGCGGGGGCGGGGGCCACGGCCTCGGGAGGCGAGCCGCGCGGCTCGGGGCGGAGCGGTTTCTCGGAGGCGGGCACGCTCGCGTTCGCGTTGGGAGGCGGGACGCGGACGCTGGCGCCCTGGGGCCGCGCGGGCGGTGGGACAACCAACGTCACCTGCGCGGGGGCGGGGTCGCGGCGTCCAGCCCTTCGCGACCTGGACGCTCGAGCCACGGGGATGGGCTCGGTGACGTGCTTGTCGTCGGCGCCAGCCTTCGCGGCGCCGCGCGGCTCATTGCCGTTCCGAATCGTCACCGCCTCCCCTGAAGCGACGACGGCACGGTGAGAGGCGGAACCCGGGGGCGTCACCCGTGCCAGGAGCGACGCGCAATGGCGGCACCCCTCCGCATGACGACGCAGCCGGTTTGCTTCCACACTGGGAAGCATGCCGGCGGCGAGCGCGCGTGCGGCCTTCTCATCGAAACAGGACACGGCCAGGATGTTCTCCCACGCCGCATGCCCGTGAGAAGGGGCGGGGCCCGGGGCAGGGGCCTTGCTTTCGCCAGGGGACTTCAGGCAGGGCGGCTCCCGACTCCCGCTCATCCGCCCGCGACTTCGTTGTCTGGCTGATTCCCGCGCGTCGTGCCGGAGACACTTCTTTCCGCCCGCCGCCGCGCGTGCTGCCATAAGGGGGCGTCCGGCCGCTTCCCGATAGGAGCCTTCCGTGTCCGCTACCTCGCGTGTCCTCGAGCTCACCTCGCCCCCACCGCTCGCCAGGGAGCTGCTGCGTGCCGCCGTGGCCCGCCGTCCCTCGCGCCCCGCCGAGGTGCCCCGACTGGAAGTGCGGCTGCGCCACTTCGCTCCGGACCCGGTGCAGCTCGCCCGCTACCGGGAGGTCTGCGGCTTCCCCTCCGACGGGTACCTGCCGCTGCCCTTCCCACAGGTGCTCGCCGCGCCGCTGCACATCGCGCTGCTCAACCACCCCGAGTTCCCCTACCGGCTGCTCGGCATGATTCACGTGCGCAACCGCATCCAGCAGCACCGCCGGCTGGAGGAGGGGACGCCGCTCTCGGTGCACACCTGGGTGGAGGGACAGCGCGAGGTGCGGCTGGGACGCGAGCTGGACCTGCACACCCACGTGGAGGTGGACGGCACGCTCGTGTGGAGCGCCTTCACCACCATGCTCCGCCGCCTTCCTGGTGCCGACGCGCGCCCTCGCGAGCCGAAGCCCGCGAGCGCTTCCACTGCTACCGAAGAGGACGCCCGCTTCGCCAGCAGCCGCCCCGCGAACTGGTCGGTGCCCGAGGACACCGGCCGGCGGTACGCGCGCGCCTCCGGCGACTACAATCCCATCCACCTGTACGCCCTCACCGCGCGCCTCTTCGGCTTCCCACGCGCCATCGTCCACGGCATGTGGACCGTGGGTCGCTGCGTGGCGGAGATGGGCGAGGCCGCGGAAGCACCCGCCCTCACGCTCACCTCGGACTTCCGCCGCCCGCTGCTGCTGCCCTCGCGCGTGGTGTTCCAGACGGCGGCGCAGCCCGGGGGAGGCGTCGCCTGGCGTGTGAGGGCCGAGGATGGACAGCCCCACGTCCACGGCCTGCTGACGCCCGGCGCCTGAGACCGATGGCGCGGTCCGTCCGCACCCTGGGGCACTGCGCAGGCGTCTCGGGAAGTCGCTAGGCTTGCCCGCATGGTCAAGTTCCGCCGCTTCGCCATCTCCTTCTTCCTCCTGTGCACGGCGCTCCCCGGCCTCTCCGAGGCCTGGGCGGTGCCCATGGAGGCCCAGGACTCCGCTCCCCCGGAGGCCGTGTCCGTTCCGCCGCTCGTCCCGGCCGAGCCCGCTCCCGCACCGGAGCTCACGCCCATTCCGGACCTCCTCAGCGAGCCGCTGGACTTGCGCGAGCCGGAGCCGCGAAGTGGCTCCACCATGCCGCTGGCCCTTCGGGGCCTGCTCGAATCGCTGGGCGCGGGCGCCACCGGCGCGGTGGGAGGTGTCCTGGGCATGGTGGCGCTGGTCGGGGTCTCCGACTGTGGAAGTGAGGATTGCCTCGGTCCGATTCTATTTGGAGCACTCGGCGGAGCGGCCCTCGGTCTTCCCCTGGGCGTCTTCGCGGTCGGGCGGCTGTTGGGAGTCCGCGGTGGGCTGGGAAGCTCCTACCTGGGGATGCTCGTGGGCGGGGGCGGCGCGCTCCTCGCCTCGGTGCTCATCAATAGCAGTATCGAGAACGGCGACGGCAGTGTCGTCCTCCTCAGCGTCCCCCTGGCGGCGGTGCTCGGCTCCGTCGTCGGCTTCGAGCTGTCCGAGGACCTGTCCCCCTCCCAGTCGCGCCCCGAGCCCCGGCGGGGCCCCAGCTCCAGCCCGGCGCTGCTGCTGGTCCCCTCCGCGGGCACCACGCCTCACGGTGGCTTCATCGGCGGGTTCTCCGGCCGCTTCTGAAGCCCCCGCGCCGGGCTCCAGGCCGGCCTTCCCCGAGGGAAGGCCCGGAGCCCGGCCCCACCGAGCGCCTCAGTGGGGAATCAGCGAGATGTCATCCAGGTACACCGTGGCCTGGTCTCCGCCCGAGGCGTCCTGGAAGTACAGGTCCACCAGCGTCCCGGACGTCAGGCCCAGGCTGCTGAACGGGACAGTCACCTTCTGCCACGTGCCCGGGGCGATGGCCGCCCCCAGCGCCGCGTCCAGTGACACGGCCCCGAGCGTCTGCGTGCCGTCATGGAGCACCAACTGCACGGACTGCCCACCCGTGGTGCCGCCATGCACCCACAGCTCGAGGGACTGGTACAGCGACAGGTCCACGCCCGAGTGGTGGAACATCAGCCCGGACCACGCGTCCGCCTCGAAGCTGATGGCCGAGCTGCCCGCGTGCACCACGCCCGTCTCGTCGAGCGAGTGCGTCGCCCAGCTCCAGTTGGCGAAGCCGCTCTCCAGCGCGTCCGCGTAGATGGGCAGGCCGGCTACGGGGTCCGGGTCGGTGCGCCCTTCCATCATCGCCACGCCCTCGGACAGGGTGACGGTGCGCGCGCCGCGCGTCTGGATGTAGTTGAGGATGGAGGCGAAGTTGGCCGTCTTGTACTGCGTGTCGCGCGTCGGCGTGCCGTCCACGAACTCGTGGAACACGAGGATGAGCCAGCTCTTCTCGGCGATGGCCTGGTCAATCCAGCCGCGCACGGTGGCCACCGTCACGGCGCGGTGCACGTCATTGCCCCGCAGCTCGTACACCAGCGTGTCGCGGAAGTTGCGGCCGGCGTTCACCGTGCGGCTGCTCGCGTAGTACTGGCGGATGGAGCCCTGCACGGTGTTGTTGTAGATGCCGTAGGGCACCACGAAGCTCGGCACGGCGGACACGTTCAGGTTGCTCAGGAGCCACGCCTGCGAGTCCTGGAGCTCGGAGGTGAGCTGGGGCGCGGACAGCGTCGTCAGGTCCGGGTGCGTGAGCGTGTGGCTGGCGATGTCATTACCCTCCGCGACGAGCGTCTGCACCTGGGCCAGGCTCATGTAGCCGCCCCAGCCCTGGGAGATGGCGTTGGTGACGAGCGCGTAGGTGGCGTCCATGTTCCGCGCGTTGAGCGCCGGACGCGCCTTCGTGTACTGCGTGGCCCAGCCGTCATCCAGGGTGATGGTCACCATCCCCTGCTCAAACGGATTGGCCGCGGACGCCGGCACCGCCAGCGCCATCAGCAACAGTGTGACAATTCCTCTCAAACCCTTGCACGGCCGCGACATGACTGCCCCCTCCCGGCGCCACGCTCATGTGGCGCGAGGTGGGGGGCGATAGCAGAGGTCCTGGACGTGGGGCAATCGAGCAGGCCTGCCAGGGGCGGCCCGCCAGGGGAGCGGGAGGACCCCGGAGGTCCCCGTCACGTGGCGGGGATTCAGGACACGCATCGCCCTGTTCGTCAGGACTCCGCAATTCGACACGAAAGGGATACGTCACATGAGGATGATCGCGGCACTCGCAGGTCTGCTGGCACTGGTAGGAGCACTCCCCGCGCAGGCTGCCGGGCTCCAGGACGTATTCGGCAAGGACGTCCCCATCGGCCAGGGCCGGCCCACGGTGGTGCTCTATGCCAACAAGGGGACTCGTGACGAGCTGCGTCAGCACGTGTACCAGTTCATCTACGACGTGCGCGAGGAGAAGCCCATCGTCGTGGTCCACGTGGACCTGCGGGACGTGCCCGGCCTCTTCAAGGGCATGGCGAAGGGGGAGATTCGCAAGAGCCACCGCGAGTCGCTCGACCTGATGAAGCAGATGTTCCGCAAGCACGGGCAGGCGGTGCCGGCGGAGCTGGAGTCGTCGCTGTACATGGTGGCGGACTCGAAGGGCGAGCCCCACAAGTCGATGGGCCTCAAGAAGGGCTTCGACCAGGTCGTCGCGAAGGTGCTGAGCCCCTCGGGTGAGGAAGTGGCCCGTGGGCCCTTCCCGCAGAGCGCCAGGAAGCTTGGCCAGTCCATGGCCTCGGCGCCCGGCGCGAACCCGCCCGCCCGGGTAGCCCAGCGGGCTCGCTGACGCGGAGACTTCAGGCGGACAGCCAGGCCGGGCCCGCTGCTGTGTCCAGCTTCAGCTGGGCCCGCAGCCAGGCCGCCAGCGCCTCGGCCCTGCCCTCGTCGGGCTCGTCGAAGACGACCACCTGACGGGGCTGGACCTCGCCGGTGAGCACGAGAGTGGGACGGTACGTCGTCCGGACGCCCCTGCTCGTCGTCTCCTCGTGGGGAACCACGGTGATGGCCTGGACCTCGTCCCACTGCACGTCCAGCCGCTCCTTGCGGCCAGAGCTGGCGGGCAGGGACAGGCGACGCGCGCGAGGGGAGAGCACGAGGTCGTAGTGGCCGGAGTCCACCCGCGCCCGCATCCACCCCGCCGCGGCCATGCCCGCCGCCGCGACGGCGGCCCACGAGAACAGCGCGACGGACAGGCGCGGGTCGAAGCCGACGGGGATGCCCACGCCGAAGACGGCCGCGATGGCCGCGCCGCCCGCACCGTAGGCGCCCGCGAGCTTCGGTGGCGTGTCATTGAGCACCACGTGCAGGCGGCCGCTGCGTTGCACGGCGGCCACCGCGACCTCCTCTGGCCTCGTGCTTCGCAACGCGGCGCGCGTGGTTGCCAGCAGCACCACGTTGAAGGGGAAGAGGATGAGCAGCAGGAAGATGTCCACACCGCTGGCTCCGGGCTCCAGCACGGAGTCGGTGGCGTCCGGCGAGTGGGACACGGTGACCTGGGCGCCCGCGGGGTAGCGCTGAAGCTGGGCCCCTATCACCTTGCTGTTGGTGGTGCTCCAGATGGCATGGCGGTGCCGGGTGCCCTCATACGACTGCCCGTCCACCGAATAGCTGTAGCGCACGGACAGCCTGTAGGTGGTCCCCTTGCTGCCCCGGTGCGCCTTCACCGAGCTGTCCAGGATGGTGCCCGGCGCCTCGGGCCAGGTCGCCGTGCGGAGGCCGCGGGCGATGCTCAGGAGGACGAACGCATCGGCCCCCAGGGCGACGACGGACCACAGCAGCACGAAGAAGAGAGGCGAGCCCGACTTGAGGCGCATGGGCCACAGCCTAGCCCCGAGCAGGGTGCTTCTGCCTCAGCTCCCCGTGACGGGTGGCTCCGCGGGCGGGCGGGAAATCCACGCGGCGATGAACACGTCCAGCTCGCCCCGCATCACGTCCTTCACGCGCGGGCTGCCGGCGCCGGTGCGCGGGTCCTCCACCCGGGCGCCCCGGCCCACGTAGTAGCGCCGGGCCTCGTCCGTGGAGCCGCCCTGCCCGAACACCACGCGCGAGGCAATGTCCTTCAGTTCGTCCAGTTCGCCCGCGCCGGTGAGCGTGAGCACGCGCCCGGTGGACTCGTCCTTCACCGTCACCTCCGTGCGCACGCGCTGCAGGTAGGAGCCCTCGTGGCTCTTCACCGGACGGCCCTGCACGTCCAGCAGCTCCAGCTCGTCTTCCGACAGCGCGCCGCCCCGATGCACGCGCACGTACGCGCGCTGGCGCTTCTCGTCCTCCAGGCGGCGGTGCATGCCCGCCTCGCCCGCGAGGAAGCCGTAGGCGCCAGGGCCGGCGATGCGCACCACCACGCGCGCGGGCTCCTCCGCCTCGGCCACCGCCACGGCCTCGTAGCCGCGCCGCTGCGCCCAGCCCAGGTACATGGTGGCCAGCTCCTGCACCCACGCGTCCTGCGCCTCCGCCGCGTCGCTGGCGCAGATGTCCACCAGCGCCTCGTTGTCCTGCGGGGTGGAGCCGGACGCGTGGAGCGCCTCCGCCATCTGCACCTCGCGTGCGACGTCCTCCACCTGCTTCGCCGCGGAGGCGAGCTGCACCTCGTTCTTCGCCTCGCGCACCAGCCGCCGCGCGAAGAGGCACGCGGCCTCCAGCCGCTCCAGCTCGTTGAGGTTCGCCTCCACCGAGCGGAAGGCCCGGATGACCTCCGCCGCGCGCGTGGGGTCGTCCCACAGGTTGGGCGCCTGAGTCTCCGCCAGCAGCGCCGCGCGCCGCTGCTCCAGCTCCGGCCGGCCCGAGGACACGGCCAGCGCGCGCGTCTTGCCCACCAGCCGGTCCATCTCGAACAGGAGCGACTTGCGGTCCAGCCGCCGCTTCACCGGGGCCGCGCGGGCCGAAGGCAGCAGGAGCTGCGCGGTGGGCGAGGGCGGTGCCGCGGGCGGCTCCGCCACGGCCACCACCCGGCTCCCCGGCCGCGTCTCCACCCGCACCGGCGTGCCCGGAGGCAGCGGCTTGCGCGCAATCTCCACCGCCAGCGCCGCGGTGAGCGTCTTCTCGATTTCCCGCTGCAGGTAGCGCGCGCCGAACTGCGGCGAGTAGCCGCGCTCCACGAGGAGGTCCACCACCTGCGGCGTCACCTCCACGTCCAGCGCGCGGGCGCGGATGCCCTCGCGCTCCAGCACGCGGCCCACCTCGCGCTGGGCAATCTTGCGGATGTCCACCTTGGACAGCGGCCGGAAGTGGCAGATGGCGTCGAAGCGGTTGAGGAACTCCGGGCGGAAGGCCTCGCCGATGCGGCGGTCCACCTCCGTCACCATCTCCTCCGAGCGCTTGTGGCCCACGAAGCCCATGCCGGACTCGCGGTACACCTCCGCGCCCACGTTGGACGTGGCGACGATGAGCGTGTTGTTGCACGACACCGTCTCGCCGGCCCCGTTGACGAAGGTGCCCTCGTCGAAGAGCTGGAGGAAGCGGTCGTGCACGCTGCGCGCCGCCTTCTCGAACTCGTCGAGCAGCAGCACGGTGAACACCTTGCCGTCCAGCAGCGCGCTCAGCTCGCCGCGCCGCGTCTCCAGGGCCGGGGCCCACGACGCGCCGAAGGGGACGCTCTCGTCGCCGTCGTTGGGGTAGTCCGCCATGTTCAGGCGCACCAGCCTGTCCGCCGAGCCGAAGAGGTACTCCGCCAGCAGCTTCGCCAACTGCGTCTTGCCCACGCCCGTGGGGCCCGCGAAGAGGAACACGCCCAGCGGCCGGCGCGGGTCATTGAGGCCCGCCTTCAAGAGCGCCACCGAGCGCAGCACCGCGCCCACCGCGTCCGTCTGGCCGAGCAGCCGCTCCCCGAAGAAGCGCTCCGTCTCGTCCAAATCCAGCGGCATCGTGTCGTCCACCACGAAGCGGGGCAGGCGGGTGGCGGCGCAGAAGCGGGCGAGCACGTCCTCGGGGCCGACGTGGTCCTTGGCCGCGCCCGCGGCCTCCGCCGCCGTCTCCTTCAGCAGCTCAATCGCCTTGCGCGGCATCCGCTGCGCCAGCAGGAACTTGGCCGACAGGCGCAGGGCCAAATCACACGCGGCCGGGTCGATGGGCAGCCGCAGCTCCTTCTCGAGCTCCTCCGCCACGCGGCCCAGCACCCAGCGCGCCTTCTCCAGCGGCGGCTCATGCAGGGGCAGCAGGTGGAGCCGCTCGGCCAGCGCCTCGTCCGAGCGCAGCAATTCCTGCACGCGCTTGGGCTCCGTCTCGAAGATGAAGCGCAGGCCGCCGGTGCGCAGCGCGCGCACGGCCACCGGGGCCAGGGGGCCTCCCAGGGCCGCCGGCAAGTCCCGGATATAGATGATGGGGCAGGAGTGTCGGCCCAGGTGCGCGAGCAGCTCCTCGAAGCTCTCGGCGGCCTGGCGCTGGGTGCTGCGCGCGAGGATGTTGGCGACGGACACCTCCACCAGCCGTCCCTGGGACAGCTCGGCGTCCACGCGCCCCTCGGCGATGCGGCGCGCCACCTCCTGCACGAGCGCGCTCTTGCCCACACCGGGCTCGCCCGCCAGCAGGGGGTGCTTTCCGCCCCGCGTGAGCAGGCCGAGCACCTCCGTCACGGCGGCGTCCACCCCGTGCGCCGCCGGCAGCTTGCCCTCGCGGCCCAGCGCGGTGAGGTCGCGGTCGATGAGCCGCTCCTGGTCCTCGCTCTTTCTCGTCGCCATGTCGTCAGACGCCCCCTCGCCGGTGGCGCACTCTAACCTTGCTGAACCGCTGTGGTGAGCGCGCAATCCCGACGGGCGCCAGAGAGGCCCCGAAAGGTCGGGGCCGGGCGGCGAGTGGCCGCTCTCAGGGCGCCGGGGCGGGCGCTGTCCCTGGCTGGGCCGGGGGAATGGCCCGTAGATACTCGTAGATGGCCCGCAGGTCCGCGTCCCGCATCTTCCCGTAGATGGGCCAGGGCATGACCTGGAGGATGGCCCCACTCGGCTCTCGGCCGGTGCGCATCAGCGCCAGGAACGCCTCGTAGGTGAGGCCGGCAGGCAGGCCCTGCGCGTTCGGAGTGAGGTTCGGGGACACCACCCCTGGACCGAAGCTCATCCCACCTGCCAGGAAGTGCTCGGCATTGACCTGCTCGGGCTCCCCCAGGAAGGGGTTGCCGCCGACGGCGTAGGGCGTGTTGGTATGGCAGTCGTTGCAGGCGCTCTGGGCGTTGACGATGTAGCTGCCCAGTCCCACCAGGTCCCGGTCCAGCCCATTCAGGTTCACGGGCACGGGGGTGAGCGTCAGCCCCATTTCGATGCGCTCGCGGTCCTCGGCCCCCACGGGGACCTGGCTGTGCTGGTCCCGCGAGGGCTCCGGCGTGGAGCCATCCGACCCGCATCCCAGCGCGAGGCCACCCGTGACGGTGAGCAAGCCCAGTCCCGCCGCCGCCAGCCCCATCCGAAAGTCCTTCATGTGTGCGTCCTTTCCCTGCGCCCGGGAAGACCCGGTGGCGGGAGGCTAGGGACGGCGCGGCACGCGGCCATGCTGCGTGCCGGTGTGGGACCACGTCATCCCGTGCACACCCGGAGCAGGGGCCCGGCCCCGGAGGGCAGCAGGGAGAAGAGCGGAAGTCGGAGGACTCGAACCTCAAGCCGGAAGGCCGGCTCGCACCCGGTAGCAGCGGGGCCTGGCGCCATCGCCAGTCCAACTTCCAGAAAAGACGGAGCATGGTGGAGTCGAACCACGAGCCCTCAAGGGGCTCTCCTGGTTTCCAGCCAGACGGCCGGCCACCCGGCCCGCATGCTCCAGAAAGGAAAAGAGGAAGGCAGGGGACTCGAACCCCAAGCGCACGGGGCGCTCGCACCGCTTTCGAAACGGGCCACCGACCTTCGGTGTCGACCTTCCAGGAAAAGTTGCCGGCAGCAGCGCTCCCGCCTGCCGGCGCGCGGGGAAGTCACGGGGCGGGGAGCCGCCTCCTCACTCCTCCAGCTCCACGTGCCAGTACGCCATGTCACCCAGGAACTTGCCCCACGACACGGGCATGCCCTTCTCGAACATGAAGGTCAGGTGCATCGCCTCAGACACCTTCTTCGGCTTCACCGGCGTGCTGCGCAGCGCCATCTTCGCCACCACCGGGGTGCGGTTGCCCTTCTTCTGGTTGCAGGGCACACACGCGATGACGACGTTCTCCCAGCACGTCTTGCCACCCTGCGCGCGGGGGAGGACGTGGTCGTACGTGGCCTCGGGCCGCGACACCTTGATGCCGCAGTACTGGCAGCGGCAGTGGTCGCGCAGGTAGACGTTCTCCCGGCTGAACTTCACACCCTTGGGGCCCTTGCGCAGCCCGCGGATGAACCGGATGACGGACGGCATCTTCACCGCCACCGTCACCGAGCGCACGAAGCGGTCCTCGTACTCCTCGACCACCTCGACCTTGCCCTGGAAGATCAACATCACCGCGCGCTGCCAGGGGACCCGCGCGACGGGCTCGTAGGATTGACTCAGTACCAGCGTCTCCATGACTCGGCGCCTCTGGGTTGATGTCCACGGCGAGATTCGAACTCGCACTCGGCCGGGTTTGAGCCGGCGGCCTCTCCCAATTGGGCTACGCGGACGTGCTTCGGGAGCTTCTTCTGACCACTCCTCGGTGCTGCTCACTGCGACTGCGTGTGCACGCCCCGGGGATCGAACCCGGCAGATACGGTGTGTGGGACCGTCGCCGTCTCCAGCTGGCTCGGCGTGCATGAGAAGTTGCGGAGCAGGGAGTCGAACCCTGCAGCTCAGGCTTATGAGGCCTGGTGGGACAGCCGGTCCCACTCCGCATGAAAGACGTTGCTTGTGCTCCCGGCAGGACTCGAACCTGCGACCGTGCGCTTAGGACGCGCCCGCTCTGTATCCACTGAGCTACGGAAGCGTGTGTGACGACAGTGCCTCTGGCAGGGCTCGAACCTGCGGCCTCACGGTTCGGAACCGTGCGCTCTCATCCAACTGAGCTACAGAGGCGGAAGTGGAACCACCGGGATTCGAACCCGGACATCTCGGGTGCAAGCCGAGCGCTCTCCCATTGAGCCATGATCCCAGACTGCGGTGCGACAAGTGCTCCCGGTCGGGTTCGAACCGACGACCCCCGGTTTACGAAACCGGTGCTGCTTCCAGCTGAGCTACAGGAGCGGGTGAGACACAGGCCGCCGGGGTGTTGATCCCCACTGGCTTCGATTTGGAGTCGAGGCTGCTCTCCGGAGCGCGGCCTATACGGTGCTGCGGTGCGACGTGCTGCGTGCTGCGAGTGCCGGCCCCCGGAATCGAACCGAGTCCTCCTGTGCTTCAGACAGGCGCGCGGACCACCTACGCCAGGCCGGCAGATGCTGCGGTGAGACGAAGAGAGGCCAGTGCGGGAGTTGAACCCGCCCCAAACGGTTTTGCAGACCGCTGCCGCCCCAGGCGGAACAGGCCATGAATCAGCTCCCCGGGAAGGACTCGAACCTTCAACCCCGCGGTTAACAGCCGCGTGCTCTGCCATTGAGCTACCGGGGAATGTGCTGCGTGCTACGTGCTGCGAGAACCGAGGGCAGGAATCGAACCTGCATCTGCGGGGTCAGAGCCCGCCGCTGTAGCCATTTAGCCACCCCGGTATAGATGTGAAGCGGGTGACGGGATTCGAACCCGTGTCCTCGGTATGGGAGACCGAAGTCCTGCCGCTGGACGACACCCGCGTGAGTACCTCCGGAGGGATTCGAACCCTCACCGCCCGGGTAAGAGCCGGGTGCTCAGCCGTTGAGCTACGGAGGTGTATTGCGTGCCGCCCCTGCGAAAGCGGGCGGCGTGCTTCACCACTGCGATTCAGTTGTCAGAGAGCTACTGCCTGGTTGACCAGAGGGAATCGAACCCTCTTCCCCGGAGTCACAATCCGGTGGCTCACCATTCGCCTTTGGCCAACATGGAGTCGGGGCACCCGGACTCGAACCGGGACCGCCCGCTTATCAAGCGGGAGCTCTGCCTTTAAGCCATGCCCCGTGCACTGCGATTGCGTATCTGGGTGACAGGATTTGAACCTGCGGCCTCACGGATCCGAACCGTGCGCTCTGGCCAGACTGAGCTACACCCAGGAGTGGTGCGGGTGCTGCGAAACAGGGGTGATGGGGACGCTGGGAGTTGAACCCAGCGGGCCCTCGCGGGCTCCGGCTCTACAGGCCGACGCGTCTCCGTAACGCTCTACGTCCCCGGAAGGAGCGGGAGCCCAAAAGCCGAGAGGCCGGGTTCCCTGAGGGGAGCCCGGCCTCTGCATGGCTTCGCGTGTCGGTGACACGGCGGGAGCGTCAGCAGGAGTCGGGCGAGTAGCCACGATACGAACGGAGTCCCACGGGAAAGCTGTGGGCGGCGACCGGACGAATGCACGGGAAGGCGAAGCTGCCGTGCCAGAGGTTGTTGTTCGGATGCTGGGACTTCACCATCGGGCTCTTCCGCGTCGTCGTCGTATTCATGGCCACCGCTCCTTTCATGGGGGACTGACGCGGGGATAATTCATCCCTGACAGCGGGGTGATTTCTTTTCGGGAAGCGGGCAGGCAGGAGGGCGGCGGGGGCGCTTCTCCATAGAGAGAAAGGGGCGGCGCTGGCGCCGGAAAGAGAAAGGCCCCGGAGCTCTGGGAGCTCCGGGGCCTCTCTCTTCTCTTCAGATTCCCGCGGTGGGGATGACCGCCGTCAGATTCACCAGGGCATCGCGCTTCACCCCATGCTTCACGAAGTCCTGCACGGCCCGAGCGAGCGTCGCGGCCAGCAGGCCCAGGAGGGGAAGGTGCGCGCCGCCCTCGCAGGTGGCCTGGCCCGCCGTGTCCTCGGCGTCCGGGGTGAAGCGCTCATCCCAGCGCACCAGCCCGAAGTTGCCATCCGCGCTCACCGCCCCGTGGACCAGCGGCTTGCCCGCCTTGCGCGCGTACTCACTGAGCAGCAGGCGGCTGTCCTGGTTGTCGAAGCAGTCCACCAGCAAGTCGCCACCGCCGCACAGCGCCTCCACGTTGTCGCGGGTGAGGCGCACTCCGAAGGACTCGGCCTTCACCCCGTGCAGGTTGAGGAGCTGCAGCTTGAGGGCCTCGGCCTTGTTCTTTCCCACCGAGGGCTTCACATACGCCTGCGCGAGCAGGTTCTTGGACTCCACCCGGTCGAAGTCGATGAAGGCCAGCGTGGCCTCCAGGTTGCGGCACAGCACCACCGCCGAGGAGCCGATGGCCCCCACGCCACAGAAGACGATGCGCATGGCCTCACCTCACCGGGCGCCGAACGGCACCTTGGGGCGCAGGTAGATGCGCTCGTCGCCGCGCGCACCGCGGAACCGGTCGACGACGTAGTGCTGGAACGCGTCCTCGCGCAGGGTGGACAGGTGCAGTCCGGGCACTCCGCCGGAGCGCACCAGCTCCGCGGCGATGCGCCGCACGTCCGTGTCCGACACCGGCCGGTCCAGCTCCACCGGCACGTCCGCGGACATCCCGTCATAGGTGATGTTGAGCGTCGCCATGGCCTCTCGTGCCTCCTCACGCCCCAGGCGGGACGCGGGAGCGCGGCCGGCCGGGCACTCCGCCGGGACGCGGCCGGCGGTGGCTTCCTGACGCCTCCATGCAGGGCGCTCGAGGGCCGGACACCTTCGGAGGTGGTACGCCCGGGCTTCGGGATGCGCCCGGAGGCGTGCTGCCTGACGCCCCGTGGAAGCGGCCTGGGCCGCCGTGCTCCGGACAGCAGACAGCCCGGCCTCCCGTGAAGGGGAGCCGGGCTGCCTGGAACGCACCGCGCGTGGGAGGGTTACCGCGCGGTGCTGTCACTGACAGGGGCGGGCGCCTGGATGCGCTCCCTCATGACGGTGGGCAGCAGGGGCACCGCACCGATGAAGCCCGAGTAGGCCATCCGGTTGGGCGAGCACCAGCCGGGGTTGGCCACCTTGTCGGGGCTGAAGTTGGTGATCAGCGAGGTGGTGACCTCGTCCGGAGTGGCCTTCGGGTTGAGTTCCAGGAAGAGGGCGACCACACCCGCCACGTGGGGAGACGCCATGGACGTGCCGCTGAGGACGCGAGTCTCCTTGTCGCCGTAGTGCCACGAGGAGGTGATCTTGTTGCCCGGCGCGAAGACGTCCACGCAGTCACCCCAGTTGGAGAAGGACGCACGCTGGTCATCGCTGTCGGTGGCGGCCACGGTGATGGCCTCGGGCGTGCGCGCCGGGGAGTGCTTGCAGGCGTCCTTGTCCTCGTTGCCCGCGGCGACGACGTAGGTGACACCCGAGGCGACGGAGCGGCGGACCGCGTCGTCGAGCGCCTGGTCCCCCTCGCCACCCAGGCTCATGTTGGCGACCGCGGGGGACTGGTGATTCTTCGTCACCCAGTCGATGCCGGCGATGACGCCGGAGATGGAGCCCGAGCCATCGCAGCCGAGCACTCGCACGGAGTGGACGGTGGCGTTCTTGGCCATGCCGTAGGTGCTCCCGGCCACCGTGCCCGCCACGTGCGTGCCGTGGCCGTTGCAGTCATTGCCCTTCATGCTGTCGCCGATGGCGTCGAAGCCGACCGACGCCCGGCCGCCGAACTCCCGGTGCGAGAAGCGCACGCCGGTGTCGAGGATGTAGGCGTGCACGCCCAGGCCCGATGCGTTGTACATGTAGAGCTTGTCGAGCGGCAGGTCCCGCTGGTCCACCCGGTCGATGCCCCAGGTGGGGCCCGGCTGGCTCTCGAAGAGGGACACCACGCCGTTCTCCTGCACGTAGTCCACGGCCGGGTCACTGGCCATGGCCCGCGCCTGGGCCTCGCTCATCCGGCTGGCGAAGCCGCGCAGCGCGTGCTCGTAAACGACGAAGGCGGCGCCGCCGTACTTCGCGGTGAGGCTCTGGGTGGCCTGCGTCACCGCGACCTGCTGGAGGCTCTCCGCCGGCGCCTTGAGCACGACGATGTACTCACCCGGCACCTTCTTGCGCACGGTGAGGAACTTCCCGGTGCGCTTCTGGCTCAGCGTGGCCCGGGCGGCGGCCGGGTCCCTGCACGGGACCTGCTGCGACGCGCACCCACCCAGCAGCACCACCGCGCCTACCGTGAGCGTCCACTTCAGGATGTGTCGATACATGTTTCACCTTGAGGAGAGGGGTTGTCCTGGTGAAACGAATCGACGCTAAATGCGGTTTATCCCTGATTCGGCACCGAGGGATGAGAGCGGGGTCCGTCATTGAACAGGCGTGAAACCTGTGTCGGTTCGGTGGTGCCGGAGCCGCCCCAAGCAGGCAGGGAGGCGTGGGTGCGGGATTTCCGCACTGTGCGGGTCCGTGGCAGGCTCCTCCGCGCGCTCCGTGCGCACTCCTCCAGGAAACGCCATCCATGAAGACGCTCCGCACCACGCTGCTCGTCCTTGGCGGCGGGCTCATCGCCCTCGCGCCCATGACGGCTCCGGCCAGGGGGGCCACCCCCACGGACCCGGGCCTCGTCACCTTCGCCGCCCCGGAATCCATCAAGCGCCTCGAGCGCAGCCGCCACAAGGTGGACTTCTTCCACCTGGCCAACCAGTTCGAGTCCCAGGGCAACAAGGCCTTCTGTGGGCCGACCTCGTCCGTCATCGTCCTCAACGCCGTGCGCATGGGGAATGACGCGGTGGCGAAGCCGCAGGACCCGTTGCTGGTGTCCGCCGAGGACCGGAAGGTGCTGCCCCCGGGCTTCGACCCGCTCTTCCACCGCTATACCCAGAACAACTTCTTCGACGAGAAGGTGCAGGAGGTGAAGACCCGCTCGGAGGTCTTCGGTCTGCCTCGCGGCGAGGCTGCGAAGCCCGATGGCGGCATCCAGCTCCGCCAGCTCGCGGGGATGCTCGCGGCGCAGGGGCTGGACGTGAAGCTCCGCATCCTCGACGACTCGCTGAAGGACACCACCATCCGCGAGGAGCTGAAGCAGAACCTCAAGACGGAAGGGGACTACGTCATCGTCAACTACTTCCGGCCCGTGCTGAAGCAGCAGGGCGGCGGACATATCTCTCCGCTGGCCGCGTATGACGCGAAGTCCGACTCGTTCCTCGTCATGGACGTCAATGCCACGGACCAGCGCTGGGTGTGGGTGAAGGCGCCCTCCCTGTTCGCCTCCATGCGCACGACGGACACGCAGGAGAACCGCGGCTACCTCCTGGTCAAGGAGGGCAAGCCCGCCCAGGCGCGCGACACCCCGTAGCCTCCAGGGCGCGAGCTTCCGCCGCGCGCTACCACGGGCGCACGGTGGTGCCCCACCAGTACAGCGACGCCTCCAGCGGCTGCTTCCGGGGCTGCTCCAGCGTGGTGCGGATGCCCATTTCCCTCGCGGCGTTGAGGAGGTGGGCGTGCCACTGCCCGTGCTCTCCGGACAGCCGGGTGGCGGCGATGGCCAGGGCGCTGGCCCCGAGGGAATAACCCCCGTGGACGAGCGGGCCGCTGGCGGAGTCCTCCCGCCCCTTCACGCCCCGAGGCCACTCCCGGCACGCGGCGAAGGGCAGGAGGTCTCCCGCCGGCCGGCCGCAGTAGTCCTTCACCAGGGTGCGGGTGAAGGTCCCCGCCGCCGGGTGGGACGCCATGGCCAGGAATGCACCCGTCCAGGCGAGCGTCGTGGCGCGAGGCGTGGGCTCCAGGGGGCGGCCCTTCGCGTCCACCTTCGCGGGGAAGCCCGTGGGCAGGCCCGCGAGCTCCACGAGCCGCGCGACGAGCTGTTCGCCCGCGTCTCGTGAGCGGGTGTTTCCTCGCAGCCGCCCATGCAGCAGCAGGCCCGCGGCGGCCGGAGCGCTGTCGCAGGGCCAGATGGACTGGCCGAAGCTGGGCAGCAGCGGCTGGTGCGCGAGCGCGTCCACGAGCTGCGCGGCCAGGGCGTCGAAGAGGGCGGTGGACTCCGCATCACCCAGTCCCGCGCGCTCCATGCCCGCGAGCATCAGCAGCACGTAGCCCCGGTAGAGCACGCTGGTGGGGAGCGTGTGCCCCTCGACGCGCGTGCTCTCTCCGCGAAGGAAGGGGCTCCTGGCCCTGCCGAGCGCATCCGCGAGCAGCGCCTTCAGGCGTCTGGGCGTGTCGGGCAGTGGGTGGCCGTCCAGCGCCGCTTGGATGAGGATGAAGGACAGGTGGGCGTCACAGAGGAGCTGTGCCTCGATGAAGCGTCGCCTGGCGTCGCCGAGCAGCTTCGGTTCGCAGCCCTTGCCGAGGATGCGCTGCTCCAGCGCATCGAGCGACTCCGTGGGGAGCGCGCCCGTGGTGGGCTCCGGCGCGGCAAGGACCGCCGGGTTGCCGCCATCGTAAGGCGGGCCTTCCGCGTGCACGGAGGCCGGTAACCAGCAGCACAGCACCAGGAGCCAGGGCCGCCAGCCACCGAGGGAAGAGGCATCTCCAGACATGCTCGGAGACGTCACTCCGTTTCCGGGGACCCGGGGTGGCCCAGGAGGTGGCCGGTCGCGAGCCCGGAAGGAACGGTCGTTCCGGACCGGTGGACGGCCGGGCGGTCCGGCCGGGCGGCGGGGATGCGCCTGGAAGGAACGTTCGTTCCGCCGGAGGGGGGTGGTCTGGCCGGGTGCGGGGGGAGCCTGGAAGGAGCGTTCATTCCGGCCGAGGCTTGGCGGTCAGGGCGTCTCGCGCTGGACCTTGATGTCGTCGAATCGCCCTTCGCGCTCCAGTCGCCAGAGGTCCTCGTCGGTGACGAAGGGCTGTCCCAGCAGCTCGCGGGCTTTCTTCACCTTCGCCATCAGCAGCGGGTCGGTGATGGGCGTGCTGTTCTCCTTCGTGGGTTGGGGAGGCGGCCGCATCACCGAGAAGGTGCCCCGAGCAGGATGTCCGTCCAGCGTGTTCCCCTCCAGCGCGTAGGTGACGACGGACACGTCGGGCTCGGCCTTCGTGTCCAGCGACACCGTCACCTCCACGCCCTGGCCTTCGGGAATGGCGTCCACGCCCAGGGACACCTCCTCCGCGTCCTCCGGCAGCGGCGGAGCGCCAGGCTCCGGCACCCGGGCGCGAAGGGCTGTCACGCGCTCCAGCCGCACCAGTCCCTTCCATGGGTGGTACAGGCGGAAGGTCTGTCGCACCACACCGTCCTCGCCACGCACCGGGAAGCGCGGGGTGCCCTTCGCCAGCACGGTGACGACGCCCTTCTTGTCGAAGTTCTCGAACGACGTGTTGAGCACCTGCAGCGACGAGCGGCCTGTCAGCTTCCGGCCCTTCGCATCGAACACGTCCACTCGGACCAGGTGCTGGAAGTACATGGCCCAGCGCTGCGTTCCCGCACCGCCCAGGGTGTGGGACACCACCGGCGTGGTTGTCGTCACCGTGTGCTGGTCGTCGAACGTCCACACGTACTTCACCGGCGTGAAGGGCGGGCGTGGCGCCGCGTCCCGCTTCGGCACTTCGATGATGCGGGCGAGGAACTCGTAGTCCTCGTCGGCGTTGGGGAGTCGCCGGGAGAAGACCTCTACCAGTCGCTCGGGCTCGCAGGGCTTCACCTTGTAGCGCGGCACCGGCACCTCCGTGGCCACGTTGTTCTTCCCGAAGACCGTCACCACGGGCAGCTCGTACGTCCCATCCGGCTCCAGCCACACTCGCAGCGGCACGCGCATTCCGGTGCCCGTGCCGATGGTCGTGTGCAGGTACGTGTCATTGCCATCCGGCGAGTGCGCCCGGACGCTGATGAGGTTGTCCTCACCGGAGCACACCTCCTGCTTCTCCACAGTCACCGCGTCGATGACGGGCGGAGGCGCGGGCACCGCCGGAGACGCGGCCGCCACCGTGGGGGGGACGCCGACGGGGACTGGCGCCGGCGCGGGGGAGGGAGGCTCGTCTGGCACGGAGGCCCTCGCGCTCGTGTGCGGCGGCGCGGACGGTGTCGTGGGGCTCAGGGTGAGGAGCCACCCGACACCGAGCACCACCAACGCCAATCCCAGCATCATTGCCCAGCGTCGCTTCCAGCAGGGTGGGTTCACCGGCTTCATCCGAGGGTGCCTCGCATCCGTTCAGAGCGTTCAGGTCAATGAGAGGGAGTGCCTTGTTGCCAGCAGCCGTACGCGTTGCCGCCCAGGCTCACCGGAGCTGGAGCGGAAAGGGAGTGCTGCACTGCCAGCAGCCGTACGCGTTGCCGCTCAGGCGCACCGGAGCAGGTACGGAGCAGGAGCGCTTCACTGCCAGCAGCCGTACACGTTGCCACCCGAGTTCCACTGGAGCTGGTGCGAGTAGTCGCTCGCCCACAGCGTGGAGGCGATGGGGTGGACGCCCCAGCCGCCGATGCGGTCCGGGCTGATGGAGGTGGCGGTGGTGGAGGCGTTGTCGCGCACGCCCTTCCAGACGCTGCTGCTGCTCGTGTCGCAGCGGCCGGCGGCCATGCAGTTGGCCACCTGGTTGCCGGCGTTGCCGCACACGTTCCAGAAGATGGGGCAGATGACCGTCAGGGCCGCGTTCTCGAACCACCCGAGCGACGCCTTGCAGTGGTTGTAGACGCCCGAATAGAGCGAGTTGGATGCGTTGGCGATGCGCTCATGCGGATACGTGTACGCGGGCACGAAGCCCCGGCCCGCGTAGTTGTGCGCGTAGGCGAGGAAGGTGGAGCACACCATGCCGTTGTTCGCCGCGCTGCCAGGCATCTGGTGGACGGACTGGAGGTCCCGGTACTGGAAGAGCGAGTAGGGCACGCGCGCGCCGTTCCACAGTGGCCGGTCGATGTACTGGCCCGAGTCGAAGTGGGACACGTCGCTGACATAGGGGTGGTTGAACCAGAGGTTGTCCGCCACCTGGGCCGCGCCCATGGCGTCGCCGAGCTGCCACCCCGACCACACCGGGCCGCTCCCGTCCGGGTTGTACATGTAGTGGTAGATGCCGCCCTGGTTGATCTGCTCCAGGCCCGGGTAGCCGTACTGGAGCTGATTCACGTTGAGCGGCGTCCCACACACGCCAGGCCACGAGTTCTGGTCCGGGTCCTCCATGGTGGCGTGGGACACGCCGCCGATGGCGCCGTGGGACAGCATGGAGTGCGTGCGGAACTCGCCGATGGCGTCGATGACGGTGCGGATGGGGCCCTCGCCGCGGTCGAAGACCACCGCGCCGTTCGGGGCGTTCCAGCCGGCGGATGTGTAGCCACACTCGGAGGCGTTGGCGGTGAAGGGCACCACCATCGCGGACACTGCGAGACAACCTGCAAGGAATCGACGCATCACGACCTCCCGTGCCTGGGACGGCCCACGCTACGCCCGTCGGCTCCGCATTCCACACGAGGGGCGCGCGAGGCCGTGAGGCAAGGAACAGGGGATTTGCTCCCGAGGGCCGTCACGCGTCCGCTAGTCCACGGTTGGGTATGAGGAGCGTGACGTGGTGGGTTGCCTCGGGGCCGACGGTCCCCAGATTGAGGGCGGGGGTGACAGGAGGCGTGCGCGCATGGAGCTTCAGTCGGAGGTGAGCCGCTGGGACGTCACGCCCACGGAGGCGGTGGCGCTGCAGCGTCGGCTGCGGGAGTTGCTGGTGCTCCAGCCTCCGCCCGGGCTGAAGGTGGAGCGTGTGGCAGGCGCGGACATCTCCACGGAGAAGGGGCGCGACACGGGGTTCGGCGGCATCGTGGTGCTGGACGCGGCCACGCTGGCACCGGTGGCCCAGTCGGGCGCGGCGGTGGAGCTGGCCTTCCCCTACGTGCCCGGCCTGCTGTCGTTCCGCGAGCTGCCCATCGTCGCCGTCGCTTGGCAGCGGCTCACCGTGCGCCCGGATGTGCTCATCTTCGACGGGCAGGGCACGGCGCACCCCCGCCGGATGGGGATTGCGTGCCATGGCGGGCTGCTGTTCGACATCCCCTCCGTCGGCTGCGCCAAGTCGCTGCTGGTGGGCACCTACGGGAAGTTAGGGGAGGCACGGGGCTCCACCGCGCCCATCACCCACCGGGGCGAGGTGGTGGGCATGGCGGTGCGCACTCGCAAGGGCGTGCAGCCCGTGTATGTGTCTCCGGGCCACCTGATGGACCTGCCCACCGCGGTGGACCTGGTGCTGAAGGTGAGCCCGAAGTACCGCGAGCCGGAGACCACACGCCATGCGCACCGGCTCGTCAACGCGCTCCGCCGCGCGGATGGGGAGGCTGCGGAGCTGGAGTGAGGTGGGACGGATTTTGACCGCTGCCAGAAGCCCTTCTATGTCCGAGGGCGGGGAGAGGGTTCCCCAGCGCCAAGGAACGGCGGCTCGGGCGTCTGTCTCCCTGGTCGCCCTTCCACGGGCAGCCACACTGGCTGTAGCACCAGTGCGGCGTGTGGGGCGGAGCAGGGCGGGAGAATCCAGTTGGGAGCGTCGATGCGCAGGCTGTCGTCACCTTGGAGCGAGCTGGAGTCCCACTACACCGTCGTGGTGGTGGGTTCGGGGTATGGGGGCGCCATCAGCGCCAGCCGGCTGGCGCGCGCGGGCCAGCAGGTGTGCGTGCTGGAGCGGGGCCGCGAGCTGCTGCCCGGCGACTACCCGCGCACCGAGTCCGAGTTCTTCGGGGAATTGCAGGTGCACTTCGACCCCGAGAGCGGCCTGGACGTGGGCAACCCCACCGGCCTGTTCGAGGTGCACCGGGGCGGGGATGTCTCGGTCGTCAACGGCTGCGGCCTGGGGGGCACGTCCCTCATCAACGCCAGCGTGGCCCTGCGGCCGGACCCGCGCGTCTTCCTGGACGCACGCTGGCCCCAGGCGCTGCGGGACGACGTGGACGGGTTGCTGGAGGACGGCTTCGCCTGGGCGGAGCACATGCTGCGCCCCCTGCCGTACCCCGAGTCCGCGCCGCCGCTGGCCACGCTGAAGGCGCTGGAGCACGCCGCGAAGAAGCTGGGAGGCACCTTCCGCCGACCGCCGCTGGCCGTCACCTTCGAGCCTGGCGTCAACGCGGCGGGAGTGCGCCAGGGCGGGTGCACGCTGTGCGGCGACTGCATGACAGGCTGCAACGTCGGCGCGAAGAACTCGGTGTTGATGAACTACCTGCCGGACGCGCACCGGCACGGGGCGAAGCTCTTCACCGAGGTGGGCGTGCGCTACCTGGCGCGCGACGGCGGGCGCTGGCGCATCTACTACCGGCCGATGAACGCCGGCCGCGAGCGCTTCGACGCGCCGGACCTGTGGGTGACCGCGGACCGCGTCATCCTCGCGGCGGGCACGGTGGGCACGGCGGAGATATTGCTGCGCTCGAAGGCGCTGGGGCTGTCGCTGTCGGAGCAGCTCGGCCGGCGCTTCAGCAACAACGGCGATGTGATGGCCTTCGGCTACAACACGGACGTCACCATCAACGGGGTGGGGCACGGGGCCCAGTCGCACGGCACGCTCGAGCCGGTGGGCCCCACCATCAGCGGCATCATCGATGACCGGGCCACGCCGCATCAGGAGGACGGCATGGTCATCGAGAACGGCGCCATTCCCGGGGCCCTGGCCCGGCCGGTGATGGTGCTGCTCGCGGCGGCCTCGGCCGTGTCCGGAGAGGACACGGACCGCGGCTTCAAGGACCGCATGGAGGAAATGGGGCGCATGGCGGAGAGCGCCCTGCGCGGGCCGTACTTCGGCGCCATGCGCAACACGCAGACCTTCCTCGTCATGGCGCACGACGACGGCGTGGGCGAGCTGCGGATGGCGGGAGACCGGGTGCGCGTGCACTGGCCGGAAGCGGGCCTGCAGCCGGTCTTCACCCGGGTGAACGAGCGGCTGCGCCGCGCAACGGAGGCGCTGGGCGGCACCTTCGTGCGCAACCCGCTGTGGAGCAAGCTCACCGGCCACGAGCTGCTGTGCACCCACCCGCTGGGTGGCTGTGCCATGGCGGAGCGCGCGGAGGAGGGCGTGGTGGACCACGAGGGCCGCGTCTTCGCGGGCGGGGAAGGCACCGACGTCCACGAGGGGCTCTACATCAGCGACGGCTCGGTGATTCCGAGGCCGCTGGGCACCAACCCCCTGCTCACCATCTCCGCGGTGGCGGAGCGCTGTGTCGCCCTGATGGCGCGACGTCATGGCTGGGACGTGGACTACTCGCCCGTGCCGGAGGCGCCGGCCCCGCTGCCGGCGCGGCCGCTGTCCGTCCAGTTCACCGAGACGATGTACGGCTACATCTCCGGCGCGGTGGACGAGGACTTCGCGCGCGCGGGAGACCCGGCGCGTCGCGACACCTCGCCCTTCCGCTTCATCCTCACGGTGGAGGCGAGCGACCTGGACGCGGTGTTCGCGGACCCGCTGCACCGGCTGAGCATTTCCGGCTGCGTCCTGGCGCCGGTGCTGTCCTCCCGACCGCTGACGGTGGAGGGGGGCGTGCTGCACCTGATGACGCGCGACCAGGCTCGCCCGGGGGGCCGGCGGATGCGCTACCAGCTCCCGGTGGTCTCCGAGTCGGGCGAGCGCTTCTTCATCGACGGCTACAAGGACGTCCATGACGACGCGGGCCTGGACCTCTGGTTGGACACCACGCGGCTGCTCGTGTCCGTGCACCGGGGCGAGGACGAGTCCGGGCCGTGCGTGTACCGGGGCTACCTGCGGCTGAACGCGAAGGACTTCACCGTGCAGCTGTCCACCCTGCGGGTGCTGTACGCGAGGGACTCCGCGCAGCGACTGGCGGCGCTCGCCCGCTTCGGGCGTTTCTTCTTCGGGACGCTCTTCGACACGTACGTGCGCAAGGCGGCGTAGCGGGCGAGGAGGCAGCCGGGCGGCGTGTGGTCCGTCCGGGGCGTGCCCCTCCGGGAGGCCGTGGGCACCGTGATGCCCAGACAGGACACTCCTGGAGGAAGAACCCCCATGGCCGATGACCGTGAGCAACAGGGCAAGGGCGCCCCCCCGGAGGACGAGCGTCCAGCCGGCCGCCGCGACGTCCCCATCGAGGTCCGGCGCAAGCTGCGGCACGAGTCGCGCGCGAGCCAGACGTACAAGGTGTTCCTCGACCACCTGTGCGAGCGAGGGGGCATGTCACCCGCCGTGGCGCAGCAGGCAGCCGTCTCGGTGCTGTGCGCGGTGGAGCAGCGCATCCTCAGCGATGAGGCCCTGGACATGGAGGCCCAGCTCCCTCGCAAGCTCACGGACCTGCTGCACCGCTGCGAGAAGCACGAGGAGGAGCTGCCACCCAAGTTCGGCCGGGAGCACCTGCTGCGGCGCGTGGGCGAGGACCTGTCGCTCAACCCGGACGCGGTGGAGCCCGTGGTCCGCGCGGTGCTGGACGCCATCCGCCACCAGATTTCCGAGGGCGAGGCGGAGGACGTGATGTCCCAGCTCCCGGAGGACCTGCGGGACCTCTGGGGCCGGGCCATCTGACGCCCGTCAGGCGAGGGCCATGGGCGCGTGGCGCATGCCGGACACGCGCCGCAGCGGCTCCGCCCACCAGGGCTCCTCGGACACGAGGACATCACGTCCGTCCACGCGCGCCACCATGCCCCCGGGCGCCACCACGGAGAACCGCAGCGGACGCCCGAGCGCGGAGGTGAGCGCGGACATGGTGCTCTCGTCCTCGGCGGAGAAGCCGAGCGGGCCCTCGGGGTGGCTGTGCGCCACCTCCGCCAGCTCCGCCCGCAACTGCCAGATGGCCTCCCACCGCTCGCGCGAGTCGGGGAGGAGGAAGGGGTTGTCGGACTCGTCGCTCCACAGCACGGCGCCATCCCGGCCGATGAGCAGGCACACCTCTCGCGTCGTCATGGCTTCCTCCTCCTTCTCCGTTACGCGTGCCGCGTAATCACCAGCACGCCCGTGTCGATGGCCTCGCGAATGACCGACGGCAGGCTCTCCAGCGTCACCTCGCTGTCCGCGCCCGCGAGGCACACCCCCGCGTCCACCACCTGGAGCGAGTCCGCGTCCACGATGGAGATGAAGCGCTCGTCCATGAACGCGTACGTCACCTCCAGCCGGTTGCCGCCCAGCCGCCGCACGTCGCGCAGCCGCGCGCCCGCGCTCTGCAGCGCCCGCTCCGCGCGCTCCACCGGGTCCTCCCGCGAGCCCCGCCGCCCGGGCTGCGGCCGCGCCATCGCCTCGGCCACCACCTGCGCAGTGTGCGCCCGCGCCTCCGCCGCCGCCCGCTCCGCGTGGTTCCGCGCCTCGCGCACCGCCCGGGCGCGCAGGTGCGCCTCCCGCTCGGCCACCAGGTGCCGCAGGCACTCCTCCGCCTTCGCGCGGCCACCCTCCGCCACCGCCAGCACCCGCGCCCGCACCTCCGCCGGCGCGAAGCGGATGGCCAGCGCCCGCGACGCCGCCTCCAGCAGCGCGTAGCCGAACGCCGCCCGCAGGGCCGCGCTCACGCCCTTCGCCCCAGAGAGGGACTGGCCCTCCTCCAGCGCGCGGCGCGCCGCGTCCTCCGCCTCGCCCTCGAACTCCAGCCCGTCGAACACCAGCGAGCCGTCATGCCACCGCCGGGCGCTCACCAGCGCCAGCCGGGGCGGCTCCTCCTCCGGCATCAACTCCAGGGGCTCGGCCACCGCGCCCTCGCGCACCAGCCGGTTGCCCCAGACATGCCCCCGCACGCGCGGCAGCGCCTCCAGGCCCTCCGGCCCGGCCAGCTCGCGCGCCGTGGCGACCCGCCCCTGCACCTCGAAGCGCCACCACCCCGGGCGGACCGGGGTGGCGACACGGAGGCGGCGCGAGGGGGCGTCCACGGTGCCACCGCCGAAATACGGCAGCACCGCCGACTCCACCTTCCCGAGGAACTTCCGGTAGTCCACGCCGCCTCCTCCTTTCCCACTGCTGCTGCCGTTACCTCACGCCACCTTCAGCAGCGGCGTGCGCATCACCCGCTCCACCCACCCGGACTGCGTGGTGGTGTTGGAGACGCCCTGTGCCGCCGGCGCATCCAGCAGCGCCTTCAGCACCCGCGGCACCTGGTACGGGTCCGCGAACTGGTCCACGTTCACCTCGCTGAACGGCACCTTCAGCTGCCCCGCGCACGTGCGCACCGTGTTGCCGCGCGCACCCGCCACCGACACCAGCAACGCCATGGCCGCCACGGTGTAGCCGAAGTCGCGGAACGCCCGGGCGAACTGGTCACCCGCCTCGCCCGCCTCGTCTCCCACCACGATGACCACCAGCTTCGCCCCCTCCGGCACCTTCACGCCGTCACGGTGCAGCGCCTGCACCGCGGCCGCGTGCGTCGTGCCGCCCGACGCCTTCAGCCCCGCCAGCATGTGCTGCACCGCGGTGCGGTTGGCCGCCTTCGGCTTCAGCACCGTGCCCATCGTGTCGAACGCCGCGATGTGCAGCTTGTCCACCGGGAAGCCCGCGAGGATGCGCGCGAGCGCCTCCTTCGAGTTCTCGATGGCCCCCTCCATGGAGCCCGA
The DNA here is from genome assembly GCF_010894435.1 of Pyxidicoccus trucidator. Lineage (NCBI taxonomy): Bacteria > Pseudomonadati > Myxococcota > Myxococcia > Myxococcales > Myxococcaceae > Pyxidicoccus > Pyxidicoccus trucidator. Next base: position 432,645 of record NZ_JAAIXZ010000001.1, on the reverse strand, counting down.
CTTGTCGATGAGGAACATCACCCTCACGTCAGTCTCGGCCGTCGCCTCCGCCACCGCGTTGCGTGCCGCGTTGTCGCTCGCCTCCTCCAGCTTCTGACGCAGCACCTCGCTGCGGACGTTCTTCGCGATGTTCAGCGCCCGCTGGTCCGTGGACGCAGCCACGGCCTTGTCCCAGCGCGCACGCACCGAGGGCTCCGCCAGCAAGCCCAGCTCCTCCAGCGTCGGCGTCATCAGCCGCAAGTCACGGTCCGACAGGGACGGGAGCAGGGCCGCCATGATGGCCGGCGTCAGACCCACGTCCTTCGGCAGCCGGCCCACCACCTCCTTGTAGGAGAGGCGCTCCAGCTCGACCCACTCGCAGATCTCCGCCTCCGACAGGCCGTCGAAGCGCTCCCGCTTGACCAGCGTCAGGCCGCTCAGGCCCACCGTGCGGTGGCCTGCCTCGGACTGCTTCTGCTTCCAGCCGAGCACCTCGAAGAAGCCCTGCGTGCTCGGCTTGTACCCCGCCTTGCGCGCCAGCTTCTTCAACGTCTCCTTGTACCCGGCCTTCACCAGACCCTGGAGCATCGGCAGGTTCGCCTCACGCGCCGCCAGCCACTTGGACGCCACGCGCTTCCAGCGGCCCAGCGGCGCCTTGCGGGACGCGGGGTCACCGAAGCCCGCCTCGCGGTTCAGGCGTGCAATCTCCGGCTGCTCGAGCAGCTCCGCCACCCGCAGCACGGCCTTGGGCGCGAGCATGCGCGTGGACTTGCGCTCGTAGTGGAGCACCATCGCCTCGCCGATGGCCCGCCAGTCGTCGTCGTGGAACGCCACCTGGCCGTGGTCGTCGCGCACGGGCTGGCCCGCGTGCTCCTGCACCAGCATGAGCGCGCACGTGGCCACCTTCAGGTCACGCCAGTCCGTCTGCGTCAGCGCGTACGACGCGAAGTGCGCCATCAGCTCCGCGTTGAGCTTGTAGATGTCCAGCAGCTGCCGGTAGAGCCGCACCGCCGCCGGCACGAAGAGGCCGGGCTTCACCGGACGCCCGAGCGACTTCTGGGCCGGGGTGGCATGCGCCGCCGCGTACCAGGTGCCGTTCAGGTCGATGCCGGGCCGGTTGTGCCACAGGTGCGCCGAGCCCCCGAGCACCAGGTCCAGCAGGCGCTCGGCCGGGCCGCGCTGCGCCTCCGGCAACAGGTTCGTGTTCTGCGTCTGGGTCGTCATGGGTGTCCCCCTCTCGGGACATGGGAAGAAGGTGCGCCCGAGTGACGAGGCCGGTTGTCCTCTGGATTAAGGGTCCAGCGCTCTACCATTGAGCTACGGGGCCATAGGCGGCCCCGGCGGGATTCGAACCCGCACCTCTTTGCGTGTTGGACCCCGTCGGACGGGCGCGAAAGCTGTCAGTGCTGGGAGGGCGGAAGGCCCCGGCTGCTACGGACGGCACGTGCTCAGGAGTAGACGCAGACGTCGCCATGCACCGGAATCTTCGCCACCTCTTTGCCGCCCCGGTAGGTATTCCGGGCTGGCACCGAGACGAGCTCCCAGGTGGGGAGCACCACCGCCGTCAATGAGCGGCCATACACGCAGCCGGTGTCGATACCCACCGCGTGCTCGGTGACGAGCGGCCTGTCGAAGACGGTGTGGCCGAAGATGACCCGCTCCGGACCCTTCCAGTGGTGCGTCCAGAACGTCCACCCTTCCGGAGCCTTGGAGGGCCAATAACTCTTGGGAGAGGGCGGCTGGATGCACTGCACGTGGAGCAGGTGGTAGGCGTCCTGCTCCTCGACCGGCTTCCCGGGCACCATGCCGGCATGCACGACGATGGCGTTGTGCTCCGGCAACCGGATGAAGTGGGGCAGGCCCGCCATCCAGTCGTAGTGCTCCGGGTCCAGGACGCGGCGCGTCTCAAGGTGGTCGGGGAGCAGGCGGTCGTCCGTCCGGCGGCGCTGCTGGAGGTGCTTCTCTTCGTGGTTGCCGAGGATGGCCTCGTGCCGCATCGCCAGCTCCACGCACTCGCGCCGCTTCGGGCCGCGGTCCACCAGGTCCCCCGCGAAGATGACGCGGTCGCTGGAGGTGGCGCCGACCTTGTCGAGCAGCTCCAGGGCCTCGTCGAGGCAGCCGTGGAGGTCTCCGATGACGATGGTGCGGGCGGACATGACGCAGGACCTCGAAAGAGAATGAGCGCCCGAGTGAAGAAGCCGGTGATGCTGACTTGAGAGGTCAGTGTCGGACCGCCGACGTTCATCTACCAGACGGTAGGTGCGTGGAGTTGAACCACTGGCTTGTAGGGCCGCTTCGGCCGGGCGCTCGAAAGCAATGCGGCCAGGGACGCCGCTTTTCCGGCGTTCCTGACGGGGGGATTTTCCGGCCGTCCGCCCGCCTTCCCCTCCTTAGAGGCCCTTTCGAAGGTTTTTGTCAGGAAATCGGCGCCGCCCGCGTCGGGCTCCTGGAAGTAACAGGTGCTCGTCTCGGAGGCTGCCTGCGGATGCCAACGTGGTACCTTGCCGCGCCACATCCCAGTAATCCCATCTCCCGGGAGGGGTCTCCCGGCACAGCCCCCAGGTCCTTCCGGTGTACGAGCAGCTCACGGATGACGAATTGTTCGCGGAGGTGGTCCGCCGCCGCGCCGCTGGCGAGCCCTTCAAGGCCCACCTCGGTTCGTTGGTGGACCGGTGGGGCCGCCCCGCGCGCTATGTCATCAGCAAGATCCAGGCGAGCTACGGCCGCGGTTCCCCAGCGGACGCGGACGAGCTCTTCCAGGACGCGGTGGGGAAGTTCATCGACCGCGGTCTGGACCAGTTCAGGGGCGTCTCAGAGCAGATGCCCGGACGCAGCGCGTCTCCCAAGACGTTCTTCCTGCGCATCGTCAAGCACGTGGCCATCGACTTCTACCGGAGGCACCGCGAAGAGCTCGCGGCGCCTTCGTCGGACCCCGATGACGCCATGGAGGAGTCACCTTCCCAGGTGGTCCAGGCTGTCGAAGCAGGAAAGCGCCGCGAGGAGCGCGCCGAGGCCCAGGAGCTGTACTGGGCGGCGTTTGCCAGACTCCAGCAGGAGCACCCGAAGGAGGCCTCCGCATGGGAGCTGTACCACCACGAGGACGTCGAGGATCACGAAGAATGTGCCCGCCGTCTGAACATCAGCGTGGTCAACTCCTACAAGCGCGTCAGTCGCGCTCAGGCCTACCTGAAGCTCTACCTGTTGGATCTCCAGCGCGAGTCGCAAGGGGAGGAAGCGTGAGCCTCCTTCCCGGCCACAACCCCGGGTACCCAGGAGGATTGAATCCATGAAGGTCGACGCTCTGTCCCGCTATTCCGCCCGCCGCTCCCAGCTGTCTTCGGCGAAGTCATCTCCCGGTGAAGTGCTCGAGGCCGCGGGAGACTTCTTGCGGCGCTCCTCCCGGGTGGGGACTGAAGGTGTGGATGACGCCCTCCGGGGCCTGGGTCGACCGCAAGTGGAGGCCTGGCTGAAAGCACAGAAGCCCCAGTCGCTGCAGCCGGTGCTGCTCAGGGCCGCGGAAGAAGCTGTCGAAGTTGCATTGGATGGGGGGGACGAGGCCGAGATGTGGAGGGCCTCGGCGATGGAGGGACTTGCCGCCCGCGACAGGGCCGCCTCCGCCGCCCGCGCACTTGCCGCCTGGGAGGGCCTTCATGGTGCCCTCGACGGCGAGGCCGCGCAGCTTCGAGAGCGCTTTCTCACCGCGCTCGGGACATTGGATTCGTCACTCCGCCCGAGAGCTCGCTGGTTCATTCCCCTCAATCCGCAGCGCCGGCAGGAGCGCGACCTCCTCGAGCCCGCCGAGCAGGACACGGCCTGGTGGTTCTCCGCCCGGGTCGACTGCGATGACCTGGTGGCCACCTGGACGGGCAGGCCCCAGACGCTGACCTCCCACCTCCAGGTCTGTGTGGACTGCCGCGCGGACATGGCGGATGCGGCGCCGGTGGATGCGCCCCCGCGTCGTCACCTCAGTGCGGACGACCTCTGGCGTTTCGACATGGGGCTGATGACCGAGGACGAGCGCTCGCGCGTGGACGCGCACACGGCCCGCTGTGGCGAGTGCGCCCAGGCCGTGCTGGCATTGGGCGAGGGCGAGGACGCGGTGGAAGAGGCGCTGGACATGGAGGAGGGCTCGGTGGGTCGCGCCGCGCGCAGCTCCCGCGCCCCGGTGGCGCAGCGTCCCTCCGCGGCCCGCCACCCGGAGCAGCGCGAGGTGCTGGACGAGCGGCGCGACTTCCGCGTGGTGCTGGTCCGTGAGCGCCAGCACGTCCGGCTGCTGGTGCAGCCCCTGTCGGGGCGGACGGTGACGGCGGCGGTGTTCCTCAGTCCCGGCCGTCCCTCACTCAAGCCCACGCAGGGCCCCGAGGGGCTCGCGTTCGATTTGACGACGGCGTCCTCCACGGGCGCGCGCTCGGCCCACCTGTCGGTGCAGGCGGGCAGCGAGACGCTGGAGCGCGACTTCTCCTTCTGAAGGGACGCACCCCGGATGCGACGGGGCCCGCTGTTCACGGGCCCCCGCGCTCACGAGGCGCCCACGCTCAGGGGGAGACCATGCCCGACCCGCGCTCCGTGTCGAGCGCCTGGCGGCTGCGCACGGGCGGCTGCGGAATGGGGAAGGTCTGCGGCGGCAGGGTGGGGCGGAAGCCGTTGGCCAGCAGGGCCACGACGAGCTGGGCCGCCGGAGGCCGGGTGCCGAGCGCCGCGCCGCACACGTCGAGCTGGTCCGTCACGCGCGGCCCGTCATTCACCTGGTAGCGGTTGCACGTGCCGTCCACCCGCGCGCCCTTGTCCCGCGGCAGCTCACGCGTGAGGCGGCCCCAGCGCATGACGACCTTCTCCGTCGAGATGAGGATGTTGACCGGCTCTCCGCCCCAGGTGCCGTCGACGAGCGTCTTCGGTCCACCGGCCTTCACCTTCAGGTCCAGCTGGCGCTGACCGAAGGTGCCCGTCACGGCGATGCCGTGCTCATAGACTTCCTCGGAGAGGATGCTCACCCAGACGCCGTCGCCGCGCTTGGTATACGGCTTGTCCGTGGCGACGCGGCCATGGTTGAACCAGATGTCGCCCACGCGGCCCAGGGGAAGCTGGTCGTTCGAGGCGACCGGGAAGGACTCCTCCAGGCCGGCGGGTCCGCCGGACGCCACCACGGGGCGCGAGGCGAGCAGGTCCGTCACCGGCACCGAGGTGTCCACCACCTCGAAGCGCACGCCGTCCAGCCAGGCCTGGCCGGTGCCGCTCATGATGAGGCCGGCCATGATGGTGGTGGCCTCCTTCGGCACGTCCAGCACCACGTCGTAGCGCTTGCAGCCCCTGGAGCCCACCAGCGCGCGCGACTGCATGTTGTCGAAGGCGAGCGGCTGCTTGGGGTCCGGCCCCTCCACGCGCATCCACAGGCCCGCCCAGCCGTCCACGTCCTTGGCGCGCACGGCGGCGGAGAAGCGCAGCCGCTTGCCGCGGAAGTCCTGCGCGCCGAAGGCCTGCATGAAGGTGCCGTAGCCGTTCTCGTCCGACGTCAGCGAGCGGAGCGAGGCGCTGCGGGTGCCCTCGCACGTGGCGGTGGTGTCCACGGCCGCCTCGTAGCGCTTGGGGGCGCTCTCCGTCACGTACCAGCCTACCGGCAGCTTCTGGGCGCCACCCGAGGGCTGCGCTCCGGCCGCGGTGGCGGCCAGCGCGAGCAGCAGGGTGGCGAGTTTCTTCCGGAAGTCCATGACGTGGGTCCTCACAGCGACACGGGGCCGCGCGCGCTCACCGCGCCCTCGGGGAGGCCGGTGCGGGCCTCGTAACGCGGCACTTCACCCGTGCCCCAGGGGTTCTGGACCAGCAGCCCACGCTCCGCGGCTTCCTGCGTGCAGGAGTCCTCGGTGGCCAGGTCCGGACAGGCCACGATGATGGCGTGCGGCACTCCCACCTCCAGCTCCAGCGACGGCCTGGCCAGGCCGCCGTCGATGCGGGTGGGATGGTGGCCGCGGCCGCCGGGCAGCAGGACGAGGGCCAGCGAGGCCGCCGCCGCCAGCGCCGCGCCGACCGCGCCCGCCGCCACGCGCCGCACGTGCCAGCGGGCGGGGCGGATGACGCGGTCCTCCGGAGGGAAGGCATGCGCCACCTCGTGGAGCTGCTCGGACAGGACGGCTTCTTCCTGAAGCAGCAGGGCGCAGGGCTCGCACTCCAGCGTGTGCGCTTCCAGCGCGGCCGACGCTTCGGGTGACAGCGCCCCCAGGATGTATTGCTCCGCGGAGTCGCGGGTCAGATGGGGCTTAAGCATGGGTCTCCTCCTCGAGCGCGGTGCGCAGCTTCTTGCGGACCTCGCACAGGATCTGTCGCACGCGCTGGACGGACAGTCCGACCCGGGCGGCGACTTCGGCATGGGGTAGCTCCTGGCCGTCACAGGCCAGGAGGAAGACGTTGCGCGCGCCGGGCGACACCTGCGCCAGCGCGGCATGGGCGCGGGACAGCTGCTCCTCCGAGAGGAGGCGCCGCTCCGCGGACACCGACGGGTCCACCGGGTGCTGCCGCTCCGGTAGCTCCTCCACCGCCCCGGAGATGGACTCCCGCCGGGAGCGGCGGGCATCGTCCGCGGCCAGGAAGGCCGCCTGGGTGAGGGCGAGGTTGGGCAGGCGCAGCTCCGTCAGCAGCCCGCGCTGCTGTTGTTGGATGAGCCGCGCCCAGGTCTCCTGGGCCAGCTCATGCGCCCGGTCCACCCGGACGCCCCGGGCGAGCAGCGATACCACGACCCGGCGGTGGTGGCGTGCCACCAACGCGTCCCAGGCCGCCCGGTCGCCGACCAGCGCCCGGCGCGACAGGGCGTCTTCTTCCCCCTCGCGCGCCGGCACCTCTTCCACTGGTTCCTCGGCTTCCCTTGGCATCCGAAGCGTCATCCGCAGGCCCTGCACGGCTGCACTCATGCCGTCTTCCCGTCGCTCTGTGGCGTCTCCGGGGCCCGTCGGCTCCCCGGTGCCCGGGTAACGTGTGTCCGTGGCGGACATATCGGCGGGTGCCGCGAAGATGTGGGGAGGAGTAGCCAAAGGTCGGTTGGCGGAGCCAGGGCTCAGGTGACTGCGGGGCTCTCGCCGGAGGGCCAGGGGAGGGTGGAGAGCTTCACGACACCCTGGGCGCGGGCGCACACGCGGCCCTGCCCGTCGAGGGCCCGGGCGGAGACGAAGAGGAGGGAGACCGTCTTGGTGTCCACCTCCGCCTCTACCCGCATGTTCTCCCCGGTGACGGCGCGCTCGAAGCTCATGGAGAGCTGGACGGTGGCGCAGCGGCGGGAGGGGTCCGCCAGGGCACCGCAGCAGCCGATGGCCAGGTCGAACATGGCGGCGAGGATGCCTCCGTTGACGGCGGCGGCACTGCCCAGCCCTCCGCGGTGCTCAGGGCGGAGCTCCGGGAGGGTGATGACCGTCTTGCGGCCCTCAGGGAAGGCGAGGTGGGCGCCGAAGTGGCGGAGGTTGATGCTCTGGTTGAAGAGCGCCGCGTAGCGGTCCAGGTCGGCCTGCGAGGGCTTTGATGACGGGTCGGACGGGGAGTCGGACATGGGCTCGTATCCTTATATATGAGGCCCGCGAGGGTGGGGACCGGGCAACCGGGCAGGTGGTGGAAGGACGCCCACCGGACGGTGAAAGACGTTAGAAGCAGGGGTTCCTTTTCGAGTCCCCTGTGAGCCTCCACGAATCCGTCCTTCTCGAAGACCTGAACCCGCCCCAGCGCGAGGCCGTGCTGCACGGCGACGGCCCCCTGCTCGTCCTGTCGGGCGCCGGCAGCGGCAAGACGCGCGTCATCACCCGCCGGGTGGCGCACCTGGTGAAGGTCCGCGGCGTCTTCCCGTGGCGAATCCTCGCCGTCACCTTCACGAACAAGGCGGCCCGGGAGATGCGCGAGCGTCTCACCCAGCTGCTCGGTGCCCAGGCGAACGACCTGGTGGTGAGCACGTTCCACTCGTCGGCGGCCCTGATTCTGCGGCGCGAGGCGGAGCACGTGGGGCTCACGCGCTCGTTCGTCATCTACGACGACGGGGACCAGCTCAACGTGGTGAAGCGGGCCATGCGCGACGCGGGCATCGAGGTGCCCATGCAGCCGCGTGAAATCCTGCACCGCATCGACCAGGAGAAGAACGCGGCCCGCCTGCCGGAGCAGATGCAGGTGGAGCCGGGCGACGAGCGCGGCCTCATCATCCGCAAGGTGTACGCGGCCTACCAGGCGCGGCTGCGCACGGCGAACGCGGTGGACTTCGGCGACCTGCTGCTCCTGCTGGTGACGCTGTTCCGCACGAAGCCGGACGTGCTGGCCAACTACCGTCGCCGCTTCCACCACGTGCTGGTGGACGAGTTCCAGGACACCAACCCGGTGCAGTACGAGCTGCTGATGCAGCTGGCGCCGCCCCCGTCGTCGAACCTGGTGGTGGTGGGCGACGACGACCAGTCCATCTACCGCTGGCGCGGCGCCAACGTGGACAACATCCTCGAGTTCCCGCAGCAGTACGCTGGCGCGAAGGTGGTGAAGCTGGAGCAGAACTACCGCTCGGACCAGAACATCCTCTCGGCGGCGCACGAGGTCATCAGCCGCAACACGCGGCGCATGCCCAAGAAGCTCTGGTCGGACCGCCAGAAGGGCCAGACGCTCAACCTCCTGCTCAACCGGGACGAGCGCTCCGAAGCGCAGGAGGTGGCGCGGCAGATTCTGGCGCTCCAGCGGGAGGGCTTCATCAAGTTCTCCAGCATGGCGGTGTTCTACCGGGTGAACGCACAGAGCCGCGTGCTGGAAGAGGCGCTGCGGCTGGCGCGGGTGCCGTACACGCTGGTGAGCGGACGCAGCTTCTATGACCGGGCGGAGGTGCGCGACGCCTCGGCGTACCTGCGGCTGATGGTGAACCCGCGCTCGGACGCGGACCTGCTGCGCATCATCAACACACCGGCGCGTGGCATCGGTGACACCACGGTGGAGCGGGTGACGGACCATGCCAACTCGCGCGGGGTGAGTCTGTACGAAGCCCTGGCCGAGCCGGAGGGCATCCCCGCGCTCAACTCCACGGCGGTGAAGCGGCTGAAGGGCTTCCGCGCGCTGCTGGCCTCGTTGACCGCCTTCGCGCAGGACGCGAAGGACGCGGCGGGCGCCGTCCACCAGATGCTGGAAGAGACGAAGCTGGTGGAGACGCTGCAGGCCGAGGGCAGCGACGAGTCCCAGACGCGCGCGGAGAACCTCAAGGAGTTCCTGGGCGCGGCGCAGGAGTTCGACCTGAACCGGGCGGCAGCGGCGGTGCAGGCGGCGCAGAACGCGCCCGCCGAGGTGCCTCCGGAGGTGGACGCGGCGCCGCTGTCGGCGGACACGCCGCCCCTGCAGGCCTTCCTGGAGCAGATTTCCCTGGTGGGCGAGGCGGACGCGGAGGTGGGCGATGGCCGGGTGGCGCTGATGACGCTGCACGCGGCGAAGGGCCTGGAGTTCGACGCGGTGTTCATGACGGGCCTGGAGGACGGAGTCTTCCCGCACGCGCGCTCGCTCAAGGGCGAGGACCCGGACTCCAGCGAGGACATGGCCGAGGAGCGGCGCCTCTGCTACGTGGGCTTCACGCGCGCGCGCAAGCGGCTCTTCGTGAGCCTGGCGCAGTGCCGCTCGCTGTTCGGCGAGCTGCGCTACAACCCGCCCAGCCGCTTCCTGCAGGACGTGCCCCCGGCGCTGTTCGGCATCAGCGAGCAGGAGGTGCCGGCGCCGTCCCGGGCCGTCGCGGTGGCCCCGCGCAAGCGCACGTGGGACGAGGATGACGGGCCGCGCATCGACCGCTCGTACTCGCAGGCGTCGTCGGACATGGACGGCGTGGGCGGGGACGTGCGCGGCATGCGCGTGCGCCACGAGCAGTTCGGCGTCGGCCGCATCGTCTCCGCGGACGGCAGCGGGCCCAACGCGAAGGTGACGGTGGAGTTCGGCGGAAGCGTGGGCCTCAAGCGCGTCATCGCCCGCTTCCTGATGCCGGGGTGAGTCACCCCGGTGGGGGAAGCGGAGTGCGCCCGAGTGGAGAAGCCATGGTTGGAGACCTGCCAGATTACAGTCTGGTGCCTTCGACCACCTGGCTACCCCTCCACGAAGCGGAGGGGGCTGGATTCGAACCAGCGAAGTCCTGGGCGTGTAGGGCCTCTTCGGCCGGGCGCACGGTGAGGGACGCGGTGGCGTAGGCGGGCCTGACAGCCGGGCTGCGGGGCCCCGCGGGCCGTGGCAGAGTCGGGCCCGTGGTGCTGAGACCCAGGTGAGGACATCCCGCATGGCCCAGGCTCCCTCCCGGCGTGGCAATGCAAGGCGTGACGCGGTGCTGATGGAGCTCGGACGGGAGGTTCCCCTGTTCCAGAGCGCCGCGGAGGCCGTGAACGATGCCGCCGGGGCGGTGCTCGCGCTGGGGCATGTGGAGCTTCAGTACCTGGACCGGCTGCAGTACGGGCCCGCCACGGCCTCGGAGCTGGTCTCTGCCCTGGGGCTGGGCAGGCGTGAGAACGCGGCGGTGGTCGAGCGGCTGGAGCTGGCGGGGTACGTCCGCGTGCTCCCCACCTCGGACTCCGGACAGGAAGCCCGGGTGGAGCTCACCCCGCACGCTCGTGAATGGATTGAGAGCCTGTGGGGCCCGCTCCGGGACGAGGGACTCCGGCTCTTTGCTTCCTGGCGCACGGGCGAGCTGGCGGTGGTCGCGCGCTTCCTCGCCCAGACGCGAGCCATCCAGGAGGCCCATGCCACACGGCTTCGTTCTCTCGCGAGCGTGCCGGCCTCCAGTCGCCCCCGGCCGAACCGCGCGCGTGGCGGCCTCTCCCCCGCGGCGCTTCGACGCGTCCACCTCTTCGCCATCGCGCACCTGGAGGGCCCGCTCCATCTGGCCGACCTGGCGGCGCGTGCGCAGCTCAGCCCGTACCACTTCGCGCGAGCCTTCAAGTCCTCCACGGGAGAGACGCCGAGGGCCTACGTGGAGCGGCTCCGCGTGGAGAAGGCGGAGGGGCTGATTCGAGACACGGAGCTGCCGCTCGCGGATATCGCGCTCGCGTGTGGCTTCAGCTCGCAGAGTCGCTTCACCACGGCGTTCCGCAGGGCCACGGGCTTCACTCCGGCACGGTACCGCCGGGGCGCCGAGGACCGCGGGTAGCCCCGGCTCAAGGCTCGGGAGGCCGCAGCCGCCACGACAGCACCCGTCCGTCCAGCCCCTGCACGAACAATTGGTCCCCCATCACCACGGGCGGGGTGCGCAGAGGCGTGTCCGTGCGGAGGGAAAATGCGCGCTCCCAGCCCCCGGACTTCAGCGCGACGAGCCGGCCCTCGCGTCCGCTGGTGGGGACCAGCAGCAACTCCCCGCGAATCGACGTCACCCGGGAGCTGAGCGGGTCGGGAAGGGTGACGCGCGCCACCTCCTTCCCGTCCGCCAGCTTCAGCCCCACCAGCAAGGCCGGCCCGGCCCCTACCCACAGCGTCCCCAGCGCCACCGAGGGAGGACTGGTGAGGTTGTCGGCCAGGGACTGCTCCCACAGGGGGCTTCCGTCCTTCACACGCAGTGCGACAAGACGCCCCTGGAGGGTGCTCGCGTAGACGGCGCCCCGCCACACCTCCAGACCCACCACGTCCCGCACGTCCCGGGCCCACGCCTGCGTCCCATCCGCCGTGGAGAGGGCCACCAGCCCCGCGCTCCCGAGCCACGCCACCAGCAGTCCCTCGGAGAGGGCAGGGGCGGGCAGCCCTCGTGGGGTGGCCGGCGCGGGCTCCTGGGCCTTGGGAGCGGGGTGCCGCCACCGCACCTTGCCCGTGTCCACCGCGTGCGCCCGCACGGCGCCGTCCGGGGCCACGAGGTACACCGAGGTCCCCTCCTCATCCACCACGGCGGGTGAGAGGACGGGCGGCTCTCCCGTGATGCGCCAGCGCTCCGCCCCGTCCGCGAGCGCCAGCCGTACCAGGTCCCCCGCCACCGTGCCCGCGATGACGCTGTCCCCGGCCAGCGCGGGCCGGGTGGCCACCTCGCGGCCCAGCGCAACGCGCCATACCAGCCGTCCGTCCCGGTCCAGCCGCACCACGGCGCCGGCCTCGTTGCCCGTGACGACGCCATCCGCCAGGGCCACCAGCCCGGCGCGGGACGAGGCGTCGGTGGAATAACGGAAGGCCGTCTCCGCGGGCTCCCGGCACCCCGCGGCCGCCACCACAGTCAGCGCCAGGGCGGGCAACAAGGGCGTCCATGGACAGGCGCGGGGCGACATGGTTTGGAGGATGGCGCAAGGAAGGAACTTCGACCATGCCTACCATTCGAGAAGACGAGTTTCCCAACGCGACCGGCATCCCCTCCTCCGCCCGGCGGACGGACTTCGTGCCGCCTCCGACGCTGGCGGTGACGGAAGAGCTGCTGCTCGCGCTACCCAAGACGGACCTGCACTGCCACCTGGATGGCTCCATGCGGGTGAAGACCATCCTCGAGCTCGCCGAGCAGCAGAAGGTGAAGCTGCCCGCGGACACCGAGGACGGGCTGGCCAAGGCCATCCACATGGGCGAGGTCTGCAAGAGCCTGGAGGAGTACCTCGTCGCCTTCGACGTGACGCTCTCCGTGCTCCAGACGGCGGACGCCCTCTACCGCTCCGCGTACGAGCTGGCCGTGGACGCCGCGGCGGAGAACGTGCGCTGGCTGGAGGTGCGCTACTCGCCCGCGCTCCACCTCCAGAAGGGCCTGAAGATGACCACCGTCATCGACTCGGTGCTGGAGGGTCTGCGCGCCGCGAAGAAGGAGACGGGCATCAAGTGCGGCGTCATCGTCTGCGGCATCCGCCACATCAACCCGCAGACGTCCATGCGGCTGGCCGAGCTGTCCGTGGCCTACAAGAACCGCGGCGTCATCGGCTTCGACCTCGCCGGCGCCGAGGCCAGCTTCCCCGCCAAGGACCACCGGGACGCCTTCCAGCTCATCCTCAAGAACAACGTCAACTGCACCGCGCACGCGGGCGAGGCCTACGGCCCCGAGTCCATCTCCCAGGCCATCCACAACCTGGGCGCGCACCGCATCGGCCATGGCACGCGGCTTCGCGAGGACGGTGACCTGCTCAACTACGTCAACGACCACCGGATTCCGCTGGAGGTCTGCCCCACCTCCAACGTGCAGACGGGCGCGGTGTCCAGCCTGGCCGCGCACCCGCTGAAGTTCTACTTCGACTACGGCCTGCGGGTGACCATCAACACCGACAACCGCCTCATCACCGACACCACGGTGACGAAGGAGCTGTGGGTGGCGCACAAGGAGCTGGGCCTGTCGCTGGAAGACCTGGCCACCATCATCGTCTCCGGCTTCAAGAGCGCCTTCCTTCCGTTCCGCGAGAAGCAGGACATGCTGCGCGCCATCAACCAGGAAATCGCCACCACGCTGGCCACCTTCGACAAGAAGCGGTCGGCGATGAAGCAGCCGGCCTGATGGCGTAGCTTCCGGCGCACGGAGCGTCAGCCCGGGGAGAGGAGCAGCCCTCCTCTCCTCCGGTGCGGGCCTGGCGCCCGTGAAGGAGGAGACACGTGGACCTGGAGCTCGGTGGCAAGGTGGTGCTGGTGACGGGGGGCTCGGATGGGCTGGGGGCGGCGGTGGCCCGGAGGCTCGTCCGGGAGGGCGCGAAGGTGGCCCTGTGTGCCCGGGGCCAGGACCGCCTGGAGGCCACCGCGGCGGCCCTGCGCGCGGAAGGCGGCGACGTGCTCACCGTCCAGGCCGACGTGTCCAAGGCGTGGCAGGTGGAGCACTTCGTGGACTCCGCGCTCGCGCGCTTCGGCCGGGTGGACGCGCTGGTGAACAACGCGGGCTCCGCCGCCGCGCGGCCCTTCATGTCGGTGACGGACGTGGAGTGGGAGGAGGACCTGAACCTCAAGCTCTTCGCCGCCGTGCGCGCCTCCCGGCAGGTGCTGCCCCTCATCCGCGAGTCCGGCGGCGGCTCCATCGTCAACGTGCTGGCGATTGGCGCGAAGACGCCGGGCGCGCACTCCACGCCGTCGTCGGTGTCGCGCGCGGCGGGCCTGGCGCTGACGAAGGCGCTGTCCAAGGAGTTCGGCCCGCACGGCGTCCGCGTGAATGCCGTGCTGGTGGGCATCGTCGAGAGCGGCCAGTGGGTGCGCCGGGCCCAGGAGGTGGGCAAGCCGGTGGAGTCCTTCCAGCAGGAGATGGCGCGCCACGCGGGCATCCCCCTGGGCCGGGTGGGCAGGGCCGAGGAGTTCGCGGACCTCGTCGCCTTCCTGCTGTCCCCGCGAGGGGGCTACATCAGCGGCACCGCCATCAACGTGGATGGCGGCCTGTCCGCCGCCGTGTAGTCCCCGCTGTCAGGAAGCACCCCTGCACCCGTCCGTGCACGGCGAGGACGGCCTTGTGCCGTCCGGCGACCGCGGCTGCTGAACCCTGGTCCCTCCATCTCTCTGTCACGTCCCCCCGGGGCCCGCATGCGTGCGGGAGCCGGGGCCATTCCTGAGTTGGGTCATGCAGCCGAACCTGAATCGGCTTCTCCGGGCACTCGCCCGTGAGGGGCTCGAGGTGACCTATGACGGTCGCCTCTACTCCGTGCGCCTCCTGGACGACGCCCATGCGCCGCCCGCCGAGGTGCTCCTCCCGCCGGACCTGCCCGTGGAGGGCAAGGCCTTCCGGCAGCTCGCCAACCTTGCCGCCCTGAAGCACCCGGGCGGCGGCCAGGTGCTGCGCGTGCGCGCCACCCCCGACTTCCACCCCGGTGACTCCGGTGTGGCCATCGGCTCGGTGCTGCACACGCGGGGCCTGGTCGTTCCCGGTGCCATCGGCACCGACATCAACTGCGGCATGCGCCTGCACGTCGCCGACGTCTCCGTCGACGCCTTCCTCGCGAAGCGCGACGCCTTCGTCGAGCGGATGAAGGGCCACTACTTCTTCGGCACGCGGGACGTCACCATGTCCTCGCGTGCCTCGGAGGCCCTGCTGCGCGACGGCGTCCCCGGCTGGCTGCTGGAGACGCTGGAGCGCCCGCTGGGCTGCGCGGGCCGGGCGGACCTCGCCCAGCTCGACGCGGAGGTGGAGCGCATCCACCTGGGCGGCGGGCTGAAGGGCAACCCGTCCTGGGCGCCCGACGTCTTCACCCGCGAGGGCGTGGTGCGTGACGCGGGGCTGGCCACCATCGGCGGCGGCAACCACTTCGTCGAGGTGCAGCGCGTGGAGGCCGTGGAGGACCGGGCGCGGGCCTGGCAGTGGGGTGTGCGCGAGGGACAGCTCGCGTTCATGATTCACTCCGGCAGCCGCGACGTGGGCAAGCACGTGGGCGTGGCCTGGCAGGAGCGGGCGCGCAAGGCGTGGCCCGTGGGCCAGCCCTTCCCGGACAGCGGCATCCTCCCGCTGGGCGACGAGCGGCTGGTGGCCGAGTACCTGGAGGCCGAGGCCACCGCCGCCAACTACGCCTTCCTCAACCGGCTGCTGCTGGCGGAATTGCTGCGCCAGACGCTGCGGGAGCTGTTCGGCGAGGTAGAGGCGCCGCTCGTCTACGACGTGCCGCACAACCTCACCCTGCCGTACGAGGGCGGGTGGCTGGCGCGCAAGGGGGCCTGCCCGGCGGGGGCGGAGCAGCCCGTCATCATCCCCGGCTCCATGGGGGCCACGTCCTTCCTCATGGTGGGGTGTGGCGACGCGGCGTCGCTGGAGTCCGCGTCGCATGGCGCGGGCCGGGCGCGCTCGCGCTTCAGCATGTCGCGCGGCGGGGCGGACCACAGCGAGGCGGCGTTGGGGCTCACCGGGGTGGACTGCATCAGCCTCCGGGCAGAGCGGCGGGTGGAGGAGGCGCCCGCGGCCTACAAGCCCATCCGCCCGGTGGTGGACTCGCAGGTGGAGGCCGGCATCGTCCGCGAGGTGGCGCGGCTGGCGCCCCTGCTCACCTTCAAGGCCTGAGCTCCGGACTTCGAAGTCTCGGGCGGGCACGTCATTTATCTTGGCGTGCTCGCCGTTCTCCGGGTGGAATGGCGCCGCCCGGGCTGGTGCCCGCGCACCACACCCACGCAACCCAGGGGAAGAGGGGCACATGGAGAACAACTTCGGGACACCGATGTCACCGGGCGGCTCGCCCGCGCAGGCCCGGGAGTCCGTGTCGATTCCGGCCATCCTGCTGATGGTGATGTCCGCGCTGACCATCCTCTATAGCTTGTTCAGCCTCGTGCGGCCCGTCGACTCGGCGCAGATGGACCAGATTCTCAACAACCCCGACCTGGCGCAGTTCCGGGGCTTCGCCGAGTTCATGTCCTCCACCGGGGGGCGCCTCATGGTCACCCTGCCGTTCCTCGTCCTCAACGCGCTGGTCTTCTTCGGCGCCCTGAAGATGAAGAACCTGCAGAGCTACGGGCTGGCGATGACGGCCGCCATCATCTCCATCATCCCCTGCTGTGGCCCCTGTTACTGCCTGGGCATCCCCGTGGGCATCTGGGCGCTGGTGGTGCTCCGCAAGCCCGAGGTCCGGGCCTCCTTCAGCTAGCGGGACTCAGTGCGTGGCCGGCTCCTCCCTATGGGCGGCGGCCGGCCGCCGCTTCTGCATCCGCACACACGCCAGCTGCACGTCTGGCGTGAGGGGCCTGCGGGCCGCGTGCATCCACACGTAGCCATGGCGCCGGTAGAACGGCTCGGCGTTCAAGCTGGCGTCCAGGCCCAGCAGCGGCACCCCGTCCCGCCAGGCCGCGGACTCCAGCGCCGCCAGCAGGGTGGTGCCCACGCCCTGGCCCACCTCGTCCGGCACCACGTAGAGGGCCTCCAGCTCGCCCATGCGCGTGTCCACCTGGCCGAAGCCCACCATGCGCCGGCCGCGCTCGGCCACCAGCACCGTGCGAGGCTTGTCCGGCCGGAGGTAGCCCTCCGGCCGCAGCAGCCGCACCCAGGTGTTCACCTCGTGCGGCGCGTAGACGCCCCGGCACAGCGCCTCCACCGCCTGCGTGTGGATGCGCCACAGGGTGCGCCGGTCCGACTCGCGCGCCGGCCTCAGGTGGAGCCCCCCCGCCGCACCCATGGCGTGCCTCAGGTCACCTTCATGCCCTTGGGGATGACCACCACCCCGCCGGGCGTGACGTGGAAGCGCCGCTTGTCCTCCACCGTGTCGTAGCCAATGGTCATCCCCGGCGGAATCTCCACGTTCTTGTCGATGATGGCCCGGCGGATGCGGCAGCGCCGGCCGATGGTGACGTTCTCGAAGAGGATGCAGTCCTCCACCTCCGAGTACGAGTTGACGCGCACCTTCGGCGACAGCACCGAGCGATTCACGCTGCCACCGGAGATGATGCAGCCCTCCGCCACCAGCGAGTCCATGGCATTGCCCACGCGGTGGTTCTCCTTGTCCGCGAAGACGAACTTGGCCGGCGGGTAGTTGTTGGGCTGCGTGTGGATGGGCCAGCGGTCGTTGTACAGGTTGAAGACGGGGTCCACCTGCACCAACTCCATGTTGGAGTCGTAGTACACGTCGATGTTCCCCACGTCCCGCCAGTAGCCGCGCTCCTTCGCCTCCTGGCCGGCAATCTCGTTCGTGGCGAAGTCATACACGTACACGGGCGCCGTCTTGTACAGCTCGCTGATGATGGACTTGCCGAAGTCGTGCGCGCTCGTCTCGTCCGCCGCGTCCCGCACCACCTCCTGCACCAGCACGTCCGTGCTGAAGAGGTAGTTGCCCATGGAGGCCAGGCACATCTTCGGGTTGCCCGGCATGGGCGGAGGATTCTTCGGCTTCTCCAGGAACTGGCGCATCCGCCCGTCCGGCCCCACGTCGATGATGCCGAACTCACGTCCCTGCTCAATCGGGACGGGAATCGCCGCCACCGTGCACGCGGCCTTCTTCGAGCAGTGGAAGTCCAGCATCTGCCGCGTGTCCATCCGGTACACGTGGTCCGCGCCGAAGACGAAGATGTAGTCGGGCTCCTCGTCGGTGATGATGTTGAGGTTCTGGTAGATGGCGTCCGCGCTGCCCTTGTACCAGTCCACGCCGGTCCGCATCTGCGCGGGCACCGCCTCCACGTAGTGGCCCAGGAAGGCCGTCATCCGCCACGCCCGGGACAGGTGGTTGTTCAGCGAGTCGCTCTTGTACTGCGTCAGCACCTTCATCCGGTACACGCCGGAGTTCGCGAAGTTGGAGAGGACGAAGTCGATGATGCGGTAGCGGCCGCCGAACGGCACCGCCGGCTTCGCGCGCTCACGGGTGAGCGGCTCCAGGCGGGTCCCCGCACCTCCTGCCAGAATCATTGCCAGTACCTTGGACATAGGCGGACGACGTTAACCGTCCTCCCCTGCCCGACAAGGGCACACGTGCCCGCTTGCCCGCCTTCGTTGAATGCCGAACCGCTGTTCAGGTGCCCCCGGCCGCCCCGGGGGCGCCGGATGTGGGAGAAGGGCTCCGCCCCGGGTTCCCGAGGGGAGCAGGCGGGGCGCGCGGGGAGCGCGGGGGGCCGGGACGCGGGCTCCGGGCCACCGGGCGAGGGCTCCGGGTGCGGGCTCCGGGCCACCCGAGTGCGGGCTCAGATCGACGGGTTGCGCGGCTTCCCCGAAGGTGGGCGGGCTGCTAGCCTCCCCTGGCGATGTCCGGAGACGAAACCCGAGTTACCAAAATCTCCACGCTGAAGGACGTGCGCTCCGAGCGCAGCACCGAGTGCTGCCTCGTGCAGATTCATGGTCCGGAGCTTGGCAAGAAGTACCTCATCGACTCCGAGCTGACCATCGGACGAGACCAGGGCAACCACATCTGGGTAGACCTGGACAACGTCTCTCGTCGGCACGCACGCGTGCTCGGCCGCGGTGGGCGGATGTTCGTGGAGGACCTGGGGTCCACCAACGGCACCTACCTGAACGACCAGGAGGTGCTGCAGGCCTCGCCGCTGCGCAGCGGGGACCTCATCAAGGTGGGTGGCTCCATCTTCAAGTTCCTCGATGGCGACAACATCGAGACCCAGTACCACGAGACCATCTACACGCTGACGATTGCGGACGGCCTCACCGGCATCAACAACAAGCGCTACTTCCTCGAGTACCTCGAGAAGGAGATGGGGCGCTCCAGCCGCTACACGCGCTCGCTCACGTTGATGATGTTCGACATCGACCACTTCAAGCAGATCAACGACGTCCACGGCCACCTGGCCGGGGACTACGTGCTGCGGGAGTTGGCCCAGTCCATCAAGCGCATGGTGCGCCGTGAGCAGTGCTTCGCGCGCTACGGCGGCGAGGAGTTCGCGCTCGTCATGCCCGAGGACGGGCCGGACAAGGCGCGCCTGTTCGCGGAGAAGATTCGCCGGTTCATCGCGGAGAAGGTCTTCGTCTACGACGAGAAGGAGATTCCCGTCACCATCTCCATCGGCGTGGCGGAGATGACGGCGGACATGACCGAGCCCCCGCACTTCATCAAGATCGCGGACGCCAACCTGTACAAGGCGAAGAAGACGGGCCGCAACCGGGTGGTGGGCTAGGCCGTGGCGAAGGAAGCGGGCCCCTCCGTCTTCGCGCGGTTCCTGCTGGTGCTGCTCGGCATCGGCTTCCTGGGCGCCGCCTGGGTGTGGAGCCACCGCTCCGAGCCCTGGGCCTCGCGCCTGGTGGACGAGGCGCGGCGCCCGCTGGAGCGGTAGGCCCGGCGGTGCGCGGGAGCCCGACTCGCGGGCCCCCACGTCCGGCGCGTGACTCAGGTGCCTTCGCGCAAGTCAGCCAGCCGGCCCTTGGTGCCCGGCAGGGCCTGGGGCGGCATCTTCCCGTAGATGTGCTGCACTGTCTCGGAGAGCGTCTCGTGGATGTCGCGCGCGCGGAAGCCCAGCTCGGCTTCGGCCTTGGAGGCGTCCAGCCAGAACCAGTGCTCGCCGATTTCGACTTCCTGCGGGTCCAGCACGGGCTTGGTGCCGCGCACCTTGGCCCAGCGCTCCAGCAGCTTGCTGCCCAGCACGTTGACCTGCGAGGGCAGGCGCAGCCGGGGGGCGGGCACGCCGGAGATGCGCTCCAGGCGCCGGAAGAAGTCCACCATGGGCAGATTCACCCCCATCAGGTGGCGGCCATACACCTCGCCCCGGGTGAGCGCCTGGACGAAGGCATCCGCCACGTCGCGCGCGTCCACGAAGGAGATGCCACCGCCAGGCATGGCCGGAATCTCCTGGTTGAGGAACTTCACCACCGTCCACGTGGAGGACAGCCGGTCATCCCCGGGCCCCATCAGCAGGCTGGGGTTGAGCACCACGAGGGGGATGGAGTGCTTGCGGCAGTACTCCAGCGCCAGCTTCTCCTCGTAGATTTTCGACAGGTAGTACGGCCAGCGTCCCACCACCGTAATCGGGTAGTCGTCGTCCTCGGTGCCGACGCGCTCCTCCTTGGACACGGCAATGGTGCCGGAGGTGGAGGCCAGCACCACGCGCTTCACGCCCGCCTCGCGCACGTCCCGCAGCAATTCGCGGGTGCTGTCCACGTGCAGCTCGAACATCTTCCGCGCGTCCTTAGGCTGGAAGGAGACGAGCCCCGCCAGGTGGTAGACGGCGTCCACGCCCTCCAGCGAGCGGCGCACCGCGTCCCGGTCCTTCAAGTCTCCGGGGACGTACTCCGTGCCCGCGTACGGCGTACCCGAGGGCTTCGAGCGGCCGATGAGCCGCACTGAGTGCCCCGCCGCCACCAGCCTAGGCACCAGGTGCGTGCCGAGAAACCCCGTGCCTCCCGTTACGAGCAGCTTCACGAGTCCTTCCCTCCGGTGGAGGCGCGGACGAGCGCCGTCGTAGTGGGCTCCTGCGCGGCGAGGTCCAACACCCGGCCGTCCTTCAGCGCTCGCATCGCGTCCTCGGCGATGCGGGTGGCGTAGCGGTAGCCCTCCGAGCGCGCCATGCCCTGCACTCGCGCCCGCAGCGTCTCGTGCCCCAGCACCGGGCCGATGCGCACCTCGAGGTTCTTCGACTTGGGGAAGACGGTGCCCTTGGGCAGCGCGTCGAAGGCGCCCTCGATGTAGAGCGGCAGCACGTCCACGTTGTACGTGAGGGCGAGGTAGCCCAGCGTGTTCTTGAACTCCAGCATCTCCCCCGTGGTGGAGCGCGTGCCCTCCGGGAAGATGAGGACGTTGTATCCCTGGCGCAGCGCCTCGCCCGCCATGCGCAGCGACTCGCGCAGCGAGCCCTGCCGCTCAATCGGCACCAGGTTGGTGAAGTTCTCGAACCAGGCGCGCTTGAGCGGCGTGTTGAAGAAGTAGTCGCGCGCCGCCAGCGAGACGAGCCGCTCGCCCTGGTCCCCGAGCGCCACGCGCACCAGCCCCGCGTCCAGGTGGCTGGAGTGGTTGGCGATGACGAGGAAGTTGCGGTTCTGCGGGACGAAGGGCTTGCCCGTCACCTTCGTGTCGAAGACGCCGCCGTAGAGCACCTTCTGCCCGAAGGCCAGGAGCTGCCGGCCCACGTCCACCACCACCTCGGGCACCGGAATCTCCACCTCCTCCGCGCGCACGTTCTGCTTGGAGATGTCCTTCGCCCGCGTCTCCACCGAGGGCCGCTTGCCGGAGGACGCCACCACCTTGCGCAGGTCCTCCACCGTCTGCACCTGCGTCAGGTCTTCGATTGCGGGCAGGGGCACGCCCGCGCCCTCCAGCGCCGAGGACAGCTCGGTGAGCATCAGCGAGTCGAAGCCCAAATCTCCGGAGAGCAGCGCGTCCGGCCGCACGTCCGCCACGGGCCGGTGGCACACCTCGGCGATGAGCGGGTAGAGCCAGTCCGCCATGCCGCCGGTGCCGGGGTGGGTCGCCTTCTCGCGCGCCTTGCTGGCGCTGGCCGCCATGCGCTCCAGCCGCTGCAGCTCTTCCACCACCTGCTTGCGCTTGACGCTGCGCTTGGCGGTGCGCGGCAGCTCGCCGTCCCACAGCTTCAGCACCTTCACGCGGCGGTAGAAGGGCATGTCCGCGCTCACCTTGCGGAAGTGCTCCTCCACCTCACGTCGCACCTCCTCGCGCGGGCGCTCGCCGTAGTCCGGCACGCACAGGCACGCCACCTTCTCGCCGCCCGCCTCGTCGGGCAGGCCGACGATGGACAGCTCCTTGATGTGCGAGTGCTCCTGGTACAGCTCCTCCAGCTCGTCCGGGTAGATGTTCTTCCCGTTGTGGTCGATGATGACGTCCTTCGCGCGGCCGACGAGGTACAGCCGGCCCTCCGCGTCCAGACGCCCCAGGTCGCCGGTGTGGAGCCACCCTTCCTTGAGCACCGCGTCCGTGGACTCGCGGTCCCCGAAGTAGCCGGGCATGACGTTGGGGCCCTTGGCCAGCACTTCGCCCAGCCCGTCGTTGTCCGGGTGGGCGATGCGCAGCTCGATGCCGGGCAGCGCGCGGCCCACCGTGCCGGGCTGGCGCTTGTTGCCGGGCTCCGTCACCGTCAGCACCGGCGCGGACTCCGTCAGGCCGTAGCCCTCGGTGATGTTGAAGCCCAGCTCGTGGAAGGCCTTGTGCACCTCGTCCGGCAGCGCCGAGCCGCCGGAGACGAGCACCTTGATGCGCCCGCCGAACTTGCGGTGCACGGGCCAGAACAGCAGCTTGCCCAGGTTGACGTTGGCTCGGTTGCGCAGCTCGCCGTGCGTGGCCATCAGCGCCTTCAGCGCCTGCTCCACGAAGGGCGGCCGGCTGGCGAACTCCTGCGTAATCTTGCGGTGCAGCAGCTGCCACAGCGCGGGCACGCCCACCATGGCGGTGATGCGGCCCGTCTCGAAGACCTCGCCCAGCCGGTCCGACGTCAGCTCGTCGATGTACGTGATTTCCGCCCCGCGCCAGAACGGCGTGAGGAAGCCGGCGGAGAACTCGAAGGTGTGGTGCAGCGGCAGCACCGACAGCACGCCGTCACCCACGCCCACGTCGAACACGCCGGCCAGCTTCGCCACCAGCGAGGCGAAGTTGCGGTGCGTGAGCATGACGCCCTTGGGCGTGCCCGTGGTGCCGGAGGTGAAGATGACGCTGGCCAGGTCGTCCGCGGAGGCCGACTTGCGCACGGGCCCGATGCGGTCCGGGTGCGCCGGGTTTCCCGTCATCGCCTCGGCGAGGCTCGCCACGGTGACGCCTTCACCCAGCGCGGAGATGAGGCCGGGGAAGTCCTTGGCGGCGTCCTCGGACAGCAGGCACGCGCGTGCCTCCGCCCGGCGGGAGATGTTGATGAGCTCGGCCTCGCTCAGGCCCGGGTCCACCGGAACCGCCGTCGCGCCCGCGCGCAGGATTCCGAAGTAGCAGATGCCCCACTCGGGCCGGTTCTCCGACACCAGCAGGACGCGGTCGCCCTGCTTGATTCCCTTGCCGAGCAGGTAGCTGCCCACGCGCGAGGCGTAGCGGTGCACCTCGCCGAAGGTGAAGCGCTCCTCGCGCTCGCCGGCCACCATGCGGAAGGCCACGCGGTGGCGGTACGCGTGCACCGTCGCCTCGAGCAGCTCCAGCAAGTCGCGGTGCGCGGGGATGACGGTGCGCTTCTCGCGCTCCTCCTCCAGGCCGGGGAACACCCACTTCTCCAGGCCGGGCAGGTGCGTCTCCATGAAGTAGGCGCGCCAGTCGATGTGCTCGGGGTCCCACGGCACCTTCAGCCGGTCCGAGTGCTCCATGCGCGCATAGACGGAGCGCGTGTTGTCGCAGCGGAAGACGTACCGGTTCTCGTAGAGGAAGGGGAGGAACAGGTCCGTCAGGGCGATGAGCCCCTTGTTCTGCTCCTCCACGTCGTCCAGCGACACCTTCGCCTTGTCCAGCATGGCCTGCACGCCGGGCGCGCCCCACGCGGGTCGCACCTCGTCGATGGCCTTCTTCAGGAACTTCGCGCCGCGCACCAGCATGGGCGCGCTGAACAGCTCGAACTCCTTCTTGCTGACGGGCTGCGGCTCCAGGCGCGAGCGCAGCGAGTTCATCAGCGCGTTGCCCGTCTCCTTGTTCCGGTAGTGCCGGCGGCGGTACAGGCCCACCAGCTCCACGGAGCGGCTGGCATAGAACGGGTTCACGTCACCCGAGGCCAGCTGGTAGACGCGGCGCTCCTCCACGTCGATGGCGTGCGCGGTGATGCCGATGGTGGCGCCGGACACCTGGTCCACCGGGATGATGTCCAGGATGGTGCTCTCGCCGGCGGGGATGCCGCCGGGGCTCTTGATGCCCGCGAAGGCCAGCGGCGCCGAGGTGGTGAAGCCCTCGTTCCACCCGGGGAAGGGGAAGTGGCGCGCGCTCTCCACAATCGACGGCCGGACGATGGAGTAGCGCAGGCCCGGCGTGCTCGCGAGCACCTGCTCGCCCAGGGACTTGGTGTACGTGTACGTGTTGGGCCAGCCCCAGTGGGCGGCGCGCTCCATGCCGGCGCGCACCAGCTCACCGCTGAGCCACAGCTTGCGCTCGCGGCCCACCGCCAGCCGCAGCGTCTTCTCGTCGTTGACGTCGCGGCCTTCTTCGACGAGTCGGTCCAGGGCCTTCTTGCGGAAGGTGGACGTGAGGGCCTTGTCGTCGGCCTGCTCGCGCAGCCGGGCGACGACGCGCTCCGCGTCCGCCAATTCCTGCGCCAGGCTGAAGTCGCGCCCGTCCAGCTCGTCCCGTTTGGGGAAGTAGCCGAGGACCTCCTCGTCCTCGAAGACGAGCCCGTCGCGGTTGCCCGCCACGAAGGCGGTGGACATGTGCACCAGCGGCACGCCCCAGCGCACCGCCAGCTCCGCGGCGAACTTCACGCCGTGGGTGTTGACGTTGAGGCCCACCTCCAGCGACGGGTTGAAGGACACCAGTCCCGCGCAGTTGATGAAGGCGTGCACCTTCCCGGTGAGCTCCGCGACTTGCGCCTCCTCGAGGCCCACCCACGGGTCGGTGATGTCGCCGTCCAGCACGTGGCACTTCTTCTGGATGAACTCCAGCGCGCCCGCGTCGCCGTACGCGTCGCGCAGCGGCTGGAAGGGCTCGCTGGTGGCCACCTTGTCGAAGAAGCGCCGCTCGGCGGAGGCCGCGCTGCCCTTGCGGACCAGCACGTACACCTTGTCCAGCTCCTGCCCGTACCGGTGCAGCAGCATGGACAGCGTCACCTTGCCCACGAAGCCGGTGGAGCCCGCGAACAGCAGGCGCTTGCCGGTGAAGACGCGGGAGACGTTCAGCTCCGGGAGCTGCCCCTGGCCCTGGCTCATGTCCGACCTCACTTCACGTCCACCATCACCGTCGGAGCAATCCGCAGCAGGCTGATGGTGGCCGAGCGGCCCATGAAGCCGCGCGCCTCTTCAATCGCCTCGGTGAGGGTGTCGGTGCGGTCCCAACCCATCAGGGCCGGGACGTGGTTGTTCTCCGCGCCCGCGACGATGACCTTGCCCACGTGCTGCCGGCCATTCTCGCCCCAGTACCACATGTAGAAGGGGTGCACGCCGTGGTAGGCGTTGCCCTTGCGGTACAGGTGCACGTAGCTGGGGTTCTCCGCGAACTCCTTCTCGTACTTGTGCTCCAGCTTCATCGAGTCGCGCGTCTCCGGCAGCAGCCGGTTGAAGAACTCGATGTAGCTGGGGTGGTGCTCGGGGTCGAACTCGTCGTAGGCCGGGTGCAGGAGAATCAGCACGCCGCCCTTCTTCACCAGCGGCACGCCGCGGTTCAGGTTGTAGAAGTAGCCCAGCCCCATCACCTGCACGAGCAGCGGGTTGAGGATGGAGTTGACGCTGTACGGGGAGATGAAGGGGATGGGGAAGATGACGATGTCACTCTGCCCCTCCACCGGCACCACGTACTGCTTCCAGCTCGTCTCCAGCGTCTTCTGGTGCGCGGGCTCGGTGGCCCCGGCGTACACGCCCGTGACGTCATAGGGCGCGGGCACGGCGCTGAGCACCTTGCGCGCCACGGCGCGCGGCATCTTCGACAGGGCGTAGCGCATGGCCTGGAACTTCAGCCGGTCGCCCTCGGTGTAGTCCTCTTCCTTCTTGGCGAGGAAGTCCGTGGGCGCGCCGAACATGCGGTTGTTCAGCGAGGTCTCGATGTGGAAGACCTTCAGGTGCTTGTCGATGTTCTTCCCGATGCGCTCGTTGCTCTTGTAGAGCGCGCTCGCCTTCGGCTCCATGTAGGAGTCCGACTCGCGGATGGTCTTCGGGTTGTGGTGGTGGCGCAGCGAGGCGTAGTTGGACACGCCGGTGCCCATGGACTTGTGCCCGCCATTCATGGGCACGAAGTTCACGTTCACGTAGATGATGAGGTCGCTCTCCGCCACGCGGCGGTTCACGGAGACCTCTTCACCATGGGAGGTGCGCTCCAGCGCCACGATGCCGTCCGGGTCCTCGGCGTCGTGGTTGTAGTAACGGTCCGGGTAGAACGCGTCGTAGATCTTCTGCCCCACCATGCGCCGCATCTCGCCTTCCGTCATGCGGCGGTGCAGGGCGTTGGCGATGACCAGGTGGATGTCGTCCACGCCGCTGTCGGCGGCCAGCTCCAGCACCACCTCCAGGATGGACTGGCGCACGTCCGGCGTCACCATGGGCGGCAGCGGCACGCTGATGTCGTCGATGACGCACGTCAGGCGCATGCCCGGCTTGAGCAGGGCGTGCAGCGGCTCCATGCCCTCCGGGTGGTTGATGGCCCAGCGGATGGCGGCCTTGACGTTGGGCACGCCGGCCATGGGGGGGCGGGGGAAGATGACCCGCGTACCGACGGGCAGGTCCTCCTGCAGGAAGCCCTCGCCGTAGAAGAGGGCCCGCGGGGGGCTGCCCTTCTCGGTGATGACGACCTGGCTTTCCTCGTCGTACAGCTTCTGGAGCGTCTTGAACGGGCGCATGGGAACGGGGCCTACTTGAGGTCGAGGATGGGCCAGTTGTACGCCCGCGCGATGGAGCGCAGGCGCATGTCCGGGTTCACCGCGGTGGGTCGACCCACCACCGCGAGCATGGCGTAGTCAGAGGCGCTGTCGGAGTAGCCGTGGCACTGGTCCAGCGCCAGGCCCTCCTTCACGCAGTAGGCGCGGATGGCGTTGGCCTTGTTCGCGCCCTCGATGATGGGCGGAATCACCTTGCCGGTGGCCTTGCCGCCCACGAACTGCATCTTGTTGGCGATCATGTCGTCCACGCCCAGGTGCCGGGCCAGCGGGCGCATGGTGAAGTCCAGGGCTCCGGTGACGAGCACCACCCGGCAGCCACTGCGCCGGGCCTGGTCGATGAGGTCCTGGGACTGCTCGAAGAGGGCCGGCTGCAGCACGTCCTCGAACATGTCCTGGGCGATGGTGACGAGCCGGTCCTCGCTCAACCCCGCGTAATAGCGGTAGAAGAACTCGTTGAACGTCTTCCGGTTCACCACGTCCATGACGCCGAAGAGCGGCACGCTGACGGCGGTGCTCAGCGTACGTCCCGCGATGCCCAGGACCGAGCCGCGGTTCATCGCGTAGTACGCGTAGACGTGGACGACGTTCGTCTTCACGAGCGTCCCGTCGACATCGAAAAAGGCAGCTTTCGCGGGCATGGGGCAGCGGGCTTCCTGACACTCCTGGGGGGGTGTGGTCAACGATGGCGGGAGGGGGCGGGCGCGCCTGAATGCCCCGGCGGGAGTGGGGCTACAACCAGCCCTGCTGGCGGTACCACTCCGCGCTGCGGCGGATGGAGTCCGGCAAATCACGCCGAGGGTGAAAACCCAGCAGGCGCTCGGCCTTGGCCCCGGAGCACGTCCAGGCAGGGGCCAGCAGCTGCCGCGCCAGCTTCCGGTTCAGCGGGAGCTTGCGGCCCGTCACCCGCGTCACCCCGTCCGCCGCCGAGGCCAGGGCCCGGAGCATCCAGGGACTGAGACGCACCGTGCGGGGGTGCAGGCCCAGGGCCGCCGCCCCCAGGTCCTCCACCTGCTCCAGGGACAGGGGGCCGCCAGGGCCCGCGCAGAAGAAGGCCTCGCCCACGGCCTTGGGGTGCTCGGCCTGGAGGAGCATCAGGTCCACCACGTCCTCCGCATCCACCATGGTCAGCGGACGGGGGCCTCCGACGAGCTCCAGGCGGATGCCGCGCTGCACCAGCTTGAAGAAGGTGAGGTTCTCCCTGTCGCCGGGGCCGAGGATGCGCGGCGGGCGCGTCACCGTCACCGGCAGCCGGTCCGCATAGGAGAAGGCGATGCGCTCCGCCTCCGCCTTGCTCTCGCCGTACCACTCGTGGGGGTGGAAGGCGTCTTCCTCTACATGGGGGCGGGTGGGGGAGGAGGGGCCCATGGCGGCCAGCGAGCCGGCCAGCACCAGACGAGGACGGTGGCCAGCGGCCACCATGGCGTCGCACAGGTAGCGGGTGCCCTCCGCGTTGACGCGCATGAAGTCCTCGCGCGTCGCGCCGCGTCGCACGCCGGCCAGGTGGAAGACGACATCCTGGCCCTCCACCGCGGGGGCCAGCGAGGCCGGGGCCGTCACGTCCCCTTCCACCCGTCTATAGGAGACGCCGGCCAGCGCGGAGGCGTCGCTTCCCGGGCGCAGCAGGCACGTCACGGTGTCTCCGCGCGCCGCCAGGGCCTTCGCCAGCCAGGCTCCCAGGAAGCCGCCGGCACCGGTGATGAGAGCTTTCATGGGCGATTCATCCGAAAAAACACATCAGGTCCGCAAGGAGAATCCCCGCGGGATGTCGCCTTCTCCTCCGAGGAGCCGGGGGCGCCGGAGCCGGATTGTCGGCCTCGGGAGGCGTTCCGAAGTCTATTCCCCGAGGAGGAACGCGCTCCCGAGCCGGATTTTCGGCCTCCGGCGGCGTTTCGCACCGGACTCGCCCGAGGAGAAAGCGTGCTCCCGAGCCGGATTCTCGGGCTCCAGAGGCGTTGCTCCGAGCATTCTCCGAGGGAAAAACGCATCAGAGGGCTGTTTTTCGGCCTCGGGCGTGCTACTTCTACGCCGCATCCGGCTCCAGCTTCACATAAGCAAAGCCGTATAACGTCCCCTTCGGAGGGGAGGAGACTCAAGACGAATGGCCGCCAAGAAAGCTGCTGCGAAGAAGGCTCCCGCCGCCAAGAAGACCGCTGGCGCGGCGAAGCGCAAGCCGAACGCCTCGTTCATGAAGGAGATGACCCCTTCTGCCGCGCTCGCTGAGATCGTCGGCACCAAGCCGCTGCCTCGTACCGAGGTCGTCAAGAAGCTCTGGGCCTACATCAAGAAGCAGGGCCTCCAGGACGCGAAGAACAAGCGGCAGATCAACGCCGACGACAAGCTGAAGCCCATCTTCGGTGGCAAGAAGAACGTCACCATGTTCGAGATGACGGCGCTGGTGAACAAGCAGCTGAGCTGAGCTGCGCACCGCCGGGTTCTTCCGGCAGTGGGTTGTACCCGGGGGCTCGCCGCGTCACGCGGCGGGCCCCTCGCCGTTCCAGGGAGTCTTGGCGGGCCCATGGAGCGTTGGAAAGAGGGCGGACGTGCATCTGCGTGCTGGCGGACGGACGCAGGGGGACCTACCTCTGGGCCGCATGTTGCTCGACGGTTTGGAAGAGAAGGGAGCCGCCTCCATGGAGGCGGGGGGCGCCACCATGTCCGCAGAGGTCCTGGCCGAGGGCCTCTACGCACGTGTGCAGGGAGAGCTGGGCTCGCGCCCGCACACCCCGCTGTCCACCTACCGGGTGCAGCTCCACCAGGGGTTCACCTTCCAGCAGGCGCGCGAGGTGGTGCCCTACCTCGCCCGGCTGGGGATAAGCGACTTCTACGCGTCCCCCTACCTGAAGGCCACGCCCGGCAGCACCCACGGCTACGACTGCACGGACCACCAGCAGCTCAACCCGGAGGTGGGCACCGAGCAGGACCATGCCGCACTGTGCTCCACCCTGCGCGAGCACGGCATGGGGCACCTGCTGGACGTGGTGCCCAACCACATGGGCATCGAGCGCGACAACCGGCTCTGGTTCGACGTGCTGGAGAACGGCCCCTCGTCCATCTACGCGAAGTTCTTCGACATCGACTGGGCACCGGTGAAGGAGGAGCTGCACGACAAGGTGCTGCTGCCGATTCTGGGCGACCAGTACGGCATCACCCTGGAGAAGGGCGAGCTGAAGCTGTCCTTCCGGGAGGGCGCCTTCTTCATCAACTACTACGAGCACCTGCTGCCGGTGGCGCCCCGCCAGTACGGACGCATCCTCCGCCACGGCCTGGAGCGGCTGGAGGCGAAGCTCGGCGCCGAGCACCCGTGCATGCTGGAGCTGCTCTCCGTCCTCACCGCGATTGAGCACCTGCCGGCGCGCACGGAGGTGGAGCGCGCCAAGGTCATCGAGCGGCACCGCGAGAAGGAGGTCATCAAGCGCCGACTCGCCGCGGTGGTGGCCGGAAGCCCCGAGGTGGCCGCCTATATCGAGGACAACGTCCGCGTCTTCAACGGCCAGCCCGGTGACGCGCGCTCGTTCGACCTGCTGGACTCGGTGCTGTCCTCGAGCAGCTACCGGCTGGCGCACTGGCGGGTGGCGGGCGAGGAAATCAACTACCGCCGCTTCTTCGACATCAACGGCCTGGCCGCCATCCGCGAGGAGGACCCGGACGTCTTCCAGGAGGCGCACGCGCGCATCTTCCGCTGGCTGCGCGAGGGCTTCGTCACGGGCCTGCGCATCGACCACCCGGACGGCCTGTTCGACCCCACCGCCTACTTCCTGGACCTGCAGGAGCGCTTCTTCCTGGAGCGGGCCCATGCCCTCTTCCTGAAGGAGCATGGCGAGGCCGACACGCGCTGGCCCTCGGTGGAGACGTCGCTGCGCGAGCGCTGGCGGGCCGAGGTGACGGCACACCCGGACAGCCCGCTGCGCAAGGCGCTGTACGTGGTGGTGGAGAAGATTCAGGGCGGGCGCGAGCGCATCCCCGAGTCCTGGGCCGTGCACGGCACCACCGGCTACCGCTTCGCCAACGCGGTGAGCGGCATCTTCGTCAACGCGGGGGCCGAGGCGTCCCTGTCCGAGACGTACGAGGCCTTCGTCGGCGAGCGCGCCGACTTCGCGGAGCTCGTCTACCAGAAGAAGCTGCTCATCATGCGCGTGTCCATGGCCAGCGAAATCAACGTGCTGGCCCACGAGCTCAACCGCATCTCCGAGATGAACCGGCGCACGCGCGACTTCACGCTCAACTCGCTGCGGCGGGCGCTGGTGGAGTTCATCGCCCTGTTCCCCGTCTACCGCACCTATGTGGATGGCTGGCGGCCGGAGCTGGACGCGCGCGACGTGCAGTACGTGGAGTGGACGATTCAGCGCGCCAAGGAGCGCAACGCCACCACCAACGCGTCCATCTTCGACTTCCTGCGCGACATCCTCCTGCGCCGCTATCCGGAGCACACCCAGGAGCGCGAGCGCGCCGTCATGCTGCGCTTCGCCATGAAGCTGCAGCAGCTCACGGGGCCCGTCATGGCCAAGGGCCTGGAGGACACCGTCTTCTACATCTACAACCGGCTGGTGAGCCTCAACGAGGTGGGCGGCGAGCCGGAGCGCTTCGGGGTGCGCGCCACCACCTTCCACCTGCGCAACCAGGAGCGCGCGGAGCACTGGCCGGCGAGCCAGCTCACCTCCAGCACCCACGACACCAAGCGCAGCGAGGACGTGCGCGCGCGCATCAACGTGCTGACCGAGCTGCCCGAGGAGTGGCGCAAGCGGGTGAGGAAGTGGGCCCGCCTCACCGAGGGGCTGGTGACGCAGCTGCCCTCCGGCCCCGCGCCGAGCCCCAACGACGCGTACCTCTTCTTCCAGACGCTGGTGGGCGCCTGGCCCATGGGCGAGTCCCACCCGGAGGAGGAACTGGCGGACTTCCAGCGCCGGGTGCGCGAGTACATGAGCAAGGCCATGAAGGAGGCCAAGGTCCGCACCTCGTGGACCAACCCGGACAGCGCCTATGACGAGGCCGTGGGCCGCTTCGTGGACGGCTGCTTCGAGCCGAAGACGGGCGGCGCCTTCCTGGAGGACGCGCGGGCCTTCAAGCGCCACATCGAGCGCGCGGGGCAGCTCAACGCCCTGGGCCAGCTCCTGATGAAGCTGGCCTCGCCCGGCGTGGTGGACACGTACCAGGGCTGCGAGCTGTGGGACTTGTCGCTGGTGGATCCGGACAACCGGCGCCCCGTCGACTTCTCCCTGCGCGCGCGGCTGCTGGAGGCGCTGGACACCGAGGCCGCGACGGACCGGCCCGGGCTGTGCGCCCGGCTGACGCAGGACATGGATGACGGTCGGGTGAAGCTCTTCGTCCTGGCCGAGTCGCTGCGGCTGCGGCAGCGCCAGCCGGGGCTGTTCCGCTCCGGCGGCTACCGGGCGCTCGACTTGACGGGCCCCCGGGCACAGGCGGCGGTGGGCTTCGCGCGCGAGCAGGGGGAGAACGTGGTGGTGGCCTGTGCACCGCGTTACACCCTGTCGGCCCTGGAATCCCCGGAAGGCCTGTCGGGGGCCTATGGGAGCACGTTCCTCGACCTCCCGGAGGCATATGCGGGCATGATGTTCCGCAGTGTCTTTACCGGGCGTCAGGTGCGGCCGGAGCGTGGGCCGGGCGGCGTGGTGCTGCCCCTCGGACCGCTCCTGGCGGAGTTCCCGGTGGTGTTGTTGGAGAGGAGCACGGGATGAGGAGGGCCGAGGTGCTTCCAGGGAAGCCGTACCCCCTGGGCGCCACGTTTGACGGGCACGGGGTCAACTTCGCGGTCTTCAGCGAGCATGCGAAGAAGGTGGAGGTCTGCCTCTTCGATGCGAATGACCCCTCCAAGGAGACCCGCCGCTTCCCCCTGCTGGAGTCGACCCACCACGTGTGGCACGGCTACGCGCCGGACCTCCAGCCGGGGACGCTCTACGGCCTGCGGGTCCACGGCCCGCACGAGCCGAAGAAGGGGCTGCGCTTCAACCCGCACAAGCTGCTGGTGGACCCGTATGCCCGGGCCATCCACGGCAAGGTGGACTACAAGGCCCCCATCTACGGCTACCCGGCGCCGGCCACGGGCAAGGACGAGGACCTCCTCCTGGATGCCCGCGACGACGCGGCGGGCGTGCCCAAGGCGGTGGTGCTGTCGGACACGTTCGACTGGGAGGACGACGCCCCGCCCCGCATCCCCTGGCCCGACACCGTCATCTACGAGCTGCACGTCAAGGGCTTCACCAGGCTGCACCCGCGCGTGCCCGAGCCCCTGCGCGGCACCTACGCGGGGCTGGCCCACCCGGCCAGCATCGAGCATTTGAAGAAGGTGGGCGTCACCGCGGTGGAGCTGCTGCCCATCCACCACATCGTCGACGAGCCCTTCCTCATCCAGCGCGGGAAGGTGAACTACTGGGGCTACAACACCCTGGGCTTCTTCGCGCCGGATGCGCGCTACAGCGCGTCGGGCTCGCGGGGCGAGCAGGTGGACGAGTTCAAGGGCATGGTGAAGCAGCTCCACCGTGCCGGCATCGAGGTCATCCTCGACGTCGTCTACAACCACACCTGCGAGGGCAACCACCACGGCCCCACGCTGTCCTTCAAGGGCGTGGACAACAGCGCGTACTACCGGCTCACGGAGAAGGACCCGCGCTACTACATGGACGTCACCGGGTGCGGCAACTCGTGGAACGCCACGAACCCGTACTCGCTGAAGCTCGTCGCCGACTCCCTCCGCTACTGGGTGGAGGAGATGCACGTGGACGGGTTCCGCTTCGACCTGGCCACCACGCTGGGGCGCGACAGGCACGGCTACGACACCCGTGCGGCCTTCTTCCAAATCATCCACCAGGACCCGGTGCTCAGCCGGGTGAAGCTCATCTCCGAGCCCTGGGACGTGGGCGACTTCGGCTACCAGGTGGGCAACTTCCCGGTGCTGTGGAGCGAGTGGAACGGGAAGTACCGCGACACCATCCGCCGCTACTGGAAGGGCGATGACCGGCAGGCGGCGGAGATTGGCTACCGGCTCACCGGCAGCTCGGACCTGTACTCCCTCTCCGGACGCAAGCCGACGGCGAGCGTGAACTTCGTCACCGCGCATGACGGCTTCACGCTGCACGACCTGGTCACCTACAACGAGAAGCACAACGAGGCGAACGGCGAGGAGAACCGCGACGGCGCCAACGACAACCACTCCTGGAACTGCGGGGTGGAGGGCGAGACGGGCGACCCGAAAATCAACGCCCTGCGCGAGCAGCAGAAGCGCAACTTCCTGGCCACGCTCTTCCTGTCCCAGGGCGTGCCCATGCTGGTGGGCGGCGATGAGATGGGGCGCACCCAGAAGGGCAACAACAACGCCTACTGCCAGGACAACGAGGTGTCCTGGGTGAACTGGGAGCTGAACGAGACCCAGCGCGCGCTGCTGGAGTTCACCAGCCGCATGGCCAAGCTGCGGCGCGAGCAGCCCGTGCTGCACAAGCGGCGCTTCTTCCGCGGCGCCCACATGTGGGACAGCGAGCTGAAGGACCTGGCGTGGTTCCGGCCGGACGGGAAGGAGATGAAGAAGGACGACTGGGAGAAGCCGTATGTGCGCTCCCTGGCCTTCCTGCTGGGCGGAGACGCCATCGCCACCCCGGACGACGAGGGCAACCGGATTGTCGGGGACACGCTGCTGGTGCTGATGAACGCGCACCACGAGCCCATCACCTTCCTGCTGCCGGCGATGGAGTGGGGAGCGGACTGGGAGCTGGTGGTGGACACGGCGGCGGCGGGTGAGTCGCAGCGCACGCACACCCCCGCGGGCGGCAAGGTGCAGGCAGCCGGCCGCTCCGTGGTGGTGCTGCGGCGGCCGGCGACGGAGTAGCTCACGGCGGGACGGTGGTGGGGTCGAGTCGAGGAGGACCTTTCCTCACGGAAGGGTCGACGCCCGGGCGCGCCGCCAGTAGGGTGCGCCCGGTTGGACACTGCACCGGGTAATCACACGTGAACACGCAAGCCGCGCTCTGGATTGGTTTCAACGTCTTCGTCCTCGCGATGCTCGCGGTGGACCTTGGGCTGTTCCACCGCAAGGACCATGCGGTGACGCCCAAGGAAGCGGGCATCTGGACGGTGGTGTGGATCACCATCAGCATGCTGTTCTGCGCGGGCCTCTGGCATTTCCGGGGCGGCGAGCAGGGCCTGCAGTGGCTGACGGCGTACGTGGTGGAGTACGCGCTCTCCGTCGACAACCTCTTCGTCTTCCTGATGGTGTTCAGCTACTTCCGGGTGGCGCCCGAGCACCAGCACCGGGTGCTCTTCTGGGGCATCGTCGGCGCGTTCATCATGCGCGCGGTCCTCATCATCGCGGGCGCGGCGCTGGTGCAGCGCTTCCACTGGCTCATCTACCTGTTCGGCGCGTTCCTCGTCTTCACCGCGGTGAAGATGCTGGTGTCCAAGGAAGAGGAGCTGGACCCGGAGCAGAAGGGCATCGTCAAGTTCGCCCGCCGGGTGCTGCCGGTGTCGCGCCTGGGCGAGGGCAGCCGCTTCTTCGTGAAGGAGGACGGGCGCAGCAAGGTGACGCCGCTGTTCATCGTCCTGCTGGTGGTGGAGGCCACGGACCTGCTCTTCGCCCTGGACTCCATCCCCGCGGTGCTGGGCATCAGCCAGGACGCCTTCATCATCTACACGTCCAACGTGTGCGCGATTCTGGGCCTGCGCTCGCTGTTCTTCGTGGTGGCCAGCCTCATGGACAAGTTCCACTTCCTCAAGGTGGGGCTGAGCGGAATCCTGGGCTTCGTGGGCGTGAAGATGCTCATCACGTACTTCGACATCCACGTGCCCATCGGCCTGTCGCTGGGGGTGATTGCCGGCATCCTGGTGGGCTCCATCGTCGCCTCGCTCATCTGGCCCAAGACGCCGGACCCGGGGCATGACCGCGAGAGCGCGAAGACCTGAGCGGCCGCCGGGCCGGCAACCCGGCGTTTTCCTTGCAACCGGAGGGGGTTGGCGCCAAATGTGGAGGCATGTCTTCCACTGCCACCACTGATGGCATCCGCGTCACCGTGAAGCCCACCTTCTGGCCGGAGCGCAGCTCTCCGGAGGCCGGGCAGTTCGCCTTCATGTACACAGTGGAAATCGCCAACGAGGGCAGCGCGCCCGCGCAGCTCAAGTCGCGCCACTGGGTCATCACCGATGCCACCGGGAAGGTGGAGGAGGTGAAGGGGGAGGGCGTGGTGGGACGCCAGCCCAGCCTGGAGCCGGGCGAGCGCTTCGAGTACACGAGCTGGGCGATGCTGCGCACGCCGTTCGGCACCATGCGCGGCACCTACGACATGGTGCGGCCGGACGGTGCCACCTTCGAGGCCCGCATCGCCGAGTTTGCCCTCACCCTTCCCAACTCCCTGCACTGATGGCCACGCCGGGCGCGAAGCGGGGGCTGCTGCTGCTCAACCTGGGCACGCCGGACGCTCCGGAGACGGGGCCGGTGCGCCGCTACCTGCGCGAGTTCCTCAGCGACCCGCGCGTGCTGGACATCCACCCGGTGGGGCGCTGGCTGCTGCTCAACCTCATCATCCTCCCGGTGCGCCCGGCGAAGAGCGCGGAGGCGTACCGGAAGGTGTGGACGCAGGCGGGCTCTCCGCTGCTGGTGTTCAGCCGGGAGCTGACGGCCGCGGTGTCCGAGCGGCTGGCGGGCGAGTACGAGGTGGCGCTGGGCATGCGCTATGGCAGCCCGTCCATTCCGGACGCGGTGGCGGCGCTGCGGGCGCGCGGGGTGTCGGACTTCACGGTGCTGCCGCTGTACCCGCAGGAGGCCGCGTCCTCCTCCGCGTCGTCGCTGGCGCGCACGTACGAGGTGATGACCGAGGGGTGGGACGTGCCCAACGTCCGCGCGGTGCCGGCCTTCCACTCGCACCCGGGCTTCCTGGACGCCTTCACCGCCGTGGCGCGGCCGGTGATTGCCGAGGCGCGCGCGGACCACGTCCTCTTCAGCTTCCACGGCGTGCCGGAGCGGCACGTGAAGAAGAGCGACCCTTCGGGGACGCACTGCCTGGCGTCCTCGAGCTGCTGTGACGCGCTGACGGAGGCCAACCGCCACTGCTACCGCGCGCAGTGCTTCGCGACGGCGCGGGGGCTGGCCGAGCGGCTGGGCCTGGGGCCACAGGGGCAGGGGTGGACAGTGTCCTTCCAGTCGCGGCTGGGGCGCACGCCGTGGGTGAAGCCCTACACGGACGTGGTGCTGCCGGAGCTGGCGCAGCGGGGCGTGAAGCGGCTGGCGGTGATGTGCCCGGCCTTCGTCGCGGACTGTCTGGAGACGCTGGAAGAGGTGGGCATCCGCGCCCGGGAGCAGTTCGTCGAGGCGGGGGGCGAGTCGCTGACGCTCGTCCCCTCCCTCAACGCCCACCCGGCGTGGGTGGACGCGGTGGTGCGGCTGGTGCGCGAGTCGGACGCCGCGCCTACTGCTGCGGCTGGGCCGTGGGCTGGGGCGACGGCGGAGCCGACTCGAGCTCGGTGAGGCGCAGCCTCAGCGTGCCCGGCGGCACCTGGAGGGCGGCGGCGGGGAAGGGGCCCTTCGTCACGGTGGTGAGGGTGCCCTCCCAGGAGCGCCAGCGGCCAGCCTTCACCAGGAACTCGCCGCGGCCGGTCACCTTCACCTCGGCGCTGACGTCGGCCTCGCCCGTGTCGCCCTCGTTCTTCCGGTCGAACTCCTCGTCGGCCTCGCGCGCGGGCACGGTGGCCGGCTTGCGCGGGGGGCGGTACTTGCCGGAGCGCAGCTCGTAGAGGTCGTACTCCACGGTGGCCACCTGCTCACCCCCGTCGGCGGGGGCCAGGGACGCAAGCTTCACGCGGTTGCGTCGCTCGGGAGGGGCGCCCTGGAACGTGGTGCCGAGCTCGTCCGGAGACACCAGCTCGGTGGCCAGCGACCAGGTGTCGCCGGGGCCCACCGCGTCCCGGGGCAGCTCGAGCACCAGCGTGGCCGTGTTGCGGGTGATGCCCTGGAGGCCCTCCAGCACGAAGCCGCGCTCGCTCATGGTGGCCTCGTCCGCCGTGGCGCCGCTGCCCTCGGGGACGACGCGCAGCCGGTAGTCACCGGAGTCGGTGCGCTCCATGACGTACGTGAGGGCGCTGGGGAAGGCCGCGGCCGCCGGGGAGCGGGGCGAGGGGCTCTCCTCCTTCGCCTTGCCCTTTCCCTTGCGGCCCTTGGCGGGCTTGTCCTCCGGCTCGCTGGCCGCAGGCTCGCCGCCCGTGCGCTCCACGGTGAGGCGCCACGCAGCGGGCGCGCCCGAGGCGAGCTTCCAGCGCAGCACCACCTTGGAGGGGTCCACGGCGGGACGTGCAGGCGCGGCGGGGGTGTCCGCCTCGGGGGCGGGTGCATCATTCATCCCCGGGGGACGGGGAATGGGCTCCATCTTCCCTCGGGGTTCTTCCTTGCAGGCGAACAGGGACAGGGCGACGACCAGGCCGGACAGGCTTCGCTTCACGCGGGGACGCTCCTCTGGAGTACCTCGCGGGATATCGGAGCCGGTGAGGACATTTCAAGTACGTCACCCGGCCGATTCACCGAAGGTCCGGGGCGGCGCCCTGGGCGAGGTAATCGTCGACCTGCTCCTTGACGCGCCCGGCGAACTCGGGGTTGAGGCGCTCCATGATGGCCCACTCGAGCTCCAAGTCCCGGCGGAGGACGGGCCTGGCGGAGCGGACCAGGACGGGCTCGGTGGCCAGGATGATGGTGGGGGTGGTGTTTTGCTTGTCCTCCGGTGTCCCGGAAACGGAAGAGGCCATGCCCGGCAGGAGCTGGGTCCGGGCGGGCACGTTGGCGGCGACCTCGAATGCGCGCACCACGATGCGGCCGTCGGCGCGCTTGCGGCCCTCGACGTAGCGGCGGGACCAGGCGGACCAGACGTCGAAGTTGCCGGAGACCTTCCAGGGGGTCTGGAGGAGCAGCGGGTCCGTGCTGGGCAGCAGGGCGTAGCCTCGCTCTCCCAGCACCTCCTCCGCGGCGTCCATCACCTGCTGCGCGGGCAGGTCGTAAACCACATAGCTGCTGGTGCGCTCCATCAGCGTCTTGCGCGGGCTGCTCGCGCAACCCGTCATGAGCAGCGCGCCGAGTACCGCCAGGAGCCAGGGCTTCGTCGTCATGGGTGCTCCATCCTCTTCATCAGTGGGGGGACCGCGCGGCTCGGGGCAGGGACCTTCGCGCGCGGGACACCCTGAAAACGGAGGACGTGGCCGCGCATATCGCGAGGCGTCGTTCACCGTTCACCTGCGCGAGCCGACTCGTTCAAGTACGGTTCCGGGGCGACGCAACCGGACCGGAAGGGTGAAAACGTGGAGCGTGTCTACTCGGCCGCCGAGAGCGCGGAGTTCCAGCGCCGGCATGACCTGTTGGTGGCCGCGATGCGGGCGCGAGGCGTGGAGCAGCTGGTGCTCACCTCGACGGAGAGCATCTTCTACCTCACCGGGGCGACCGCCGAGCCGCTGGAACGGCCGTTCTTCCTCGTCGTCGATGCGGCCCGGGACAGGCGACTGCTGCTGGTTCCGCTGCTGGAGCAGGAGCACCTGCGCAAGGGGTGGGGGCCGGGCTCGCAGGAGGTCCTCGCGTACGCGGAGTTTCCGGCGCCAGTGGGGCAGGGGTGGCAGGACGCGCTCGGGACGCTCTTGAGGACGGGCTTCGCGTTCGAGCCGGGCACTCCGCATGTCAGGGCGGCGGTGCTGGTGGCCGCCGGTGGGCACGCGCTGGAGCTGCTCGAGCCCATCCGCATGGTGAAGTCCGACTTCGAGGTGGAGCGCATCGAGCGGGCGGCTCGGTATGCGGTGTGGGGCGTGGAGGAGATTCTGCGCTCGGCATACCAGGGGGCGAGCGTCATCGAGGGGTACATGACGACCACCTCGCTGCGGCGGAAGATCATCCAGGAGGAGGAGCACTTCGACGCGCTCGCCACGGATGTCCTCGCGGCGCCGTGGCCCGCGCCGCTGAGCAGCGAGCCGCACTCGGTGCCCGGCGCGACGATGACGCTCGACGGGGGGCCGCATGTGGCGCTGGTGCTCACGCGCGTCAATGGCTATGCGGCGGAGTGCGAGCGGACCTTCTTCACCGTGTCTCCCACGGCGGAGCAGGGGCGGCTCTTCGCGCTGATGCTGGAGGCCCGGCGGATTGCCTTCGACCTGGTCCGCCCCGGTGTCTTCGCGGCGGACATTGATAGTGCCGTGACGGAGTTCCTGGCCCGGGAGGGATTTGGAGACCCGAATCAGCGCCTGCACCGCACCGGGCATGGCTTTGGTCTGGGCAACCATGAGCCGCCGTGGATTGCCCTGGGCAGCGAGCACCGGCTGGAGCGGAACATGCTCATCTCCATCGAGCCCGGAATCTACGTGCGCGGTGTCGGGGGATACCGGCACTCGGACACGGTGCTCGTCACCGCGGATGGGTATCGGGTGCTGACGGAGCTGCCGACGGACCTCCGCAGCCTCACGTTCGGGAAGCCGAGCCTCAAGCAGCGCGTGCGGGCTTCCATTGTGCGGAAGCTCGCTGGCGTCTGAGCCGCGAGGCGGCGTTGGTGAGGAAGTCATTGCCTGACGCGGGCAGGGGAGCTGGGTCTGACGGTGCTGCTGATTATTTCCAGAATGGCCGCTGGTGCCACGCATTTCTGTCAGACAGATACTTGTTCTTGATTGACTTGGCGACTGGTGTTGTTGCTATTCTTATGCGTGCCAGATGAATTCTGGTCTGGCAATGCAGCGGGCATTCACAGGCCGGAGCGAGGGTTCGCGTCTTCGCCGCAACGACTCGTCAACCAGGTGCCGCAAGGGCATCTGACAGCCAGAGGGAGAGCAACATGAACCGTCACGTCCGCGGTGTTCTGCAGTTGGTGGCAGCGGTAGGGGTTGGTGCGTTCGTCGGCTTTGGTGTGAACAGCGCCGTCGCCGAGCCGCTTCCGTTGGAGGTGAACGTTCGGTGTTTTTCGGAGCAGGACGCTGAATGCAAGCCGTATTGTACGTCTTTGGGTTTCAGCAACTGGTCTTGCATCGACACGCACTGCGACTGTTATTGATGGTCTGGCGGTCGTGCCAGGTGTAGTGGCGTTCGCTTGATAAGCGGGCGCCGCTTCTTGCGCTGGAGTTGCCCCGGTTCCGACCGGGGCAACTTCAGGACCTTCAGCGTTCAGCCAGACGCGGCAAGTCTTTGCGCCAGGTTGCTGGGAAGGTCAGTCGCGAGGCGCGGCGGCCCGGGCCAACCTGTCGCGCACGGCGATGCCCAATCCGCTCGCTGCGGGCAGGCACGCCACCAGCACGTCATGGCCCTGCTCATCCGCCTCGCGCAGTCGCGCGTACAGCACGCGCGCGGCCCCGGCCGGGTCCTCGGGCACGTCGAAGCGCGGCACGTCCGGCGGCAGCCCGAGACTCTCTGGGCCCAGCACTCCCACGCGCAGGCCCTGGCTCCGCAGCGCCTGGACTCGCGCCAACGCCTCGCGAGGCTCCGCCAGCACCACCCCCGCGCGTGGCGCGTAGTGTGATGCCAGCGAGCCCGACACGCGCACCTTGGACTCGGTCCGCACCGGCACCTTCCGCCCCAGCACGCGCTCCACTTCCTCCGCCGCCAACCCTCCGGGCCGCAGAATCGAGGGCTCGTCCGTGCTCAGGTCCACGATGGTGGACTCCACGCCCACCGTGCACGGGCCCCCGTCCAGCACCAGGTCCACGTCTCCCGACAAATCCCGCGCCACGTGCTCCGCCGTGGTGGGACTCACCCGGCCGAAGCGGTTGGCGCTCGGCGCGGCAATCCCACCTCCGAGCCTCCGCAGCACCTCGAGCGCCATGGGGTGATTCGGCACCCGCAGCGCCACCGTGTCCTGCCCGCCCGTGACGGCGTCCGTCGCTCGCGGCGTGCGCGGCAGCACCAGCGTCAGCGGGCCCGGCCAGAACGCGCTGGCGAGACGGTGAGCAGCCTCCGGCACCACGCGCGCCCACGAGGCCAGGTGCTCGACGCCCGGGATGTGGACGATGAGCGGGTGGGTGGCGGGGCGGCCCTTGATGGCGAAGACGCGGCGCACGGCCAGCTCGTCCTCGGCGTTGGCCGCGAGGCCATACACCGTCTCCGTGGGCAGGGCGACGACGCCGCCGCGCCGCAGCAAATCCACTGCGCGCTCGATGGGGTCCGGGGTAAGCATGAGCGGCCACACTGTCGCCCCGGGAGGGAACATGGGCAAGTCGCACGTCTTCGATGCGCGCAGCCGGATGCCAGTCTCCGCCGCGGAGGTATTCACCTGGCATGCCCGCGAGGGGGCGTTCGAGCGGCTGTCTCCCCCCTGGGAGCGGGTGGAAGTCGTGGAGCGCACCGGCGACGGCATCCGCCAGGGCACCCGCGCCGTCGTCCGCCTCAAGGTAGGGCCCATCTCCCAGCGCTGGGTGGCCGAGCACACCGTCTACGAGGAGGGCTCCCACTTCCAGGACACCCAGGTGTCCGGCCCCTTCTCGAAGTGGGTCCACACCCACAGGATGCTGCCGGACCCGGCGTCGGCCACGTCCTCCACCCTTCAGGACGAGATTGAGTACGTCCTGCCCGTGGGCTTCCTCGGCAGCGCCTTCGGTGGCGGCTTCACCCGCACGAAGCTGTCGCGGATGTTCGCCTACCGGCACCGGGTGACGTGCGAGGACCTGCGCCGGCACGCCGCCTTCGCGGGGCAGGGGCCGCTCACCGTGGCCATCACCGGGGCCTCGGGGTTGCTGGGCTCGTCGCTGGCGCCCTTCCTCACCACGGGGGGCCACCGGGTGAAGCGCATGGTGCGCGGGAAGGCGGACGCCGCGAAGGGCGAGGTGGCCTGGTCGCCCGACAAGGGCCAGGTGGACACCGACGCGCTGGAGGGCGTGGACGCGGTGGTGCACCTCGCCGGCGCCAACGTGGCCGGCCAGCGCTGGTCGCCCGAGTACAAGGACGTCATCCTCAAGAGCCGCACCGAGGGCACCCGCACGCTGTGCGAGGCCCTGGCTCGGATGAAGCGCAAGCCGAAGGTGCTGGTGTGCGCCGTCGGCACCGGCATCTATGGCAACCGGGGCGATGAGCCCCTCACCGAGGAGAGTGCCCCCGGCACCGGCTTCCTCGCCGACGTGTGCCGCGCCTGGGAGGCCGCCACCGCTCCCGCCGAGGCCGCCGGAATCCGCGTGGTGCGCCTGCGCATCGGCCCCGTGCTGGACGCGCGCGAGGGCGCCCTGGCGAAGATGGTGCCCGCGTTCAAGGCGGGCGGCGGTGGCCCCGTCGGCTCCGGCCGCCAGTGGTTCAGCTGGGTGTCGCTGGAGGACGTCATCGGCCTCATCCACTTCTCCCTCTTCACCGAGGCGGCGCGGGGCCCCATCAACGCGGTGGCGCCCGGCACGGTGCGGCAGGTGGACTTCGCCCGGACGCTGGGCAAGGTGCTGAGGCGGCCGGCCTTCTTCCCGGTGCCGGCCCCCGTCATCCGGACCCTCTTCGGGGAGATGGGCCAGGAGACGGTGCTGGTGGGGGCCCGGGTCCTCCCCACGGCGGCCGAGCGGCTCGGCTTCCCCTTCCTCCTCCCCGACCTGGAAGCCGCGCTCCGTTTCACCCTGGGACTCACGGCGGAGGGGCCGGAATACCGCCATGAATAGCCAGTTTGGTCGCTTGACATTCCCCACGGCTGCGCCAGAAAAAACGCCGATATGATCCAGGTCGAAGGGCTGACCAAGTACTACGGTGAGCATGCGGCCATCCGCGAGCTGGCCTTCACCATTGGCCAGGGCGAGGTCATCGGCTTTCTGGGCCTGAATGGCGCGGGTAAGTCGACCACGCTCAAAATCCTGGGCTGCGTGCTGTTGCCGACCTCCGGGCGCGTCGTCATCGACGGCCATGACGTGGTGAACAACCCCCACGAGGTCCGGCAACGCATCGGCTACCTGCCAGACGTCCCGCCGCTCTACGAGGAGATGACGGTGGGCGAGTATCTCGCCTACGTCGCCCAGCTGCGCGGCGTGACGTCGAGGGACACCCCGTCCCGCGTGGGCGAGGCGGAGGAGAAGACGGGGCTGCGCGAGGTGGACGGCGAGCTCATCTCCACGCTCAGCCATGGCTTCCGCCAGCGCGTGGGCGTGGCGCAGGCGCTGGTGCACAAGCCGGCGCTGCTCATCCTCGACGAGCCCACCAGCGGCCTGGACCCCCGGCAGATTGTCGAGATGCGCGACGTCATCCGGGGCCTCAAGGGCACGCACACGGTGCTCGTCTCCAGCCACATCCTCCCGGAGATTTCGCAGACCTGCGACCGGCTCCTCATCATCCACAAGGGGGCGCTGGTGGCGCAGGGCACGGAGGAGGAGCTGGGGACGAAGATGGGCGGCGG
This sequence comes from Pyxidicoccus trucidator, assembly GCF_010894435.1. Taxonomy (NCBI): domain Bacteria; kingdom Pseudomonadati; phylum Myxococcota; class Myxococcia; order Myxococcales; family Myxococcaceae; genus Pyxidicoccus; species Pyxidicoccus trucidator. The sequence goes on along the minus strand of NZ_JAAIXZ010000001.1, from coordinate 388,669 downwards.
TGGCTCCATCGAGCTGGAGGTCCGTGGCGATAGGGCGCGCGCGGTGGAGGTGCTCCAGGGCTTCGGCGCGGTAGAGGTGGGTCGGGTGGCGGACGGAGTGGTGGCGCTGACGGTGCGGGCCTCGCCAGACATGCGGCCCCGGGTGGCGCAGGCGGTGGTGGGCGCGGGCCTGGAGCTGCTGCGGCTGGACCAGGGCGCGGGCCAGCTGGAGTCCATCTTCCTGCGGCTGACGCACGGCCAGGAGGTGCGAGCGTGAAGGCGCTACTGATTGCCCGCCGCGAGCTCGCCGCCTACCTGCGCACGCTCAGCGGCTATGTCGTCATCGCTATCATCCTCGGGTTGAACGGACTGTTCTTCAACGCGTACGCCCTGGGCGGCGCGAGCAAGCGCTCCGCCGAGGTGCTGTCGCAGTTCTTCTACTATTCGAGCGGCTTCACCATCGTCGCCTCGGTGTTCATCTCCATGCGGCTGCTGGCCGAGGAGCGGCAGACGGGCACGCTGCCCCTGCTGTACTCGTCGCCGCTGCGGGACAGGGACATCGTCCTGGGCAAGTACCTGGCGGGCCTGGCCTTCCTCGCGCTGTATGTGCTGTGCACGCTGTACATGCCGCTGCTGGTGCTGGTGAACGGCAAGGTGTCGTTCGGCCACGTGGCCGCCGGGTACCTGGGCCTGCTCCTGCTGGGCAGTGCGTCGCTGGCGGTGGGCACGTTCGGCTCGGCGCTGGCGCGCAACCAGTTGCTCGCGGCGATTACCTCCGCGGTGCTGCTGGTGGCCCTCATCCTCTGCTGGCTGCTGGCGCGCATCACCGAGCAGCCCCTGTCGAGCGTCTTCAGCGCGATGTCGCTGTGGAACCAGCACTTCCCGCCGTTCCAGTCGGGGCTCGTCCACGTGCGCGACGTCGTCTACTACCTCGTGGTCACCTACGTGGCGCTGTTCTCGGCCACCCGGGTGCTCGAGGCCCGGAGGTGGCGATGAGCACGCGTCCTGTTGGCAGCGGTCTGCCCGTGACGCTGGTGTTCGTCGCGGGCCTGCTCGCGGTGTTCATCGGCGAGCGGATTCTCGGTGCGGGCACCGGCCGCACCGTCCTCTCCGCGCTCGGCGTCGCGCTGGCGGTGGGCGCGGCGGCCTGGCGCTTCACCCGCATGCGCTCGGCCGCGGCGGACCGGCGCGCGGTGGAGGGCTGGGTGCTGGGGCTGTACGGCCTGGGGCTGGTGGCGCTGCTGCTCTACTTCGTCCAGTCGGACGCGGGAGCGGCCCTCTTCGGCGGGGCGCTGTCGCAGAAGGCTCCCCGGTTGGCGGTGGTGCTGGCGGCGCTCTTCCCGGCGCTGCTGCTGTGCACGCTCCTGCCGCTGGCGCTGGTGGAGGTGGCCGCCGCGGCGATGTTCCGTGCTCCGGTGATGGAGACGGGGCGCGTGCGCAGCGCGCTCTACTCCGGGTTGGGGGTGGCCTTCGTCGTCATCTTCGCCTTCGCGTCCATGTTCGTGGCCACGCAGGCGGACGCGACGTGGGATTTGTCCTACTTCCGCACCGCGAAGCCGGGCGACTCCACGCGCAAGGTGATTCGCGGCCTCAACGAGCCGCTGCAGGTGACGCTCTTCTTCCCGCCCGCGAACGAGGTGGGGGAGGCGGTGGCGCAGTACTTCCGTGACTTGTCGGCGGAGAGCCCGCAGCTGCTCAACGTGGAGCGGCTGGACCAGGCGGTGGAGCCTTCCCGGGCGAAGGCGCTGGGTGTCCACAACAACGGCACCGTCGTGCTCTCGCGCGGTGACCGGAAGGAGCCGCTCGCGGTGGGGCTCGAAATCGACCGGGCTCGCGGCCAGCTGCAGCGGCTGGACCAGGAGGTGCAACGCCGGCTGCTGGCGGTGGCCCGGCCCCGTCGGGTGGTCTACTTCACCGCGGGCCATGGCGAGCGCGCCGAGTCTCGGCCGGTGCCGGGCGAGATGGCCCGTCCGTCCGTGGCGCAGCTCAAGGAGTTGCTGCGCGCGCAGAACGTGGACGTGCGTCCGCTGGGCGTGTCCGAGGGCCTGGGCTCCGAGGTGCCGAAGGACGCCGCCGTGGTGGCGGTGGTGGGCCCCACGCGCGAGTTCCTCCCCGAGGAACTGACCGCCCTGAACGAGTATGCGAACCGGGGCGGTCGCCTGTGGCTGGCGCTGGAGCCGGACGGGCCGGACTTCCACCAGGTGCTGGAGCCCCTGGGCCTGAAGTATCTCAAGACGCCGCTGGCCAATGACCAGGTGTTCTTCCGCACCTCGCGGCAGCAGAGCGACCGGGGCAACCTGGGCACGGCGAGCTTCTCCTCGCACCCGTCCGTCACCGCGCTGTCGGCGCTGGCGGGGCAGGCCCCGGTGGCCTTCCCCGGCGCGGGCGCCATGGACCAGATTCAGCCGTTGCCCAACGGCGTCCTGCACGACATCTCCGTGCGCGCGCACGGCGCCACCTTCGCGGACGCGAATGGCAACTTCACCCAGGACGCGGGGGAGATGCGGCGCACGTGGCCGCTGGTGGTGGCGGTGGAGAGGCCCTCTCCGGCCGGCAAGGAGACGACGCGCGTCGTCGTCATGGCGGACGCGGACGGGCTGAGCGACCAGCTGCTGGGCAACCTCGGCAACGCGTACCTCGCGGTGGACACGCTGCGGTGGCTCACCGGCGAGGAGGCGCTGTCCGGCACGGTGTCCACCGAGGAGGACGTGCCGATTCAACACACGCGTGAGCAGGACGTGGCCTGGTTCTACGCCACCGTCTTCCTGGGGCCGGCACTGGTGCTGGCGGTGGGCTTCGTGAAGACGCGGCGGCGGGGCCGGCGCGCTCCACGGGCCGCGGTGGCGGCGGGAGGTGAGCGATGAAGGTAAGGGACCTGGCCCTGCAAGGGGGCCTCGCGGCCGTGGCGCTGGTGGCCGCCTTCCTCGTCTGGCAGCGGGAGCCCGCGGGCGCTCCGGGCGAGGTGACGGTGGTGGATGCTCCGGTGCGCGCGCTGGACGCCGTGCGCTACGAGGACGACACGCGCTTCGTGGAGCTGTTCCGCGACGCCGAGGACCGCGACAGGCTGTGGGTGCGCCTGGGCGCCAAGCCGCCGAAGCCGCCGACGGTGATTCCCGTCAACACGGACGCCGGCACGCCGGTCGCCGCTCCGAGCGCGAGTGCGGGTGACGCGGGCACGGCCATGGCTTCGGCGATGGATGCCGGCACGCCTCCGGTGGCCGCTCCCGTGGAGCCTCCTCCGCCCCCGCGTGAGCTTCGGGCAAATGAGACGGCGGAGAAGCTGTTCGCCCGCTTCGCGCCGCTGCGGGCCATGCGCGCCCTGGGCGAGCTGGACGCGAAGAAGCTCGAAGAGGTGGGCCTGGCCAGCACCCCGCGCAAGTTGACTCTGACGGTGGGGGGCAAGCCGGAGGCCTTCTCCCTGGCCTCGCCGGCGGGAGGCTGGGGCACGCCGTACCTGCGGCGCGAGGCGGACGGCCGCGTGTTCCTCCTCGGCCCGGCGCTGTTGCCCGACCTGGAGAACGCCACCAGCCGGCTGGTGGACCGGCGGCTGCACACCTTCGAGCTGGGAGACTTCGACGCGGTGGTCATCTCCGCCGGGGGCGCGTCGCGCACCTTCCGCGCGAGCGGCAATGCGCCCGCCGGGCCGGTGTCCCTGGTGCCGGAGGAGTCGCCGGACCGGCCGGACGAGTTCGCCCGCAACTGGCATGACCGGGTGTGGCGGCTGATGCCGCTGGACTTCCTGGGCCGTGACGAGCTGCCGCCGGGTGGCGAGCTGGAAGAGGCCTTCCGCGTGGAGTACCGCAAGGGTGGCAAGCCCGTGGGCGAGCTGCGGGTGGCGCGTGGCCAGGGCAGCTTCTTCGCCCGCACCGAGCACACCACCGGCTGGGCCCGGCTGCACGCGGGCGTGGACTCGCTGGCCAACGAGGCGGCGAAGGTGGCCGCGCCGGTGTCCTCCGCTTCGGGGAAGTGACGTCCGGAACCGCGCGGCGGCCTCGTCTCAGGCCGCCGTGTCGGGCTCCGGCTCCAGCCCCAGGCGCACGTCCACGAAGCTGTAGGGCGCCCACGGGCCGGTGAAGCGGAAGGAGTAGATGTCCGAGCGCGCCGCCAGCGACTTCACCTTCGCCTCGAAGGCGGGCACTGCCTGGCGCTCCACCAGGAAGGCGGCGTTGAGCAGCATCCTGTCTCCCACGGGCGGCGAGGTTCGCGAGGCTTGGGCCAGCGGACGCAGGCCCTCCAGCAGCGAGGCCATGTCCTGCGCGGCGCGGACCTCGACAGCGGCGCCGAGGCGGCGCTCGTGGTCCGCCTCCGGCTCTCCGTCGTGGCGGGACAGCTGCGCGTCTTCCAGCTCCAGGCGCCGGGCCAGGTGCTCGCGGTGGTAGATCACCTTCAGCCCCAGCTCCACCTTGCCCTCCAGCGCCGCGAGCGCGCTCGACAGCGAGCCATGCGCCGTGCGCAGCAGCGCCCGCACCTGGGCCTCCGAGCGCAGCACCGTGCCGAAGGCCACCGGCAGCAGCGTGTGCTCGTGAAGTATCGCCTCGGTGACGCGCTGGTGGACCAGCAGGTGCGACCGTGTCGGGTCCACCACCAGTGCCGGCGAGGTGGACACCAGCGCCGCGAGGTCTCCCTCGCGCACCGCGCGCACGTCCGCCGGGGGCGCGCCCAGGCCAATGAGCCCGAAGTCCAGGTTTCCCGCCGCGCGCACCACGCCGTAGAGGTACTGCGGGCCGTCCTCGACCTCCACCCGGGGCGCGCGGGCCGGAGCGGCTTCCGTGCTTCCGGAGGGCGCTCCCGGCGTGCCCTCCGCCTCCAGGTGCGGCTTCGCGGAGGCCGGTGGACGCGACGTCTCCGACGGGACGCGAGCCGCCACGGGGAACGCTTCGCTCGGGAACTCCACGGACACCTGTCCGGACGGCGGCGACGCCAGGTCCGCCTCCGGAGCCACCGGGGCGGCCATGGCGCTCGCCTTCGTCTCGGAGAGGAGCGAGGCCGTCACCCTCATCGCCTCCGTGGCCACGGGGCGCTTCGTCCGCGGCTTCTTCGGAGTCGCAGCGGTGGCCTTCTCCGCTCCGGAGGTACTCCGCGCCTTGCCAGTGGTGCCTTTTCGGGGCCGTGACGTCCGGGGCATCGTGCGTCTCACCCTGGCTGGGGGCCTCCGCGTGTGGCGAGGACGCGCCGGACCTCGTCCACGAGCGCGTCCGGGAGGCATGGCTTGGTGACGAAGGAGTCGCAGCCCGCGCCCTTCGCCTCGTCGGACTGGCCCGTCATCGCATGGCCGGTGAGGGCCACCACGGGGATGGTGCGCGTGCGGTCATCGTTCTTCAGCCGCCGCGTCGCCTCCCAGCCGTCGATGATGGGCAGCGACAGGTCCATCAGGATGATGTCCGGCCGCAGCTCGAAGGCCTTGTCCAACGCCTCCTGCCCGTTCTTCGCCTCGGCCACGCGGAAGCCGGAGAACTCGAGGTACTCGGCGTACATCTCCCGGGCATCCTGGTAGTCGTCGACGACCAGCACGAGCGGCTTGAGAGTCGGAGAGGGGTTGGTCATGCGCGCCTCGCGCGTCGTGGAAAGTGCAGGGTGAACGTCGAGCCCTGGCCGGGAGCGCTCTGGAGGGAGACGCGCCCTCCGAGCATGGTGGCCAGCCGACGGCAGATGGACAGCCCCAGGCCCGTTCCTCCATAGGCCCGCGTCGGTGAACTGTCTACCTGCTGGAAGTCCTCGAAGATTTTTTCCTGGTACGCCGGGTCGATGCCAATCCCCGTGTCCTGCACGGAGATGGCGAGCGTGGACGTGGCCGCGACGTACTCCGCCATCACCGTCACCGAGCCCTCGTGGGTGAACTTCAGCGCGTTGGACAGGAGGTTGAGGACGATCTGCTTCACCTTCTGCCGGTCGCTGTGCACGGCGGGCACCCGCGCGCCCAGCTGGGTGCTCACCGCCAGCTTGCTGCGGGCGATGATGGGGTCCAGCTCCGCTACGACTTCCTGGAGCAGCTCCGGAATCCCGAAGTCCGACAGGTGCAGCGGCATCCGCCCCGCTTCGATGCGGGTGATGTCGAGAATCTCGTTGATGACCTCCAGCAGGTGCCTGCCGTTGGAGTCGATGCGGGTGAGGTTGCGCTTCTGCGCGGGCGAAAGCTCACCGGACACGCCCTGCAGGAGCATGTTGGTGTAGCCGAGGATGGCGTTGAGCGGCGTGCGGAACTCGTGGGACATGTTGGCCAGGAACTGCGACTTGGCCGCGCTTGCCTGCTCCAGCTGTATCGCCTGCCGGCGCAGCTTCTCGTTCTGCTCGGCCAGCTCCGCGGTGGCAATCTGCACCCGCGCCTCCAGTTGGGTGGAGACCTCCTTCACCCGCTCCAGCAGGCGCGCCTTCTCCAGCGCCTCGGTGCGGTCATGGAACAGCGTGACGATGCCCGTCAGCTCGCCGGTGTCCCCCAGCACCTTGCTGGCCACCGCCTCCACGGGGATGGTGGCGCCGGTGGCCGGGTCCGCCAGGCTGAGCTGGCCGCGCCAGCGCAGGCTGCCCCCGCCGTCCACCAGGTTGACGAGGAACGAGGAGAAGGTGGCGTCGTTGGAGCGCACGCGGCGCTGCGCGGCCTTGCCCCCGTCCAGGGGAATGGCGAAGAGCTTCTCCGCCGGGTCGTTCATCATCACCGTGCCGCCGGACGGGTCCGACAGGATGATGGGGTCCGCCACCGAGTCCAGCACCCGGTCCAGCCGGTGGCGCTCGCTGCGCGCCTCGCGCTCGGTGGCCCGCAGGCGGCGGTAGCTCTCTCCCAGTGCCTGGGTGGCGCGGCCCAGGTCCGTCACGTTGCGCAGCACGCTCACCATGGCCTCGTGGCCGTCCGGCTCGTGGACCGGCGTGCTGATGAGCTCGAAGAGCAGGTCCATGCCCTCCGCCGGGTCCACCAGCGGCACCTCGCGCCGGCGTGTCCCCGACGCGCCTCCGCTGCTCGCGCTGGCCAGCGCGGTGGAGAACACCCGCTGGTTCAGCTCCACCGCGCGGCGGCGTCCCTCGCTTGACTCGGCGCCGGCCACCAGCAGCGCCTCCGCGCGGGCGTTGGCGATGCGCGGCCGTCCCTCCAGGTCCGTCAGCAGCACCGGGTCCGCCACCGCGTCGATGATGCGGCGGAGCAGCGCTCCGCCCGACACCTCGCGCCGCCCCGAGGACACGGCGGGCACCAGGCGCGCGAGCGTGGACCCCACGTGCGCGGCCACCCACGCCACCTCGGACGGGAGCGCCGGCTCGCTCACGGACAGCAGCAGCAGCCCCACCGCGGGGACGCCCGGACGGCCGAGTGGCACCGCGATGTCGCCTCCGCCGGCCACGGCCGGAAGCAGGGCGCGCGAGGCAGGGAAGAAGCGCGGCGCCGCGTGGGACAGCACCTCCGCCAGCGGATGGGTTGCGCCCTCGGACGCCGCTTCCAGCATGGCGCGCTGCGCGTCGGAGACGCCCCGGGCCGAGAGGCACCGCAGCCGGTCCCCGGGCTCCTCGCGCACCAGGCAGGCGACGGCGCTGGCCCGCGTGTGCCGGGCAAGCCACTCCACCACGGCCTCGGCGCAAGGACGGGCCGCGTCACAGGCGAGCAGCTGCTCCGCCAGGGCGAGGCGCGCCCCGGCGTCGGGCATGGGTGCGGTGGGCAGCGGTACAGGGGAGGCCAATGCGTCAGGCTCCAGGGGAAGGGGCCCGTGGAGCGTCTCCAGGGGCAGGGGGGTCGTCGGTCCTCACATCCATGAATGTCACCACGATGCGCTCGGCGCTCCAGGGCGGGGAGGCCCGTCCCGGCAGCACGCGGACGCTCGGGTCCCACCGCAGGCCGCGGTCCAGCACCCGGTCCAGGACATCGACGAGGCTGGTGCTTCCGGCCGTTCTTTCCACGGGCATCCGTAGGGCTCCTGGGCTCGCGGCGGGTGGTGGCTTCCGGCCCACGCCTGACCGTCTTGTAACGCGGGGAAGCAGGTCTCCCCAGAATCGCTTCCCGGCCACCGTGACTTGCGAACACCCGGGGGCCGACACTGTCCGTTCGTACACATCTCAAAGGCCCTGAAGCTGGGCAGGCGGGCAGGCGCTCGCGGCCAACGCGCTGGGTTATCGCACCCACGCTCCATTCCTAGCTTGGGCCCATGAACGCACTCGACCTCTTGAAGCAGCAGCACGACGAGGTGAAGAAGCTCTTCAAGCAGTACGGAAAGCTCGCCGATCACGCCGACGAGAAGCGGCAGGAGCTGTTCGAGGCCATCGCCGACCGGCTCAGCGCGCACGCCTCCATCGAGGAGCAGTACTTCTATCCGGCGGCCAAGGCCGAGGACACCGAGGACCTGCTGCGCGAGGCCACCGAGGAGCACCTCTCCGCCAAGCGCATCATGGCCGACCTGCTGGACATGGAGGCCTCCGACGAGGAGTTCGACGCGAAGATGCAGGTGCTCCAGGAGCAGATAGAGCACCACGTGGAGGAGGAGGAGGGCGACCTCTTCAAGAAGGTCCGCAAGCTTCTCTCCAAGGAGCAGCTCGAGGACCTGGGCGTCCAGATGCAGCAGGAGTTCGAGGAGCTGATGGAGAACGAGCCGCGCGCCCAGGTCTCCGCCCAGACGGACCACGCCGCGCCCATCTGAGGCGTCGCGGACAAGAATCGGGTTGCGCGGGACGGCGGGGGCGGCAGCATGCCTCCCCATGCCCCGTCCCGCCCCTGTCGCCCCGCGCCTTCCCGAAGACTTCACCCCCGCGGTCCGCCGTGCCCTGGTGCGGGCGGACCCGGTGCTGGGCTCGCTGATGAAGCGGGTGGGCCCCTTCCGGCTCGAGCTCAGCCCGCTGCACAGCCCCTTCGCGGCGCTGGCGCGCTCCATCGTCTACCAGCAGCTCCATGGCCGCGCGGCCGCCACCATCTTCGGGCGCGTGTGCGAGCGCGTGGGGCAGGGGCGGCGCTTCACGCCCCAGGCGCTGATGGCCGTGCCGGACGCGGAGCTGCGCGCGGCGGGCCTGTCCGCCAACAAGCTGGCCGCGATGCGGGACCTGGCGCTCAAGACGCTGGAGGGCACGGTGCCGCCGCTGGCGCGCGTGCGGCGCATGGACGACGCGGCCCTCATCGAGCACTTCACGCAGGTGCGCGGCATCGGTCAGTGGACGGTGGAGATGCTGCTCATCTTCCGGCTCGGCCGGCCGGACGTGCTGCCGGTGGACGACTATGGCGTGCGCAAGGGCTTCATGCTCGCCTATGGCCTGAAGGACATGCCCAGTCCGAAGGAGCTGCTGGCGCACGGTGAGCGCTGGCGGCCCTGGCGCACGGTGGCCAGCTGGTACCTGTGGCGCGCCACGGAGCTGCCGCCGGAGTCCTTCAAGCCCTGAGGAGGACGGCGCGAAGCAGCCGGCCGAGCGACGGCCGTGAGTGCTCCGTGCCTTGCCCCGGGCGGTGTGCATCCTCACCCGTAAAGGACGGAGGAACACCGTTCGATGCGCGCACTGACCTACCAGGGACCCTACCGGGTCAAAGTGGAGAACAAGCCGGACCCCCGCTTGGAGCACCCGCAGGACGTCATCCTCAAGGTGACTCGCGCGGCCATCTGCGGTTCGGACCTGCACCTCTTGCACGGGCTCGTCCCGGACACGCGGGTGGGCTGTACCTTCGGCCACGAGTTCACCGGCGAGGTGGTGGAGACGGGCAGCGAGGTGTCACAGCTCAAGAAGGGCGACCGGGTGGTGGTGCCCTTCAACATCTCCTGCGGCACCTGCTTCTATTGCCAGCGCGGCCTCACGGGGAACTGTGAGAACAGCAACCCGGCCAGCGACGTGGCCAGCGGCGTGTTCGGCTACTCGCACACCACCGGCGGCTTCGACGGGGGACAGGCCGAGTACGTGCGCGTGCCCTTCGCGGACGTGGGGCCCATGAAGATTCCGGACGACATGGACGACGAGTCCGTCCTCTTCCTCAGCGACATCTTCCCCACCGGCTACCAGGGCGCGGAGATGGGCGAAATCAAGGGCGGCGAGACGGTGGTGGTGTTCGGCGCCGGCCCGGTGGGCCTGTTCGCCATGAAGTCCGCGTGGCTGATGGGCGCGGGCCGCGTGGTGGCGGTGGACCACGTGCCGGAGCGCCTGGCCTTCGCCGCGCACTTCGCGAAGGTGGAGACGGTGAACTTCAAGGAGGTGGACGACGTCGTGCTCTCCCTCAAGGAGATGTTCGACGGCCGCGGCCCGGACGTCTGCATCGACGCGGTGGGCATGGAGGCGGAGGGCTCGCGGGCGCACCGCGTGCTGGGCCTGGGCCTGAAGCTGGAGGCCGGCGCGCCCACGGTGCTCACCTGGTGCATCAACGCCGTGCGCAAGGGTGGCAACGTCTCCATCGTCGGCGTGTATGGCCCGCCGTGGAACTTCATCCCCATCGGCACGGCGATGAACAAGGGGCTCACGCTGCGGATGAACCAGTGCAACGTGCGCCGCTACATGCCGCGCCTGCTGGAGCACATCCGCAGCGGTCGCGTGGATGCCAAGGCCATCATCTCCCACCGCTTCTCGCTGGAGCAGGCGCCGGAGGCGTACCACCTGTTCGCGCAGAAGCGGGACGGGTGCATCAAGTGCGTCCTCAGCCCCCACGGCCACGCATGACGACGACAACGAAGAGGAGGCGACGAGCCATGCCCGATAGACCGATTCCCGGCGCCGCCGCGGACCTGGAGCCTGGAGACCGCCCCGGCGTCCCCATGGAGACGCAAGCGCAGCCGCTGGCCGGCGCGCGCGCGCCGATTACGCCGCAGCACGCGGACGTGCCGGTGTTCAAGCACGCGGGGCGCAAGCACATGCCGCCGGTGTACGGCACGGCGCAGCCTCCCAAGGGGCTGAGCGGGCTGCTGCGCAAGACGGCCTACAGCTACCCGGACCACCTGCCGCGGCACTGGATGATGCTGCTGCTCGCGGACCGGGTGGACGTGTGGGAGCACCGGCTGCGGAGGTCCCTTCCATGGGGGCTTCCCGCTGCTGCGGCGCTCCTCGTCGCCGGCGTGAGCTGGCGGCGGCTGTCGCGGGCCTGAGCCCTGGGGCGGCTCCGGCCGGAAGGCGCGAGACCTGCGCCTTCCGGCCGGAGGTGTCACCTGACGGCGGCTACTCGCCGTAGGTCAGCACGTCCACGAACCGCACGAAGCGCCGGTCGCTGCTCACCGCCGCCACGACGAAACCCGTGGTGTAGCCGCTGTGGTAGCTGTAGGCCCAGGACGCGAAGTAGAGCCGGTCGCTGTTGCGGGAGATTTGCTGGATGTACGTCACCGCGCCGTCCACCTCGTCCGGGGTGGCCTTGGTGTGGAGGTACTGCGTGCCGAGCACCTTGATGAGCTCCTGCGTGGTGATGGGCGTGAAGTGGTCCACCGTCTTGCCGTACATGGCGTTGGCGTTGAAGGTCTCCACCAGCGTGGCCTGGTTGGCCACGCCCTGGCCGTTGGGGATGTAGCCCTCGCGAATCTCGGTGTTGGCGGCGAGCGAGCCAGTGGCGCCGAACAGCACGGCGGGCGTCTGCGCCACGGGGAAGTTGCCCAGCGGCGCGGCGACGGTGGCCGCGTCGTTCAGTTCGTGGAAGTCGCTGAGGAGCTTCCTGGCCGAGCCGGTGATGCCGGTAAGGAAGGTGGTGTTGCTCAGCTTCGGGGTCAGGTGGGCACGCTCGGCCGAGTCCACCTGGCCGTCGTCCTGGAGGAAGACGTCCACCGCGCCCTGCATCTCCGCGCGGTTGATGGTGGTGCCGCCGGGACTGGAGGAGCCACGGGCGGTGGCAATCTTCGCGTCGAAGGCGGGGATGGTGGTGGCGCTGCCAGCAAAGGCGGCGGACGAGGCCAGGAGGACGGCGCCGCTCAGGAGTGACTTCAGGGATGAGATGGACATGCGGTGGACCTCTCGTGAGCCAGGGGCTCACGGGTGGGGGGGGGAGTGCTGCGGCCCGCAGTTAACACGCCTGACTGACACGGCTCTCGCGACATTCCTGTGTCGCGGGAAATTACAGACAGGGTGTTGTCACGGGAGTGCAACCGCCCCCTGCGTGGGTCCTCAGGTCGCGGCCTGGGCCGAGGTCTCGGCGCGGCGTTGGCGTCGCATCGGCAGCAGCAGTGCGAGGAAGGCCACGGACAGGACGGTGCCGAGCAGGAAGACGCGCGCGTAGCCCAGGCCCAGGCCGTACTTCGGGTCCGCGAGCCAGGCCGCGAGCGGCCCCGCGGGCGCCTTGCCCCAGACCTCCAGGCTGGCCAGCAGGGTGTAGTGCGTGGCGCCGATGCGGCGGTCCACGCGCGACATCATGAAGGCGAACATGGCCACGGTGAGCGCGCCGCCGAAGAACTCCTCGGCCAGGGTGATGCCGATGACGGCGGAGTCGGTGACACCAGTCGTCGCGAGCAGCCACCGCCCCACCAGCGGCACCACCCGCAGCGCGGCGGTGAGGCCCACCGCGCCGAGCAGTGGCAGTCGGGCCGCCAGCAGTCCTCCCGCCGCGGAGCCGAGGAGCGAGGCCAGCGTGCCCCACGTGCTGACCCACAGGAGGATGCGCTCGGGGGGAATGCCGGAGTCGACGAGGAACGGCTTGTAGAGCACGTCCGACATGCTCTCGCCCAGCTTGTACGTGCCGATGAAGAGCAGCAGCCACACGGTGCCCGGGAGCAGCAGGGCCTGCTTGAGCCGCCCGAAGACCTCCGCCCAGCTCAGCTGCGAGGACGGCTCGGTCGGGGAGGTGTCCCGAGGTGGAGGCTCACGCACGAAGAGCATCACCGCGAACGCGGCCAGGCTCAGCGCCGCCATGGCGAGCAGCATGCCCGGCCAGCCGATGCGGTTGCCGGTCCACGCCATGATTCCGCCTCCGGCAACCATCATCCCAAGCTTGTAGCCCACCACCTGCGCGGTGTTGCCCAGGCCCAGCTCGGTCGGCCGCAGCGTGTCCACGGCGAAGCCGTCCACCGCGATGTCCTGCGTGGCGGCGAAGAGGTTCATCAGCAACACCATCCCGAGCAGCAGGGACAGGGACTCGCGGGAGGCCGCGAAGGCGGCGACGACGGCGCTCGCCGCCAGCCCCAGCTGCATGGGGAGGATCCACGACCTGCGCCGACCGAGGCGGGCCGAGCCATACCGGTCCACCAGCGGGGCCCACAGGGCCTTGAGTGCCCACGGCAGCGCCAGCGCCCCGACGAACCCGATGGCCATGAGCGGCACCTCGCGGGTGCGCAGGAACACGGGCAGCGCGGTCGTCTGGAAGCCGTAGGGCATGCCCTGCACGAGATAGAGCATGCTCAGCAGCAGCAGCCGGGGCGGCGGAAGTCTCATGGCGGGCCCAGCATAGACCTTCTCACCGGTGCCGCCGCGCGGATGCCAGCCCCGGCCACTCCATCGCTGGAGCTCCGTCCGCGCCATCGCTCCATCAGGCCTCGCAGCCGATGGCGGGCACCGTGAGACGGCCGCGCCGGGGCGCCAGGAACCCAGACCTCGGGGCCGGGGCGCGCGGGAGTCGGAGGCCCGCCCGGTCGCCTGTGGTGCCTCCCCTACGTGCGCGCGGCGGAGCCCCATGGCGCAAGGGTGGGGGACAGGTGACCCGAAGTCTCATGTCTCCCCGGACCCATACCGCAGGTGCAGCTTGTGGCGTGCAGCAGACACCCCGGCGCTCGGAGCGACACCATGCGGGAGCAGCAGGTAGTGGCGAGCGGACAGCGCGCAGCGGAAGCGCCTGCTCCCCTGGGAGGCCCGGCCGCTCCCTCGCCCTCGCTGCGCATCATCGACACGGTGGCGCTCACCGTCGGCATCGTCCTGGGCGCCGGCATCTTCAAGGCGCCGTCGCTGGTGGCGGCGCAGACGTCGAGCGGCGGCGCCATGCTGCTGGCGTGGCTGCTGGGCGGCGTCGCCTCGCTGGTGGGCGCGCTCTGCTACGCGGAGCTCGCCAGCGCGTGGCCGCATCCGGGCGGGGAATACCACTACCTCCACCGTGCACTCGGGCGGGGGCCGGCCTTCCTCTTCGCCTGGGCGAGGCTGACGGTGATTCCCACCGGCTCCATCGCGCTGCTGGCCTTCGTCTTCGGAGACTACGCCTCGCAGCTCGTCCCGCTCGGGCCGTACTCGACCTCCGTGTACGCGGCGGCGGTGGTGGTGGGGCTCACGGCGGTGAACATCGCCGGGCTGAGACAGGGCACGCGCACGCAGAACCTGCTCACCGCGCTGGAGGTGCTGGGCGTGGGAGCCGTCATCGTCGCGGGGCTGCTGCTCGCGCCCGCGCCCTCGGTGCCGGCGCCCGTGGCGGCTGCTTCCTCCAATGCGTCGTGGGGGCTGGCCATGGTCTTCGTCCTGCTCACCTATGGCGGGTGGAACGAGGTGGCCTACCTGTCAGCGGAGGTGAAGGGCACGCGGCGCAGCCTCGCGTGGGCGCTGCTGGTGAGCATCGGCGTGGTGACGGCGCTCTACCTGTTGGTCAACCTGGCGTACCTGCGGGGCCTGGGACACGCGGGGATGGCGGGCTCGGAGGCGGTGGCCGCGGACCTGATGAAGCGGGCATTGGGCACGGGGGGCGCGGTGGCCATCAGCGTGCTCATCGCCATCTCCGCGCTCACCTCCGCCAACGCCACGGTGCTCACCGGCGCCCGCACCCACTATGCCTTTGGCTGCGACAGCGTGCTGTTCAACGGGCTGGGCCGCTGGCACGCGCGGGCCAACACGCCCACCCGCGCGCTGCTCGTGCAGGGCGCCATCACCCTGGCGCTGGTGGGGCTGGGCACGGTGACGCGCCAGGGCTTCCAGACGATGGTGGAGTACACCGCGCCCGTGTTCTGGCTCTTCTTCCTGCTGACGGGCGTGTCGCTCCTGGTGCTGCGCGTGCGCGAGCCGGGCGTGCACCGGCCCTTCCGCGTGCCGCTGTATCCGCTCACGCCGCTGCTCTTCATCGGGCTCTGCGCGTACGTCCTCTATTCGAGCCTGGCCTACACCGGGCCCGGCGCGCTGGCGGGGCTGGCCGTGCTGGGCACCGGCGCCGTGCTGCTCGCCGTGGAGCTGGCCCGCACCCGCCGCACGCCGCGTGGCAGCCAGCGGCTCTCCCCCAGGCTGCAACGAACCAAGGAGGCCACATGAAGCGGTCCACCCTCATCCTGTCGCTCGTGGTGGGTGCCACGGCATCCGCGCAGGACGTCACCGTCCGCCAGTCCGTCCAGGTGCCCGAGCCCTCCGCGGTGGCCATCCAGGCCCCCGAGGTGCCCTACGTCCCCACGCCGGAGGAGGCGGTGACGGGCATGCTGAAGCTGGCGGAGGTGAAGCCGGGTGACGTCGTCTATGACCTGGGCAGTGGAGATGGACGCATCGTCATCTCCGCCGTGAGGGAGCATGGGGCGTCGCGCGCGGTGGGCGTGGACATCAATCCCGAGCGCATCACCGAGGCCAATGAGAACGCCCGCCGCGCGAAGGTGGAGGACCAGGTGGAGTTCCGCCAGGGCGACCTCTTCGACGCGGACATCAGCGACGCCACCGTGGTGACGCTCTACCTGCTGCCCTCCGTCAACGAGCGCCTCAAGCCCAAGCTGCTGTCCGAATTGAAGCCGGGCACGCGCATCGTGTCCCACGGCTTCGACATGGGGGACTGGAAGCCGGACAAGGAAATCCAGGAGGGCGGCCGCACCCTGTACCTGTGGGTCGTCCCCGAGCGCGGAGGCGCCAGCTCCGCGCGCTGAGCCCGCCGGCTCGCGGCCCGGCGTCCTCTCGCGAGGGGCCGGGCCGTCCTCGCATCTCACGTCTTCGGCGGAGCCGACTGGGGCGAGTTCGTGTAGTGCAGCACCATGGCCTCCAGCCGGGACAGCGCCTTCTCCAGCACCTCCAGCGAGGGGCCGAAGGACAGGCGCACGTAGCTGCGGAAGCGCGAGGGCCTCCGCGCGCGGCGCTTGCCCGGGTTCACGTCGAAGAACTCGCCGGGCACGGTGATGATCTTCTGCTCCAGCGCCGCCCGGAAGAAGCCCATGCCGTCGTTGAGCGGCGCCGGCAGGCCGGACACGTTGCCCCAGACGTAGAACGTCCCATCCGGCGCCCGGTCCGTGCGGATGCCCAGCCGCTCCAGCCGCGAGTGGAACTTGTCCCGCTTCTCGCGGAAGGCGTTGTGGATGGCCATCGTCTCCGCCACCACCGCCTCCTCCTGGAGCAGGGGAATGGCGGCGCGCTGCAACGGCCTGCTGCCGCCGCCGTCCAGGAAGCTGCCCGCGCTGGACACCGCCTCGATGACCTGCCGGGGACCCAGCGTCCACGTCATGCGCCAGCCCGGGTAGCGCCAGTTCTTGGTGAAGCCGTCGAAGATGACGATGGGGTCCCTGTTCACGTCCTCCACGTACCGCGCGGCGCTCTCCACCGGCAGGTGACCCGGACGGCCCGTCCAGATGTAGTGCGAGTAGAACTCGTCGATGAGCAGCGAGCACTCCTGCTCGCGGGCGACGCCCACCCAGCGCGCCAGCTCGTCGCCCTGCACCAGCTTGCCGGTGGGGTTGCACGGGTTGGAGAAGAGCAGCGCGGACAGGCCGCGGCCCTGCACCTCGCGCCGCAGGTCATCCGCAGTGAAGGCGTAGCCGCGGTCCCCCTCCAGGAGGATGGGGATGGCGGTGAACGCCTTGAAGACGTCCAGCAGCTCCTCGTAGGCGGTGTAGTCCGGCAGGAAGTGGCCCAGGTTGACCGAGCCCAGGCTCGCCGCCGCGCGCGTGAGGGCCGCGCGTCCGCCGCCGGACAGGCACACGTTCTCCGCGCTGTACTGGCTCGGCATGCCCTTGCGGTAGAGCTTGTTGTAGAGGCTCGCGATGACCTCGCGCACCTCCCACAGGCCCGCGACGGGGGCGTACTCCATGTCCGCCACGTCGATATTCACCGAGCCCAGGCGGGGCGGGGCGCCGGGCAGCTCTCCCGTCTCCGGCTGCCCCTGGCCCAGGTTGCACCAGTCGGGGTCGCTGGAACGGTAGCCGCGGCGGCTCGCCTCGGCGGTGACGAAGATGACGCCCGTGCGGGGCACGGTGCGGAAGGCCGGAATCGTGACGTCGTCGCTCACGGCGCGACACCCTAGCGGAAGTCGGGTGCCCGTGGTGCCCGGGAACTGCCGGGAGGCGCCGCGCGAGCGGGCCATGTTGCTCTGTTGGCACCGTCCGCCAGGGCGCGAGCGCGCCCGTGCCTCAGCGGACGATGGGCACCGTCACCGGCTCCTTGTCGTCGATGGTGATTTCCACCTTGCCCACCCGCCACAGCACCTCCTGGAAGTGGGCCTCCAGCCGGTGGCCGTTCGCCGTCTCCAGCACCGCGGTGCCCTCCTTCGGCAGGTACTGGCCCACGTCGTAGAGCAGCGAGGTGAGGGTGAGGCGGTCCGTGCCCTCCGGGCCGGTCAGCTCGCCCGGGCCGTCCAGCACCAGCTCGGAGCCGCCAATGACGGGGACTCCGGAGCGCAGGCCCACGCGGCCGTCGATGTGGAAGGTGTGGTCCTCGCGGCCCGGCACGCTGCCCGCCACGTCCGCGAACAGGCGCGTCTCGTCACCGCAGGTGCCGTAGCCCACCTCCGCCTGCACGGTGTGCCCGTCCACCGCCAGCCCGCGCAGGTTCGCGTGTACCTCCATCAGGTCCTCGCCGCCGCGGTACAGGAAGGCCACCTGTCCGGTGAAGCGCAGGCCGTGGATGTCGCAGCCGCCCTCGTCGAAGGTCATCACCACCGCGTCCGTCACGCTGTCGTGCGCCTCCACCACGGCGGTGGCGCACGCATATCGCGCATGCACGCCCTCCGCCGCCCGGCCCACGAAGGAGCGCCGGGGCTCGCCACACGTGTACACGGGCAGCACACCCAGCACCTCCAGCGCACCTCGCGCCTGGTGGGCGGCGGCCACCGCGCGCTCCACCGTGACACGCGCGGCGTCCACCTCTTCCTTCGTGGGGGTCTCCGCACCGCAGGCGGCGGTGAGGACGGCGACGGACAGCCAGGCGATGCGTCTCATGGGGCGCTCCTCCAGGGATGGACTCGCGCCGCATCCAGAGCAACCACCATGCCCCGGCCAACCTCGCGAGAACAGGAGGGTGGCCCCTCCAGACGAACCCCGGGTGCGTGAAGCCCGGTGCACACTCCGGGCGGGCCTGCCCGGGGTCACGGAGACCTCCGACGGCGCGTCCGGGTGTCTTCAGACGCGAAGTCATAGCTGGCATGTCTTGCTGGTAATGCTGTGCTTCCATGTTTCACGTGGAAGGGCGGGACGGCTATGGTCCGGGCGCGGTGCCGCGCCAGCGGTCCGCCGGGCGCGTCCTCGGGAAGAGGTGCCGCCGTGCCCGTCTCCCCCCCGGCCGTGACCCCCGCTCAGCGCGCTGGAACATCGCTCCCACGGCGGGAGCCTTCAGCATGGAGAACGCAGTGACTCACTTTGGAAAGTGGTTGGGAGTGCTGGTGGCGAGCGTCGTCGTGGGATGCGGCCCGGTGACCCCGGAGGAGATGGAGGCGCTGGCGCTCGAGGGCATCGACACGAGCGACATGCAGGCCACGGTGGAGCAGGTCGAGGACGTGCTCAACTCGGCGGCTCCGGATGACGGGCTGATGCACGCGATGGACGTCTGTCCCGCCGACTACACCTGCCCGGGCGACTACAGCTGCGGCAGCTGGTCCACCGTCCCCACGGCCTGCACCGGCAGCCTGAGCGCGTGTACCGGCACCGTCGCCTGCCGCGAGTGCGAGATGGGTCCCAACGGGAAGCCCATCTGCTGGCAGACCGGCACGCAGAAGGCGGGCACGAGCTACCTCATCCAGGCCTGCAACAAGCCCGGCGTGCCCACCTGCTACAGCTATAAGGTGACCTACGCCACCTACTGCGGCTGCTTCGGCATCTGACCGCCGCGGTGTCCTCTGCTCGGCCCGGCTCCTCTTCTTCGTGAGGGGCCGGGCCGTTTCATTTAGGCGAGGACCTCCGGCCGGGTCCGTCCTCGCGCGAGGCTGGCGTGCTGGACGTGGCGGACACGCCGGACATGCCGCTTCTCGGCCACCCGCGCGGGCACGAGGGTCTGCTTCCCAGAAGCTGCGCTCCCCCTGGCGACCGTGCATTCAAGAGCACGCGATTCCTGCCCCCCGACCGCACCGTAGGAGGCCGCACGCACGCGGGCTCCGGGAGGGGCTCAGCGCAGCGGTTTGACGCCTTCACGTCGGACCGGAAGGGGAAGCTCTGTCCTCTCCTCGCTTGAGTGCCTGTCCGGGAGACGCGAATGCGCAGGATGCGACGTGGGGCCGTGCTGCTGGGGCTGGTGTTCCTGCTGCAACCTGGCGGGTCAGCGGCGGAGGCGCCGCGCGAGGAGGACATCTCGGACGGTCCCGCCGCTGCCGCGCCACCCGATGCAGTGGTGAACCCGCCTGCCCTCGGGCCGAGCCCCCGGTGGGGCTACCTGATGCGGCTGGAGGGCGCCACGCTGGCACTGCTGCCCCGGCAGGGCGCGGGCGAAGACGCCGGGTATCTGCAGGTGACGCCCATGTTGGTGGCGGAGCTTGGCGAGGACTTCGGCGTCAATCTGGGCGCGCCGCTGCGGGTACGGCTGTGGGGCGGGGACGGCGGCTGGGTGCGGCGGGAGGACTGGGACAGCCTCTCGGACTTCGGGCAGATGGTGCGCGCCCTCAAGCTGGGCTCCGACAACGCGCCGCTGGGTGTCTGGTTGGGCGCGTTGGAGCGCTACAGCCTTCTCTCCGCGCATCTGGTGCGGCGCTACTCCAACCGGGCGAATCCCGACTACCACCCGGCGGGCGCTCTGCTGACAGGCTGGTGGGCGCCCCTGTACGTGGAAGCCTTCACCTCGGACATGCTGGGCGCGCGCCTCATGGGCGCCGAAGTCGAAGTGGACGTGGAGCACGTCCTCTTCGGCCGGCCGAAGCAACGCCAGCGCTACACGCTGTCCCTCTCCGCCGTGCACGAGTGGGGCAAGACCGGGGGCGCCTCGCCCGCGATGACGCTGGCGCACCTGGACACCGCGGCGGTGGTGCTGGTGCGCCCGGGCTACGAGTTGCACGTCCTGGCGGGCTGGGGTGGCAGGCCGGGAGACGGCGGCGCCTGGGGCGCGGTGGCGGGCGTGGGCGCGGACTCGCACACGCCCACACGGGTCATGACGCTCCGGCTGGAAGCGCGGCGGCAACACGGCGGCTTCCGTCAAGCCTTCTTCGGTCCGGACTACGAGGTGGGGCGCTTCCTGGCGGCGGGCTTCGCTGGCGTGCCGCTGGCCTTGGCGCCCTTCCCGGACGGTTATTCAGCGTATGGAGAAGCGGCGGTGACCTGGGACGCTGAAGCGCTGGGGGGCGTGCTCCAACGTCACCTGGACTTCGCCCTGGGCGCGGAAGCCTTCACCTGGGGCCGGGTGGACGTGGACGGGCGCGCGGCGGTGCAACTCTTCCACCGACGCCTGGAAGTGGCGGTGGAGGGGTTGGCGGTGGGCCTGGGGCAGCCGGGTCCGCGCTACCTCGTCTCCGGTGAGGCGCGCTGGCGGTTCGCCGGGAAGCTCTACGCGCTGGCCAGCGGTGGCACGCTGCTGTTTCCGGAGGCCGGCGGCACGCTGCGCTCGGGTGCATTCGCCTCCTTCGGCCTGGGGGTGGACCATGCCCGCTAAGGCCCTGCTGCTGGGCGTGGTGCTGCTGGCCACCGGCTGCGCCTCGCGGCCTCCGCCATCCGGCCGTGCGGGCCTGATGATTCCGCGCCAGCTCGCCGCCGCGCCTGGGCTGCAGGGCAACGGGCACGGCTCCCCCGCTTCACCACCGACCCACACGGCGACAGGTGAGGACGCGCGCAGCCGCCACCGCCGGCCCGTGCGCCTGCCCAGCACGGCGGTGCTCACCTTCAGCGTGGAGGAGCGGACGCGGCGGGCGGTGGAGCCGGGCCTGCTGGACGTGGACGCCTTCGAGGCCTTGCTGGTGCGCGCGGGCCTGGAGGACAGGGACACACTGCCCCCGCGAAACGGGCCGCTGACGCCCGAGGACGCGGCGCGGCTGCTGATGCTGCTGGGGCAACGCCCCGTGACGCCAGGCACCTTCCCGCCGCGCATGGCGGCCGGCCACCTCTTGCGCGAGGTGCTGGAGGGCGGTGCAGCCTCACGCGGGGAACTCCTGCGCCGGGTGGAGCGCTTCACGCTGGTGGCAGTGCTGCGCCCGGATGGCTGCCTCGCCTGGACTCGTAGTGGGCGCACCCAGCAGCGCGTGGGCCCGGTGGAGTGGAGGGACGGTGCCCTGCGCGCGGGCCCCTTCGAGCTGGGACGCTTCTACTCCGGCCGGGGCGGCGCCTTCCGCGCCCTGGACGCGCGGTTGGGGGCGGCGGACGGGGGCGTGCTGGCGGAGGTGTACGACGACGCGGATTACCTCTCGCGCACGCTGGACGGCGCCGAGGAGGCATTCGTGGGGCTGGCCGTGGCCGTGGGCCAACTCCTCACCACCCACCCTGCTGACACGTTGGCCGCATTGCGCCAGTTGCCCTCGGGACTGGCGGCCCTGGTGGCCTCCTCGCCCGAGTACCTGGAGCGCTTCCGGTACATGACGGAGGGCGAACAGGTGAGGGAGGTTTCCAAGCTGCTCACCAACTTGATTGCCACCTGGGGTGCCGCATCGGCCACCACACGCACGCTGACGGGGGCGCTCGCGGGCGCCGAGGCCACCGTGCCCGCGCTGTCGCTCACGGCCGAAGGCGCACTGGTGCTGGAGCGCGTCGCGGTGCCCGTGGGCCGAGCGGCGGCGGTGCTGGGGGGCGGGCCCGGGGCCGCCGTCATCCTCCACCGCGCCAACACGGCGGCCAGGGCCCCCGCGCCCTCCGGCGGCCCGGGAAAATGGGGACCGGCGAAGGAGTCCATGAGGCCCCGGTCCCGCGCCTACCAGGAGCAGATTACGGGGCACTCCGCCGATGACGCCTACTGGGTCGGTGGCATGAGCACGAAGGAAGGGGGCGTGAAGTTCGACGGCTTCAAGAACGACGCGCTACTGGAGGCCAAGGGCCCCGGCTATGCGAAGTTCTTTGAGGGCCTGGAGCCCAAGGAGTGGTTCCGGCACTCGGGAGCCAAGGCACTCATTGAACAGGCCGACCGTCAGCGCAAGAAGGTTGAGGGCATGGGGCTCCGCATCGAGTGGCATGTGGCCGAAGCTGATGCGGCGAAGGCCATCCGCGAACTACTCAGGAATGAAGATGTCAAGGGAATCAGCGTCTTCCACACCCCGATGAAGTAAAGAGAGTGCGGCGTGAGCGATAAGCCCGACCCTGAAACCTACTTCGCGGGTGCCTATTGGGGCCCTCGCAAGGAGTCGCCCGAGGAGTGCGCCCGGCGCGCGGCGGACTTCCTCGACCTGCTGGCCCCGGCCGACCCCTTCCTGGCTCACTGGTACAAGCCCGCGCGCAGGCTCAAGGACGCACGAAAGCATCCGCTCATGCCGCCTGACCTGCCCACGCTCACCGAGTTGTTCCGGCGCGGCGTCAATCGCGAGAAGGGCGGGCCCATCTTCGAGGACCTGGGCTTCACCTTCTGGTTCGACAACGGCGGGCCCACCCGTGACTGTGCGGCCCTGCGCATCAAGTGCGGGGACTACAGCGGGGGCAGTAACTATTGTGTGTTGACCCTGCCCACTGATGGGCCGAACGCTGACCGGGTGCTCACTGCTCCCGTGCTGGCCCATGTCGTGCGCAGCATGGCCCTGGCCTGGGAGCCCGATTGGGCCATGGCGACGTCACGCATCCACCGTGACCTCCTCTCGGAGGAGGGCCCCGCTGGCACATTCGTAGGCTGGGTGACGTATCTGTCGCGGCGCCGGGGTGTGGTGCCTCCACTGCCCGCGCCCGTGCGCATCGAACCCGTGGAAGGCCAGGGGACGCTGGTGGTCCTCACCCCCGAGCGCCTCACCGCGAGCAATCCCACCCACGTCGAGCTGGGCCAGCGGGTGCTCAAGCTACTGGACCGGGCGGGGCTCATGCAGCCTGTCACGCGCTAAGCACGTCGGCATCGACGGTTCCCGCATCAGGAGTGCCCGCAGCGGGGGCGTCTCCATCGACCGGGGGCCAAAGTCCAGCGGGGCACGCGTCGACCGCGCCCGAACTGCCCTTCCGGCCCGGCTCCTCTTCTTCGTGAGGGGCCGGGCCGTTTCAATTCGTGCGATTCAGCTGTCCAGCGACGCGCGCAGGAACCAGGCGTGCTTCTCGAACTCGGTGATGATGCCGGTGACGAGGTCCACGGAGTCCGTGTCCTGGTTCTCCTCGAACGTCTTGCGGCTCCTGCGCAGGCCGTCCAGGTACACCTCGATGCGCTCGGCCAAGAGCTTCACGTGCTCCATGTCGCGAGAGGTCTCCTGCGGGTACTCCGGCAGGCGGCTCGTCTTGCCCACGTGGCGGCTGGTGCCGTAGGCCTTCGCGCCCAGCGTCACCGCGCGCTCGGCGATGGAGTCGTTGTGGTTGGCCAGGCTCACCGCGAAGGTTTCAAACAGCGGGTGGAGCGCGGCGAACTGCGGGCCCTTGATGTTCCAGTGGGCCACCTTGATTTGCGAATGCAGGTCCAGGCCATCCGCCAGCCGCTCGTTGAGCGACTCGGCGATGGCGGAGCGGGCCTTCTCGGGAAGGGGGCTGGGGCTGCGGTACATGGTGACGTCCTTTCGTCTCGTTCGTGTCTGACGTGAGGTCAGATGCCCGGTGGGCCAAAAAGGAGCGCCCCCCGGTGTTTCCACCGGAGGGCGCCTTGAATCCACTTCGATGTCTCGCGACAGGAGGGCTTACGACTCCAGGCCCACCGCCGCCGCGTGAATCACGGAGGCGACGCGGACCGCGTCGTGCACCTGGTCCTCGGAGAGGCCGCCCTCGAGGACGACCTTCTCGTGGGACTGCATGCACATCTCGCAGCCGTTGATGGCGCTGACCGCGAGGCAGACCAGCTCGAAGTCCACCTTGTTCGTCAGCACCTGCGCGAGCCGGTTCATCCGCAGCCCGGCGCGCTTGGTCGAGTAGGACTCCTTCCCGATCATGTGCCGGAAGCGGTAGTAGACGTTGTTCATCGCCATCAGGGACGCCGCGGCACGCGCGTCCTCGATGACCGGCTCCGGGTTCGCGAGGGCCTTCTTCGCCTCGTTGAGCATCGCCTCCTTCAGCCGCTCGTTACGCACGGCATAGGCGGAAGCGACGGCCACACCCCAGCGCTGCTCGGGGGTGAGGCTCCCTCCCTCCAGGACGGCCTGGAGGTTGAGGCGGGTGTCCTTGTGGGCGTCCGCCAGCTCAGAGCGGACGACTTCGAGCGAGGCCATGGTTGCTTACCCCGCCTTCGCCAGCTTCTGGGTGAGGGTCTCCTCGCCCTTGGTCCAGTTGCAGGGGCACAGCTCGTCCGTCTGGAGCGCGTCCAGCGTGCGCACCGTCTCGGAGACGTTGCGGCCCACGGACAGGTCATTCACCGTCACGTGGCGGATGATGCCCTCGGGGTCCGCGATGAACGTCGCACGCAGGGCCACGCCCTCCTCCTTGTGGAGGATGCCCAGCGCGTTGCACAGCTCGTGCTTCAGGTCCGCCAGCATCGGGAAGGGCAGGCCCTTGAGGTCCGGGTGGTGCGTGCGCCACGCGTGGTGCACGAACTCGCTGTCGGTGCTCAGGCCGAGCACCTGCGCGTCGCGGTCAGCGAAGTCCTTGTTCTTCTTGCCGAACTCCGCGATCTCCGTGGGGCAGATGAAGGTGAAGTCCTTCGGCCAGGCAAACAGCACCAGCCACTTGCCCTTGAAGGTCTCGTTCGTGATGTCCTGGAACTCCTTGCCCTTCTCCAGGGACACGGTGGCCTTCACCTTGAAGCTCGGGATCTTGTCGCCAACGGTCAGCATGTCGTTACGACTCCTTTGGGGGGTAGGGACCGCCCTCATGGACGGCCCGGGGAACGTTTGAGGTGACCACTGCTAAAGCAGGCCCCGTGCCAGCTTTTGACTTCAATGATTCCAGGGGGTTGACTTCATCCCCCGACTGGTCGGTGCTGCTGGGTCGGTGAATAACGAAATCTCGGTGGGTTTCGCCACTGCAATTTCGGTGGACCGCTATTATTCGTGCAGCATGTCGGACGAAATGTCAGGCCGAATCGAAGGCGCGCAGGATGCTCGGGACCTGGTCGAGCTGGCAACCACGGAAGACTCGGTGGGGGAGCTGCTCCGTCGAGGACTGGACTGGCTGACGCGGGTGGTGCGCTTCGACCTGGCGACGCTGTTCCTCCTCAAAGAGGGGCGGCTGGTATCCGTAGCGGCGCGAGGTCCACTGGCCAACGCGAAGGTGCGGCAGCACTCGCTGAACCTGGCGGAGTTCCCCTCGCTGCGTCACGCGCTGGAGACGCGGCGCGCGCGGGCCTTCACGGAGGAGGACCACTCGCACGGAGACGGAGACCCGTTCGACGGCGTGTTGGACTTGCCGCCGGGCCACTCGTGCATGGTGGTGCCGCTGTGCGCGGGCGAGCGCTGCTACGGCGTGCTGTCGCTGGACAGGGCCGAGTGCGAGACGTACCCGCAGCCGGTGGTGGACCTGGTGGAGGTGTACGGGCAGATGCTGGCCACGGCGCTGCAGGCCGCGGAGCAGCGGGCCGCCTTCGAGCAGCTGCACCGGCAGGACCACGAGCACGCGAAGCTGCTGGAGGCGCAGCTGGGCGGGGACTCGGAGGGCATCCTCGAGACGTCGCTGAGCCCGGTGATGCGGGATTTGGCTCGGCGGGCGAAGCAGGTGGCGGAGACGGACACGCCGGTGCTGATTACCGGTGAGACGGGCACGGGCAAGGAGCGACTGGCGCGGGCGCTGCACCGGTGGAGCTCGCGGGCGGACCAGCCCTTCGTCACCCTCAACTGCGCGGCGATTCCGGCGGGGCTCCTGGAGAGCGAGCTGTTCGGCCACGTGAAGGGCGCCTTCACCGGGGCCACGCGGGACAGGGCGGGGCGCTTCCAGATGGCGCACGGGGGCACGCTGCTCCTGGACGAGATTGGCGAGCTGCCGGTGGAGCTGCAGTCGAAGCTGCTGCGCGCGCTGCAGGAGAAGACCTTCGAGCCGGTGGGCGGCGACAAGACGGTGCGCGCGGACGTGCGCATCCTCGCCGCCACGCACGTGGACCTGCAGCAGGCCATTGCCCAGAAGCGCTTCCGCGAGGACCTCTACTACCGGCTGAGCGTCTTCCCCCTGCGGCTGCCCCCGCTGCGCGAGCGGCGCGAGGACCTGCCGCAGTTGTGCGCGTTCCTCCTGGAGGAGCAGGCGCGGCGCACGGGACGGCGGGGCATGCGGGTGACGCCGGCCGGGCTGGAGCGGCTGGAGTCCTACGACTGGCCGGGCAACCTGCGCGAGCTGGCGAATGTGCTGGAGCGCGCCACCATCCTCTCGCCGGGCGCGGAGCTGGGGCCGGGCGCGTTCGACCTGCCGACGCGCGGTGGCGTGGCGGCTGAGGTGGCTCAGGCGGTGGCGCCCACCGCGGAGGTGTCGCCCACGGAGGCGCCGCTGAAGCAGGGCGCGGTGCCCACGCTGGCGGCGGTGCAGCGAGAGCACATCATGCGGGTGCTGTCGCTCACGCGGGGCCGTGTCTACGGGCCCGGCGGGGCGGCGGCGCTGCTGGGGCTGAAGCCCTCCACGCTGCAGAGTCGGATGAAGAAGCTGGGCATCGCCCGGCTGGAGCAGTTCATCGTCGACGAGGTGTGAGCGGAGCAGCCTCCTTCACGGGGGTGGCTTCCCGCGGTCGCCCGGAGCGGTGCTCGTAGCGTGTCATCAGCGGGGTGACGGAGATGCCGTGGACGGCGACGGACACGGCCACCACCCACAGCACCAGCGACAGCATTCGCTGCGCGAGCCCGTCCTCCAGTCCGTGGGCGATGGCGTAGAAGAGGTAGTACAGCGAGCCGATGCCCCGCACGCCGAACCAGGCCATCAGCACCCGCTGGTGGGTGTTGGCCCGCGAGCCCAGCAGCGCCAGCGCCACGGACAGCGGCCGCAGCACGAAGAAGAACAGGGGCGCCAGCCAGTACACCTCCGGCGCGACGGGCGTGGAGGCGAGCAGCACCCCCAGCCCCACCACCAGCGCCACCTCGGCGATTCGCTCCAGCGCCTCGTTGAAGCCGAGCACCGCGTTGGCCATGTAGGCGTGCGCGTGCTCGGGGTGGGTGGCCGCCTCCAGCTTGTCCTTGCCCCGCGCGGCGTCCTCCACCTGCTCCGGTGGGCGCTGCCCGGTGTGCTTGCGCTCGATGCGCCGCAGCGCCAGCCCGGCGGCGAACACCGCGAGGAAGCCGTAGCCCTTCACCAGCAGCGCCGTGCCGTACGCGAGCGCGATGAGGCCCAGGGCCAGCAGTTCGTCCAGGCCCACCGCCTCGCGGTGGTGCTTGCGCAGGTAGAGCACCAGCCGGCCCACCTGGTCTCCCAGCAGCGCGCCGACGACGAGCCCCGCCGCCGCGGCCCACAGCACGTCCAGCACCACCCAGCGCCACAGCCCGGCCCCCACCTCGTGCAGGCCGAGCAGCCCCAGGCCCAGCATGACGAAGGGAAAGGCGGTGCCGTCGTTGAGCCCGGCCTCGCCGGTGAGGCCGAAGCGCAGCCGGTCCCGGTCAAGCGCGTGGGACACCTGCACGTCCGAGGCGAGCACCGGGTCCGTGGGCGACAGGATGGCTCCCAGCAGGATGGCGGCACCCAGGGACAGGCCCAGCGCGCCCACGCCCACCAGCGTCACCAGGCCCACGCTGAGCACCATGGCCCAGAGCGCCAGGCGCAGGGAGACGCGCCACTCCCGGTCCTTCAGCGGCAGGCGCAGCTTCAGCCCCGCGCTGAAGAGGGAGATGATGACGGCCACCTCGGTGAGCCGCTCCAGCAGGGCGGCGTGCTCCAGCGGGTCCAGGTGGCCCAGTCCCAGCCGGCCCAGCGCGAAGCCCACGCCCAGGTAGAGCAGCGAGGTGGACAGCGGCAGGCGCTTGAGGACGGAGCCACCCAGCGCCATCGCCACCAGGAGCAGCCCGATGATGATGTACCAGGCGATGCCATGCATGGGAGTGGCCTACGTTGGCCACTCCCACGCCCTGCCCCAAGGCTCCTGTGTACCGGACGCCGCCTGCCTGACAGTTCCCAGTGCGGGCGGGCGGCGTTTCAGCTCAGCGGGGCGCGGTCGGCAGCGGGTAGGTCGCGCTGCGGCCAAAGGGCTGGTCGAACAGGTGCGGGTCCGACTGGCGCGTGCGGAAGAGGTCGATGATGTAGTCCATCCGCTGGTCCAGCCGGCTCCAGTCCTTCGCGGCGGTGCCCTTCAGGCTGTCGGGGCTGTGGTCCAGCTTGTTGAGCAGGGCCTTCAGCTCCGGGTTCTGGATGGTGCGCAGGTGCGGCGGGAAGAGGGTGGACTCCATGCCCTTGGGCGGGGGCAGGTCATTGCCAATCTTGAGCGCGCCACCGGGGACGGCGAGCTTCATCATGTGCTCGGTGGCGATGCCGCGGAACACGCCGGCCGCCTTGTCCACCACGGAGTCCAGCATCGAGTCCACCACGCCCGACTTCAGCGCGGCCTTGCCGGCCAGGTTGGCGGGGAAGGGGAGCGCGTTGATGGCACCCTCCACGGACTGCTTGAGGATGTTGCGGAAGGTCTCCTTCACCGGCGCGTTGAGGGCCCGCTCGACGTACGGCTGCAGCTGCGTCTGCTCGTGGAGGCCGACCTTGTTGTTGGCCATGAGCATCAGCTCGGCCTTCTTGTTCGGGTCCTTCTCCGTCATCGCCTCCGCGTAGTGGCTGAAGGCCTCGCGGAGCAGCGGCTTGTCCTTGGGGAAGCCGTCCAGGTACTGCTGCAGCTTGGCCGGGTCAGGCTTCGTGTCGCCCTTGAAGGTGTCGATGAAGCGGGCGAACTCCTGGCCAATCTCGTTGAAGACGAACTGGTTGCCGCCGGCAATCTCATTGCTGACCTTGGCGAGCGCCTCCTGACCGGCCGCGCCGAGGTCGCCGACGGGCATGCCGGGCAGGCCGAGCTTGCGCAGGAAGTCGTCTACCTTGGAGAGGGGGCCACCGAGGGCGCCAGCGCCCTTGAGCGCATCCGTGAAGACCTTGGGCATGTCCTCGCCGCGGATGCTCACGCCGGCCTGCTTCGAGGCCCAGGTGCCGTAGGTGGCCCAGTTGGCGTTGTCGTCGCCGACGAGCTTGCCCATCGCGTCGGACAGGTCGTGGTAGCCCTGCGTAATCGCGTAGTTGCGCGCCACCGGGTCCTTCATCGCGGCGATGGCCTTCACGTCCGCCGCGGTGGGGTAGCTGCCCGGGGCGATGCTTCCCCCCGGAGGCGCCTTCACCGGCGTGGTCAGCGCCACGTTCGGCTGGCGGCCCTTGCCCGAATCGAACCGGGACACGCCCGTCGTGTCGGGGCGCGCGGCCGGGGTCTGCGGCTGGGCGGGCTTGACCTCGTTGCGCGGACGGACCGGCTCGGGAGTCTCGACGGGACGGGGCTGGACGCGGGGGCCGGTGACAGTGGGCTTCATGCGTAAAGTATCGACCATTGAGAGGCGGAAGTTGCGTGCCCTGCTGCGACCTCTACCCACGGTGTGGGTAAGTTCATGGCGCCGAGTGAATCCAGTGGGTTACGGGCGCGCTCGGCGGAACCAGACGGCCGCGGCCACCAGCGCGGAGAGGACGGCCAGGGCCCCCAGGGCCACCTGGATTCCGCCCGCTCCGGTGCGCGCTCGCGGCTCCAGGGCCACCAGGGACGCGTCCCCCAGCACGACGAGCCCCGCCCAGGCCGCCGGGGGCTGTCCGTCCTCGATGGCCTCGAGCTGCGCGGCCCGCAGCGCCGCCGAGGCGCTCACTCCCCGGGCCAGGTGCCGGTAGAACCGCTCCACGAGCCTGGCGGCCTCGTCGTCACGCAGGGGCCACAGGCTGGCCACCACCGCGCGCGAGCCCGCCTCGAAGAAGGCCCGCGCCAGGCTCAGCACGCCTTCGCCCGGGAGCATTGCCCCGGACGCGCTCTGGCAGCTCGACAGCACCACCATCGCGCCCTCCAGGTGCAGCTCGGCGATTTCCCGGGGCTGGAGGATGCCGTCCTCCTCCTCCGCGCCCGGCGCCAGCACCAGCGCCGAGCGCTCGGGGGCCTCGGCGTCGACGATGGCATGCGCCGCCAGGTGCAGCACCCGCACCCCGTCCAGGCGCGCGCTCTTGAGGGCCCGCTCCGACGCCTCCAGGCCCACGAGCAGGCGCGGGGCGACCTTCGTGTCCTGGAGCAGCCGCTCCACCGCGTGCCCCTCCCGGCGTGCTTCCGGGAGCGCGGCGAGCTGGGCGGCTTCGTCGAAGACTCCGGCCCGCTCGGACGCCGGAGCCCGCTTCACCGGCGAGGCCGTGCCCCGCTCGGGGTCGGCCAGCACCAGCGCCTCGCCGCCCGGGGACAGGGCCGGCTGCTCACGCCAGTAGCGCCAGAGGCTGGCGGAAGGCACCACCGCCAGCTCGTACCGCGCCACCAGCGGTGGTGCGTCCGGTCGCTCCCGCAGCACGGCGAAGGGCAGGTCATGCAGCGGCCCGTCGGGCACCAGCAGCAGCCGGCGCACGCCCGGGGGCAGCGCGGCCAGGGCCGGGCCCAGCAGTTGCGCATGGAGTGCCACGGCGGCACCCACCTCGGAGCCGTCCCGGCGTTCGAGAAGGCCGGAGAAGAGGGCCACCGCGGGCGTCAGCCGGGTGCGCTCGGGGATGCGGTGGGCTCGCGAGCCCTCGCGGGTGACTACGAGCAGCCACGCGCTGCCCGCCGGGTCGCCATAGATGTCGCGGTCGACGCCCACGAGGAAGGCGAGCATCGCCTCGTCCGGCGCCAGCCCCTTTTCCACGGCTTCGAGCGTGGCGAACTCCGTGGTGCCATGGCGGGGCGCGGGGCGCAGGTCGCGCTCGTTGCGCTCCAGCTCCCTCAGCTCGTTCAGTGCCGCCTCGCGCTCCGGCGCGCCGAGCGTGGACTCCAGCAGGCGCCGCTGTACCGCCACCAGCCGGCGCTGCAGCTCCGCGCGGGCCGCGCGCCGGCCCGGCTCCTCTCCGGAGGTGGACAGCGCCTGTGACGCCACCAGGGTATCCAGCAGGCTCCGCGCCCGCAGCCGCTCGCTCACCTGGAATGTGCGCTCCAGGGCCTCGCGCGGTGCCAGCGTGGCCGCCTTCCCCGTGACGCCACCCGCTTCGAGCGTCCACCCGGCGAGGCGGTGGTAGTCGCTGGCCCAGCTCGCGAACAGCTCGGCCTGGCTGGAGGCATCGCGCTGCAGGCTCCGCAGCGACTCCACCGCGTCCAGCGCGCGCTCGGCATGGTGAAGCGCGTCGGGCAGGGGCTTCGTGTGGAAGGCCACCGTCGCGCGAGCCCGCAGGGCCAGGGCGAGGTACTGCGGGTCGGCATACGCGTAGGCCAGCCGCAGCGCTTCCTCCGCGTCCCGGTCCGCGGCCTCGGGCGCGGACGCGGCGAAGCGCTCCGCGCGGGTCCAGAGGCAGGCGATGCGCCGCTCGGGTTTGCCCAGCTCGTCCGCCAGCGTCAGGCAGCGCCGCAGGTGCTGCTCGGCCTCGAGCCGCTCCTCGGGGGAGGGGCCCAGCAGGTCCGCCACGATTCGCAGCGACATGGCCTCCATGGACTTGCTGCCCGCAAGCTCCGAGGCGGCCAGCGCCTCGCGCGCCAGGGCGAGGAGGCGTGCGCGCCCGCCGGGCTCGGGGCGCCGCTCGTGGAGCGTGACGGCGAGGTTGGCCTGCGAGACGCGCACGCGTGCCTCCAACGGGGCCTCGCGCGTGCGCTGCGCCAGCTCCACCAGCCGCTGGTAGACGTCCGCGGCTTCCTCCAGGCGCCCCAGGTTGGTGCTCACCACCGCCAGCGAGGAGAGGCACTGCTTCTTCAGTCCGTCGGTGCCGTCAGGGAAGACCAGCGCCTCGGCGCGCTTGAGCAGCCGGAAGGCCCGCCCCAGGTCGAGCTCCACCTCCGCCAGCTCATTGGCTTCGACGATGAGGGCGCGCGCGTTCAGCTCAGGACTCCCCGAGGCCCGCGCCACCTCGGCGATGCGCCGCGTCCATTCACGCGCCTCATCAATCCGCTTCTGGTTCATGAGGATGATGCGCAGGTTGATGGCCGCCAGCACCTCACCCTCGGCGTCCTGGAGGCGGCGGAACTCCAGCGCGGAGCGCCGGTAGGAGGCCTCGGCCGCACGAGGCTCCGACAGCTGCTCCACATGGCCGAGCACCATCAGCAGCCAGGGATGTTCGCGGTGGTGCTCCAGGAGCTCCGTCAGCAGCCGCCGTGCGGCGTCGCGCCCCGACGCGCCCTGGGCGTTGCGGTAGAAGCACATCGCCGACTCGGAGCCCTGGGGCGCTTCGCCGAAGCGGGCCTTGCAGGCGGCCAGCGCGGGAGGAGTCTCGGTGCCCGCATCCGGGCCGGACGCGGCGAGGGCCGCCCCCGCCACGAGAGCGAAGAGGATGACAGCCCTTGGATGTCCTCGCCCCAGCCTCGGCACCCCGCCACTCTATTACCGGGTGACGGGAACCGCCGGAAGTCATTGCCCCGTGGCGGCCATGTGGCGGGGCGCGGCCGGAGTCACTGCGGGCCGGCAGGGACCATGCCGCAGGGGCACCTGGGGTCGAGCTGCAGGCAGAACGTCACCGGCCCCTCGGTTGGAGGAGGCCTCTGGGTGCGAGGCATGAGGCAGGCTTCCGGTTCCGGCTCCCGCGGAGGCGGCCAGACCGCGGGACTCCAGCGTTCCACCGACAACAAGGGCAGGGAGAGCCCGACCTCCGTCAGCGGGACGAGGACCTGCGCGGAGAGCCCGCCGGCCGAGGTCGCCCGGTAGCTCAAGCGCAGGGGCATGCTCTCGCTCACCAGGCCCGAGGTCTGGGCCACTACCGCCCCGGCGGCGTCAACCAGGCGCAGCGTCACCATCACCGTGTCACCCGTCATGATGCCGGCATCCACCAGCGAGGCCACCACGGTGTCATGCGTGGCGCCGACGACGAGCGGCGTCGTCACCTTGACGGTCGGGTTTGGCGTCGTCGACGTCACCTGTGTCTGTGCCTGCGCCTCCGTCATGCCCCCCAGCAAGGTTGCGAGCGCCAGCACTCCGATGCGCACCGCGGTCCACCCCATCGTCATCCTCGTTGCCTTCATATGAGTCCCCCTCTTCTTTCGAGCGGACAGCTTCACTGAATCCGGTTCACGAACGTGGCGCTGCGCTGCACCTGTCCGTCCGGCAGGCGCGCCTCGACCTGCCACAGCAGCTTCGTTCCCGGCGGCACCGCCGCGAGCACCTCGGCGGGCACCCGGTACTCGCTCTTCGTCAGCGAGTCCGCGCGGTGGACCAGGCTCAGGTCCTCCGACGAGAGCTGGAGCGACCAGCGCGTACCCTCGGGCCCCTCGCTCCAGCGCAGCACGCAGTCGGTCCGGGGCAGCGGCGCGTCCTCGGGGAGCCGGGAGACGACGGCCAGCGAGTCCCCTCCACGCAGGGTGGGCGTGTCGCCGCCCTCCTGCCCGGGGACGCCCGACTGCCGCACGGAGACGCCCACCACGATGAGCACGAGCGCTGCCGTCGCCACCGCGCCCCAGACAGGGCGGCTCCAGGCGAAGTGGAAGCGGCGTCCCCGGGACCTGGAACCCTCCGTGTCGCGACGGGCGCGCAGGTCCGCGGGGGACGTGACGCTGGCCGGAGCCTCCTGGGGCGCCGCCGCCGCGGCTTGCGACAGGGCGTGGGCGAGGCGCCAGGCGGTGGCCCAGGCGGGGTCGGCCGCCACGCGGGCGATGACCTCACGGCGCTCCTCGGGGGACGCCTCACCCGTCACCGCGCGCCAGATGCGGTCCGGGTCCACGGGCTCGCCGTCCTGCTCCGGCGCATCCCCGGAACGGAAGGCCGCGCGGAGGCGCTCGACGGCGGCGGCATCGGGCGTGTCGTCGTCGGGCGGGCGCTCGCTCACGGCTCGACTCCCTTCAGCGCGAGGCAGGCGCGCAGCGCGCTCAGCCCACGGTAGACAAGGTTCTCGGTGCGCTTGCCTTCCCAGGCGAGCAGCGCCGCGGCTTCTGGAATGGTGTGGCCCTGCAGGTACAGCGTCACCGCGAGGCGGCGGTCCTCCGCGAGCTTCTGCAGGCAGTCGCGCACCGCGCGGCCAATCTGCGCGGCCCCCGCGGCGCGCTCCGGGTTGTCCGGTGAGGTCGGCTGCTCGGGCAGCGCTTCCACCACGTCCATCGCCACTTCGCGGCGCCGACCCACGTTGCGTACCTCGTCGATGAGCGCCGTGTATGCGACGCGGTACAGGTAGGCCGGCGACAGCGGGGCATGCTCGGGGGCTCGTCGCTGGAGCTCCATGACGCGCATCATCGCGTTCTGCACCAGGTCATCGCGTCGGTCGGCCATGGTGGGGGGGCAGACCCGGGAGACGGCCTGTGCCAGGTCGCGCCGGAGCTGCTCGAGCCCCGCGTCTTTCGAGGCCCCCACGGCAGGTGCTGGGCTCTGTCGCAGCTCCACGTGGCGTTTCCTCCGCGAGGTGCCCATGGTCTTCGAAACTTCTGTACCCG
This sequence comes from Pyxidicoccus trucidator, assembly GCF_010894435.1. NCBI lineage: Bacteria > Pseudomonadati > Myxococcota > Myxococcia > Myxococcales > Myxococcaceae > Pyxidicoccus > Pyxidicoccus trucidator. The sequence goes on along the minus strand of NZ_JAAIXZ010000001.1, from coordinate 354,274 downwards.
AGCAAGCAGGTTGCAAGGCCAGTCTCCCCTTCTGTCCCTCTCAACGGCGGTGGCGGATTCTTTTCCTCACCCCTTCCGGACGATTTTTCCGGCCCACCCGGCAGGGGAGGGTCGCCCGGCCGGTTGTCAGACCTGGGGAGTAGGAAGGAGTGGACACACCGTCGCAGGTGGGGTTTCACTCCTGGGAGGCAGGGCTGATGATGGAAGGGTTGGAGCTTGGAGGACCGGGGAGTACCGAGATGAGCAAAGAGACGAAGCGTCCGGCGACGTATGCGGACATCGAGGCACTGCCCGAGAACATGGTCGGGCAGATCATCGACGGAGAGCTCATCGCCATGCCGCGGCCGGCGAGCCCGCATGCGGTGGCGTACTCCGTGCTGGGAGGTCTGCTGCTGACGGCCTTCCAGGTCGGGCAGGGAGGTCCCGGCGGCTGGTGGATTGTCGATGAGCCCGAGCTGCACTTCGGCCAGGACGTGCTGGTTCCGGACATCGCCGGCTGGCGGCGCGAGCGCATGCCGCAGATGCGGCGGGTGCCCTATTTCACCCTGGCACCCGACTGGGTCTGCGAGGTGCTCTCTCCGTCGACCGCGACGCTGGACCGGAAGCGCAAGCGGGAGATCTACGCGCGCGAGGGTGTGGAGTACGTGTGGCTGGTGGACCCGGCGTCGCGCACGCTGGAGGTCTTCCGGAAGCAGGGTGAGCAATGGCTGCCGCGAGGCACGTACTCCGGCGAGGCCCGGGTCCGGGCCGAGCCCTTCGAGGACCTCGAGCTGCACCTCGGTGCGCTGTGGCCCCCGGAGCTGGAGGCGCCCTGACGTCGCCTCTCGCTCGCGCGTCGGCCTGGGGCATCAGCGCAGGGCGGACCCGAAGCGCTCCACATGCTGGCGCCACGCCTCTCGGGCCTCCGCCGTGCTGACGGCCTGGAAGCGCACGGGCGCGCCCGGACGGCGTGCGCTGAGACGGCCCCAGTCTGCGCGGATGACGGCGGCGATGAGGGGATAGCCTCCCGTCGTCGGGTGGTCCGGGCCGAGCACGATGGGCTCGCCCGACAGCGTCACTTGAATGGCTCCGCGCACCATGGGGCGTGAGGTGCCTGCCCCTTCGTCGCCATGTGCCAGCGCGGGGCCCCTCAGTCGCATTCCCACCCTGTCCGTCGCGGGTGACACGGTGAAGGTGTCGGCCAGCAGCGAGGCCCTCGTTGCCGTGTCGAAGCGCTCCAGGTCCGGGCCGAGCGTCACGCGGATGGGCGCCGTCGCATCCAGTGCGTCTCCGGGCTCCAGCGTCTCTGGCGTGCCTTCCCTGTCACCCAGCGGGAGCACGTCCCCCGGGCGCAGCGCGCGGCCCTCGTGTCCGCCCAGGCGCGCCACCAGCAGCGTGCCCCGTCCTCCCAGCACTTCCGGCACCGCGAGCCCACCCGCCACCGCGACGTAGCGCACGCTCGTGGACTCCGGCGCGGGCACGGTGAAGGTCTCTCCCTCGGCCACCTCGAAGGCGCGGCCGTCCACCGAGACTCGCGCCTCCCGACCGCGCACCCGCAGCTCCAGCCGACCGAAGGACTCCAGGGCGGCCAGGCCCCACGCGTTGCCCACCGCGCGGTTGGCCAGGGCGAGCAGCTCCGGCACCAGCGGTCCTCCCGATGGAACGCCATGGTGCATCTGCCCGGGCCTGCCGGCGTCCTGAACCGTGGCCGGGCCTCCCACGCCCGTGATTTCGAGCCAGCCCGCCATCACTCCACCCGCTCGAAGCGCACCCGGTCTCCGAGCCGCAGCAGCGCGCCCTGCTCCGGCGTGAAGGCGGTGAAGTCCAGCGCGGTGCCGATGAGGTTCCACCCTCCGGGCGACGCGAAGGGGTACACCCCCGTGCGCCCACCGGCGATTCCCACCGCCAGCGCCGGCACCCGCGTGCGCGGCGTGGCCAGCCGGGGCGCGGCGATGCGCGTGTCCACCTCGCCCAGGTAGGCGAAGCCTGGCAGGAAGCCCACGCAGCGCACCGTGTACTCGCGGGCCGTGTGGAGCTTCGTCACCGCCTCCACCGTCAAGCCCGCGCGGGTCGCCACCGCTTCCAGGTCCGGCCCGTCGTAGCACACGCGGATGGTGGTGGGCGGGCGCAGGTCCGTGGGCGCTGGCGCTCGCAGCAGTCGCGCCAGGGCCAGTCGGGGCTCGTCGGGTGGCGCGTCCGGGTCGAAGTACACGCAGGCGTGCTCCTCGGCGATGACGGCGTCCACCACCCCGGGCAGGGCGCACAGCGCATCGTGCGCGGCCCGGCGCTCCAGGCCCTCGGGCAGCGTCAGCCGCAGCGCGCCGTCTCCCAGGGGCTCGGAGGGCAGGGCCAGCGCATCCAGCGTGGAGCGCACCTCGCGGGCCAGCTCCACCGCGCCCGGCGTGTCACCGTGCACACAGAGGGTGTCCACCGCGCCGCCCGTGGCCAGGCGCACGGCGTTCTCCCGGGCTCGCGCGGGTTCGGTGAGGACGGCCCCGGGCTGCCCGCGCGGAATGAGCGTTCCGTCCGTCCGGGTGCCCCGGTCCGCGAAGCCCTCTCGGGCGTAGTCCAGCCCTGCCTCCCGGGCCGCGTCCCGCAGGGCTCCCGCGCCCGGGCCGATGACGGTGATGCTCCGTCCCAGCGCCTCCACCACGCCCTCCACCACCGCGCGGGCCAGGGCCGGGGACGCATTGGCCGCGTGGTAGAGCGCTCCATGTGGCTTGGCGTAGCGCACCGGCACGCCCTGGCCCACGGCCAGCCGCGCGAGCCGGGCGCACTGGCCGGCCACCTGGCTTCGCAGCACCTCGGGCGTGACGTCCAGGGCCTGGCGGCCGAAGCCCTCGCGGTCCTCATACGAAGGATGCACGCCGGCGCGGGTGCCATGACGAGCGCACAGCTCCAGCGCGCGGCGCATGGACGCGTCGTCCCCCGCGTGTCCGCCACAGGCGATGTTGGCCACGTGGGCGAGCGTGTAGAGCTGTTCGTCCTCCCCGGGAAGCTCGCCCAGGTCGATGTTGAGGAGGCACTCCGTCATGGGGCCCACGCTATGCGAGCCGGGCTCCGGGCGCAGCCCTCGCTACCTCGGGGCACGCGCGGCACGACAGTCCGTGCGAAGGGAAGTTACACGTGCCACCCCGGGGCAGGGGCCGGTTAGCACCGGAGTGGCACGCGCCCCGGGAGTGCAACCAAAGGCGCACCCACGAGGAACTTCCAAACCGGATACGTCGAGGGGGCGTTTCTCTGGCTATTTCGCCTGTCATTTCCCACCCGCCCGGGTGCGAATCACTCCGGCACGCACTGGCAGGACGTGACACCGCCAGATTGGGCACACGTCGAGTGCGAAGCCTGCTCAACACCTGTCGCGAGGACCCGACATGGCCAGACTTCGCGCACGCCGGGCGCGGAACCCTCTCAGCGCGTCGGAGGCAGCGAGGCCGGACCGCCGGCCTTCACCCAGCGCACCAGGGCCCGCGCGGTCCGCTCGTCGATGAGGTCCGCGTAGGTGGGCATGGGGGTGCCCGGGAGGAACTGTTCAGGGTTGCGCACCCAGCGCACCAGCTCCGCGTCGCTCCGGCTGGACGCTCGCGCGAGCCGGTCGTGGTAGCGGGCTCCCGGCGCGTGGCAGCTCGCACAGCCGAGCTGAACGAAGAGCTTCGGCGCATCCACCTTCGGCTCGGCGGGACGCGGCTTCCGCTGGGGCGCCGCACGCACGGTCGGTGCCGACGTGGAGGAGGTCCCCACCGCGCCGCTCGTCTCCGCTGGCGAGGCGCTCGTGGACGCGGTGCCGCCCGTCGCCGCCTGCGTGCCCACGGCACCGGAGGGCTCCTGGTGGCTCAGGGCCGCGGCCTCCGCCACGGTGCTCGCGGTCTCCGGGTCGACGTCGGCCCCGGCCTCGGGAGCGGTCTCCGTCGCGGCTCCCGTGGCCACCCAGGTCGGGCGCACGGAGGTGGCGGTGAGGCGGGGCCGGGCGCCCTTCACCTCGTTGTCCTTCGCGGGCACGGAGCGCAGGAAGTCATAGAGGGCGCGAGCCTCCACGTCGTCCATGCCCCGGAAGCGCGGCATGGGCGAGCGCAGCGCGGAGCCATCCGGGGCGAGGCCATCTCTCACCGCGCGGGTGAAGTCCTCCAGCGTCCAGTGGGCGAGGCCCGTCTCGTGAAAGGTGATGTTGCTGGAGCGGACCTTGTCCCCCGCCGGGTCGATGAAAGCCATTCCGCCGGAGTAGACGTCGTCGCCCTCCGTCTTGCGCGGGCTGAAGCCGTCGGTGTGACACGACGCGCAGTCGTACACGTCGTGCGCCATGTAGCGGCCGTACTCCAGCGTCGCCGCCTTGGCCGGCACGGGGATGCCCGAGACGGGACGTTCAATGGGCTCGTTGCCTGTAATCACCCGGAAGCCCAGGCCGCCAAAGAAGCTGAACTCCGAGCGCGGCGCGGGCTGCGCCTCCGGCGTGAACAGCGGATGCCCCGAGCGCATGAACCCCAGCACCGCCGCCAGGTCCGAGTCGCCCATTCCATAGCTGGGCATCACCATCAGCCGTCCGTCACGGCTCACCGCGTAGCGGATGGCGCGCGCCAGCTCCTCGTCCGTCAAGGAGCCGATGCCTGCCTTCGGGTGCGCCGTGAGATTGGCCGCGTGGAAGCTGCCCATGTACGAGGGCAGCTCGCGCAGCGGCGCGCCGGAGGCCGTCTCCGCGTCACCGCCGCGGTGGCAGGACTCGCAGCTCGCATGGAAGATGGCGGCCCCGCGCTCCAGCGCCGCCGGAGAGGTGTCCGCGCGGATGGGCGGATAAGGCGCCTTCACCGTGCCGGCGCAGCCCGCCAGCAACGTGAGCCCCGCCAGCAGCGTGTTCCTCACGGCTTCCCCGACGTCTCGGCGCATGTGGTGTCCTCTGCTCCTGGCCAGCCCCCGACGAATACCGCATCCGCCCGCCGCGCGGGAGGAGGGGGGGGCGGGTGCCAGGGGGTGGACATCCGAGACCCACCCCCCCCGCGAGGAGCCCGCCAGGGCGTGGACCGGCGGGTACACTCGCCGTCATGTCGCGCTCGCTCGAGTCCTACCGCGCCCTCTTCCCCGTGCTCCAGGAGCAGCTCTACCTCAACCACGCCGGGGTGGCCCCCACCAGCCTGCGTGCCGCGGAGGCGGTGCGTGGGTGGATGGACGACCTCGTCTACCACGGCATCAAGCACGAGCGCGGCTGGGAGGCCCACTGCGAGCGGGTGCGAGCGCTGGCCGCCAGCCTCATCAACGCCGAGCCGGGCGAGGTGGCCTTCGTGCGCAACACCAGCCATGGCCTGGGCCTCGTGGCCGAGGGGCTGGACTGGAAGCCCGGCGACCAGGTGGCCGTGGCCTCCTCGCTGGAGTACCCCTCCAACGTCTACCCCTGGCTGCACCTGAAGGACCGGGGCGTGGAGGTGCGAGAGATTGAGTCGCCCTCCGGCGGCGTTACCCCGGAGGCCGTGGCCGCGGCCCTCACCCCGCGCACCCGGCTGGTGGCCCTGTCCTCCGTGCAGTTCGCCACCGGCCACCGCGCGGACCTGGACGCCATCGGCGCCCTGTGCGAGCGAGCGGGCGTCCTCTTCTGCGTGGACGGCATCCAGAGCGTGGGCTGCGTGCCCGTGGACGTGAAGAAGAGCCGCATCCACTTCCTCAGCGCGGACAGCCACAAGTGGATGCTCGGCATCGCCGGCATCGGCTTCCTCTACGTGGCGAAGGACGTGCTGCCCCGGCTGCGCCCGGTGCTGGTGGGCTGGCGCAGCACCACCGACGCGTGGAACTTCAACCGCAGCCACTTCGAGCTGCGCCCGGACGCCGGGAAGCTGGAGGAGGGCAGCGCCGCGTACACCGGCATCTACGCGCTGGGCGCCGCGCTGGAGCTGCTGCAGGAGGTGGGCGTGGGCGCCATCGAGACGCGCATCCGCGGGCTGCTGACGCGGGTGGAGGAGGGCCTGCGGGGGCTGGGCTGCGACGTGGGGCCCTCGCCCGAGCACCGCGCGGGCATCCTCACCTTCCTGCCGCCCGGGGGCGAGGCGCGCCCGCTCGGTGCCTGGCTCGCCGAGCGAAACGTCGCCCTGTCCGTGCGCCGGGGGCGCATCCGCCTGTCGCCCCACTTCTACAACCTGCCCGAGGAGATGGACCGGCTGGTGGAGCTGGTGCGGACGCGCCTGGGCTGACGGGCTACGGCTGGCCCGGGAAGAGCGTCTCGATGGAGAGGTAGCGCTCGCCGGTGTCGTAGCAGAAGCACAGCACGCGGCTGCCGTCGGACATCTCACCCAGCTTCTGGTTCACCGCGGCCAGCGCGGCGCCGGAGGAGATGCCCACGAAGATGCCCTCCTCGCGCGCGGAGCGGCGGGTGAACTCGAAGGCGTCCTCCTCCGTCACCTGAATCGCTCCGTCGAGCGCCTCCTTGTGCAGGTTCTTCGGGATGAAGCCCGCGCCGATGCCCTGGATGGGGTGCGGGCCCGGCGCGCCGCCGCTGATGACGGGGGACTTCACCGGCTCCACCGCGAACACCTTCAGCTTCGGCCAGACCTTCTTGAGTTCCTCGGCGCACGCGGTGATGTGGCCGCCGGTGCCCACACCGGTGATGAGGTAGTCCAGCCCGTCCGGGAAGTCCTTGAGGATTTCCTGCGCGGTGGTGCGGCGGTGCACCTCGATGTTGGCCTCGTTCTCGAACTGCTGGGGCATCCACGCGTTGGGGACCTGGGACACCAGCTCCTGGGCGCGGGCGATGGCGCCCTTCATGCCCTGGGCGCGCGGGGTGAGCTCGAAGGTGGCGCCGTAGGCGGCCATCAGGCGGCGGCGCTCGATGCTCATGGAGTCCGGCATGACGAGCACCAGCTTGTAGCCCTTCACCGCGGCCACCATGGCCAGGCCGATGCCGGTGTTGCCGCTGGTGGGCTCGATGATGACGCTGTCCTTCTTGAGGATGCCGCGCTTCTCCGCGTCTTCAATCATCGACAGGGCGATGCGGTCCTTGATGCTGCCGCCCGGGTTGGCGCGCTCCAGCTTCATGTGGACCGTCACACGCGCCGGGAACAGCCGGTTGATGCGCACGTGCGGCGTGTTACCGATGGTCTCCAGAATGTTGTTCGCCTTCATGTCATGGGCCTCGTCGGGTGGAGCTGCGCGGAGTGCGGCGGGTCAGGTTCAGATATGGAACTCGATGGCGTCCAGCGTGCCGTCCGCGCCGCGGGGACGCACCTCGCTGCGGCGGGTGACGACGGACTGCTGGGGGATGCTCTGCGTGAGCCAGGCGTTGCCGGCGATGATGCTGCCCCGGCCCACCACCGTCGCGCCGCCGAGGATGGTGGCGTTGGCGTAGACCACCACGTCGTCTTCAATCGTCGGGTGGCGCTTCTTGTCCGCCAGGCCCTTCTCCACCATGAGCGCGCCCAGGGTGACGCCCTGGTAGAGCTTCACGTTCTCGCCAATCAGCGTCGTCTCGCCGATGACGACACCGGTGCCGTGGTCGATGACGAAGCGCCGGCCAATGGTGGCGCCGGGGTGGATGTCCACGCCGGTGCGCTGGTGGGCGTACTCGGTGAGCAGGCGCGGCAGCAGGGGGAAGCCCAGGGTGTGCAGGGCGTTGGCCACGCGGTAGATGGCGATGGCGTAGAAGCCCGGGTACGTGAGGATGACCTCGTCCACGGTGCGGGCGGCGGGGTCCGCCTCGAAAATGGCCTGGGCGTCCTGGCGGAGCCAGTCGTAGAGCCCGGGCAGCCGCTCCATGAAGCGCGCGGGCAGGGACGGGTTGATTTCGGGGTAGAGCGGGGCGAGCGTCTCGCGGATGCGGTGGAGGCTGGCCTCCACGGTGGTGACGTCGCGGCGGACGGCGGCGGCGGTGCACTCCAGGCGCTCCGCGAAGTGCGGGAAGAGCAGGCCGAGCACCTGGGCAACGAACTCGGGCGCCGCGCGACGCACGTCTGGAGGGAAGCAGTGTCGCTGCCGGGCTTCGAGCAGGGCCGCGACGAGCCGGGAGTTGGATTCGTCCATGGGCCCTTCATTTAACGCGTCGCGTGGGAGTGCCGCACGGCCTGAGTGCGGCTTCCGTTGGCCAGGGGCGAAACTCGAATCCCTGAAGATGTAGGACAGGGGAGCCGGAAGGGCGGGCCAGGAGGGCACGGGCGGGCCACTCCGGCAGGAGGCCGAGCGGGCAGGAGGCGGCCAGGTGGAGCTGACTCGCGGAACCGGGTCAACTCCACCGCGCTCCATTCCCTATTCGATGGAGCAGGTGACCTCGTGGACGAGCTGCTCCAAGGGGGCGCTTGCCGTACGCCACGGGACGGCGGGACGATGGCGACATGACTCCCTCCTACGTCCACGGCACGAGCTCCACCCCGCTGCTCGGGGAGACGATTGGTCAGAACCTGCGCCGCACCGTCGAGCGGCATGGCGAGCGGGAGGCGCTGGTGGTGGCCTCGCAGGGTTACCGGGCCACGTACCGGCAGCTCTGGGACGCCACGACGCAGGTGGCGCTGGGGTTGCTGGCCCTGGGCGTGGAGAAGGGAGACCGGGTGGGCGTCTGGTCCCCCAACCGCTTCGAGTGGGTGGTGGCCCAGTACGCCACCGCGCGCATCGGCGCCATCCTCGTCAACCTCAACCCCGCCTACCGCACCTCGGAGCTGGAGTACGCGCTCAACCAGTCCGGTGTCAGCGTGCTGCTGCTGGCTCGCGGCTTCCGGCAGACGGACTACCGGGCCATGTTGGAGGAGGTCCGCCCGCGCTGCGCCGGCCTGCGCGTGACGATGGTGCTGGATGATGACTGGCAGCTGCTGCTCTCCAACGCGAAGCACGTGAGCGAGCGCACGCTGGAGGACCGGGAGGCGTCGCTCCAGTTCGATGACCCCATCAACATCCAGTACACGTCCGGCACCACGGGCTTCCCGAAGGGCGCCACGCTGTCGCACCACAACGTGCTGAACAACGGGTTCTTCATCGGGGAGGCGCTGCGCTACGGACCGGAGGACCGGGTCTGCATCCCGGTGCCCTTCTACCACTGCTTCGGCATGGTGATTGGCAACCTGGCCTGCACCACGCACGGCGCCACCATGGTGATTCCGGGCGAGGCGTTCGACGCGCTGGCCGTGCTGCAGACGGTGCAGGCGGAGCGCTGCACGTCCTTGTACGGCGTGCCCACCATGTTCATCGCGGAGCTGGACCACCCGCGCTTCGGCGAGTTCGACCTGACGTCGCTGCGCACGGGTGTCATGGCGGGCTCACCGTGTCCGGTGGAGGTGATGAAGCAGGTGCAGTCGCGGATGAACATGCGCGAGGTGACCATCTGCTACGGGATGACGGAGACGTCTCCGGTGTCCACGCAGAGCGCGCTGGATGACCCGCTGGACAAGCGCGTGTCCACGGTGGGGCGCATCCATCCGCACCTGGAGGTGAAGATTGTCGACGCCGAGTCGGGCGCGGTGGTGCCACGCGGCTCGGCGGGCGAGCTGTGTACGCGTGGGTACAGCGTGATGCTCGGGTACTGGGAGAACCCGCAGGCCACCGCGACGGCCGTGGACAGGTCCGGGTGGATGCACACGGGGGACCTGGCGACGATGGACGCCGACGGCTACGTGAAGATTGTCGGCCGCATCAAGGACATGATCATCCGGGGCGGGGAGAACATCTACCCGCGCGAGGTGGAGGAGTTCCTGCACACGCACCCGGGCGTGAGCGAGGCGCAGGTCATCGGCGTGCCGAGCAAGAAGTACGGCGAGGAGGTGATGGCCTGGGTGAAGACGAAGCCGGGCGTGACGCTCACGGTGGAGGAGCTGACGAAGCACTGCACGGGGCGCATCGCGACGTACAAGGTGCCGCGCTACTGGAAGTTCGTGGACGCGTTCCCGATGACGGTGACGGGGAAGGTGCAGAAGTTCCGCATGCGCGAGGTGTCCGTGGGCGAGCTGGGACTGGAGGATGCGGCGGCCATCAAGACGGCGTGAGGGGATGCGTATATCTCGGGCTGTTTTGCAGGACGAGGCTCGATGAAGTTAACGCCGCAGAGCATGGAAGATTTCTACGGCCTGAACGAGAAAGGGCCGGATGGAAAACCGACTGCTGAAGCGACTGATAGGATGAAGACCTACCAGGCCATGCTCGGAATAAAGGCCAATAATTGCACCTGCGGTGGGCGCGTCTTTCCGAGTGCTCCTTGCGATGTATTCAGGCCGCCGGATCCGGCGCGAAAGGCCGCAATCGAGGGCCATTGGAGCGAGCCTGAGACGATGGGGAAGTTCTACACTGACTTCATCACCGAAAATCCGAGCGCCATCGCGGATTTCCGTGCCGCCAACCCGAAGGAGTTCCCTCCCAGCGGGGGGCCGAGATTCAACAAGACAAATCACCTGACGCCAAAGAGCGCGGGAGGGTGTCCTGACAATCCAGGCAATCTGCAACCCCATGACACGCTGTGTGCGGCATGTAAGCTGATTGACGACCAGTTCGGTGAATGGCAAAACAACAATCCCGGCTGGAGAGGCAAGTGGAACACAGCCTTCCGGGAATCTCGAATCAAGCGTTGGCGGGTAGCGGGATTCACTCCGTCGTGGTGGTAGACATGAACAACATACCAATTGAGTCTCGCCCGACGCTGAAGGACGCAGGCCTGGACTTCCGGCGCTTTTGCGTACTTCACCCGGCCACTGGTAACCACCCTGTCCGCGCGTCCTCTCACGGGTGTGGATGCTCACTGGGTGCGACTCGAAGCGCTGCTCGACAGGCTCAAGTCAGGGGACTTCTCCGCGGCCGAAGCCCTCCTGCGCCTCTGTCGCGAGACGGAAGACTGGCGGGTGAAGTACGCCGCGACGCGAGCGCTAGGGCATGCAGGCACCGTTGACTGCTTCAAACAGATGCGAGAGGAAATCGAGCAGCACCCCCTGCGCAAGCAAGAGCGTGTCGATGTCGCAGCGCGAGAGCTCGTCCTGCTCTACTGCCGTACCTTCGCACTATGGGGCCGACTCGACGTCGTGCCGGTGCTGATGGACCAATACCTCACTCTGCGCTTGAAGCGGACGCCGGAAATCTCGTCGCTGCCGCTCCTGATGGCGGGCTTGCTCGTGGACGACGAGAACTCCATGCTCGCGCACGAGCCTCCGGATGACCTTCTGGAGGACTACCTCAACCTGGTCATGAGCCAGTACGAGGCCGTTGTTTCTGCTCAGGGCTCTGACAAGGTGATCATCTTCCGGGGGGGGCTCTCCTCGGTCCGCGCAGTCGCGGAGCGCATGCGCCACCTCACCACGGCGTATCAGTCCTCGGAACTGGCCACGCTGCGCGAGCGCTTCGAGCCGGCCACCGGCATCGATTGCAGTGAGGTCTTCAGTGGGAAGAGCGTCGTCCCCCTGGCGGCGGCCGCTATCGCTGAATCCTTTCTGGCGTCGAAAGAGTGCAGGAAGTTCGAGCCAGGAAGCCGCTATTTCTTCGGCCACCTGATTCCCCAGTAGGTCGCCACGTGAGGCCGGGGCGGGCGGCTTGTGGCGCTACCTGCCTGCGCGTGGAGGTTTCACTGAAGCCGCCTTCTTGCGCTCAGGTGGCTTCTTCCCCGCGGGCTTCCGCTCCGCCCCCGCCTTCTTCGCCACGGCCTTCTTCGCCGCTGCCTTCTTCTTCGGTGCCTTCTTCAGCGCCGCCCGCTGTGCCGCGTCCACCGCGCGGCGGGCCCAGGGCAGCAGCGCGTAGGCGTCATCCGCCGCGTCCGCGGGTGGCGTCCAGTAGCCCATCTCCACCGGCTTGCCCGCGCCCTCGTAGACGAAGGGCCGGCACCCGGCCGCCTGGAAGTCCGGCTTCGTGACGTCGTCCACCTTCAGGAACAGCTGCCCGTTCCCGATGAGCCCGAACATCCGCCCACCGAAGTACAGCCCCCAGCCGCCGAACATCGACCGCGACTGCACGGGCCCGAGCTTCTCCAGCAACTCCACCGTGTACTCCACGAAGCTGTCCGTCCGGGCCATGGCCCCTCCCTTCGATTCACTCAGCGGAACGTCGCCACCAGCGGGTTGTGGTCCGACGCGTCTCCCACGTCGATGACCTCCGCCGACACCAGCCGCTCCGCCATCCTCGGCGATGCGAATACATAGTCCGTGCGGTAATCAATCGTCACGCCGCCCCGGTTCCTCCGCGCCGTCACCCACTTCGACGACGCCGGCCGCGCCAGCAGCGTGTCCACCCAGCCGTACTCCTCCACGTCGTCAATCACGTCGAAGCGCGGAGGGTGCCCGTACTTGTCCGTCCCCGCCTTGCGCAGCCTGTCTTCCAGGTCCACCGGATACGGGTCCTTCCTCGACAGCGAGTTCAGGTCCCCCACCAGCAGGAACTGCCCCTCGCGGAACGCCGCCGCGTCCAGCACCGAGCGCAGGTAGCGCGCCTCCACGTACCTCAGCTTCTCGTGGTGCGCGTCGAAGTGCGTCCCGAACAGCGTCACTGGCCCGTTCGACTCCAGCTCGCACTGGACGATGCAGTGCCCCAGGAAGTGTCTGTCGTTGTGCACGCTCACCGAGCGCAGCGGAGGACGGCTCACCACCGCCACGTGGTAGCAACGTCCACTCGGCCGCGAGCGGGACTGCCCCAGCACCAGGTGCGCGTCGTCCTGGGGCACGTCCAGCGCCTCGGCCACGCGGCGCAGGCGCCCGCCGTCGTCCCAGCCAAGGCACTCCTGCAGCACCAGCACGTCAGGAGGCTCCCGCGCGAGGAAGGTGAGGATGGCGTCGAACCGCTCCTCTCCTCCTTGCAGGACGTTGAACGTCATCACCTTCAGTGCCATGGAACGCCTCGCGTACGGAGAGCGGCGGCACGCTACCGCACCCGGCCTCCCGAGCCACCCTTCCGCGCGCCCCATGGCTCGGGCATCACACGGACGCTCTCCACGATGAACTCCTTCAGGGCTCGCGCCGCCGCCGTGAGGTAGCCCTCGCCCCGGTGCACCAGCGCCACCTGCCGCTTCGGGCCCCGCACCAGCGGCACCACGTCGAAGCCCCGGGACTGGTGGTCCCTCGCCATCAGCTCCGGCACCAGCGCCACGCCCAGCCCTCGCTCCACCATGCGGCGGATGGCCTCCGCGTTGTCCGTCTCCAGCGCCAGCTTCGGCGTCACCCCGCGCGCCTCGCACGCCGCCTCCAGCGCGCGTGTGCCGCCCATTCCTGGGATGACCACCCACGGCTCCTCCACCACCTCCGACAGCTCCACCGCCTTCCCCAGCCGCGACAGCCGGTGCCCGCGAGGCACCGCCAGCACCAGCACCTCCTCCCACAGCTTCTGCGCCACCAGGTCCGCGTGCCGCACCGGCAGCGAAAGAATGGCCAGGTCCAGCGCGCCCCGCGCCACGCTCTCCTCCAGCGCGGGGGCCATGCCCTCGCTCAGCCGGGGCCGCACCTCCGGATACCGCTGGGCGAAGGCCGGAATGATGTCCGGCAGGAGGTACGCGCCCACCGTGTGCAGCGTGCCCAGCGACACCAGGCCGCGCGGAGTGCCGGACAGCCGCTCCAGCTCCGACGTACCCGCCAGCAGCGCCTCCAGCGCCCGCCGCGCGTGGGGGAGGAAGCGCTCCCCCGCGTCCGTCAGTACCGCCCCGCCTGGAGTCCGGACGAGCAGGCGCGTGCCCAGCTCCGCCTCCAGCGATTGGAGCTGCCTCGACAGGCCGGACTGGGACAGGCCCAGCCCCTTCGCCGCGAGAGAGAGTCGGCCCTCCAGCGCCACCTGGAGGAAGGCCCTGAGCTGTTCGGTCGTCATGCGGTTTCCGCAAGCACTCTATGCGGAAGATGCGGTTTTCGCATGGCCCTCAAGGGCGTACACGTAGAGGATGGATGGAAGTGGCTTGACGGTGGAGCCCCTGGCCAGCGCGCGCCCGGGCACGGCGCGGCGGATGGCCACGGGCGCGGTGCTGCTGGCCCTGGTGGTCAGCGCCTTCGAGGGCACGGTGGTGACGAGCGCCATGCCCACCATCACCCGCGAGCTGGGTGGCCAGCACCTGTACTCGTGGGTGTTCTCCGGCTTCCTCTTCGCCTCCACCGTGGGCGTGCTCATCTCCGGCAAGCTGGCGGACCGGCTGGGGCGCAGGCCCGTCTTCTTCGGCGGCATGGGACTGTTCCTCGTCGGCTCGGCGCTATGCGGCCTGGCCGAGTCCGTGCCCATGCTCATCGCCTTCCGCGTGCTTCAGGGCCTGGGCGCCGGGGCCCTCCAGCCCACCACGCTCACCATCAGCGCGGACCTCTACACGCTGCGCGAGCGCGCCGCCGTGCAGGGCCTCTTCACCGGCGCGTGGGGCGTGGGCAATGCCGTGGGCCCACTCATCGGCGGGTGGCTGGTGATGCACGCGTCGTGGCGCTGGGTGTTCCTCGTCAACGTGCCCGTGGGCCTGTTCGCCGCGGCGCTGCTGTACCTGTCCTACCGCGACCCGCCGCGCCGCTCGGACGTGAAGCTGGAGCGCTGGGGGCCGCTGCTGGCGGGCACCTCCGCCGCGCTGCTCCTCTTCTCGCTGGAGCCCGGCCACGCGGAGGCCCGGTGGCTGTGCGCGCTGGGCGCCGTGCTCGTGGGCGCGGTGCTGGTGCGCCAGCAGCGCGCGTCCGTGGCCCCGCTGCTGCCGACGGAGCTGCTGAAGGACCGCACCGTGCTGAGCGGCGTGGCGGGCAGCATCGCCGGTGGCGCGCTGCTGTACAGCATGGCCGCGTGGGTGCCGCTGTGGATGACGGAGCAGGGCGGGCACTCGCCGGTGGCCGCGGGACTCGCGCTGCTGCCGATGCTGCTGGGCTGGTCCGTGGGCTCCACCTTCGGCGTGAAGCTGCTGGTGCTCGGGGGCATGCGCCTGAGCGCGGGCGTGAGCTTCGCGGTGGCGGCCGTGGGCGCGGGGTTCCTGTCCCTGTCCGCCGCGCTGGGGTGGGGCGTGCCCGCCGCGCTCGTGGGCCTGGGCATCCTGGGGATGGGGCTGGGGCCGGCCGCGAGCACGTCGCTGATTGGTCCGCAGTCCCGCGCGCCCTGGCACCACCGGGGCATCGTCACGAGCAGCCTCTACGCGACGCGGCTCCTGGGCGGCGCGCTGTCGGTGGCCCTGCTGGCGCTGGCTCGTGGGCACTTCGCCGCGCAGTTCGCGATTGCCGCCGGGCTCACCGCCACCGCGGCGCTCGTGCTGGGGCTGTTCGCTCCCGGCAGGACGGAGCCGGCGGCGGCGTGAGGACAGGGGCCGGCGGGAGGTGGCTCCACGGAGGCGTCAGGCGCTCCGTCCGGCGGCTGCTGCCGTGCACACCTTGGAACACGGTTGTGCGCTCCGCTGCACACCCGCTGCACGGTGTGCCCGCGTAACTCCGCTTGCTGCCTTGCGTCACACGTTGGCAGGGCGGCTGCATTCAGGGCTTCCCCACGCGCAGTCAGATGGCGATGGAGGAGTCAGATGCACACGGCGACGACGAAGTGGGACGTGAAGGTGCTGGGAGGCGTGGGAGCGGGGCTGTTGCTCCTGGCGGTGGTGTTCCTGTGGCGTGATTTGCAGGTGCCTCGCGAGCTGCTGCTCGCGGTGGCCGCCGTCGGGGCCGCGGGCCTCACCTTCCTCAACGTGCCGCACACGCGCAATCTCGCGGGGCCCATCACCGTGCTCGTCTGCGCCGTGGCCGGTGGCCTCTGGTACGCGGCGACGAAGGAGGGGCTGCTGCTCGTGGGGCTGGCCCTGACGTTCGCCATCGCCACGGTGACGGTGCTGCGCGCGGGCAGTCAGCCCGACGCGGAGAGAGACCGCGTGCGGGACGTGCTCGTCTGGTACGGGCTCGCCGCCACCGCCATCGCCGCCTCCTGGGGCTTCTACTTCCACTTCCTCACGCTCGGCATCGCCGAGGACAACGTGGCCCGCCGGCTGGTGCTCACGCTGGGGTGGCTCGTCGTGGGCGTGGTCCTGGTGCTCACCGGCCGCCAGCGCGGCCTGCCCGTCATGCGCGACGCGGGCTTCGCCTTCGTGGGCATCGCCGTGGGCAAGGCGCTCCTCTATGACACGATGAACCTCCATGGCTCGCTGCGCGTGGTGGGGCTCGCCGCCGCGGGCGCGCTGATGGTGGGCGCGGCGTGGATGTCCTCCCGTGCGTCCGCTTCCCGGAGCGCGTGACATGGGCGCCCTGTTCTCCCTCACCAGCGCCGTGTTGCTGGCCATCGCTCCGGCGGGGACGTGCTGGCAGCCCTCGGACCAGACCGCGGGGTGGAAGCGCGTGGAGCTTCCTACCGAGGCGCCCGCGCTCGCCGCCGCCGAGGACGTGGACCAGTTCCGCGTGGGCGAGCCCGTGCAGTTGCTGGAGTCCAATCCCAGGGCCTACGTGGGCGCCACGAAGCCGAAGCCCGGCCGCATGGCCTATACGTTCCGCTTCCCGGCCGGCACCTCGCGCCTGGAGGTGTCCTTCCTGGAGCCGCTGCGAGGGGCCAAGGTGGACGCCACCGCCTCCGCGGAGGCCCGCACCTTCCCGCTGCTGAGCGAGCGGCGGCAGGCTGGCGAGACTCTCGTGCTGGACTGGAACGCGGCGGACGTGGACGGCGTGGTGGTGGAGGTCCACCACCACCTGCGAGAGCGGCCCGTGGTGCGCTCGTGGCGCACGGGGCGCAGCGTCTGGCCGGAGCGCGAGGCGTCCGTGCCCGCGGCCTTCAAGGCGCCGCGCGCGCTCTACTTCCTGCACCCGGGCGGCGGGCGCTACCTCACCCTGTGCCAGTCTCCCGGGCGCGCGCTCACGCTGTCGCGCTGGCCCGCGGAAGGCGCACCCACGGACGTGCTGCTCACGCGGGTGCCTTGAGGAGCACGAAGGGCCACAGCTTCGACAGGGCGGAGCGCAGCGAGGCCGCGTCCCGGTAGCGGTCCTCGGGCCGCTTCTCCAGCAGCTTCAGCACGATGTGCTCGAAGGGCTCCGGCAGGTCCGGGCACAGCGTGCGAGGCGGCACCGGGGCCTGCTGCACGTGCAGGAACATCAGCGGCACCGGCTGGGCGTGGCGGAAGGGGAGCTGCCCGGTGAGCAGCTCGTACGCCACCACGCCCAGCGCATACAGGTCCGTGGCGGGAGACACCGGGGAGCTGCCCATCACCTGCTCGGGCGCCATGTACTCCGGCGTGCCGAGCACCGCGCCCTGCGCCGTGGCGCCCGCCACGTGCGTGCTCTTCGCCAGGCCGAAGTCCATCAGCTTCAGCACGCCCAGGCGGGTGATGAAGAGGTTGGCGGGCTTCACGTCCCGGTGCAGCACCCCGCGCCCGTGCGCGTGCTCCAGCGCCACGGCGACGTGGGTGAGCCAGCGCAGGGCCTCGGCCCGCGTGGCGCGCCGCTCCGCCAGCAGCTGCCGGAGGTCCGAGCCTTCCAGCAGCTCCATGGTGAGGAAGTGCCGGTCTCCGTCCACGCCGGCGTCGAAGACGCGGAGGATGTTGACGTGCTCCAGGGCCCGGACGTGCTCCAGCTCCTGATGGAAGCGCGCCACCAGGGCGTCGTTCGCGTGCGGCACCGCCAGCACCTTGAGCGCCACGCGCTCGCTCTGCCGCAGGTCCGTGGCCTCGTACACCGCGGCGCTGCCTCCCGCGCCCAGCCACCGCTCCACGCGGTAGCGCCCTGCCACCACCTGCCCCGGCATCAGCCCTCGTGCGACGGGGGAGGGCGGGAGTGGCGTCACCACGCCCTGCAGCAGCGTGCCGTGGGGGGAGACCGGAGTGATGGGCCGCAGCGTATCCGCCAGCGACAGCGCTGGCGGGGGCGTCACCGGCTGGACCCAGGCCTCCGGCGGCGTCCCGGCGTTCCTCCGCTCCGGCACCGCCTGCGCCGCGGCACCTCCGAGGTACGCCACGTCGTCGGCCTCGTCATCCGTCGATTGCACCGTGTCCTTCCTTGCTCCCGGGCTCAGGGGTCCAGCAGCGAGACGTGGGACGGCGCCCCGACGCCCTCGATGTCCAGGTGCGGGGTGGGCAGGTTGTATTCAGAGGCGGCGCTGGTGGCCTCGACGATGATGGGGCCGGCAATCTCCGGCGGCTCGCCATGGCAGAGCAGGTCCACCACGTGCTCCAGCGTCCACTTGCCCAGCCGGCTCACCACCAGCTTCGTGCCGTCGTAGCGCGCCGTGTCCGCCAGGTCCTTGCTGGCCGCCAGCTTGGCCTCCACCGAGGCCCCCAGGTAGCCGCGCGCCAGCGACAGCACCCGCTCCAGCACCGCGTTCCACGCCTGGAGGTGCGTGCGGTCCTGCGCCTCGTCCATGATGTCCAGGCCCACCTGAAGCTTCTCCATGCGCTCCAGGAACTGCTGCACCAGCGGGCCCCGGATGATGCGGCCGTGCTGCGGGGCAATCATCTCCACCCCGGGCTCCAGCTTGCGGATGGCCGCCACCGCGCGCACCAGCGCCGCGTTCACCGGCATGTAGATTTGATGGAAGGCGCGGATGCCCGCCCAGTCTGACTCTTCCGCCCACAGCCCCTTCGCGTTGGAGTCCGTGAGGCCCCCGAAGAGGTCTCCGGTGAAGAGCACCCGCGTCTGCGGGTCATAGAGCATCACCGCGCCCCGGAAGTGACAGAAGGGCGAGGGCACCGGCAGCAGCTTGTGGCCGGTGGGCACGCTCAGCCCCTGGGCGAACTTCTCCGTGGGGATGAAGCGGTGGCGCGGCAGGTTCTGGTGGACGATGAGCCGCCAGGTGTCCTCCGAGCAGAGGAGCCCCGCGCGGGGCGCATACCGTGCGGAGATGAGGCTCGCGGACGAGCCCACGTCCGGGTCCTGGTGGTTGATGAACATCGCCGACAGCCGCTCCATCCCACCGATGAGCGACGTCACCTTGGTGTGCATGGTGGAGAAGTCGCTGCTGGAGCCCGGGTCGATGAGGAGGTTGAACTCGGTCTGCCGCTGCGTCTTCGTGTCGGCGCCCCGGAAGCGGCGAAGGTAGGGGTTGGCGAAGAAGATGGCTCCGGGCTCTCGCTTGCCCACCCAGAACGTCTCGGGGGCAATCTCCACCGGGACGAGGCGCAAGTCAGGGGACGGGCTCGGGACAGGGGCAACGGTGCTGCTCATGGGCTCGGCGTTCCTTCGAGGGGGGAGAACTCCTCCGGCCCCGTAGCAAGGCGCGCGCCGCCCGGAAGGTCTCCCCGCTCCGGGCGCACCTTGCCCGCGGAGGGCGCAGTTCCTGCGCTCCCGGGCAAAATGGCGCATCCCGTGCGCGGCTACTGCTGCAGCGGCGGCTGTAGCGTGCCGAAGCGCTCGATGCCCTCGTCCACGGCGGAGCGCACCGCATGCAGCACGGCCTCATCGGTGAGCTGCCGCACCAGCACCAGTCGGGTGGCGAGCAGGGACGGGGCCGTGCCGAGCCGACGCTGGAGCACGTCCAGGGGGACGAGGGTGAGGGTGAAGCCCCGGCCGTCGCTCAGCCGCACCACGACGTCCATTCCGTCGCGCCGTGGCAGGTCCGGGTCATCCGCGACGAGGATGGAGGCCACCCGGGCATCCGCCGACTCCATGGAACGCATGCGCCCTCCGTCGTGAGGCGTGGCCAGGTGCGGGCCCGCCAGGTCTCCATGCATCCAACCCCGTGGCCAGGCAATCCGGCCCGGGGGCTGGCTGCCTGGGAGCGGACGGGCGCCGGGCTCACAAACCGTTCAGGCCTGCTCACTCCGGGGAGGAGATGCCATGACGCCAACATCACCGCCCGGGCTCGCCGGTCGCGTGGCAAGCTCGCCGCCCTTCGCCCGCGCGCTCCATGCCCGACCCGTCCACACTCACCGCCTGGGGGCTCCCGGGCCTCTTCCTCGTCGCCATGCTGGCGGGCTCGGTGGTGCCCGTGCCCTCGGAAGCCGTGCTGGCCGCGCTCATCTACGGGGGCACGCCTCCGGTGATGGCCGTTGCCGTGGGCACCGTGGGCAACGTGCTGGGCGCGCTCTCGCTGTACGCGCTGGGCCGGTGGGTGGCGAGCGGGGGCGGCGGCCCGCTGGGGCGGTGGTATGTGCGACGGCGCGCGAAGGAAGGCCCCCGCCTGGAGCGCGTCGAGGCGCGTGTGCGGAAGTGGGGCGCGCCCGCGCTGCTGATGTCCTGGATGCCCGTGCTGGGCGATGCGTTCGTCATCGCCGGGGGCATGCTCGGCGTCCGGCCGCTGCCCTTCGTGCTCTTCGTCACACTGGGCAAGGGGCTGCGCTACCTGTTCGTGGCGCTCTCCACGACGGCTGCGATGTAGCTGTCACATCCAAGCCTTTTCACCCAGGTTTCACGCAACGCTCCCGCGCTTCGCCTCGATAAGCGAGACTGGTGACGCGCGTGCTGTCGCACGTGTGAAACACCGTTCAGGTGTCTTCTCCGACTCCCTCAACCGCTCCTTGTCAGGAGCAGGACCCAACAGCGTGCGAAACTGCAAGACTCCAGCAAGGCAGGCGAAGTCGATGTGGCGGTATGGGGCCGTGGTGCTCTCCCTGGTGCTGGCCGCGTGCGGTGGCGTGGACCCGGCGGTGGAGCCCACGCACGAGGAGACCGAGGTCGGCGCCCGTGAGGACGGACTGGCCAGTACGCGCATCCGGCTGATGGCGGCGAACATCTCCAGCGGCACCGGCCAGGACTATGACCCGGGCCACGGCATCCGCATCTTCCAGGGCACGGACCCGGACGTGGTGATGATTCAGGAGTTCAACTACAAGACGAACTCCGCGGCGGACCTGCGCTCCTTCGTCGATACGGCCTTCGGCACGGGCTTCAGCTACTACCGCGAGGCCGGCGCCCAGATTCCGAACGGCATCATCAGCCGCTGGCCCATCATCGCCTCGGGCGAGTGGGATGACCCGGCCGTCTCCAACCGCGACTTCGCGTGGGCGCGCATCGACATCCCGGGCCCGAAGGACCTGTGGGCGGTCAGCGTGCACCTGCTGACGACGAGCAGCGGCAACCGCAACACGGAGGCCACCAGTCTGGTCAGCCGCATCAAGGCCAACATCCCCACCGGCGACTACCTGGTGATTGGCGGCGACCTCAACACCGGCAGCCGCTCCGAGGCGTGCTTCAGCACCCTGGCCCAGGTGGTGACGACGGCCAGCCCCTACCCGGCGGACCGCAATGGCAACACCAACACCAACGCGGGCCGCAACTCGCCGTATGACCACGTGCTGGTGGACAGTGACTTGCGCCCGCTCCAGACGGCGGTGGTCATCGGCGGCAGCTCGTTCGCCAACGGGCTGGTGGCGGACACGCGCGTGTACTCGCCCATCTCCGAGCTGTCCCCCGCGGCGTCCGGCGACAGCGGCGCGTCCGGCATGCAGCACATGGGCGTCATCAAGGACTTCCTCGTCCCCAGCGACTCGGTGAGCAGCAGCGTCACCGTGACGGCGCCCAACGGCGGCGAGAGCTGGGCGGCCGGCAGCGCGCGCAACATCACCTGGTCGGCGTCCGGCGTGACGAACGTGAGGGTGGAGTACACGCTGAACGGCAGCACCTGGACCACCCTCACCTCCAGCGCTTCGGCCTCGGCGGGCAGCGTCGCGTGGACGGTGCCCTCCACCGCGAGCACCTCCGCGCGGGTGCGCGTGAGCGACGCGGCCGATGCCAGCACCACCGACACGAGCAACGCGGCCTTCACCATCACCACCACGGGCGGTGGGGGCACGGCCAGCGTCATCGTCAACGAGGTGCTGGTCAACGAGCCGGGCTCGGACGTCACGGGCGAGTTCGTGGAGTTGGTGAACGTGGGCACGGGCGCGGCGGACCTGGGCGGCTGGACGGTGGCGGACGCGGCCCTGGTGCGGCACACCTTCCCCAGCGGCACCACGCTGGCGGCGGGCGCGGCGGTGGTGGTGTTCGGCGGCTCGGCGGGCATTCCCTCGGGCACGCCGGGCGCCGTCATCGCGTCCACGGGCACGCTGGGCCTGTCCAACAGCGGTGACACGGTGACGCTGAAGAACGCGTCCGGCACGACGGTGGACACCGCCACGGTGGGCTCGGGCCTCAGCGGCACGGATGGCGTGTCCGCCAACCGGAGCCCGGATGCCACGGCCGGCGCCACCTTCGTGCTGCACACGGGCGTGTCCAGCCTGACGGCGTCCCCCGGACGGCGCGCCAGCGGCTCGTCGTTCTGAGTCGCTGAAGCAGCACCGCGGCCCCGCTTCCGGTGAGGACCGGAGGTCGGGGCCGCGTTGTCTTCAGGGTGCAGCGCGACGCTTTTCAGTGGGCATCTGGGGGCGTGGGTGTGAGGGGAACCTGCTCGCCCGTGGCCTCGGAGCGCACCGAGGGAAGGGTGCGGCCCCCGTCGCCCGCACTGCCCGGGCCCGGCGTGGCCGGGTCACCGGCGCGGGGAGTGGCCCGCCCATAGTCGCGCTCCCAGATGCGCACCAGGGCCAGGAAGAAGGCGACGATGAGCGGGCCCAGCAGCAGGCCCACCGTGCCGAACGCGGCCAGGCCGCCAAGCAGCGCGAAGAAGACGATGGCTCCGTGCTGGTGCATGCCGCGCTTGGCCAGCAGCGGCTTCACGATGTTGTCCACCAGGCCCACCACCACCGTGCCCCAGACGGCCAGGAAGAGCGCGGCCCAGGGGTGGCCGCTGAAGAACATCAGCGCCGCCGCGAGCAGCACGACGATGGCCGCGCCCACCGCGGGGATGAGCGCCAGGAAGAAGGCCAGGCCCGCGAAGAACAGCGGGGCGGGCACCCGGGCGATGAGGAAGCCGATGAGGGCCGCCACCGACTGCACGCCCGCGGTGGCCACCGAGGAGAGGAGTACCGCGCCGGACACACTGCGGAACTCGCGCATGATTTCGCGCGTCTGCCCGCGTCGCAGCGGTGAAACGCTCTCTATCCACTCCACCAGCCGCACGCCGTCCGTGAAGAAGAAGAAGAGGGCGATGAGCATCATGATGGCCTGGAAGGCGATGGAGCCCGTGGCCGCCACCGCCCCCGTCACCGCCTTGGCCGCGGTGCCACCCTGGGTGGTCACCTGGTCCTGGATGGTCTGGTCCAGGTTCTGCTGCTCCATCGGGAGCCGCTTCAGCACCCCGTCCGCCATGCCGCGCACCGGCCCGGGCAGCCTGTCCACCAGCCCGCTCACGCCTTCCTTCTGCACCGTCTGGGTGACGAACTGCGCCCCCTCCGTCACCTCCGTCACGATGAAGGCCGTGAGGCCGCCCAGCGGCAGCAGCAGGGCGAGGACGACGCCCGTGGTGAGGATGCCGGCGGACAGGTGGTTCCTGCCGCGCAGCCGCCGGGTGAGCCGCTTGTGCAGCCCGTAGAACGTCGCCGCCAGCACGGCCGCCAGGAAGAACGCCTCGGCGAACGGGCGGATGACCAGGGCCAGCAGGAAGAGGGACAGCAGGATGAGGCCGGTGAAGATCCGGCGAGCGGTCAGCTCGGATGCCATACCCGTCAAGGTAGGCACGCCCCGGCGGGAAGGCAGGGGAGCGCTCCACACCTGCCTGCCTGCTCTCCTGGCGAGAAGACTTGGGCCCGGGCGCCAGCCGGTTAGAGTGCGCGCGCCATGCCGTCCTTCGAAACCACTGAGTTCACCCTCTGGCTGCTGCAGGCGCTCTGCTCGGCCTTCCTCGCCATCCTCTTCCTCCAGTCCGGCCTGGACAAGGTGTTCGACTGGAAGGGCAACCTGGGCTGGCTCTCCGGCCACTTCGCCAAGAGCCCCCTGCGGAGCGTGGTGCCGCTGATGCTGGGCACCCTCACCCTGATGGAGCTGGCGGCCGGCGCCCTCTGCGCGGCGGGGCTGGTGGCCCTGGTCGTCACCGGGGGCGCCACGCTGGCCTTCTGGGGCGCGCTGCTGTCCGCCGTCACCCTCATCGCCCTCTTCTTCGGCCAGCGCATGGCCAAGGAGTACGCGGGCGCCGCGGTGCTGGTGGCGTACTTCCTGTTGTCGCTGGTGGCCGTGTACGTCACCCGCCTGCGCTGAAGCAGGCCGCGGAGCTCGTCAGAGCACCTTGCGCGGAGGCACGAGGGCGTTGGCGGACAGCAGGCCCGCCGCCAGCGCCACGGCCACCATCAGCATGGAGAAGGCGGTGTCCACCCCGGCCACCACGTCCCGCTCCAGCAGCGAGGACAGGCTGCGGAAGCCGACGCTGCCGGGCACCAGCAGCATGAGGCCGGGCACCACCGTGGTGACGGAGGGCCGGTTGCGCAGCCGCGCCAGCGCGTTGCTGGCGATGCCCAGCAGCAGCGCCCCCACGAAGGCGCCCAGCTGCGCGCCCAGCAGCAGCGCCCCGAGGCGCGAGCCCGCGAAGGCGAAGGTGCACGCCGCGGCAATCCAGCCCCAGTCGCGAGGGCGGGCCCGGAAGAGCACTCCCACCGCCAGCGTGGCCACGGCCAGCGCCACGGCCTGCGTCCACCCGGGCAGCGCGGGGGGCAGCGGCGTCAGGGACGGCGGAGGCAGCAGCTCCGCCAGCCGGCTGCCCAGCGCGACGCCGAAGCCCAGCTGCAGGAACACCAGCGCCGCCGCGGTGAGGCGCGAGGTGCCGGAGATGAGGTGGCGCGTGGCCAGCTCGTTGATGGCCACGGTCAGCGACAGGCCCGGCAGCAGGACGATGAGGCCCGCCAGCGTGGCCACCTTCACGGACAGGGGGCCCATCAGGCTGGCGGCCAGCACCGCGATGGCCGAGGAGAGGATGGCCGCCACCGGCTCCATCACCCGCGCCGTGCTGGGCTGACGCCGCGTCAGCTCGCCCATCGTGCCGATGACCAGGCTGCTCAGCGCCGCCACCGCCACCTCTTTCAGACCGCCGCCGAAGAGCCGGCCCGCGGCGCCGCCGGCCAGGGCCCAGCAGAGGAGCTGGAGCGCGGTGCCGAAGCGGGCCGGGAGCGCGAGAATCTCCTCCACCTTCCGGGCGCCCTCGGCCGGGGAGAGCCGGCCCTGGATGACGTCGTCCGTCAGCACGTCCAGCAGCGTCAGCCGCTCCAGGTCCATGTCCCCCGGCTCCACGCGGATGAGGCTGGTGCGCAGCGCCTCCGGCGGGCCGAAGGACGCGAAGAGGGAGGTGGGGGTGGAGAAGAAGCGGCCCTCCAGGCCCAGCCGCTCGGACACGCGCTGCATCAGCCCTTCCAGCCGGTGGGCGGGCGTGCCGTAGCGGTGCAGCGCCTCGGCCAGCCGCAGCGTGAAGGCCACGGCGGGGCCCGGTGGGGGTGGGGGCAGGGACGCGACGAGCTCGGGAGGGACGGCCACGGCGGCGCACATGGCAGACCCCCCGGGTCCAGTCAAACGGAAGGGGAGCAACGGCCCGGTGACGGACCGCTGCTCCCCTGGCTGGACTTCAGGCCTTCCGTGGCTCAGTGCACCTTCGTCACGTCATCCAGCGGCGGCAGCGGGGGGATGCGGGACGTGCCCGTCGGCGGCGAGGCCAGGGCGTCCGCGCTGTCCTCGGTGCCCGCCACGCTCACGCCGGAGGTGGGGGGCGACGAGGTGGCGCCGAGCCCGCTCGAGCTCACCGGGCTGCTGATGCTGCTCGCCCCGAAGCCGGTGGTGGTGCTGGCGGGGGTGTTCAGGTCCGACGCCCCGGAGAGGCCCGAGTAGCCCTGGCGGCCCTCGTAGTCGGACGACGGCTCCTCGCTGCCCTGGAGCTTCTGGTTGAGCTGGTCGCCCAGGTGGGAGATGCCCTCCTCGGCGCGGCGCCTGGCCGGCTCGATGAGGCGGCGCTCCTTGTTCGACACGGGGATGAGCGTGGAGGCCAGCATGCCCAGGGCGATGCCGCCCAGCGCCAGGAGGATGGGCTGCTCGTCCACCGTGCGGTTGAACCAGTCCGTGGTGCGGTACTGCACCACGTCGCGCGAGGGGATGCGCTCGCGCAGGTGCGAGGCCCGCTCCTTCAGGTGGTCCATCGAGCCCGAGGCGCGCTCACGCACGTCGGAGGCCTTGCCCATCACTCGGTCCTTCACGTCGACGGCGCGCTCCTTCACGGAGTGAGCCGCTTCGGACGCGCGCTCCTTCACGTTGGAAGCCGTCTCGCTGGCGCGCGCCTTGAGGCCACCGGTGTCGGCGGAGCGGTCGTAGTCGACGCTCCCTACGTCGTAGTTGGAGGAGACGCCCTGGTAGCCGACGGACGCGCCCTGGTAGTCACCCACGTCGCGATAGCCAATGTCGCTCCGCTCGGCGGAGGCATAGCGGTCCTCGTCGGAGTAGCGCGGGTCGGTGCGCGCGGCGCGCATGCCGTCGTAGCGCCAGCGGTCCTCGTCGCGCCACCGGTTGTCACGGTCGTCCTCGTACCGGTGCTCCTCGCGCCGGGTGAAGGCCTTGCGCATCAGGGCCGACCCCACGCCGGCGCCAATGAGGGCACCCAGCAGGCTCCACCCCTTCGGGGTGTCGGCACGCTCCTTCAGCTCCGTGGTCCTCTGCATCACTGTCTCCTTGGCGTGGGTCTTGAGTTCCGTGGCCTTCTCCACGGCGGCATCCTTGGCGTGCTGCTTGAGCTCGGCCGTCTTCTCCACGGCGAACTCCCTGGCACGCACCTTCAGCTCCTCGGCCTTCTCATGGGCCATTGCCTTGAGGCGGTCCGGCTCGGCCTTGCGGGCCAGCTCATCCGCCAGCTCGCTCAGGCGTGCCCGTGCATCTGCGATTTCATGGAGTGCGCGGTCCTGCTCGCCCATTGCCCATCCTCCTTGAGGGTTTGAATCGTCCGTTGAGGTCCATGGATGCGCTTCAGTCTCCCGAGGCCCGCCCAGGCGACCGCGCCCCCCACCGCCAGCAGCAGCACCGCCACGATGAGGGCCGACGCCCACACGGGAATCAGCTCGGCCAGCGCCGCCACCAGGAACGCGACGAACGTCAGCGCTCCGAGGAGCAGCACCACGCCGCCACCCGCGAGCAGCCCCGCACCAGCGGACGCCTTCTTCACTTCCGCGCGCAGCTCGGCGCGCGCCAGCGTCACCTCGGCGCGGACCAGGCGGCGTCCCTGCTCCATGAACTCGGAGAACAGGTCTCCGAAGCCGCGGCTCCCGAAGGCGCTGTCGGAGCTGAAGTCCCGGGTGTCCGAGCCACCGTCTCCCCGTGCCCGGAACCCGTCTCCGTCACTTCTTGGAATTGTTGGATCCATCCGCGTGCCCTCCGTCAGACCTTGATGAACCGGCCGAGCGCGAAGCCCACGGCCACGCAGCCCACGACGAACAGGCCGGGCCGCTGGCGCACCTGTTCCTGCGCATCCGCCAGGAGCTCCTCGGTGGTGCCGTTCTCCAGCCGGTCCGACGTCTTGCGCAGCAGCCCCACCGCGCTGGTGAGGAGCGGGCGCGCGATGGCGGCCTCGTCGTTGTTCGCCACGGTCTCCAGCGAGGACACCAGCCCCTGGATGCCCTTGACGAGCTCACCCTTGCGGCTGTCCACCTGGGAGATGACGCGGTCCCTGGCGACGCCGCCCAGGTGCTTCACCTGCTCCTTGCCGGCCTGCGCGATGCCGCCCGCGGAGTGCGGTCCATCGGAGACTCCGGTGGCAACTCCGGTCCGCGGCGAGTAGTTGCTGCCCTGAACGTTGGAACCTTCAAGTACGCTGCCCATGCAGTCTCCTCCAGTGCGCTTGATGACCTGTCGAGAGGGGGCTGCCCGGCGCCCTAGTGCCCGCGCCCCGTTGTTCCTGAAGGTAGGCACGACACGTTTGCTGCTCGACGGTACGGCAGCCTCGAAGGGGGGGCAGGCGGGAGAGGAAGCGCCGGCCGTGGGATGAGCGGAGCAGGAGGCGAGCGGATGGCACGCAGACAGCGAACCCCGAAGTGGCTGGAGGCGGCCCGGCGCCGGGGGCCCGAGGACCTGGCCGCGGACGGCCGCGCGGACTGGCTGTCTCGGGCGCTGGGCCGGGCAGGCGTGCTGCCCCGCGCCGAGGCCGAGGCCGCCATTCGCGAGGGACGTGTGGAGGTGGCGGGGCGTGTGGAGCGCGAGCCCTTCGCGCCCGTGAGGCCCGGCGCGGAGGTGCGGGTGGACGGGCAGGCACGCGAGCTGACCGCCCGCCTGCTGGGGCTGGCGTTCCACAAGCCCGCGGGGCCGGTGGTGCACGGCTCGGACCCGGAGGGCGTGGGCACGGTGTTCGAGCGGCTGCGCGCGGTGCTGCCCGAGGAGCTGCGCGGCTATGAGTGGCTCGCGGTGGGGCGGTTGGATAGGGACACCACCGGGCTGCTGCTGTTCACCAACGATGAGAGGCTGGTGCGGCACGGGACGTCACCCGAGACGCACCTGCCCAAGCGGTACGTGGCGCGCGTGAAGGGATGTCCTCCGGAGGCGGCGCTGCAGGCGCTGCGGGACGGACTGGTGCTGGAGGACGGGCCCACGCGGCCCGCCGGGGCGAGGCTGCGCGAGCCGGACGTGGTGGAGCTCACCCTCACCGAGGGACGGCACCACCAGGTGAAGCGGATGCTGGCGGCCGTGGGACACCCGGTGCTCGCGCTGCACCGGGAGGCCGTGGGCGGCGTGGTGCTGGATGTGGCCGAGAGCGACTGGCGGTTGCTGAGGGAGGAGGAGGTGGCGGAAGGGCTGGGGTTCCGCTGAGGTGTGCCCCGTGGACGTGTTCGCGAGCGGGCCTACCGGCTCGCGGAGGTGGGGGCCGCGGTGAACTGGTGCGGGGCGTAGAGGGTGGCCTTCTCGGTGTTGCGGACCCAGGGCGTCTCTCCGTCGAGGAGCTCGACAGTCTCCTCCAGCGTGCCCCGCTCGTACGCATACACCTGGGAGATGCGGTAGCGATTGAACGGCGCGAAGCGGCTGATGTCAGGGCGCAGCTCCATGACGGCCTCACGGAAATCGGGGTCGGTGTGGCCGGTGCCCTTACCGAGCGACGAGTGGATGGCGCTGGAGACGCGGCGCTGCGAGTCCGGCGCGGTGTAGTCGAGCCGGAAGAACATCGTCTGCTCCCGGGGCCCCGCGCTCTCGTCATAGCCGGGGTGGCGGCGGCGCAGGCTCTTCACCGATTCCCAGTGGCCGGCGTATCGGCGCTGCTCCACGGTGAAGTCGTAGTCGAACTCGGGGATGCGCTTCCAGGTTCCACCCTCCAGGAGCTCCGCCTCTCCCCGGCCCACCCACACCAGGGTGAGCACGGGCTCCGGACCGGGCCCGACGTCCAGGGGAACCATCCCCCCGCGCGAGGAGCCACAGCCCGCGAGCGTGAGGAGCACCAGCAGCGTCATCGAAATCCGGAGGGTCATGGTCGTCTCGTGGAAGGGCGTCAGGGAGCGGGATGCTCGTGGAGCACCTTGCGCCTGGGCCGCGCTCGCAACAATCCGCGAATCCCTCAACTCACTGTTGTATGCAGGCAACAATGGACCTGAACCACCTCACCGTGTTCCAGGCGGTCGCCGAGACGCAGAGCTTCACGAAGGCGGCCGCGAGGCTGGGGCTCGACAAGTCTCGGGTGAGCCGCGCGCTGCGGGCCCTGGAGGAGACGCTCGGCACCACGCTGGTGGCGCGCACGACGCGCTCGGTGCGGCTGACCGCGGAGGGGGAGACGCTGCTGCGCCAGGTGGCGCCGCTGCTCGCCGGACTCCGGGTCGCCGTGGAGGGCACGCCCGACAAGCCCACCCTGCCCACGGGTGAGGTGACGCTCACCGCGCCCCCGGATGTGGGCCGCGCGCTGCTGGCGCCCGTGCTGGCCCGGTTCCGGCTCCGGCACCCGTTGGTGCGCGTGCGAGCGGTGCTTTCCTACGAGGTGGTGGACCTGCTGGAGAAGGGCGTGGACCTCGCGCTGCGCGTCGGCCGCCCCGGCGCCGGCACCTTCGTCGCGCGCAAGCTGATGGACCTGGAGGCCGGCTTCTTCGCGTCGCCCCGGTACCTGGAGCGCCGGAGCGCTCCCTCCACGCTCACGGAGCTGGAACGCCACGAGTGTCTCTGGCCCCCGCCGCCCCGCGGACGCGGGCCCTTCGGGGTGGGGAGCGGAAGGCCACCTCCGGCCGCGTCGGTGGAGTGCTCCGACTTCGGGTTCCTGGCGGAGCTGGCCCGGGCGGGAGGGGGCGTGGCGCTCCTACCCACCTTCCTCGCGGCGCAGGACGTGGCCCTGGGCTCGCTGGTGCGCCTGCTGCCCGATACCGCCTTCCGGGATGCACCCCTCTTCCTGGTGTCACGGCCCGGAAGGGCGGTGCCGCCGCGAGTCCAGGTGCTCAAGGACTTCTTGAGGGAGACGCTCGGGCGTTAGCGGCGCCGCGCCGCGGCTTCGATGAGGGCCCTGGCTTCCTCCGCGAGCGGCAGGCTTCCGGGCAGCTCCCGCCCGAGCAGGCGCGGCACGCCCGTGGCCAGGACGGCGGAGTTGGTGAAGACGCAGGCGCTGACGTCCGCGAGGCGTGCGAGGGGCACTGGGCGCTCCACCACGGGCAGGCCGCCCACGTGTCCTGCTTCCAGGAGCACCTCGCGGACGATGCCCGGCAGGCACGGCGCGTCCAGCGGCGGGGTGACGAGCGCGCCGTCCAGGTGGAAGAAGAGGTTGGCGGTGGGCAATTCGCAGACCTCGCCGGCCTCGTTGCCCAGCAGGGGCAGTTGCTGCATCAGCGCGTACTGGCGGAAGTAGGAGAGGCCCTTGTGGTTCAGCGTGCGCTCTCCGCGCCGGTAGGCGCCCGGCTCCACTGTGTCCAGGGTGCGGCCCTCGCGCTGAAGGCGCTCCGCGTCGGGTGCCGCCGGGCGGAAGGTGAGCAGCACGTGGCCGTCGCTCACGGACAGCTTGCCCACGCCGGTGAAGCCCGGTCCCAGCGCCGCATCCGTGTGCAGGCAGCGGTGGAGCGTGTCGCGCACCGTGGCCTCGGAGACTTGCTCCGGTGCGGGCGCTCGGACGGCGCCGGGGAAGGCCGCGAGGCTGGCCCGGAGCCGCGCGAGGTGGCGCGCGAGGAAGAGTGGGGTGCCCGCGTCGATGCGGAAGGTGGTGAAGAAGCCCGCGCCGAAGAAGAAGCCCTGTGCGAAGTCGTGCAGGCGCAGGTCCTCCCAGCGCCGCACCTCACCGTCCACCGCCACCGTGGAGAACATTCAGCGCTCCGGCTCAAGGAAGTTGGCGAGCAGTCTCGGCCCCTGGGGCGTGAGGAAGGACTCCGGGTGGAACTGCACGCCCTCCAGTCGCGGCAGCTCGCGGTGCCGCATGCCCATGATGAGCCCGTCGTGCGAGGCCGTCACCTCCAGGCACTCCGGCAGTCCCTCCCGCTCCACCACCAGCGAGTGGTAGCGCGCGGCGGTGAAGGGCGCGGGCAGGCCCCGGAACACGCCCTGGCCCGAGTGCTCCACCTCCGCCGTCTTCCCATGCACCGGCACCGGAGCGCGCACCACCTTCGCTCCGAAGACCTGCCCCAGGCACTGGTGCCCCAGGCACACGCCCAGCAAGGGCACCCGTCCGCCGAACGCGCGGATGACGTCCAGGGACACGCCCGCCTCGGCCGGAGTGCAGGGCCCGGGGGAGATGACGATGTGGTCCGGACGCAGCGCCTCCACCTGGGCCACGGTGATGGCGTCGTTGCGCACCACCTTCAGCTCCGCCCCCAGCGCACCGAGCGCCTGCACGAGGTTGAAGGTGAAGGAGTCGAAGTTGTCGATGAGGACAATCATTCCGTCCTCCCACACGCCGACAGCGCGAGGAGCTGCGAGCGCGCCTTGTTGAGCGTCTCCTTGTACTCCTGGCGCGGCTGCGAGTCGTGGACGATGCCGCCGCCCACCTGCGCGTAGGCGCGGCCGTCCTTCACCACCAGCGTGCGGATGACGATGTTCAGGTCCAGCTCCCCCGTGAAGGAGAGGTAGCCCAGCGAGCCCGTGTAGAGGCCCCGCGCGTGTGGCTCCAGCTCGGTGATGAGCTGCATGGTGCGAATCTTCGGCACGCCCGTAATCGTGCCCCCGGGGAACAGCGCGCCCACCACGTCCAGCGGCTCCATCCCCGGCGCGAGCGTTCCCGTCACCTCCGACTCGATGTGGAGGACGTGGGCGTACTCGACAATCTCCATCAGCTTCGCCACCTCCACCGTGCCGTAGGCGCAGACGCGGCCCAGGTCGTTGCGCTCCAGGTCCACCAGCATCGCGTGCTCGGCGCGCTCCTTCTCGCTGGTGCGCAACTCCTGGACGAAGCGGGCCTCCTCCTCCGGTGTGCCCCGGCGCCGCGTGCCCGCGATGGGGCGCGTAATCGCCCGGCCCTCCTCCACGCGCACCAGCCGCTCCGGTGAGGCGCTCACCACCTGGAAGCCGTCACCTTCCAGGTAGCTGGCGAAGTGGACGGGGTTGGTGGCGGACAGTGTCTCGTAGAGCGCGAGCGGCTCGCCCGGGAAGTCCACCTCCAGCCGCTGCGAGAGGTTGACCTGATAGGTGTCTCCCGCGCGGATGTACTCGCGCACGCGCTCCACCGCGGTGAGGTAGGCCTCCTGCGTGAAGTTGGAGCGGTACTCCACCGTCGGCGCTGGAAGGGACGTGGGCGCCGGTGGCGGGGTGGGGACGGCCCGGCGCACGCACGCCTCCAGCGGCTCCAATCGCCGCGCGCAGTCCTCCCAGTCCGAGCCGGTGGCCACCATGAGCACCTGGCCCTCCTGGTGGTCCACCGCGAGGAAGGTGTCCACGAAGGACAGCGCGATGTCCGGGAGCTTCAGGTCGTCTCGCGGGTGGCGGGGCAGGGACTCGAAGTAGTGGTTCGCCTCGTAGGCGAAGAAGCCCACCGCGCCACCGCAGAAGAGGGGCAGTCCTGGCAGGCGCACGCCCCGCCAGCGCCGCAGCAGGCCGCGCAGCACGTCCAGGGGCTCGCCCGGCTGGGGTACACCGTCGAGGAAGCACTGGCCAGCCTTCGCCGTGAAGCGGAGGAACGGACGCGAGCCGAGGAGCGAGTAGCGTCCCTCCGGACTGACGCGGGTGCTCTCCAACAGGAAGCGGTGCCCGGCGGGCAGGGCCCGGAGCAGGTCCGTCGGGCGGAGCGTCCCCAGCGCCAGCCGCCGCACCACCGGCACCTGGTTGTAGCCCCGGGCCACGAGCGCCTCGAAGTGCGCCCGGTCGGAGGTGTTGGGGGAAGGAGACGGGAGGTCCATGCCGGGGCGCTTCCTAGCAGGAACCTCCGTTCGCGTCCGTGCCGCGTCCACGGGCTCGCATGACTGGCGGCTCCGTGGGGGACCGGGGCGCCTCTTGGGAGGGGCGCGGGCCACGGCTCGTGTCTCAGCGCGAGCCGCCGGCCTTCGGTGTGCCGGTGGGCGTGCTCCGGCCCTTCTCCAGCGTCTGGCGCGCGAGCTTGAGGATTTCATCCTCGGCGAGCTGCTCGGTGCGCATGACGGAGCGGTCCGCCTTGAGTTGCTGCACCTGGCCGTCTCGCAGCACGTGGAACTGGCCCTGCTTCTGGGAGGGCAGCTTCGCGTCCGCGTCCACGCGGGCCTCGGTGAACATGGGGCGCAGCTTCTTGATGGCGTTGTCCTCCTTCACCCGGCCCACGAACCAGGTGCGCACGTTCTCCCGGCACTTGTAGTCCAGGTCTCCCGGGCTCTGCGTGGCCAGCATCACCCCGACTCCCGCCGAGCGCGCGCGCTTGAGCAGGTCCTCCAGGGGCTGCTTCGTCGCGGGCTTGCTCGTCGCCGGCAGGTACAGGTCCGCCTCGTCGAAGAGCAGCACCGCCTGGAGCTGGGACGCGGGATGCTGGCTCGTCCACCGGTTCGTCTCCAGCAGGAGCTGCGACACCCAGAAGAGGATGCGGTTGTTGTCGCCCAGGAACTTGGTGCTGATGATGCTCAGCCGCGTTTTGCCCGGAGTGCCCGCGGCACCACGCCCGAGCAGTTCCTCCAGGTCCAGTCGCTCGCCGCCCGCGGCCAGCAGGGAGCGGAGGTTGAGGCGGAGCACCTCCAGGTCCTGGGCCAGCTTGGAGAACGTCTTCGGTGGGAGTCCGCCTGCCTCTTGCAGCAGGGACTCGTCCTGGTCGGCGACGAACTGCTGAAGCAGCTCCAGCGTGACGTCCCTGCCGAGCGGGCGCTGCACCAGCAGGCGGAGCGCCTGGGCGAGCAGTGCGCGCGCTGCCTTGTCATTGGGGCCGCTCTTGTATTCGAGCATCCCCGCGATGGCGTCCGCGGCCTGCTGCACGCCCTGCTCGCGCTCCTCGGCGGGGAGCGTCTCCAGGCCCCGGGGCACCACGGGGATGGCCAGGGGCCGCCCGTCCGAGCGGCCCGGCGTGTACACCGCCACCTCGACGCGCTCGCGCAGCAGGCGCCGCCGCTCGTTGAGCGAGGGCTCCTCCAGCTTCTCCTGCCAGGACAGCTCGCGCGCGTAGGTGGCCAGGTCCCCCTTCCGGTCGATGAGGATGGCGGGCACGCCCTGGAGCAGCAGTTGCTCCAGCACGTTGAGCGCCAGCGTCGTCTTGCCGCTGCCCGTGCCGCCCAGGAAGGCGCTGTGCCGCGTCAGCTCCGTGGGTTCGAGGGAGATTGTCTGCGTGAAGAAGCCCTCCGAGGCGCCCAGGCGCACCGGGCCGGTGAGCAGCTCTCGCGGAGCCGCTGGAACGGGCGTGGGCGTCACCGAGTGCTTGCGGAGCTGGAGCCCGGCGGGGACGGGTGTGCCCGCCGGTGGCGTCACCGCGAGTGAGGACGCGGGGACGGGTGTGCCCGCTGGTGGAGTCGCCGTGCGCGAGGACGAGGAGAGCATGGAGCCCGCTACCGTGAGCCCCATCGGCGCGTCATCGGGGGCCCCAGGGGAGGGCGGGGGCTTGCGAGTGGCAGACTCCTGACGCGCGGCTTGCGGACGTGAGGCGGTGCTTGCGCCGGTGGCTTCGGCCCTGGCTCCATGGCCGGTGTCCTCGCGGAGCAAGGGTGTGGTGCTCGTATCCGCGAACAGGTTCGACTGACGTGCCGCCTGTGCGCCGCGCGGTTCGGCGCGCGACGCGGCGCTCTGGGTGCCGCCCGTTGCGGTGTTCCGTGGCGTCGGCTCCGAGGGAGGAGGCGATGAGGGCGGCGGGCTGGCGCCCAGTCGCTCCAGGCCGAGGATGTCTCCCACGGACTTCAGCCGGGTGACGGGACGGGCCGTGCGGCTCCACTCCGTGAGCGCTGCTTTGCCCTCATGGTCCTTGCGGAACTCCCGCAGCGCGACAAGTTCCCGGAGCTCACCATCCCCCAGCACGACGCGTCGCCCGCCCTTGCGGGTGAGCAGGCCAAGCTGTTCGGCGACGAGGCCCCCAGGCCTCGCAGGTGGGAAGTCGGAGGTCCGCACGAGGACCGGAGTCTTGCCGGTGGCCGCCTTGAGCGCCTCGGCCATCTGTCTGCCGAGCGCTCCACCTATCGTGTCCCTCTCACAGAGCGCGACATGGAGCTTGCCGCCGTCCGGTTGCACGGTGACGTCCATGGCCTCATCCGCCTTCGGCTTGACGGCGAAGCGCGGCGAGCCTCCAAGCTCGTCACTGCCCAGCTCAATCGCCCAGGCGAGCAGCATGGCGATGTCCGAGGCTTCCTCGGGAAGCTGTGGCCTGTACGTGGCCTTGAAGTCGGTCCAGGCCTGGTCCAGGTTCACCTTCGGCGGGGACGTGTCCTTGGTGGTGGTTGCGGGCCCTGCTTTCGGGCGGACCAGGGGGAAGGTCTCGGGGAGTTGCTGGTCCTGCAGTGCCCGCTCGCGGTAGCGGCGGCACTCGTTCAGCACGTCGCGCGCACGCTGGCCTCCGAGTTCATCGAAGCCACTGGCGGGAATGGGCCACGTCGGATTCGTGGGGTCGATGGCCACGCCTCGAAGCTCGTAAAGCGCGCGCAGCCGCCTCGCCGCGATGTCGCGGGCCGTGTCGGACGTCACCGTCTGCTCCAGGTGCACCGGCTCCGGGTCGTGTTCGATGCGGTCCACCAGCGACTGGGTGAGGTGCGGCCGCATGTCCACCCAGTAGTCGGAGAGGCAGCACACGACGACCACCGCCCGGGGCACCCGGCTCGCGATGGCGGAGAGGCTGCTCATCGCCCTGCGGAAGGAGCTCTCCAGCCGCGGGCGCTCCTCGAAGTCGTTGAAGTCCTCCACCTGGTCCACGCACAGGACCAGCGCCTGGCCCAGCGCGCCCATCAACCGTCCCAGGTGCTCCACCATCCGCGCCGGCCCGTCGTCCGCCGTGCGGGGGATGAGCTCCCCGATGACCTTGCGGTCCACCGCGGACAGCTCCTCGCAGCGCAGCCAGTGGAAGATGCGGCGGCTGATGCGCGGGTCCCTGCGCTGCAGGTAGATGAGCGCGCGCAGCAGGTCCACCTCCACCGTCTGGAAGCGCGCGTCCTCCAGCAGCTCGTCGGCCACCGCGTGGATGGTGCCGTGCAGTTCTTCGTCCTCCAGCACATCCTCGTCCGGGATGAGCGGGGCGAAGGCGCTCTTGCAGTTCGCCATCAGCGCGTCCGACAGCCGCATCAGCCCGCTGTCATCTCCCGTGGCCCCGCCATACGGACGGTCCAGCGAGTCGATGAGGTTGGAGAGGATGTAGCGGTCATAGCTGGTCGCATCGACCGTCATCGGCATGTAGCCGACGAAGCCCTGGCGCTGGCCGTGCGCGAGGTTGCGGAAGGCCCGCACCAGGTGCGTCTTGCCACTGCCGGACTCTCCCAGGAGGAGCAGCAGGCGACCTGCGTCTGGAGGTGTGTCGGACGCGGCGCGCTCCAGCAACCGCTTGAAGGCGCGGCGGGCCGGCGCGTTGAGGGCCTCCACGTCGAACGGGTCCGCCTGCCAGAGGTGCTGGCCCTGCTGGACGCTGCTGAAGACCTCACGGCCATCCGTGAGAAAGGCCTCGAGTCGAGGGTCGATGGGCACGGGCGCTCCAGGAAGGATGACGGGCTAGACGACGACGAAGTGGAAGCTGGCGCCGTACGAGCGCACCTCGGACTCGGCCACGTCCCGGGGGTCCATGGCCGACACGAGGTCCGCTCGCGTCAGGGACAACTGGCGCGTGCGGTTCGCCTCCAGCAGCGCCACGTCGAAGGCCTCGCGGCTGGCCCACTCCGGCTGCAGCGCCTTCCAGACGTGGGAGATGAACACCTTGTTCTGCCCGAAGCGGCCCGTAGGCAGCGCCCGCGCCACCGCGAGCACCCGCTCGGCGAAGTCCGGCACGGAGTCCTGGGGCTCGGTGTCCCGCTCCGCTGCAGTGGCTCTGTTCGAGGGCGTGGGCTCGGATTCGGGCAGGGCCCACCGGCGCAGCACGGCCAGCCGCACGGCCTCCGCGTCCACCCGTGCGGCACCGGCAGCGCGGGCCGCGAGCTGCTCCACCGCCTTGCGCGGGTCCTTCGTCTCCGCGTCCAGCAGCTTCCCGAGGAGGTGGGCCTGCACTGCGCTCAGGGAGAAGGGCCGCTCCGTCTCCACCCCGAGCTGGCGCCACAACAGCCGGTCCCTCATCTGAGCGAGGGAGGGGGCGTCCGTGTCCTCCACCGGGTACTGGCGCTTGAGCAGGGCCGCGCGGACTCCATCGGCGTCCGTCAGCCGGGCCAGCACCGGCTTCGTGGGGGACAGGTCCAGGCTTCGGGCCAGCAGGTACGTCGCCTTCAGCTTCTTCCAGGTGAGCCCTCGCGGGAGCTGCTCCAGGGAGAGGAACGCGAGCGCCCGGGCCTGGCCTTCCTTCGTCAGCTCCAGGCCGCTGCGGCCACGCTCCGTCGCGAGCCCGTTGGCGAGTAGCGCCTCCAGCAGCGTGTCGAAGCGCTCCTTCCACTCGGCGCGGCTGAGGCGGTGCTCCACGAAGGGCCGCAGCGCGCCCTCCAGCTCCTTGCGCGTGCCGCGCCGCTCGGTGCGCGTGGTGAACCAGGAGAGGGCGAGCCCTGTCAGCCGGGTGTCAGCGGTTTCCATGTGGGGTCTCCTTCCCGGAGGACTCGTGCCTCCGGGCGGCAATCAGCGTGTCGAGGGTTTCGAGAATCTCTTCCAGCCGGGTGACGACGTCGTCGGCGAGGAAGCGGACAACCCAGTAGCCCGCGCGTTGCAGTGCGACGTCCTTGCGGCGATCTCTCCGGAAGTCCTCCGCGTCGCGGAAGTGGAAGTACCCGTCGATTTCCACCGCGAGCCGCAGCTCGCGACAGAGCAGGTCCACTTCCAACGGGCGCTGGTGGTCGCCGACGTCGACGCGGACGTTGGGCTTGAAGAGGTTGTGGGTGGTGGGACGCCCCTGGAGCTGGGCCTTCAGGTAGCGCTCGGCCGCGCTGCGGGCTTGGTCGTCCGCCTCCCTGCGCCCGGAGGTCATGGCGCGGGCCGCCTCCGCGTAGAGCTCCATGATGGGCTCCGGCGTGCCCTCTTGCTGGAGCCGGGCCAGCGTCGGAGCCACCGCGCTCGTCGGTGTCGCGGCCCGTATCTCGGGAGTCGCTTCCGGCAGGTCCAGCAGGCCTTCTCGCAGCATGGCGAGGACGCGGGACTCTCCTCGGCGGAGGTGCTCGGCGAGGGACTCCGGCGCGAGCACACACACCGTGGTGAGCGCGGGGGCCGTGGCGCAGAGTGACGCGGCGGTACGGAGCGCGCGGAAGTCGGACGGCCCGGCACGGACTCGCAGCGCGGGCGCGCTTCCCGAGGGGACGAGGGCCAGCAGGGACTGGAGCGCCGCGAGCGGGTCCTGCTCGATGGCGTCGTTCACCGCGGCGGGGAGGGCTCCGGCTCCGGCGGAGGGCAGGGAAGGGGATTCCAGCAGGCTCCGGCACAGCTCCCAGGTGGCGGGCCCGGAGTGTGGGGGCGTCAGGCCGTCCAGGAGGATGCGGCGCTCGTGGACCGTCTTGCCCCGGAAGAGCAGCTCGCGCCGGGGGCTCGTGGGCTGGGAGAGGACGACGAAGGACTCCGCGTCCGACGTCAGGTCCCGCTCCCGGGCGAGCGCCGTGGCCCAGGTGCGGACCACCGCGCGCGCGTCGTCACCTTCCGCGACGACGACGCTCAGGCCCTTGCGGTGGATCCACCCGGTCAGCACCGCGAGCCCCTGCTCGGGGGGACCCACGAGGGTGCTCAGCGTGGCAATGCCTTCCGCTCGCCGCCGGGCATGCCGGTCCAACGAGTCGAGCAGCGCGGTGTGCACCGGCAACAGCAAGCAGACTCCCCCACGGGTTGCGTGGCAGCGACCCGTCACAGTGGGGCGGAAGCCTGCGCTTCCGGGCGGCTCGCTGGCAAGTCTGGGGGCCTTGGGATTGTCGTGCTTCGGTCGGCAGGCCTCCATGCGAGCGCTTGCGTCAGCTCGGACGGGAGGTGCTCGGTCAGCCGGCGAGGGACGTGCGATTCCGCGGGGTTGGCCGTGCCGTGCAGAAAGACCGGGCGACGTGTCGATCTCCCGGCCCCTTATTCGACGTCATTTTGGAGCGGACGTCCGGCTCCCAGGTTCGCGGTTCGAAAGAGGGTTGCTCTCATGGCAAAGCTGATTGGAGTCGTCGTTGTCGTCCTCATCGTCGCGGTGGTCCTCTTCATCCGCTCGCGTCCGGACCACTTCCGGATCGAGCGGAGCGCCCAGATTCACGCGCCCCCGGACACCGTCTTCGCGATGATCAATGACTTTCACCAGTGGGGGCAGTGGTCGCCCTACGAGAAGCTCGATCCGAACATCGAGCGGCGCTTCGAAGGGCCTTCCTCGGGTCCGGGGGCCGTCTATGCGTGGACCGGGAACAGCAAGGCCGGGGAGGGACGCATGACCATCCTGGAGAGCCGGCCCGGCGAACTGGTGACCCTCAAGCTCGAGTTCTTCAAGCCCTTCGCCGCCACGAACCAGGCGACCTTCACGCTCGTGCCTTCCGGGACTGGAACCCGGGTGACGTGGAGCATGGAGGGGGAGAACTCGTTGATGGGCAAGGCCATCTCCGCCTTCATGGACATGGACGCGCTGCTGGGGAAGAACTTCGAGGAGGGCCTCGCCAACCTCAACACCGCCGTGCAGTCCGGGACGGAGCAGCCCGCGCAGGGCTCGGCGGCGCGAGCCGCGCCTGCCCTGGCGCTCTGAGCAGTCGAGCGATTCAGTCGCGGTCGATGCGCAGGGTGGCGCGCAGGGCGGTGCGCAGCTCGGGGAGCCGGGCCAGCGGCACCGCTCCGAAGACGAAGCGGTCCGGGCGTACCACCGCTACGTCCACGCCGTGCCGGGTGAACCACTCCGCCAGCTTTCCGGTGTGGTCCTCCACGCTCCCTTCCTCCGTGCTGCTCAGGCCCGCGGGGACCACGGTGATGGCCTTGC
This sequence comes from Pyxidicoccus trucidator, assembly GCF_010894435.1. NCBI lineage: Bacteria > Pseudomonadati > Myxococcota > Myxococcia > Myxococcales > Myxococcaceae > Pyxidicoccus > Pyxidicoccus trucidator. The sequence continues at coordinate 314,371 of NZ_JAAIXZ010000001.1, read as the reverse complement.
CGTCGAGCGCGTCCGCGAGGTCTCGTGCCGCCTCCGTGGCCGGGCCGTTCTTCCGGCTCAGCACGGCGAACCCGGAGCCCAGCGCGTCATCCAGCAGTCGCTCCTCTCCGGACGCGAGCCGCACTCGCGGCTGTGGGAAGTAGCTGCCCTCCGGCGCGCTTCGTCCGGAGCGGCGGCCTCCCAGCAGCCAGCCCTCTTCGATGGAGGGAGGCGGCTTGAAGCCGAAGCCCTCCACGAAGCGGCGAACGCTCGGGACGAGCTGGAGGCCGCGGAGCAGGGTGTCCCGGAGCAGGGCCATGGGGGTATTGCGCGCCTGGAAGACGTAGCCCAGGCGCACCGTGGCATCCTGCATGGCCTGCACGTGCGGGCGGCGCTCCTGGTCGTAGGTGTCCAGCAGGGCCTCCGGGGCCTGTCCGTGAAGGACTCGCGCCAGCTTCCAGGTGAGGTTGGCGGCGTCCCTCAGGCCGGAGACGAGGCCCTGGCCCATGAAGGGCGGCATCATGTGGGCCGCGTCGCCCGCGAGGAAGGTGCGGCCCTCCCGCCAGCGTGGCGCGACGAGGCAGTGGAAGGTGTAGAGCTGCGCGCGCTCCACGCGCACCTTCTCCGGGTTCACGTAGGGGGCGATGAGCCGGCGGACCGAGTTGGGCTGCACCATCTCCTCGGGTGTCTCACCGGGGCGCAGCCGGAACTCCCAGCGGAACTGGCCCACGGGGCCCCGTCCGACGAAGCCGGGCCGGTGCGGGTCGCAGACGATGCTGGTCTCGGTTGGGGCATCCGCCTCGGGCACGGTGCCGTAGATGGCAATCCACGGCTCCTCGTAGCTGCGTCCCTCCAGGGGGATGCTCAGGAGACCGCGCACCGTGCTCCGGCCTCCGTCGCACCCGATGAGGTAGCGGGCATGCACGGCGCCTCGCACGCCCGTGGCCGTGTCGCGGGTGCGCACCGTGACTCCGGCATGGTCCTGTTCGAGGGCCTCGACTTCGGTGCCCTGGCGTAGCTCGGCGTGCTCGAAGCGGGTGAGCCCCTGTCGCAGCGCCTTCTCCAGGAGGGGCTGGTAGAAGAACCAGAGCGGCGTGTAGCCGAAGCCGAAGTCCACCTCGCTCAGGCGGACCTGCGCGATGGGGTGACGTCCGACGCCCGTGAAGGTGACGTGGCGGCTCTGCCGCAGGTCCGGCCTCAGCGCGTCGATGAGCCCCGCGTATTGGTAGATGCGCAGGGCTTCGTCGTCGCAGGAGAAGGCCCGTGGCTGGCCGTGCGGTGTGGACTCGCGTTCAAGGACGAGGACCCGGACTCCGTGGAGGCCGAGCAGGTTGGCGGTGAGCAGTCCCACCGGGCCGCCTCCCGCGATGATGACGTCTACTTCCTCGGTGTTCGCCGCCATGTGCTCCCCCCGGAAATCTGCCTACGGCCGGTGAGTTTATACCGACCTGTACGACCGCCAGGGGTCCGTGATGCGGCGCAGCCGTCGAGAGCGTGGCGGCTCGATGGTTCAGCCGGCTCTGCTCGCAACTATTTCGTGCGCATGCTCACGCTTTGAAGGAACGCATGTAAAATCTCGTCCGCGTTAGGGACTGGAGGCGAATCCTGGAAATGTCTCTTGATGCGCTCCTCTATCGCGTGCTTTTCCAGTCTGTCCTTGGTGGCTTCATTGTCAGCCCACTTGCGTCCCGGGTGCAGTGTGTCCCAGGGAGATCTTGTGTTCCTGCGGGTGTCGGCGGCGTCGCCGTGCTTGCCAAATCCGAGGACAACCTTCGTCTCTTTGTTCCAGAGCGGTTTGAACAACCCTATAAGCGCACTCTCTGCTGCAACTTGCCATCCGCTCGCGACCACAAGATAGCGACACTCGAAGTCCTCAAGCCGTAGGGTGCTTGCCAGGCCAATGTTGGACTTATGCTTGGTCAGGCGTTCCCAAAGGCTGGTGCCCTGCTCACGCGTCGACTTGGCATGCGGCTTGGCGGGATCGGTTTTGCCAACATAGATGGGGTGTTCTGTATCGCTGATTGGCTCATACGGCTCGAAGTCCCCCATGTAGTAGATTGCATAGATTCCAGAGCCGTAGAACTTGGGCCTCCCGAACGAAGCCATGGACTTGCGATCCTGTCCAACGAGCGCCAGTGCCGCGAACGCGCCGAAAAGGCGCGGGTCGGCGGGGTCGAAGAACGATGGCGGCTCTTGGACGTCGGAATGAGGTGACAGTCGGTCTCGAATGCGAGCAAGAACGCTGTCTATCTGGTCCAGATGTTTCTGGGTGCCGCGAGGCAGTTCCCCAAGTGCATCCTCAGGAATGCCCGACAGTACTTCTTCAAGGCGTTTGGCGAGTTCCTTCAGATCAGTCGGGTCCACTCAAACGCTCTCAGTCTTCGTCATCTTGCATGAAGCGCGAAGGGTCTTCCCGAAGCGCTGGCATACGAGACCCGGGCTTGTGGTTCTTCAAGAAGTCCCGCACCCGTTGCTTCGCTTTGGCCGCGCTACGGGGCCCTTGGGGTAGTCGCCCGGCCCAGTTTCGCCCCGGGTGAAGGACATCCCACCAACTCCGTTGCCCCTCGTAACGACGTTTTCCCGGGTCGTGCAGGCCAAAGCCCTCGATGCAGACGTTCCACAATGGCTGGAAGTCCTCGATGAGGAGCCGCTCGGCCATCGTGATCCACAGCGGGGTCACGGCCAGATATCTACATAGGAAAGCCTTGGGGTCGAGGTTCTTGGCCGTCCTGATGGATTCGTGGTGCTCCCGCAGACGCGAATAGAGCGCCTTCGAGCGCCGCGAGGTCTTCCCGCCTTTCCTCGCCCCAGGAGGAACGGCTTTGCCCACGTAGATGGGCCATTCGGCCTTGGGAGAGCGAATGGGCCGGTAGAGGTCCAGGCTCCCTTTGTAGAACAGCGCGTAGACGCCGGAGCCGGTGAAGGGCTCGGGGAAGTCGAGCGAGTCCGGCCCCCGGAGCATCAGCTCCTGGACGCAGTGCTTGGTGAGATTGTCGTAGTCGAGCGGGTTGTATTCGTCACCGGAGTCAGTGGCCACCGGTGCTCTCCAGCTTCGCGGCCACGCTCTTCGCCACCACCTCCGCGAGGCCCACGGGCACCGCGTTGCCGAGCTGCCGCATCGCCTCGGACCACGCGCCCTCGAAGTGCCACGTGTCCGGGAACGTCTGGACGCGTGCTGCCTCGCGTACCGTGAGGTACCGCACCTTGCCGTCCTCGTAGGCAATCATGTTCTCGCCGCCAGGCACGCCATGGACACCCGCCTTGAGCGTCTTGGAGGGCTGGTCAATGGGGCTTCCGGTGTGGCCCGGATACACCTTCGCTCCCGGGATGAGCCGGTGGTTGCTGAACTCCTTCGACTCGCGGTCCGCGCGCGGGGCGGGCATGTCCGCGAGGGCATCGCGAATCGTCACCCAGGGCTTCGTCTTGAGGGGCTCGCCGTCCTCCAGGTCACGCATCCGCACGCTGCTCAGCGCCACGCCCTTTCCAGGGTCTCGTGGGCTGAGCCCGTGCCGCTTCCAGTAGTCGCCGCTGATGTACTTGTCCCACAGCAGGGCGTCCTCGCTGTGCGTGGGCTCGGGGAAGTTCCACTCCAGGCCCGTGTCCGCGCGGAAGCCCACGACGAAGACCCGCTCGCGCTGCTGGGGCACGCCATAGTTGGCGGAGTTCAACAACTGAGACACCACGTTGTAGTGAACACCTGGGAAGCGGCCTCGCGTGTGTACCTTCTCCAGGCGCGCGAGGTGGTCGGTCCAGTCCTCGAGGTGCTTCTTCGTGAGGGTGGGGTACGTCAGCTGGAGCTTGATGTACTCGAAGTAGTTGCGAAAGCTCGCCCGCAGGAGCCCCTTCACGTTCTCCAGGATGAAGGCGCGGGGCCGCAGCTCGCGCACCGCGCGCACGAACTCCGGGAACATGTTGCGAGCATCGTCCTGAGCGCGGTGCTTGCCGCCCAGGCTGAAGGGCTGGCACGGCGCTCCGCCCGCCACGAGGTCCATGTCCCCGTTCCCGAACATGTTGAAGGGCAGGATGCGGATGTCGGCGTGGTGAATCCGCCAGTGGTCGATTCCGGGAACCGCGTTGGCGCTCGCGTTCTTGCGGAGCGTGTCGCAGGCGTCCTCGTTCCACTCGACAAGACCGCGATGACGGAACCCGGCTTGGTGCGTACCCAGGGCCAGTCCACCCGCGCCGGTGAACAGCTCGATGGAGTTCATGGCGGAGTATCCATGTCGATCCTGGCCCCGAAGCGCAAGGGGTTCATGCGTCGAGCCGCGGTGCTACAGGGGCGTCGCATTCTTCCAAGCGGGGACGCCTGACGTGGGGGCAGGGGGACGCGGCGGTGCATCCAGGAATTCGCGGATGCTCACGCGAAGCGCGTCCTCGTCGCGCAGCTGGCACTCCCAGATGACGAGCGCGGACCATCCGAGGGCGTGCAGTTCCTGAAGCTTGCGCAAATCCCGTACGCGGTTCCCCTCCAGCTTCGGCATCCAGAAGTCGAGCCGGGACTTCGGCACGCGCGCGAGGGGGCACGTCGGGTCTGGATGCCGGTGCCAGAAACAGCCGTGCACGAAGATGGCCTTCTTGCGGCCAGGGAAGGCGAGGTCGGGGCGCCCAGGCACCTTCTTGTACTGGAGCCGGTAGCGGTAGCCCATCGCCGACACGAGGCGCCGTACGCGCAGCTCGGGCTTCGTATCCCTGTTGCGCACCCGGGACATCCGTTCGCTGCGTTGCTTGGGCGTCAGCGTGTCCATGCGGGAGGCCACGTGGATGATGCGTCGCCAGGGGCCCGCTCTGGGCTACCTGGCGGCGTGCGTGTCTCCTTTCACACGCTGCCTGGCTCGCGCTAGCTCCGAGGCACCGGCGCCGACTCGCGGTACAGGCGCAGGATGTCGGCCACGCTGTGCTGGAACTGGAACCCCGTGGCCTCCAGGAAGCGGCGGTTGTCCACGACGATGGGGAAGCGCAGGTGGTCCAGCGCTCCCACCGACAGCCGCGGGAAGCCGCCCCGTCCCAGCAGCAGCCTCAGCACCGGCGCCGGCAGCGGCACCCCCATGCGTCCCGTCTCCCGGACGATGACCGACAGCGGAATCGGCGGCGGTCCCGCCACGTTGAAGATGCCCCTCGGCCCCTTCTCCAGCGCCAGCTGAAGCGCCGCCACCACGTCCTCCTCCTGCAGCACGTGGAACAGCGGGTCATACCCCAGCACCAGCGGCACCCGGCTCCCCTTCAGAAAGGACGCCAGCGTGCCCGTGCCCGGCGCTCCCAGCGTGTACGGCAGCCGCAATATCGTCGTCGTCACCTTCGGCAGCCGCCACAGCGCCGTCGCCGCGTACAGGTCCGCGGCCACCAGGTCCGCCAGCTCGGGAATGGCCTCCAGGGCCCGTGGCGGCTCGTCCTCCGAGTGGTACAGCGGTGAGTCCGGCGCCGCCCCGTAGAACGTGTGCCGCCCCACGAACAGAATCTGCTTCACGCTGTGCGTCGCGCAGTGGTCGAACAGCGCCTTGGTGCCGTCCAGGTTGATGCGGCCGCGCTCCGCCCCCTGCACCGTGAAGGCCGTGACGGTGGCCATGTGCACCACCGCGTCCGGATGCCAGCGCCGGAACACGTCCTCCGCCGCGCGCTTGCGCACGTCGCCGCGGAACACCTCGATGCCCACCTCGCGCGCCTCTTCCCAGGGGCGGATGTCGATGCCCGCCACCTGGTGCCCCGCCTCATGCAGCCGCAGCGCCAGCTTGCGCGCGATTCCTCCGGAGATGCCCGGAATGAGCACCCTCATGGCAGCAACCTCCCCACCAGCCCACGGCCGTGACGCTGCGCGCGGCCCCGCTCGATGAGCCCCGCGATGCGCGCCTTCACCTTCTGCACGTAACCCTCGATGACATGGTCCTCCTCGTCCCCGGTGCCATGGAAGACGAGGGGCTCGCCGTAATGGATTTCGAGCTGCACCGGCAGCGGCAGCGGCAGCACCCACGGGGTGAGCGGGATGTAGGGCACCCCCATCAGCTTCCCCAGCGCACGGGCGTTGAACACCGTGGGGATGGCCGCGCCACCTCCGAGGAAGGCGAAGGGGATGATGGGCGAGCGCGTCTGCAGCGCCAGCCGCACGAAGCCCGTGCCGAAGTCCACCAGCGAGTAGCGCTGGGGGTAGAGCTTGGCCGTCCCCTTCGCGCCCTCGGGGAAGATGACCAGCAGCCGGTCGTCCTCCAGGAGCCGCTTCGCGTGCTCGGGCAGGCCGGTGAACTGGCCGGTGCGGCTGGCCCACAGCGAGGACACGGGGAGGTTGTGGAGGAAGCGCTCCACCATGCTCTGCGCCAGCCGGGGCGGGTCCATCTCCAGCAGGGTGGAGGTCAGCACCATGGCCCCGTCCACCGCCACGCCGCCGGAGTGGTTGCCCACCAGCATCCCCCGGCCTCGCGCGGGGACATGCTCGATGCCGAAGCAGCGCACCCGGAAGTAGTACCGGTACAGCGCGGCAAACACCTGGAGCGCCTGTTTCAGGTGGCGCTTGGAGATGCCATAGGGGTCCACCCCGTACTCGTTGAACGGCAGCTCCAGCCGTTCAACCCGCGCTTCCAGTGAGTCGCTCTGGGACACGGCGCGTGACGGTAGCACCCCCTGCGCGGTCCCGCTGCTTTCCCAGCTTTCCCTGGGTGGGCACCCGCCGGCCGTTGCGCCATACTGCCGGACAGCCCCCCAACCCCTCATGACATCCAAGGACGAGCTCGCCATCGAGGTGAAGGGCCTGGTCAAGCGCTTCGGTGACGCCGTGGCCCTGGATGGCATCGACCTCGCCATCCGCCGGGGCGAGTGCCTGGGGCTGCTCGGACCCAATGGCGCCGGCAAGACGACCACCGTGGAGATTCTGGAGGGACTCCAGCGCCCCACCTCGGGCGAGGTGCGCGTGCTGGGCCTCTCCTGGGAGCGGGATGCGGAGCGCCTCCGTCAGCGCATCGGCCTGACGCTCCAGGAGACACGGCTGGTGGAGGTGCTCACCGTGGAGGAGATGGTGACGCTGTTCGCCTCCTTCTACACGCGCCCGTTGCCGGTGGCCGAGGCCATCGCCGGGGTGCGGCTGGAGGAGAAGCGCCGCGCCCGCATCTCCTCGCTGTCCGGCGGCCAGAAGCAGCGCCTGGCCCTGGCGCTGGCCCTCGTCGCGGACCCGGAGGTCCTCTTCCTCGACGAGCCCACCACCGGCCTGGACCCGCAGTCGCGCCGCGCGGTGTGGGACGTGGTGGCGGGGCTCAAGGGGCGCGGGTGCACCGTGGTGCTGACCACCCACTACATGGAAGAGGCCGAGGTGCTCTGCGACCGGCTGGTCATCATCGACCACGGGCGCGTCATCGCCCAGGGCACACCGCGCGACATGGTGGCCGGACTGGGCGCCGAGCAGGTCATCGAGTTCGAGGCCGTGCCCCCTCCACCGCTGGAGCGGCTGGAGCGGCTGCCATCGGTGGTGACAGTGCAGCAGCAGGACTCGCGCCTCAGCCTCCGCGTGCGCGAGCTGCACCTGGCGCTGCCGGCCCTGCTGCGTGAGGTGGAGTCGGCCGGCGGCGTGCTGCGGCACCTGTCCACCCGGCGCCCCACGCTGGATGACGTCTTCCTCGGGCTGACGGGCCGCTCGCTCCGAGAGGAGGCGAAGGCCGCATGACACACCCCCTGGCCCAGCTCTTCCTGCTGCGCATGCGCCCGCTGTGGCGCCAGCCGTCGGTGCTGTTCTGGACGTTCGCCTTCCCCATCGTCGCCACGCTGGTGCTGGGCCCCGCCTTCCAGCGGCAGGAGGCGCCCACGGTGAAGGTCGCCGTGGTGGAGCGCGAGGGCGCCCAGGCGCTGGCGGAGCGGCTGGCCGCCTCGCCCGAGCTGGAGGTGGTGCGGCTGTCTCACGACGAGGCGCGGCGGCGCCTCACGCAGGGCCGGGTGGCGCTGGTGGTGCTGCCCGGCGCGGAGCCGGAGTTGCTCGTGGACCCGAGCCAGCCCGAGGGCCTCTCCGCGCGGCTTTTGGCGGAGTCCGCGCTGGCTCCCGGTGGGCCCGCGCCGGCCCGGCTGCGCACCACGCGCGTGTCCGAGCCCGGCAGCCGCTATGTGGACTTCCTCGTCCCCGGGTTGCTCGGCCTGTCGCTGATGTCCACCAGCATCTGGACCCTGGCGCTGCCGCTGGTCTTCATGCGCTCCGGACGGCTGCTCAAGCGGCTGGGCGCGACGCCCATGCAGCGCGGCCACTTCTTCGCTGCCTTCGTCCTGGCGCGCGGCGTCTTCGCCCTGCTGGAGGCCGCGTTCTTCTGCGCCTTCGCGCGGTGGGTGTTCCACGTGCCCATGGTGGGCAGCTATGCGTCCTTCGTCGGCGTCGTCCTGCTGGGTGGCTCGTGCTTCGCCGGCCTGGGCCTGCTGGCCGCCAGCCGCATCGACAACGAGGAGTCCGCCAACGGCGTGTTCAACCTCGTCACGCTGCCCATGGTGTTCCTCTCCGGCGTCTTCTTCCCCACGGACCGGCTCCCCGCCTGGATGCAGCCCGTGGTCCAGGTGCTGCCGCTGACGCCCCTCAACGAGGCGCTGCGCGGCATCATGCTGGACGGCGCGGGGCTCGCCGCGCTCGGCATGCCCCTGACGCTGCTCGCCGGCTGGAGCGTGGTGTTCTTCTTCACCGCCCTTCGCATCTTCCGATGGAACTGACGCCCGCATGGCACCGCTGGCCACTCGCATGCTCGCAACCGACAGGAGTCCTCCTTGAGTGAGTCCCCCTCCGCGGCCCCTCCTCCCGAGTTCGTCCGGCGCCTCAACTTCTGGGCCCGCGACGCGAGCAACGAGTCGGCCGCGCTGCTGGCCGCCCCCGCGCTCGGCCTCTTCACGCACCTGCCCGAGGCCATCGGCGGGGCGCCGCTTCCGCTGGAGGCCCTCGCAACGCGGATGGGCTGCGCCGTGCGCGGTGTTCGCGCCGTGGTGGAGCCGCTGGTCGGGCTGGGCTTCGTCCACTTCGAGCCCGGCCGGGGGTACTCGCTCCCAGAGGAGGCCGGCTTCCTGCGCTCACCTGGCTTCCTGGCGCGCCTGGAGGAGGCTCGACGCGGGTGGCACGTGGCGGCGCGGCTGACGGAGGCGGTTCGCACCGGAAGCCCGGTGACGTGGGAGGGGACGCCGCGGGACGTGCTCGGCGCCTACCGCTCGGCGTTCCTCTCGGAGGCGCCCTCGGGCCAGAGTCCTTCCGAGTCGGACTATGAGGACCGGGCCGTGCGCAATGGCCTGCGCACCCAGGTGCTGACGGCGGCCTCCGACGTGGGATTGCTGGAGCGTTGGGTGACGGGGTCCTCGGCAGTGGAGGACCTGGCGCGCGAGCTGCGCGTGCACCCGGACGGGCTGGGCCTGCTGGTGGCGGTGCTCGGGGCCATGGGGCTGGCGCGTCGGGAGGACGACGGGCGCTGGGGCTTCTCACCCACGGCGGCGCTGGCGCTGGACGCCACGAGTGTGCCGTACATCCAGCGGGCGCTGCCGGCGACGCAGGTCTACTGGGAGGCGCTCGGCCACCTGGACGAGGCCGTGAGGGAACAGCGGTTCCGCCTGGACTTGAGGGACCCGGAGACCGCGCGCCGCGTCTACCAGGAGAACGCCTCACGCATCTCCAGCATCTTCGCCTCGCACCTGCGGCTGAGCCGCAAGGCCGCGGAGCTGGCGCGCCGCATGCGTCCCCTCGCGGGCGCCCGCGTGCTGGACGTGGGCACCGGCTCCGGCGTGTGGGGCGCGGCCTTCGGGCTGGTGGACCCCACCACCCATGTCACCTACCTGGACTCGCCCCATGTGCTGGAGGCCGTGCGGCCCCACCTGGCGCGGCTCAAGCTGGATGCCCGCTCGGAGCTGTGGGCCGGAGACTGCCTGGGCGTGGACTATGGCGAGGCCACGTACGACGTCATCCTCCTGCCGCAAATCATCCCCGCGTTGCCGCCCGGTGAGCTGCCGCGCTTCTTCGGGCAGCTGGCCCGCGCGCTCCGGCCCGGTGGGCTGCTGCTCATCTCCGGCTATCTGCTGACGGACCGGCGCGACGGCCCGCTGGACGCGCTCTACTTCTCGCTGCGGCGCTACGTGTCCAACGAGGGCGACGTGCTGTCGCTGCCGGACTTCCGCGCGCTGCTGGAGCCGGTGGGGCTCACCGCCTCGCGCGGCTTCGACATGCCCATTCAGCAGGTCGTCATCGCCCACCGGGGCGACGTCGCCTGGCCCGACTCCGCCACCGCCGCCTGACCCGCTTCCCGCCTGGAGAGCACCATGGACCCGCTGCGTACCTTCTTCATGGAAGACTACCTGGAGGGCTCGCGCTTCACGGCCCGCTACAACCTGGGTGAGTCCGGTGGCCGTCCCGTCACGGTGGGGGAGCTGCTCGGCGGCTCGGGCGTGAGCCCCGAGCGGGCCGCGGACGTCTTCCTCTCCACGCCGCTGAACGATAGCCCCAACTGGGGGCGCGCGGACCTGCGGGACTCGGTGGCGGCCATGCACCCGGGCGCCACGCGCGACAACGTCCTCATCACCACCGGCACCAGCGAGGCGCTGCTGCTGCTCTTCCGCCAGCTCCGCCCGCGCCGGGTGGCCCTGGCGTGGCCCGCCTTCCAGCTCCTCTATGAGCTGCCCATGCAGCAGGGCGCCGAGGTGGTCCGCCTGCCCGTGCGCTGGGACGCGCGCGGCGTGCCCTCCGTCGACACGGCCGAGTGGCTGGAGCGGCTGGAGCGCGAGCGCCCCGAGGTCGTCATCCTCAACACGCCCCACAACCCCACGGGCCTGGTGCTGGAGCCGGCCCTGCTGGACGCGGTGGCCCGCTGGGCGGAGGCCGCCGGTGCCACCGTGGTGGGGGATGAGCACTACCGCTTCCTGTCGTCGGACACGCAGGTGCTGGGCGCCACGGTGTACCGGCCGGGCTCGCGCACCTTCGTCACCGGCTCGTTCATCAAGTGCCTGGGCTGCCCGGGACTGCGCATCGGCTGGTGCGTGGGCGACACGGCCGTGCTGGCCGGCATGCAGAACGAGAAGAACTACACCACGCACACCGTGAACCCCGTCACCGAGTGGATTGCCCACGAGGTGCTCAAGGAGTTGGACAGCCCCGCGCTGCGCCTCGCCCGGGACGGGTGGCGGCGCAACCGCGCCACGCTGAGCGCCTTCCTGGAGCGCTCGCGCGGCGTGTACGGCGCGGCGCCCTCCGGAGGACTCGTCACCTGCATCGGCCTGCGCGGTGTCACCGATGCGGAGGGGAATGAGGCGCGGCTGGCGGCGCTCTCGGCGGCGGGCGTGTTCGTGCTGCCGTTGAGCGCCATGGAGGTGGGCGAGCTCGACGGCACGCACCCGCTGGAGCGGGGGTACGGCTTCCGGCTGGGCCTGGGCATGGCCCCGGAGCGCTTCGCGGAGGCGCTGGAGGCTATCGAGCGCGCCACAGCGCGCTGAAGGAGTGCTCGCGCGCGGCGTAGTCCGCGTCATGCATCAGCAGCGCGTGCACGTGGCCCTGGTGCGCGGTGGGCACCGCCGGGAACAGGTGGTGCGTCAGGTGGTAGACGTCGTGCCGGGGGAAGAGCACCGGGTTGAGCGGCGCCCACGAGAGGATGTGGTTGCGCGAGCGGTGGAACTCGTCCTCGGAGCCGATGATGCCCGCGTGGTCCACCGCGTCCGACCAGTAGCGGATGACCTGGTAGGGCAGCAGGTAGGGCAGGGCGTAGAAGAGGAGGAAGGCCTTCCAGCCGATGCCCCAGTGGGCCAGCGCCACCAGCCCCGCGAGGAACGTCCACCGCACCAGCGTCACCCGCCAGGGGTCCGTGCGGTGGAAGAACACCGGCCGCAGGAAGGAGGGCAGGTGGAGCAGCAGCAGCGGCCGCAGCAGGTGGTGACGCAGGAAGGGACGGCTCGGGTCCGCGAAGCCGAAGCGGCTGCGGGGCACGAAGTCCAGGTCCTTCACCGGGTCACCCAGGTGCAGGTGGTGGGTGAAGTGCTCGCGCGTGTAGGGCTCCAGCGCGGTGAGGTCGATGATGGCCAGCAGGTGCCCGAGGATGCGGTTGCGGCGCTTGCCGCGCACGAGCATGCCGTGACAGGCCTCGTGCAGCATGTTGCCGAGCGCGCGGAAGCGGGTGCCGATGAAGAAGGCCGCCAGCGGGTACAGCGCCCAGCCCACCACCGGCTGCCACCGCGTCAGCGCGACGGTGGCCAGCGCGGCCACCACCCCGAGGGCGACGTGCACTCCCAGGTGGCCCACCGCGGTGGGCAGCGACTGGGGCTCGTAGCCGAGGGAGACGACGTGGCGCGCGTACCGGGCCCGCAGCCGCGCGGCGATGGAGTCCGGACGCACTCCGGCCTCGGGCGCGGTGCCTTGGCTGGGGAGGCCGGGGCTGTCCACCTGGGGCACGGCGCGCATCGGGACCTTCCGGGGGCAGGCTCGTACGCGGGGAAGACCTGGACGCTACCGGCGGGTGTTCGCAGCGGCAAGGGGACGGCGCCGAAAATCCCTCACGCGCGGCGCGGCGACTCTTGACGCGGCACGCTGTCCGCCGGGGCCAGCTGGGTCGGAAGTGCCACCCCCGGGCGCGCGGCGAGGAGCATCTCCTGCGTGGGCAGGGGGATGCAGACGGATTGGGTGAGGCCCACGTCCGACAGCAGGCTTCCGTACTCGGAGGCGGACAGCAGGTCCCCCTCGTTGGTCATGAAGCGCCGCAGCCCGAAGTAGAGGTGGTCCAGCGGGCCGTCGCGGCGCTCGTTCAGCACGTACTCGGCGATGAGCAGCACGCCGTCCGGCCGGAGAGCGCGCGCCACGCGGGCGAAGATGCCGGGCAGGTCCTCCGGGCGCAGCACGTTGAGCACCTGCGGCAGGATGATGACGTCGAAGGCCCCGGCGCCGAAGTCCTGGGTGAACAAGTCACCGGGCCAGAAGCGCGCCCGGTCCGCCACCTTGAGGCTCTCCGTGTTGCGGCGCACCTGCTCCAGCACCACCGCCTGGTCGAAGTAGGTGACGTGCGTGGTGGGCGTCGCACGCGCGAAGGCCGCGCCCCACACTCCGGAGCCGGTGCCGATGTCCAGCACCGAAGCGCCCTCCAGCGGACGTGCCTGCGCGAGCGTGGCCGCCGCCCGCCGGCTGAGCTGGAAGTGCGAGGCGAACACGGCGGTAATCTGGTTGGAGTTGTCCGCGTAGAAGCGGCGGCTCACCTCCGGGTCCTTCAAGTCCAATACGAAGCGCTCGTGGCGCACCGTCTCGTCCAGCCGGCCCAGCGCCTCCCAGTACTGCGCGGACACGGACAGTGAGCGGACGAGGTACGCCAGCGCCTTGCCTTCCAGGAGCTGTCGCGCCTCCGCGGACAGGCCCCAGGCTCCGCCTTCCTCACGGGCGAGGCCGAGCTTCGCGAGTCCTTCCACCAGGACTCGCAGGCCCGTGGTGGTCAGGTACGTGGCCGCGCCCAGCTCGGGCAGCGTGCGCGGTGACGCGGCGAGCAGCTCCAGCACGCCCAGCCGGCCCGCGCTGATGAGGAGCTGGGTGCGCGCCGCGCTCCGGGCGAAGCGGTCGAAGAAGTCCTCGGCTCCGGGGGAGGAGGCCTGGGGGGCGTCCAGCAGGAGGGCGCGGTAGTGGCCCAGCACGTCCCAGGGGCGCCCGCCGTGCTCCACCGGCTCACCCCGCTTCACCGCCTCGTCCAGCAGGCCGAGCGGGGCCCACCAGGGCAGCTCCGCCTCGAGGCGCGCTCGGAAGGCCGGGTCCTTCAGCAGGGCGGCGGTGGCCGGCGCGAGGCTGAAGTGGCGGGCGTCGTCCATCCGCGCGAAGCCCAGGCAGACGAGCAGCTCCAGCAGGGAGCGGACTCCGCGTGCGGAGGCTCCTGCTGTCTCCGCCAGCCGCGCCACCGTCACCGGCTCGCCGCTTCCTTCCACGGGGAGTGCGTCGAAGAGGCCCAGGCGCAGTGAAGCCTGGAGCAGGGCCGACTCGTTGGAGGCGTTGCGGGCCCAGAAGTGGAGCGACTGCGCCAGGGAGGGGGACTCGGCGCTGGAGGGGGCGGACATGGACTGACAGCTTCGTCGCTCCGCTCCCATGCGCGCAACCCGGGGGGAGGGTTGTGACCCCCGGAGCGCTGGTAGGATGAAGGCATGGAATCGCCAGCGCGGATGGGTCGTCACGCCGAGGAGCTGCTCCGGAGAGACTCACGGGTCCGGGACGTCTGGGTGGCGGGTGAGGGCTCGGAGGCGGTGGCGTGGGTGGTGCCCCGCCGCGCGGTGCGCTCCGAGGATTTGGTGGCGCTCCTTCGCGAGCGGCTGGGCACGGCGGCCCCGGCGGTGGCGCTGGTGGACGCGCTGCCGCGACGGGACTCCGGGGCGGTGGATATCGAGGCGCTCGCGCGGTTGGACGCTCCCGTGCCTTCGCGCCTTCAGCACCTGGAGGACTCGCTGCGTCAGGCGGGCGCCGAGGCCGTGGCGCTCGTGGGGCCTCGCCGGGAAGAGGAGACGTTCGAGCCGCTCGATGCGCTGCTGCCGGAGTCCCTGCTGCCGAGGGGAACGGGGGCCGACGCGCCGGCTCCCTCCGAGCCTGCTGTCGCGACGACGGTGCAGGTGTCGGGTGGGCCTTCCCTCATCGACTCGGGGCCGCGTCAACGGCCCGCCGGGGCGCCGGAGACGCTCGTCGAGCTGCTGCGCCAGGCGGTGGAGCAGAGCCCGGAGCGCGTCATCACCTTCCTCGACGTGGAGGGCCGGCGGGAGACGCTGACCTTCGCGGGCCTGTGGGACGCGGCGCTCCGCATGTGGGGCGGCCTGGAGGCGCGCGGCGTGCGGGCCGGGGACAGGGTGGTGCTCGCCGTGGAGCGTCCCGGGGACTACGTGCGGGGCTTCTGGGCGTGCACGCTCGGCGGCGTGGTGCCGGTGCCGCTGGCGCTGCCGTCGTCGCTGGACCGCGCCCACCCCGGCATCGCCCGACTGCTGTCGGTGGCGGAGCGGTTGGGAAGCCCGCCCGTCATCACGGATGCTCGTGCGGCCGGACCGTTGGAGGCGATGGGGCTGAAGACGCTGGCGCCCTCCGCGCTGGAGGGCGTGAGTCCGGGACGCCCCGCTTCGGTGGAGCCGGAGGCGCCCGCCATCCTCTCCTTCACGTCCGGCAGCACCGGGCGCCCCAAGGGGGTGGTGCTGACCCATGCCAACCTCATGGCGATGGGCGAGGGCATGGTGGCTGGCGGCTGGTACCTCCCCGAGGACGTGGGCGTGAGCTGGATGCCCCTGGACCACGTGGCGGGGACGGCGTACCCGCACCTGCTCGCGCTGCGCACGCGGACTCCGCACGTGCTGGTGGCGCGCGACTACGTGCTGGCGGACGTGACGCGCTGGCTGGACCTGCTCACCGAGTTCGGTGGGACGATGAGCTGGGCGCCCAACTTCGCCTTCGGGCTGGTGGCGGACCGGCTGGAGAATGGCGTGCGTCGCGCGTGGGAGCTGTCGCGCGTCCGGGTGCTGGCCTGCGGAGGCGAGCCCGTCCTTCCCGCCACCATGGAGCGCTTCGTCAGGCCCCTGCGCGCGTTCGGGCTCCGCGAGGACGCGGTCTGCCCGGGCTGGGGCATGGCGGAGACGTCGTCCTACTTCACCGTGACGCGTGGCGTGCGCGCCCACCCCACCGAGGGCGCCGCGGAGCTGGGGCCGCCTCCCCGGGGCGCGGCGCTGCGCGTGGTGGACGACGCGGACGCGGTGGTGCCGGAGGGCACCGTGGGACATCTCCAGGTGCGCGGCGCCCAGGTGCTGGCCGGCTATCTGGATGACCCGGAACTCAACGCCCGCTCCTTCGCGGAGGGTGGGTGGCTGCGCACCGGAGACCTGGCCGTCTTCCGGGGAGACCAGCTGTGCATCGCCGGGCGCCAGAAGGAGGTCCTCATCCTTCATGGCAACAACGTCTACCCGCAGGACATCGAGGCGGTGGTGGAGGAGGTGCCCGGGGTGCTGCCCTCGTACACCGTGGCCTGTCCGACGCGCGGTGCGGGGGCGCAGACGGATGAGCTGGTCGTCCTCTTCGTGCCGACTCCCGACGCGCCTCCGCTGGCGGAGCTGCTGCGCTCCATCCGCGAGCGGGTGGGACGGGGGCTGGGTCTCCAGGCCGCGTACATCGTGCCCCTGGAGCGACACCAGGTGCCGCGCACCGAGCTGGGCAAGCGCGGGCGCACCGAGCTGAGACGCCGCTTCGATGCCGGAGAGCTGGCCACCGAGCGGCGCCGGGCGGAGCGCGTGCTGGGTGGCCCCGCGACGCTGCCCCGGTGTCTTGCCGTGGCGCGGTGGGTGCCCAGGGCACTTCCCGAGGTGAGCGGTGGTGGGGCGCGCGGGCCCGTGGTCGTCGTGGCGGAGGAGGGGGTCGTCGCGGCCTTGCGCGCTCTGGCCGCCGGGCGCGAGGTGGTGGGGGTGGAGCCAGGAGACGCGGGTGCGCTGGGGGCGACGCTGGAGTCCCTGTGGGCCCGGGGTTCGCGCTGCGAGGACGTGGTGGTGGCTTCGGGGAGCTTGGGGCGGGTTTCGCTGTCGGCGGCGGTGGCGCCGGTGCTGCAAACGGTGCAAGCGCTGGCTCCGTGGGCGGCCACCGCTCCCGTGCGATTGCTGGCGGTGCTTCCGGAGGCTGGCGAGGGTTCGGCTTTCGCCAGCGGGCCGACCTCCATTGAAGGCGGGGTGGGGCACCTCATGGTGCCCGGTCTCGCGTGGGCAGCGACGGCGGAGGTGCCTGGCCTGGAGGCTCGCGTGGTGTGGACACCCTCCGGAGCGGAGTCCTCCGCCCGGTGTGTCGCGGAGGAGCTGGCCAGCATGGACGCCGCGCGCGAGGTGGCGTGGCGCGACGGCCAGCGATGGGAGCGGACGTTCTCGCCCTGGATGCCTCCCGCGCTCGCGGAGCCTCGCCAGTTGATGCGCGGCGGGCTCTACCTGGTGACGGGCGCGCTGGGAGGGCTGGGACGGGAGTGGGCGCGATACCTGCGCCGCGCGCTGGGGGCGCGACTGCTGCTGGTGGGACGTCGCCCGCGCGGTCCGGAGGCCGAGGAGCTGGAGCGAGAAGTCCGCGAGGCGCTCTACGCGCAGGTGGATGTTACGGACGCTGCCGCGCTGCGCGAGGCGGTGCGCCGGGCCGAGGACCATTTCAACCAGCCGTGTGACGGGGCCTTCCACTTCGCCGGCATGTTGGTTCCCACCGCGCTGGCTGACGAGACACCAGTGGGACTGGCACGCGGTGCCGGGGCACATGCGCTGGGCGCGCTGGCCGTGGTGGATGCGCTTCGGGAGCGGCCCCGGGCGGTGCTCGTCTTCGCCGCCTCGTTGATGGGCACGCTGGGCGCGGGGCGGCACGCGGGCTACTGCGCCGCCACCGGCTTCCTCGAGCGGCTGGCGGAGCGGCTCGTCCAGGAGGGACGGCGCGCCGTGGCCGTCTCGCTCAGCCAGGTGCGTGACACCGGACTCGCGCGCTCGCTGGGTGCCGCGCCGCCCGGCTACCGCGTGCTGGAGCCCGCCCAGGCACTGGCCGCGCTCGCGCTCGGCGCGGAGCATGGCCCGGCCCACCTGCTCGCCGGTGTGGAAGCCTCCGCGTGGCCCTGGCGGCAGGCGGGCCTGGGCGAGGGCCGTCCCCTGGAGGCTGCCCATGTCTTCCACGTCGCTGCTGAGGTCAGCACGCACCCGGTGAATGCCGTGCTCCACTCCCTGTCCGGGCTGCCCCGGCGCGAGGACGGCGCGGTGGACCGCGAGGCGCTGGCGGCGCGCATCTCCGGCGCTGGTGACGACGCGCCCGCGGGCCCCTTCGAGGCGCTGGTGATGGAGACCTTCCACGAGGTGCTCGGCGCGGGGGGCGTGGGAGCAGGCTCGGACTTCTTCACGCTGGGAGGCAGCTCGCTGCAGGCCACCCGGGTGGTGGCGCGCATCAACGAGCGCACCGGCCTGCGCCTGCGCGAGGCGACCCTCTTCGAGCACCCCACGGCCTCGGCGCTGGCGGCCCATGTCCGGCAGGTGGTGGACCTGGCGCAGGTGGACGTGTCCGTGCTCACCGACGCCCAGGTGGACCTGCTGCTGCGCGTGCTGCGGCCGGATTGAGCGGGGCGGGGCCAGGGTGGTCCGCCCGCGTCCTCCGGTGTACCGTCCCCGCGCGGGGCAGAGGCCCCCGTACCTCCGGGCTCCCCCCTCCCGGTGGCGGCAACGAAGTGAGGAGCCCTCGTGACGCTGTGGTGGCTCACCGTACAGAGTGTGCTGGCCCGTCCCCGCAGCTGGGTGGTGGGGCTGCTCGCGGCCGGAGCGGCGGCGCTGCTCACCCCGGGCGTGTCCCTGGTCCGCAGCATCCATGAGGGCACGCGGCGCAGCCTCATCGAGAGCGGCGCCGGCGACCTCCAGGTCTACGCCGCCGCCTCCCCGGGCGTGCCGCTGGTGGTGGTCGGGCCCGGAGGCGTCCCGGAGCTGGTGCCCATTCCGGACTACCCCACCGTCGAGTCCCAGCTTCGCGCGCTGCCCGGCGTGAAGGAGGTGGTGCCGCTGGAGCTGGGCATGGGCGCCACCTTCCGGGGCAACGCCCTGGACGAGAAGCTGGCCGTGCTGCGCGGCGTGGCCCGCGAGCCCGCCTCCGAGGCACGCGATGCGCGGCTGCGGCGGTTGGGCGAGGACCTGCGGTTGACGCTCCAGCGTGCGGCCCGGGATGTGGACCGGCGCAGTGAGGCCTTCGCGGAAGAGCCCGCCTTCGCGGACGACCTGGTCGTGCTGCGCGAGGCCGCCACGCCCGCCTTCTGGGAGCGCTTCCCGCAGGACCCCATGGGCGTGCTGGAGGTGCTGGAGAACCGCGTGGCGCGGCAGGCTGGAGAGGGCGAGGAGCTGGCCGTGGACTACCTGGGGACGGACGTGGCGCGCTTCGCCCGGGCCTTCCCCCGCTTCGAGCTCGTCACGGGGCAGCTTCCTCCGCCGGGCACGCGGGGCCTCGTCATGGGGCACGCCACCTACGAGGAGAACTTCAAGCTGCGCATCGCCACGCGCCTGGACGAGCTGCGCCGCGAGCGCCAGAAGGGCGCCACCCTGGCCGAGGACGAGGGGCTGCGCACCCTGGTGGAGCGCAACGTCGCGGAGGTGCCGGACCTGGTGGCGCGGCTGGACGTGGAGCGCGCCACGGCGCTCCAGGCCGCGCTGGCGCGGGCGCTGGGCGAGACGGGAGAGCTGGAGGCGCTGCTGTCCCGCTTCCTGAAGATGGATGACGCCAACTTCGACGCCCGCTACGCCCAGTTCCAGGGCGAGCTGGTGCCGCACCTGCCCCTGTACCGGCTGATGCCCGGGGACACGCTCGCGCTGCGCACGCCGCTGGAGCAGGGCGCCGTGGTGCCGGTGCGCCTGTGGGGCACCTTCCGCTTCAAGGGGCTCGGCGGGGATGACGGCCGCGTCAACATGATGAGCGTCGTGGACCTGGTCTCCGCGCGCCACCTGTCCGGCCGGCCCACGGAGGCCCAGAAGGCGGAGGCGCGACAGTTGCTCGAGTCGTTCGGCATGGGCAAGGACGCCGAGGGGCCGCGCGCCTCGCTGGACGAGTTCCAGCCCCCGGCCATCGTCGACGCGGAGGCGGGCACGGAGCACGGCGGCGCGCCCCAGTTCGAGCAGGCGGTGGCCCTGCCGGACACCTTCACCGAGGGCGAGCTCACCGGAGGCGGCGTGTCCCAGGCCGCGGTGGTGCTGGCGCCCGACGTGGCGCCCGAGGACCTCGCCGCCCGCATCTCCGCGCTCCCGGGTGGCGCGGCCCTGGCCACCGTGGGGTGGCAGGAGGCGGGCGGACTGCTGGGCGGGCTGGTGGGAATGGCGCAGGCGGTGCTGCTGCTGTTCGCGCTGCTGCTGTCCTCCTTCGTGGCGCTCGTCGCCGCCGGCACGCTGCTGCTGCTGGCGCGCGAGCGGGTGGCGGAGGTGGGCACGCTGCGGGCGGTGGGCATGCAGCGCCGCGAGGTGTTCGTCTCCCTGCTGCTGGAGGGGCTGCTGCTGGGCGGTACGGGCAGCCTGCTGGGCGCGGTGCTGGGCGCCTCGCTGCTGCGGCTGGGCATGGGTGACGGGGTGGCCGTGGAGGATGGCTCGCTGCAGTTCTTCCTGGGAGGGCCGGTGCTGCGTCCGGAGCTGGCGCTGGGAGGCACCGGGGTGGTGGTGCTCGGAGTGACGCTGGTGGTGGTGGTGGCGGCGCTGGTGCCCGCCTGGCGCGGCAGCGCGGTGGCGCCGGTGGCGGCGATGCGCAAGGGTGAGGGCTGAACGACATGCGCGCGCTCTTCCAGATTGCCCTGCGCAACCTCCTGGCCCACCGCGAGCGGGGGCTCCTGCTGCTGGTGGTGTTGGCCGGCGCCAGCGCGGTGCTGGTGGGGGTGATGTCCCTGAAGGCCGGCGTGGCCGCGGCGCAGCGCGAGGCCGTGCGCACGTACCTCAGCGGCGACCTCAACGTGGGTGGCTACTTCAAGGAGAACCCCGACTCCCTCTTTCCGGTGGTGGGCGATACCGCGCGCGTGCGCTCCGCCCTCCAGCCGCACGTGCCCGCGGACTGCCAGGTGCGTGAGCGGGGCCGTGGCTCGGCCACCGCGGGCGCGGGCCGGCACCGGGTGCGCTCCTATCTCATGAGCCTGGACGTGGCGCGTGAGCGCGACTCGCTGTCCCTCTTCCGCCCGCGCGCGGGCCGGCTGGAGGGGCTGGAGGCGCCGCGCACGGTGGCGCTCTCCACGTCCCTGGCGGAGCGGCTCCAGGTGGAGGTGGGGGAGCTCGCCACGCTCTTCGTGCAGATGCCGGGCGGCAAGCGGAACGCGGTGGACCTGGAGGTGGTGGCCGTGCTGGAGCGCGCCGGAGTGCTGGGCGAGTCCGCCGGGTTGCTCGTCTCCAACGCCACGCTGCGCGAGCTGTACGGCTTCCGGCCCGACGCGGCCAGCGTGCTCCAGCTCACCTGTGACGGCATCGACGACCTGGAGCCACTGGCGGGCGAGCTGCGTGGCGCGCTCCGGAAGGCGGGCTTCGAGGTGCTTCCCGCCGCGCACGAGGCCTACGGCGACAAGCTGTCGCCGCTGCTGCGCGAGGGCTGGGCCGGCCAGCGGCTGGACGTGAGCACCTGGGAGGACGAGGCGGCCTTCCTCGACTTCGTCGACCAGGGACTGGGGCTGCTGCTGGTGCTGGTGGGCGGCGTGGTGTTCGCGGTGGTGGTGGTGGGCCTGTTCGTCTCGCTGAGCGTGGCGGTGCGGGAGCGGACGCGGGAGATTGGCACGCTGCGCGCCATGGGCATGCACCGCCGGGCGCTGGTGGTCGCCTTCGTGCTGGAGGGGCTCTTCCTGGGGCTGGTGGCCTCGGTGGCGGGCGCCTGCGCGGCGGCGGGGCTGGGCGTGCTGCTCCGCGACGTGCTGCCGCTGCCAGACGCGCTCTCCACCCTGTTCTTCAGCGGCACGCTGCCGCTGGCGCCGGCCCTGCCGCATGCGGTGGCGTCGGTGGTGCTCGTGACGCTGGGCGCGGGCCTGGCCTCGCTGGTGCCCGCCTTCCGGGCTGCTTCCCTTCCACCCCGTTCCGCCATGGAGTCCCTGTGATGAACGCACGCCCCCGGCTGTCCGCCCTGCTGCTTGGCTGCGTCCTGCTGCTGCCCGCCCTGGCCGCGGCGCAAGAGGAGAAGCGGCTGGCTCCGGATGCGCTGCTGAGCCACATCGACAAGAAGATGTCCTTCACCAGCGACTACAAGGGCGTCATCCGGCTCTTCGAGACGCGCAAGGACGGCGCGAAGCGCGCGCTGGAGGTCCACGTCTACCGCCGCGAGAAGGCGAATGACCTGCTCTTCCTGTCCACCCAGCCGAGGCACCTGGCCGGCATGGGCACGCTGCGCATCGGCCGCAACCTGTGGGACTACGACCCGACCACCGGCTCGTGGCGGCGCAACACCCAGCGCACGAACCTGCTCAACACCTTCACCTGTGAGGCGGACTTCGACCGCTCCCGGCTGGCGGAGGACTACTCCGCCGTGGACGAGGGCAACGACACTGTCAGCGGCGTGGCCTACCGCAAGCTGTTGCTGACGGCGAGGAACACCATGGTGACCTTCCCGCTGATGCGCCTGTGGGTGGACCCGCAGAACAACATCGTGAAGCGGGTGGGCTACACGGCCTCCGGCCGCACGCTGCGCACCGACATCGTCCGCAGCTACCAGCGCATCAAGGACCCGGCCTCCGGGGCCATGGTGCTCCACTTCAAGGAAGTGCTGGAGACGGAGGAGGAGGAAGGCACGCAGATGCTGGTGCGCTACGACGAGGTGACGCTGGCGCCGCTGGACGCCAACATCTTCACCAAGGCGTGGCTGGAGGCCCGGCGGCGCTAAGCCCCCGGAGCTCTCGGACTCACCGGGCCGCGGACCTCCGCGGCCCTCAGCCTTCCGTCCCGTCCAGCGTCGCGAGCAGCCGGGACGCCAGCGTCTCCACGCACGGCGGCTGCAACGTGCCGAAGTGCGAGCCGCCCAGCGGCACCACCACCATCCGCTCGCCGGGCAAGTGGCGCTCCCAGCCCAGCGCCTCGCCGTTCAGGGCGCGCGACGGGGCGCTGGCGAACAGCAGCACCTTGGCGCGGAGCGTGGGCACCTTCCAGCCCATGACCTGCGGCACCAGCACCTCGCCCAGCACGCGCCAGATGCGGCGCAGGTCGGCGACCTGGGAGTGCGGCGCAATCATCCCCAGCCCGCGTCCCAGCGCCGTCACCTTCTCCCAGCGCGCCTCGGCGCCGAGCGTGGCCAGCTCCGCCTCCAGCGCGGCGTCCAGCACGCCGAACTCCTCGGCCAGGGCTCGCACCGGGTCCTCCGGCGCGCGGGCGCCTTCCGCCGCGGGCAGTGCGTCCACCAGGGCCAGCAACTCCACCTCCTCGCCCTGCGCCTCCAGCGCCGCCGCGACGCCCAGCGCCGGGTAGCCACCGTACGAGTAGCCCGCGAGCCGGTAGGGCCCCTGGGGCTGCACGGCGCGCACGTCCTTCGCGTAGGCGGCGATGCGCTCGTCGAAGGTGGCGTAGGTGTGCTTCGTCAGTGTCTCCGGCGCCTGCACGCCGTAGCAGCGCAGCCGGGGCTCCAGCAGCGGGGTGAGGTAGCGGTAGTAGTGCAGCTCTCCGTCGGCCGGGTGGAACAGGAAGATGGGCGGCGCGTCCGCGGGCGTGGCCTTGCCGGACAGCGACACCACGCTGGAGCGCGGCGGCCCTTCCTCCAGCAGCTCGCGCACGGCGTCCGCCGTCTCCCGCAGCACGGGGGACTGGAACAGGGTGGCCAGCGGCACCGGGACGCCGAGCTCCTCCTCCAGTCGGGCCAGCAGCCGCATGGCGAGGATGGAGTCGCCGCCCACCTGGAAGAAGTCGTCGCCAGCGCTCACCTCGCGGCCCAGCACCTCGCGCCACAGGCGCTCCATCGCCATCTCCAGCGTGGTGCGGAAGGGCGTCTCCAGGTGCTCCCCGGCGCTGTCGGGCTCGGGCGTGGCGGGGGCCGGAGGCGCGAGGGACTCCGGGTCCGGCAGCGCGTGCCGGTCCACCTTGCCGTTGGCGTTGACGGGCAGCGCCTCCATGACGACGAGCGCGGCGGGCACCATGTACGAGGGGAGCCGCGCGGCCACGTGCTCGCGCAGGGCGTCCACGCGCACCGTGGCGGGCGGCGCCTGCACGTAGGCCTGGAGCTGCTGCTGTCCGGAGGCACCGGCGCGTGCCAGCACCACCGCTTCCTCCACCAGCGGGAACTGGCGCAGGCAGGCCTCGATTTCGGCCAGCTCCACGCGGAAGCCGCGAATCTTCACCTGGTGGTCCGCGCGGCCGAGGAAGCGCAGGCGCCCGTCCGGCAGCAGCCGGGCCAGGTCTCCCGTGTGGTACATGCGCGCGCCCGGCTCGGAGGAGAACGGGTCCGGGATGAAGCGCTCGGCCGTCAGGTGCGGCGCGCCCAGGTAGCCGCGCGACAGCGCCGCGCCGCCGATGTACACGCCGCCAGGCAGGCCCGGCAGCACCGGCTCCATGTGCGCGTCCAGCAGGTGCACGTGGACGCGTGGAATGGGCCGGCCGATGGGGAAGGTGGCGTCGGTGCCGAGCCCCTCCGCGCCGGGAATGTCGCAGGTGGCGGAGGTAATCGTGCACTCGGTGGGCCCGTAGACGTTGAGCCACGGGGCATGTCCACCGCCCACGCGCACCCAGGCCTCGAACGTCTCACGCTTGAGCACGTCGCCGCCGGGGGCCAGCAGCCGCAGGCGGGCGGGCACGCGCTGGCCGTGGGACTCCATCTGGCGAATCCACTCCTCGATGTACGTGGGGGGCAGGCTGATGAGGGTGATGCCCGTCTCCTCCAGGTACGGCGTCATGACGTGCGCGGGCACCAGTCCGCTGCGCATCACCACCGTGGCGCCCACCACCAGCGGCGGGTAGAGGTCCTCGGCGGCGGCGTCGAAGCTGAGCGGGGCGAACTGGAGCATCCTGTCGCCGGGGCGCAGGCCGAAGCGCGCGGCCAGGGCCACGTTGTGGTTCACCACCGAGCGGTGTTCCACCATGACGCCCTTGGGCTCGCCGGTGGAGCCGGACGTGAAGACGATGTACGCGAGCTGCGAGTCCGCCACGGCCCGGGGCCCGGGCCGCAGGTCCTCCGCCACGTGCTCCGGGCTCGGAGGGACTTCCACCACGGGCACGAGGTCGAAGTGCGCGGAGAGCGCCTCGGCGTCCACCCACAGCCGCCGCACTCCGGAGCGCTCCAGCACCGCGAGCTTGCGAGGCTCCGGCCAGCCCGCGTCCAGGGGCACGTAGGCGCCGCCCGCCTTGAGGATGCCGAGCAGCGCGGCCATGCCCTGGTTGGAGGGCTCCATGATGACGCCCACGCGCTCCTCGGGCCGGAGCCCCTGGGCGAGCAGGTGCGCGGCCAGCAGGTTGGCGCGCGCGTTCAGCTCCGCGTAGCTCCACGTGCTGTCGCCGTGCGCGACGGCGGGCGCGTGCGGAGCGCGACGCACCTGGGCCTCGAAGAGGGTGTGGATGCAGGCCCCGGCGGGGACGGACTGGGGGCCTCCGCTGAGGGACGCGAGCACCTGGGCGCGCTGCTCGGTGGACAGCAGGGGCAGGCGGGCCGGGGAGGAGTCCGGAGCGCGGACGGCCTCGGTGAAGAGCTGCTCGAAGGCGCGGGCCATGCGCCGCGAGGTGGCGGCGGTGAAGAGGGCCCCGTCGGTGGCGAGGAAGCCCAGCGTGCCGCCCTCGGGACGCTCGATGAGGTGCACCACCACGTCATAGGCGGGGAAGATGCTCTCTCCGTCCAGGTACGAGGCGCGCAGCCCCGAGAGGCCGAAGGAGGCCGGGCTGTCCAGCAGCAGCAGCGCCTGGGCCAGCGGCGGCGCGGTGCGGGCCGCGTCCGGCTGCGCCGCGTCCGCGATGCGCTTGAAGGGCACCTCCTGGTGCGCCGTGGCATGCCCCACCACATCCCAGGTCCGTCGCAGCAGCGCGCGGAAGGAGGGCGCTCCGGCCACCTCCGTGCACAGCGGCAGCACGTTGGCGAAGTAGCCCACCTGTCGCTCCGTGCCGGGCAGCACGCGGCCGGAGAAGGGCGACGCCACCACCACGTGCGGCTGGGCGCTGAGCCGGTGCAGCCAGAGCTGTACCAGCGCGAGCGCCGCGGTGAAGGTGGACACGCCCTCGCTCCGGGCCAGGGCCTGGAGCGCGGACATGGCGTCCGGGCCCAGGGTGAGCGGCTCCGGACGCATGTTCGCGTTGAGCGCCGGGGCGCGGCGCGGGAAGTCCAGCGGCAGGTCGAGGACGGCGGGCGCGTGCGCCAGCGCCTGCTTCCAGGTCTCGACGGAGGCGTCCACCTCGCGCAGGTGCTCGGGCCGGCGCTGCCAGAGCGCGAAGTCGGCGTAGGCGAGCGGGGCCGGGGGCAGCAGCGGTGT
This sequence comes from Pyxidicoccus trucidator, assembly GCF_010894435.1. NCBI lineage: Bacteria > Pseudomonadati > Myxococcota > Myxococcia > Myxococcales > Myxococcaceae > Pyxidicoccus > Pyxidicoccus trucidator. The sequence continues at coordinate 288,575 of NZ_JAAIXZ010000001.1, read as the reverse complement.
CCGCGGGTCCTTCGAGGCCGCGAGCCGCGCCGTCCCCGCGGCGTCCCAGGCGGCGGCGACCTCTTCCAGGAAGGCGCCCATGCCGATGCCGTCGTTGACGAGGTGGCTCATGGACGCGACGAGCACGTGGCGGGTGCCCGGAGCGTCCAGGCGTGCCAGCTCGAAGCGGTACAGCGGCCCGCGCGCGATGTCGAAGTGCTCGCGGTCATGCCGCGTGGCGATGGCGCGCGCGGCGGTGAGGGCCTCATCCGCCGGCAGGGAGGACAGGTCCGTCCGGACCAGCACCGGCCGCGTCACCGGGTGCTCCCGCGCGACGAGGGCCCCTTCCTCCAGCCCGAAGGTGGTGCGCAGCGTGGCGTTGCGCTCCAGCACGGCCTCCATCGCCGCTTCCATGCGCGCGCCGTCCAGCGGACCTTCCAACATCAGCGCCGCGACGACGACGAAGGGCGGCGCCTCCGGCAGCTGCATCGCGTACCAGAGTCGCTCCTGCACCAGCGACGCGGGGATGCGCTCCGGGCGCGCCGTGACGACGGGCACGGTGGGCGTGGACAGCCGGGGCGAGGCGTCGATGCGCGCCGCCAGGGCCTCCAGCGTGGGGGTGGCGAAGAGGGCCGCCACGGGCAGCTCCACGCCCAGGCGCTCCCGCACTCGCGAGGAGAGCTGGACGGACAGCAGCGAGTGGCCGCCCAGCTCGAAGAAGTCATCCCGTGCGCCCACGCGGCGCACGCCCAGCAGCTCGCACCACAGGGCCGCCAGCGCCTCCTGCGTGGGGGTGGAAGGGGGTACGAAGTCGTCACCCGTCGTGCCGGAGAGCGCCTCTTCCGGCGCGGGCAGCGCGTCACGGTCCACCTTGCCGTTGGGCGTCAGGGGCAGCGCGTCCAGCGCCACCAGCACCGAGGGCACCAGGTGCGCGGGCAACCGCTGTGCAAGCGCGCCGCGCAGGGCCGCCGGGTCGGGACGCTGGCCCTCGCCCTCGACGTAGGCGACGAGCCGAGGCCCGGCGGGGCCGTCGTCCCGCAGCACCACCACCGCGGCGGAGACGCCCGGCAGCTCGCACAGGGCCGCCTCCACCTCGCCCGGCTCCACGCGGTGGCCGCGCACCTTCACCTGGAAGTCGGTGCGGCCCAGGTACTCCAGCTCGTCCGAGGGACGCAGCCGCACGCGGTCTCCGGTGCGGTACATGCGCGCGCCGGGCTCGGACGAGAACGGGTCCGGCACGAAGCGCTCGGCGGTGAGCGCGGGGCGGCGCCAGTAGCCTCGCGCCACGCCCACGCCGCCGATGAACAGCTCCCCGGGAGCCCCCGCCGGAACCGGCCGCAGGTGCGCGTCCAGCACGTAGAGGCGCGTGTTGGCGATGGGGCGGCCGATGGGCACCGTGCTCCCCACCGGTGTCTCGCCGTCCACCGTGTACACGCAGCAGCCCACCACCGTCTCCGTGGGGCCGTACTCGTTGATGACCCGGGTGCCCGGCGCGTGACGGCGCCACGCCTCCACTGCCTGCGAAGTGAGCGCCTCGCCACCGACGACGAAGGCGCGCGTGCGTCCGGCGCGCTCCGACGGCGTGAGCTGCTCCGCCAGCAGGCGCAGATGCGACGGCGTCAGCTTCACCAGGCTGAAGTCCGCTCCCGCGCGCAGCGTTGCGGCCAGGCCGTCCACGCCCTCCTGCTCTGGCACCAGCTCCACGGGCTGGCCTGTGACGAGCGGCAGCAGCAGGCTGGTGACGGTGAGGTCGAACGCCAGCGACGAGTGGACGGGGGCGCCCGAGCCCTCGTCCACGGCGTACGCGCGGCGGGCCCAGTCCAGGTAGTTCACCACGCCCCGGTGCTCCACCATGACGCCCTTGGGCAGGCCGGTGCTGCCGGAGGTGTAGATGAGGTACGCGAGGTCGCTCGCGGTGGCCTCCGGCTCCAGCGGAGCCTCGGACTCACGGCCGGCGGTGTGCGCCCACTCCGTATCCAGGCTCAGCACGAGCGCATGTGACGCGGGCAGCGTGTCCGCGAGCGCCTCCTCGGTGAGGAGGACGGGCGCGCCGGTGTCCTCAATCAGGAAGGCGAGGCGCGAGGCGGGGTGGGACGCGTCCAGCGGCACGTAGGCGCCGCCGGCCTTCAGCACTCCCAGCAGCGCCACCACCATGTCCACGGAGCGGCGCAGGCACAGGCCCACCAGCACCTGCCGCCGCACGCCCAGCCCCCGCAGGTGCCGGGCGAGCTGGTTGGCGCGGGCCTCCAGCTGGCCGAAGGTGAGCCGCGTGCCGTCGTAGGAGACGGCCAGCGCGTCCGGCGTGCGCCGGGCCTGGGCCTCGAAGAGCGCGTGGACGGTGCTCTCGTGCGGGAAGTCCGCGCGGGTGTCGTTCCACTCCACGAGCAGGTGCTGGCGCTCGGCGTCCGGCAGCACCTCCAGCGCGGAGACGGGCGTGGACGGTGCGTCCAGCGCGTGCTGGAGGAGGCGGACGTAGTGCCCCAGCAACCGCTCCGCGGAGCCCGCGTCGAACAGCTCCGTCCCGTAGCGCAGCGCCAGGGCGTGGCCGTCACCGGAGTCCGCCACCCACAGCGACAAGTCGAAGGGGCTGGTGAGCAGCTCGGTGCGCAGCGGGCGCGCGCGCAGGTCCGGGAAGGACTCCACCAGCGTGCGCTCCGGCCGCACCAGGTCGAACATCACCTGGAAGAGGGGCGGGTGCCCGGCGGCGCGCTCCACGCCCAGTGCCTGGACGATGCGGTCCAGCGGCACGTCCTGGTGGGCCAGCGCCTCCAGGACGGTGGCGCGCACTCCGGCCACCAGCTCGGCGAAGGACGCGTCCGGGGCCACGCGCGTGCGCAGCGCCACCGTGTTGAGCAGCAGGCCGACGACGCCTTCGAGCGCCGGGTGCGTGCGGCCGGAGACGGGAGTGCCGACGCAGAAGTCCTGCTGCCCGGTGTAGCGGTGGAGCAGGGCGGAGAAGGCCGACAGCAGCACCATGTACGGCGTCACCTGGTGCTTGCGGCAGAAGGCGTTGAGCGCCTGCACGGTGCTGGCGGGCAGCGGGTGGTCCGCCGTGGTGGCGCCCGAGAGCAGCGGGGCCGCCGGCCGGGGCCTGTCCGTGGGAAGCCGCAGCAGGCCGGGGACGCCCGCGAGCTGCTGCTTCCAGTACGCGAGCTGCGCCTCGTCCCTCGCGCGCACGGGCTCACCGTGCAGCCACGTGGCCACGTCCGCGTGGGACAGTCGCGCCGGGGGAAGCGTGGGCGCCAGTCCCTGGCGGAAGGCGGCATACGCCACGCCCAGCTCACGCAGCAGGACCTCCAGCGCCAGCCCGTCCACCACGAGGTGATGGAAAGCCAGCAGCAGCACGTGCCGCTCCGGCGCCGTGCGCAGCACGCGGAAGCGGTGGAGGGGGCCGTGCTCCAGGTCGAAGGGGTGGTGCACCACGTCCCGCGCCCACGCGCCGGCTTCCTCTGGCGAGGCAGCCACCTCCACCTCGAGGACGCTCGCGGGCACCGGGAGGACCACGGGAGCCGGCTTGCCGTCGCGCGACGGCACGGCGAGCCGCAGCACCGCATGCCGCTCCACCAGCCAGCGCAGCGCATGCTCCAGCGCGGAGGCGTCCAGCGCGCCCTCCAGCTCCACGGACTCCGCGAGGTGGTAGGCGCTGGTCCCCGGGTGGAGCTGGTGGATGAACCACAGCCGCTCCTGCGTGGGCGACAGCGCCAGCGCGGCGTCTTCCGGACGCGGCGTGGGCGCGGGCAGGCCCGTCGAGGTGCCGCGCCGCGCCTCCAGCTCGCGCGCGAGGCCCGCCACGGTGGGCTCGGAGAAGAAGGCCCGCAGCGGCAGCTCCACGTCGAAGGCCTGTCGCGCGCGCGCCACCAGCCGGGTGGCGGCCAGCGAGTGCCCGCCCAGGTGGAAGAAGTCGTCCTCGCGCCGCACCTGTGGCACGCCGAGCACCTGACAGAAGAGCTGGGCGAGCAGCTCCTCCACCGGGCCGCGCGGACGCTCACCGGAGGAGGGGGCGGACTCCGGCGCTGGCACGGGTAGCGCGGCCAGTGCCTGACGGTCCACCTTGCCGCTGGTGGTGTGGGGCAGGGCGGGCAGCACGAAGAAGCGGGAGGGCACCAGGGCGTCCGGCAGCGAGCGCCCGAGCAGCTCGCGCAGCCGCTCCACCGAGCCGGCCGCGCCGTCCTCCAGCACGAGGAAGGACTCCAGCCGCGCGTCGCGCTGGCTGCCGCGCACCACCACGGCGGCCTGCCGCACGCCGGGCTGGCGCAGGAGGGCGGCCTCCACCTCCTCCAGCTCCACGCGCACGCCGCGCACCTTCACCTGGAAGTCGGTGCGGCCCAGGAAGCCCAGCGTGCCGTCGCCGAACCAGCGCACGCGGTCTCCCGTGCGGTACAGCCGGCCGCCGGTGTCGCCGGAGAACGGGTCCGGCACGAAGCGGTCCGAGGTGAGGTCCGGGCGGTCGCGGTAGCCGCGGCCCAGGCACGTACCGCCGATGAAGAGCTCGCCGGGGACGCCCGGGGGCACGGGCTCGCCGAGCGGGTCCAGCACGTACACCCGGCACCGGTCCAGCGGACGGCCGAGGCGCACGGGCCGGTCCGCCAGCGTCACCTCGGCGGCCACGTTGATGCTCGTCTCCGTGGGGCCGTAGGTGTTGACCAGCCGGGTGTCCGTGAGCGCCAGCTGCTGCACCAGCGAATCCGGCAGCACCTCGCCGCCGGTGACGAGCACCTTGAGCGCGCGGAAGGACTCCGGCGCGCCGGGCTCCTCCAGCGCGGTGGCCAGCGAGGACGGGGTGATGACCACGTGGGTGATGCCGTGGCGGAGGATGTCGCGCCCCAGCCCGAGCGGGCCCACCTCGCGCAGCACGGTGCGCGCGCCACGGGTGATGCTGAAGAGCAGCTCCTCCAGGTGGATGTCGAAGGACAGGCTGCCCGACGAGGCCCAGCAGTCTCCCGGCCGCGTGGCGTAGTACGTGTCGAACGCCGCGAAGCAGTGCACGACGTTGCGGTGCGTGAGCTCCACGCCCTTGGGCTCGCCGGTGGAGCCCGAGGTGTAGAGGAGGTATGCGAGGTGCTCGGCGCGCGGAGGCCGGGGCGCGGGCAGCGGGGCCACCTCGCCTCGCACGTCGGGCGTCACCAGGGGGACGCCGGGCTCCACACCTTCGAACAGGGAAGGACGGCTGACGACGAGCCGCGCGCGGGCCTGGCGCAGCAGCGCCGCGCGCCGGGCCGGCGGGTGCGACGCCTCCAGCGGGAGGCAGCCGGCGCCGCTGAAGAAGATGGCCAGCAGCGACACCACCGCGTCCAGCGAGCGCTCCAGGCAGAGGCCCACCACGGCCTCTGGCCCGGCACCCGCGGCGGCCAGGTGCGCCGCCAGCCGCGAGGCCCGGGCGTGCAGCTCACGGAAGGTGAGCGTGCCCTCGGGCGCGACGACGGCGGGCGCGTCGGGCGTGCTCGCCACCTGCGCTTCCAGCAGGGAGACGATGGTGGCTTCCGCGTCGAAGGGACGCTCGGTGGCGTTGAAGGCGTGGAGCACCTGCTCCCGCTCGGCGGGGGACAGCAGGGACAGCTCGCCCACGGAGGTGCGCGGCGAGGCCACCGCGTGCTCCAGCAGCCGGATGTAGTGGTTGCGGAGCCGCTCCACCGTGCCGGGCGCGAACAGGTCGGTGCTGTACTGGAAGTAGACCTCGAAGCCGTCCCCCACCTCGATGGCGGTGAGGAACAGGTCCACCTCGCACGTCCACGTCTCGATGGGGACGCGGCGGGCGCCGAGCGCATGGAACCCGCTGGCGGCGGACAGCTCGGTGCGGTGCAGGTCGAACATCACCTGCACGAGCGGCGCATGGCCGGGCCCGCGCTCCACGCCGAGCGCCTGGACGAGCCGCTCGAAGGGGACGTCCTGGTGGGCCAGGGCGTCGAGCGAGGTGGAGCGCACCTGCGCGAGCAGCGAGGCGAAGGAGGTGGCCGCGTCCACGCGGGTGCGCAGGGGGACGGTGTTGGCGAGCAGGCCGACGACGCCCTCGGTGGCCGGGTGGGTGCGGCCGGAGACGGGAGTGCCGACGCAGAAGTCGTCCTGGCGCGAGTAGCGGTACAGCAGCGCGGAGAACGCGGCGTACAGCACCATGTACGGGGTGACTTGATGCTGGCGGCAGAACGCGCGCAGGTCCTCGGAGAGGGCCCTGGGCAGCGGGTGGTAGCCGGTGTTGTCGCCCTGGTGCGTGAGGACGGCGGGACGGGGCTTGTCGGTGGGGAGCTGGAGCAGCTCCGGCGCTCCGGCGAGCTGGCGCTTCCAGTACTCCAGCTGCGCCTCGTCACGCGCGAGGACGGGCTCCGAGCGCTGCCACGCGGCCACATCAGCGGAGTGGAGGTGCACGGGGGGCAGCGCGGGGGACTGGCCCTGGTGGAAGGCGGCATACGCCTCGCCCAGCTCGCGCAGGAGGAGTCCGGCCGACAGCGCGTCGCCCACGAGGTGGTGGAAGGCGACGAGCAGCACGTGCCGCTCTCCACCGGCCTTCAGCAGCAGGAAGCGATAGAGCGGCCCGTGCTCCAGGGGGAATGGCCGCTGGCTCGTCTCGGTGATGCGCCGGGCGAGCAGGACGGGGGCGTCGGGGCCCTCGGCAACAGTCTCGACGTGCAGCACGCGCGAGGGCACGGGGGCCAACGCGACGTGTGGCTGTCCATGCACCGAGGACACCGTGGTGCGCAGCACGGGGTGGCGATCCAGCAACCACCGCGCGGCGGCATCCAGCGCCTCGAGGTCCGCGGGGCCGTTCCACTCGGCGGCCTGACCGACGCTGTAGGCGCCGGAGTCGGGCTGGAGCTGGTGGATGAACCACAGGCGCTCCTGAGCCGGAGACAGCACGAGCGGGGCGTCGGCGGGAAGCGGAGTGGGCTCCGGCAGCTCGGCGGAAGCCGCCTGGAGTGAGGCCAACTGCCGGGCCAGGCCTGCCACGGTGGGCGAGGAGAAGAAGGCAGCCAGGGGCAGCTGGACGCCGAAGGACTGGCGCACCCGGGCCACCAGCCGCGTGGCGCTCAGCGAGTGGCCGCCCAGGTGGAAGAAGCTGGCCTCGCGCTCGACGCGCTCCAGGCCGAGCACCTGGCCGAAGAGCTGGGCGAGCAGCTCCTCCACGGGGCCGCGTGCGGGGCCGCCCGCGGAGGGCGCATCATTATATGTGTCGTCCAGGTGCAGCGAGGCGAGGGCCTTGCGGTCCAGCTTGCCGGTGGAGGTGAGGGGAAGAGAGGGGCGCAGCACCCAGCGCGAGGGCACCATGTACGCGGGGAGGACGCGGGCCAGGGCGTGCTGGAGCGACTCGGTGGAGACGTCGGAGGCAGCGGGCACCACCCAGGCGACGAGCCACGAGTCGCCGGGCCCCCGACGCTGGACGGTGACGGCGGCGGAGCGCACGCCGGGCAGGGAAGCCAGGGCGGCTTCCACCTCGCCCAGCTCCACGCGCATGCCGCGCACCTTCACCTGGAAGTCCACGCGGCCGAGGAAGCCGAGCGTGCCGTCCTCGTTCCACTGGCCCCGGTCTCCCGTGCGGTACAGCCGCGCGCCGGGCTCGGCGCTGAACGGGTGCGGCACGAAGCGCTCGGCGGTGAGGTCCGGACGGCCCACGTAGCCACGGCCCACGCCGGTGCCGCCGATGTAGAGCTCTCCGGGCACGCCTGGAGGCACGGGCTGGAGCGCGTCGTCCAGGACGTATACCTCCATGTTCGCCTTGGGCGTGCCAATGGGAGTGCCGGCGCCCGAGGGCGGCGCGTGCATCCGGTGCAGCGTGGCGGTGTCGGCGCACTCGGCCGGCCCGTAGGCGTTGACGAGCGGCACGCGCGGGTAGCGCTCGAACCAGTCGCGGCACGTGGCGGGCGGCAGGGCCTCGCCAATGGTGAGCATGTGGCGGAGCGCCGGGAGCGGTGCCTCGACCGGGTCCTCCAGCAGCGCCTGGAGCAGCGAGGGCACCAGCTCCACCACGGTGGCGCCAGCGTCTCGCAGGGCGGCGGCGAGGCGGGGTGGCTCGCGCACCACGTCGTCCTCCACCACGTGGGTGGTGCCACCGGCCGCCAGGGCCCCCAGCATCTGCCAGATGGAGATGTCGAAGGAGAGCGGCGCCGTCTGGGCGAGCACGTCCTCGGGGCCCATCTCCAGCCCACGCTGCATGCCGAGCAGGTGGTTGAGCATGCCGCGGTGGTCCACCATGACGCCCTTGGGCGTGCCGGTGGAGCCGGAGGTGAACAGCACGTAGGCGAGCGTCGCGGGCGTGGCGCGCGCCGTCACGGGCTCCGCGCTCTCCGCCGCCAGGTCCTCCGTGGACAGGGACAGCACGCGAGGCCGGGTCGTCTCGGGCAGTTGCGAGAGCACCTCGGACAGCGGCGACTCCTCGGAGTCGAGCGCGAGGATGAACGGCGCGCGGCTCTCCGCCAGCAGCGTGCCCAGCCGCGCCGGGGGAAGCTGCGCATCCAGGGGCAGGTAGGCGGCACCGACCTTGTGCAGCGATAGCAGCGCCCGCACGGTGGCCTCGCTGCGCCGGCCGAGCACCGCGACCACCGACTCGGGCTTCACGCCCTGGGCCACCAACCGACGCGCGGCGCGGTTCGTCCACGCCTCCAGCTCCGAGTACGTCCAGCGCACGTCGGAGGAAGCGAGGGCCACGCGCTCGGGAGACTGGCGGGCGTGGGCGGAGATGCGCTCGGGCAGGCAGGTGCGCAGGTCGAAGTCGTGCGTGGGAGGACGGGCCTCGCGCAGCACGCGGGCGCGCTCGTCGGCCGACAGCAGCGACAGCCGGGAGACAGGCGTGTGAGGCGCGGCGACGGCCTCGGCGAGGAGGCGCGGGTAGTGCTCCAGCAGCCGCCGCGCGGTGGCGGACTCGAACAGCTCGCCGCTGTAGCGCAGGAAGACCTCGAAGCCGTCCGCGCCCTCGAGGACGCTCAGCGCGAGGTCGAACGGGCTGGCCCGCAGGTCGACGGCCACCGGCTGGGCCTGGAGCGCGGCGAAGGCGCCAGCGAGCGAGCTTTGCGGCCGGTGCAGGTCGAACATCACCTGGAACACGGGCGAGTGGCTGAGGCTGCGCTCCACGCCGAGCGCCTGGACGAGCCGCTCGAAGGGGACGTCCTGGTGGGCCAGCGCCTCCAGCGTGGTGCCCCGCACCTGGGCCACCAGTGAGGCGAAGGAGGTGGCCGTGTCCACGCGGGTGCGCAGGGGGACGGTGTTGGCGAGCAGGCCGACGACGCCCTCGGTGGCGGGGTGGGTGCGTCCGGAGACGGGAGTGCCGACGCAGAAGTCGTCCTGGCGCGAGTAGCGGTACAGCAGCGCGGAGAACGCGGCGTACAGCACCATGAACGGCGTGGCCGAGTGCTCGCGGCAGAAGGCGCGCACGGCGCTGGCCAGCGCGGGAGACAGCGCGTGGAGACCAGTGTTGTCGCCCTGGTGCGTGAGGACGGCGGGACGGGGCTTGTCGGTGGGGAGCTGGAGCAGCTCCGGGGCCCCGGTGAGCTGACGCTTCCAGTACGTCAGCTGCGCCTCGTCACGCGCGTGCACGGCCTCCGAGCGCTGCCACGCGGCCACATCGGCGTAGTGGAGCGGAACGGGAGCCGCCGTGGGCGGCTGCTCCTGACGGAAGGCGGCATACGCCTCGCCCAGCTCTCGCAGGACGATGTCCAGCGAGAGCCCGTCCACCACGAGGTGGTGGAAGACGGCGAGCAGCACGTGCCGCTCCTCGCCGGTCCTCAGCAGGAGGAAGCGGTACAGCGGTCCGCGCTCCAGCGAGAACGGTCGCCATGACTCCTGGTGCAGTCTCTGGGCAATCCATCCGGGCTGCGCCGCCGCGCCCTCCACGTGCAGCACCTGGGAGGGTACGGGCGCCAGCGCCGCGTGAGGCTGCCCCTGCAGTGAGGACACGGTGGTGCGCAGCACGGGGTGCCGCTCCAGCAACCACCGCAGCGCCGAGTCCAGCGCACGGGTGTCCACCGCCCCGCGCAGCTCCGCGGCCTGGGGGATGTGGTAGGCGCCGGAGTCGGGCTGGAGCTGGTGGATGAACCACAGGCGCTCCTGAGCCGGAGACAGCACGAGCGGAGCGTCGGCGGGGAGAGGAGTGGGCTCCGGCAGCTCGGCGGAAGCGGCCTGGAGCGAGGCCAACTGCCGGGCCAGCCCTGCCACGGTGGGCGAGGAGAAGAAGGCAGCCAGGGGCAGCTGGACGCCGAAGGACTGGCGCACCCGGGCCACCAGCCGCGTGGCGCTCAGCGAGTGGCCGCCCAGGTGGAAGAAGCTGGCCTCGCGCTCGACGCGCTCCAGGCC